>CAWAEB010000009.1:0-571326 GCA_963781015.1 uncultured Actinomycetes bacterium | reverse complement strand
GAAACTCCTATTTCTTAAAGAAGAACGCGGTTTCCCACTCGGCCGTCTCGGGCGCGTCCGAGCCGTGGGTCGCGTTGTGCTCGATGTCGAAGCCGTACTCGCGCCGCAGCGTGCCGGGATTGGCCCGGGCCGGGTCGGTGGCGCCCATCAGGTCGCGCCAGCGGGCGATGGCGTCGTCGCGCTCCAGGAGCAGGAGGACGATCGGGCCGGAGGACATGAACTCGGCCAGCCCGTTGTAGAACGGCTTGGCCTTGTGGACGGCGTAGAAGGCCTTGGCCTCGTCGATCGTCAGCCGGTGGAGCCGCATGCCGGCGATGGTGAAGCCCTCCTCCTCGATGCGGGCCAGGATCTTGCCGATCACCCGCTTCTTGACGGCGTCGGGCTTGATGATGCCGAGCGTTTTTTGGGACATTGTCATCTGCTTCTTTCGAGTGGAACTTTCGACAAAGATATCCAAAACGGAAAGCCGAGTCAACACGAGGGGCTTCCATTTCATTGACACGGTGAGAGGCGAAAAATACAATTAACCCCGGCATCATGGAAAAAGCGAACAAGCAACGCATTTTGGATTATGCCCGGGAGCTGGGCTTCTCTCTGACCGGGGTGGCCGACGTCACGGAGCTGCGCGGCGAATTCCTCCTGCACGAACGGCTCAAGGGCCGCTTCCCGCGCGCCGTCTCGCTGGCCAAGCGGCTGTCCGATTCCGTCCTTGACGACATCGACGACAAGCCGACGCCGCTCTACTTCCACCATTATCGCCAGACGAACTACTACCTGGACCGGGCGGCCTTCCTGCTGGCCGACCACATCCAGAGCCTCGGCTTCGCCTCGCTGGCCATCCCCGCCTCGCAGCTCGTCGACTGGGAAAAGCATCAGGGGCATGTTTCGCACAAGGCCGTGGCCCTGGCCGCGGGCCTGGGCTGGATCGGCCGCAACAACCTGCTCGTGACTCCCGAGCTCGGCTCGCGAGTGCGCCTGGTCACCGTGCTGACCGATATGCCGCTCGAGCCCGGGTTACCGCTCGCCTTCGGCTGCGGCGACTGCGTCCGCTGCCTGGCCCCCTGCCCGGCCGGGGCCATCGGCATGGATCCCGCGGCGTTCGACCATATCCGATGTTATGAACAGCTCGTCGACTTCCGCAACAAGCACGTCGTCAGCCAGCATATCTGCGGCGTCTGCGTCAAAGCCTGTTCAGCTAACTCCGCAGATCGGGGTTGACGCACCGCAAAGCCGGCTGCGAGTGAAGGCTTGCATTTTTAACGGAATCTTGGCATCGTCTTGACGGTTCGGACGACCCGGGAGGCTATCCTGGGGCAGATAGGTATGAAAAAGGAGCATCCGATGTTCAAACACGCCTCCCGGCTCGCTCTCGCCGCGGCCGCCCTGCTGGCGCTGGCCGGCGGTCTCGCCGCCCAGGCCGTCATGGACGGCACCGGCATTCCCGAGAAGTCGTACAAGTCCTGGAGCCCGATGCCGATCATCATGTACGACGGCGATATCGGCGTCGGCTACGGCGGCAAGCTCAAGCTGGTCGACTTCCTGGGCTGGAAGGAATCGTTCGACCTGATCCTGTTCAACTCCAGCAAGGGCGAGCGCTGGTACGTCTTCACCTTTTCGCTGCCCGACATCGAGATCCGGCAGGGCCGGACCTATCCGATCTCGGTCGACGTCAAGGCCGAGTACGACAAGTACCTCAAGTATACCTATTACGGAGTGGGGCCGGACGCGTCCAAGGACGACCGGACGACGTTTACCCATACCACCAAGACCCTGCAATTGACACTTGGGCCACGGCTTCACGCAGCAGTTCGCCGTGGAGGTCAGCTACTCGCTGCGGGGGCTGACCTATGAGGCGGCCAGCGAGGGCCCTCTGGGCGCCGACCTAACGCCGTTCGTGAACGCGGGCGACCAGTTCGCGCCGTTCGCCTCGGCCGTCATCCGTTACGACACCTCGGACAGCCAGATCCATCCGACCCGGGGCTTCCGCACACTGCTGCAGATGGACCTGTCCAAGAAGTTCCTGGGGTCCTCGGACGCCGACTTCACCCGCTTCTCCCTCGACTTTCGCAAGTACATGACCGTCTTCGGCGAGGCCGACGTCTTTGCCTTTCGGACGCTGGTTCAGTACGTCAGTGGCGACAAGATCCCGATCTTCGACTTATCCGTCCTGGGCGGCGGAGGGATGATGAACGCGATGCGCGGCTTCAGCCAGAACCGCTTCCTGGACAAGGGCAAGTTCCTGGCCAACATCGAGTATCGCTTCCCGCTCGTCTGGAACGCCAGGCTCCCCATGGGCGCAAAGCTGGGCATGAACATCTTCGCCGATATCGGCACGGTCTGGCCGAGCCTGTCCGAAATCGACTTCGGCCGCATCGCGGCGGATGCGGGCCTGGGCCTGCGCATCTACCTGCCCGATTTCGTGGTCCGTGTGGACGTCGGATTCGGCCAGGAAGGGATGGGGCTGTACTTCAATTTCGGCCATATCTTCTAAGCCTTTTTCGACTGATTGGCGGCCCGTTTTCGCCCCCGACCAATTCATGTGCAGGTTCCGGCAAAGAGAGAGAAAAAAAGGACTTAGCGGGGGGGCGTCGTCCTGTTTTCCACAGCCTTATGCACAAGTTTTGTGGAAAAGAAAAGGCTAGTCCCTCCGCACGGGGCATTGACCCTTTCCATCCGCTTTGTTAATCTTAAAACACTGATGAGACAGCCGATCCGGAGGTCGGTGAGGGCCTCGGATCATCAGCCCAGGGAGCCATGTCCAACTTGCCGACTCCTTTTCGTTTCCCTATCGATCAAGGAGTATCACCATGACGCCGAAGATCTTCTGTATCCGACCGCAAGCCGTCCCGAAATTTGGAATAGTGCCGCGCTTCGCTTTCAGGCTCGTCTTAGCCGTCGTCATGGCCACGGCCGGGCTTGCGCAAACGCCGCCCAAGACCGGGCCAGGCGCCGCCGTCCCCATCGTGAAGAACGGCAAACGCCCCGTCCCGCCCGCGTCCGGCCCCCGCTTCGCGCTCGAGCCGCTCTGGACGATCGGCGGGGAAGATGCGCCGCCCGAGCAGGACTTCAGCGGTGTCGAAGCGGTTGCCGTCGATCCGACCGGAACGGTTCTCGTCTTGGACTCGAAGGAGTCGCGCGTCCTGACGTTTGACGGCAAGGGCGCTTTGTCCGGGCCTTCGGGCGCAAGGGCCAGGGCCCCGGCGAGCTGTCGCTGCCCATCGGCGTCATCCTGACGCCGGCGGGGGAGATCATGGTCGAGGACTCCGGCAACCGGAGGCTCAACTACTATTCCCGGGACGGCAAGTTCCTGCGCCAGCAGTCGACCGCCCAGCCGGGTATGGGCATGGGGCTGGCCGGGCTGGTCATGGACCGGAAAGGGCCGGATGGCCGGCAGGACCATGTCCTTCGAGGGGGGCAAGATCGGGTTTGAAATCAAGGCTTTCGACAAGGACTTGAAGCCCGGGGCGCCCCTGGCCAAGCTCGAGATGGCCCTGCTGGGGGCGGGCAAGATCGACGTCTTTTCGATGATGCCCGGGATGATCATGGCGCCCGACGAGCGGGGGCGTTTGTTCATCGGCAGCTCGAAGGGCTACCGGGTCCAGACCTTCGACTTCGAGGGAAAGCCCTTGCGGATCGTGGAGCGGGAGTACGATCCGGTCTCCCTCAAAAAGGAAGACCACGAAAGATTCTTCAAGATTCTCGGAGGTATGCAGGCCACGGGCGGATTCAGCGTCAAGGAGATGATCCTGATCCCCGAGGTCTTCCCGGCCTATTCGGCCTTCGTCGTCGATCCGGACGGGCGAATCCTCGTCCGGACGTACGAAAGAGGCAAGGGGGAAAAAGAATATTATAACGACCTGTTCGACGCGGAAGGGCGATATACGGCCCGCTTTCCTTCTTTCGTGGAATTCATGCTGTGGCGGGACGGAAGGCTCTACGGCGTGCAGGAGGACGAAGCCGGCTTTAAAGTCTTGAAATGTTTTCGCGTCATCGGCTAAGAACCATCCTGTGACTAGACACCCGACAGCGACGATCGGCGCGGCCCTCTTGGCCTTTGTGGCCACGGCCACGCTCGCGGAGGCACCCATGAGTGAACTGGACAAGCTTTTCTCGATGCCGCTCAAGGACAAGGACGCGGCGGTGATGTTCCTGTCCTATTCCGGCGTCCTCGTCCGGACGACCGCGGGGACGTTCGCGATAGATCCGGCCGACCTACTCGTCGACGCGGACATCGCGGTGCTCAAGAAAAACGGCCTGAAGGCCGTTCTCTACACCCACGGTCACGGCGACCATCTCGACGTCGCCACGGCCAAGGCCCTTGTCCGCGAGACGGGCGCCGTCGTCGTGGCCGAGCCCGCCGTGGCGGCCACGCTGAGAGCGGCAGGCGGCATTCCGGCGGACAAGCTGCTAACGGCCGTCGACGGCAAGGATGTGCAGGCCGGCGGGCTGACCGTGCGGGGCTTTGTCGGCAAGCACGTCGGGCCTATCATGCTCTTCCGGGTTCAGCTCGGTTCGTTGCGCTTCTTCCACGGCGGCGATTCGGCTCATGTCCCCATCAGGGACGGCCAAGCCGATATCGCCTTCCTGCCGACCGGGAATCCCTCTCCCACGGCCTCGCCCGACTCGGCCTTCAAGATGGCCCGGGACGTCAAGCCCAAGGTCGCTCTGCTGATGCACGGCGCCGAGGCCCAGCACGCCGCCTTCAAGAAGCTGACCGCGGACTTTCTCCCCGAAATGACCGCGGAGGTCATGGAGCCGTTCAAAGCCAAGGTTTTCTCCCTTTGAGGCGAAGGGTTCGGGTCGGCCGGGGGGGCGGCTACCTCCACGGCGGGAACTATCTGAGGTTCGCCCACCGCAACGACAACCTCCCCTCGGCCCGCAAGCCGTATCTCGGCTTCCGGCTGGTCCTGGACCCCGGCGCGAGCCCGAACCGCGCCGATCGTTGAAAAGCGATCGCGGAGCGCACGGCCGCCCCGTTTCCGCGGCACCCCAGGACACCCGGCGGCTCAAGGGCGCGGGATCAGGCGGCGCCCGCAAACCTTTCCGGGGCGACGAACGTATCTATTTTGAGTCAACATCCCATTCTTTTTTTGAGGAAATCAATTGAGGCAAGCGAACCCGTCCGTCCGAAGCTTGGTGATCATATCCGTCCTGGTCCTTTGTCTCGCTGCCGCCGCCCTGGCCCAGCGTCCGTCCGGAGAACGGGCCATGACCGGAGAGGAACAGAAGAAGCTGATCGAGATGGTCTGCGAGCGGCTTGATAAAACCTACATCTATCCGGAAAACGTCGGGAGGATCCGGTCCGAGCTGCTGAAGAAGCTTGAAGCCGGCGCCTATCGGACCTCGGCGTCTCCGGCCGGTTTTGCCTTTCAGTTGGACAAGGATTTGCAGGCCCTGACCAACGACAAGCACATCGGGATCGTGTTCAACCCGGAGCAGGCGGCCGACCTGGCCTCGGAGCCGTCCGGCGACTACTACACGCCCGCCGTCATCGACGGGTTGAAGGAAACGAACTTCGAGTTCAGAAATCTCGGGATTTTGGAGGGGAACGTCGGCTACCTGGACCTGCGCGAATTCTGCCCGTTGGCGTATGCCGGGGAGACCGCGGTCGCGGCCATGGGTTTCCTGGCCAATTGCCGCGCCGTGATCATCGATCTCCGCGCCAATGGCGGGGGGGCGACGAGATGGTCAATTTTCTTCTCAGCTATTTTGTTCCCTCTCGCGTGGAGCTGGCGACAAGCTACCACCGCCAGGACAACAGCTACTATCAAGCGGCCACCTTGTCTTTTGTTCCCGGGAAAAGGCTGCCCGACGTGCCGCTGTACGTCCTGATTTCGAAATCGACGTTTTCCGCCGCCGAGGCCTTCTCCTACCATCTGAAAGCCCTCAAGCGGGCCACCATCGTCGGCGAGAGCACGCGCGGGGGAGAGAATCCCGTGGATATCCAGGCCATAGCCGGCGAATACGTCATCTCCATTCCCGCTTATAAAATCATCAGCTCGATCCTCAACGAGAATCCGCGCTGGGAAGGCATCGGTATCAAGCCGGATATTGAAACCGAGTCCGAGAAGGCCCTGGAGGTCGCGCACCTCGAGGCACTCAAGCTGTTGGCGTCCAAGACAAACGATGCCGGCAGGAAGCGGAAGTACGGCTGGGCGATGGAGGGGATCGCCGCCCGAGCCCGGGCCTTTTTAGTCCAGAAAAGCATTTTGAGGTCCTATGAAGGGGCCTATCGCGATTATCAGCTCAGCGTCGCGGGAGGCGTCCTGGGTTTCCGGCGTGGCGGAAGAGCCAGGATGAGGATGATCCCCATGGCCGAGGATGTCTTCATGGTCGAGGACCTCGACTATCTTCGGATGAAATTCGTCCGGGAAAAGGGCAGGATCGTGGGGCTGGAATTGATCTATAACGACGGGCGGGTCGTGAGATGCCCAAGGACGTAAGAACACCGGGCGAGCCGCCCTCCGGAGGAAGGGGAGGGCCCGGTGATCTGCCCTTCAACCCTTAGGTGTTTCCGGATCCGTCGCAGACGGCAGACGGCCGGGCCTCAATTCCTTGAGAAATTCATCGCAGGGCAGGATGAAGATTCCGTGACGGACCGCCCTTTCCCTTCCTCGATAGAGGAGGATGGCGCGGGCTTCGGGATACTCGGCCTGGAACGATCTGAGTCCGCGCAGGTCCGAGTCGTGGAACTTGGCGCCGTTTTTCACTTCGATGGCCCACAGGCCGTCGTCGCCGTAGATTACGAAATCCACTTCGGCGCCGGCTCGCGTTCTCCAAAAGGAGAGGCTGTTTCGGTCTCCGCCGTAGGAGATCCAAGCGCGCAAATGCTGAGCGACCAAGCCCTCCAGGGCCGCCCCGGAAATCTCCTCGGGGCGGTCGAGCGGGCCTTTGGGTCGAATAGACCGAAACACCCCGGCGTCGAAGTAATAGAATTTTGGATGGTCGATCGTTGCCCGCCCGGCGCGCTTCCGGAAGACCGGGATACGATAGCCGAGCAGAAGGTCCTCCAGGATCTGGACATAACCCACAACCGTTTTCCGCTCGACTTCGCACTCGCGGGCGACCGCACTGACATTCAGGATGGACCCGTGCGAGAAGCTGATGGATTCTAGGAAGCGGGAGAATTGCCCGATATTGCGGACGATTCCCTCCGCCTGGACTTCCTCCTTGAGATAGAGCGCCGCATAGCTGCGGAGGACATCGTCCGGATCGCTGGAAGAGAACACCAGCGGCACCAGACCGAAGATCAGGGCTTTTTCCAAAGAGAAAGCGTCGCCCAGCTCGGCCGCCATGAAGGGATGTAGGGTCTTTAAGACCGCCCGTCCTGCCAGAAGATCAACGCCGGTCCTCTTGAGCTTGCGCGAGCTGGATCCCGTCAGAATGAATTGCCGGGAGGGATCTTCTTCGATCATCTGGTGGATAAGGCCGAGAAGCTCAGGGACCCGTTGGATTTCATCGATGACGATGGTCTGTTTCCCGGTATTCCCTTGGAGAATTTCCCTCAATCGCTCCGGCCGGGCGCTGTAGGATCGAAACAGGTCGGGCTCCAGCAAATTGATCGTGAGTGCTTCTGGATGAGCGGATGACGTCCAGGTGGATTTCCCGGTTCCTCGAGGGCCGAAGAGGAAAAAGCTACTTTTAGGTGCTTTGAAAAAACGGTCATACAATTCCATTTTGCGACTCATTATGGAAACAATATACCCAAAAAGATCAGATAGGTCAAGAGCCGAAAAAAATCCCCCCGCCCCAAGCGGAGCGGGGGGATGGGAACTCGATGCGTCGGCTCGCGGCTACTTGCGGTTCTTCACGTACTTGTCGAACCACTCGATCATTTCGGCCAGCACCGTCAGCACCGACTCGCGGGCGCTGTAGCCGTGGCTCTCGTTGGGCAGGTAGACGAAGCGGGCCGTGGCCCCGAAGCCCTTGAGGGCGGCGAACAGGCGCTCGGACTGGATGGGGAAGGTGCCGGAGTTGTTGTCGGCCATGCCGTGGATCATCAGCAGGGGCGTCTTGATCTTGTCGGCGTACATGAACGGCGACATCTTGAGGTAGGTGTCGGGGGCCTCCCACAGCGACCGCTGCTCGCTCTGGAACCCGAACGGCGTCAGGGTCCGGTTGTAGGCGCCCGAGCGGGCGATGCCGGCCGCGAACAAGTCGCAGTGGGACAGCAGGTTGGCGGTCATGAAGGCGCCGTAGCTGTGGCCGCCCACGCCGACCCGCTTGGGATCGCCCACCCCCATCTTGTCCAGGACGTCGATGGCCGCCTGGGCGTTGGCCACGATCTGGGTGACGAAGGTGTCGTTGACCGTCTTGGGGTCGCCGACGACGGGCATCTCGGCGTTGTCCAGGACCGCATAGCCCTGGGTGACGAAGAACAGCTGCGAGGTGCCGCGGTAGAAGGTGAAACGGTCCGTGGAGCCGCGCACCTGGCTGGCCGTCGAGGCGTCGCCGTACTCCCGCGGGTAGGCCCAGACGACCACGGGCAGGCGGGTGCCCTCCTTGTAGTCGGCGGGCAGGTAGAGTGTCCCCGACAGCTCGATGCCGTCGCTCCGCTTGTACTTGATAAGCTGCTTTCTGACGCCCGTCATCTGCGGCGCGGGGTCGACGAAGGCGGTCAGGGGCTTGCTCTTCTTGGCCTTCAATGCATAAAGGTGGTAGTTGGGGACCTCGGTCTTGGATTCCTGGCTGATGATGATCGAGTCGCGGCTCTGGCCGGCGAACCCGACGAAGGACTGGTACTTGCCGTCGACACACTGGAAGAGGCGGGCCTTTTCGCCCGTCTTGAAGTTCATCTTGTCCAGGTAGGGATGGTCGCCCTTGGGCGAGGAGCCGGGGCCCGGTGAGGTAGATCCAGTCCTTGTCCTGCAGGATGACTCTGGCGCCGTCTTTGAGGGTCATGACCGGCGAGCCGGGGTCGTTATAGGCGTCCTGGGTGTTGAGGTCGAACAGCTTCTTGGGGGCGACGGCGGGATTGTCGATGTCGACGATCCAGGAGACCCGGCGCATCTTGCGGCGGTTCATCTCGGAGGCGATGGCCAAGCCCGGGGTGCTGAACCAGGTCAGGCCGCCGAAGCGGTTCTCGGACTTGAAGACTTCCTTGGGCTCGCCCGTGAACGGGGCGGGCAGGGTCACGACCCGGTCGTGGAAGGGGACTTCTTTGTCGGTATCGCCGCCGTCGAGGGCCTCGACCCAGACCAGGGTGGCCGGCTTCAGGGCCTGCCAGTTGACCGAGCGGGGCCCGACCTGGACGCCGCTCATGGGCACATCCTCGGCGGGCGGGAGGTCGGCGATCGTCTTGACCGGGTTGCCGGCCCGGTCCCAGACCTCGGTCGAGCGGGCGAACCCGTTCATCGAGACGCTGTAGGAGTAGGGCCGCTTGATCCGGTTGACCAGGAGGTAGGATCCATCGGGGGAGGGGTTGACGGAAGCGTAGATGCCGGGCTTGCCGATGGGCTTGGCCTGGCCGGTCAGGATGTCGATCTCGACAAGCTGGCCCGTGGCGTAGTAGTCGAAGAGGGCTTCGTCGTAGGGGCTCTTGAGCAGGTCCTGCAGGGTGGCGACTTTGGTCTGTTTGCCGCCCGACATCTGCACCGTGGGGCCGATCGGCACGCGGGGCTCGAGGGGAGCCGGGCCGCGGCCCTCCGGGATCATCTGGCAGAGAAGGCTCTTGTTGCCGGGCATCCAGGTGATATCGCCGCTGACCATGTTGAGCCGCGCGGGGGTCAGGGCTCTTGGCCTTGCCCGTGATCGCGTCGACGACCCAGAGCTCCACGCCGTCGTCGAGGTAGCGGGCGAAGGAGATCCATTTGCCGTCGTCGGACCAGGAGGCGCCGGTGAGCTTGATGCCGGCGGGCAGGTCGATCTTGCGCTCCAGCCCGTCCTTGATGGCTTTCAGGGTCAGCCCGGTGCTGAAGGTCAGGACCTGGCCGCTGTTGTTGGCCGGCGTGATGCGCATGCCCGCGATGCGGAGCATGGGCTGGGCGACGTAGGCGATGGTCGGCATGCTCTCGGACTCGACGAGCAGCATGACCTCGCGGTCGGGGCTCATCGTGACGCGCGGTGTGGGCGGCGCGTTCAGGATGTCCAGGACGTTCTTGGGCGGGAGCTTGTAGGGCTCTTGGGCGGCCAGGAAGGGCGCGGCCAGGGCCAGGATGAGCAGACAGATAGACAGGCGTTTGAGCATGGGGTCTCCTCCGAAGGATCTATTATTGGACAAGATGTCTACTTATATCCCAGGAAGCACCCCGCATTCAATTGGCGCAGCGGCGCGTCCGTTTATGCCGCTTGTGCTTGTTCGGCGAATTTGGAAAAAAGCATGGGACATAATCGGGGCCTAAGCTAGAATACCCTCTTTGATCAACTTGGAGGGCCCCATGCCGTTTCTGTCTTTGCGTTCTCGCATCCGTTCTTGCGGACTCGCGGTTCTCTTCCTGTTGGGGGCCGGTCTTACCGCCGCGGACGCCGCCGAGGCTGGGGGAAAGTGGCTCTTCCAAAACCCCTCCGTCAATCAGACGCGGATCGTCTTTGTCTTCGGCGGCGATCTGTGGAGCGTGCCGAAGGCGGGCGGGGAGGCGACGCGCTTGACCTCCGGTCCGGGCATCGAGAACTACCCGATCTTCTCGCCCGACGGGACGAAGATCGCGTTCACGGGTGAGTATGACGGGAATGTGGACGTCTTCGTCATGGCGGCCGAGGGCGGCGTGCCGCGGCGCCTGACCTGGCATCCCGCGGCCGACGCGGTCCTCGGCTGGACGCGCGACGGCCGGCGCGTTCTCTTCACCTCCGGCCGCACCGCCTATTCCGGTTTCAACGAGCTGTTCACGGTCGGGCTTGACGGCGGGCTGGAGGAAAAGCTCCCGCTGCCCATGGGCTACGAGGCCTCCTATGCCCCGGACGGCAAGCATCTGGCTTACGTTCCGCTCGGCCGGGCTTTCTACGCCTGGAAACGGTACCGGGGCGGGCGGTCGACGCCCATATGGATCGCCGACTTGGCCGATTCCCGAATCGAGAAAGTCCCCCGCGAGGACTCC
This sequence comes from uncultured Actinomycetes bacterium, assembly GCA_963781015.1. Taxonomy (GTDB): domain Bacteria; phylum Actinomycetota; class Actinomycetes; order S36-B12; family CAIYMF01; genus Prado023. The sequence continues at coordinate 560,293 of CAWAEB010000009.1, read as the reverse complement.
AACGACTTCAACCCGATGTGGATTGGCGATAAAGTCTACTTTTTATCCGACCGCCTCGGCCCCGTGTCGCTTTTCGTTTATGATGCCGGGTCGAAAAAAGTCGACCGCGTTCTCCCCAACGATGGGCTGGACATCAAATCCGCCGCGGCCGGTCCGGGCGCCATTGTCTTCGAGCAGTTCGGGAGCCTGAACCTCTTCGACTTGAAGTCCGGCAAGGCCTCCCGAGTTCCCATAACGGCGGCCGGTGATTTTCCGGAAGTGCGGGAGCGCTATGTCGCGGCGGGTCGGAGGCTGACGAATCCCAGCCTTTCGCCCCATGCGGCCCGGGCCGTCTTCGAGGCCCGCGGTGAAATCGTTACGGTGCCCGCCGAGAAGGGCGACCCGCGCAATTTGACCCTGACCCCCGGCGTCATGGAGCGCTCGCCCGCCTGGTCGCCCGACGGCAATACCATTGCCTATCTCTCGGACGAGTCCGGAGAGTACCAGCTCCATCTCAAAGCCCAGAACGTCGCTAGGGAAACGGTCAAGATCGCGTTGGAGGAAAAGCCGACGTTCTACGGCAGCCTCCTCTGGTCGCCGGATTCCAGGAAGATCGCCTACCAGGATGCCCACTTGACGCTGTGGTACGTCGATGTCGCGGCCCGGAAGCCGGTCCGCGTGGATAAGGATCGCTTTCTGACCAGCCGCATGACCTTCGCCTGGTCTCCGGATTCCAAGTGGCTGACCTATTCCATGGCCCTGGCCAATTACATGGGGGCCATTTTCGTGTATTCCCTGGAGACAGGCAAGTCCGTCCAGGTGACCGACGGCATGAGCGACGCCGAATCGCCGGTCTTCGACGCCGGCGGAAAATACCTGTATTTCACGGCCAGCACCGATTCCGGCCAGTCCCTCCAGCCCGACGTGCAGGCGTTCAGCAAACCGGTCTCGAGCTCCATCTATTTCGTCGTCCTATCCAAAGACGATTCGTCGCCCTTGGCGCCGGAGAGTGATGAAGAGAAAGCCCAGGAGGAGAAGAAGCCCGGCGATCCGGCCAAGGGACCCTCGGTCAGGATCGACTTCGATCAGATCCTGCAGCGCGTCCTGGCCCTGCCCATGCCGGCCCGCAATTACGCCTCGTTGATTCCCGGCAAGCCGGACACCCTCCTGGCCGTCGAAACGTCCAATAATTCGCCCGCGGTGGTGCACCGCTATGAATTCAAGGCCCGTCGCTCCGACGTCGTCATCAGCGGAGTGGGTGCCTTCGTGCTGGCCGCCGACGGAGAGAAGTACCTCTTCAGTCAGGGCGACCGCTGGTCCATCGGCGCCCTGCGGCCCATGCCTCCGGCGGGCGCGCCGACGGCTTCCTCCGGTCCCGCCGGAACTCCCCTGCCGACGGATGCCGTTCAAATCAAGATCGACCCGCGCCGGGAATGGCGCCAGATGTTCCACGAGGTCTGGCGGATCGAGCGCGAATATCTCTATGATCCCCAGGCTCATGGCTATGACTTGGCCGCCGCCGAAAAACGCTATGAGCCCTTTCTGCAGAACATCGTCTCGCGGCGGGATCTGAACTACCTGTTTGCCGAGATGCTGGGCGGCATCGAGATCGGCCATCTGGGCGTGGGCGGCGGCGATCTGCCCGAGGTGAATCGCGTTTCCACAGGCCTGCTCGGCGCGGATTACAGGATCGAGAACGGGCGCTATCGGTTCGCCCGGGTTTATAACGGCGAGAATTGGAATCCGAATCTTCGGGCGCCCCTGACCCAGCCCGGGATCAACGTGGCCGTCGGCGAGTATCTGTTGACCGTGAACGGCCGCGAGCTGACGGAGCGGGACAACGTCTACGCCTTCTTCGAAAGCACGACCGGAAAACAGGTGCCGATCAAGGTCGGCCCGTCACCCGACGGAAAAGGCGCTCGGGAGGTCACGGTCATACCGGTCGGCAGCGAGACCTCTCTCCGACACTTTGCCTGGATCGAGGACAACCGCCGTTATGTCGATAAGGTCAGCGGCGGCAAAGTGGCCTACGTCTACATGCCGGACACGTCCTTCGGTGGATTCACCTACTTCAACCGCTATTTCTATTCCCAGGTGGGGAAGGAAGCCGTAATAGTCGACGAACGCTTCAACGCCGGCGGCCTTCTGGCTACCGACGTCATGGAAGTCCTCTTGAGAAGGCGGCTCAGCGCGGTGGCCACCCGCGACGGAGAGGATGAGATCCAGCCGCAGGGGGCCATTTTCGGGCCCAAAGTCATGCTCATCAACGAATTCGCCGGATCGGGCGGCGACGCCATGCCCTACTACTTCAGGGTTGCCGGGGTGGGTCCCCTAGTCGGTAAACGAACCTGGGGCGGACTGGTCGGCCGGGCCGGCGGACCGCGGCTCATGGACGGCGGATACGCCTCGGCCCCCAGCTCGGGCGTCTGGAGCCCAAAGGGCGAATGGATTGCCGAGAACGTCGGCATCGCTCCCGACATCGATGTGGAGCACGATCCCGCGCTCGTGCGGCTGGGGAAAGATCCCCAGCTCGAGAAGGCCGTCGAGATCATCTTGGCCGAGCTGGCAAAAAATCCCGTTCAGAAGCCCAAACGCCCGGCTTTTCCCGATCATTACAAGAAGTAACCTGGGTGTAACCTTTGTTGACATGTCGTCATATTTCTGGTAAATATGACGGCATGGTTACAGGAAGGGCCTACGCGCGGCTGTTGAAGGCGCCAGAGCAGAGCTTTTTTCTGTTCGGAATGCGGGGGGTGGGCAAGAGCACATGGTCCCGGCAGGCATTCCCCGAGGCCCAGCGTTTCGATCTTCTGGACGAGGGCTTGTTTCAGGATTATCTGCGCGACGCCCGCCTCTTCGGTCGGGAGCTGCTGCGGATTCCCGATGGTCGGACGGTCGTGGTGGACGAAATCCAGCGGTTGCCGGCGCTCCTCAACGAGGTGCATCGGTTCATCGAAAGCCGCAGTATGCGCTTCGTCTTGTTGGGCTCTAGCGCCCGAAAGCTGAAGCAGGCGGGCACGAACTTATTGGCAGGTCGCGCGCTGCGACGGGTCATGTACCCGCTGTTGCCCCAGGAGCTTGGGGCGGATTTTGATCTAGCCGAAGTGCTGCGATTCGGGAGCCTACCCATCATCTGGCAGTCGTCGGACAAGGCGGAGAGCCTCGATGCCTATGTGCAGTTGTACCTGAAGCAGGAAATCCAGGCCGAGGCACTGGTGCGGAATCTGCCGGGATTCGCGCGGTTCCTGCCTGTCGCGGCCCTGTTCCACGGGCAGGTTCTGAGTGTGGCCGGCCTGGCCCGTGATGCGGGAGTGGCGCGAACCACGGTCTCCGGATACTTGGAAATCCTGGCCGACACGTACCTTGCGTGGCTCTTGCCGGCGTACGATGGAAAGCTGCGGGTCAAGGAACGGAAGCACCCCAAGCTGTACTGGGTGGACCCGGGCGTTATGCGCGCGGTCAAGCGGGAGCTCCACCCACCTGGCGAAGCGGATCGCGGCGCTCTATTGGAGGGTTGGGTGGGTGCTTTGCTGAATGCTTACGGTGAACCCGATTGTGGCTTGGGCCTGCGCTACGATGGCTTGTTCTACTGGGCGCCGACCGAAGGCGGCACCGAGGTGGATTTTCTGATCCAGCGCGGCAAGGAGTTTACAGCGGTCGAAGTCAAGGCCAAGAAAACACTGTCTTCACATGACTTCAAAGGCCTGAAGGCCATTGCCGAATTAAAAGGCCTCCGCCGCCGTCTGGTGGTCTTTCTCGGCGAGCGTCCTTTCCGCACCGAGGACGGCATCGAAGCGCTGCCGATCCGGAGCTTTCTCGCCGAGCTGGAGGGGAAGGCGCTTTAAGCGCGCCGCCTGCCTCGCCATCGCCCCCCGTTTGACTTGCCCGGCCGATCCCGGTAGCCTTGTCCCCATACCGCGCGCGGGCTGCAAAGGAGATCGCCATGAGAGGACGGGCATTCGGGCCGGGGATGGTCATCGCGCTGATGCTGGGAACGATAGCCTTGACGGACTGCTCCAGGCCCGATCCCGCCACCCTGGTCCTCCTCAACGGCGCGGTCTATACGGTCGACTCCGCTCTGCCCGAAGCCCGGGCCGTGGTCATCCACGGCGACACCATCACCGCCGTCTGTAAGACCGACTCCTGGGCCAAGCGCTTCATCGGCGACAAGACCAGGGTCATCGACCTGGAAGGCAAGCTCGTCCTGCCGGGCCTCATCGACGCCCACATCCATTTCGCCGCGGCCGGGGCGCTCCTCAACGACGCCAACCTGATGACCGTGGCCGACGAAGCCGGGCTGAGGGCCGAGGTCGGGCGCGTCGTGAACCTGCTGGACGACGGCGAGTGGATCAGCGATGGCCTCTGGGGCGCCTACGAGGAATGGGCCCTGGGCGATGCGGGTGGCGGGGCCAAGGAGAAGAAGACGCCCTGGCGGCCCAACCGGGCCATGATCGACGACCTGACGCCGAACCACCCCTGCTTCTTGAACCGCTTCGACGGCAAGGAGTGGCTGGCCAACACCGCCGCCCTTCGCCTGGCCGGCCTGGACGGAAAGCGGCTGAAGGGGATGGAAATCGGGAGGGACGGCAAGGCGACCGGGATCGTCTTCCGGCCTTCGCCCGCCTACGACGCCCTGGCCAAGGCCCGCAAGCCCAAGTCGGCCTTGCGCCTCCTGGATGAGAGCCGGGCCGCCCTGAAGGCCCTGCGCGAGGCCGGCATCACCGAGGTCCACGACATCTCCACCCCGGCCCAGGAGAAGCGCTTCGCCGAGCTGGAGAGAAACGGCGAGCTGACCTGCCGCATATGGCTGCGGCCGGACCTGTCGCGGGGAGCCGAGCTCAAGGCGGCCGGGTTCACCATGGGTCTTCATCCCGTGACCAAGCAGCCCAGCCGGATGCTCCGTTTCGGCGCCCTCAAGGGCTACATCGACGGCATCATGGGCTCGCATGGGGCGCTGTTCTTCGAGCCCTATGCCGACAAGCCCGGACAATGCCGGCCACTGGCGGCCGCATACTTCCGACGATCCCAAGCTCGAGACCGGAAACATGGACAAGCTCTACGGGCTGATCCAGACGGGGCTCGAGGCGGGGTTCGTGCCCAACGTCCATGCCATCGGGGATAGGGGAGTGGCCGAGTCGCTCGACCTCTTCGAGCGGCTGCGCAAGGAGCAGGGCAAGGACCTGCTCGGCTTCCGCATCATCCATGCCCAGGTCATCCGGCCGCAGGACTTCAAGCGATTCAAGCCTCTCGGGATCATCGCCGAGGTCAACCCGTACCATATCGCCGACGACATGCGCTGGATGGAGGAGCGGATCGGGGCCGAGCGCTGCAAGGGCGCGTATGCCTTCAAGTCCCTGCTCGACAACGGCGTCCGGCTGACCTTCGGTTCGGATTGGCCGGGGACGAATGCCGCCCTCTACAGCGTCCGCCCGCAGGACCTGATCTACGCGGCCGTGACCAGGAAGACGCTCAAGGGGACGCCCCCGGGCGGCTGGTTCCCCGAGCAGCGCATCCCGGTCAAGGAGGCCATTCGGGCTTACACGGTCAACGCCGCCTACGCCGCGTTCGACGACGAGTTCCGGGGCTCGATCAAGATCGGGAACCTGGCCGACCTGACCATCTTCGACCGCAATCTCCTGCAGATCAAGCCGGAGGAGATCCTGAAGGCCGAAGTGACCCACACCATCGTCGACGGGAAGATCGTGTTCGAGAAGAAATAGGCGGGTAAAATAAGAGGCCTCCGAAGGCGCCTCACGATCTCGTAAAGCCCGCGGGAGGTTCTTCTCCTCGTCTCCCGCTTCTTCGCGCCTTCAGAGGCCTGTTCGACCTTTTGATAACCTCACTTAGTAGATAGGGCCCGGAGGGGGCATTGTCAAGCTGTCCGAAATAATAACGCGTCGTCAGGCGACGCGGACCGTCTTGATCCGTCCGGTGATGGCCAGCGTCATCCTGTAGGCGCCCCAGGAGTTGGAGATAGTGATCGTGGCCAGGCCGGTCACAGAGCCCTGGGGCGTGAATATCGGCGCGTTGTTCGCCGTCAATCGGGCGCCGTCGCAAACGGTGCGCGCGGCCAGGGTCCAGGTTCCCGAATCGGGATCGTTCCGGTCCAAGGCCAGACCGTCGGCTAGTACCCTGACCCTATAAGACACGCCCTCGTGGAGCGCCCGGTAGCGGGCCCGGTTGAGTACGGCCCGCGTCTCCCAGACCGCGGCTTCCAGCCTGTACTTCGGGGCCAGCGAGAGGAGCGATCCCGCTCCCATGAAAGCGAGCATGCCGGCCAGGGCGACGGCGACGGCCGCTTCCAGCAGGGTGAACCCCCGCCTTGAGCTCATTTCCCCTCCCGCCAAGCCAGAGGGCGAAGCCTGAGGACTTTAAGGACCGGCTCGGCCGCCGCAGGTCCGGGAGCGGGCGCCAGCGTTCCCTGCGCGATCCGTTCGTCAGGCGAGACCGCGAGGGTCGAGCTCCCGAGCCGGAGCGAGGCGGCCTGAACGCCGCCGCCGATGAAGATCTCTTTAGCCTGGCCCTCGACGGATAAACCGCCGGACGCCGCCAGAGAGCCGTGGATGCGCACCCGGTTGGGTGCTCGGGAGCCGATCTTGATGCTCCCTCCAGTCTCCGATCCATCCAGGAGGTCGCGATTCCCCGCATAGACGACGAGCTGGGAAGGCTTGTCCCTGAGGTAGGGGATGGAGCCCGCCCAACGGACCCCCTCGGGCAGGAGGTCCGAATCGATGACCAGCTCGTGGCTGGAGACGATCGTCAGCGATTGGCCGTCTTTCAGGCTTGGCAGCCCCGGCTCGGGCGACGCTTCCAGGCCGCCCGCCCCGTCGGGCATGGCCGCGCTGAGGGAACCGACGGCACCGTTGACCAGGATGATCCCGAGGGGGACGTGGTTGTCCGTCGTCGAACCGGTCGGTGCGGCGAAATCGGTCGGTCCGAGGCCGGGGACGAAGGCCAGCTTCCAAACACCGGTTTGGCTTTCGAACCCGATGACCTGGCGGTCGCCTTCAACCGCCAGAAGCAGCCGGTCCAGGTCCCCCTGGACGAAGATCCCGCCTAGACCCGCGTCGCTTTGGATAAGGTAGACGCCGTCGGGGACCGGCTCGTCGACCACGGGCAAGCCAAGGGCTTGCCGCAGGATGTCCAGGCGGATGCCGCCCGGCTCGAGGAGCCTGATCTTCAGCACTTCGGCCAGGAGGGGAGAGGCATCGGCGGGAACGAGAGGCCTAGGTGTGACCAGGGCGCGCGCGGCCAAGTCGGCGCGACTGAGGGGGACCAGCGAGACGCGGCCTTCCTCAAAAAGCCCGGCCGCGGATTCGTTGGCTTCCGTCCCGGCCAAAAGAAGCGGAAAGTAAGCCAGAGGCACCCGGCCGGCCAGCACGCTGAGCCCCAGGTCGAGTCCCGCGGAGGCTTCGGGGCGCCAGCCCGGGATCCGGCCGCGGGCTTCGATCGAGACGAGGTATTCGGCCTCGAATTGCTCCCCGGCGCGGGCGAACCGGCGCAGGCCGCAGCCGGCCGTGGCCGACCAGGACAGGCCGGATTCCGATCCCGTCTCCAAGAGGGGGAAGAAGATGTTCATGGCTTCCTCCGCGGCCCGGATGCCCCCCGCTGCCGCGTCTTCGCCCAAGGCCATCAGATGGTTGTCCTCGATCGTTGCCGCAGAGCCCAAGGCCGGCGCGGGCGCAAGCCTGGCCAGACCCTGCTTGACCCCGTTCTCGGCGGCGCATTCCAGGCGCAGGGCGTCGCGGCGCGAGCGCGACATCCGCTGGAAGCCGTCCGCCAGGAGGACGAGCCCGAGCCCCAACCCCGAGAAGAGAAAAAAAAGGAGCACGACGGCCAGGGTGGCCGACCCCGCGCGGCAAGGAGCGCGGGAGGCCGCGTCATTCCCTGATCGCGCCGGACAAAAGGATGTTTTTCGGCAGAATGGAGGCGGCATAGGGGATCTCCTCGTTTCCGTCCAGATGGAGCTCGAGGCCGAGAACCCGTGAAGCGGCGTCGAGCCGGCAGGAAAATCCCGACGCGCTCTCGACCAGGGGCTGGGCCGAGCCTTCGTTGACCCGGCGCCGCAGGACGCGGGCGTCCCGGTCCCAGAAAATCTCGACCGTCCGCAATAAAAGCAGGGAAGCCGAGCCGGCCGGGTAGCCTGCCGTCAGGGGAGCGGACAGCACGACACCGTCTTCACGGATGGAGGCGACGGCGCCTATTTCCCCCCGGCCCGGCGCCAAGACGCAGATCGAGCGTCCGGCTGCGAAGCCGGATGCCGACGCCAAGGGGATAAACGACGTCCCGGCGGCCGCGTCGCCGCCCAGGGGCGCCGCTTTCTCGAGGCTGGTCAGTAGGACCCGTCCGTCCTGGGCTGTGAGCCCCGCTACAAGGCCCAACGCCGCCGGTTCCACGAGGCCCCGGCCGGCTTCCCGCACGTCAAGCCTGATCCTGTCCAAGCCCGTTGCCGCACGCTCCTCCCGTTCCTGGAGGGCGTTGAGGCGGAAAAAAACGCCGCGGCCGGCGGCGAAAACCTCGATCCCCGCGAGGCAGAGCATGGCCATGAAGCACAGCGACAGCAGGGCCTCGATCAAGGCGGTTCCGGGCCTGCCCGACAAGGTTGGAACATCGGCCGTGCGCATCGTCAAAATCCCAGCAGAGGATAGAGAAAAAGCGCGATGACGAGCGACCGCTCGGGCTTGCCCGAGGGCATGACCCGGACCTCGGCATTGATCAGCGGCGGCAGGGAGAGGGCTTTTGTCCAGGTGATGGAATAAGAGCGGCCGTTTCGCCCGGAGATGGTCGTTTCGCCGTCCGACAGGGAGGGCGGGAATGCCGAGGAAGCGGCCGCCGTCTCCGCCCGCAGGGCTTCCAGGCGGTCCCGGGCCATGTCCGTCGCCTCGATGACGCCCCTGGCCCGATCCTGCAGGCGCAGTGCCAGGACCAGCATTTCCGCAGTTCCCACCATCAGAAAGAAGCCGATGGCCATGGCCACGACGGCTTCCATCAGGCTCCACCCGGTCCGGGAGGGGCGGCTTTTTCGGCGCTTTTTCATGGTTTTCCGCTTTCTGGAACGCATTCCCGGGGGGATCGCCTTCCGGGCTTTGCTTTCCTTTGCGAAAAGCGTGCCGCGGCAGGAGGCATATTTCTTGGGAGCAAGGCCGCTCCGCCCGGCCGGGAAGGCAACAAACGGCTTCTTTACTGGCCTTTTTCGTCTTCGGGCGTTGACGCGGCGGGGGCTGGCACAAGCGGCCGGGTTGCGGTATCATGCCCGGGCGGTAAGCAAGAATCATGCGCGAAGGCAAGGCGCCCCCCCGGACGACGGCGGCGACGGAGCGGGAGGTTTTTGAGAATCGGCTGATAAATGCTTGAAAAACAAGGGAATAAAATCTTTATAAATTTTTCGATTTATCCCTTGACATCGAAACGGCGAAATCGTATTATGTCCGAGCCTTCTCCATTATCATCCGCAAGGATGAACACATGAGAAATCAAGTGATGGGGAAGTTTTTCCTCCCGGGTGGAGGAAATCAGATCTTTGAATCGAAAAGCGGAGCGATGTGTACTGAACCATATTGCCAGTAAAACTCTGCTAAGTACCCGCAAGGGTGCTTATAATTGGAGAGTTTGATCCTGGCTCAGAGCTAACGTTGGCGGCGTGCCTAACACATGCAAGTCGAACGCGCCGTAGCAATACGGTGAGTGGCAGACGGGTGAGTAACACGTGGGTAATCTCCCTCCGAGCGGGGAATAAGCACTCGAAAGGGTGTCTAATACCGCATGACGTCCTGAGGCGATAGCCGATGGATTAAAGCCGTAAGGCGCTTGGAGATGAGCCTGCGTCCTATTAGCTAGTTGGTAGGGTAATGGCCTACCAAGGCTGAGATGGGTAGCCGGCCTGAGAGGGTGAACGGCCACACTGGGACTGAGACACGGCCCAGACTCCTACGGGAGGCAGCAGTGAGGAATTTTGCGCAATGGGGGAAACCCTGACGCAGCGACGCCGCGTGGAGGATGAAGGCCTTCGGGTCGTAAACTCCTGTCAGAGGTGAAGAACGCCCGCAAGGGCTTGACGGTAACCTCAGAGGAAGCCCCGGCCAACTACGTGCCAGCAGCCGCGGTAATACGTAGGGGGCAAACGTTGCTCGGAATTACTGGGCGTAAAGGGTGAGTAGGCGGCTGTGCAAGTCAGGGATGAAATCCCGCGGCTTAACCGCGGAACTGTCTTTGAAACTGCACGGCTTGAGGACAGTAGAAGAGAATGGAATTCCCGGTGGAGCGGTGAAATGCGTAGATATCGGGAGGAACACCTGAGGCGAAAGCGATTCTCTATACTGCTCCTGACGCTGAGTCACGAAAGCCAGGGGAGCAAACGGGATTAGATACCCCGGTAGTCCTGGCCATAAACGATGGATACTGGATATTCCTGCAGTTGTGTGGGAGTGTCGAAGCTAACGCGTTAAGTATCCCGCCTGGGGAGTACGGTCGCAAGGCTGAAACTCAAAGGAATTGACGGGGGCCCGCACAAGCAGTGGAGCATGTGGTTTAATTCGACGCAACGCGAAGAACCTTACCTAGGCTTGAACCGGCGGCAGTAGAAACCCGAAAGGGGGACGATTCCGGTTTACCGGAAAACCGCCAGAGGTGCTGCATGGCTGTCGTCAGCTCGTGTCGTGAGATGTTGGGTTAAGTCCCGCAACGAGCGCAACCCTTGTCTTTAGTTGCCAGCGAGTCATGTCGGGCACTCTAAGGAGACTGCCTCGGACAACGGGGAGGAAGGTGGGGATGACGTCAAGTCAGCATGGCCTTTATGTCTAGGGCTACACACGTGCTACAATGGACGGTACAGAGGGAAGCAAGACCGCGAGGTGGAGCTAATCCTTAAAACCGTTCTCAGTTCGGATTGGAGGCTGCAATTCGCCTCCATGAAGTCGGAATTGCTAGTAATCGCGGATCAGCTACGCCGCGGTGAATACGTTCTCGGGCCTTGTACACACCGCCCGTCACATCACGAAAGCTGGTTGTGCCCGAAGTCGCTGAGCTAACCGCAAGGAGGCAGGCGCCGAAGGCATGGTCGGTGATTGGGGTGAAGTCGTAACAAGGTAGCCGTACGGGAACGTGCGGCTGGATCACCTCCTTTCAAAGGTGCAATTTGGCGAGGTCACTCGCTCCGCTTTTTCGAATATATTTCCGCTGGGTTGGAGTGGGCAATACGCGCTCGGCGCGGGCTCTAACCGATATACGCTGTGTTGGGCCTATAGCTCAGTTGGTAAGAGCGCACGCCTGATAAGCGTGAGGTCGGTGGTTCGAATCCACTTAGGCCCACCAACCAACCATCAGCGGACGGAACTGATCGTAATCGGATGGGGCTGTAGCTCAATTGGGAGAGCGCCGGTTTTGCACGCCGGAGGTCGCCGGTTCGATTCCGGTCAGCTCCATTGAAGCAGACGAACGATCCCCCCGGTGGGGGGATTTTCCATATTTCTCAAACGGTTCTTTGACAATCGAATTTTTAAGCGGCATGTTTTGTCTTGACCAAACTTTATGGTCAAGTTAGTAAGAGCATACGGGGGATGCCTTGGCGCAGGCAGGCGACGAAGGACGTGGCCAGCTGCGATAAGCTTCGGTGAGCCGTTAAACAGGCTTTGACCCGGAGATTTCCGAATGGGGAAACCCATCCAGGTAAACCCTGGCTATCCCCGCCTGAATACATAGGGCGGGAGAAGCGAACCCGGGGAAGTGAACCATCTCAGTACCCGGAGGAAAAAGAAAACAACCGTGATTCCCCTAGTAGCGGCGAGCGAACGGGGAGCAGCCCAAACCGTGTCCATGTCAAGCTCGAGTGCGTTGTGGACGCGGGGTCGTGGGACCGACAGGCTCCGACTCGAAGGAGCCGCAGAGTTACAAAATCCCGTCCTAGCCGAGTATTCTGGAAAGAATAACCACAGAAGGTGATAGTCCTGTAGGCGAAAGGACAGGGATCTCTGGCCGGTATCCCAAGTACCACGGGGCACGTGAAACCCTGTGGGAATTCGGGGGGACCATCCTCCAAGGCTAAACACTCGCCTGCGACCGATAGTGAACTAGTACCGTGAGGGAAAGGTGAAAAGAACCCCTGTTAGGGGAGTGAAAAGTACCTGAAACCGTATGCTTACAAACAGTAGGAGCACCGGGCAACCGGTGTGACTGCGTGCCTTTTGCTTAATGAGCCGGCTAGTCATTCTTCATGGCATAGGTTAACCGTCAATGACGGGGAGCCGTAGCGAAAGCGAGTCTGAATAGGGCGATTAGTCGTGAGGAATGGACGCGAAGGTGGGTGATCTATCCTTGGCCAGGTTGAACTCTGGGTAACACCATAGGGAGGACCGAACCGGTGTAGGTTGAAAACTGCTCGGATGAGCTGAGGATAGGGGTGAAAGGCTAATCAAACCCACGGATAGCTCGTTCTCTTCGAAATAGCTTTAGGGCTAGCCTCGCGTGAATGGCGTGGGAGGTAGAGCACTGGATGGCCTAGGGGGTCGAAAGATCTTCCAAATCCAACCAAACTCCGAATTCCCCCGACCACTGCGCGGGAGTCAGACTACGGGGGCTAAGCTCCGTGGTCAAAAGGGAAACAGCCCAGACCGTCCGCTAAGGTCCCTAACTGCATGCTAAGTGGGCAAGGATGTGAGGATACGAAGACAACCAGGAGGTTGGCTTAGAAGCAGCCATCCTTTAAAGAAAGCGTAACAGCTCACTGGTCAAGCGTTCTTGCGCCGACAATGTAACGGGGCTTAAGCATGCGACCGAAGCGGCGGACTGTCATCGTCTTCGGACGATGGCTTTGGTAGAAGAGCATTCCGACGAGGTCGAAGCCAACCTGTGAGGGTTGGTGGACTCTTCGGAAGAGACCCTGCCGGCATGAGTAGCGATAACGGCTGTAAAAACCAGCCGCGCCGAAAATCTAAGGTTTCCTGGGGAAGGTCAGTCCGCCCAGGGTTAGTCGGATCCTAAGGTCAGGCCGAAAGGCGTAGCCGATGGACAGCAGGTCAACATTCCTGCACCGCTCGAGAGTCACCATGTGGGGACGCAGGAGGATACGTGTACGCACGTCTGGATGTGTGCGGTCGCCTCGAAGAGGGGGATTTCAGGCAAATCCGGAATCCCGTTAACCTTGAGAAAGGCGAGGAAGCTTGGCTTCGGCCTTGTGAACTCACTGACTCCAAACTGCCGAGAAAAGCCACTAAGAACGTATCTCGAGTGTCCGTACCGTAAACCGACACAGGTAGATAAGGAGAGAATCCTAAGGCGCACGTGTGAGCCCTCTTTTAGGAACTCGGCAATCTAACCTCGTAACTTCGGGAAAAGAGGTGCCTCGTTAGGGTGAAGTCGTACAGATGGAGCCCGAGGAGGTCGCAGAGAAATGGCTCAGGCGACTGTTTAGCAAAAACACAGGACTCTGCAAAGACATAAAATCGATGTATAGGGTCTGACGCCTGCCCGGTGCTGGAAGGTTAAGGGGAGGGGTTAGCGCAAGCGAAGCTCTGAACCGAAGCCCCAGTAAACGGCGGCCGTAACTATAACGGTCCTAAGGTAGCGAAATTCCTTGTCGGGTAAGTTCCGACCCGCACGAAAGGCGTAACGACTTGAGCGCTGTCTCAAAGAGGGGCACGGCGAAATTGTGGTACCGGTGAAGACGCCGGTTACCTGCCGCTGGACGGAAAGACCCCGGCACCTTAACTGCATCCTAGCATTGGATTTTGGGATAGCATGCGCAGGATAGGTGGGAGGCTTTGAAGCTGGTCCTCCGGGACTGGTGGAGCCAACGGTGAGATACCACTCTTGCGATTCTGAGATTCTAACTCGCTCCCCTGATCGGGGAGGCGGACAGTGTTAGGTGGGTAGTTTAACTGGGGCGGTTGCCTCCCAAAATGTAACGGAGGCGCCCTAAGGTTCCCTCAGGTTGTTTGGAAATCAACCGTAGAGTGCAATGGCATAAGGGAGCTTGACTGCGAGAGAGACATCTCAAGCAGGGAGGAAACTCGGGCATAGTGATCCGGTGGTCCCGTATGGAAGGGCCATCGCTCAACGGATAAAAGGTACGCCGGGGATAACAGGCTAATAGTCTCCAAGAGCTCATATCGACGAGACTGTTTGGCACCTCGATGTCGGCTCATCGCATCCTGGGGCTGAAGCGGGTCCCAAGGGTCCGGCTGTTCGCCGGTTAAAGCGGTACGTGAGCTGGGTTCAGAACGTCGCGAGACAGTTCGGTCCCTATCCACGGCAGGCGCAGGAGAATTGTGGGGGGTGGTCCATAGTACGAAAGGACCTGGACGAACGAACCTCTAGTGTGCCGGTTGTCCCGCCAGGGGCACCGCCGGGTAGCTACGTTCGGAAGTGATAACCGCTGAAGGCATATAAGCGGGAAGCACGCCCCGAGATTAGTTCTCCCTCCCGTAAGGGCTGAAGGGCACGGGTAGACGACCCGTTTGATAGGCTGGGTGTGGAAGCGCAGTAATGCGTGTAGCTTACCAGTACTAACCGCCCGTGAGGCTTGACCATAAGGTTTATTCTCGACAAAACATGCTGGCAAAATTCGATTGGGATTAATAGTTACGATTATTAAATCCCGGCAACCATGACGCAGGGGAAACGCCCGTTCCCATTCCGAACACGGAAGCTAAGCCCTGGGGTGCCGATGGTACTGCTCGGGCTGCCGAGTGGGAGAGTAGGACGTTGCCGGGTTTTTTCTTTTTCTTCGGGCGTAAAGCAAGCAGGAGGCAAGCCCGTCCTCCACGTCTGACCGGAATTAAGGAATCAGGGGCCAAAGCCCTGCCTGTGATGCGGCATACTCCTTTCCTAGTTCGCGATCGGATGAGTTTTTTTGTTCGGGACCCCCGGAGCGAAACCGGGAGCTCCCGTCGTCCAAGGAGACGAGTATGAACATCTATGTTGGTAACCTGTCCTTTTCCGTGAACGAGTCCGACCTGCGCGAAGCCTTCCAGGCCTACGGTATCGTCGACAAGGCCGCCGTCATTTCCGACAAGGCCACGGGCCAGTCCCGCGGCTTCGGCTTCGTCGAGATGCCCAATAAGGAAGAGGCCCTCAAGGCCATCTCCGCTCTCAACGGCCGCGACATCAAGGGCCGCGCCGTCAAGGTCAACGAGGCCCAGCCCAAGACCGATCGCCCCCGCTCCGGCGGCGGCGGCGGCGGCTTCGGCGGCGGCCGCAACCGGTACTGACCGATTGCGTCCCCCGGGACGCGGATTCGGCCCCGGTAATGTAGCCGGGTAAGGCCGAGCGCCTCCCCAAGATTAGGAACACCAGGGCGGATCGCCCCCATAAAGGGCGGTCCGCTCTTTTTTTTGTGCGAGAGGATCCTCTTCCCGCCGGCAGGGAACTGCAACTAGTGGATCCGCCCTTCACCGGCCCGGAAAAGCGTTTGACGGCCGCCGGCCGCCGGGATATCTTCCCCTCTGTCGCCCCGGAACCGCGAAGGCGGCAGGAAGGATCGAAACCCATGAACCAAGATCTGCGGATTGGACGGATTGTTCTGGCTCTCCTAACTCTTCTCGTGGTAGTTGCAGGGACAGCGGCTTTCGGCGCCGACAAGCCGGTGCTCGACGGGGATTGGGTCCTCGTGCCCCAATCCAGCACCGAGATCGACCTCTTCGGCACCCTGGCCGTCGAGATCGCGCGAAAGGGCGGGGAGGTCACCCTGACCCGGACCTTCGGGGCAGCGCGGGGCTTCAAGGAGGCCTGGACCCTGAAGGCCGGCGGATTCGCCAACCCGATCCCCATCCTCGACCGGGTCTTTCCCACCAACGTGTTCATGGGGCTGTCCCAGCCCGTCGGATCGCAACGGACCGTCGAGGCCTACTGGGACGAACCGGACTCCGTCCTGCGCCTCGAGGAGACCTGCGACATTCTGGGCTCGCAGGGCCCGGTCTCCGTCCGCAGCCGCCATGTCTTCCGGGCCGGCCCCGAGCCCGACCTCATGACTTACACCATTACCCGGCCGACCCGGGATATCCCCATCACCTACACACTCAAAAGGAAAGGGAGCCGCGAAGCCTGTTATATGGAGCTCGAGGACGCCTGGACCATCGGCCAGGGGCTCGAGAAGCAGGCTTTCCTGATCAGCCTTCAGGGCAACGCGAACCGGGAGGTGCCCCGGCTCTATTTCGTCTATCCGAAGACCTGGGACTTCAACTACACGCCGCAGGTCTTCAATTTCTACCGCGACCGCAAGCACTACACCTTCCGCAAGCTGGCCACCGTGGAACAGGCCCTGCAGACGTTCAAGGATGCGGTCAAGGGCTATGTCGTCTGGGACCGGGACGTCAGGACGTCCCTGATTGTGGCCTACACCATCGCCGGCCTGGAGCGGGCGGTGGTGGTCGACGAGTCCTTGATCCCGTTGATGGCCGCCAACGGCATCCCCCTGGCGGCGGACCTGCGCGGCCGGTTCACCGGATGGGCCGACGCCAGGATCTACCAGTGGGCCCTCGACAGCTACGGCGACCGCTGCAGCCGCGATTACGTCATCTGGCTGGGTGGCGAACACGGCCGGGTGCTGAAGCCCGGTGTCGCGGATTGGGGCCTGATGAACCAAGCCTTCTTCTGCGACCTGTCCACCAAGCCCTCCGACCAGGAGGAATTCGAGCTGGCCAAGAAAGTCCTGGCCCGGATGAATCCCATGGCCATGGTCATGGGCTGGCATTCCTACAAGAAGGACCTGGAAAGGGACCATGTCCGCCTGACCTCCAGCTTCGGTCTCCGGGTCGAAGGGCTCCACACCCTGCCGAACGTGAGCTTCGGCCATCACGTGACGTGGACGCCGGGCTTCGTCCCCCGCAATCATCACAACGTGGAGCCGGGAAAAGTCTATACGCCGCAAGCCAAGACCTACATCGCCTGCATCCAGACCGACGGCATGGGCCTGGGCGCTTGGAACGAGCCGGGCCGGGGAGAGATCCCCTATGCCTGGGAAGAAATCATCAACTACAGCTGGCTGGCGCCGGCGATGGTGGAGTTCTTTTACTCGACCTCCACCCCCAACGACTATTTCATTGGAGCGCTCGGCGGACCCGGCTATGTCTATCCCAAGGCCGTACCCAAGGATAAGCTGCCCGGGCTGATCGCCAAGACGCGGGAGATGATGGACCTCCTGGACTTGCGGGTCTTCGAGATCATGGACTACTCGGAGGGGGCCACCGTGGAGGGCAACTCCGATCTCACCCCGGAGGTCATGGAGGCCTTCTACGAGGGCATGCCCGACGTCCTCGGCTTCGTCAACGGCTATGCGCCGTCCCACTCCTTCATGGTCCGGGACAAGAAGCCTCTCATCTCCTACGACTATTACCTGTCGCCGACCCGGACGGAGGAGGAGGCCGTAGCCGACCTGCGCGAGCTGGCGGCCCTGAACGCCAAGCGGCCGTACTTTCTCCTGGTCCATGTCCGGGAGTACAGCAACGTCAAGCGGGTCAAGACCATCTTGGATAAGCTTGGTTCCGGCTTCGAGCTGGTGCCGTTGGACATCTTCCTGAAGATGGCCGGCGAGGCGCCGACCTTTAAAGAGAGGCTCCTGAAGAAGTAGGCTGCGGCCGGATGGCCCAAGGCGCCTGCGAGCGATTTCGTAATAGGCATCCCGCGTGAGGGATTAAGACCGAATGGAGGTTCCATGACCGTCGTCTGCCCGGTTCGTCGCTGCGGTCAGGAGCTGCAATGGGGGGAGCGGTCCTGTACCTGTCCGGCCGGCCATGCCTTCGACATCGCCCGCAGCGGCTATGTGAACCTGCTCTTGCCCCAGGACAAGCAGGCCAAAAAGCCGGGGGACACCAAAGCTATGGTTGGCGCGCGCCGGCGTCTGCTTGACGCGGGCATAGGAGCCCGCCTGCTCGAATGCCTCGCCGCCGCTTTGGCCGGGATCCGGATCCCCCGGGGCGCCCGTGTTCTCGACGTGGGCTGCGGTGACGGCTATTACCTCGCGGCCCTGGCCGGCCGCTTCGGGCTGACGGGGTTCGGTGTCGACATCTCGACGGCCGCGGTGGACGCGGCCGCCCAGCGCTATCCGGGGCAGCGCTGGATCGCGGCCAACGGCGATCGCCGCCTGCCCTTTGCGGATCGGGCCTTCGACTGTATCTTGTCCATCACCGCCAGGCATAATCCCGGGGAGTTCCAAAGGCTTCTGGCGCCGGGCGGCCGCCTGTTGCTGGCTGTTCCGGCGGAGGACGACCTGGCCGAGCTGCGCCAGGCCGTGTTGGGCCGGGCCACCGCCAAGGACCGGGTCAGGCTCGCGACGGCAGAGTTCGAAGAGCGCTTTGCGCTGGAATCCCGCGAGACGGCGCGCTTGGCCTTGCCTCTGGATGTCCCGGCGCTTTCTGACCTGCTTCTCGTCACCTACCGAGGGGCGAGATTTTCCGCCGCCGCCGGCGCGGCTGTGCTCGAACCGCTCACCGTCACGTCGGCGGCCGAGCTGCTGTGCTTCAAGGTCAAATAGGGAGAAAAAGGAAGGCGCTTATGCTGAAGCGGATCGCTCTGGGATTGATGCTTGCCCTGACGTCCTGTTTGCGCCCGTCCGGTCCGGCCGGGCCGGCGAAGCGGGCGGAGGGGGCCGTCCCGGACGCGGCCCGGATGCGGCAGATCTACGAGGAGGTCAAAACCCCGTTCAAATACGGGGTCGTTCTGCGCGGGGAGGAAGGCGCCCCGGTTGATTGCCCCAGCGTCTTCCGGCACGGCGGACGCTGGTACATGGTCTATATCTGCATGAACAAGACGGGCTACGAGACCCACCTGGCCGAGAGCCCGGATCTGCTCCATTGGCGGCCGCTCGGCAAAATCCTCCCGTTCCGCGGCGGGGACGCCTGGGACGCCAACCAGGCCGGCGGCTACATCGCTCTTCAGGATACCGAGTGGGGCGGCAGCGCATCGCTCGGGACCTACGACGATCGGTACTGGCTCTCTTACCTGGGCGGGGCGCTCGAGGGATACGAGACTGACCCGCTGGCCATCGGCATGGCCTGGACGAAGGACTCCCGATGCGCCCGACGCCCTGGAACCGGCTGCCCGAGCCCGTCCTGACCCGCGACCAGCCCGAGGTCCGATATTGGGAGAGGCTGACCCAGTATAAGAGCAACGTCATCCGTGACCCCGAGGAGCGGCTGGGGAAGCCCTTCGTGATGTTCTACAACGCCAAGAGCGAGTCCGGCTACGAGCGGATCGGGATGGCGGTCTCCGACGACTTGGCCCGCTGGACCCGCTTCGGAAACGACCCGGTGATCGACAACGGGAGCGGCATCACGGGCGATCCTCAGATCGTCCGGATGGGCGACCTCTGGGTGATGTTCTATTTCGGGGCCTTCTGGAAGCCCAAGGCCTTCGACACGTTCGCCTGCTCCACCGATCTGGTTCACTGGGCCAAGTGGGACGGCCCGCACCTGGTGGAGCCGTCCGAGCCCTGGGACCGGGAGTACGCTCACAAGCCCTGGCTGATCAAGCACGAGGGGGTGGTCTACCACTTCTACTGCGCGGTCGGGGACCAGGGCCGGGTCATCGCCTTGGCCTCATCGAGGGACTTGGGCCCGTCTTCTAGAACCGAATGAGCGCGCCCACCGAGGCGTAGTTGACCCAGGTGAAATTATAGACTTCGTCATTGTCGGCGCCGCCCTCCACGAGCCGGTAGCCGGCCTTAAGGGTCAGGGCCTTCGACAAATCCCAGCCCAATCCCAGGAAGACGTCCTCGGCTCGGCCCTGCGGCGCGGCCAGGGCATCCCCTTCGAAGATCAGGCTCAGCTTTTCGGCCAGACGCCAGTCGAGCCTGAAGTTGATAAGAGGCACGAATCCGACATTCGTCTTTTCGGTCGACTTGCCGCCGCCTTCGACCCGGATGCCGGCGTCGCGGATCTTGGCCGTGAAGCCGATTCCGAACTTGAGCCGCGTCCCCTCGACCAGAGTGTAGCGGTAGGTCAGGCGGTAGGAGTTGAACATGAAACGCCCGGAGAGGGGCGTTCCGGCGGCGAAGGTCTCGCCGTTGTAAAGGAGGACCTGGTCGACCGAGCCGGAGGCCTTGAGGACCAGCGGGGCGTAAAGGACCGAGAGCGCGTGGCGGGCTCCGACCTGCCAGGTCAGTCGGGCCCGGAGAAAGGCGCCGGGGTCGGTCTCGAGGTCCCGTGAGAGCGAGAACAGGGTTCCCCCGGCTCCCGGGATGCGAATGTCGTTGTAGCCGCTCCAGACCAGCCCCGTCTCGGCGTCCAGCGTCCACTGGGCTTGGAGCACCGCGGCCGGAATGAGCAGCGCCGCCAGTCCGATCGTCAGGCCTGCAACGGATTTGATTCTCATGTGTCTTTCTCCTCTTGACCAGCTCTTCCGCCGCCGGCCCGACAGCCTTGAAGACGGAAGACGAAAGCCGGGTATTCCCCGGGGATTACTTTTCCCCGCCGCGCCGGCCGCCGAAGAGGTAGCCGACGGAGATGGACATGACGTAATTGGCCATGTCCAGGTCGTAGGCGAAGTCCGGTCCCGCCGGGAAGCCAAGCTCGGCGAACTTGCTCATCGGAACCGTGACCTTGAACCTGTTGTTCTTGAGCCCGAAATAGTTACGGCTGTCGATCACTAGCGTCCCCCGGCCCAGGTCGACATCGATGCCTCCCCCGAAGACGAAGCTGAGCTCGAAGTCGTTCAGCTCGTTCTTGAGGTCCTTGTCATCGAAGAAATTGAAGTTGAGCCCGCCGATGTTGACCTTGACTATGCTGTCGAGCGTGCCTGAAAGGTTGTAGGCCAGGGAAGGCCCAAAAAGGAACGTCGGACGGATGACGCCCCGCAGCGGAATCGAGAGCTTGACCAGCAGGGGAACCTCGAGGTAGGCCATCTTGCGGGTGTCGAAGACATTGACCGTGATGCCCGGGATGCCGGTATCGACGCCGACATCGTAGCCGCCGCCCTTCTGGAAATAGAGGATTTCCGGCTGCAGCGCCAGGAAGCTCGCCAGGCGGAGGCTTGCGGTCAGCCCGAGGCTGAAGCCGCCCTTGGCGTACTTCTCGACTTCATACCCGCTCTCTTTTTCCTCGGCCCGCAACTGGCCGTTGGTCCAACCGGCCCGGAAACCGAACCGGATCTCGCTCTGCGCCGGAAGAGCGGCGGCCAAGGCCAGGGCAGGGATCAGAAGAAGCATGAAACGGCGCTTGTGATTCTCCTTCATCCTCTTCCTCCTTGCGCATATCCGGTCGACCCGCAGCTTAGCCATGCTCCGGGGCCGCTGCCTTGGGGGCGGTCCGGATGAAAATCCTTTTCTGGCGCCCTCGCGGATCGGATCGATCCGGGTTGAGCGGCCCGAGTGTACCGGTCCGGGCGAACCCTGTCAATCGGGCGGGCCGGCCCTAGTGGTCTTGACAACCGACGGCAGCGCAGCTATTCTTCCCGGCCGGATGCCGCAGCCTTCGTGGGTCCGGCGCTGGGAATGGGATGATGAAAAGCGCTTCGCTTACCGCTCGCCAAAAACAGGAACGTGTGCATCGCGTTCTTTCCTTAGTCAACTTTTTCGGCTTCCTGGCCATCCTGCTCATGGATTGGCCGCACATGTCGTTCATCAAACGGGCCGGGTTTTCCATCGGCGCCTTCGGGAATCTGGCTTGCTTTTTTTTCTGGAAAAAATGGGAGAAGGTCATCTATCCGATCGTATACGCCTTGGATGCGGTCCTGTACGCCACCAAGGGCTACGGCCTTCATGCGATGGGCTCCCGGCGGGCTTATGTGTTCTTCTATCTCGTCGCCGGCGCTTATCTCATCCTGGCTCTATTTTGGGGAAGGCTCGATCATCGGTTCCGCAAAAGACATCACCCATGAGGAGCCCAGACGGGCCGGCCCGATACCGACAGATCGGGCATCATTTAACAATAGGTTGAAACAATCGCATCAGCCGGCGCTTTTCTACCTACCTGAACCAGTTTTAGCGGGAGAATCCTCCCTGGAGCATTGATCGTCGATCTCTTTTTAGGCAAAATCCGTATCGAGTTACGTCGGAATTTGGATGAGGGATGGAGAGAGGCATGCGCAGATTTCGTGTTTTCATCATCGTGTTGCTGGCGGCGGCGATATCGTCCTCGGCTGACCGTCATGCCCCCCGGACAACGGGGACGCAGCTATCGGAGCACGCCCAGTGGGCCGCGGACCTCGACTTCCTGGCCAAGGAGCTTCCGGCCCGGCATAAGAATCTCTTCTTCAAGACCACACCCAAAGAATTCCAGGCCGGCGTCGCGGCCTTGAAAGCGAGGATCCCGGACCTCAGCCGGATCGAATTCCTGATCGGCCTGTCCCGCCTGGTGGCGACGGTCGGCGACTCGCACACCTCGTTCACCATCATGCCCGCCAAGGCCTTCCCTTTGAAGCTCTACTGGTTCAAGGAGGGGATCTGCGTCACCGATACGACGCCCGAATTCGCCCGGCTCCTCAACGGCCGGCTGGAGTCCATCGACGGGCATCCGATTGAAGAGGTGGTCCGGGCTTTCGCCGGAATGTTTCCCCATGACAACGAAGCCCAGGTCAAGGATTTCGTGCCGAGGTTCCTTGGCTCATCCGAGCACTTGCTCGGGCTGGGGCTCATCGCCGAGCCGGAGAAGGCGACCTTCACGGTTCGAACGCCCGCGGGCGCGACGGTTTCGGCTGTCATGGACAGCCTGGCCTTGGCCGACGTCCGGAAAGTCGCATGGGCCGCCCCGGCGGTCGATCCCTCGAGCCTGCCCTATTACCGCCGAATGGCCGGATCGGCCTATGAGTATGCCTATATGCCCAAGGCCAGGACGCTCTATTTCGCCTACAATTCCTGCCGGGACCTCCCGGCCAAGCCTTTCGCCGCCTTCACGGCGGGCCTTTGGGATGCCGTCCGCAAGAACCCCGTCGACAGGCTGGTCATCGACCTGCGCGCCAACGGGGGCGGAGATTCATCGATCCTCGACCCCTTCATTACGGAGCTGGCGGCGGATAAGAACCTCAATCGCAAGGGACGTCTGTTCGTCATCCTCGGCCGGCGGACGTTCTCCTCGGCCATTCTCAACGCCCTGAATCTAAAGAATAAGACGGAAGCCGTATTCTTCGGCGAGCCGACGGGCGGAAAGCCGAATCACTACGGCGAGATTAAAACCCTGACGCTTCCCAACCTCAAGATCGGCGTGTCCTACTCGACCAAGCATTTCCAGTTCGTTCCGGGGGACGAGCCTTCCTTGACGCCGGACGTCCCCGTCGAGATGACTTTGGACGACTTTCTCGCCCTTCGCGACCCTGTTTTGGAGGCCATTCTAGCGGCAGGCGGCGCCGGGCGCGGTGCGGAGTAGGAACATCAGGGCGGAGCGTCCCGGAAAGGGCGGCCCGCCTTCGGTCAGACGACCTGGCCGTCAAAGAGCCGGATGATGCGCTCCGAGCTGGCGGCGATGTGGTCGTTGTGGGTGACCATGACGATCGTTTTCCCTTCCTTCCACAGCCGGTTGAGAATGGCCATGATCTCCTCGCCGCTCTTCGAATCGAGGTTGCCCGTCGGCTCATCGGCTAACAGGATCGGTGGGTCGTTGGCCATGGCCCTGGCCAGGGCGATCCGCTGCTGTTGGCCGCCCGAGAGCTCGGAGGGCCGGTGGGCGCGCCACTCGGAAAGGCCGACCGCATCTAAGAGCTCTGCCACCCGGTCTTTGCGCTTCCTGTGGCTTTGGCCGTCGAAAAGCATCGGCAGCTCGATGTTCTCCCAGGCGGTCGAGTAGGGGAGGAGATTGAAGTTCTGGAAGACGAAGCCGAGCTTGCGGCTGCGGACGGCCGCCAGTTGATCAAAGGTCAGCCCGGCGACTTTGGCGCCGTCCAGGACATAGGCCCCGTCGGTCGGAGTGTCCAAGCAGCCGATGATATTCATGAGGGTCGATTTTCCCGACCCCGAGGGGCCCATGATCGAGACGAATTCGCCCTTGCCGATAGTCAGGCTGATGCCCCGGAGCGCCTCCAGCACTTGGCTGCCCGTCCGGTAGATCTTGCGGATGTTCTTGAGTTCGATCATGAGGAGCCTCTATTCATAGCGGAGGGACTCGATGGGATTCGATCGCGACGCCTTAACGGCGGGGAAGATGCCGGACAGGAAGACCAATCCGCCGAGAATAACCAGATAGGCGGCCAGGATCTGGACCGAGAAGACGGGCCGCAGGAGATAGGCCTCGATCCCGAACGAGTCGTAGTTGAGCGGAACCAGCCGGATGAGATGGACGAGATTGAAGGCGGTCAGGAAGCCCCAAAACGTCCCCTTGGTGAAGACCAGCAGCGTCTCCAGGAAGAACTGCTGGACGATGACCCGGCGCCGGGCGCCGATGGCCAATTTGATGCCGATCTCCTTAGTCCGCTCCTTGGCCACGGCATACATCAAGTTGGTTACTCCCACCGCCCCGATCAGCAGGGTCAGCGCGCCGATGAGGCTGAGGAAGATCTGGATGCCTTTGAAGACGGCCAGGCCTTCCTTGGCGTTTTCGATGGTGTTCCAGAAGCTGAGCGCGTAGCGGTCCCCGGTGTCGAAGCGGTACTTCCTCCCCAGGATGGCACGGACCCGCTCTTCGATCAGCTTGGAGTGCGCCGCCTCGCGGGGCTGGATATGGATCTGATTGAGGCGCCGGCGGTTGTCGATCTGGCGGTAGGCATGGAAGGGGAGATAGATCTGTTCGGCGTCCGGCCCGTTGTACATGGAATCCTGGATCTTTTTCTGCAGGACGCCGATGACCGTGAAAGGGATGCGGCTGATCACGATGATCTTCCCGACGGGATCCTGGCCGCCGAAAAGGTCGGCCGCGACCTTCCAGCCGATGAAGGCCACCTTTCGCCCCTGGGCCACGTCGTCAGCATTGAGGAAGCGTCCCCCCAGCCTGGGAACCTGGGTCCTCATCAGGGCGAATTCGGCCGTGGTGCCGTGGACGTTGCGGTTGATCTCCTTGCCGTTGGCCGATACTTGCAGGGATGCGTAGGACTCGGGAGCGATGCGCAAGATTTCCGGGATCCGCTCCTTGAGGGTGTCGACATCCTCGGGAAAGAGGGAGATCGGACGCGCCTTGGGCAGGCCCTCGAATGCGATAGAGGTCTGGCCGCCATAGACCATGATCAGCGTTTCTCCGAGTCCGCTGAAAGAGACCTGGAACTGGGTGGTCATGCCCTGGCCGAAGGCCATCAGCAGGAGGATGGACAGCGTGCCCCAGAATAGGGCAAAGGTGATGAGCGAGGCCTTCTTGCGGCGCTTCCGGTATTCGCTCCAGAAGAAGCGGGGCAGGGTCGCGTTCATGTCACTTCCTCAAGGCTTCGATGGGATCGGTTGAGGCCGCCGTCCGGGCCGGGATCATCCCGGCGACCACACCGATCACCAACAGAATCAGGACTGTGGCGACGATGACCACGGGGTTGAGGACGGGCAGGCCGACGAAGTCGGTGAATTCGCCGGCCGGCAAGGCTTGCAGGGCTTGCAGCACGCCGGCCGCCAGACCGAAGCCGATGAGCCCGCCCAGGAGCATGATGACGAGCGACTCACTGAAGAACTGCCACAGGATCGTCCGGCGGCGGGCGCCCACGGCCAGCTTGACGCCGATCTCGCGCGTCCGCTCGTCCACCACGACCCGCATGATTGAAGCGACGCCCACGCCGCCGACCAGCAGGGTGAAGGAGCCGATCAAGCCGAGGAACACCGTGAAGGCCAGGAAAAAAGTCGTGAACTGCCTCTCGAATTCCATGGTGTCCCAAACGCCAAGGGCATCGGGGTCGGCGGGATCGAAACCGATGAGCTTTGACAGATGCCCCTTGATGGCGTCGCCGGCCATCTTCGTCCGTCTCAGGTCGAGAGGGCGGAAGATGAAATTGGAGACGTATTTGTAGCCGTAGAGCGAGGCGAAGGTGGTCCAGGGAATGAAGGCGCAGCTCTCATCGCGCTGGCCGTTGTAGTTGGAGTTCTGCTGTTTCGGCCGCATTACCCCGATCACCTTGAAGGGCACGCCATCGATGAAAACCGAACGGCCCACGGGCGCCTCGCTCCCGAAAAGGTCCGTCGCCAGGACATCGCCGATCATGCAGACCCTCTTACGCGACTCGAGATCCTGGGGGTTGATGAACCGCCCCGTCGCGGCGATGGTGTTCCGCATCCGTTCGAACTGGGGGTTGATGCCCCGGACGGTGTTGCGGTACAGCTTTCGGCCGTAGCTGATGGCCCGGCTGGCCACGAACTCGGGGCTGATGAACTCGAGGCCGGGAATCTTTTCGGGAATCGCCTCCACTTCCTCGGGCGTCACCCGGACCGGCTTGCCCCGCTGGAAGCCCTGCCAGGGCAGCGTCGTCCGTGAGGGAAAGACGAGGACGATGCCTTGCCCCATGCCGTGGAAGCGCTTGACCTGGGCCTTGGCCACGGACTCGCCGAAGGCCAGCAGCAAGACTACCGAGAAGGTGCCCCAAACGACCCCGGACAGGGTCAGAAACGTTCGCAGCGGTTGGCGGACCAGGTCCCGGAAGAGGCTGCGGAAGAAGATGCCGATCATGTCATTTGATCTCGCGGGGCGGGCGCTCGACGACCTTGTCCCCCTCCTTGAGGCCCGATAGAATTTCGATTGTCAGCCCGTCGGAAAGCCCGGTCTGGACCTCGACTTTCCTGGTCGGCGCGTCCGAGCCCTGCTTGCGGCTCGAGTCCTGCGGGACTTCCACGAACCGCTTGCCGTTCTCGAAGAGGATCAGCCTCTCGGGAAGGACGAGCACCTGCTTGCGCTCGCGGATCTGGATGCTGGCGGTGGCCGAGAAGCCGGCCCGCAGCGTCAGGCCTTCGCTCTTATCGATGGAGATCTCGATGTCGAAGAGGGTGGCATTGCCCTCTTTCTTGGCTTTCGGGTAGATCCGTTCGACCAGGCCGCGGATCCTTGCCTCGGGCAGGGCGCCGATTGTCACCTCGGCGGCCATTTGGGAGGCGATTTTGCCCACGTCGATCTCGTCGACGGTGCCCTTAAAGAGGAGGCTGCCCATGTCAGCCAGCGAGCACAGCTCGGTACCGGGTTGATATTGGGTCAACGGCACCACCGGATCGCCCTGGAAGACGCTCTGGGTCAGGATGATGCCGCCGATCGGAGCCTTGACCAGGGAGTTGATCTCCCGATTGGACATGCTGATGCGGCCCTTCTCCAGGAGCTCCAGCCTCTCCTGGGCGGTCTTGAAGCGCAGGTTCGCCTCTTGATAGGAGCCGTCGATGGCGTCGATCTCGGCCTTGGAGATCAGCTCGCGCTTGAACAGCTCCATCTGCCGATCCCAATCCTGCTTTAACCGGAGCATGGCCACTTGGGCCAGCTCCATGCTGCGACGCGCTTCCACGTACTCGATGGGCGTCGGATTGGGGGACACCTTGAACAGGGGGGCTCCCTCGCGCACGGAGTCGCCCACCTTGAAGAGCACCTCGGAGACGATGCCCGGGATGGTCGATTTCACCCGGACTTCTTTCTCCGGCTCGATCGTACCGACTGCCAAGGCCTTTTCGAGGATGTCGCCGCGGGCTACGGCGATGAGGGTCAGCTCGGTCTTTTTCTTCCCGCAAGCCAGGAGGAAATAGAAGAAGACGACGACGAGCAGGGCGGAACCGATCCAAAGAATCCATTTTTTCATGGCGAACCTCTTCAAACTCTTCACCCGTATAGACGTAATCAGGGCCGCCGATAGTTCTGTCTTCAAGGCTGATTTCTTATAAACCGTTGAAGACATTATAAATATAAACATTCTGACCGTCGCATTTCGGGATGGTTCGGGCGATTTGACATGCCCAAGGGAGGGGTAGTATGTTGCCGGCGTGCCTCCCCCCGGAGAACCCCCCGCCATGAACAGAGACACGCCCATCACCATTCTGCTCGTGGATGACGAAGCGGTCATCGCCATGGCCACGAAAATGGCCCTGGAGGGATATGGATATCGCCTCCTGACCGCATTTTCCGGCGAGGAGGCCGTTCAGGCTTTCAAAAAGCTGCCGGACGTTGACCTGATCCTGATGGACATCAATCTAGGCGCGGGCTTGGACGGAACCGAGGCCGCCGCGATTATCATGGCCGAGAGGGACCTGCCCGTGGTCTTCTTGTCCAGCCATACGGAGCCCGAAATCGTGGCCAAGACGGAGAAGATCACGTCCTACGGCTACGTCGTCAAGGATTCCAGCGTCACCGTCCTTGATGCTTCGATCAAGATGGCCCTTAAGCTTTATCGCGCCAAGCAAAGCGAGTTGGTCAAGGAGAAGCAGGCGGAGGCCGTGCTTGCGGCCCTGCGCAAGAGCGAGGCCAACTACCGCGGCACGGCCGAGCAGCTAGTCCAGCGCAACAAGTACATCGAGAGCATTCTCGACAACATGCCGATCGGCTTCGCGATCAACACCATCGACGACGGGGTGGCGAGATACCTCAACTCGAACTTCACGGAAATCTACGGCTGGCCGAAGGACGTTTTGACCGATGTCGATCAGTTCTTCGCTAAAGTTTATCCCGGACCCGAGGGCGAGGAGCTGAAGTCCCGCGTGCTGCGCGACATGGCCTCCGGCGATCCAAAACGGATGGCCTGGGACGACTTGAAGATTACGACCGGCTCCGGCGAGCACCGCTATATCTCGGCCATGAACATCCCCATCCCCGACCAGAATCTGATGGTTTCCACCGTCTGGGACACGACCAGGATGCATGATTCGCTGGCGGCTCTGCGCGACAGCGAGGAGCGGTACCGCTCCATCTTCCAGGCTTCCTCCGACGCCATGCTGTTGACCGCCCCCGACGGCGCGATTCTGGCCGTCAATCCGGCTGCCTGCCGCATATTCGGCCGGACCGAAGAGGAGATCCTGCGGGGGGGACGAAGCGGCATCGTCGACCTCACGGACCCGCGCTTGGCCCCGGGGCTCGAAGAGCGGGCCCGAACCGGCCGGTTCAACGGCGAGCTCACTTTTTTACGCGGGAACGGCGAGAAATTCCCCGGAGAAATCGCCTCGGTCGTCTTCAGGGACAAAGACGGCCTGGAACGGACGAGCATGATCATCCGCGACGCCACCAAGCGCCGGCAAGGCGAGCAGGAAAGCGAGAGGCAGCTGGCCGAAAAAGAGCTTCTGCTTAGGGAAGTCCATCACCGCATCAAGAACAACATCGCCTCAATCGGCAGTCTTTTGTCGCTGCATCTGCGCTCCACCTCCAGCCCCGAGGCCGCGGCGGTCCTGCAGGACGCCCTGGGTCGGATCAACAGCATGCGTATCCTCTACGATAAGCTGCTGGCGGGGGAAAGTTATA
Source organism: uncultured Actinomycetes bacterium (assembly GCA_963781015.1). Taxonomy (GTDB): domain Bacteria; phylum Actinomycetota; class Actinomycetes; order S36-B12; family CAIYMF01; genus Prado023. The sequence continues at coordinate 531,074 of CAWAEB010000009.1, read as the reverse complement.
AGGAATCGTCGGCCAAGAATTACCTCGAAAGCCTGGCCGACTCCATCATTGCCCTGTTTCCGGGCGGTGCTCGGATCAGGCTCGAGGCGAGGATCGCCGATATCCCGATCGACGCCAGGCGGCTGTTTCTCCTGGGGATCATCGTCAACGAGTTGCTGACTAATATCATGAAACACGCTTTTGCGGGCCGAGAAACGGGTTTGATCGCCATTTCGTTGGACCGGATCGCCGGCCGGATGACACTGACCGTGCAGGACGACGGCATCGGGCTCCCGGACGGGTTCGACCTCCAGGCGACGGCGGGCTTCGGCCTGGCCCTGGTCAAGATGCTCAGCCGGCAATTGATGGGCCGCTTCTCAATCGAATGCCGCGACGGCACCCGGAGCCTGGTCGAGTTCGATCTCTAAGCCGTCGAGGCGCCGAATCACCTTACCCGGCGGTACTTGACGAGCAGCGATGCGTCGGCCTGCGGGATCTTGAGGGCAAGCCCGGCCAGCAGTTCGCGGCCGCTCTTGTGGACGACGATCCCATAGTCCTCGTAGCTGACTTCGTAGTCCGCCCCGGGATCGAGGCCGTGCAGGGCGAGGGTTTGCGAGGCAACGAGCGAGCCGCTCCGACGGAAGGCAAGGACGATTCCGTCGCGCGTCTCCGGCCGGTTCCATTGGAAGGCGGCCCAGGCATCGTCGGAGGTCGCGTGCTCCGTCAGCGGATAATAGTCGGCGGCGAAATAGGGCCGCAAGGCCCGGAACTCGACGATATCGGCGAGAGCCGCGGCGATATCGAAGGCCGGGGCATTGACCGCCCCGTTGACGCTCCAAGCCAGGACGGTCGCGCCGGCCATGGCGCTGCGGAAGGCGTAGCGGCGGGGATCGCTGTTCCCCGTGCCGCTGAACGGGACATACAATTGCAGCCCGTAGGTATGGCCTTGCTGCCCGTTCGGCTCGAAGGGCTGGGAGTCCGTCCGCCACAGCGGGATGCTGCGGCTGATCGTCTCGAGGTCGATGCGGCGCCCGCCGCCGGCGCAATTGTCGATCAGGAGCCCCGGGACCTTGGCCAGCAGGGCATCCCAGTAGGCATAGAGGCCTTCGATGTGCCTGATCTCGGCCATCCCCACCCGGTCCGGCGCATCGAGCGTTTGCCAATAGGGGGCGGCGTTGATGTTGAAATCCTGGCGGTAGATGGTGACGCCCTCGGCCAGCAAAAGATTCGCGACATGATTAGTCATCCAAGCCCGGGCCTCCGGATTTCCCATGTTGAACACGCGATCGGGATTGTCCGGTAGGCGGATCAGCCATTCGGGGTGCTCTCGGTCGAGTCGGGTCCCCTGGTAGACGCGTTCGGGCTCGAACCAGAGGACGAAGCGCCGGCCCTTTTGGCCCGCTGCGTCCCCGATCGGCTTGAGGCCGCGCGGGAAGCGATTCTTATCGGGCGCCCAGCTGCCGACGCCCTCCCACCAGCTTGGGCTCGCGTTTTCGTACCATCCGGCGTCGATCCAGTAGGCGTCGGGCTCGATGCCGAATTGGCTGAGCCGATCCATCATGGACAGAACATAGCCCTCCGTGGCGCAGGTGTATTCGTTGCAGGGGGGCGGCCCGCCGAAGCCCACGCCGTGGGATAGGGGAGGCTCGACCAGCTTCCCGTTCGGCCGAGGCGAGTGATGGGCCAGGATGAAGCGGCGCCACAGGTTGTGGCCGTCGAACCGATCGACTCCCTGCCAGAAGAGCAGGCACATCGAGGGCGAGCGCACCTCTTCGCCTGGATAAAGGCGGAAATGCGTCTTTTCCATGCCGGCTTCGAGGGCGACTCCTGACGCGCCTGACTTTTTGACCGCGGCCTTCCAGCGGCCCGTCCAGCCGATGGCGGCCATGATGCCCCTGCCGGGTGCGGCAATGTTGAAGAAGGGCAAGGCCGCATCGGATGATCTACCCCCGCGCGTCCCGAAGGTGACTTCCGAGCCGGCGGTCAGGGTGTCGACGAGCGGGGCGAAATCGGTCCGCAAGGCGTCGCTTCCCATGGCTCGGTAGAGAGTCGCCGGACTCGAAGGCCAATCCTCGAAACGCACGAACGAGGCCAGGATGTCTTCAATGATCGGCGTATCTGCCCCGCCTTCGTTCTTGAAACGGACGACCCACTCGATCGCGGGGTAATCCGCATACATCGTGTAGACGACAGTCACCTGGAGCTTTGTGGCCGGGTCGGAATAGACGACTGTCTTCAGCGACTTGCCTCCGGCCGTTTTCGAGTCGGATGTCGAGGGCCACTTGGGAAGGAGCGAGGAGAACGGCTTGCCGTCATAGAGGAAGGAGAAGGGCGGCGCTCCGGGCCGATCGATGTGGGCGGAGATAAAAGCGGCGAGAGCGGCCCTGTCGTGAGCCGCAGCCGGGTTGAAACCGTCCGCCGATGCGAATCGGGTTAGGGTGATTCCGGCGATTAAAGCGAGAACCGTCTTGCCTTTCATGATTCGTCCTCCCCGGTCGATGAGGGTGCGCCCCATCCTGATCGGATCTCGGCCAGATTATCCGAATCGAGCTCCCGGCTCAAGTGCGGTGGATGAAGATCCGGAGGCATCGAAAACAGCCCTCTCGCGGTTGACAGGCGCTCCCGGTCGTGACAGCATCCCAATCGCTCGAGAATAGGAAGTCAGGTGAAGGGAGAGCCGCATGAGAGAGAGAACGGTCTGCCAGGGGCGCAAACTGGGCGCCACGGCAGCTTTGGTTTTAAGCGCGGCTTCGTTCATTTCAGCCGCCGATCGGGAAATCGCCCACAACAGGCAGCGGGCCGAGGAGATGTTCTCGGCCGCCGCCTCGTCGACGCTCCCGTTCTCGTTCGTCTACGGCGGCCGACCTTCCGCAGATTTCATCGGTTCCTGGTCGAGGCAGGTCGCGGAGCAATCTGGCGACGCCACCAAGCGCATCCGGACGCTGACGATCACCGACCCCGCGACCCATTTGGAAATCCGGGCCGTCTGCACCATCTATCTGGATTCCGCCGGTCTGGATTGGACCCTCACGCTCACGAACAAAGGCACGGCCGACACGCCCATTATCGAGCAACTGCGGGCGGTGGACGTGGCGATAGTCCCCGGGCCCGGGGCGGCGCCGATATGGCATGGACTCAAGGGCAGCCGTTGCGCGGACGATGATTGGCAGCCTTTCGAGCGGGCGCTCATCCCCGGTTCCAAGCACGAATTCGGGGCCGAGAACGGCCGTTCTTCAGCCGATTCCCCTTTCTTCAACATCCAATACGCCGGGGGCGGGGTCGTCACGGCCGTAGGCTGGTCCGGCCAGTGGCGCGGGCTGATGGAAGCTCCGTCGGGAGGCGGGCTGCATATCGCCGTCCATCAACAGAATCTCCACACCGTGTTGCGGCCCGGGGAAAGCCTCCGCAGTCCCCGCATTCTCCAGCTTTACTGGCTCGGGGACGATCCCGACCGGGCCGGCAATTTGTTCCGGCGCACCATGCTGGCCCATATCGTTCCGCGGGTCGACGGCCGGACGATCACGCCGCCGATCGCCCACTTGAGCACCGCGTTTTACGAGCTGAACGACAGCACCGAGGCCAATGTTCTGGCCCATTTGAGCTCGGTCAAGGGCCTGGGCTTCGAGGTCTTCTGGCTGGACGCCTATTGGACGAAAAAGGGCTTCCCGGAAGGCATGGGCAGCTACGGGTTCCCGATCACGATGGCCGAACCCGCCGACCGGTTCCCGCGCGGGCTGAAGCCGATCGGCGATGCCGCGCACGCGGCGGGGATGAAGTTTCTGGTCTGGTTCGAGCCGGAACGGGTGGCCGCGGGAACCTACCTGGCCGAATCGCATCCGGAATGGGTCGTCGGCGGCGCCAAGGGAGGGCTGTTCAACCTGGGGAACGACGAGGCCAGGGCGCACATGACCGCCTACCTCAAAGCCGTCATCGCCGCCTACGGCATGGATTGGCTGCGCATCGATTACAACCTCGATCCCCTCCCTTATTGGAAAGCCCTCGACACGGATCCGAATCGCGGCGGCATGGGCGAGATGCGATACATCGAGGGGCTGTATCGGATGTGGGACGACTTGCGGACCGCGTTTCCCCGCCTCATGATCGACGATTGCGCCAGCGGCGGCCGGAGGATCGACCTCGAGACGATGTCGCGGGCTTTGCCTCTATGGCGGAGCGACAACACCTGCAACATGACTGACCTGAAAGCCGCCACCGTTCGCGAAGCGGCGACCAAAAATCAATTGATGAGCGCGGGACTGAACCGGTATGTGCCGTTCAGCACCTGCGGGCAAATGGGCTCGGACCCGTATCTCTTTCGCAGCGGCTTCAACGGCGGCATCTCCTTCGCCGAGGACACGCGCCCCGCGGACTACCCGCGGGCCGAGCTGGCCAAGGGGATCGCCGAAGGCAAGCGGCTGCGCCCGTATTGGTTCGGCGATTTCTACCCGCTTTCGCCGGTGACTCTGAAGACAACGGATTGGTCCGTCACGCAGTACCACCGGCCGGCCGAGGGGGACGGGATCATCTTGGCCTTCCGTCGGGACAAGGCCGAGAGCGATCGGCCGTATCGCCGCGGGAGATCGATCCCGACGGCCGCTATGCCGTGACCTGGTCCTACGGCTATGAAGTGTCCGAGAGGCGGATCCTCCGCGGCTCCGAGCTTGCGGCGCTCCGGCTCCATATCGATTTGCTCCCCGGCTCCGTCGTGGTCGAGTACAAGAAGCAGTAGTCTCGGCTTCTGGATTTTTCCTAAAGAATGGGGGCTGCAGCCATCTCGACTCGTGCATAATCTGGGGTTAAAGAAAGCGGCCGGCTTTTCGAGACAATAGGATATTATTCTTGACACTGGCAATTTATCCGGATATATTGCTCTCATGGTGAAAATTAACAAAAGGTTGTTGTCCCTCGAATTGCCGCGCGGGAAATCGGCTTTTCTATGGGGACCGCGAAAGGTGGGGAAATCGTATTGGATTTCCACGCACCTGTCCGGCGTTGAGGTCATCGACCTGCTGAAAACGGATGTTTGGGCCGAGTACGCGTCACGTCCGTCGCTGCTTAGGGAGCGATACCTGAATCATCAAGGGTTGATCGTGATTGATGAGGTTCAGAAGATCCCGGCCCTTCTCGATGAAGTGCATTGGCTGATCGAAAACAAAGGGTTGTCGTTTCTATTGACCGGATCGAGCGCCCGCAAGCTCCGCCGCGGACATGCCAATCTGCTGGGCGGTCGGGCTTGGCGGCGGATCATGACCCCTTTGTCTTTCATGGAGGTGAGCGGTTTTGATCTGGAGCGGGTGATGATTTCCGGACTTCTTCCGCCGCATTATCTCTCGCCGGATCCGCTTGAGGATCTGCGCTCCTATATCGCCGATTATCTCAAGGAGGAAGTCATCGCCGAAGCGTTGACGCAGAACGTTCCGGCTTTTTCCGAGTTCTTGCGGGTGGCGGCGCTGACCTCCAGCGGCTTGGTCAACTATGTCAACGTCGCACGTGAAACCGGCGTCTCTCACAAGGTCGTCCGTACCTACTTCGATATTCTCGAAGACACCTATCTGGGGTTTCGCATTCCGCCTTGGAGGCGGTCCCTGAACCGCCGCTTGATCAACACCGAAAAATTTTATCTGTTCGATGTGGGGGTGACCAATTATCTCGCCAGGCAGAAACCGCAGCGGGGAAATCCGGCCTTCGGAACGGCTTTCGAACAATACATCCTTATGGAACTGAAAGCCTACCAGGCCTATCGGGCTCCGGAATTGCCGATCGCTTTTTGGCGGACCTCCACGGGTCGCGAGGTGGACTTCATTCTGGGAGACAAGGAGTTGGCGATTGAGGTCAAAGGGTCTTCAAGGATCCACGATGTAGACGCGGCGGCTTTGACCGCCTTGGCCGAAGACGGGCCGGTAAAAAAACGCTGCATCGTCTGCCTCGAAAAACAGGCGCGCCATATGCCGGGGGGGATCGAGGTCATCCCCTGGCAACAGTTTGTCCAGCGGCTTTGGAGCGATGCGTTCATAGCGCTTTGAATCGAACCTGCGCCTTGCAGCTCGGCGCACACGCTTGAAAAGCTCAGAGAGACCGGTATGATCGTTCCCGATGAAGCTCGCCCTCCCGCGAATAAAGGAATATCCCCAATGAAGACATTCCGCCGCCTTTTGGCCGCCTCGGTCCTTATCATTCTCGCAGCTTCGGCCTGCCGCAAGCCCGGCTCAGGGTCCGAGGCTATGACCGTCGCCTCTCCCGACGGGAATCTGGTCGTATCGTTGGCGCTGAAAGCGCTGCCCCAACCCTATCTGCAGGGGGAGCGCGCCTACTATTCGGTCAGCTTCCAGGGCAAGCCGGTCCTCCTCGATTCGCCTCTCGGCCTCGACATTTTCGGAGCCCGCCCCCTGGACACGGACTTCGAGGTCGTGGCCACGGACCGGCAGGCGGCGGACTCGACCTGGGAGAACGCGTTCGGAGCAAGGCGCCAAGTCCGGGACCATTATAACCAGCTGAGCGTGTCGCTTCGCGAAACCAAGTCTCCCGGGCGGCGCGTCGATTTGGTCTTCCGGGTCTTTGATGAAGGAGTCGCCTTCCGCTACATCCTGCCCAAGCAGGAGGCGATCGACCGGTTCGCCCTGTCGGCCGAAAACACCGGGTTCCACTTTGTGCCCGGTGCCACCGCTTGGGCCTTGAACATGGGGCGCTTCAACACCCACAACGAGGGCGAGTACCTGCCCGTACGGCTCGACGCAATCAAGCCTTCCGACCTCATCAACCTGCCCCTGGTCGTCCAGGTCCCCGACGGGCCGTGGATCGCGCTCCTGGAGGCGGACCTGAACGATTACGCCAATATGTACGTGGGCGGCGTCCCGGGGCGGCCGATGCCCTGATCAGCAAGCTCTGCCTGCCCCCGCGCAAGGAGAGCATCGCCCGCAACATCGCCTGGACGCAGTATCACGCTCTCGAACAGCCCGTCGTCGCGGCGACGCCGAAGTCGACACCGTGGCGCGTGCTGATGGTCGCGCCGACGCCCGGCCGGCTGATCGAGACCAGCGACATCGTCCTGAACCTCAACCCGCCCTGCGCCATCGCCGACACGTCCTGGATCAAGCCGGGGATAGCCGCCTGGGACTGGTGGACCGAAAGCTTCGCCAGGAACGTGCCCTTCAAGCCCGGCATGAACACGGCCACGATGAAGCACTATATCGAGTTCGCCGGGGCCCACGGCTTCCCCTACATGCTGATCGACGGCGGCTGGCACACGGAGAGCGTCATCAAGCCCGTGCCCGCGATCGACATGCCCGCGCTCCTCCTCCACGCCAAGCGCCATAACGTCCGGCTGGTGCTGTGGGTCGAGTGGGCGGCGCTCAACCGTGAGCTCGACGCGGCCCTGGCCCTCTACGAGAAGTGGGGAGTGGCCGGCATCAAGATCGACGGCCAGAACCGCGACGACCAGGAGATGGTCCGACTTCACGGCCAACTGGGTCCGCCGGGCGGCCGAGCATCACCTGCTGGTCGACCTGCACGGCGCCTATAAGGAAACCGGCCTACGGCGCACCTACCCCAACCTGGTCGGGGATCGAGGCCGTCATGGGCTTGGAGTACAGCCTGTGGAGCGAGCGGATTACGCCCGAATACGACGTGACCATCCCCTTCACCCGGATGCTGGCCGGGACCGATGGATTTCACCCCCGGCGCGTTCCGCAACGCCGCCCGGGGCAAGTTCGAAGCCCGCGGCCGCGAGCCCATGGCCCAGGGAACGCGGGCCCATCAGCTGGCCGCATATGTCGTCTATGAGGCGCCGCTGGGGATGCTGGCGGACTACCCGGAGGCCTACGAGGGCCAGCCGGGGCTGGAGTTCATCGAAAAAGTTCCCACCGTCTGGGACGATACGAAAGTCCTGAGCGGCTTTCCCGGGCAGTCCATCGTCATGGCCCGGCGCAAGGGCGATCTCTGGTACCTGGGGGCCATGACCAATTGGGATGCGCGCGAGATCGCCATCCCGATGGCCTTCCTCGGGGACGGGCGCGTATGAAGCCCAAATCTTTGCCGACGGGTCGGACGCCGCCACCGACGGCACCAGCCTGAGCATCGAGTCGAAGACCGTCAAGGCCGGAGACAGCCTCGCCGTCCGCCTGGCGCCCGGCGGCGGACTGGCCGTCATCCTGACGCCGGTACGGTGATAGCCGAGCGCGCGGGGCTGTTACGCCGTATCAGTAGAACGCTTTCAGCGCCAGCGTCCGGATGCTGCCGTCGGCCAGCGTCAGGCGGACGATCGTGCCGTCGGCGGCGCGCGCCCAGCGGGCCATGACCCGCCACCAGTCGGGGCCGATGGCCTCGCCGTCGAGAGCGTTCACGCGTTCCCCTAGTCGCCAGCCGGCGGCGGCGGCGGGGCTGCCGGGAGCTACGAAGATGACGCGGAGAGCCTGACCGTCCCTCTGGAATGCCAAGCCGGTGCGGTCGCGTGGGAATGGCGCGTCTAGATCGGGCCCCGGCTCGAGCCAGAGGCATTCGTGCGCGTAGTCGAACAGCACCCGGAAGCGGGTCAGGATGCCGGCTCCCAGATTGCCCGCCTGGCGCTTGGTGTCGAAGGCGCCCTTGACGTCCTCCGGGGGGAAGGTCACCGGGACGTTGTGCAGCTCGAAGCCCGCCAGGGCGACCGAGCGGAGCGTTCCCGTCTTGGAAACGGTCGCGCCCCCGACTCCGCCCCCCAGGCTCTCGGAGAGAGGCCGCCCCTCCAGAAAGCCCCTCTGCCGGGCGTAATGGCCGAACACGGCCAAGGCCCCGCCCTGGCCGGTGTCGAGGCCGACGACGACCGGCTCGCCTCCCTCCATTGAAAGCCGCAGATCCTTGTGCCCGTCATCGGCCGGCAGCAGCTCGAGCCGATGCCCGGCGCCGTCGTAGCGGAAGGCTCCGGGATCGTGAAAGCGGATCCGCGAGCTCGGATAGTCGAGGTCCACGATCATGGCGTGGAACAGCTCTTTGCCCAGGATGACCGGAATGGAGCGGCCGAACCTCCCGGCCAGGGCGGAGAGGTCGAGCACGGCGGCGGTCAGGGGGCCGATCGTCAGGTCGCCGACCTGGAGGGTCACCCCCTCGACCAAGCCGGCTTCCGTCACGCCGCCCGTGCCGCGGGCCGCGACGGCGCCTTGCGCGCGCAAGCCGGCGGACTCCGCGAAGGCCCGGTCGAGCACCGTGAGGCCGGCGCCGGAGTCGAGCAGGATGTCCGTGTCGGCGCCGTTCACGCGGCCGCGCAGGTAGATGTAGCGCTCCTGGTGCAGCTCGATAGGGAGCCAGCCGCCGACCGTTCGGCCCTGCAGCAAGCCGCGCCACGCGGGCCCCTGCACCCGGCCGCACGAACAGGTCGGCGTCCAGGGGAGCGTTCACCGCGATGCGCGCCCAGGTCACGGTCTGATTCTCGGCGGCGTGCTCGGCGAAGGTCTCCTGGCGGAAGGCGAAACGCACGCCGTCCACGAGGCGCAAGTCGGAGCCTCGGCTCCACGTGGCGCGGCCGTCCTCCGTCGTCCGCGACCAGACCGACTCGCCGGTTTCGGGGTCGACCAAGATCTCGTAGCGGGCGCCCCCGGGATACTCGAAGCGCAGCAGGGACCAGGGGCGTCCGTCCTTCTCCATCTCGCCGGCGGCCGATACGGCAACGCCCTCGCCGCGCAGGTGTCGGTTGAAGGCGCGGCCGTGCTCGCGCTTCAGCTGGGCCGCCTTCTCCAGACCCAGGTCCTCGATCTGGCCGCTGGGATTGCGCGCCCAACCGGCTTCCCCGTCGAGGCATTCGGTCCCCTTCATGACTTTAAGGTCATACTCCATGCGCTGGCGGCCGTCGTCGCGGGCCCGCAGCGAGACGGTGCCCTTCAGGCCGGAGGCTTCGATCGTGCCCTCCAACGTCAGGGTGTGCAGGCCGTCGAGCACAGTCCGGCCGCCGAGCCAGGCCATATGCTTGTCGATGAGGGACTGCGCCTGGGGCGGGATCTGGGCCGGCGCGGCGGTCGCGATCACGAACATCGCGCATAAAACAAGAGATAGGCGGAATTTCATGACGGATCTCCTTCGACGGCGGATGCCTCGGCGCTCCGCTTCAGGGCGCTGGAGGCCCGGCGGACGGCTCGAGAGGAGCGTGATGTCGTCCTGAGATCGGCCGCGCGCCGCGGCTACGGCCAGATCGTCGGCCAAGGCTGCCTGCGGCCCCGATATCATTGATCTTTTGGCAGGTATTGTCAATTTCGCCCGCTTGGATGGGTGGAGAGATTCGCCGTTCGGCCACGAACGCTTCTGTGGTAAATTGATGGGCATGACGGATCGCGCCAAGCTCATGCCGGCGGTGGCGACCATCGTGGCTGCCGCCACCCTGGCCCTGATGGGCTACGAGATGGCGCGCTCGGCCGCATCCTCCATCTTCCTGGCCCATTACCATGCCAGCCGGCTGACCGAGGCGCTGATGCTGCTGCCCCTGGTCATGGTTGTTCTCACTTACGCCATCAGCCGCCTGCTGCGCCGTTTCGGCCCCTCGGCCACGTACGCGCTCACCCTGATCGTTTCCGGACTGGTCCTGGCGGCGACAGCCACCGCCGCCCGCCGCGGCCTCCGCGGCAGCGCCTTCGTCCTCTATATCTTCGCCCAGGCCTATATCGTGCTGATCGTGGAGCAGTCCTGGGCCTTCATCAACAGCTTGTTCTCGACAGATGACGGCAAGCGCTGGAACGGTGTCATCATCGCCACGACGACGGCGGGCTCGGTTACCGGCGGCCTGTTGACCGGCCTGTTGTCCAAGAGGATCGGCTCGGAGCTGGTCGTCGTCTGTGCCGCCGTCTTGACCGCCGTCGCGGCCCTGCTCAGTCGCAGGGCTTTCCGTCAGGCGGGACCCGGGCCGACCGTCGCCGACAAACAACCCGGCCGCCTGGCCGACCACTTTGCCTGGGATCTGCTGCGCTCCGACCCCACTCTCGGTCGCCTGGCTCTGATGGTCATCGCCTCGCAGTCGATCACGGTGCTCTTTGACATCGCCTTCCACCGCAGCCTGCAGACGGCCATGCCGCTGCAGGAGCCGCGCACCGCCTTCCTCGGCTTCTTCTTCGGCGGCATCAATGCCGTGGCCTTCCTGCTGCAGCTGGGGCTTTGCCCCCTGCTTCTGCGCCGCTTCCAGGTGCGCCACATCCTGGCCGCCGTGCCGTTGCTGTACGGCGCCGCCGCCGTGGCCGGCGTCGCCCTGCCGCTGCTGCCGGTCCTGGGAGCGGCCCTCTTCCTCTCCAAGACGGTGGACTACTCGGTCTTCCGCGCCTCCAAGGAAGTGCTCTACGTTCCCCTGCCGTTCACCGCCCGCTACCGGGGCAAGATGACCATAGACGCCCTGATCTACCGTTCGACCAAGGGGGTGGCATCGGGGCTCCTCAGCCTGGCCGGCCTCGTCGCGGGCGTTCTGCCGCTGCGGCTCTATCCGCTGCTGGCCATCGCCTTCGGCGGCTTCTGGCATCGGGTCAGCCTGGGGCTGCCCGAGCCCGGGCCGGGCCAGGAACGATAGCTCGTCGAGCCTCTGCAGAGCCGGGGCTCAAGCCGTCTTGAACCCGGCCATCACGGCGGCCAGCCTGCGGATGCCCTCGACGATCTGCTCCTTGGTCGGATAGGAGAAATTGATCCTCATCGCGTTGGTCCGGCGGGCGCTGTGGGGGTAAAAAACCTCGCCGGGGACGAAAGCGACCTTCTCCTCGATGGCCCGGTAGAAAAGGTCGAGCGTGTTGATCTCCTCCGGCGTCGTGATCCAGAGGAAGAGCCCGCCTTCGGGCTTGGTCCAGCGGACGCCCCGGTCCGCCGGGAAATGCTCCGCCATCGCGGCCAGGAAGAACGTGAGCTTCTCCCAATAATACCGGTTCGCCGCCCGGAAGTGGGCATCGAGGTCGTACTCGCCGAGGAAGGCGGCGCAGATGTCCTGGTTCAGCTTCGGGGTGTTGAGGATATTGGCGCTCTTGATGAAATTGAGCTTCCTGATGACCTCGGGCGGCCCGATGGCGAAGCCGACCCGCAGGCCGGGGCACAGGATCTTGGAGAAGGTGTAGAGGCCGATGACCCGGCCGTGGTCTTCATCCAGGGCATAGAGAGAGGGCAGACGCTCTCCGACGTATCTCAGGTCGCGGTAGGGGCTGTCCTCGATGATGGGCAGGCCGAAACGGTCGCTCAGGGAGAGCAGGGCCCGTCTCTTCTCCAGGCTCATGGTGATGCCGGAGGGATTCTGGAAATCAGGGACGACATAGACGAATTTCGGCTTCGTCCCCCGCTTGATCGAGGCCTCGATCGCGGCCTCCATGGCCGCGACGTTGGAGCCGTCTTCCTCGATATCGAAGGCCAGGTACTGGGCGTCTTCGAGCTCGAAGGCGGCCAGGGCGCCTCCGAAAGTGGGGAGGTCGGTCACGACGAAATCCCGGGGGCTCAGGAAGAGGCGCCCGACCAGGTCGATCCCGTTCTGTCCGGATGTGGTGATGAGGACGTTCTCGGCGGCGACTCGGATGCCGTCCCTCTTGAGGAACTCGACGACGGCCTCGATCAGGCTCTTTTCTCCCGGGATGGACGAATACTGGAGGGACTCCCTCCAGTTCTCCGTCAGGGATCTTTCGGCCGCCTTCCGGATGAAGTCCGCGGGGAACACGTCGGCGCTGGGCAGCCCCCCGGCGAAGGAGATGATGGCCGGGTCCTCCAGGTATTTCAGCATTTTGCCGATGGCATACCCCTCGAACTTCCTCATGACCGGGCTGAACAGGGATTCCAGGTTGTCCATGGGCGTCCGGGTTTCAGGCCTTGGCCTTGTACCGGGCGGGATCGTCGAAGACGTCGATGACGTTCACCCGCACGGGGAAATCCGCCGAGTGGACGGCCTCGGCCGGTACGAAATACCACTCGCCTTTCCGGTAGGTCCTGGCCTGGCCGGCGATCGTCAGCGAGAACTCGCCCTCCACCACCAGGCCCCATTGCGCGCAATGGGAGTGGGGAGGGATCCGAATGCCGGCTTGGATGTCGAAGAAGACGGCTTGGCTCCCCGGGCCCTGGAGCAGCCAGCCGCGGACGCCGGGAACGGGGGTGACGATCTCCGGAAGATTCCTGATCATCTCCGGGTACGGGGTTCCCTCCCACTGGCTCATCAGGTGTTCCATCCGCGCCTCCCTTGCCGCGGGCCTTTCGGCCCCCGGCCTTGTCGTTGTCTCAGAAAAGGCCCTTGATGAAGCCGCCGTCCACCTGGAGGGCGACCCCGGTGATATAGGTGGCCGCATTCGAGGCCAGAAAAACGGCGGCCGCGGCGATCTCTTCCGGCTTTCCCAGCCGCCCCAGGGGGATGGCCTTCTCCAAGCGGCTGAAGTAATCCTCGAGCGTGCCCAAGCCTTTCTCGACGAAGGTCCGGGCCAGGCTTTCCACCCGTTCCGTCTTGGTGTAGCCGGGGCAGAGCACGTTCACCGTGATGCCGAAGCCCGCCAACTGGCCGGCCAGCGATTTGGCGAACCCCAGGACGCCGGCCCGGGCCGTGTTGGACAGGATCAGGCTGTCGATCGGCTGCTTGGCCGAGACGGACGTCAGGGCGATGATCCGGCCCCAGTTCCGTTTCTTCATCAGGGGGACGGCTTCATGGCAGAGATGGACCGTGCTCATGAGATTCAGGTCCAGGGCGCGCCGGTAGTCGTCCGGGGTGAAGTCGTCCGCCGGGCCGGACGGCGGCCCTCCGGCGTTGCAGACCAGAATGTCCAGAGAGCCGAGCTCCGCTTCGACGAATCGAACCAGGTCCCGGACATTCCGCCCGTCCGTGACGTCGGCCGGAAAAGCCCGGACGTCGCCTCCGGTATCGCGGGCGATGGCGTCCCGGGCCTCGAGAAGCCGGGTTTCGTCCCTGGCGCAGATTACGACCTTCGCGCCTTCGCGGCAGAGGGCGGCGGCGACGGCCCTGCCCAGCCCCCGGCTGGACGCCGCCACCAGAGCGGCTCGGTTCCCGATCTGCAGATCCATCCCGGCCTCGACTCAGCCGCGGCTGGAGATCCGGGCGAACCGGGCCTTGTGGCCCCGGCGCATGATCTCTTTGGCGTCCAGGTCGCAGCGGAGGCATTTGTGGTAGATCACGTCGCCGATGAGCTCGGCCTTGGCGTTTCGCTCCTCGTCGGAGAGGAAGTACGCCTCCATCGTATCGTAAGGCCGGGATTCCCCGTCGCTTTCGTACTTGATCGTCAGATCGCACCCGGCCTCGAACACCTTGAACGCGTTCTCGGTCCAGTTGAAGTCGGCCCGGCCCAGGTCGGGGTTGATCCGCAGGTGAGCGGCCAGGGAGACGGGGGGAAGGCCGGAATCCTGAAGCTCGTGGATGCACTGAACGAAGGTTTCCGGGGTGGCGGCGTTGCCGATGTTGATCTCGTAGATGGGGGACGTCCCGTCGTCCCGGAGGTATTCCTTGATGATGTTCATCAGCATCCGGAGCTGGATGGCGTTCTGGGTGGAAAGGAGCATCGAGATCTTGAAGCTGAGATTGGGGATTTCCCTGGCGTAGTAGCAGGCGGCGACGATCGTCGACCAGCTTGGGTTCAGGAAGAAGCTGGCGCCCGTCTCGAGGGCGGCGCGGGTGATCCCGTCCAGGTAGACGAGATGGTTGTTGTTGCCCACCTCCACGCCTCCCAGGTTGCCGAAGGCCGTGCCCATGTTCTTGAGGCTCATCTGGCTCAGCCCGTTCCCGAGGGCGGCCCGCTCGAACGTCTCGCCGGTGACCTTCTCCAGCCGGGCGAAGCGGTCTTCCTTGAGGGGAGTGCCGATCAGGTTGGTGGAGCAGAACTTGCTGGCGCCCAGGATGTTCTCGGCCAGGGCCAGGGTGGTCAGAAGGTCGCCGCTATAGACGTAGGTCTCGGTCATGGGCACGACCGAGATCATCTCGGTTGGGAACAGCACGTCCCCGTGTTCGCTCACCCGCCGGATGCAGTCGAGGGTGACCGGGGCTCCCTGGAAGCCTGAGACCTGGGCGGTGCAGACGCCCTTCTTGGTCCAGCCGATTCCGTTCTTGGCGACGAAATCCTCGACCTTGGCGAAGTGCTTGACGTAGCCCTCGGCTGATTCCAGGATCTCCCCCCAGCCTTTGGCGGCGGCGGCCTTTTTCCTGGCTTCATACTCCCTCAGGGCTTCGATCCGGGCGGAGATCTCTTTTCCTCCCCCGTAGGAATCCCTCAAGGCATCCATGGCCTTCAGGTCTTTGGGCGACAAGAGGTCGAAGTGCATGTCTGTCTCCTTTGCGAGATGAGGCTTAGCGGTCGAAAAGGGCGGAGTTTTTATGCGCTGACGCAGAAAGGTTTCGATCTTGGCTGAGCACGATACAGGCCGAAAGGAGGATAATCCGCTGGACTCCGGTCTGTCAAGGCCTCGCCCCCTCAAGGGAGCCTCAGGCCCTGGCCCTGGCCTCCAATTCTTTGAAGCGGATGGTGAATGCGGTGGCCTTGGATCCGTCGTGGGTAATGGTCCCGCCGATCTGGCCGATCAGGGTGTTCACGATTTGCAGGCCCAGGCTCTCGGTATGGGCGAAGTCCAGCTCGGGGGGGAGGCCTACGCCGTCGTCGGCGATCCGCAGGTCCACCGTCCCATCCTTCTCCTGCCGGAGCCGGATTCTGACCGTCCCTCTTCGTCCGTTCGGGAAGGCGTGCTTGAAGGCATTGGAAACCAGCTCGTTGAAAAGGAGGCCGCAGGGGACGGCCGAGCTGATGTCCAGGCTCACTTCCTCCAAGTCGGTTTCCCAACGGACCCGCTCGGCGTCGATCTTGTAGAACTGGGATAGGTAGACGCCCAGGCTTTTCAGGTAGGAGGCGAAGTCGATCCTGGAGAAGTCGCTCGCCTGGTACAGCTTCTCGTGGATCAGGGCCATAGCCCGGATGCGCAACTGGCCTTCCTTGAGAATCCGACGCGAGTCTTCGTCCTTGAGCGTCGCGGCCTGCAGGCTGAGCAGGCTGGAGATCACCTGCATGTTGTTCTTGACCCGGTGATGGATTTCCCGAACCAAGGTCTCCTTTTCCCGCAGGGAGGCTTGTAGGGCGTCCTCGGCCCGCTTACGACCGGTGATGTCGCTGACGACGAAACGGCAAACGGGCCCTCCGGCCGCATCCCGGGCCAGGTTGCCCTCCAGCCGGGCCCAGAAGTGGGCCCCGGAATCTGTTGCCATATCCAGGTCACACGTCTGCGGCATGCCCGATTCCATCAGCAGCCGGCGCTGGCGGAAATAAATATCTTGGCTTTCCCTGCCGATGAACCGGGTCAGAGGCTTTTTGATCAGGGTCCTCAGCTCCACGCCCAGGAGCGAGGCCAGGGTCAGGTTGGCCTCCAGGATCAAGCCGGCCTCGTTCAGGGTGCAGTAGCCGATGGGCATCAGGTCGTAGAGCTCGAAATACTTGGCCTTGGAGGCCTCGAGCTCCGCTTGGGTCCGGCGCAGCTCTTCATTCTGCATTTCCAGCTCGATCTGATGGATGCGCAGCTCTTCAACCAGCTTCCGCGCCTTGGCGGCCGACAGACGCTCGAGCGGCATCGCCGCCGCGGGCGCCGCGTCGCGGGCGATTTCCGTGGCCCGCCGTCGAAGTGCGGCGGGGGGCCCGCTCGGTGTTCTCTTGACAGGCATGTGGCTACTCCCCTTGGCTTGGGACGATCAATCGCTCGGTCGTGGCGACGGCATAGACGACGCCGGCTTCGGTCTCCAAAGCGGTTGCCGTCAGCCAGATCTCCACGATCCGGCCGCTCTTGGTGCGCCGCACGGTGCGGTAGGGCTCGATGGCTCCGCTTCTGCCGTTCTTAGGCAGGAGGGACGGTTCGCTTTCGCGCCGATCCTCCGGGAGGAGATCGCGGAGGCTCAGCGCCAGCGCCTCGGCTTCGCTCCAGCCGTAGATCCTCTCGGCCGCGGGATTCCAGGCCAGGATCCGGCCCTGCAAATCCTGCAGTGTCACGGCATCCCGCGCGTCGCGCACGACGGCGGCCAGGCGGCGCAAGCTCTCCGTCTCCCTCAGAGCATCCTGGGCTTTCCTCCGCTCGGTGACGTCGACGAAGGTGATGACCGCGCCCTCGATCACGTTGTCCTGGGTGCGGTACGGCTGCAGGCGCATCAGATACCAGGTGCCCGCCTGGATCCGGACTTCGATCTCCTTCGGGATCAAGCTGTCCAAAACAGCTATCAGGTCCGCCGTCAGGCGGTCGTATCCGACCAGGTTGGAGACGATGTGGCCCACCGGGCGCCCGACGTCGGTGGGAATCAGGTTGATGATCGGGGTCACGGCCGCGGTGAAACGGAGGATGCGCAGCTGGTGGTCGACAAAGACCGTGCCGATGCCCGTGCCGGACAGGAGGTTGATCATGTCGTTCGTGGCCCGGGACAGGTCCGCCACCTTGGCTTGCAGCTCGGAGTTGACCGTAGCCAGCTCCTCGTTGACCGACTGCAGCTCCTCCTTGGAGGTCTCCAGCTCCTCGTTCGTAGACTGCAGCTCCTCGTTGATCGACTGCATCTCCTCGTTGGCGGACTTGAGCTCCTCGTTGGAGGTTTCCAGCTCTTCGTTGGCCGATTGGAGGTACTCGTCCTTGGCCCGCAGCTCCTGCAGGAGCGCCGCTTGCCGCGCCTCGGCGGCCGGGTGCTTGGGGCCCGCCGCCGGGGTCTTGCCTGCGGCGGACTTCGACGGGAGCCCCGGCTCGGGCTCCGGGAGCGGCTCGAAGACGACCAGGAACAGGGCCGCCTCCGGCCCATCAGGCATGGGCTGTACGGTCACCCGGACCAGGGGCCGGCTCTTATCGCTCCCGATCCGGAGGTCCCGGAGCCGGACCCGCGCTTTCTGGACCACGGCTTTGTGCAGGGCCGTGGTCAGCTCCTGGCGGAGCCCGTCCCGGGCCATCTTCTGGATATTGGGCGTCGTTGCTTCGCCCGGAGCGGGCTCCAGGTAAGCACCGGTGCGGCCGTGGAGGTAGAGGATGTCGCCGCGGCCGTCGATCAGGGCCCCGACCGGTGCAAACTGCTGGAGCAACGCCCGCTCAGCCAGCTCGCGCAGGGGTGGGCGTCCCGGATCGGGAGCTTGCTCCGGGCCCCGGACGGTGGGCTTGTCCTCGGCCGCGGCCGGTTGCAGACCCGCCGAAGGCGGGCCGCACGGCGCCCCGCGGGGGCTCGCGGCGCTGGTAGATCTTCATCTTGCGGTCCAGGCTCGTGAAGAGATCTCCGGCCTCTCCCACCGTCTCGGACGTGCCCAGGAAGAGGAAGCCGCCCGGGTTCAGGGCGTAATGGAACAGCGCCATGATCCGCTTCTGCAGCTCGGCGTCGAGATAGATCAGGAGGTTGCGGCAGCTGATCAGGTCGAGCTTCGAGAAAGGGGGATCCTTGATCACGTCATGGTCGGAAAAGACCATCAGGTCGCGGATGGCCTTGCGGATGCGGAAGGTGCCGGCCTCGGATTCCTGGCCGAAATAGCGGGCCAGCCGCTCCGGCCGGATATCGTGGGCGATGCTGCCCGGAAAGACGCCCGGGCGGGCCGTCTCGATGGCCCGGCCGTCGATGTCGGTGGCGAAGACCTGGACTCTTGAAGCTCCGCTTCAGGGCTTCCATGCGCTCCTGCAGCAGGATGGCGATGGAATAGGCTTCCTCTCCGGTGGAACATCCGGGCACCCAGACCCGGACCGGCGCGCCCGCGGCCTTGCCCTTGAACAGGAGCGGGATGACCTCCTCCTCCAGAGCGCCGAACGCGGCCGGATCGCGGAAGAAGCTGGTGACGCCGATCAGCAGGTCGCGAAAAAGGGCGTCCGCTTCGTCCGGTGTCTGCTGCAGGAGCTTGACGTAGTCGCTCATGGCCCCGATCTGGTGGACGGCCATGCGCCGCTCCACCCGGCGGGCGATGGTGTTCGGCTTGTACTGCGAGAAATCGTGGCCGGTCTGGTTGCGCAGCAGGACGAAGACCTTCTTCAGGGTGCTTTGGGAAGCGGCCGTGGGAGGCAGGACCGGGCGGTGGGCGCCGCCCAAGGCATGCCCGATGTAGGCCAGCAGCTGGGTGGGCATCTCCGCCGGCGGCAGAACGAAGTCCACCAGGCCGGTGGCGATGGCGCTGCGCGGCATGCCGTCGTAGGCGGCGGTTTCGGGGCTTTGGGCCATGGCCATGCCGCCCTCGCCCTTGATCGCGCGCAAGCCCAGGGTGCCGTCGCTGCCCGTGCCCGAAAGCACGATGCAGATGGCCCGCTCGTGCTGATCCTGGGCCAGGGACCGGAAGAAGTAGTCGATGGGCAGGCGCAGGCTGCGGGGGGAGATCGGCTCCAGGAGATGCAGGGCGCCGTCCAGGAAAGCCATATCCCGGTTGGGCGGGATGATGTAGGCGCAGTTCGGCCGGACGGTCATCCCATCCGTGACCTCGTAGGCCTTCATCCTCGTGTAGCGCTTGATGAGCTCGGTCAGGATGCTCTTGTGGTCCGGGGCCAGATGCTGGACCAGGACGAAGGCGACCCCGGGATCGGTGTCGGGCGGCATGGCCGAGAAGAAAGCCTCGAAGGCGGCCAAGCCCCCGGCCGAAGCACCGACGCCGACGACGGGAAAGCCGACTTTCGACGGCCCGGCCGGGACCGGGTCGAGGGCCACGGCAATGACGGTCGAGGCGAGAGCGGTCTTGTCTGTTCGGCGCGGCAAGGCTTTCCGGCTGCTCTTGATGGAGGCCGCAGGCTTATTGTTTTTCAATCCATCTTCCCGATGCTTTTGATAAAGATAGCCTGAGCAGACGGCAGCCGTCAAGCGCCTTTTAATGGGGATAAACGGCCGCTTAAAAAGGCCAAGCGGCGGTTTGGGTGTCCGGTTCCGCAGCATCACCTGTCCGGAAACGAACAAGACACGAAGACGCCGCCGATCGCGGCCGGATGGCTGCGCTAGCAGGTGGATACCGATGACAAGCCGACGAGGTCGGCCCGGTCCCAAAACCTGTCGAGGGCATCGCGGACATCGTACCAGCGCTCTCTCTCGAAGGTGTATTCCCGGCGGCCTTTCTCGGTCAGTCGATAGCTCAGGCGCGAAGGGCCATCCTGGGCGGCTTTCCCTATCGAGCGGATAAGTCCGTCCTTCTCCATGTTTTGCAGGATGGGGTTGAGCATCTCGGTCGACCACTTCAGGGTGCCTCCCGAGACAAGGCGAACGCGCAGGAGTATCTGGTAGCTGTAGCTGTCGCCCTCGGTCAGCAGCGAGAGGATAATCGGCTTGGCCGATGCTTCGATCAGGTCTTGGGTGGTCATATCCAACTCCTTGATCAATATGCGTCGATCCGTACATATGCGAAAAGCGTGCCAGGATAAGCTTCATCCTCCCGTGCCGTGCTCCTGCAAGCCGTCGCTGCGATCCGGAAATGCGTGGCTTATCATTAGTGAGAGCGAGTGCCCCCTTCATGGCCTCGGTCACGCCCGTTGTTGAGGCCGGCTCCCCTGCGAGAGCTACGCTTTTTTGGAGCAGGCGGAGGGCGGGCGACCAGGCTACTGCGGTTGACTCCGCCCATACCTGCGGATCGGACGCCGCATCCGCCTGCGCTTTCCGGCCGCGGGAAAGGAAGGCCGCGGGAAATGGCAGGAGATATGCAAATTTGTTTACACCGGAAAGCGATGAGACGCCTGCAAGTCCCCCTGGGAAAAGATCGCCCTCACTTTATCGAGGCGGGAATCTAAAAGGTGAGAGTGAAGACGGTCGGGGCGCCGGGCGCCGAGTGGACGTGGATCATGCCGTGGTGGAGGCGCATGATCTGCCTGGAGAGGCTGAGGCCGATGCCCGATCCGCCCTTCTTGGTCGTGAAGAAGGGGATGAAGATCTTGTCGATCGTTTCGGCCGGGATGCCCGGCCCGTTGTCCAGGACCTGGACGAGGACGCGGCCCCGCTCGTTGAGCGAGCCCTTCATCCCGATCTCGGGGTTTTCCCCGCCTTCGACGGCCTGCAGGGCGTTCAACAGGAGGTTGATCAGGACCTGCTCGATCAGCTCCGGGTCCGCGTCGAGCTCCAGGAGATGCCGGCTCGACCTCGATGGAGAAGCGGATGTTCCGGCCGTCCATGTGGGCTTTCATCAGCCGGCCGACGCGGTCCATCAGCTCCCGCAGGAGGAAGGCCTGCGGCTTCGGCCTGGGCAGGAGGGTCAGGCTGCGGAAGGCGTCCACGAAGTGGAGCAGCCCCTGGCTGCGCTTTTCGATGGTCAGGGCGGCCAGGCGGATGTCCCGCCGGACCTCCTCCTCATCGCTGCTCGAGGTCGAGCGGCCCGCGGCGGGATCCGCGGTCAGGTCCTTGACGGTCGATGCCAGGGTGGAGATGGGAGTGACCGAGTTCATGATCTCGTGGGTGATGACCCGGATCAGCTTCTGCCAGGCCTCCATCTCCTTCTCCTCGAGCTCGCGATGGATGTTCTGCAGCGAGACCAGCTTGAACTCGCGGCCGCGCAGCTTGAACTCCGTGGCGTAGAGGGCCAGGACCAGCGTCTCCTTCTCGATCTCGATCCGGATGAAGGCCTTCTCCCTCGGTTCGAGCCGGAACAGGGCGTCGACGAGCTCCGCGCTCAGCGCGTTGAGGGCCTCGATGGTCTTCAGCCAGGGCACCCGGAGCAGCCTCTTGGCCGCGCCGTTGATCAGCTCGACCGTTCCGTCGGGCTGGAAGACGATCAACCCGACGCCGACGTGCTGGACGACGGTCTGAAAGTACTGGGCCTGCTCCTCCTTCTCGGCCCGCGTCTTCTGCATCCGCTTGGCCACGTCGGAGAGGGCCGCCCGCAGCTCCGCGAAGGAAGGCCCCAGGCCCTCGTCCTGGAAGCCCTGGGCGTAGTCCTCGTACCGGATGGACTCGAAGAAGCGGGTCAGGTCGCGGTTCGTCCGCTCGACGAAACGGATGAGCGAGACGACTTGGTCGAGGCTCAGCGCGGCGAGGAGGACGGCCAGCGTCGCGGGATGTCGCGGGGCGGGCGAAAGCGAGCGCCGCCAGAAGTGTGGCCGCCAGCAGGACGACGCGCAGGGCGCAGACGGCCCGGAACCGCTTAAAGACCATATCTCTCCAGGCGGCGGTAGAGGGCGCTTCGCGACAGCCCCAGCTCCTTGGCCGCATGGCTGATGTTGCCGCCGAACTTGCTCAGGGTCTTGCGGATGAGCGCCTTCTCGGCGTCCACCAGGCTGCAGCTGTCCGGGATCAGGCCCTCCCGCGGTCTCTCCGGGTCGGCCAGGAGGAACTCCGCCGGTTGCAGCACCGGCGCGTCGCTCATGATGACCGCCCGCTCCAGGGCGTGCTGGAGCTCCCGGATGTTGCCCGGCCAGGCGTGCTTCTCCAGCTTCTTCAGGGCGGCGGGATGAAGCCGCTTGGCCGGCTTGTGATACTTGCGGCCGTACAGGTCGAGGAAGTGGTCCACCAGGAGGGGCAAGTCCTCGATCCGCTCGCGCAGCGGCGGCAGCCGGATCTCGATGGTGTTGATCCGGTACAGCAGGTCCTGGCGGAACTGCTTCTGGGCGACCATCTCGTGGATGGGCATGTTGGTGGCGCAGATCAGCCGGATATCGATGTCGATCGGGATGTTCGAGCCGAGGCGGGTCACCGTCCGCGTCTCGAGCACCCGCAGCAGCTTGGACTGGAGGGTCAGGGGAAGATTGCCGATCTCGTCCAGGAAGATGGTCCCGTCCGAGGCGATCTCGAAGCGGCCGGGCCGGCTCTCCCGGGCGTCGGTGAAGGCGCCCTTCATGTGGCCGAACAGCTCGCTCTCGAACAGCGTCTCGCTCAGGGCGCCCATGTCGACCGAGAGGAAGACCTCCCCGGAGCGCCGTGACTGGCGGTGCAGGGCCCGGGCCACCAGCTCCTTGCCCGTGCCGTTCTCGCCCAGGATCAGGACGTTCGTCTCCGTCGAGGCCAGCTTCTGGATGGCGGTGAAGACGGCCTGCATGGCCGGGCTGCGGCCGATGAACTCGTGGAAGGGCTGGTCGAGGTCGGAGCTTAAAGCCTCCTGGCGGGAGCGGGACTTGTCCGCCTCGGCCTGCGTCCGGTGCAGCTTGAGCGCCGCGGCCAGTGTGGCCAGAAGCTTCTCGTTCTGCCAGGGCTTCAGGACGAAGTCCGTGGCCCCCTCCTTGATGCCCCGGACCGCCAGCTCGACATCGCCGTAGGCCGTGATCAGGATGACGACGGCGGAGGGGTCGAGCTCCAGGATCCGGCCCAGCCAGAAGAATCCTTCCTGGCCGTCCGTCCGGCCCTGGCTGAAGTTCATGTCCAGGAAGATGACGTCGTACTTGTCCTCGCGAAGCAGGGCTTCGACCCGCTCGGGGTTGCTTTCGGTGTGGACTTGGGCGACGTGCTGCTTCAGGAACAGGCGTGCCGCCTGGAGGATGTCCGGATCGTCGTCGATGAGGAGGATCTTACCCGATTTCTTTTCCATGGGCGGCCTTTCGAAGGGATTATTATAGCAAAAAACGTGCCTTGCATAATTCCGGTCTTGGCCGGGGGAAATGAGCCTCGGCCGAAGCGCCGCTTCGGCCGCAAGTGTCCGATAGCGGACAGCTCCTGTCTTGAGGCGAACACAAAGGGCTTTCTCCATGGTCCGGTAAGGGGGAATTTGGGGCTGGAGCGAACTGTTTCCGACTTGGCACGATCCCTGCATCTAAAGCATTCCCCGACGCCGGGAGCTCCGGAGTCGAGGCATCAACGGAGGCCGCCATGGGCATGGATCGGAAAATCGAAAAGAAGAAGTGGCCGCCGAAAAAGATCGCTCTGATCGCCGGGAGCATCCTTTTCGTCGCCTTCGCCGTCTATGTGGTGGGGTTCAAATTCAGGACCTCGACCCTGAACGTCGAGGGCGAGCGCCTTCAGATCTCGACGGTGACCAAGGGTCCCTTTCAGGAGTTTATCGCCGCCATGGGCAGCGTCATTCCGCGCAACACCTATTTCCTGACCGCGCTGGAAGGCGGGACGGTGGAGAAGATCTACCTCGAGGCCGGCGCCATGATCAAGGCCGGCGACCCCATCCTCAAGATGGGCAACACCAACACCGTCCTCGACATCATGTGGCGCGAGTCCGACCTCTTCAGCGCGACCAACAACCTGCGTCAGACCCGGCTCCAGATGGAGCAGTACAAGATGCAGATCCGCAAGGACATGAACGACATCGAGAACCAGCTCCAACAGGAGAAGCGCAAGTACGACCGCTACGCCGAGCTGGTCAAGACCGACCTCATCTCGCGCCACGAATACGAGATCCAGAAGGACCAGTACGAATACCTCGTCCGCAAGCGGGACATCACGGCCGAGACGCAGAGCAACGACCTGGCCTTCCGGGAGCTCCAGCTCCAGTCCCTGGACGAGTCCGTGCGCCGCCTGCAGGAAAGCCTGGAAATGGCCAAGAAGAAGCTCGACAACCTGATCGTCCGGGCCCCGGTCTCGGGCTTCCTGACGGCCATGGACGCCCAGGTCGGCGAGTCCAAGGCGCCGGGCGCCAGCCTCGGTCAGATCGACATTCTCGACGGCTTCAAGGTCCGGGCGCCGATCGACGAGAGCTACCTGCCCCGGATCGCGATCGGACGCACCGGCACCTTCGATCTGGCCGGCAAGAAGTACGGGCTGGCGGTCCGGAAGATCTTCCCGGAGGTCCGGGAGAATCGCTTTACCGTCGACCTGGAGTTCGTCGAGGCCGAACCGAAAGGCATCACCCGCGGCCAGACCCTGCACATCGACCTCAACCTGAGCGACCCGACCGAGGCCCTGCTCCTGACCAAGGGGGGATTCTACTCGGCCACCGGCGGCAACTGGGTCTACCTGGTCGAGCCCGGCGGCAAGTCCGCCGTTAAAAGGGCCATCAAGCTCGGCCGGCAGAACACCCAGGAGTACGAGGTCCTCGAGGGCCTGCAGCCGGGGGAGAAGGTCATCACCTCGTCCTACGAGTCGTTCGGCGACGACATCGATCGCCTGATCATCAAATAGGGACAGCAAAAGCCTACAAGGAGGGCTCCATGATCAAGATCCGGAATCTCAAGAAAGTGTACATGACGGAGGAAGTCGAGACGACCGCCATCAACTCCATCAACCTGGACATCCATGAGGGCGAGTACGTGGCCATCATGGGGCCGTCCGGCTGCGGCAAGTCCACCCTGCTCAACGTCATCGGGCTGATCGATCAGCCCACCGGCGGCGAGTACCACTTCCTGGGCCAGGAGATCTCCAAGTTCAGCGAGCGCAAGCGGGCCAGCCTGCGGAAGAACAGCATCGGCTTCGTCTTCCAGAGCTTCAACCTGATCGACGAACTGACCGTCTACGAGAACGTCGAGCTGCCCCTGCTGTATCTCGGGTTTTCGGCCGCCGAGCGCCGCAAGCGGGTCAACGAGACCCTCGAGCACATGGCCCTGATGGCCCGCAAGAGCCATTTTCCCCAGCAGCTGTCGGGCGGCCAGCAGCAGCGCGTGGCCGTGGCCCGGGCCGTGGTGGCCCGGCCCAAGCTGATCCTGGCCGACGAGCCGACGGGTAACCTCGACTCCGTCCACGGCGAGGAGGTCATGAAGCTCATGGCCGAGCTGCACGAGGCGGGCACGGCCGTGGTCATGGTCACCCACTCCCCGGCCTACTCCGAGTACGCCCAGCGGATCATCCACATGTTCGACGGGAACATCGTTTCCGAGAACATCCAGAACAAGCCCAAGCTTTAACCGTCCCGGAGGCCGCGAAGCGGCCGGACGGCGAGGAGGTTGCCATGCCGTTGATTAAGACGCACGGACTGACCAAGGCCTACGACGAGGGCGGAGGACGGACCTTCGTCCTGCGCGACATCGCCCTGGAGGTGGAGGAGGGCGATTTTCTGACCGTCATGGGCCCCTCCGGGTCGGGGAAATCCACCCTCCTCCACATCCTGGGCATGCTCGACGCGCCGACTTCGGGCGAGTACTGGTTTGGCGGCCAGCCCGTCCACCGGCTGAGCGAGCGCAACCTGTCCGAGCTCCACAAGCGCTGGATCGGGTTCGTCTTCCAGCGCTACCACCTGATCGACGAGCTTACCGTCTACGAGAACCTGGAGACGCCCCTTCTCTACCAGAAAGTGAAGACCGACGAGCGCAAAGGGCGCGTCGCCGACATGCTCGACCGCTTCCAGATGGTGGGCAAGAAGGACCTCTTCCCCAACCAGCTTTCCGGCGGCCAGCAGCAGCGGGTGGCCGTGGCCCGGGCCCTGATCGTCCAGCCCAAGCTGATCCTGGCCGACGAGCCGACCGGGAACCTCAGCTCCAAGGAAGGCACCGCCATCATGGAGATCTTCAAGGAGCTCAACGTGGCCGGCACGACGATCATCCAAGTCACCCACTCCGAAAGCAACGCCGCTTACGGCCGGCGCCTGATCCGCCTGTTCGACGGGTGGATCGAAAAGTAGAAGCCGGTGCGGCGGGAGACCTCCATGAGCAAGATGTTCGTACGCCTCCTTATTTTCCTTGGGCCCCTCCTGGCCGGGTCCGTTGCCGGCCAGGAGGCAGCCCGGCCGTGGACCTTGGAGGCCTGCCTCCTGCGGGCCTTGGAGAGCAACCTCGACCTCCGGATCACCATCCTCGAGCCTCAAAAGGCCGACGCCGCCGTCACCCGGGCCGCCGAAGCCTTCCTGCCTGTTCTGAGCTTCGACGCGGGACAGCAGAGCAACCGGTCGGCCTCGTTCTCCTTCTTCGACGGCACCGACAACATCGTCAGCCGGTATGACGATTACGGGGCCAATCTGAGCCAGCGGATCCCGACGGGGGGTACCCTGACCGCTTCGCTGTCGTCCTACAAGAGCGAGACGAACAGCAACTACCAGACCATCAACCCCCGTTACGGCAGTCAGCTGTCTTTCAGCTTCCGCCAGCCGCTCTTGCGCGACTTCGGATATCGGATCCCGCGCCGGGAGATCCTGATCGCCCAGCAGGACCGGGAGCGATCCGAGTACGACGCCAAGAGGGCGGTTCTCGATACGCTCTTCAACGTCGAGTCGGCCTATTGGGATCTCGTCTACGCCATCGAGGACCTCAAGGTCAAGCGGCAATCGGTCCAGCTGGCCCGGGATCTCTTGGAGCGCAACCGGAGCGAGAGCGCCATCGGGATGCTGGCCCCGATCGAGGTCCTGACCGCAGAGGCCGAAGTGGCTTCGCGGGAGGCCGAGATCCATCAGGCTGAAGCCCTGGTCAAGAGCCGCGAGGATGCCCTGCGGAATCTTCTCGACTTGCGGACGTCCGCCGGCGAGTTGCCGGCCCCGATCGTTCCCGCCGATACCCCCGCCGCGGATGTGCGGACCACGGCCCTTGAAAGCGCCCTGGCCTCCGCCCTAACCAACCGGCCCGAGCTTCTCTCGGCCCGGACCAGCGTTCGCAGCCGGGACTTGGACCTGGTCTACGCCCGCAACCAGCTCTTGCCCGACCTCAGCCTGAACCTCTCCTACTGGAGCCCCGGAATTTCGGGCACCCAAATCCTCTACCAGGACAACAATCCGCTCACCGGCATCGTCGTCGGCAGAATCGCCGGCCTGGCTTCGGCGGCGATGAAGGACGCCACGAACTTCAAGTACAAGAACTGGTCGCTGGGGCTGACCTTGACCGTCCCCCTGAACACGATTCTGACTCGGGCCGCGGCGGCGCGGGCCGGCTTGGACGTCGAGCAGGCCCGGCTCCAGTTGGAGCGGACCGAACAGGCGATCATCCTGGAGGTCCGCAACGCCCTGCGCGACGTCGAGACCAACCTCCGGCGGGTCGCTTCCTACGAGGCCGCGCGCCGGCTGGCCGAAAAGCGCCTGGAGGGCGAGGATCGCAAAGTCAAGGTCGGCCTATCCACGAACTATACGCTGCTCCAAGTGCAACGCGACCTGACCTCGGCCCGCAGCCTGGAGCTGAAGGCCCGCATCGACTACGCCGTCTCCCTGGCCCGGCTGGACCAGGTGCAGGGGACTTCTCTCGAGAGCCGGGCCATCGCCTGGACGAGCCCCCTGAGGAAGTGATAGGGCTTCACCGCAAAGGTCCGCAAGCTCGACGAAGCCGGCCGGTGATCAGGGCTTTTTACGAGTCAACAGGACGACGTTGCCCGTGATTTCATCGACGCTGAAGACGATCTTGTCCTCCGCCACGTCGATGAAACCGTTGCCCAAGGGATAGTTCAGGTGGATACGCTCACTCGGCGAAGTGAAGACGGCGGCGGCTTCGCCGAGCGGCTTCTTCGACCCCGGGTCGAGCTTCTGGGCGTAGAGCCGGCATCGTCCGTCGCGCTCGGATAAATAGTAGACATAGTGCCCCCGGGGCGACCAACGGGGGTTGCTGAGAAAGCGGTCGCTGACGACGAGGGGGATGATCTCCGCGGGGGACGCGGGCCCCGGCCCCACCGGGACGATCGCAATCGAGGCTCGGCCGTCGGGCAAGCCGGTGCGGAAAGCCGCCCACCGGCCGTCGGGCGCCAGGCTCCCGTCGTTGAAGAATCCTTCCTTAAGGCTGAGGACGATGGCGTTTTCGCCGGACTTCAGGCTCCGCTTGGCCAGCTCCCCGGCGGGGGTTTGGACTAAGACGGAGTCGGGATCCGGGAAGAAATCCCAGACCTGTCCGATGGCGCCGACGTCTCTCCCGGCTGACGCCCCAGTCGGAACGATGAACGTGTGCAGCTTGTCGTCCAGGAAATCCCGGTAGGCGAGCAATGACCCATCGGGGCTGAATCGGGGATAATGGATGAAGCTGATCCCCCGCGCCTGGGTGGGGAGAATCGTCTCGCCTCGGCCGGTAAAGTCCGTCCGGCGAACCTCCAGCTTGGCGCCTTTCAACCCGCCGAAGGCGATGTAGGCGATCTGCTTCCCGTCGCGGCTGACGGCGGGATAGAACTTTTGCATGATGTCCCGGGTTGCGTTTCGCAGGTCGGCCGCGACGAAGCCGTCATCCGGTCTGGCGGCAGCCGTCCAAACGCCGATTGCCGCCGTAACGTCGGAGTAGGCCAGCACTCCCCCCGCGGCCGCGGTGATCCCGATCTTCATCCCGGGGCCGGAGGTCAGCGCCGCGCCCGGCCCCGTTATGAGCTGGGATTTCGCGTCGATCTGGACGCGGAAGATGTTCACTCCGTCGATGGTCGTGCCGCTGATGTAATAGAGCCCATCTTCCGTCCAAGCAGCGGGGGATTGCGTCAGTCCGGTCAGTCCGAGGCTGGCCATGGCCCCGGTCTTGATCGGCTCTCCGCCGTCCACGGGCAGAACCCACCAGTCCGAGGAGGCCGGATCGTCGTCCCGCGCGCCGTTGATGATCAAACGGCTTCCATCGGGGGACCAGACCGGGCCGGCCCCCATATTGGACCGAAAAACCTTGAATTCGTGGCGGAAAGGACGGGGCTCTCCGCCCTTGGCCGGGATCAGATACATGTCGATAAGCCGGGATTCGAGCGAACCCGGGACCGTCAGGAACGAGATCCAGGTTCCGTCGGGGGAGTATCGCGGAATAGTCCCTCGGTCCGCGATCAGGCGGGCCGTGCCGCCCAGGGCGTCGATGACATAGACCCCTCCGCCTTCCCGCTCGGACCGGAAGACGATCTTGGTTCCGTCGGGCGAAAAGCCGGGATACCAATCGTTGGCCGGGTGGTCGGTCAAGCGGAGCGGCCGTCCGCCCGAGATCTGCTGCAGCCAGAGGTCCAGCGTCCCGCTCCCCTCCCGATCGGAGGCGTAAACCACGTACTTGCCGTCCGGCGAGAGAGCGGGGCTCATGGCATATTCGAAGGTCAGGCGCGTGGTGTCGTACGACTCCTTCGGGACGGGCTTGAAGATCAGAAGGCGCAGGAGGAAGGCGGCCGCGGCGACGGCAAGAACCGTGCCCCCCAACCAGGCGAGGGACAATCGCTTTCGAGCCCGCGAAGGCCGCACCGCGGCCGGCAGCTTGCCCGACTCGGAATCCTCCTTCAGGTCCTCCAGCGCGACCTTGAGGTCGGAGGCCGTCTGCCAGCGCCGGGCCGGGTCCTTGCGCAGGCAGCGGGACAGGATGTGCTCGGCTTCGGGGGGGAGGGCTTCATTGACGGCCGAGGCCGGGCGCGGCTCCTCGTTCAGGACCGCGGCCAGGGTTTTCATCCGGCTCTCGCGCTGGAAGGCCCTGTGCCCGGTCAGCATCTCGTAGAGGAGGACGCCGAAGGAGAAGATGTCGGAACGGGGATCGATCGTCCCGCCCTCGGCCTGCTCCGGAGACATGTAGGCGGCCGTGCCGACGACGAAGCCTTCCTCGGTCTCCGGCTTGTCGGCGGGCGTGAGGGTCATGGTCCGCCCTTCCTCGGCCGTCGGTCCCGGATCGGCCAGCTTGGCCAGGCCGAAATCGAGGATCTTGACCAATCCCGCGGGCGTGAGCATGACGTTGGTCGGCTTGAGGTCGCGGTGGACGATCCCCGCGGCATGGGCCTTGGCCAGCCCGTCGGCGATCTGGACGGCGATGCCCAGGGCTTGGCCGAGCTTCAGGCCGCGGCGGCCGATCAGGGCTTGCAGGGAGGAGCCCTCCACGTATTCCATGACGATGAAGTTCAGACCGTGGTCCGAGGCGATGTCGTGGATGACGACGATGTTGGGATGGCGGAGGGCGGAGGCGGCCTTAGCTTCCAGGACGAAACGCCGCCGGCGCTCCGGGTCCGCGATCTTGTCCTGGGGCAGAATCTTGACGGCCACCGGGCGATCGAGGTGCGTATCGACCGCCTTGTAGACCACCCCCATCCCGCCATGGCCGATCTCCTCTGTGATGCGGTAATGGAGCAGTGTGCGGCCGATCATTTCCGAGATTCCCTCGACCAGGATAGACCTATCTTAACCCGCCCCTGCGGGATGTCAAGGCGCCGATGTCGGCTCCTGAGGCTAAGACTCGGCCCTTGGTTCAGGATTATTTCGCCTCTGACTTTACCGGCAGGATGATCCGGGACGGGCGGCTTTTCGATCGAAAGACGCTCTGTGTCGCCGCGACGTAGTCGGAGGCCTTGGCGGCGAAGATGCTGTCGACAAAAGTCTGCGGGTTGCGGTCATACAGCGGGAACCAGGTGCTCTGGACCTGGACCATGATGCGATGGCCCTTGAGAAAGGTGTGATCGGCCCAGCGCAGATCGACCGTGACGTCCTCCACCCGGCCCGGCTCGAGCGGCTCGGGCTTCTCGAAGCCGCGGCGGAAGCGGGCCCGCAGGATGTCCGAGGCGATCATGAGCTGATAGCCCCCCATGCGGGGATCGCCGGGCCAGGTTTCGGGATAGACGTCGATCAGCTTGACGACCCAGTCGGCGTCGCTTCCGGTCGTGGACACGGACAGCTTGGCCAGGATGGCTCCCGACACGGTCACATCCTCCGTCAGAGGTTCCGTTTCCCAGCTCAGGACGTCGGGCCGGCCGTGGACGAAGCGCTGGTCCATGGTCAGCCAGATGCCCCAGTCCGAGCCAGCGGGATGGTAGGTCTCCTGGACGGGCCGCGGCCGGTAGGGGACGGGATGGGCGGGGTCGGAGACATAGGTGTCGCGGGCGGCCTCGCCCTCCTCGCCCGGGGGCTCGAATGAGAGGTATCCCCCTTCGCGCAGGTAGAGGGCGCGGTCGGCATAGCCTCGGCGGGGCGGCCAGGCGTCGTAGGTCGTCCAGACGTTGCTGCCCGTCCGGAAGGTCGTCGCTTCCGGTAGGGGCGGCGCGTTCTGCCCCTTGAGATGCCTGGCGAAGAACGGCGCCTGGATCTTCTCGCGATAGTAGGATCCCGTCTCGCTCCCGAAGACGATCCTGCCGAGCTTGTCGCCGGGGCCGCCGCTCCAGCCGCCGTGGTTCCACGGCCCGACGACCAGGTGGCTGAGGCCGCGCGCGTCATTTTTCTCATAAGCCAGGTAGGTCGAAAGCGGCCCGTAGAAGTCTTCCTGGTCCCACCAGCCGGCGACGGTCAGGGTCGGCACCTTCGGCTCCCTCACCAACCGATCGAGAGCTTTTCCCTGCCAGAACGAGTCCCAGTTCGGGTGGGCGATGAAGTTGTTCCAGGTGGGAATGAGCTCCCGGAAGTGGGAGGCGTTGACGTTGGAGAGCGGGCCGAGCGCGAGGTACCAGTCGTAGGTGTCGTAGCGGTCGAAGCGGAAACGGGGCTCGCTCGACGGCCATTCCATGCGCGCGGCGTATTCGAACCCGTAGGTCAGGCGGAAGGCGCCGTTATGGAAGAAGTCGTCGCCCATCCACATGTCCCCGGCCGGGGCCTGCGGGGAGACGGCTTTCAAGGCGGGATGGGGCTCGAGGGCGGCCTGGACCGTCGTCCAGCCGTCATAGGACACCCCGAACACGCCGACCCGGCCGTTGTTTCCGGGGATGTTCTTGATCAGCCAGTCGATCGTGTCGTAGGTGTCGGTCGTCTCGTCCGTGGCTTTCGGGTCGGACCGGTCGGTGCGCAAAGGCCGGATCATGATGAAGGGGCCCTCGGACTTGCCGCGGCCCCGGATGTCCTGGAAGACGAAGATGTAGCCGTCGCGGGCGAGCTCGCGGTAGCGCTGCTGGATCGAGGCGGCGGAGCGCCCGCTTGCGCCGTAGGGGGTCCGGTCCATCAGGAAGGGCAGGGGGCCGGGTGTCGCGGAGGGCGTCCAGACGGCGGTGTAAAGCTTGACGCCGTCGCGCATCGGGATCATCGCTTCCGTCAAGGTGAATGGCGCGGCCGCAACCGCCTGACTCGTCTGAACCTGTCGATACGTTCGCGGCGCTCGAACCCCGATTTTCAAATCGGGGGATGAAGCGCCGCTCAGTATTAACCCTTTTAATACCCCGGGCTTTAGCCCGTGGTATCGAGCGGGTTTATCCCCGGTGGTTGCGGATCCGGGAAGCTGCGCGCCTACACCCGCGAATAGAATGGATGCGGCGAGCGCGGCGATAGCGAGCTTGAATTGGTGATGGCGCATGCGGATTCTCCTTTCAGCCTTTGGCGGCGGTGCCGATCGAGAGAAGCGAAGGGTGGAGGCCGACCGGCCCTCCCTCGCCCAGAACCATGCGGCGGGATGGATGCGGCTTCTCGGCAAAGCCCAGCGAACGGAAGATGCCCATGGCGCGGCCGTTGACGTCGAGAACGCCGGCCTGGATGTCGATGTCTCCGGCTCCTTCGGCGAAGCTCCGCAGGAGGGCCGCCGGATCCTCAGCCTCGGCCGGCGCCCAGAGGGGACCGGCCCAGGCGAAGGTTCGCCTGCGTCGTCCGAAGACATAGCCCAGAATACGGGTGCCCTCGGTCCTGATCCAGGCCAGTTCGGGGGTCAGCTCGAACCGGCGGCGCAGAAAAAAGGATCTATCGGCGCCGAAGGCGACGCGGTCGATCGTCAGCACCCGGGTCAGGTCGGCGTGTTCCATGGGCCGGACGCCGGATTCCCGGGACGGCTTCACCCGGCCCAGCAAGCGACGGGATAGCGACTCTGTCCGGAAGCCCCGCGTCTCGTAAAAGGGCACGGCCTTGGGAACGGCGTCGAGGGAGATGGAGAGGCAACCGACCTCGAGGAGGTACCGCAGAGCCCGGTCGAAGAGGGGCGGTCCGAGCCCCAGGCCGCGCGCTCCGCGGGATACGATCATCTCGCCGATGAAGCCCTTGTCGCCGTAGCGGGTTGCGACACAGATCGCGACGGGGACGCCGTCGTGCTCGAGGATGAAACAGCCTCCCGGATCATAGGCCAGGAAGGCTTCGAACTCCTCGCTCGACTCCGAGGTCCAGCCTTCGGCCTCCGCCCAGCTCCCGGCCGCGCGGAGGTCGGAAGCTTTCATCGTCCGCATCAGGGCGTGGGAGCTCATCGGGTGGGTCTGTCTCTCCACCCTATCTTTTCAGAGACTCCCGACGAGTGTCAATTCGAGGCCCTAAAAGATGAAAGTTAACTATACTTAACTAAATATTGACATTGTCAACTCGTGGCGCCATCATGATGGTGCCATGAAAGCCGAAAAGACGATTTTGGCCGTGAAAGTGGATTATTCGGTTGCCGAACGGGTCAAGCTCTATTGTCGGGAAAGAGGGCTGAAGTACGGCTTTTTTGTGGAAAAAGCCATCCTGGAACAGCTGGCCCGGGAGGAGCTCAGAGAGGACCTTGTTGATCTGAAGAGCCTGCGCGACTTGGAACAGCAGGCTGTTTCGCTCGACGAGTATCTCAGAAAGCGCCATGTTTGAGGTCTTTCTCCTTCCCTCGGCTCAAAAAGAGCTTGATCGGTTGGAGAGGCCGGCCTTCGCCCGCATTCTCAAGCGCATCCGCGCGCTCTCGGAAGATGCGCGGCCGCCCGGCTGTCTGAAGCTGACGGATGGGGACGGATATCGCCTTCGAGCCGGGGATTACCGGATCCTCTATCGAATCGACGATGCGGCCAAGAGATTGTATATTTATCGGGTGAAACACCGAAAAGACGCTTATTCGTGATCCCATGAGGAGGGCCGGTTATGAGCAACAAGAATCGCATGTCCCACTCGGCCTCCGCTCGGGCTTTAACCCTAGCGGCCGCCTTGACGATTGGTTTCGCGGCCTGTACGGCTCCGGCCAAACAGGAGGAGGCGCCGGCCGATAAACCGGCCGTTCCGGCCAAAGTCCATGCCGAAGCGGATGGACTGGCCCTGACCCCGCCCATGGGCTGGTACCCCTGGAACATCTTCGGCGAGGAGCCCCAAAACGAAAAGCTCATCCGGGAGATTGCCGATGCGCTCGTCGCGAGCGGGATGAAGGAAGCGGGCTATGCCTATGTCGGCCCGGACGAGGGCATCTGCTTCTCCCGCGGGGCGGATGGTCGGCTGACCTCCAACCTGCAACGCTACCCGAGCGGCTTGCGTGGGCTGGGTGACTACATCCACGGCCTGGGGCTCAAATACGCCCTCTATACCGACGCCGGTTCCAAAACGTGCAGCACGGCCATGCCGGGCACCAAGGGGAACGAGTTCGAGGACATGCGATCCTTCGCCGAATGGCGGGCCGACTACATCAAGATCGACTGGTGCAACTCCGAGGGCCAGGACATCGTCAAGACCTATTCCCTCCTGGCGGAAGCCCAGCGCGCCGCCGGCAGGCCCGTGGTCCACAGCCTGTGCTCCTGGGGCGATGGATATCCGTGGCAATGGGCCGGGGCGATCGGGCACATGTGGCGGACGACCTCCGACATCTGTGCTCCGGGCCAGGCCGACTGGGCCCGGGCCCTGCGGATCGCCTTCGCCAACGAGAAGCTGACCGACTTTGCCGGCCCCGGCCGCTGGAACGACCCGGACATGATGATCGTCGGCATGCCCGGATTGACCGACAGCCAGAGCCGAACCATTTTCAGCCTCTGGTGTATGATGGCCTCGCCGCTCATCGCCGGGAACGACCTCCGCGGCATGACCCCGGAGACCATCGCTACCCTGTCCAATCTCGAGGCCATCGCCGTCGACCAGGACCCATTAGGCGTGCAGGGCCATGTCGTCTGGAACGACGGCAACATCAGCCTCTGGGCCGGGAAACCCCTGTTCGACGGCAGCCGGGCCGCCCTCATGCTGTACCAGGGCAAGTACAAAGCCGCGAAGAGGATCCTCTGGGAGGAGATCGGCTTTGCCGCCGGGGATTCACTCTATGTACGGAACCTATGGACGCACGAGACGAGCGGTCCGTTTGTCGGCGGCGTCACCGTCAACGCCGGCCCCGATGAGGCGGCGTTCATCCGGGTTTCGAAGTCGAGCGAATTCCCAATCCCCCCGATCATCGTCGCCGACACGTACCATGTCGTCCTGCGGGCGGCCGAGCCGGCCCCGCAAGAGCTGACCGGGACGGTCACGGTCGTGAACAAGGGCAGCGCGGATTTAAAGCCTTGGACAGATCGATCCGAAGTCGATTCCCGACTGGCTTTCGGTAGCCGTCGAGGGAAGCGGCAAGAGCCACAAGCTCGTCAACACGGTTCGGACGGCGGGATTGAAGAAGGGGACCTATCACGCCCTTGTCCGTGCGGACAACGTCGAGCCCGTATCGGGCAAGCCGATGTCCGCGTTCTATTATGACATCGATTTGGAGGTCGTGGACGACGTCCGGAAATAGGGAGATCTGCGCCGGACGCAGAACTCTTATTCGCCGGGGTGATCGACGGCGGGGACGGGGGCGGCGAAAAGCTTACGTCCTTTGGGCTTCACACTACTGCCACCATC
Organism: uncultured Actinomycetes bacterium; assembly: GCA_963781015.1. Lineage (GTDB taxonomy): Bacteria > Actinomycetota > Actinomycetes > S36-B12 > CAIYMF01 > Prado023. Next base: position 495,063 of record CAWAEB010000009.1, on the reverse strand, counting down.
GAAGTCTCGGGTTTTTTAGCCGAATTCTTTACAATAATAGTATTTCATGACTTGACAAATATTCTAATATATGTAAATTGAAAGCATGAATTACAATATACAAACATATGTAAATAGAATTCTTGAACATGAAATAACCATCTATCTGAAGGATTTTCCGGTTGTCTCGATCCTTGGCCCCCGTCAATCGGGAAAATCCACCCTTGCCAAGCGAATTCTTGAGAAGATCCCAGATTCGTTCTTCATCGACCTGGAACTGGAATCGGACCTCCGCAAGCTGGACAACGCCGAGCTGTTCCTGACCAGCTTGCCGCACCGGCTCGTCTGCTTGGATGAGATCCAACGCAGGCCGGACCTTTTTCCTCTTATACGTGCCTTGGTGGACCGGACTGCGTTGGGTCTTCGTTTTCTTATCCTTGGCTCGGCCTCGCCGGGCCTTCTGCGGCAGAGCTCCGAGAGCCTGGCCGGCCGGATCCGGCACACCGAGCTGACGCCCTTTTTGTATCGGGAAGTTCATGACCCGGACGGGCACGACCTCGAAAAGCTGAACACGCTGTGGCTGAGGGGCGGGTTTCCGCGGAGCTTTCTCGCCGATACGGACTCGGCCAGCCTGGCCTGGAGGGAGTCCTTTCTTCGGGCCTTCTTGGAGCGCGACCTACCCCAGTTGGGCGTCGAGATCCCGGCCGCGAGCTTGTCACGGTTCTGGAGCATGCTCGTCCATTATCACGGCCGGATGTTCAATGGTTCGCAGATCGGGTCCAGCCTGGGCATCAGCCATGTGACCGCCCGCCGCTATCTCGACCTTCTGGAGCGAACGTTCATGGTGCGCGTTCTGCCTCCCTTGGAAGCGAGCCTGAAGAAGCGCCTGGTAAAAACCCCGAAAGTCTATCTTCGCGACACCGGCCTCCTGCATGCCAAGCTCGACCTGAAAACTTTTCCCGACCTGTTCGGACACCCTGCTTTCGGCGTGTCATGGGAAGCTCTATGCATCGAGCAGATAGCCGCGAGCCTTCCGTCTTGGCGTCCCTTCTTCTACCGGACATCCTCCGGCGAGGAGATCGATCTGATCCTCGAACGCGGCCGCCGGCGGCTGGCATTCGAGTTCAAGGCCTCGCTGGCGCCGCGGACATCGCGAGGATTCCCCGCGACCCTTGATGCTCTCAAACCGGAAGCGGCTTGGGTTGTCTGTCCGACCGCGGAACCGGGGTACCCCCTCGCCCGCGAGGCCCGTGTCGTCGGACTAGGGGAGTGCTTGAACGAGCTCGCCGCGTTCGCCGATTGATGTTGGCATGCGCTCCTCGGAGCGTTTGTCTTCATCCGAAAGACCGTTTATACGTTCGCGGCGCAAAACCCCGATTTTCAAATCGGGGTTAAGGCGCCGCTCAGTATTAACCCTATCAATACCCCGGGCTTCAGCCCGGGGTATCGAGCGGGTTTATTGGAAAGACAATCCTTTTTTCGCACATAGTTGTCAATTTTACGGGAATATGGCCGAAGATCTCGGCAAAATGCCAGTTGTTTGTTCTAGCACCTCAACAATACCGGGGAGAAGCCCCCCCGCACACAAAAGCCCCGAGTCTACTCCCAGGGAGATTTCGGCGTGCCGTGCTTAGAGGCCCGCAGCCGCCCGGCGAAGGGCGGCGTCTTACCGGCGTGGACGGCGGCCAGCCGGTCGTGCGTCTCGCGCGCGGGAAGGCTATGTGCTGCTGTGTGTCTTCTGCCAGGAAACTTCGGCCGCCGCGACGCCCAGCAGGAAGGGTCGGGCGGCGATGAGGAGGGGATCGAGGGATTTCGCCGTGCTCTCATCCGCCACACGGCCCTTGCAGGGCTCTCGACCGCGTCCTTATAATGCCGCAGCTCGGGCCCCGGATAGATCGAGTAGCTGAGGAAGCCGCAATCGGCCAGGACGGCCAGCGCCAAGTCCCGCGGCTCGGCGGATTCGGAGACGGCCAGGGCCGCCATGATCTCCCCCGCGACGACGGGACGTAGCCCGGGGAAGGGCACGAGGCGGCGGGCGGGCAGCACGAGCAACCGTCGCCCCTTTTGGAGGGCCAGGACGCCGCGCTGCATCAGCTCGTCCCCGACCTGTTCGCGTAATCCGGTCAGGAGCGGCCTCGACAGGCGGGTCCACTCGGCTACGGCTTCCTTGCGCCCGGCGATCGCAGCCAGCATCCGGTCCAGCATGGGGCGATTGGGGTTCTTTCCCGCGACCGCCTCCACGCGGTCGCCTTCGACCCGGATCTGGCCGCCCCAGAGAAGCTCGATCAGGGCGGCGCCGCATAGGCAGGCGTTCAGCATGTTGGAGGCCGAGCCGCGGTTCCTGCCCCGCTCGTCGTAGGAGAGAAGGACCACTTTCTCGGGGAGGTTGAGATGGCCGGCGGTAATTCCCATGGTCCGAGCCTACCTGGTTTCCGGGGCCGCGGCCGAGCGGATGAAGGCGGCCGTGTCCGCCTTGAGCTTGGCCTGGGCCGACGGCCGGATGTACATCATGTGTCCCGCGTCGTAGTACCCGAAGGAGACCCGGTCGGTGATCTGCCGGTCGTAGGCCAGGTGGGCGAAATTGAATTCGATCCCTCCGACGTAGGTGGCCATGTCAAAGTAGCCGCAGACCACGAAGACCTTCAGGAAGGGGTTCTTGGCCATGGTCGAGCGCAGGGCGTCGGTCATGTCCATGTAGCGGTTCTCGACGTACTTCCAGGGGCGGACGTTCCCGGAGGTCGGATAGTGGAGCTCGCTCTCCCATTTCAGCGTGTTCTTGACGTAGTCCTGGAAGGCCGCCACATAGGCCCCCGCCAGGGCGGTGTTCGAGGGATCGAACTCCTGGCGCTCCCCGGCGGCGTCCGCATCGAGGGCGGTGAAGCGGCCGTCGAGCCGGCCGACCATCAGGCGCTTGTCGCGCAGCAGCTCCTTGCGGAAGCGGCCGGAGTCGACCCGGAGATTGGCCGAGAGGATGTAGGCCGGCGAAAGGCCGATGAGGCGGGCCAGCTTGCGGGCCATGGCCTCCCGCTCGGTTTCGGTCAGGGCGTTGCCTTTGGTCAGCGCCGCCATGTACTCGCCGAAGGCAAAGACGCGGGCTTCGTCCACGACCTGGGCCAGGGTTTTGGCCTGTAAGTCGGCCGCGAGCTTGCGGTGGTACCAGGCCGTTGCGGCGAAGGTCTCGACCTGGACGGCGTAAGCGACGTCGTTGTTCGGGGCGGGCGACAGGGTCTGATAGGTGAGCAGGGCGGAGACGAGCACGATCCCGTTCAGCTCGATGCCGTGGCGGCTCTGCAGCTCCTGGGACAAGCCCGCCGACCGGATCGTGCCGTAGCTCTCGCCGATCAGGAACTTGGGCGAGGGATAGCGGTTGAAGACCCGCAGGTACTCGGCGATGAACTCGCCGAAGGCGCGGATGTCGCCGTCTTGTCCGTAGAACTGGGTGTTGTCCACACCGGGCATGACCCGGCTATATCCGGTGTCGATGGCGTCGACGAAGACCAGGTCAGAGACGTCGAGGAGCGAGTTTGGGTTGTCCTCAAGCTGGTAGGGGGGCGGCGGCTGGAAGCCGTCCTCGGCCATACGGACCTGGCGGGGGGCGAAGGAGCCCATGTGCAGCCAGATGGTCGCCGATCCCGGCCCGCCGTTATAGAGGAACGAGACCGGGCGCGATTTGGCATCCTCGCCTTCCTTGGTGTAAGCCACGAAGAACATCCGGGCCGCGACCTTGCCGTCGTCGAGACGAATGGGCAGGGTGCTGGTTGTGGCCGTGTACTTGACCTCGCGGCCGTCGATGCGGACCGAGTGGGAAGTCTGCGAAACCTTATCCGGGGCGACGCCGGCCGTCTCACGACGGGCCGGCGGCTGGGCCTGCTCGGGCGCGCCGCCGGGGCGCTGCTGCGGCCGGGCTTCGGAGGCGAAGACCAGGAAGAGGGAGACGGCGAAGAAGGCAATGCGCTTGAACATGGCGGGACTCCTTGATCTCTCTCCCGCCTTTGTATTTCCGAAGCCGGGTCTTGTCAAGGACCCGTTTATCCGTTTATCCGTTTATCCGTTTATCCGCCTCCCGGTCACTTCTTTTTCAGCAGCTCCTTGACCGCGGCCTCGATCTGCTGGTCGCGGCCGGCGCTCATGACATCGGGCTCGTTCTTGACCAGGATGTCGGGCTCCATCTGGTTGTTCTCGCAGAGCTTGCCGTCGGGCGTCCGCCAGCCGCCCTGGGGGATGCCGAAGCGGATGGCGGGGTCGATCTGGTTCTCCCACCAGACGAACGTCCCCGTTCCCGGCACGGGCATGCCCAGCGTCTTGCCGATGCCCTTGAGCTTGTACTCGACCGGGAAGAGATGGGCATCGGAATAGTTGCTCTCGCCCATCAGGACGATCGAGGGCTTGATCCACTTGTTGTAGGGCTCGTAGCCGACGACCTGCCCGCGCGGCACGATGTCGAAGACCTTCTTGCCGTTCAGGAAGTCGGCCAGCTGGTCGTGCAGGCTGCCGCCGCCGTTGAACCGGGTGTCGACGATCAGGGCTTCTTTATCGGCGCTCAGGCCGAAGACCTCCTCGATGACGGTCCGGAAGCTGGCGTCGTTCATGCTCTGGACGTGGACGTAGCCGAGGCGGCCGCCGGACAGCCGGTCCACCTCCTCGCGACGGGCCTTGACCCAGCGCCGGTAGAGAAGCCCGTTCTCCTCGCCCAGGCTGATCGGCTTGATCGCCTCGTCCCAACGCTCCTTGGCGGCCGGGTCGAAGAGCGAGAGCAGGGTCGGCTTGCCCGCTTTGCGGTTGAGGAGCATGTAATGGTCGAACGTGCCGTCCAGGGCCCGGCCGTCGATCTTCTCGACGATGTGGCCGGCCCGGACCTTGGAGGCGGCCTTGTCCAGAGGGCCGCCTGCCAGGACTTCGGCTACTTTCAGGCCGGGCCCGGCGAAGTCGTAGTCGATGAACAACCCCAACGAGGCGGTCGCGTCCGAAGTCGCGGTCTGGGAGCCCTGAAAATAGCAGCCGGTGTGCGAGACGTTCATCTCGCCCAGCAGCTCGCTGACCATCTCGGCGTAGTCGTAGCCGTTGTTGATGTGGGGGAGGAACTTCCTGTAGACGCCGTAGTAGTAGTCCCAGTCGGCGCCGTAGAGGTCTTCGACCAGCATCTTCTGCTTCATCTGGCGCCACATGTGGTCGTACATGTAGGCCCGCTCGGCGGCCGGGTCGAGGACCATCTCGCCGCCGATTGCGACCGGCTCGGAGCGCCCGCTCTCGGGGTCGAGCTTCAGCACCCGGCCGTCGGCGTAGACGAACAGGCTCTTGCCGTCGGCCGAGAGCTCCAAACCCGCCCGCGAGGCGCCCAGCTTGGACAGGAGCTTGGTATCCCGGGTCCGCGTCTCGGTCACCCAGAGGTCGTAGCCGCGCTCGAAGCGGGCCAGGGTGAAGAGCTTTTCGCCGTTCTTGGACAGGGCCATATCGCCGTAATCGGCCGAGTGAATGGTCAGGCGGATTTTGCGGCGCTCGACGCCGTCAAGCTCGAAGACGAGGTCCTTCTTGGCCTCGTCCTTCTTGACGGCCGGGTCCTTGGCGTCCTTGCTCTTGTCCTTCTCTGCCTTGGCCTTATCCTCCTTGGCCTTGTCGTCCTGCTCTTTCCACAGGGCGTACTCGTCCTTGGACAGGCGGAATTTGTCGTAGGCCTCCCGGGTGAAGAACATGCCGTAGACGTCGTACTGGACGGCCCCGCCGTCCGTTCCCGTGGCGCCTTCTCGGGTGCAGCCGTAGACCATCATCGTCCCGTCCAGGCCCCAGCGGGGGCTGAGGTTGTCGAAGCCGCTCTTGGTCAGGTTGATGACCTTGCCCTTGCCGTCGCTCGAAACGAGGCCGGCCTGGGGCGTGAACAGGCGGACGTAGCCGAACTGGACCAGGAACCATTTGCCGTCGGGACTCCAGCGGTAGTGCTGGTCGCCGTCGGAGTAGGAGTAGTTGTGCTCGGCCGGCAGGATGGTCCGGGTCTGCTTGCTCTCCAGGTTGACGACTTTCAGGACGACCCGGTTCTCCAGATAGGCCACCTCCTTGCCGTCGGGCGAGAACTCCGGCTGGAATTCCTCGGCCGCCGTGGCGATGACAGGCTCCTCCTTGAGGACGGTGGAAGCGAAGAAGTAGGGCTCCTCCTTGCGGACGATGGAGGCTTTATAGACGTTCCAGTTGTTGTCGCGCTCGGCCGCGTAGACCAGCGTCCGGCCGTCGGGCGAGAAGCTCACGCTCCGCTCCTGCCAGGGCGTGTCGGTGACGCGCTTGGTCCGGCCGCCTTCCACACTGCCGACGAAGACCTCGCCCCGGAAGACGTAGGCGATTTCCTTGCCGTTGGGTGAGACGCGCATCTCGGAGATGCCGCCGCTGAGGGGGAGGATCCGGGGCAGGGGCTCGCGCCCGTCCGCGGCGATGCGGATGTCGACCCGCTTGGGCGCTCCCGTCCCGGTCTTGGTGTAGATCTCGCCGTCATAGCCGAAGCACAGGACGCCCGAAGCGGAGCGGGTCAGGAAACGGACCGGGTTCTTCGAATAGTCGGTCACCTTGGCCGAAACGGCCGGCTTGCTGAGCGAGCTCCTGTAGACGTTGAAGGACCCGTCCCTCTCGCTGAGGAAGAAAAAGCCGTCCCCGTCGGAGTCGAAGACCGGGTTGCCGTCCTCGCCCTCGAACGTGGTGAGCCGGGTGTTCGTCTTGGCCTTGAGGTCAAAGACCCAGATGTCCCGGGTCACCGAGGAGACGTGGTGCTTGCGCCAGGTGCTTTCGTAGCCCTTCTGGTCCTGGTAGAGGATCTTGCCCCCGACTTGTCCACCGCGGCCGAGACGGCCGGCTGGGTCATGACCATGGCCGGCCGGCCTCCCGCGACCGGCACGCTGTAGAGCTCGGGGAAGGTGCCCGATGGGGCCTGCACATTGAGCGCCGTGTCCTGGCGGCCGGCCCGGAACAACACCGCCTTGTCGTCCGCGGTGAAGTCGCTGGGCACCTCGATGCCGGAGTGGAAGGTCAGGCGCTTGGCCTCCCCGCCCGCGGCGGGCATCGTGAAGACGTCGAAGTTGCCGAAGCGGTCCGAGGCGAAGGCGACGGACTTGCCGTCGTGACTCCAGACGGGGGCGTATTCCACGGCTTCGCCCATGGTCAGGGGGACGGCCTGGCCGCCCGCGGCCGGAACCTTGTAAATGTCGCCTTTATAGCAGAATAGGATCGTCCCGCCGTCGGGCGAGATGGCCGGGTAGCGAAGCCAGAGGGGCTTCTCCTGGCCCATGAGCGGGATCGCCCCGGCCAGAGAGGCGGCCAGGAGCAGGGTCGATACGACGAATCTCAAAGTGCGGCGGCGGGGCATCGGCATGGAATCCTCCCGGAAAATAGAACCATCCATCAAAATAGACGTTCGAGGGCTCGCATGAGTTTCCTCCAAATGGACAATTTTCTCAATCGCCTTGTTTCCCGCGCCCCGGCTATGGTATTTTGCGCCGAGCAGGCTATGTAAGGTTCCCGCAAGAACCATCCCGGCCTTGGAAAGGCCGGGATGCGCCCTTTCCGAGGCCGCAGGAGAAAGGAAAGGGCCGAGACATGTCGCTTCGCCGCAAGGCATCCGCCGCGGGCGGCCGCGAGCCCGACAGGAACCATCCCGGCTACCGGGTTCCCACGGATCTTCAAAAGCCCGGCCTCATCGTCCTGGACGCGATGAAGCTGTTTTGCGATCCCTCCTCGCCGGCTTTCGTCCCCGGGTTTCCCCGAATCGAGAAACCGCTTTTCCGGCTCGTCGATGCCATGATCTCCGCCGCCCGGCCGGTCGTGTTCACCCGGCACGCCCATGGCGACGAGGACGGCGGCGGCTTGATCGGCCGCATGTACGGCCGCCTGCAAAGAGCCGGCGATCCCCTGAACGCATTGATTGCCGCCGCCCGAAGTCGGATTCCCCCGGCCCTGGAAGTGACCAAGGATCGTCATACCCCATTTCGAGATGAGGCGACGGCCGGGGCTTTCCGCGGCTGTGACGCCCTCCTTATCGCCGGGGTTCAGACCCAGGCTTGCGTCTTGGCCGCCGCCGTCGACGCGGTGCGCCTGGGCTTTGTTCCCCTCGTCGTCGCCGACGCCTGCGCCTCCAAGAGCCGCCGCCTCCATGGCCAGACCTTGGATGTGCTGGCCTCGGGCCACGCCTTCGTTTGTTCCGCCGCCGAAGCTTTGTCGTTGTTCGCGCTTGGGGAGCCCGCATGACTCTTGGCTGCGACCTGATCATCGTCGGCGCGGGACCGGCCGGAGTCGCCGCCGCGCTTCAGGCGCGCCGCGCCGGAGTGGACGCGCTTCTCGTCGGCGAAGAGCCGCCCGGGGGATTGGCCGCGGCCGCCCGCCGGATCGAAAACCTGCCCTGGCTGCCGGGCCCGCTATCCGGAAGGGATTTCCAGAGCCTTCTCCGCCGCCGGTTGGATGAGGCCGGGATCGAACTTTTGGACGATGGCGTCCGGGACGTTCGCCGGGACGGCACCGGTTTCATCGTCACGGCCGGCCGCAACGGCGAGATTTTCTGCCGGGCCCTGATCCTGGCTTGCGGCACGGAGCCCACGGCGTGCCCGCTGCCGGGCTTGGCGGAGGCGATGCCATACGGCCGAATCCACCGTGATATCCGATCCCTGCCGGAATCCCTGGCCGGCGAACGAGTGATCGTTGTCGGGGGCGGTGAAGCGGCCGCGGATTCTGCTTTATGGGCCCAGGACAGGGGCGGCCGGGTGGCGATGTTCGTGCGGAAGGACCGGCTGGCCGTCAGGCCGGGCATGGCGGAGGAACTGGGCCGCTCTTCGGTCGAGGTCGTTTTCGGCTATGAGGCCGTTTCGGTCCTCTTTTCGGCCGATGGGCTGGCGGTGGAGATGATAAGCGCCTCAGTGCATAGTCGGGTCGAAGGGGGGCACGTCCTCCTTTGCCTCGGCCGCCGGCCCCGCTTGGACCTCTACCGGAGGCTTGGCGGCGGGATTGGTCCGGAGCCCGTGAACGCGGATGTCCCCGGCCTCTTCCTGGCCGGCGATATCCTGCGCGGCCGGGACCGCTATATCGGGCCGGCCATGGACGACGGCTGTCTTGCCGCGGCCGATGCCGTGCGGTATTTGAACGCGACTTCAAGGAGTTGGGTATGATGACGATACCCGGCGGCTTTCCGGCAGATACTTTTAGGTGGGGATCGGCGGGTTTGCGGATTCTTGCCCGTCAGGGGCGGCCCGACGTGGCCGAAGTGTTTGTCGGAGAATTTGAAGGCCGTCCGGGCGCGCGCCTCGAATTCGTCGACGGACTCGACACGGCCCTGCCCCGGGGAGACAAATGGATCATCAATATCTCGACCCAGTTGGGGTGCCCCGTCGGGTGCCTGTTTTGCGACGCCGGCGGGGACTATCAAGGCGACCTCGGCGTCGATGAGATGATGGCCCAGGTCCTTTTCGTCGCTGCGCGGCACCCCGGCCTTGCCGAGGTCTGCGGCAAGCTGAAGATCCATTTCGCCCGGATGGGAGAGCCCGCCCTCAACAACGCGGTGCCGGAGACGATCGTCCGGCTGAGGAAGGCGATTCCCAACCCGAACGCCTGGTGCTGTCTGGCGACCACGGCGCCGGCCGGGCGCGAGGCTTGGTTCGAGCGGTTCCTGGAGGTCAAGGAGGCCGGCTGGCGGGGCCGTTTCCAGCTGCAGTTCTCCGTCAACTCGACCGACGAGGCCGAACGGCGTCGTCTGATGCCCGTCCGTCTCTGGAGCCTGGAGGACGTGGCCCGCTACGGCGAGCGTTGGTACGGATCGGGAGATCGTCGGGTGGTGCTGAACTTCGCCCTGGCCGCAGGTGTGGCCTTTGACGCCGACCGGATCCGGGGATGCTTCGATCCCGCCGTATTCGCCGTCAAGCTGACGCCTCTCAATCCGACGCGGCGCGGCCGGGAAGCCGGCTTCCTGACGCTCCTGCGGGGCGATCGGGATCGTGCGGCGACGAATCGGGCCTGCGAGCGGCTGAGCGGCTTCGGCTATGACGTCGTGATCAGCATTGGGGACGAGCGGGAGGACCAGATCGGCAGCAATTGCGGCCAGGCCGTGCTTACCTATCAGGAGGCCGCCGCGGATTCGCCTGAGCTTCTCCGCTGACGCCGCGGTCCGGCCCTGCTTTCGAGGTTGTTGACATGATCGAGTGCCCGGCCCTACACTTCGGGCCGACCGGGGCCCGTGATTTATCCTCCGAGCGCCCCAGGCGCTTTTCCCGGGAGAATTCCATGCCCCCATTGGAGTACCCATGATGACGATGAAACGCTTCAACCGGCTGATTTTGATCGCGCTGCTCATGGCGGCGTCCGCGGCTCCCGCGGCGGCGCAGGCGCGACCGAACTTGTCCATCGCGCGGCTCATCTACAACACCGCGAAAGCGCAGACCAACCCCCAGGGCGAGCTCAAGGCAAAGCTGGCCGACATCGACAAGGCCATCGCGGAAGCGACGCGGCAGGGGCGGACGGGCGAAGTCCGTCGCTTGCTGGCCCAGGGACAGACGCTTCTTTCCGGCCGGGAATGGACCGACGAGCTGGATTTCTCGAATTCGCTGGTCTTGCGTGCCGAAGAAGTCATCCTGGATTCCAAGCGGCCCGGTACGGTCCGCCTCGAGCAAATCTATGAGCCCCGGCTCCACCCGGCCGGCGCCCTGACGGCCCGGGTGTTCCTGCATCGGCCCCTCCGCACGTCCCTCGGCTTCCAGCCCGGAGAGAAGGTCAGGGATCTCACGACGCAGTCGGAGATAAGCCGTGATCTTTTGGACGAGCCCTGCCGGATCGAGCTCGATTGGGCTGGGGTGGAGGATGGCCCCTATGTCGTCAAAGCCGAGCTTCTCGACCGGGACAAGCCGCTCGGGACGGCCTTCCTGTCCGTCGAACTGAGGAGCGGTCTGACCGAGCGAATGCGGGCGATCGAAGACGGCATGAAAAAAATCCGCGGATTTGATGACCTCCGGGCCGAGGTGATCTTTCCCCTCGAGCGCATTCGCACGGTGAATCGCGGGCAGATGGAAATCGGCAGCCTTCGGGTGGCCGAAGAGCTGGCTGCGGCCGAAGCCGTCCTGGCTTCGCTCCAGGCGGGGAAGGATCCCTTCGCCGGGAGAACCGGGGATATGGAACGGCATTATCTCTTGGAAGGTGCCGGCGAAATCATGCCCTATCGCGTCTATGTCCCGACGAAATACGACGGCCGGACGCCGCATTCCCTGATTATCGCCCTGCACGGGCTCGGCGCGACCGAGGACTCGTTCTTCGATTCTTACGGGAAGACTCTGCCCAAGCTCGCCGAGAGCCACGGCTACATCGTCGCCGCGCCGCTCGGTTACCGGGTGGACGGATTCTACGGCGTCAGCGTGCCGGGCATGGCCGGTGGAGGGAGCGCCCAACGCAAGCTGGAGCTCAGCGAAAAGGACGTCCTGAACGTGCTGGCCCTGATGCGCAAGAACTACGCCGTCGATGCCTCGCGGATCTACCTCATGGGCCACTCCATGGGGGCCATGGGCACCTGGCACCTGGGCGCGAAATACCCGGACATCTGGGCCGCCCTGGCGCCCTTCTCGGGCTATGGCAACCCCGCCGCCGTGGTGGCCATGAAGCACATTCCGGAGTTCGTCGTCCACGGCGACGCGGACCTGACGCTTCCCGCGGCCTTTTCCCGGGCCATGGTCGCCGAGCTGAAGAAGCAAGGCGTCGAACACCGGTATGTCGAAGTCGCCGGCGGAAACCACGTCAATGTCGTGGAGCCGAACCTTGCCGGCGCCATCGAGTTTTTCAACATCCATCGCAAGAAAAAGCCTTAAGGGACGTCGTGTATCGGAGCGATGGCTCGTTCCGATCGGGGCGCCGAGAAATAGACAAAGGCCATTGATTCTTTGTGGTCGTTGAAGTAACGTGAATCTCAGGAATCGGGCCTAAAGTCAAATTCTCGCCGAAACGCAAAGGGGGCGTGAATGTCCAGAAAATCCGTTCTCCTAGTTCTCTTTCTCCTCGTCAGTCTGGTGGTGCCGTCGCCGGCGCGAGCCCAGAGCAGCTTCAAGATTAATAAAGAGTTTCTGGGCAAGACACTGACCCATGATAATCAGCTCGATACTGACCTCTGCGGGAGTCTCGAGATCACGGGCGGGACGGGATGGCTGTACATCGAACTGACGCTGTCCGCGTACTACCATTTTTACAAACGCATCCATGCGGCCTACCGCGGGAAAGACGTCTTGGATTCTGTGTATGTCGACTGTGATCCCTACTATCTGCCGGATATTTTTCTCCAATATAGCGGCCACAAGCAGGAGCCGACCCCAGCCGTCGAGGGACAACCCATAAAATATTTCTTTAAGGCGAAGCTCGGAATGAAAGGGCAGGATTTGAAGCCCTTTGTCATGAAGATCTGCAGGGGCGCAATGGGGTATTGGTATAACAGCTTGAAGTTCATCCAATTGGCCCAAGTCGTGGGCCTCGAAGCGCATTGGGTGCCGGGCGATGAAGAGCCGGAGAATCCTATCGGCACTCCCCCGCCCCCCGTCGACCCTACCGGTGCGGAGGGGCAGGTTTGGGAGGCCGAGAGCCTTAATCCCGTTTACAGTGAAGGGTGCTCGGGGCTTGTCCAGCAAATGGAAGGCTTTGGCAACAGCTGGAGCCAGGATGCGCATCTTTTTTGTGCCGGACCTCGAGGGGGGACCGTTACACTGCCGTTTCGCGTCGATAAAACGTCGGCGGGTGAATTAAGCGTCTATATGACCGTGGCCCCGGATTTTGCGATTGCCGAATTCCTGCTAGACGGAAAGCCCGTTGGTGTTCCTTTGGATACATACGCGCCGGCGGTTGCTTCATCCGGAAAGATATCTTTGGGAAATGTTACGCTGGCCCAGGGGGTTCACAAGCTCACGGTGAAGATGGTTGGCTGGAATCCCAAAATGGAAGGGGATGGAAAATTCGGGCGCTTGGGCATAGATTACATTTATTTCAAATTTTAGCTTCAGACGCGGATGGTGATACTTATCCGCCAGCGAATCAATTCCCGTCGGGAAGGGAGGGACCTATGTCACTGCTTCGAAAAAGAGCTCCGGTCGTCTTCATGAGCCTTGTCCTTGCGCTGGCGTTCGGGTTGGCCGCGTCCACGGCCTGTAAGAAGCAACCGCCGGCCGAGGCCGAAGCGCCCGCGCCGACTCCCCCCGTCGAGACCTGGGTCATGCATGCCCCCGAGGGCGAGGGCTTCGAGGTCCTGACGCCGGTCGCCTTCACCCGCACGGACGACAAGGCGGCCACCGAGGCGGGCGACATCGCCTATGTCAACCTGATGGCCCAGGCCAGCGAGAAGCTCCTGTACACGCTGGTCTACAGCGACATGCCCGAGGCGCTGGTCACGGGCCAGGACCCGCTGAAGCTTCTCCAGGGGGCCCGCGACGGGATCGTCCGGCAGTTCCGCGGCTTCCTGGAGAAGGAAGCGCCCATCACCCTGGGCGAGCACCAGGGGCTCGAAACCCGGATGACGGGCACATCCGAGGGCGTGAGCTTCGACATCCGGTCCCGTTTCTACCTCGTCAAGAACCGGCTCTTCGGGCTGCACATCATCGTCCAGCGGGGCTTCGAAGGGATCGCCGACGCGGACAAGTACTTCGGCTCCTTCAAGCTGAAATAGGCTTGAGGCCTACTTCTTCGCGTCCAGCAGGGCCTTGAAGCCCGCGTCGTCCGTCTTGAAGTCGCGGGCGGCCTGGCCGACCCGGACGATCCGGATGCCGCGGATGGCGTCGCCCTTCTTGATGGCCTTCAGCTGGTCCAGCCCGGCGATGGCCTTGCCGATGGCCGTGGCCGACTTGTCCAGCCCGGCGTTCTTCTGGAGCGTCAGGTGGAAGGCGTTGGGTCCGGAGACGCCCAGGATGCCGGCGGCGTCGTGCTTGAGCTTGGGGTTCGGGGCGAGCGGGAGCTTGGCCACCGCGACCGACTTCTGAGTGTCCGAGACGATAAGGCCGCGGACGAGCCCGCCCTTGACCTCAACCGTGCCGATCCCGGGGCCTGCGGGCGCGCCGCCGCGCTGGCCCATGCCGCCCGCGCCGCGCTGGCCGCCGGTCTTGCCCTCGACGATGCGGACGAAGTTGGCCGTCTGCAGGGGGGCGTTGACGAAGTCCAGGCTGGCCATGACCCGGTTGGGGGCTTCGGGCGTGCCGAAGGTGAATTCGGCGTACAGGCCGTCGGCCAGGTAGACGCCGTCGCGGGTCAGGGGCTTGGCCAGGTTGGCCGCGCCGTAGGCGATTACGGCGGTGGCCAGGGCCGAGTGCTGTTGATGCTCGGTGAAGGGCACCAGCTCGCTGTAAAGGTCGTGTAGGGTGTGCCAGGCGTGGTTGTAATTGTAGGTGGTCTGGGTCCGGACGGACAGGGTCGGGATGCCGAGCATCTCGAAGGAAGAGGAGTCGGTGCCGCCCGGGCTCGTGGCGTGGGCCCGGGGCAGCCCTCGCTCCAGCTTGAACGGCCATTTGGGGTTGACCGCAATGAGGGGAGCCGTGATCATCTGGAAGGCGGGGTACCAGGTTTCGGGGACCGAGGCGCCGATGACGGCGCTCGGGCTGCCGTCCCGGTTGATCATCATGTGGATCTTGTCCTGCAGCTGGGGATGGTTCTTCAGCCAAGCCTGCGAGCCGACCAGGCCGATCTCCTCGGCCGCGAACAGGATGACCACGATGGAGCGTTTGGGCTTGCCGCCGGCGGCGGCGATCAGGCGCACGGCCTCCATGGCCGGGGCGAAGCCCGAGCCGTCGTCCACCCCGCCGGTGGCCGAGCTGAAGCAGTCGAAGTGGCCGCCCAGGACGATGTACTCGGCCGGGAACTCCGAGCCGCGCAGCGTGGCCACGACGCTGTGGTACTTGACCGGGCCCATCTTGAACCAGTTGCGGATGTCGAACTCGAGCTCGACTTTCTGGCCCTTCTCGACCAGGTCCTTGATCTCCTTGTACTGCGCCTCGGCCAGCTTGATGTCCGGCAGGACGGGCAGCTTGTCCCAGGAGGCGACGTAGCCGTCCAGCATCCGGAAGGGCTCGACCTTGGACGACTGGATGGTGCCCAGGGCGCCCGCCTCGATCATGGCGGTCGTGAGCGCCGGCATGAGCTGGGCGTCGGAGTATTCCGGCGTGCCGCGGCGTCCGTCGCGGGCGAACCCGGTGTTGTCGCCGGCGATCAGGACCCAGGCGTCCTTGAAGGCGGCCGGGTTGGCCTTGACCTCGGCGATGGCCGCCTCGACGGCGGTCTTCTTCTTCTCCACGTCGGCGGGGGGCGCCGAGCGTCCGGGGATGGAGAACGGGTCGGCCTTCAGGATGACGACCGCGCCCTTCTGCACGCCTTTGGTCCCCGCAGTGAAGCTGGGGGTGCCGAAAAAGAGGGCTTTCTCGGCGGGGACGGTCATCTTGCCGAACCAGGGGCCGCGGTTGAACCCGACCGGCACTTCGCCTGCGTAGTCGAGCTCGGCCTCGAGGCCCCATTGCTTGAACTGCCAGACGGCCCACTCGGCCGCGTCGTTGTAGGCGTTCGTGCCGGACTCGCGGCCGCCGAAGCGGTTGCTGGCGTAGTCGTTCCAAGTCATGACCCGGTTGTCGGTCTTGCCGAGCTCGATGATCTTGGCCACGACGGGGTCGACCGGCGCCTGGGCGGGCGCCTTCTGGCTGACCGCAGCCGAAGCCAGGAGAACGATGGCGAGGAAGAACAAGAGAGCGCGTTTCTTCATGAATGGATCCTTGCGGGAGGCATTGGAAGTTGGAATCATAGTCTTGCCCCCGAAGCGAAGTCAAGGCGAGGGCGAGCTGTCCGCATGTCATCGGGGGCCGAGGCGCCTTCAGAATCCTGGTCCATCGGCTCGGGGCCCCTGCAACCGATGGGCCCCTTCCGGCGTTATCTAAAAGGAGCTTTTTCGAACCAAAGGAGCGGGGCATATGCGAAACGGGAATCGTGCGGGTCTTTGGCTTCTCAGCTTGGCGGCGGCGGGGGCGACGGTCCTCTCGGCGGACGGCTTGCGTCCGCAGGCGGCCAAGCCGGCGCAAAACAAGCTGTTCTCCGATGGTGTGGTCCGGTTGATTCCGGAGCTGACCATAACCGATGACGCCATCGGCGGCGGCGACTATTTCGGCGAGATCGTCGACCTGGGCGTGGACGGCCGGGGCTGTCTTTACGTCTGCGACGGCAAGGCCAAAAACGTCAAGAAGTTCGACGCCGCCGGGAAATTTCTCAGGACGATCGGCAAGGGCGGACAGGGCCCGGGCGAGTTCGACTATCCGACCGAGCTCGAGATCGTCGGCGACCGGCTGGTCGTCCGGGATGTCTTCACCTCCAGGATCTCGACCTTCGACCTCGAGGGAAAGTTCCTCTCCTCGGTCAACGTCGATCGAAAGGAGGGGAGCTGGCGCAGGATCCGCGCCCTGCCGGACGGCCGGTTCATCGTCGAGACGGAATTCATCGACCGGTCGAATCTGAGCGGACCGCAGGAATTCCGGCTCTCCCTCCACGCCGCCGACTTCCGGCACTTGAAAACTATTTACCGTAAGCCGGTCTACAGGAATAAGTACATCACCGAGCCTGTCCGGACGAACGTGCCGCTCCCGTTCGCCGCCCGAGTCCTTTGGGGGCTTCTGCCGGATGGAACCGTCGCCGTCGGCTTTTCCGGGACCTATGAAATCGCAATCCTCGACCCGGACAAGGGCCGGCTCCGCTCCTGGACCCATCCCTACACTTCCGTGGGCGTATCGGCACGGGACAAGGAGGAGTTTTTCGCCAGTCTGACCTTTGCCTCCACATCGGGCTCGGGAATCAGCACGAACAAGGGCGCTCCCGATTATGTGGTGAAGAACACGGAGTTCCCGGCCGCCAAGCCCGCCTTCGAGAACTTCCTGGCTGATGACAAGGGGCGCCTCTGGGTTTTCCCTCCGCCCGCCGACCCTAAGGCCAAGCCGCCTGTGGAGATTTTCGGGCGTGAGGGAGCCTTCCTCGGCCGCGCCGCCCTCGATGAGAACTGGCCCGCCTATCCTCCCGCCGCCTTCTGCGCCCAGGGAGTCTGGATCGCGAGGACGAATGAGGACGGGGAGACCAGGATCGTGAGGTGCCGAATCGCGGCCTGACCCGAATGTCCGAGGCGGGCCGGGATCCTCAAAGGCTTGAGCTTTCCGCGGGCATCTCCCTGAAGGCCGGCTTCGGAGCCGAAGTTGTATTTCTCCGGTGCTTCCTCTATGATTTTCCCGCTCGGCGGACGATAACTTGAAAATCGCCGGGAAACAGTCCCTGGGAGGCTACCATGTCCAGCCGCATCCGCCGATCGCTCAAGATGACCGCTCCTACCCTGCTTTGGCTCGCCGGTGTCGCCGCACTTCTCGCGGTCCAAGCGCCCAAAGCCGTCGACCCCTGCGCCCTGCTGACCAAAGGGGAGATCCAGGAGGCCCTGGGCCGGCCGGTGAAGGACGGCAAGCCGGCGGCGAACGCCAACCCTGCGGTCGGCGCGCCCTGCCAGTATGTGGTCGGGGACTACGGCGCCTTCAGCATCCTGGTCAAACCGTTGGGGCCGGTCGAAACTCCGGACAAGATCCAGTCCATGCTGGGCAAGATGATGAAGACCGCGGACGCGCCGGGAATCGGCGACAAGTCGTTCTTCGCCTTTCCGGGGTACGGCATGGTCCAGCTCAACACCTTCAAAGGACCGTATTACGTCATCATGACCGTGATGGTCCCCGGGTTGGCCGAGGACGGGCACAAGGCGCCCGCCGAAAAGCTGATGAAAAAGCTGCTGCCGAAGCTGTGAAGTCCGAGCGCGCCATTCTTTCGCTTCGAGGATTTTATTCGCGGATAGGAGCCAAAAAACATGAGACGAACGACCGCAACCCTGTTGAGCCTCGTTCTGGTGATGGGGGGGCTCGTCTTTGGCGTCGCAGGGTGCAAGCCCTCCCCGACCAAAGACGCCGACAAGCCGGGCGACGGCGCGCCGAGCGCTTCGGCCCAGGCTCCGTCGGCGGCGGGACCGAAGCTCCTGGAGCCCGGCCAGACCGCCACATATGAAAACCTGGAGATCACCCTGCTGAGCCTGACGCGAGCCGCCGAATACGTCAAAGCGCCCCAGGAAGGCGAAGGGTATGCCGTGCTTCGCTTCAAGGTCAAGAACCTTGGCCAGGAAGAGGAGTCCGCGTCGATCAGCGGCGATCTCCAATGGCGGGGACCCGACTCGGACCGCAGGCATGGGTCGGAATCCTATACCGGCGTCGAGACGATCAATCCCGAGGGGTACAGACTAGCCCCGGGCGCCGAGGGCGAGTATGAGGACGTCTACATGATGCCCAAGGACCTGACCCAAGTGGAATTTCACTACGTGCCGGGCCTCGACCCCAAAGAGAAAGCCCGCTGGATGATGCCGGTCAAGTAGCGAGATCAAGCCCGCCGTGCGAGGCCGGCATCCTCGCGGGCCGACGCCGACATTCGGCCGGCCGGCCGAATGGATCACTTGGCCGGGGCGGCCTCGTAGAGCTCGAAGTCCCAGATCGTAGGGGCGCCTTCGGCTTTGACCACGCGCAGCCGGACAAATCGGCCGGTTGTGCGAGGGACGGACAGAGACGCGCCGGATGTGCCGATGGTCGTTCCCTTTAAGAACGGCTTCCAGGCCCCGCCGGGAGTCTTGACCTCGAGGGCGTATTCGCGGATCCGATCCCAACCCTCGCTCAAGTAGGCGCCGTCGAAAGCGCGCTCGGCTCCCAAGTCGATCTCCAGCCAGCACTCGCCGGTGCCTTCGTCGGTCGCCCAGCGGGTCCCGGAGTCGTCGTCCAGAGCTTTCCCGGCGGCATACTGAGGGTCGCTCTTAAAGACGTTGGAGGCGAAGGCCTTGGCGCCGAGGGTGAGCGAAGGCCGGATCAAGGCGGGATCGGCCAGGGCCGCCTTCATCTCCATCAGCCGCGCGACTGTGGCTTCGGGGATGCGTCCGGTCTTGTCGGGCGCCAGGTCGAGCAGCAGGTTGGCGCCTTTGAGGACCGTGGCCTGGTATGTTCGGACGAGCGTCTTGACGGATTTCAAGGCGTCGCCGGGCAGCCAGAACCAATGATGGGCCAGCGTATCGCAGGTCTCCATCGGAAGGTAATAGGTCTTGCCCTGGAAGGGGATGAGGGGATTGTGCCCGGCCGCGGGGGGCGGGATCACCTCGCCATTGATCAGGTCCTTGGGCCAGAGGGCGACCGGCGGGAGGCCGAACTCCTTGTGCATGTAGGTGGGCGGCATCGATCGAACCTCGCTGCCGTCGACGAAGCTCTGGTTGAGCAGGACCAGACATTCCGGCTGGATCGACTTGATCTTGGCATAGAGGCGGGCCAGGACCTTGTCCGTTTCGGGGCCCATGTCCCAGGGTATGTCGAGCCATAGCTCGGCGATCGGGCCGTAGCCGGACAGAAGCTCCTCGATTTGCCCGGTGCAGAACTTTTCGTACTCTTCGGGCGTCATGACGGGCTGGTTGTGCTTATCCCAGCCGAGCAGATAGTAGAACCCGGGCTTGAGCCCATATTTGCGGCAGGCCTCGACGAAGGCCTTGATGACGTCGGTTGTGTCGGAGCTCGTTGCGATGTCGTAGTCCGAATAGCGGCTGTCCCAGAGGGCATGGCCGTAGCAGTGTTTGGAGGTCAGGACGGCATAGCCCATGCCGGCGTCCTTGGCCACTTTGATCCACTGATCCACATCGAGCGCGGTCGGGGCGTAGACGGAGGATGCGGCCGGCGTCTCCCCGTACTCCTGGCCGGTGAAGGTGGACATGCCGTAGTGGATGAACATCCCGAATTTGAGCCCCTCCCATTCGGCGAGCAGGGGGGTGCGCGCCTCGGCAGGCGCGGGCGGCTTGGCGCAGGCGGCGGCGAAAACGGCGGCAAGGAAAGCGAGCATGAGAATAATGGGCTTGGCGGGACGGAACCGGGAACAGGACTTTTGGCTGGAGCTCATGGGAGGCTCTCCTCAGTGGCGATGCCGCGACTGTAATCCAGTCGGGAAGACCCTGTCAACGGGCCGCAGATTCTTGACAGGCCTCGGGGGGAGGGGATAATCGCGCCGTTCGGAGGATACCTCCGATTTTAGGCTTGGGAACCCTTCCCGGGCCGATTCCGTATCTTGAAGCGGGGAAGGTGCGACTTTCCCCAAGGAGGGACCGACATGACAGCTCGCAGGATCATCGGCGTTTTAATTATCGTATTCATAGCCATTCCCGTCCTTTTCGGCGTCATCTGGGCGGTCGGCATGGTCCGGGCCTCGGTATCGGCCGAGTTCCTGTCCGACCTGCCGCAAGAGATCATCGAGCAGCTTCCGGCTACGGCCGATGCCGTCTTTCAGGCCGGCCAGGATGAGGAGTTCATCGACGACCCCGGGGCCCGGGCCTGGTTCAAGGCTGCGGCCAAGACCGGGACGTCGATGCGGGAGCTGATGCAGACGACCGGCATGACGGCCTGGATGCAGGGCGAGCTGTCGGCTTCCCTCGAGCGGATCGGCCAGATGCTGCGCGGCAAGGCGCCCATCGAGGCCGTAACCATCGACATGCGGCCGCTCAAGAAAGCGCTCCTCGACCCGGCCATGGACAGGTTCCTGGAAGCGACGGTGGCCAACCTGCCCCCCTGCGACGAGAGCGGCCTTCAGGCTTGGAAAGACTTGGCCGCCGGATTCCACACGGGCCGCGACCTGCCCGGCTGCAGCCCGGACCCCGCCCTGGCCAAGGAAGCGCTGCTCGTGGCCCGCAACCGGGCGGTGCGCGAGATGGACGAGAAGGTCCAGATCATGGAGGGCGATGTTCCGCCCGTGTTCTTCAAGCTCGGAATCTCCCGCGCCGTGAGCATGGCCTCCTACGGCCTGCTCCTCATCCCGGCGCTGTTCATCCTGCTGGGCGTCCTGATCGGGGCCAACACACCCGCCGGCCGGCTGCGCTGGTCGGGGATCACGGTATTGACCGCCAGCGTCCCGGTCCTGGTGCTGGCCATCGGCATCAAGAAGTTCTCGGCCTGGCTGGTGCACGGCGGGATCTTCAACTGGCATACGCCCTGGACGTCGGATGTCGGCCGCATGGTCCTTGATAAGCTGAACTGGATCCCGGTCCGGGTCATGGACGCCCTCTTCTCGCCGGTCATCGGCGTCGCCGCCGTGATCGCCGTCATCGGGATCGTCTTCCTGGCCCTGGCTTCCTCGGCCCGGAAAGCTTAGCCGGCGGAAGACGAGGCTATCGCTTGGTACCCGGGCTGAGCCAGACTTCCGCGTAACGGCCCTGCATCATCTTCTCGGGCGGCGCCTTCCGGTCGACCCCCAGGTCGACCACGAACAGGTCGGGAAGCCTGTCGCCGTTGCAATCGCCCACGGCCAGCTCCCAGCTCCACTCCGCGCCCAGCCGCAGCCCGCTGTCGGTAAAGCCGCCGCGGCCGTCGTTCAGCCAGACCTCGTTCGGGCCGATGCAGGCCAGGAAGACGTCCAGGGCGCCGTCCCCGTCCAGGTCGGCCAAAGCGACCTTCTCGACGCCAACCTTGCCGATCGTCCGGCCGGCCGTGAGCCGTCCTTTCCCGTCATTCAGATACAGTCGGGCGAATGGGGCGGCCTGAGTGACCAGGATCATATCCTGGTCGCCGTCCTTGTCGAGATCGCCGAGCGCCAGGCCGTGGGAATGGTTCAGGCCCTCGTCGAAGGCCTGGCCCGAGTCGGTGAAACGGCCTTGGCCGTCGTTGAGGAAGACGCGGTTGGGGCAGGGATCGGCATCGGTGTTCTTCCAGCCGCTCATGACGGCGTCGGGGAAGCCGTCCCCGTTGAGATCGGCCAGCTCGACCGCGGCCAGGATGCCTTGTCCGAGAGACTGGCCGGTGTCCTTGAATCGCCCGTTTCCCTCATTGCGGTAGAGGCGTCCTTTGGAATCAGGGGGGGCATCCGCGCCCCGGCTGATCATGACGATGGCGAAAACGTCGGGCCGGCCGTCCTTGTCCGCGTCCGCAACCCGGCACTGCCAGAAGGGGGATCCGTCGCTGTCCGTGAAGCGGGACGTGTCGGCCGTGAAATGCCCCTTCCCATCGTTGGACCAGACTATTCGGCCCGCGATGACGTCAGGGCTTCCATCACCGTCGATGTCCAGGACGATGGGCTTCGCGGCCCGCGCGGCATACTCCCATTGGGGGCCGTCCTCGGCGAAGCGGCCGCGGCCGTCGCCGAAATAGACGCGAAAATGAGAGCCGGTGGTGCCGGTCTCATTGACGACGAAGGCGTCGAGGGCGCCGTCGCCGTTGAAATCGGCCAGGGCCACGCCTCGTCCGACCGCCTCATTGAGCTTCTGGCCGTTGTCCACAAGCGCCACCCTAGCTTGACCGAATCCCATAGCCGTCGCCATAACCGTGGCGACTAGGGCGGCGATCCAAAGCCTTTTCAACATGATGGGGTTATCTCCTGCGGTCCGGGTTCTCTCCGGAGGGTCCGTTCGAACCCCCACGGATATGTAACGTCGATGAGGCAGCCGATCATACAGAGATCACGAAATAATACGCCCGCTATTTTCTCGTTTCTCGCCGGGCGGTGAGGTGCTTCAGGTTCGGTTCTTGAGCGCACGAGCCCGGCGGTAGGGCGGCGGCGGGCTTTCGTGGATGATCGCTTTCGGCCGACGTTCCGCGTCCCAGAATTGGCGCGGCGAAACAATCGCTATCCCGCGGAACGATCCGAGGATGAGCAGATCCCCATCCCCGGTGATGATGCGATCGGCACTTGCGGACAAAGCCAAGCCAAGAACGTGGAGATCGTCCTCGTCGCGGCACGATCCGGGCGGAACAGGTGAGGGCTTGTGGATTTCCGCGGTCCGCTTCAGAAGCTCGATGATCGGCGCCGCGGCGGACGGCGGTATGGCGATTTTTTTCAGCAACCCTTCAGCGAGCTCCCTGAGAATTTCGGAGCTGACGATGATCGTATGTTCCCGGAGGCAGAGCTCGAAGACGGAACTCGCCAGCCCATGCGCGGCATGGGCGGCGATAAGGACGTTGGTGTCGAGGACGATCTTCACGAGATGAGCTTGTAGACGTCTTCGTCGGTGAAGATACCCTTGGCCTCGGCGAAGGGGAGGGTCGCCTCGCGCAAACGCCGGAACTCGAGGACATCCAGCTCCTTGCGAATGAAATCTCGGATAAGATCGCTGACCGGCTTGCCCTCCGCCCGGCTCGCGGCTTGCAGGCGCTTTCTGAGGTCGGCGGGAAGGCGGACGGACAGGATGCTTTCCATGGGATTTCCTGTATGACAATATAATACATAACATCCGCTGCGTCAAACTCGGTGGCTCGCCCTAGAATGACCCCTTCTTGGGGGAGGCGGATATAGAGACTTGACAAAGAACACGAATTGGATTGATTTATACCTTAAGCTTTGTATCTTAAGCCAACAGGAGGGATAGACATGCCCGATGACAAGAAGACGCTGACCACCGGCTTCGCCATGCCGGTCGACAACGACCTGAACTCGGCGACCGCCGGAGCCAAGGGGCCGGTCCTGGTTCAGGACGTTCACCTGATCGAGAAGCTGGCTCACTTCGACCGCGAACGCATCCCCGAGCGCGTCGTCCACGCCAAGGGCGCGGGCGCACACGGGTATTTCGAGGTCACCCGGCGATGTTTCCAAGCTCACTCGGGCCATGTTCCTGTCCCAGGTCGGCAAGCGGACCGAAGTCTTTGTCCGCTTCTCCACCGTGGGCGGCGAGAGGGGTTCGGCCGACTCGGAGCGCGACCCCCGCGGCTTTGCCCTGAAGTTCTACACCGAAGAAGGCAACTACGACTTGGTCGGGAACAACACTCCGGTCTTCTTCATCCGCGACCCGCTCAAGTTCCCCGACTTCATCCACACCCAGAAGCGCAATCCGGCGACCAACCTCAAGGACCCGGACATGTTCTGGGATTTCCTGTCCCTGACGCCCGAGTCGCTCCACCAGGTCACCATCCTCTTCTCCGATCGAGGCACGCCCCGCTCCTACCGCCACATGAACGGCTACAGCAGCCACACCTACATGTGGTACAACGCCGAGGGCGAAATACGTCTGGATCAAGTATCACTTCAAGACCGACCAAGGCATCAGAAGCTTCACCCGCGAGGAAGCCGATCACATGCGCGGCGTGGACCCCGATGTCGCGACCCGCGATCTATCCCAGGCGATTGCCAAGGGCGAACACCCCTTCTGGCGGGTTGAGATCCAAGTTATGACACCCGAGCAGGCCAAGACCTACCGCTTCGACCCCTTCGACGTGACCAAGGTCTGGCCGCACGCCGACTTCCCGCCCATGGAGATCGGCCGCATGGTCCTCGACCGCAACCCCGAGAACTATTTTGCCGAGGTGGAGCAGGCGGCTTTCTCCCCGGCGAACTTCGTCCCCGGCATCGGCCCCTCACCGGACAAGATGCTGCAGGGCCGCCTCTTCAGCTACCACGACACCCACCGGCACCGGCTGGGCCCCAACTTCCACCTGCTGCCGATCAACGCCCCCAAGGCGGCCGTGATGGCCAGCTATCAGCGGGATGGGGCCATGCGTCCGGATGATAACGGCGGCGGCGGCCCCAATTACTGGCCCAACAGCTTCGGCGGCCCGGCGCCCGACCCATCGTTTGCCGTCCCGGCCATCGAGGTCACGGGAACGGCGGCGCGCCACGCCTATGAGCTGGCCGATGTCGATTTTGTCCAGACCGGAGCGCTCTACGGCAAGGTTATGACGGCGGAGGAGAGGGCGCGCCTCGTCGGCAACGTCGTCGCCGCTTTGGGCGGGGCCCAGAAGCGCATCCAGCTGCGGCAAACGGCGCTCTTCCATAAGGCCGACCCCGAATACGGCCAAGGTGTGGCCGAGGGATTGGGGTTGAGCCTGGATGAGGTGAAGCGTCTTGCGGGGATGACCCAGGAAGAGAGAGTCCGGGCGACCGCTTCATAGGCGGCCGCCCGGCCGGATTCACTATTTTTACAGGATCGCCCCTCGCGGGCAACCTCTCCTATGTCCGAAAGGGGCCAAGTGATGACCTGACTCTACGGGTTTAAGGCCTGCGATCCGGGGCCTCGCGGCGTTAATCCAGGCGCCAGCTCCGAATGATATGGTCCAGGCCCGCCGAGACGATCCGCGATCCATCCGGCGAAAAGGCCAGGGCCGTCACGGCTCCGAAATGACCCTTGAATTCTTTCATAAGCGTCCCCGCGGAGGCATCCCAGAGCCGGACGATCCGATCTGCGCCGCCCGTGCCCAGGGTTTTCCCGTCCGGAGAAAAGGCCACCGCTGTCGCGGGAAGACTTATGGGAGCCAGGACCAAGCCAGAATCGGAACGATAGGCAAAGCCTTCGGGCTTGAGGATGAGCTTTTCCTTCCCGTCGATGATATCCCAAACGCGGATGCTTTTATCCATCGCCGCCGAGGCCAAACACCGTCCGTCCGAGGAAAAATCCAGGTCTCTGACGAAATGGGAGTGCCCCTCCAAAGTCCGGACGACTTGACCCGAGTTGATATCCCAAAGGGCAATCGCCACCCGCCCGGCCGCCAGGAGTTTTCCGTCGGGAGACCAAGCCAGAGCCATGCCCCATTTGTTGGGTTGTCCTTTGAGCGTAATACTGCGTTTCCCTGATGCGGTGTCAAAGATCCAGATTTCGCCATCCATAGCCCATACCGCGACGCGCTTCGCGTCCGGCGACAGGGCAATATCCGCCGACCAGCCGCGGTAGCCCGAGAAAGATCGTTCGGATCCATTCTTGAGGGAAACGATCGTGATCATTCCGTCATATCGCGAGATTGCCGCCGTAAGGCCGGCGGCGTCGACGGATAAAGCCTGGATTTCCCCGTTCCCGGAGGTAAGCGTTCTGATGGGGACGCCCGCCCGCGAATCCCACGACCTGACCGTGCCGTCGAGGCTGCACGAGATGACGGTATCGCCGCCCGGGATAAAAGCCGCGCCCGTAACGCCCGCGGCATGCCCTTTCCATTCGTCTGGTTGGGGCACAGCGGCCGGGACGATCCCGCCGGCAGCAGACAAGATCAGTGAGGCCGCGATGATCAGCCTGTCGAACGGCGCCTGACTCAGGCCGAGACGCTTCATCGGGCTTCGCCTTTCTTGGTCGCATCGGCGGCCGGGACTTGTAAGAGCGGCGTCCCTCCGGCCGTCAGCTTCAGATCGGCCCCGCCCTCGCCGACATTCACTTTGTAGCTCTGGCCGCCGTTCCAGATCCAAAAGGCGGTATCGCCTTGGGGCTCGGCCATGAATAGCACGTGCTGGCTCCCCATGCTGTCCAAGGTGAAAAGGACGTTCGGGTAGCCGTCGGAAGTGCAATATCCGCTGCGCTCGGTTCCGTCCTCGTCGAAGAGCAGTATTCCGCTCATCGCCCCGCCCCGAGGGAAACGCTTACCTAGGATAAGGGGTTCCCGAACGGGCGCGCCGATGAAAACCCTCTCCGTCCCGCGCTCATCGATGACGGAAATCCCCCGAACCTTGAGAATACCATCCGAGCCCGGGGCCGGATTCCCGGAAAGGCGGCTTGGGGATACCGTCGTGCCCAGGACCAGAACCATGCCGACACACGTGACGCCCAGAACGATCCACGTCAGACGGCGGTTTTTCTTTTCCAGATTCCTGATCGAGCGAGAAAGCTCGGCGACCGTTGCTTCCGTCATTTCTTGTCCTTTCTATTCCGATGTCCGCGGGCGCACTTCGCCCCCGATACGACATACGTAATATTCTCTCATAGGGATGCCCCCGCCAGGGGGGCATGGATAGCCCAACCGGGTCGTATCACCTCGCGGGAATGGCGTATCATAGCGTCCAACACCATAAAAAGCCCGGGCGGCCGTCAGGCCGCCCGGGCTTGCGGCGTCTGGGTGAGAGAAGTCCCGGCCTACTTCTTGAGCAGGATATCCTCGAAGAACTTGACCGCCGATTCGTCGCCGCTCTGGCCCAGCCAGAAGATGGCCTTCTTGCGGACGTCGGCGCTCTTGTTGGTCTTGGCGATGTCGATGAGCATGGGCACCGATCTTTCCTTGGGCAGCTGGCTGATGGCGAAGACCGCCTGTTCCTTGATGGAAGCCTCGCCGTCCTTGGCCTGGACGATGTCCTTGAGCGCCCCGACGCTCTCCTCGGAGGCTTTCTGACCCAGCCAGAAGACGGCCGTCTTGCGGATTTCAGTCTCGGGCTCGTTCTTGGCCAGGGCGATGAGCTCCTGGGTCGCCTCGCGCGTCTTGTTGAGCTGCAGGCCGAAGACGATCTGCTTCTTGACCGAGACGACCTTCTCCTTGGCGTAGATGGCCTTCAAGTCGGCTACGGCGCGGGCATCCTGCGAGGCGCCCAGCCAAAAGACGGCCTGCTCGCGGACCTTGGCCGGTTCCGATCCCACGGCCACGGCTTTGACGAAGCCGTAGCCGCGCGGGCCGCTGTGGAGCGAGGCCAGGAAGAGGAGGGTGGTTTTTAGCTTGTCCTCCTTGGACTTGGCGAAAGCCGCCTCGACTTGGGCACAGCTGTCATCGTTGCCGGCCTGGCCGAGCCAGAAGACCGGGCTGGGGGAAAACTCGTAGGTCTGCTCGGGGTCGAGGACGGAGGCGTCGATAATGCCGCCCGAGGCGTCGTGCAGGAAGAGCAGGGCGGCGGGCGAGGGTGTCGCCTCGTCGTCGCCGGTGGAAAAGCCGTTGGCGTCGGACTTGTCGCGGCTGCGGACCTTGATCCTGGCGCCTTCCGCGCCGACCGAGTAGGTCTGTACGATCTTGCCGTCGCCGTGCGAATGGATCTTGTTCCGGCTTTCGAACATCCAGGCCGTGAAGTAGCCGGCGTTGCCGGCCTCACGACGGGCCGCGTCCTCGCGGGCCGCCAGGGTGGCGCCGGTCGCCGTCTTGACCTTGCCGGTCAGGAAGCCCGGGGCTTGGGCCTGGGCCGGGGCGGCCGCCAGGGTCAGGAGGACGGCGGCCGCTATCGCGGCCGCCCCTATCGTCCGTCTCGTTCCGTGCTTGCTCATGGTCGTTGCTTGTTCGGGCGCCGGATCACTTGTCCAGCAGCTCGCGCAGGTAGGCCATGGCCGCTTCGCTCTTGGACTGGCCCAGCCAGAAGATGATCTGCTTCTTGGCCTCGGGATCCTTCTCGGCCCGGGCCATTTCGATCAGCATGGGCACGGCCTTGTCCACACCGCTCTGGGACAGGGAGTGGATGACCATCTGCTTGGTCTTGCTGTCCGTGCTCTTCTTGTAGATGTCCACCAGCACCGGCGCGATGTCGTCGCCCTTCGTCTGGCCGAGCCAGAAGATGGCCTGTTCGCGGGCTTTGGCGTCCTTCTCGGTCCTGGCCACTTCGATCAGCTTGGCCCGGGCCTTGGCGTTCTTGCTCTGGCCGAAGGCCATGATCAGGCTTTCCTTGACCTTGGCGTCCTGCGACTCGTTGTAGAGGTCGAAAAGCATGGCCTGGCCGGCTTCGTCCTGGCGCTGGCCGAGCCAGAAGATGGCCTGGGCCCGCATCTTGGGGTCGGGGTCGGACTTGGCCACCTCGAACATCTTGGCCGTGGCCTTGGCGCTCTTGCTCTGGGCCAGGGAGAAGAAGATCCGCTCCTTGCCCTTGGCGTCGGCGCCGGCGTAGATCTTGAGCAGGGCGTCGAGGGCCGCCTCGTCCTTGCTCTGGCCCAGCCAGAAGACGGCCGTCTCGCGGACCTTGGGCGAGGGGTCCTTGACGGCCAGGTCGATGAGCAGAGGGACGATCTTGGCGTCCTTGCTCTGGCTCAGGACGAAGAGGGCCTGGGATCGCAGCTCCTCGGACTTCTCCGTGCGGACCATCTTTTCCAGGACGGGGAAGGCCTTGTCCTTGTCCATGCCCATCATGGCGTGCAGGGCCACCAGCTTGATCTCTTCGTCGTCGGTGAGCTTCGGCTTGCCCTGGTCCGATTCCGTCCGGTAGCCCTGGCCCTGGTCCGATTCCGTCCTGTAGCCGCCGATCGAGCCGTTGATGTACTTGCGGTACTCGTTCAGGCCGCTCCTGGTCAGGCTTTCGGCGATCTGGAGGCGCAGGATCTCGGCGTCCTTGGCCCACTGGTTCGTCTTGTAGCCTTCGAGCAGGGTGTTGAGCTTGTTGATGGCCTCTTTCTTGGTTTCCAGCTGGCGGGCCTTGTCGGCCATGTTCGTCGCCAGCTTGTCCAGGCTGTAGCCCTGCCAGTAGTAAGCTTCGCCCATGTAAGCGCTCTGGGAGTAGTACTTATGGATCTTGTCCAGATAGGTCAGGGCGTTGGCCCAGTCCTTCTGGTAGATGGCCTGTTTGGCCTGGTCGTAGGCCTGCTTGGCCTGGTCGGCCGCTTTGGCTTGGTCTTGGGCGGCCGCCGTCCCGGCCAGGGCCAGGGCGAGGATGAGGGTCAGTCCGATGATGCTTTTTCGCATGGTGGTTTCTCCTAGGTCGTCTTCAGAATCTGCATCCGGAAGAGGATGCCGCGGTCGTCGATCAGGCTCCGCACCTGCGCCGGGGATGCGCCGTTGGGGCCTTTTCGGTTGATGATCTCTTTCAGGACCAGGTCGAGGTCGTCGAGAAGCTCCGTTGCGGCCGGGTCGCTGCCGTTGAGGGCCCGCCGCAGGATCACGTTCTGCAGCAGCAGCCCGCGCAGCAGCCGCTCGTCGATTTCGACCTGGCGAGCAGGCGCGCCGGCGCTGACGGAGTTGGCGAAGTCGAGGATGATCGGCCGCATGTCGTCGAGGTGGGAGGCCAGGATGGGCCGCACCGAATCCGCCGGCAAAGCGGAGGGAGCCGGGGCGATGCCGGCGTCGGCATTTCCGACGGCCATGGTCGGGGCCGGTCCGGGCTGGGGGCCGCTCTTGATGGCGAAGCGGCCGATCAGGATGCCCGTGGCCAGGACGACAACCAACCCGGCCGCGGCCGGGGCGAAGCGGCGCCAGCCCGCGAGCGCCGGTGTTCGAACGGGCGCGCGGCCGCCGATCTCTTTCCGCACGGCGCGCCAGGCCTTCTCGGCGTCGAAAGCCGGGACTTCGGCTTGGCTTTGAGCGGAGACGAGATTCAGCACGGACACGGTCTCGTCCCGGTCCGCGGCACAGGCCTCGCAGGCCAGGAGGTGGGCTTCGAGCCGGGCCTTCTCGGCCGGGTCGAGCTCCCTGTAATGATCGAGCACGATGGCTCGCCGGGCGTGTTTACATTTCATGGCCGTCCTCCAGGGCGTACCGCCGCAGCCGGGTTTTCAGGGCATCCACGGCGCGGAAAAGATGCTTCTTGACGCTGCCCTCGGTCGAACCCACTTCCGCGGCGATCTCGCGGATGGAGTAGCCCATGTCGTGGCGCATGGCGAAGATCATCCGCTGGCGCGGCGACAAGCGGTTGAGGGCCTGTTCGACCCGAAGCCGGATCTCGCGGCCGCGGGCCGCCCGCTCAGGGTCGTCCTCGGGGCTGTTCGAAGGCAGGGTGTTCAAGGTCTCGCCCTCCAGGGGTTGGGCGCTGCGGCGCTTGGTCCGCCGCAGGGCGTCGATGCTGCAGTTGACGCAGATGCGGTTGAGCCAACCGGAGAATTCGGCGCCTTTGGCCGGGTCGAAGGTCCCCAGAGTCGTTTGGCCGGAAGCTGTTCCGGCCGGTCTGTTCCTGGCTGCCTTCGCCTTCGTTGTGGATGGGTGGGCGTCCCGGCTGCGCCCCATCACAACGACAGAGGTACTACTTGAGAATCTTCGTGACCCGACCGGCGCCCACGGTGCGGCCGCCCTCGCGGGATGGCGAAGCGCAAGCCCTCCTCCATGGCGATCGGCTGGATCATGTCGACCTTCATGTTGGTGTTGTCACCGGGCATGACCATCTCGGTGCCCTCGGGGAGGGTCACCACGCCGGTCACGTCCGTGGTCCGGAAGTAGAACTGCGGACGGTAGTTGTTGAAGAACGGCGTGTGCCGGCCCGCCCTCGTCCTTGCTCAGGATGTAGACCTGTGCCTCGAACTCGGTGTGCGGGGTCACGGACCCCGGCTTGCACACGACCTGGCCGCGCTCGACGTCCTCGCGCTTGATGCCGCGCAGGAGCAGCCCGACGTTCTCGCCGGCCTGGCCCTCGTCGAGCAGCTTGCGGAACATCTCGACCCCGGCCCGGCGTCCGGTGGTCTCGGGACGGATCCCGATGATCTGGACCTCCTCGTTCACCTTGACGATGCCGCGCTCGATGCGACCGGTCACGACTGTGCCGCGGCCGGTGATCGTGAAGACGTCCTCCACAGGCATCAGGAACGGCTTGTCGATCTCGCGCTCGGGGGTCACGATGGGAATCGTCGACCGCGTCCATGAGGCTCGAGGAAGCCGACGCGCCCCACTTCTCGTCGCCGGCCAGGGCCGGGACAGCGGCAACGCGGATGATCGGGGTGTCGTCACCGGGGAACTCGTAGGCGTCGAGCAGCTCGCGCACCTCCATGTCCACCAGGCCGAGGATCTCCTCGTCGTCGACCATGTCGCACTTGTTCAGCGCGACGACGATCGCCGGCACACCGACCTGGCGGGCCAGGAGCACGTGCTCCTTGGTCTGCGCATAGGGCCGTCGGCTGCTGAGACCACGAGGATAGCGCCGTCCATCTGCGCGGCACCGGTGATCATGTTCTTGATGTAGTCAGCGTGACCGGGGCAGTCGATATGCGCGTAGTGGCGAGCCTCTGTCTGATACTCAACGTGAGCTATGGAGATCGTAATATCCGCGTTCTCTCTCTTCGGGAGCCTTGTCGATCATGTCGAACGGAGTGAACGGTCCGTCCGAGTCTTGTCATAGCAAGCACCTTAGTGATCGCACGCGGTAAGAGTCGTCTTACCGTGGTCGATGTGGCCGATGGTCCCGATGTTGGTGCGGCTTGGTCCGCTCGAACTTGGCCTTCGCCACTGGGGTCCCTCCTCAGGGGAATCGGTGGACCAGCCTGTCGACGTGGTCCGTCTTCTCCTTGGATTACTTGTCTTGTTTGGTCTCGCCCAGGTGGGCCGCCTCACACTGTGAGGCCACTCACCCCGGTTGATCGTGGGTCGTGCTGGTCGTGCCTACCTCGAACTACTCGCCCCTTCGCCTTCGCGATGATCTCCGTGGCGACGCTGTTCGGCACCTGTGCATAGGAGTCGAACTGCATCGGAGTAGCTCGCGCGGCCCTGCGTCTTGCTGCGCAGGTCCCCGACGTAGCCGAACATCTCCGACAGCGGCACGAGGGCCTGGACTACCGAGCACCAGCCCGCTCGTCCATCGCCTGGATGTGCCCGCGACGGGAGTTGAGGTCACCGATGACCCGCCCAGGTAGTCCTGGGCGGTGCACCTCCACGGACATCACCGGCTCCAGGAGGACGGGGGGGCCTTGGGGACGGCCAACCAGCCGATCGCCTGAACGCCACCTCCGAGGAGTCGACCTCGGGGTGAGCCGCCGTCCAGCAGGGTGACCTTGATGTCGACCATCGGGTAGCCGGCCAGGATGCCGTACTCCATCGCGTCCTGGACGCCAGCGTCCACCGACGGGATGTACTCGCGCGGGATGCGTCCACCGGTGACGGAGTTCACGAACTCGTACCCGCCATCAGCGCCCCCGGTCGGCTCGATGTCGATCAGGACCTTGGCGTACTGACCCGACCCACCGGTCTGCTTCTTGTGCGTGTAACCGACCTTCAGCACGGGCTTGGTGATGGTCTCGCGGTAGGCGACCTGGGGCTTGCCGACGTTGGCCTCGACCTTGAACTCGCGGCGCATCCGGTCGACCAGGATCTCCAGGTGCAGCTCGCCCATGCCGGAGATGATGGTCTGGCCGGTCTCCTCGTCGGAACGGACCTGGAAGGTCGGGTCCTCCTCGGCCAGGCGCTGGATCGCGGTGCCCAGCTTCTCCTGGTCGGACTTCGTCTTCGGCTCGATGGCCACCGAGATGACCGGGGCCGGGAACGTCATCGACTCCAGGACGACCTGCTCCTTGGGATCGCGAGAGGGTGTTGCCGGTGGTGGTGTCCTTCAGACCCATCACGGCCACGATGTCGCCGGCGCCCACCGACGCGATCTCCTCACGCTTGTTCGCGTGCATCCGGTAGATCTTGCCGATGCGCTCCTTGCGCTCCTTGGAGGTGTTGAGCACCTGCGAGCCGGCGTGCATCGTGCCCGAGTAGATCCGTACGTAGGTCAGCTTGCCCAGGTGCGGGTCGCTCATGATCTTGAACGCCAGCGCCGACAGCGGCTCGTCCACCGTGGGCTTGCGCATCAGGACCGTCGACTCGTCGCCGGGCTTGTGGCCCTCGATGCCCTCGATGTCCAGCGGGGAGGGCAGGAAGTCCACGACGGCGTCGAGCATGGGCTGCACGCCCTTGTTCTTGAACGCCGTGCCGGTCAGAGCACCGGGGTGAACTTGCCGGCCAGCGTGCCCCGGCGGATGGCCGCCTTGAGGTCGCCGAGCTCGGGCTCCTCACCCTCGAGGTAGCTCATCATGATCTCGTCGTCGGTCTCGGCGACGGTCTCGACGAGTCGGTCGCGCCACTCCCGGGCGGCCTCTACATGAGTCGAGGGGATCTCCTCGATGTCGTAGGACTCACCGAGCTTGGTGTCCACCGGCCACACGAGGGCCTTCATGCGCCACGAGGTCGATGACGCCACGGAAGTCGCCCTCCGACGCCGATCGGGATCTGCAGGGCCAGCGGCACCGCACCCAGCCGGTTCTCGATCATCTCGACGCAGCGGTGGAACTCCGCGCCGACGCGGTCCATCTTGTTGACGAAGCAGATGCGCGGCACGCCGTAGCGGTCGGCCTGGCGCCACACGGTCTCGGACTGCGGCTCCACGCCGGCGACCCCGTCGAACACCGCGACGGCACCGTCGAGCACGCGCAGCGAGCGCTCCACCTCGACGGTGAAGTCGACGTGGCCGGGGGTGTCGATGATGTTGATCTGGTGGTCTCGCCAGTGGCAGGTGGTGGCAGCGGAGGTGATCGTGATGCCGCGCTCCTGCTCCTGCTCCATCCAGTCCATCGTGGCGCCGCCCTCGTGGACCTCGCCGATCTTGTAGTTGATGCCCGTGTAGTACAGGATCCGCTCGGTCGTCGTGGTCTTGCCCGCGTCGATATGCGCCATGATCCCGATATTGCGGACCATCGCGAGGTCAGTCACGGTGGGGCTGGACACGATCGAACTCCGAATCTGCAGGGTTGGGGGACTTACCAGCGGTAGTGCGCGAAGGCCTTGTTGGCCTCGGCCATCTTGTGGGTGTCCTCGCGCTTCTTGACCGCGGCACCCAGAGCCGTTGGACGCGTCCAGGATCTCGTTCATGAGCCGCTCGGTCATGGTCTTCTCGCGCCGGGCGCGGGAGTAGCCGACCAGCCAGCGCAGGGCCAGCGTGTGGGCGCGTCCGGGCTTGACCTCGACGGGCACCTGGTAGGTGGCGCCACCGACGCGGCGGCTGCGGACCTCGAGGGTCGGACGGACGTTGTCCAGTGCACGCTTGAGCGTGATGACCGGATCGGTGCCGTTCTTCTCGCGGGCGCCCTCGAGCGCGTCGTACACGATGCGCTCGGCGGTGGACTTCTTGCCGTCGCTCAGGATCTTGTTGACCAACTGCGTCACGACCGGTGACCCGTAGACCGGGTCGACGATGACAGGCCGCTTGGGAGCGGGGCCCTTGCGCGGCATTAGCTCTTCTCCTTCTTCGCGCCGTAACGGCTGCGCGCCTGCTTGCGGCTCTTCACACCCTGGGTGTCCAGCGAGCCGCGCACGATCTTGTAGCGCACGCCCGGCAGGTCCTTCACACGGCCACCGCGCACGAGCACGATCGAGTGCTCCTGCAGGTTGTGGCCGACGCCAGGGATGTAGGCGGTGACCTCGATGCCGCTGCTCAGGCGGACGCGGGCAACCTTGCGCAGGGCCGAGTTCGGCTTCTTGGGCGTGGTCGTGTAGACGCGTGTGCACACCCCGCGGCGCTGCGGGCTGCCCTTGAGGGCAGGCGTCTTGTTCTTCGCGACCTTGTCCTGCCGGCCCTTGCGGACCAACTGCTGGATCGTGGGCACTTGTACTCCGGTGCGTTGAGGTTCGTGGTGGGTGTGCCGGCAATCACCCGGTTCGCCGCCCCCACGCGGTCGGGCGTGTCGCATCCGTTTCCGGCTGCGATCGGTTCCGATCTCAGGGGGTGGATCCGCCGATGTCTCCCACCACGGCCCTTCAGGGCTGCGGACCTGCAGTCCGGCCGACACGACGGTCGTCCGGGTCACTGCTGGGTGCGGGGAAGCACGCAGTGCATCCGTGCGGCGCCCAGTGGTTCCCAGGCACAGTCCACAAGAGTACCGGCCGGGGCCGAGCAGGCCAAATCGCGGCGGTCTGGACCGCCTCGGACATGGGCGGTTGCGGCGCTGTCGTGCTCGCGGGGCTGCTCAGAACTGCGTGGACCCGTCGGAGATCCCCTCCAGCCAACCCGGATCCTGGGTCGAGGCGAACGCCACGAACGCGATGAAGGCGATGATCCGCCAGGATCGCCAGCACGATGTTGATCCAGGCGATCACCTTGGTCGCAGTGTTCAGCGACCGGCCCTCGAGGCGCCCCCCCGAGGCGGCGATCGCACGGTTGGACTGCCCGGCGAGCACGAGGGCGATGATGGCTGTGATGAACGGGCAGACCAGCCAGCTCGAGATCGCCAGCACCAGGCCCACCACGGCCTTGGAGTCGGTCTGCCGGGCCGCGGGCTGGCCCGCGGGCGGGTAGCCGGGCTGCTGGTAGGCGGGCGGGTAGCCGGGCTGCTGCGGGTACCCCGCCTGCCCGTAGCTGGGCTGCCCATAGGCGGGCTGCTGATAGTTGGGCTGCTGCGGGTAGCCGGGCTGGGCCTGACCTGGCTGCGGGTACCCCGGCGCGCGGCGGCGGCGCGCCCCAGGTCCCGGCAGCAGGCACGTCCGGTGCGGGTGGCGTGGGCGGTGCGCCCCACGCACCTGCCTCGGGGGCTTGTGGTTCGGCTGGGGGAGGCGGCGCGGGTGTGTCGTCGGGGGTCAGCGCGCTGTCGTCAGTGGGCTCTCCGGGACCTGGCTGCAGTGACATGCTCCGATGCTAGCCGGGTCGACCGTCCTCAGGACGTTGATGTGTACGGAATCGACCGATTGGTGGTCGATTCCGTACACACCAACGCAAGGGACCGGCTCACCGCACAGCGAAGGGGGCGGTGGCGGGCCGTCTGGCTCGCCACCGCCCCCTTCGGCACTCAGTTGCTGTAGCCGCCGTAGTCGAAGTCCTCCAGCGCCACCGGACTCGAACCCGAGTCAGCGAAGGCACCGGTGTAGGCGGAGTCGTCATACCCGCTGAACGAGGCGTACATCGCTGCCTTGGCCTCCTCGGTGGGCTCCACCGAGATGTTGCGGTAGCGCGGCAGGCCGGTCCCGGCGGGGATCAGCTTGCCGATGATGACGTTCTCCTTCAGGCCGAGCAGCGGATCGCTCTTGGCCTCGATCGCGGCCTCGGTGAGCACCCGGGTGGTCTCCTGGAACGAGGCAGCCGACAGCCACGACTCGGTGGCCAGGGAGGCCTTGGTGATGCCCATCAACTCGGGCCGGGCTGACGCCGGCTGACCGCCACTGGCGACCACCGCACGGTTGCCCGACTCGAACATGCCCCGCTCGACCAGCTGTCCGGCCAGGAACCCGGCGTCGCCGCTGTCGATGATCGTGACGCGCTTGAGCATCTGGCGCACGATCACCTCGATGTGCTTGTCGTGGATCGACACGCCCTGCGATCGGTACACCTCCTGCACCTGGTCGACCAGGTGCAGCTGCACCGCACGCTGGCCCATGACCCGCAGCACGGTCTTCGGGTCGACCGCACCCACGGTCAGCTGCTCGCCGACCTCGACGTGGTCGCCCTCGCCGACCCGCAGCCGGGAGCGCCGGGTGATCGGGTACTCCTGCTCCTCGGTGCCGTCATCGGGCACGACCACGATCTTCTTCGCGCGGTCGGTGTCCTCGATGCGCACCCGACCCGCGACCTCGCTGATCGGGGCCACGCCCTTGGGCGTGCGCGCCTCGAACAGCTCGACGATGCGGGGCAGGCCGTGGGTGATGTCCTCACCTGCGACGCCACCGGTGTGGAACGTGCGCATCGTCAGCTGGGTACCGGGCTCGCCGATGGACTGGGCGGCGATGATGCCGATGGCCTCGCCGACGTCGACCAGCTTGCCGGTGGCAAGCGAACGGCCGTAGCAGGTGGCGCAGGTGACGACCTTGGAGTCGCACGTGAGCACCGAGCGCAGCCGCACCGACTCGACACCCGCCTCGCAGAGCGTCTCGACCAGGGTGATCGACAGCTCCTCGCCGGCCGGGGCCAGCACCTGCCCGTCGAGGGTGACGTCCTCGGAGAGGATCCGCGACACCGCGGAGGTGTCGACGTTCTCCTCCGGGCTCACGACGCCGTCCTCGCCGCGGATGCCGATCACCATGGGCAGGCCACGGTCGGTGCCGCAGTCCTCCTCACGGATGATGACGTCCTGCGACACGTCCACCAGGCGCCGGGTGAGGTACCCGGAGTCTGCGGTCCGCAGGGCGGTGTCGGCCAGGCCCTTGCGAGCACCGTGCGTGGCGATGAAGTACTCCAGCACCGACAGGCCCTCGCGGTAGTTGCTCTTGATCGGCCGCGGGATGATCTCACCCTTCGGGTTGGCCACCAGGCCACGCATGCCCGCGATCTGGCGGACCTGCATCCAGTTACCGCGCGCCCCGGAGTTCACCATCATGAACACCGGGTTCGTGGCCGGGAAGTGCTCCTTCATGGCCTCGGCCACCTCGTCGGTGGTCCGCGTCCAGATCTCGATCAGCTCCTGGCGGCGCTCGGCGTCGGTGATCAGGCCGTCGTCGTACTGGTCCTGAACGGCCTGGGCACGCACCTCGGCCGCAGCCAGCAGCTCGGCCTTCTTCGGCGGGGCCACCACGTCGTCGAAGGAGATGGTCACCCCCGAGCGGGTCGCCCAGCGGAAGCCGAGGTCCTTGATCTCGTCGAGCGTGTTGGCCACGTTCGTCTTCGTGTAACGCTCGGCCAGATCGTTGACCAGGGCGCCGAGGCGCTTCTTGTCGACGTCGGAGTTCTCGAACTCGTAGTCGGCCGGGAGCGCCTCGTTGAACAGCGCGCGGCCCAGTGTGGTCTGCAGCGACAGCGAGTCACCGGGCGCCCAGCCCTCGGGCACCTCGTAGCCCTCCGGCGGCACGACGCCGCGAAGCCTCAGGGTGATCATCGACTGCAGTGCGAGGTTGCCCGAGTCGTAGGACATCATCGCCTCGGACAGCGAGGAGTAGGCACCGCCCTCGCCCTTGCGACCCTCGCGCACGGAGGTCAGGGCGTAGATGCCCAGCACCA
Organism: uncultured Actinomycetes bacterium; assembly: GCA_963781015.1. Taxonomy (GTDB): domain Bacteria; phylum Actinomycetota; class Actinomycetes; order S36-B12; family CAIYMF01; genus Prado023. Next base: position 456,828 of record CAWAEB010000009.1, on the reverse strand, counting down.
TGTCCTGGGTCGGCGTGGTGATGGGGCGACCGTTGGCCGGGCTCAGGATGTTGTTCGAGCTCAGCATCAGGATGCGGGCCTCGGCCTGGGCCTCGGCGCTCAGCGGCACGTGCACGGCCATCTGGTCACCGTCGAAGTCCGCGTTGAACGCGGTGCAGACCAGCGGGTGGATCTGGATGGCCTTGCCCTCGATCAGCTGCGGCTCGAAGGCCTGGATGCCCAGCCGGTGCAGGGTCGGTGCGCGGTTGAGCATCACCGGGTGCTCGGAGATGACCTCCTCGAGCACGTCCCACACCACCGAGCGCGAACGCTCGACCATGCGCTTGGCGCTCTTGATGTTCTGCGCGTGGTTCAGGTCGACCAGGCGCTTCATCACGAACGGCTTGAACAGCTCGAGGGCCATGCCCTTGGGCAGGCCGCACTGGTGCAGCTTGCAGCTGCGGGCCGACGACGATGACCGAACGGCCGGAGTAGTCCACGCGCTTGCCGAGCAGGTTCTGGCGGAACCGGCCCTGCTTGCCCTTGAGCATGTCCGACAGCGACTTCAGCGGCCGGTTGCCCGGGCCGGTCACCGGACGACCACGACGGCCGTTGTCGAACAGCGCGTCGACGGCCTCCTGGAGCATCCGCTTCTCGTTGTTGACGATGATCTCCGGGGCGCCCAGGTCCAGCAGTCGCTTCAGGCGGTTGTTCCGGTTGATCACGCGCCGGTAGAGGTCGTTGAGGTCCGAGGTGGCGAACCGGCCACCGTCGAGCTGCACCATCGGTCGCAGGTCCGGCGGGATCACCGGGACGCAGTCCAGGACCATACCCCGCGCGTCGTTGGTGGTGGTCATGAACGCCGTGACGACCTTGAGCCGCTTGAGCGCGCGGGTCTTGCGCTGGCCCTTGCCCGAGCGCACGACCTCACGCAGGAGCTCGGCCTCGGCCTCGAGGTCGAAGTTGGACAGCCGGGCCTGGATGGCCGCGGCCCCCATGCCGCCGGAGAAGTACATGCCGAACCGGTCACGCATCTCGCGGTAGAGCAGCTCGTCGCCCTCGAGGTCCTGGACCTTCAGGGTCTTGAACCGGTCGAAGACGCGGTCGAGGTGGTCGACCTTCTTGTCCGAGCTGCGCCGCATGGCCGCGAGCTCGCGCTCAGCACCCTCACGGACCTTGCGCTTGACGTCAGCCTTGGCCCCCTCGGCCTCCAACGCGCCGAGGTCCGCCTCCAGCTTCTCCTGACGCTTGGCCAGGTCGGCCTCGACCTTGTCGGTCATCTGCTTGCGCTCGACGCCGATCCGCGCCTCGATCGAGGGCAGGTCACGGTGCCGGGACTCCTCGTCGACCGAGGTGATCATGTAGGCCGCGAAGTAGATGACCTTCTCCAGGTCCTTCGGGGCCAGGTCCAGCAGGTAGCCCAGCCGGGACGGGACGCCCTTGAAGTACCAGATGTGGGTCACCGGGGCGGCGAGCTCGATGTGGCCCATCCGCTCACGGCGCACCTTCGCGCGGGTCACCTCGACGCCGCAGCGCTCGCAGATGATGCCCTTGAAGCGCACGCGCTTGTACTTGCCGCAGTAGCACTCCCAGTCCCGCGTGGGACCGAAGATCTTCTCGCAGAACAGCCCATCCTTCTCAGGCTTGAGCGTGCGGTAGTTGATGGTCTCGGGCTTCTTGACCTCACCGTGGGACCAGTCGCGGATGTTGTCGGCAGTGGCCAGGCCGATGCGCAACTCGTCGAAGTAGTTGACGTCGAGCAAGGTGGGTTCCTCAGTTCGTAAGTGGTTCGTCGTCGTCACAGCTTGTCGGGTGCGGACCCCGGGACCGACCGCAGTGGTCGGCCCGGGGCCCGACGGTCAGAGTTCCTCGACGCTGCTCGGCTCCCGCCGGGACAGGTCGATGCCCAGTTCCTCCGCAGCACGGAAGATGTCCTCATCGGAGTCGCGCATCTCGATGGACTGCCCATCACTGGACAGCACCTCGACGTTCAGGCACAGGGACTGCATCTCCTTGATCAGCACCTTGAACGACTCCGGGATGCCCGGCTCAGGGATGTTCTCGCCCTTGACGATCGCCTCGTAGACCTTCACGCGGCCCAGGACGTCGTCGGACTTGATGGTGAGCAGCTCCTGCAGGGCGTAGGCGGCGCCATAGGCCTCCATGGCCCAGACCTCCATCTCGCCGAACCGCTGGCCACCGAACTGGGCCTTGCCGCCCAGCGGCTGCTGGGTGATCATCGAGTACGGGCCGGTCGAGCGTGCGTGCATCTTGTCGTCGACCAGGTGCAGCAGCTTGAGGATGTAGATGTAGCCCACCGCCACGGGAGCCGGGAACGGCTCGCCAGACCGGCCGTCGAACAGGTTGGCCTTGCCATCGGGACCGACCAGGCGTACGCCGTCCTCGGTCGGGATGGTGTTGGCCAGCAGGCCCGAGAGCTCGTTCTCCTTGGCGCCGTCGAACACCGGGGTCGCGACCCGGGTGTCCGGGGCCGCGGACGCGCGCCGACTCGTCGAGCCGGCCTGCCCACTCGGCGCCCTCGGGCGCCTCCCAGCCGGTCTTGGCCACCCAGCCGAGGTGGGTCTCCATGACCTGTCCGACGTTCATGCGCCCGGGCACGCCCAGCGGGTTGAGCACCACGTCGACCGGGGTGCCGTCCTCGAGGAACGGCATGTCCTCGATGGGCAGGATCTTGGCGATGACGCCCTTGTTGCCGTGCCGGCCGGCCAGCTTGTCGCCGGTGGTGATCTTGCGCTTCTGGGCCACGTACACCCGGACCAGGCGGTTCACGCCGGGAGGCAGCTCGTCGCCCTCCTCGCGGTCGAAGACGCGCACGCCGATGACCTTGCCCTGCTCGCCGTGCGGCACCTTCATCGAGGTGTCGCGGACCTCACGGGCCTTCTCGCCGAAGATCGCGCGCAGCAGGCGCTCCTCCGGGGTCAGCTCGGTCTCGCCCTTGGGCGTGACCTTGCCGACCAGGATGTCCCCGGTGACGACATCGGCGCCGACACGGATCACGCCGCGGTCGTCGAGGTCGGCCAGGACCTCCTCGGAGACGTTCGGGATGTCCCGGGTGATCTCCTCAGGGCCCAGCTTGGTGTCGCGGGCGTCGACCTCGTGCTCCTCGATGTGGATCGAGGACAGGACGTCGTCCTGGACGAGGCGCTGGCTCAGGATGATCGCGTCCTCGTAGTTGTGCCCCTCCCACGGCATGAACGCCACGAGCAGGTTGCGCCCGAGTGCCATCTCCGCGGTGTCGGTGCAGGGTCCGTCAGCGATGACCTGGCCCTCCTCGACCCGCTGGCCCTCGTCGACGATCGTGCGCTGGTTGAAGCACGTGCCCTGGTTGGAGCGGTCGAACTTGCGCAGCCGGTAGGTCTCGTAGGTGGCGTCGTCGTTGGCCACGGTGACGTGGTCGGCCGAGACCTCGGAGACCACACCCGCCTTGTGCGCGGCGACCACGTCGCCGGCGTCGACCGCGGCGCGGTACTCCATGCCGGTCCCGACCAGCGGCGCCTCGCTGCGCAGCAGCGGGACAGCCTGGCGCTGCATGTTGGCGCCCATGAGCGCGCGGTTGGCGTCGTCGTGCTCGAGGAACGGGATCATGGCCGTGGCCACCGACACCATCTGGCGCGGCGAGACGTCCATGAAGTCCACGTCGACGGGGGCGATGTAGTCGACCTCGCCACCCTTGGTGCGCACCAGGACGCGCTCCTCGGCGAAGTGGCCGTCGAGGGTCAGCGGCGCGTTGGCCTGCGCGATGACGTGGCGGTCCTCCTCGTCGGCGGTCAGGTAGTGGATGTCGTCAGTGACCCGGCCCTTGTCGTCGACGCGGCGGTACGGGGTCTCGATGAATCCGAACGCGTTGACCCGCGCATAGGTCGACAGCGAACCGATCAGGCCGATGTTCGGGCCCTCAGGGGTCTCGATCGGGCACATCCGGCCGTAGTGCGACTGGGGTGCACGTCGCGGACCTCGAAGCCGGCCCGCTCGCGGGACAGGCCGCCCGGGCCGAGCGCGGACAGCCGGCGCTTGTGGGTCAAGCCCGAGACCGGGTTGGTCTGGTCCATGAACTGGGACAGCTGCGAGGTGCCGAAGAACTCCTTGATGGAGGCCACGACCGGACGGATGTTGATCAGGGTCTGGGGCGTGATCGCCTCGACGTCCTGGGTGGTCATCCGCTCGCGGACCACGCGCTCCATGCGCGACAGGCCGGTGCGCAGCTGGTTCTGGATCAGCTCGCCGACCGTGCGCAGGCGCCGGTTGCCGAAGTGGTCGATGTCGTCGCTCTCGACCGGCTTGGGGCCCTGGGCGCTGTCGAACGAGGCCTCACCGGCGTGCAGCCGGCACAGGTACTCGATCGTGGCCTCGATGTCCTCGATGCGCAGGGTGCTCTGGGCGAGGTCCGCCTCGAGCCCGAGCTTCTTGTTGACCTTGTAGCGCCCGACCTTGGCCATGTCGTAGCGCTTGGGGTTGAAGTAGAAGTTCTCGAGCAGGTTGCGGCCGGCCTCGATGGTCGGCGGCTCGCCCGGACGCAGCTTGCGGTAGATGTCCAGCAGTGCCTCGTCCTGGGTCTTGTCCGGGTTGGTGGTGCCGACCGGATCCTTCTCCAGGGTGGCCTCCATCGATGGGCCACGCGCCGAACCGCTCGCGGATCTGCGCCTCGGAGCGGCCAAGGGCCTTGAGCAGGACGGTGACCGGCTGCTTGCGCTTGCGGTCCACCCGAACCCCGACGAGGTCCTTCTTGTCGATCTCGAACTCCAGCCACGCGCCGCGGCTCGGGATGATCTTGGCGACGAAGACGTCCTTGTCCGATGTCTTGTCGACCTGGCGCTCGAAGTACACGCCCGGCGAGCGGACCAGCTGCGACACCACGACGCGCTCGGTGCCGTTGACGATGAAGGTGCCCTTGTTGGTCATCAGGGGGAAGTCACCCATGAAGACCGTCTGGCTCTTGATCTCGCCGGTCTCGTTGTTGGTGAACTCCGCCGTGACGAACATCGGCTGCGAGTAGGTCATGTCCTTCTCGCGGCACTGCTCCACGGTGTACTTCGGGGGCTCGAAGCGATGGTCGCGGAAGCTCAGCGACATCGTCTCGGAGAAGTCCTCGATCGGCGAGATCTCGGTGAAGATCTCCTCGAGTCCCGACTTGTTCGGCACACTGGCGCCGGACTCGACCGCGGCGGCCAGGCGGGCGCGCCACAGCTCGTTGCCGAGCAACCAGTCGAAGGAGTCGGTCTGCAGCGCCAGGAGGTCAGGGACCTCCAGGGGCTCACGGATCTTCGCGAAGGACACCCGGTTCAATCCGGGGGGCGGCGGGGGCGTGGCGGTCTTGCGGGCGGAGGCCAAGACGGGTCCTTCCAGGACGGTTCACTGCGGAGGTCAGCGCGCTGGCCCGGGGCACGTCCAGCGACCTGGGAGCAGACATGGCTCGCTCATGAGGGGGCTGGAGTGGAAGGACAGCGCAAAGCGGCAGCATACCCGAATGGGCAGCCGCTGTCGAACCCCAGCACGGCCTTCGGTTGACGATTCATCGTTCGCGCTCTGGGTGCTGATCACTCGACAGCGGGTGACCGAACCTCGTGCGCGACCCTCGAACCGCCGACCGAGCCGTGATCCTGAGACCACGGACCGAGCCAGACGCGTAGCGTCGCACTCAGGGTGCCTGTCCGGATGCCCGGAGTCAAGTACCCGACTTGACTCACGAAAGATGATCGCGAACTGGAGCGCTTGCCTCAGATGTCTGTGATCGCGAAACGTGTGTGCGTGTCGCGGTGGGCAGGTAGGGGTGGGTCTGGTGGTTCGCTCTCGGGTCGTGAGGGAGCTGTCGATGGCCACCAGACGGGAACTGACCAAGGCGTACGCACGTGAGTACCAGCGGGCGAGCAAGAAGGCCAAGGGGGTGATTCTCGACGAGTTGTGCGCAGCGACGGGCTGGTCACGGGTGAACGCCCGCCGCGCGATCCGCCAAGCACTGGTCCGCAAGGGGCGAGCCGGCCAGCCACGCAAGCCGCGCCCGCGGAAGTACTCCTATGACGCGTTGAAGGTCCTGGAACAGGTGTGGACCCTCAGCGGTGAGCCGTGCGGCAAGTACCTGGCCCCGGTCATGGAAGACACCCTGGAACGCCTGCTCCGATTCCATGAGTTGGGCAAGGTCGCGCACCGGATCAACGACAAGGTCCTGGCCGAGGTGCAGGCAATGTCACCGGCCACGATCGATCGATACCTGGCCCCGATCAAGGCCGCCCGCTACCCGGCGGCGAAGTCCACGACCCGCCCAGGGCTGATCCTGCGCGCCTCGATCCCGCTGCGGACCGCGATGGACGGATTCCCCGCCACACCGGGCTATCTGGAGATCGACACCGTCGCGCACTGCGGGCACCGCAACGAGGGCGACTACCTGGTCACCATCAACGCGACAGACCCCCACCTCGGCTGGGGCGTGACCCGGACCGTGCGCAACAAGGCATTCGTGCACATGAAAACCGGCATGGACCACATCCTGGCCACCTACCCGATCCCCCTCGCGGGAGTCGATTTCGACAACGGCAGCGAGTTCCTGAACTGGGGCATGCTCGCCTGGTGCGATGACCACGACATCCCCACGATCACCCGATCCAGACCCTACGAACACAACGACAACGCCCACGTCGAGCAACGAAACGGCGACTGGGTACGCAGACACGCCTTCCGATACCGCTACGAGACCCCCGCCGAACTCGAGGACCTGAACCTGCTCTGGACCCAGGTCATGGCCCGCAAGAACCACCTGCTGCCCTGCGTCAAGGCCATCGGCTGGACCGAAACCAGCACCGGGCGCAAGAAGCGGATCTACGACCAACCAGCCACCCCCTACGCCCGACTCCTAGCCAGCGGCACGCTCACAGGCCCGAAGGCCCAACAACTCGCCGCCGCCCACCACGACCTGAACCCCGCCGCCATCACCCGCAAGATCAACACCATCCAGAACCGGCTGCTGGACTCCGCACGCGACCGAACCACCACCCGAGCCCAAGCCTGACGCCCCCAGTTCGCGATCAAAACACGTGAGGCACGCGCTCACCCTTCGCGATCAACTTGACATGAGGCAAGACGGTACCCACGAGCATCTTTGTGGGCAATCCGCCCGGCAATCGGGGGCTGGGCCGGTCGCCAGGCATGGCTCTGGCATCGCGCCTGCATGGCACTGGGCGCATCCCCGGTGCGGGAATGCGCCCAGTGCCTACGCGGATCGCGGGTGGCTGCCGACGTCGAACGTCGCGCCAGGACCGCGCGTGCGCGGTGTGACTACTTGACCGAGACCTTCGCGCCCGCGGCCTCGAGGGACGCGGCAGCCTTCTCGGCGGCCTCCTTGGTGACCTTCTCGACGACGGCCTTCGGCGCGCCCTCGACGAGGTCCTTGGCCTCCTTGAGGCCCAGGCTGGTCAGCGCACGGACCTCCTTGATGACCTGGATCTTCTTGTCGCCAGCGTCCTCGAGGATGACGTCGAACTCGTCCTGCTCCTCGACGACCTCGGCGGCCCCGCCGGCGGCGGGCGCGGCGGCCACGGCGACCGGGGCGGCCGCGGTGACGCCAAAGGTGTCCTCGAACTGCTTGACGAACTCGGAGAGCTCGATCAGCGTCATCTCCTTGAACGCGTCAAGCAGCTCATCAGTGCTCAGCTTCGCCATGGTGGCGTTCCTCTCTTGTTGCCGGCCGGTGCCGGGTGGGGACTGATTGCGAAGGGCGATCAGCCCTCGGCGTTCTCCTCGGCTGCGGCCGCAGCGTCGGTGGCGGCATCGGCGGGCGCCTCTGCCGGGACCTCAGCGTCGGCAACAGCCTCAGCCTCGGGAGCGGCGTCGGCAACAGCCTCGGCCGGGACCTCAGCGTCGGCAACAGCCTCAGCCTCGGGAGCGGCGTCGGCAGAAGCCTCGGCCTCGGGAGCAGCATCGGCGACGGGCGCCTGGCCCGCACCACCGATCAGTGCCGGGTCTGCCTCAGCAGCAACCCGCAGTGCGTCGATGGCCCGCGCAGCCTGCGCCAGGGGAGCCGCGAACAGCGACACCGCCTGCTGCAGGGAGGCGTTCATCGCGCCGGCCAGCTTGGCCAGCAGGACCTCACGGGACTCGAGATCCGCGAGCTTGGCCACATCGGCGGCCGACAGGACGTTGCCGTCGAGGTAACCGCCCTTGATGACCAGGTTCGGGTGCGTCTTGGCGAAGTCCCGAAGGCCCTTGGCGGCCTCGACCGGGTCACCCTTGACGAACGCGATCGCGCTCGGGCCGGCGAGCAGGTCGTCGAGTCCCTCGACCCCGGCGTCCTTGGCCGCGATCTTGGTCAGGGTGTTCTTCACCACGGCGTAGGTGGCATTGCCGGCCAGGGAACGGCGCAGCTCCTTGAGCTGAGCCACGGTCAGGCCGCGATACTCCGTCAGGACCGCCGCACTCGAGGAGCGGAACTCCTCGGTGATCTCCTGGACGGCGCTGTGCTTGGGGGTTCGCGCCATGTCTTCTCCTTCGAGCAGTGTCGACCGTGGCCGACCCCGACATGACGAACGCCCCGGCGCGGGCACGGGGCGTGGTACCGACTGAGTGGGGCGTGCCCGGTCTCTGCCAATCACTGCTCTGTCCTGCGCGGGCCGCCCGCGGAGCGGGGCCTTCGGCGCCCTGAGCGATCACATCGACAGGTTGCCACCAGCGGTCTTCGGTGGCCCTAGGTTACGCGACCCGCGCGGGCCGGCCAAATCGCCGGTGCATCGCGCTGACTCCATCGCGCAGTCCGAGTGCGCGCACGAAGTGGTGGCTCTCGGGATGCTGGTCGTGCGCCTCTTCCCGCGGCGGCCGGTCGGCCGGACGAGCGGTGGCGGGTCAGCCGTGCGGGCGCACCAGCGGGAAAAGGATGGTGTCGCGGATGCCCAGGCCGGTGAGGTTCATCACGAGCCGGTCGATACCCAGCCCCATGCCGCCGGTGGGCGGCATCCCGTGCTCCAGCGCGGCGAGGAAGTCCTCGTCCACAGCCATCGCCTCGATGTCACCCCCCGCTGCCAGCAGCGACTGGGCCACCAGCCGCTCGCGCTGCTCGACCGGGTCGACGAGCTCGGAGTAGGCGGTGCCCTGCTCGGAGCCGAAGATCACAAGGTCCCACTTCTCGGCCAGCCGCGGGTCCTGGCGATGGGCCCGGGTCAGCGGGGCGTTCTCCTTGGGGAAGTCTGTGTAGAAGACCGGAGTGGTCGTCTGGCCCTCGCAGAGCTCCTCGTAGATGCCCTCCAGCAGCTGCCCCCAGGAGGTCCCGGCGCCCGCCTCGAGGCCGATCCGTTCGGCGTGCGCGGCGAGCACCTCGCGCGAGGTGTCGGCGGTGATCTCCTCGCCCAGGGCACCGGACACCGCCTCGCAGACCGTGCGCACGGGCCAGTCCCCGGACAGGTCGTACTCGGTGATGTGTCCCTCGGCGTCGGCCCGCCGGGCGATCGGCGACCCGTACACAGCGGTGGCGGCCTCCTGGATGAGGGCCTGGGTGAGCAGGCGCATCGAGGTGTAGTCCCCATAGGTCTCATAGACCTCCAGGGAGGTGAACTCCGGGTTGTGCTTGGAGTCCGCACCCTCATTGCGGAACTGCCGGCCGATCTCGAAGACCTTGTCCATGCCCCCGACCAGCAGTCGCTTGAGGTGCAGCTCGGTGGCGATGCGCAGGTACAGGTCCATGTCGTAGGCGTTGATGTGGGTCTCGAACGGCCGCGCGTTGGCCCCACCGTGGATCACCTGCAGCATCGGGGTCTCGACCTCGACGAACCCGCGCTCGTGCAGGGAGTCACGCACACTGCGGACCACGCTGGCCCGCAGATGGGCCATCTCGCGCGCCTCGGGCCGCACGATCAGGTCGACGTAACGGGCCCGCACCCGGGCTTCCGGGTCCGTGAGGCCCTTGTGCTTCTCCGGCAGGGGCCGGATCGCCTTGCTGGTCAGGGCCAGGGACTGCGCCCGCAGGGACAGCTCACCGCGACGCGAGGTGACGATCTCGCCGGTGACCCCGACGTGGTCGCCGAGGTCGATGTCACGCTTCCAGTGCGCGAGCACCTCGGGCCCCACCGCATCCAGGGCGATCATGACCTGCAGGTCACCGGACCCATCGCGCAGCGTGGCGAAGCAGAGCTTGCCGCCGTCGCGCTTGAGGATGATCCGCCCCGCGACGCCGGCCTGCTGCCCCGTGGCGGTGTCCGGGGGCAGCTCGCCGACCTGGTCGCGCACCTGCGCCAGCGTGTGCGTGCGCGGATAGCCGACGGGGTAGGGGTCGATCCCCTCGGCGCGCAGCCGGTCGAGCTTGGCGCGGCGCACCCGCATCTGCTCGGGCAGGCCGTCGGGGGACAGCGCCTCGGGCCAGTGCGTCGGGGGCCGGCACATCACCAGCAGGGTCAGCACCGTCGGGCTGGTCCACGGGCATGGGGGCTCACTCTCGGGGCTCGGCGGGCGCGGCAGGGGGGATTCTACTGGCGGTCGGGCACCGACCACCCAGACGCGCGGGAGCCCCACCTGCGCGACCAGCGGCAGGTGGGGCTCCCGAGGAGATCTGGGCGGGAGTGCCTCAGGCGCTCTCGTCCTCGGTCAGCAGGTCACGCGTGCGGTTGGGATCCAGCGGGATGCCGGGGCCCATCGTCGTGGACATGGTGGCCTTGCGGACGTATCGACCCTTGGACGAGGACGGCTTGAGCCGCATGATCTCGTCGAGGGCCGCGCCGTAGTTCTCGACCAGCTGGGTCTCGGAGAACGACACCCGCCCGATCGGGAAGTTGAGGTTCGCGTGCTTGTCGGTGCGGAACTCGATCTTGCCGCCCTTGATGTCGGTGACGGCCTTGGTCACGTCCATGGTGACGGTGCCGGTCTTGGGGTTGGGCATCAGGCCGCGAGGGCCCAGCACCTTGCCCAGCCGGCCGACCTTGCCCATGAGGTCGGGCGTGGCGACGGCGGCGTCGAAGTCGGTCCACCCGGCGGCGACCTTCTCGATCATGTCGTCGGAGCCGACGAAGTCCGCACCCGCGGCGCGCGCCTCCTCAGCCTTGGCGGCGTTGGCGAAGACCAGGACCCGAGCGGTCTTGCCAGTGCCGTGCGGCAGGTTGACGGTGCCGCGAATCATCTGGTCGGCCTTGCGGGGGTCGACACCCAGACGCATGGCGACCTCGACGGTCGCATCGAACTTCGCGGGGCTGGTCTCCTTGGCCAGGCGCACCGCCGAGAGCGGGGTGTGCACCTGGGTGGGATCGATCTTCTCGGCTGCCTTGCGGTAGCCCTTGCTGCGCTTCATGACGGGTTGACCTTTCCGTAGGTGGTTCAGCGGGCCGCGCTGGCCCTACCACGCGTTCTGGTGGTGCGTTCTGATGGTGGGGGCGTCTCACTCGGAGACGGTGATCCCCATCTGGCGGGCGGTGCCCTCGATGATCTTCATCGCGGCATCGATGTCGTTGGCGTTCAGGTCGGGCATCTTGGTCTCGGCGATCTCCTTGACCTGTGCCCTGCTGATCGAGCCCACCTTGTCCTTCTGGGGCACGCCGGAGCCCTTCTCGATCCCGGCTGCCTTGAGGATGAGCTTCGCCGCGGGCGGGGTCTTGAGCACGAAGTCGAACGAGCGATCCTCGTAGACAGTGATCTCGACCGGGATGACCTGGCCACGCTGGGCCTCGGTCGCCGCGTTGTACGCCTTGCAGAACTCCATGATGTTCACGCCGTGCTGGCCCAGCGCTGGGCCCACGGGCGGCGCAGGGTTGGCTGCTCCGGCCTGGATCTGGAGCTTGATCAGGCCAGTGACCTTCTTCTTCTTCTTGGGAGGCATCTTTGTTCGGGTCCTTCGTCTGGGTGCACCCGCGGCTCGTTCACCGCGGGAATCTGTGGGGCCTGGTGGGCTAGTTCTTCTGGATCTGGTCGAACCGCAGCTCGACCGGGGTCTCGCGACCAAAGATCTCGACAAGGCCAGTGATCTTCTGGGCCTCGATGTTGATCTCCGAGACAGTGGCGTGCAGGGTCGCGAACGCACCGTCGATGACCGTGACCGAGTCGCCTGGGACCAGGTCGATCTCGACGACCGGGGCAGCGCGGCCGGCTGCCTTGGCCCCACCGGCGGCACCCGCGGCCACCGGCTCGGGGGCCACCTCCGGCTCGGGGGCCAGGATCGTGACCACCTCGTCGAGGCTCAGCGGCATCGGCTGGTGGGCGTGGCCCACGAAGCCGGTCACGCCGGGGGTGTGGCGCACGGTGCCCCAGGACTCGTCGGTGAGCTCCATGCGGACCAGGACGTAGCCGGGGAACTTGTTGCGCTTGACCTGCTTCTTCTGGCCGTTCTTGATCTCCACGACCTCCTCGATCGGGACCTCGACCTGGAAGATGTGGTCCTCCATGTTCAGCGAGGTGGCCCGGGTGAGCAGATTGGCCTTCACCTTGTTCTCGTAGCCGGCGTAGGAGTGGATCACGTACCAGTCCCCCGGCGCTGCGAGCATCTCCTCACGGAAGGCGGCCACCGGGTCCGTCTCGACCTCGTCGGGGGCTGCGGCATCCTGGTCGGGGTCGGCGGGATCGGCCGGGCCGGAGATCAGCTCGCCGGTCAGCGGGTCGACACGGTCGGTGAACACCACCTCGGCCGGGGCGCCGGCGTCGAGGAAGTCCCCGGAGTCCCCGGAGTCGGCACCCTCGTCCGATGCGTCCGCCACATCCGGCGTCGGGGCGGCGTCGAGCTCCTCGGCGCCCGTCAGGGCAGCCGACTCGAACTCGGCGGCCTCGCCCTCGGGGGCGTCGAACTCGTCGGTCGGTCCAGACACAGTCGTCCTCGCAGATCTTGTACGGGGTGCGCGGCTCAGCCGAACAGCTGCAGCACCAGTCGTGTGAACACCAGGTCGAAGATCCCCACGATCACGGCGAAGACCGCCACGAAGACGATCACCACCCACGTGTAGGTGATCAGCTCCTTGCGCGTGGGCCAGATGACCTTGCGCAGCTCGGCAACCATCTGACGCAGGAAAAGCGTCAGGCGTGCCCAACGGCTGGGCTGCCCAGTGGGTTTCTTCCCACCGGACGACCCATGGTCGGTCGTCGTGCTGCTCTCACTCACAAGCCCTCCGAGGCGGACGACGGGCGTCCGCAGGTGTTGGACGCGGGACGCGAACGTCCCGCCTCGCAGGGCCGGAGGGACTTGAACCCCCAACCGCCGGTTTTGGAGACCGGTGCTCTACCAATTGAGCTACGACCCTTTGGACTACTTGACCGGGCAGGCTACCGCGAGGGTGCGCCGACCCGGAGGGGCCAGTGTACGGTGCGATGACCGCAACGGTCCAAACGCCGCTCGTGACCCACTGCCGGCACCCACGGCCGGGGCACGCCCCCCGGGGTCGGTCGCCCCCGACGCCCGTCGCCGTTCACTACGATGAGCGCCATGCCTGCCACGCCTGCCCACTCCCGAGTCTCTGCCCGCGTCGGTGCCATCGCCGAGTCCGCCACCCTGGCCGTCGATGCTAAGGCCAAGGCCCTCAAGGCCGCCGGCCGTCCGGTCATCGGCTTCGGCGCCGGCGAGCCGGACTTCCCGACACCGGACTACATCGTGGAAGCTGCCGCCGCAGCGTGCCACGATCCGCGCTGGCACCGCTACTCCCCGGCCGGGGGCCTGCCCCAGCTCAAAGAGGCCGTGGCCGCCAAGACGCTGCGCGACTCCGGCCTGGTGGTACGCCCCAGTGACGTCCTGATCACCAACGGCGGCAAGCAGGCCCTGTACAACGCGTTCGCAGCCCTGCTGGACCCAGGTGACGAGGTCCTGCTACCCGCTCCCTACTGGACCACCTACCCCGAGTCGATCGCCCTGGCCGGGGGCACGACCGTGGTCGTGCCGACCTCGCCGGACAGCGGCTACCGCGCGAGCATCGAGGCCCTGGAGGCCGCCCGGACCCCGGCGACCAAGGCCCTGGTGTTCGTCTCACCCTCGAACCCGACCGGCGCGGTGTACTCACCGGCCGACGTCGCCGCCATCGGGCGGTGGGCGGTCGAGCACGACCTGTGGGTGATCACCGACGAGATCTACGAGCACCTGGTGTACGGCGACGCGCAGTTCGCGTCCATGCCCGTCGAGGTCCCCGAGCTGGCCGAGAAGTGCATCGTGGTCAACGGCGTGGCCAAGACCTACGCGATGACCGGCTGGCGGGTCGGCTGGCTGATCGGGCCGAACGACATCGTGAAGGCAGCGACCAACCTGCAGTCGCACGCCACGTCCAACGTGGCCAACGTGTCGCAGATCGCCGCACTGGCTGCGGTCTCCGGTGACCTGTCCGCCGTCGAGGCGATGCGGGTGGCCTTCGACCGGCGCCGCCGGCGCATCGTGGAGCTGCTCTCGGCGATCCCCGGCGTGCTGTGCCCGGAGCCCGAGGGCGCCTTCTACGTCTATCCCTCGGTCGAGTCCCTGCTCGGCCGAGAGCTGCGCGGGCAGCGCCCGGCAACGTCGGCCGAGCTCGCGGCGCTGATCCTCGACGAGGTCGAGGTCGCCGTCGTGCCCGGCGAGGCGTTCGGCACCCCCGGGTTCCTGCGGCTGTCCTACGCCCTGGGCGACGCTGACCTCGAGGAGGGCGTCGGCCGACTGGCCACGCTGCTCGCCGAGGCCCACTGAGTTCGGCGCTGGCCAGCCGACCGGGCCCTGCCACCCTGGGCCGGACTACAGGGCGCAGCCGACCAGCACCGGCTCGTTGTCCAACTCGATCCCGAACCGGTCGGCCACCCCGGCACGCACCGTGCGGGCCAGCTCGAGCAGGTCGCTGGCGGTGGCACCGCCCCGGTTGGTCAGCGCCAACGAATGCTTGGTGGACAGCGACGCCGGCGCGCCCGGGCCGCACGGCGTAGCCCCGCGGGAATCCCGCGTGCGAGATCAGCCAGGCCGCCGACGTCTTCACCCGACCCTCGGGCTGGGCGAACCTCGGTGCGTCCGGGGGCAGCGCGTCGGCCCGCTGCGCGGACAGGATCGGGTTGGTGAAGAACGACCCGGCACTCCACGTGTCGTGGTCGGCCGGGTCCAGCACCATCCCCTTGCCCCGGCGCAGCTCGAGCACGGCGGCTCGCACGGCCTCCGAGGGCGCGCGTTGGCCGACCTCGACACCCAGGGTGCGGGCCAGCTCGGAGTACCGGATCGGGGCGCTGCGCGGATCGCGAGCCAGGCGCAGGGTCACCTCGAGCACGACCCAGCGGTGGGGCGCGGCCTTGAGGGCCGAGGTTCGGTAGCCGAACCCGGCCTCCCCCGGCGGCATCGACCTGATCACCCCGGTTCCGCGCTCCATGACCAGCAGGTCCGCCACGACCTGGGACACCTCGGCGCCGTAGGCCCCCACGTTCTGGATCGGAGTGGCCCCGGTCGAGCCGGGGATCCCCGACAGTGCCTCCAGCCCCGACCAGCCGGAGTCCACTGCGGTGGCAACCAGGGCGTCCCACGGCTCCCCGGCCGCGACGCGCACGAGCACATGCTCTGGGCCATCATCGCGGGCGTCGATCCCCCGGGTGGCCACCTGGATCGCGCGTCCGGCGAATCCCGCATCGGACACGAGCAGGTTCGAACCGCCGCCGACGAGCAGCACGGGCTCGCCCCCGGAGTCTGCAGACAGGACTGCCTGGGCCAGGGCAGCCCTCGAGTCGGCGACCACCAGCGTGCGCGGCGGACCGCCGACCCGCAGTGTGGTCAGGTCTGCCAACCGCGGCGGCGACGGTTGGGTTGCGGTGCTGGTCAGGGCTGCTCCTGCGGATCGGCCAGCTCAGGGTGCATCCGCAGGTAGCGCTGCTCGTCGTTGAGCCACGCGTAGTAGACCCCGATGAGGATCCCGCCGCCGATGAAGTTGCCGATCAGGGCGATGCCGATATTGGCAAGCGCCAGGGCCACATCGATGCCGTTGCTGACCCCCACGATGGTGAACAGGACCGTGTTGGCCACCGAGTGCTCGAAGCCCAGGTAGGCGAAGACGAACACCGAGATGATCATGACGACGGCCTTCATCAAGTCGTCCTTGATGGTGCGGTTGTAGACCATGAGCATGGCGAGGTTGATGAAGAAGTTGCAGAGGATCGCGCGGATCAGCAGGTCCAGCCAGCCGGTCGGTCCGTCGGTGATGAACGCCAGCTTGGCGTCGACCGAGTGCTCCATCCACGCCATGGTCGGCTCGTTGATGACGCTGCTGCCTGCGACCAGCACGGCCACGAACAACCCGCCCAGGAAGTTGCCCAGGTAGCACAGGGACAGCACGCGCAGGCTGGCCTTGGCCGTGATCCTCCGGTAGTACATGCCGATCGAGACGATCATCATGTTCGAGGTCAGCAGCTCGGACTTCGAGAAGTAGATGAACACCAGGGCGAAGCCGAAGAAGGCGGAGCCGAGCAGCTGGCCGATCGGCAGCAGCCCCTGCTCCTCGCCAGCGGTGGCCAGTGAGGCCATGCCGGTCTGGATCGTGTAGTTGCCGATGTAGAGGAAGCCGATGATCACGCCCGCCATCGCCGCGCGCATGGCGTAGCGACGCTTCATCAGCCCGGTGATGTCGGACTTGTACTCGAGCATGTCGAGGATGTCGGAGATGAAGGCCTTCCCCGGGAACATCCGTTGCAGTTCCATGACACCTCCGCACCTCGGCTGCGGGTCAGCATACGCAGGCCGGCGCGGGCGTGGCCGAGTGAATCTGAGCCGGGCCCAGACGTGCGTGAAGGGGAGCCCACAGGGGCTCCCCTTCACCGCTGAGATCGACCGCCGGGGCGGCCGGGGCGCCGCGGACTCAGGTCACCGCGTACCGCGGGAACCGAGCACCGGTCAGCGGGTCTCCTTGTGCGCCGTGTGCTTGTTGCAGTTCGGGCAGTGCTTGTTGATCTCCAGGCGATCAGGATCGTTGCGCCGGTTCTTCTTGGTGATGTAGTTCCGGTGCTTGCAGTCCTGGCACGCCAGGGTGATCTTGGGTCGGATGTCCGTGGCCTTCCCCATGGGAGTGCCCTCCTTCTCTCACGCCGCGGTGGGCGTCTCGTGCCGAGCCCGGCCGGGCTCCGGGTCTGGTAGCGGAGGCCGGACTTGAACCGGCGACACAGCGATTATGAGCCGCTTGCTCTGCCAGGCTGAGCTACTCCGCCGTGCAAGTGCGACCTTCTCGGGTTGCGCTTCCGAGCCCCTTTACGGAATCGAACCGTAGACCTTCTCCTTACCATGGAGACGCTCTGCCGACTGAGCTAAAGGGGCAATGCCCGCCAAGGTTACCCGAACGCCCGGGCAATGACGAAATCGCCCGGCGGCCCCTGCAACGTGCTCAGCAGGGCCCGGTCAGCGGCCGGTTCCGGACGCGTCGGCAGGCCCTCACCAGGGGTAGGTCACGCCGGTCAGGTCCGTGCTCACCGCCCAGAGCCGGGCGGCTGAATCGACGTCGCGTGCAGCCTCCGAGGGGGTCTCCAGGCCGGGGGTGCCCCGCTGGCCGCGCCACTGCGTCGGGCCGAGGAACACCCCGCTGGGGACGTCGGGATCGGTGGCCCCCATCAGGGTGGGCCACGCCCCGGCATGCGCGGGCTGGGCGACCACCTTGTTGACCACCCCCATCAGCGCTACCCCGACACGGCTGCCCGACATCTGCGGGCCGACCGACTGCAGGTTGGTGTTGGCGTATCCGGGGTGCACCACGATGCTGCGCAGGTCCACTCCAGCAGCCTGCGCCCGCCGATGCAGCTCCAGGCCGAAGAGCAGGTTCGCCAGCTTGCTCTGGCCGTAGGCGCGCCACTTCTGGTAGCCATCCGCGGACTGCAGGTCCTCGAAGTTCATCTTCCCGATCCGGTGGGCCATGCTCGACACCGAGACGACCCGGCCGTCGGGGTGCAGGGCGTCGACCAGCAGGCCCGTGAGCGCGAAGTGGCCCAGGTGGTTGGTGCCCAGCTGCATCTCGAAACCGTCGGCGGTCTCCCGGCGCGGGATGGCCATGACCCCGGCGTTGTTGACCAGCACGTCCAGTCCGTCGGGGTGCTCGGCGCGCCACGCTTCGGCGAACGATCTCACGCTGGCGAGGTCGGCCAGGTCGAGGCTGGCCACCTCGACGACCGCCCCGGGGGCGCCAGCCGCGCGGATGCGCTCGGCCGCGGTCGCACCGCGGGAGGCGTCCCGCACCGCGAGGGTCACCGAGGCGCCATGGGTGGCCAGCGCCAGGGCCGCCTCGTAGCCGATCCCGGAGTTGGCCCCCGTGACGATCATCGTGCGGCCGGTCAGGTCGGGGATGTCTGCGGTGCTCCATGTCATGGAGCCATCCTCACACCGGGTCGAGGATCTCGCACCGACGCGGACGTCCGCCGGGAACGCAGTGGGCGCCCACTCCGGGGAGTGAGCGCCCACTGTGCAGCGTGGCGGGTGTTGGGTTCGAACCAACGTAGGCTGAGCCGGCAGATTTACAGTCTGCTCCCTTTGGCCACTCGGGCAACCCGCCGCAGCGCGGCAATGCTACCCGCGCGGCGGGGCTGCCTGCAAAACCCCGACTTGACTCCAGTGCGCGTTCTTGGGCGTCGAAAACCTCCCCGGCGTCCGGTCATCACGGAGCGCCTTCTGGGACGACATCCGGGAGTGACCAGTGCAGGCAGGCAGCGCGGGGCGGACGGGTCTGCGCGCGCTGCTGCTCAACGTGACCGTGGCGGTGGGGGCCGCGGTATGGGCGGTACGGGTCGTCGGTCCGACGCGACCCGCCGGGATCACCGCCAGCGACCTCACGCTCGCAGCGCTGCTCTGCGCCGGGGCGTGGGCGATGGATGTCACCCGGGTGGTGTGGGGATCGGACCGGGCCGGGCGGGCGCAGGCAGTCACAGCCACGAACACCGTGCTTCTGCCGGCTGCCATCCTGTTGCCGCCCGCGCTGTTCCTGGCCGTGGGGGTGGCGAGCTCCGTGGCGTTCGTGACCAGCGCGCGCAGATGGGTCGGGGTGCTCGGCAACGCCACATTCCGGGTGACCCACATGAGCGCGGCTGCCGTGACGTTCGCGTTCCTGGCTCCCGGCTGGCCGCCGGACCCCACGGAACCGGCCAGCGTCGCGGCCCTGCTGGGAGCGGGGATGGCCACGGTGCTGACCGAGGCGCTGCTGGTGGTGAACCTGACGCGCGGATGGGACGGACTCGACGCCCGGGACCTGCCGCTGCTGCAGTGGCGCGAACTGCTCGTGCAGGCACCGGAGATCCTGCTCGGGGCGGTGTTCTGCCTGCTCTACCCGACCCCGGGGAGCCTGCTCGTGATCGGACTGATCGGGTGGATCCACCTGACCGTGCGCGAGCACGCCCGGCTGCGTCTGGCCTCCCGCGACCCCAAGACCGGGCTGCTGAGCTGGCCGGGTTTCGAGCAGCTCGCGGATGCCGAACTGGATCGAGCCGCGCGCACTGGGCAACCAGTCGCTCTGCTGCTGATGGATCTCGACGGCCTCAAGGCGATCAACACCTCCCACGGCCACCTCGCCGGCGACCGTTTCATCGACGCCACAGCCCGAGTGCTGGCACAGTCCACCCGCAGCTATGACCTGCTGGCCCGGTTCGGCGGCGACGAGTTCGCACTCCTCCTGCCCGAGACCACCCTGGCCGACGCCGCCACTGCCGCCGAGCGCATCCGCACCACCGTCGCCACCACCCGCCCGCCCGGTATCGCTTCCCCCATGCGGATCTCGATCGGGGTGGCTGCCGCCGATGCTGGCCAGGATGTCCGCGGGCTCCTCGCTGCCGCCGACACGGCCCTGCACCGCGCCAAGGCGAACAACCGCAACCAGGTGGTGGTGGCCGATTGACCGGCCTCGCGCGTGCGCCCGAGGCCGCCCTGAGCGAGCCACCGAACCACAGCCACTGCCCGGCGGGGGCCACCCGGGCTACCCTGCTGCCATGGCAGACAGCAGCTTCGACATCGTCAGCAAGGTCGACCACCAGGAGGTCGACAACGCCGTGAACCAGGCCGCCAAGGAGCTGGCCCAGCGGTTCGACTTCAAGAACACCTCCACCTCGGTGGCCTGGCGCGGCGAGGACGGCATCGAGATCGTCTCCAGCACTGAGGAGCGCGCGCTGGCCGCCCTCGACGTGCTCAAGGACAAGCTGGTCAAGCGCCAGGTCTCGCTCAAGGCCCTCGACGCCGGCGATCCGCGCCAGTCGGGCAAGGAGACCCGGATCTCCTGCACGCTGAGGGCCGGGATCTCCAAGGAGCAGGCGAGCAAGCTCAACAAGATGATCCGCGACGCCGGCCCGAAGGGGGTCAAGTCGCAGGTCATGGGCGAGGAGCTGCGCGTGAGTTCCAAGAAGCGCGACGACCTGCAGGCCGTGCAGCAGCTCGTCCGCGAGGCGGACCTCGACTTCGCGGTGCAGTTCGTCAACTACCGGTGAGCGCTCGTGGGGCCCAGGCCTCCATGGTCCTGTTCGACCTCGACGGGACGCTGACCGCGAGCGGACCCGGCATCCTGGCCTCGGTGCGCCATGCCCTGACCCAGCTCGGGGAGCCGGTCCCCGACCCCGGTGTGCTCGGCTCCTTCATCGGCCCGCCGCTGCTGGACTCGTTCATCGGCTTGTGCGGGCTCTCGCCCGACCGAGCGCACGCCGCGATCGCGGCCTACCGGGAGTACTACTCGGTGGCCGGGCAGTACGAGAACTCGGTCTACGCGGGCATCCCGGAGCTGCTCAGTGCCCTGAAAGTGGCCGGGCGCACCCTGGCAGTGGCCACGTCCAAGGCCGAGGTCTACGCCGAGTCGATCCTTGCCCACTTCGGCCTGTACCGGCACTTCGACGTGGTGGTGGGCTCGGAGCTCGACGGCCGACGGACAGCCAAGGCAGAGGTGATCGCCGAGGTGCTGGCCCGACTTGAGCGGCCGGCCGGGGCGGGGGTCATGATCGGTGACCGCGCCCATGACGTGGTGGGTGCGCTGGCCGTCGGGATGCCGTGCGTGGGCGTGCTCTGGGGCTACGGGACTGCCGAGGAGCTGACTGCAGCCGGGACCGATGCTCTCGTGGGCGAGCCTGCGGACCTTCAAGCGGCTCTGCCACGTTGATCGCTGCTCACCACCGGCTGACACCGCGCATCGCTCCCTGCTGCGCGCGACCCCTCGCGTCAGGGCGCCAGTTGCTCAATCCCGTGCACCAGGCCGCCGGATCGCCCGGTGGGCGCGACGGACTCGGGACGCCACTCCAGGGCATCGAACGGGCACACGTCCACGCAGATCCCGCAGTACATGCACAGCCCCCAGTCGATGTCGAACTGGTCGAGGACGTTGACGGTGCGCGGACGCCGGGCGCCCGGATCGCCGACCTGCTCCTGGTGCGCGCTGAGGCTGATGCACCACGTCGGGCACTCGCGCACGCACAGCATGCAGGACGTGCACTGCGCCGCGACGAGCGCGATCCGTGCGTGCGCGCTCATGACTGCCACTGCGCAGGGATGCCCGGCGGCGTCGGTCGGGAGCGTGGCCGGGCGGCCACCCGACCACCGGGCGCGGGTCGGTCGGCGGGATCGACGGCGCCTGGCCAGGTGCGTGGCGAGGCGTCGAGGGAGCGGCGCTGGTGCGTCGCAGCGGGAGGTCCGCGCTGCCGTCGGTCAGCAACGGGCGCAGGTCGGGGTTGCCGGTGAAGACGACGCCGAACATCTCGTGGACCTCGCGCTCATGCCAGCCAGCACCGGGCAGCAGGTCGGTCAGGGAGGCCAGCACCGGGTCGGCGCGCGACACCGACGTCCACACCAGGTGGCGCTCGCCGGCGTCGACGTCGACCAGGTGCGCGAGGACGTCGATCTGGTCACGCTCCGGCTCGTCGACGGCGGCGATCATGTCCAGCATCGAGGCGCCGGCCCCACCAGCGCAGCACAGGTCGCGTGCCACTGGTCGGCGTCGACGCGCTGCTCATGAACGCGCATGCAGCACCGCCTCGATGCCGGCCACCAGGTCGGCCGGCCGTGGGGGGCAGCCCGGCACCCAGGCGTCGACGGGAACGACCTCGTGCGCCCCGGGCAGCACGCTGTAGGAGTCCCAGTACGGTCCGCCGGTGGCCGCGCACGCACCGAAGGCGAGCACGGCACGGGGCTCGGGCAGTGCGGCGTAGGCCTGCGCGAGCGCGGGAGCCAGCGCGGTCGTGACCGTCCCGGCGACGACGAGGACGTGAGATCGGCGGCCTGGTCGTCGGGGTGCACGTCAGGCACCGCCGCGCCCAGGACTGCGCGATCCGACGGGACTCGCGGACCTCCACCCCACAGCAGGCCAGGCCGAGCTCCACCACGTGCAGGGCGACCCGCTGGGACCCGACCCGCACCCAGCGTCGCGCCACCTGCCCTCGGCGACCTGCCCGTCTCCACCACGGGCCTAGGTTAGCCAGCCGGGGCGACTCCCCCGATGCTCACGGGCGGGATCAGGGTCGCTCGGTGTCCCTCCACCGCAGCGACGCGACAGCGACGCCGGTGTGGATGCACGCGCGTGCGGAGCAACCCAGGGGTGGAGCAACTCGGATGGGCAACTCCGCGACCGGGATTGGATCCCCGGAGGCGGCGAGCCCGGTGGGCACGGAGGAGGCCCTGCCGCGACGGGGGAGCAACGGCAGGACCTCCAGGTTCAGACTACGCCGATCCCCGAGAGCGCGTCACCAGAACGGGCGCGTCGAGCCCGGTCCCTCCCCCGGTGCGGACCCTGGGGCGCTGAGTCCCTCCACCTCTACGACGTGACTGCGTCGCTGGTGTGGATCACACGTGCGGTGAGCGACGCTGACGTGGAGCAACCGAGTGCAGCCGAGGCGGCCGGGTGCCGGCCTTGGGCCCGGGTGCCGGCCTTGGGCCCGGGTGCCGGCCTCGGGCCCGGGTGCCGGCCTGGCCATCATCGCTGCGAGCTGGAACGGCACACGCGATGCCGCGTCCGCAGGCGGCGGAACGACTCATGTCTGCGGCGGCTGGTCTGATCACCAACAATGGGCCGCATGCAGTCCGACTTGGTGGCCCGGACGCGGGAATCATTCGACCTCGGGGCGCAGGACATCTCGATCGCGCCGGGGCAGCGGGGCGCACGAGGTGAGGTGTGGCGGCTGACGGCTGGAGGTCACGTGTACGCGCTCGAGCACGTGTTCGCGGGCGCACCTCCTTCCCGGGGCCAGGTAGATGGCGAGGTTGCCCTCGCGCGGCGGGCGGCCGCCGAGGGAGTCCGCCTCCCGGCCAGCCATTCCGCACGCAACGGGCAGTACGTGGTGCCGCTGACGACCGGCGGGTGGCTGCGCCTCTATGACTGGGTCGAGCTGCACAGTGCCGACCTGGCTACCCGCCGCGGAGGCGCTCCGGGTTCTCCTCGCCCGCCTGCACCGATGTGCTCCACGAGCGGACCGGGAGCCGGGCGGCGCACCACCCGACCGGTGGTTCGAGGTCCCGCCGGACGCCGACGAGTGGGGACCGCTGGTGACTGCGGCCACGGAGGCCGACGCTCCCTGGGCTGCACGCCTGGCAGCCGCCGCGGACGGCCTGCCCGCTCTGCTCGCCATCCTCTCGCCGGCCGACCCGGCCAGGATGCGGCTGTGCCACCGCGACCTGCATCCGGGGAACGTGCTCGCCGACGACGCGGGCGAGCTGGTGGTCGTGGACTGGGAGGACGTCGGGCGCGCGGACCCCGCCCAGGAGCTGGCCCGCACCCTGCTGGCCTGCTACCACGACGGGGAACCGGACCTCGACTCGATGCGACGGGCACACCGGTCCTACCTCGGCGCAGGCGGACCGGCGCGACTGCAGCTCGGCAGCCGACTTCACCATGCTGATAGCCAGCCAGTTGAACTTCCTGCGTCTCCAGGTGCGCGTCGCCCTCGACCCGGCGGCCGAATCCCGCGATCAGGACTGGGCCGAGCTCGAGATCGACGAAGCGTTGCGCATCCTGCCGACGCCGCACCTGCTGGCCACTGTCCTCGACACCCTTGAGGAACACCGCACCCCCGACGAGGAATGAACACGGTAGGGCCTGGCCAGTTTCCTGAATCCCGCTGAGGAAGCATTCGCGACGTCCGGGGGCCGGCAATGTCCATACCAGCCCGCCCCTGGCCGCCGGTCTGCGGGTCCTCGGCATCAGCCATGGGGGCCGCACGCTTGCTACGGTTGACCGGTGGGAAATGGTGGAATCCTGTTTGCGGTAGTGGGCGTGGCGGTGCTCATCGTCATTGTCCTGAGTTTCGCGGGCATTGCCGCTTGGCTTGACCGGCGCACCTCCACGACGACTCAAGACGTTGAGGACGACATCGATCAGTACGGTGAAGTTGCCGGCGGACTGCGCAGCGAACTCCTACCTGAGCAGGAGCGGACCGAGGTCCGCGCTCAGCGGAAGGCACATCGGGCCAGCCAGGGTCGATGGGCCAAGTGGTTCCCGCATTGATCCGCTCGTACCGGTCGCGTCGGTGGACTCACCGCTGACTGGGGTCGCGTGGATCGTGGAGCAGCGAGCCGGCGAGCTGACAGACGAGGAGCGTCTCCTTGACCGGGAAGCCAGTCAGCGGATGCTCGCAGCGGCCACGCCCCCGGGGTAGCCGGCCTTCACGTTCAGTGCTGGCAGGCGCCGTACGTGCCGACCTCCGTGTGGATCACGCCGTCGGACGACCCGTACCTGAACTGCTTCACGCCTGCGACCACGTGTACCCAGGACCCCGACGGACCAGCCAGGCCTCGTCAGCTGACCGAGGGACGCTGAGGGCGACGGAGCCGGTTGCGGACAACCTCGCCAGCCAGGGAGCGCCCGTCGAGGAGCGGCGGCAGGGACTGGGGCGGGACTTGGGGCGCCGATCAGGGCAGCAGGCCGAGCTCGTGGCCCCGGGCCACCGCGGCGCGTCGGCTGGAGACGTCCAGCTTGCGGTAGAGGCCCTTGAGGTGGGCCTTGACAGTGTTGGTGGAGACGAAGAAGTCGTCAGCGATCTCCGCGTTCGTCTTCATCGTGGGTAGGGCGTACAGCGTCGCGAGCTCCCGCTCGGTGAGCGGCTCGCGCAACGGCTCGGGCTGCGGCGTGGTCGGGGTCGACTCGGTGAGCCGGGCAACGAGCATGGTCTTGAACTCGTTTCGGGATGTCCCGCTGTCGTGCAGCAACCTGAGGAGGGCCGCCCT
This sequence comes from uncultured Actinomycetes bacterium, assembly GCA_963781015.1. Classification (GTDB taxonomy): domain Bacteria; phylum Actinomycetota; class Actinomycetes; order S36-B12; family CAIYMF01; genus Prado023. The sequence goes on along the minus strand of CAWAEB010000009.1, from coordinate 431,810 downwards.
GCGCATCGATCCGATCGTGAGGAAGGGTCGGGCCAGGCGTTCGGGGCCTGCGAGGTCGATCGCCCGACGAAGGGCCACCAACGCGGAGGCCGTCCGCCAGTCGCGCTGCTCGGCGAGTGCAGTGATCAGGCATGCCTCGATCAGGGCCACGAGGTCGGTGAGTGCCTCTGGATCGGAATCAGCCATGAGGGGTGCCACGACAGCACGGGCCCGGGCGTGCTCACCCTTGGCCAGCAGGCCACGGGCCCGGCAGGCGAGTTCCATGGGGGTGTCGCGAGGTATCGGCAATGGGGCGGGACCGACCGTGGGATCCGTGCCCACGACCAGGGCGGCGTCGGTCAGGGCATGGGTGACGACATCGGGGATGAACCCGACCGGATGCCACGCTCGCACGTCCGAAACGACAAGCCGGGCCGCCCACTGCGCCGCCCGGACGTGGCCGCGCGACGCCGCCAGTTCGGCCTGCACGCAATGCAGCCAGAGGGTGGGGGGTGGCTCATCCCCACCCTGGTTGGCGGCAAGGCCACACGCGACGGCTGAGTCCGCCTGGTGCCAGTTGCCGCGCAGCAGGTGCACCAGCGCGAGGGCCAGATGGGCTGGCCGAGCCTGGAGCAGGAAGGTCCAGCCCCGAGGCTCGGCGTCCGCGAGGGCCTCATGGGCACGGCGTTCGGCCTCATCCAGGCGCCCCTGTGCCGCCCGTGTGAGGGCGATGGACCCCTTGGCGCCGAGCAGGGTCAGATCCGCCCCGGTGGCACTGCTGCGGTCCCCCCGGAGCAGTGCGTCGAACGAGGTGGCTGCCGAGGTGAGGTCCCCGGACCAGAGCCGGCCGAGTCCCACGTTCTGCTCAGCGATGAGCCGGTATCCGGGTGCGGCCGGGAACGGTTCCGTGGAGTCGAGGATCTCACTCGCGCGCAACCCTGCTGCCACGAGCGCCTGCGCATCCCCGGTGAAGCGGTGATCCGCGGCAGTCAGCAGCTCGAGCAGGGCCAGTGACTCCGGTCCCGCCTGCGCCCCACCCTCGAGCAGGTTCCGAGCGCTCTGCACATGTTTGTTCAGCGCAGCGCTCCGGCCCTCGATCACAGCCAGGCCGGCCTGTTGGAGGCGGGCCTCCACGGTGTCCGGCAGCGCCTCGAAGGAAACCTGACCCAAGCACCTGTGCAGGGCCTCACGACGTCCCCCGACCAGCGACGGGCCGGCAGCAGTCGTGTAGATCCACGCGAACAGCGCCCAGTCCTGGGCACTCGTAGCATGCCGCAGGCCCGCGATCGGGTCCCCGTGCGTGGCCCACCAGCGGGCCGCGCGCTGGTGGGCGTCCTTGAGCGCCGCCGGGTCGTCGCGCCGCAGGGAGTGCTCGAGCATGTCCCGCAGCAGCGGGTGATAGCGGAACCACGTCCGGTCCGGACCCAGCGCGGTCACGAACTCGTTGCGCTGCTCCAGCATCTCCAGGATTCGTTGGCCGGGCGCCTCGGGCACGATCGCGGCAGCCAGGTCGGCGCACATCTGCCGCGCCACGCTGGTGCGCAGCAGGAAGTCGCGCGCCTGCGGGGTGTTGTGGGCCAGACCTCGGCAATCAGGTACTCGGCGACAGAGCGGGCTGAGCCGGCGAACGACGCCAGGCTGCCCGTGCCGAACCGCTCGGCGTGGAGCAGGGCGAGTCGGACTCCCACGGCCCACCCCTCCGTACGAGCCACGAGTTGCTCGGCCTGCGATGGGGATACCGCCAGCGACCTGAGCCTGCCAAGTGCGATGACCTCGTCGGGCGTGAACGCCAGGTCGGTCGCGGTCAGTTCAGCCAGGCCGCCCGCCAGCCGCAATCGATGGGACGGCAGTGCGGGCGCGACTCGAGTCAGGATGATGAGCCGGATTCGGGTGGAATGCTCGGCGAGCTGGGCTACCGATTCCAGCACCTGGGGATCGGTCACCTCCTGGAAGTCGTCGAGGACCAGCAGGACCTCGCTGGGCAGGGACTCCAGGCCCTTCATCCAGGACGAGAGCACAGTGTCGGAGATCCCCCCGGAGGCGGACAGCTCCTCCAGGGGACGGTCGTCGGGATGGGCGACGCTGGAGCGCAGTGCCCCCAGCACCGCGTCCCAGAACGAGCCCGGGTCGTTGGAGTTCGGCGACACCGTCACCCAGGCCATCGGCCCCGCAGTCGCGGGCCTTGCGGCCAGCCAGGCAGATACCGCGACAGTCTTGCCCCAGCCCGGTCCAGCACACACCATCGTCAGCCGGCAGGCGGACGCCTTGTCCAGCAGCGCCTGAATCTCGGGGCGCGGGATCATGGCAGGGGGAGGTACGGGTGCGCCAGTCCATCCCCGGGCGGGTACGCGCCGCTGGTCGGCCGTATCAGGCCCAGGGATGGGGACATGACCGTCACTGTTCATCGCACCGGAACAGTACGGCACTGGGGTGCGGGCCTACCCGGATCGGGTGATGCGGGCATCGGGAAACCGGGGCACGATGGCCCCCTACTGGACCGAGGTGGGGATCCGTCATGAACTCTGACCGAACGCTGGGCCGCAACGGCCCGAGGGTCCGTGCGCGGCGCGTGGTCGCCCTTGGTGCCGCCGCGGTGCTGGTGATGGGGCTCTCCGCGTGCAGTGGGCAGGACGGGGACACGGCGCTCAAGGCGGCGCAGGTCAACGTGACGGCGAAGCAGGAGGCTCTGGCCGAGGCGCAGACGACGGCCCAGGAATCAGCTGGGGCCCTCTGTGAGACAGGCCAGTCCTACGTCACCGATATCGACCGGTACGGAGACCTGCTGACCCAGACGGCAGTGACAGTCGGTGACGTCCGGGCTGTCGGGGACGACCTTGCCGGCGGCCGCGACGAGGTGGTCACCGCCGCGCAGGAGGCCCAAGCAGCGCAGGAGCAGGTCAAGGTCGCCGAGGAGGAACTCCTGCAGGCGCAGGCCGCGCTCGCTGAGCTGGACGGGTCGACACCGGATCCGGAGCCCTCATCGACCGAGTCCGAGTCACCAGCAGTACAGCCGGCCTCCATCGATCGGGTGCAGCAGGCGGAGAGCGACTTCGCCACCACCCAGGAGGGGATCGACGACAACTCGGTCCTGCGGGAGGCTGCCCAGCAGTTCAACTCCGCCGTGGTCGCCCTCGAGATGGCGTGGCTGCAGCTGTTCGCCGAGTCCGGGTGCCTCAGCGGCGCCCAGCAGGAGCAAGCCCAGTGGCAGCAGTTGCCCAGTACACCTCCGCTCTTCAGCAGGAACTGGCTGATGCCGGGTACTTCGACGGGGAGGTCGACGGGGTCTACGGGCCGCAGACAGTGGCTGCAGATCGAGGCCCTGCAGGAGGCCGATGGCCTGCCCCAGACCGGTGCCATGGACAAGGCCACCAGCGCAGCCCTGCAGGCCGAGCTGGCCTGCCAAGGGAGGCTCCGAGGCCCAAGCGGACACGGCATCGACCGCGGCCGTCCAGCAGACCCTGAAACTCACCGGCTACTGGGATGGGCCGGTCGACGGGCAGTGGAGCGACGAACTGACCGAGGCGCTGATGCAGTTGCAGTCCGACCTCGGGGTCGAGCCCACCGGGACCGTGGACGCGGCCACCATCGCCGCCTTCTCCCGCGCACTCGAGGAGCTCGGGACGACCCCCACGCCGACTCCATCGCCGACCAGCTCCCCAGAGCCAACCGGTTCGGCCAGCCCGGGCCCGGACCCTGCGGTAGTTCCACCGGACCCTGAGTAGTTCCACCTCACTGCCAGCAGTTCCACCTCACGGCGCACGGCGCCTGGTAGGCCTTCTGCAGGTTCGACTGGCCGGTCTGGACCGACCCGGACGGCCAGCGGCCGCACCCGAGTGGGCCGCGCCTGAGTGGGCTGTGCCTGTCGGGAGCCGGCGACGCGAGGGCACCCTGCAGATGACCGGCCGCCCTGATGGCTAGACTCCCGCGTTAGCACACGCACAGGTGTCAGCCCATCGGATCTGGTTGCACGAGGAGGAACGGTGTCAGTCAAGCGGGCCACACCGTGGTTGGTCGGCCTCATCGCAGCGATGACCCTGGCCGGCTGCGGACAGGGCGGCGAGGTCACCCTCCCCACGGCGTCGGGAGGCATCGCCCTGCCTTCGGTCACAGCCACCCGACCGGCGCGGCCCAGTGCGGAGGTCTCTCCCGAGGAGCCGACCCCGACTCGGACCCAGGAGTCCCCGACCCCAGAGCCGACGCCCAAGCCGACCTCAGAGCCGACGCCCGAGCCCACCTCGGAACCGACACCCAAGCCGACCTCGGAACCGACCTCGGAACCGACCCCCAAGCCCACCTCGGAACCGACATCGGAGCAGCCCACCGAGGCCCCGACCGAGACTCCCACCGAGTCGCAGAGCCCGACCTCCCAAACGCCGGAGTCCACCGAGTCCGAGACTCCTGTGGCGGCGGCCTCGGCCGCCCCGGAGGAATCCGAGGGAACCACGACGGCACTCTGGCTCGGCCTGGCTGCACTGGTGGCCGCTGCGGCCGCCCTCGCGTGGTTCCTCAGCAGGGCATCCCGGCGCAAGAAGTGGGATGCGCGCCTTGAACTCGAACGAGCCCAGGGCGTACTGGGTCACCGACGAACTCGTCCCCACGCTGACCGATCCCGCGGCCACGGCAGATCTGATCGTTCAGCACTGGGCAACGGCCCAACCGACCCTCGACCAGTTCGAGGCGAACCTCACCGCTCTGGCCACCGACGCCCCCGACGACACACGCGCGATGAGCGTCCGGTCCATCGCCGCCGCCATGACCCAGGTGCGCTCCAGCGCTGCCGCCCACGTCGCGCTGGTCGGGTCGGGCACTGCGGACGGGCAGTCACTCGGTAGTTCCGCAGCTGCGGTGATCACGGCCCGGAACCACCTGGCTTCGGTTCTTCCTCCGCCGCCTGAAATCTGATCCGCACTCCCGGCTGGTGGGCCGGGCGGGCTGATCCCGGACGCTATGCCGGGTGGGGTACCGAGCAGCACTGTCTGCGATGGGCCAGAATGGAGGCAAGGCACGCCTGACCACAAACAGCGCAATCCACTCCTTCCACGCACGGAAGTCCCGCCGGGACGCGAAAGGCGCGGGCCGTGAGCAAGCCGGTTGTTCCCCTCGACAAGGTCATCATCCGCTTCGCCGGCGACTCCGGGGACGGCATGCAGCTCACCGGGGACCGGTTCACCCAGGAGACTGCCGTCGTTCGGCAACGACCTGTCCACGCTGCCCGACTTCCCCGCCGAGATCCGGGCCCCGGCCGGCACCGTGCACGGCGTCAGCGCCTTCCAGCTGCACTTCGCCGACCACGCGATCGCCACCCCCGGCGATGCCGCCGACGTGCTGGTCGCGATGAACCCGGCCGCCCTGCGCAGCAACCTGCACCACGTGCGCCGCGGTGGGCACCTGATCATCAACACCGACGAGTTCACCCCGCGCGCGATCGCCGAAGGTCGGCTACACCGCCGATCCGCTGACCGACGACAGCCTGGAGTCCTACGCCCTGCACCCGGTGAGCCTGACCGCCCTGACCGTCGAGGCGCTCAAGGGCTTCGACATCACCAAGAAGGAGGCCCAGCGCGCGAAGAACATGTTCGCCCTGGGCCTGCTGAGCTGGCTCTACTCGCGCGGCACCGAGGGCACCCGGCAGTTCCTCAAGGACAAGTTCGGCCGCAAGCCCGAGATCCTGGCCGCCAACCTGGCCGCGTTCGACGCCGGCTGGGCCTACGGCGAGACCACCGAGGACTTCGCCGTCCACTACGAGGTGAGTCCCGCGGTGATGCCCCCGGGCACCTACCGCAACATCACCGGCAACATGGCGCTGTCCTTCGGCCTGATCGCCGCCGCGCGAGCAGTCCGGCCTGCCGCTGTTCCTGGGCTCGTACCCGATCACCCCGGCCAGCGACATCCTGCACGAGCTGTCCCGGCACAAGGAGTTCGGCGTGCGCACGCTGCAGCTCGAGGACGAGATCGCCGGCATCGGCGCCGCCCTCGGCGCGGCGTACGGCGGCTCGCTGGCGGTCACGACCACCTCCGGTCCGGGCATCGCGCTGAAGTCCGAGACCATCGGCCTGGCCGTGTCCATGGAGCTGCCCCTGCTGGTCATCAACGTCCAGCGCGGTGGCCCCTCGACCGGGCTGCCCACCAAGACCGAACAGGCCGACCTGCTCCAGGCGATGTTCGGCCGCAACGGGGAGGCGCCCGGTGCCGATCGTGGCCCCGCAGTCGCCCTCGGACTGCTTCGACGCCGCCATCGAGGCCGCGCGGATCGCGGTGACCTACCGCACCCCGGTGCTGCTGCTCTCCGACGGCTACCTGGCCAACGGCTCGGAGCCGTGGCGCATCCCCGAGGTGGCCGACCTGCCCGACCTGCACGTGGAGTTCGCCACCGAGCCCAACCACACGATGCCCGACGGCACCGAGGTGTTCTGGCCGTTCAAGCGCGACCCGCAGACCCTGGCCCGGCCCTGGGCCATCCCCGGCACGCCCGGCCTCGAGCACCGGATCGGTGGCATCGAGAAGGCCGACGGCACCGGCGCCATCAGCTACGACCCGGACAACCACGACTTCATGGTCCGCACCCGGGCGGCCAAGGTCGACGGCGATCTCGGCGATCATCGGCGACCTGGCGGTCGAGGACCCTCGCGGCACGCGCGCGTCCTGGTCCTGGGCTGGGGCTCCACGCACGGGCCCATCGGCGCCGCCTGCGGGATCATCCGCTCCGAGGGCGGCCGGGTCGCCCGAGCGCACCTGCGCCACCTCAACCCGTTCCCCGCCAACACCGGTGACGTCCTGCGCCGCTACGACCGCGTGCTGATCCCGGAGATGAACCTGGGCCAGCTGTCCATGCTGATCCGGGCCAAGTACCTCGTCGATGCCCAGGGCTACAACCAGGTGCGTGGCCTGCCGTTCAAGGCCACCGAGCTGGCCGACCAGATCAGGGAGTTGCTGTGACCATCGACCTGTCCGACCACCGCGGCGCTGTCGCTGGTGCCCAAGGCCGCACGCCGCGCAGTCGGCCAAGGACTTCAAGAGCGACCAGGAGGTCCGCTGGTGCCCCGGCTGCGGGGACTACGCGATCCTCGCCGCGGTCCAGTCGTTCCTGCCCGAACTGGGCGTGCGCCGGGAGAACATCGTGTTCGTCTCGGGCATCGGGTGCTCCTCGCGGTTCCCCTACTACGTCGACACCTACGGCATGCACTCCATCCACGGCCGCGCCCCGGCCATCGCCACCGGCCTGTCGACCTCCCGGCCGGACCTGTCGGTCTGGGTGGTCACCGGCGACGGTGACGCGCTGAGCATCGGGGCGAACCACTTCCTGCACGCGCTGCGCCGCAACGTGAACATCAAGATCCTGCTGTTCAACAACCGGATCTACGGCCTGACCAAGGGCCAGTACTCCCCCACCAGCGAAGCGGGCAAGGTCACCAAGTCCACGCCCGATGGGCTCGATCGACTACCCCTTCAACCCGATCTCGGTCGCGCTGGGCGCGGAGGCCTCCTTCGTGGCCCGCACCATCGACTCGGACCGCAAGCACCTGACCGAGGTGCTGCGTGCCGCGGCCGCCCACGAGGGTTCGGCGCTCGTCGAGATCTACCAGAACTGCAACATCTTCAACGACGGCGCCTGGGAGCCGCTGAAGGAGAACGCGGTCCGCGACGACAACCTGATCCGCCTCGAGCACGGCAAGCCGGTCCGGTTCGGCCGCGATGGGCACAAGGGCGTGGCCCGCCGCGAGGACGGCGTCCTGCACGTGGTCGAGGACGTGGCTGACTGCGACGGGGACTGCCTGTGGGTGCACGACGCACACGCCGCCGAGCCCTCGACAGCGTTCGCGCTGTCCCGACTCGCCGACTTCGACACCCTGGAGAACACCGCGATCGGGGTCTTCCGCGACGTGCACCGGCCGGTGTACGACCGACTGCTGGCCGACCAGCTGGAACGTGGGAGGGCGCGGGGCAGCGGCGACCTCGCCTCACTGCTGGCCGGCCACGACACGTGGACGATCCCCAGCTGAGTTCCGCTGCCGGATGGGGGCGTGGCCGCTCAGTGCTTGCGCTGGTTGAGCACCACGACCGAGCCCTTGGCGTGATGCAGCAGCGACTGGCTCGTCGAGCCCAGCAGCATGCCCAGGAACGCGCCACGACCGTGTGAGCCGACCACCGTGAGGCTCGCCCGCTCAGTCGCCTCGACAAGCGCCGGACCGGGCCGGCCGTGCATGACCTTCGTGGTCACCGCGACGTCCGGGTACTGCTCCGACCAGCCCGCCAGCGCCTCGTGGGCGACCCGGTCCTCGAAGTCGGCCGTTGCCTGCGTGATCTCCACCGGTGGCACGTAGGGCACAACGCCGGGGTACACCGGGATGGAGTATGCGTGCAGCACCTCAAGAGCCAGCCCGTGCCGCGAGGCGTGGTCGATGGCCCAGCCGAGGACCTCCTCGGAACTGGGTGACCCGTCGACACCCACCACCACCGGACCGTCGGGGACGGTCCCGGACTGCACGACGACGACCGGGCAGTGCGCGTGCGCGGCCACGTGGGACACCGTCGACCCCAGGATGATCGACGACACAGCGCCCTGGCCCCGGGAGCCGAGCACGACCATCGCCGCGTCCCGGCTGGCCTGCACCAGCGCGTGCGCCGGCGATCCGCTGGCGTCGACGGTCTCGACCGGCACGCCCGCCCCGGTGGCCACAGCGGCGGCCCTCTCGAGCAGCCCAGCCCCGCCGTGAGGCAGGGTGGTGCTCAGGATCGGCGCACCGGACATGGTCGCTGCCGCGGCGTCCCAGCCACCCATCTCCGGCTCGCTGTAGAGGATGTGGATCCTGAGGTGGCGTGCTCGGGCTTCGCGGACCGCCCATTCCAGGGCGGCCGTCGCATCCGGCGATCCGTCGTACCCGACCACGATCAGTGTCGATGTGGACATCTCAGCGCCCTCCTCGCATCGGGCGAACCCTCCACGACGGCCGCGGGGCTGCCCCTTCCATCATGCTCCCCCACCCGCGTCGATGGGCGGGGGGAGCATCGACGCGTTGCGCCCATCGTCCGGGTGATCGGCCAGCGGTCTACTCGCGGTTGCGTGGGCCGAAGCGGGGGGCCGGGCCTGGCACGCGGGCGCCAGTCACCGGGTCGAGCACGAAGGTGCCCCGGGCGGCCAACTGCGGGTGGTCCGGGGCCTCGGTCATCTCCAGCACCGCGGTGACACAGGCGTTGGTGCCGGAGAACATTGCAGCCCACTCGTCGCGCGTCCGGGTCGCCAGGACCGCAGTGAGCCGCTCGCGCAGCACAGGCCAGCCGGCCGGGTCCCACTGCGCGGGCAACTCGGCGGGGTCCAACCCCAGGCCGGCCAGCAGCTCGGCGTAGAACGCGGGCTCCAGGGGGCCGAGGGCCACATACCGGCCGTCGGCGCAGGTGTACGTGTCATAGAACGGGGCGCCGCCGTCGAGGGTGTTGCGCCCCGGCGGGTTCGGCCACATCCCCTGGGCGCGCATGCCGTGGACCAGGCTCATCAGGTTCGCTGCGCCATCGACCATGGCGGCGTCGACGACCACCCCCCGACCGGTCCGCGCGACCTCGAGCAGTGCGGCCAGCACGCCCATGATCAGGTAGGTCGAGCCCCCGCCGTGGTCGGCGAGCAGGTTCAGGGCGGGCACCGGCCGTTCGCCGGGACGGGCGGTGTGCCGCAGGGAGCCGGCGATCGCGCTGTAGTTGATGTCGTGCCCGGCGCGGTCGGCCCACGGGCCGTCCTGCCCCCACCCGGTCATCCGGCCGTAGACCAGCCGTGGGTTGCGCGCCCAGCAGTCCGCCGGCCCCAACCCGAGCCGCTCGGCGACGCCCGGTCGAAAGCCCTCGATGAGCACGTCGGCCTCGTCGACCAGGGTGCGCGCCTGGGCCAGGCCCGCGGCATCGCGCAGGTCGAGCTGCCTGGTGGGGCGGCCCCGCAGCAGCGGGTCGCGCCCGGGCGCGTGCCCGAACGGCTGACCGCCGGGACGATCGATGCGGACTCCGGTGGCGCCGAGGTCAGCCAGCATCATCCCGGCATGCGGCACAGGCCCGATCCCGCCGAGTTCCACGAATCGCACGCCGGCGAGCGGGCCGTGGTCGGGCGGCTCGGAGCCAGCCGCGACGTCGCCGGGTTCGGGCTCGGGGGCGCTGGGTGCCTCGGGATCCTCCGAGGTGGGCGCAGCATCCCCGGGGGCCACGGAGCTACGAGTCCTTGCGTGCGGGAAGGAGCGAGCCGAGATCGCCGGCGTACAGGCCAGCCATGCGCTCGTTGACCGAATCAGAGTCGTCAGACTCCGCGTCGTCGTCAACCTCGTCCGTCTCGGGCGCGCTCATCCGTCGCAAGAAGGCCGCAGCCCGGGCCTCGAGGGCCACCCGGTCGCCGGGCCTGCCACCCAACGCATCCATGATGTGGTCCAGGTCGCCGCCGTAGACCCCGTCGTAGTGCGGCTCGGAAAGGCCCTTGCCCGAGTGGATCGGGGTCAGTTGGGGCTGGGCGTGGGCGGCTCTGGCAGAGTCCAGGTCGCCGGGGTAGTAGTCGGCGACGAAGTCGCCCTCGGGGGCTTCCGCGTCCGAGGGCCCCACGCGACCCATGTGGTCGGAGCTGTCCCGGCGACGCACCCGCACCGGTCGGGAGATCGGCAGCCGGAACGGGGCGGGATCACCCTCGCACAGCACCACGACTGCCTCGGCCTCCGCTGCCAGGCCAACGACCTGAAGCCAGGACTGGCGACCGTCGTGGTCGTCGAAGATCAGGTCCTCCAGGTTCAGCTGGAGGGGGAAGACGCTCTCAAGGTGGGTGTCCATCAGTCATCTCATTCACTGGTCACACGCGGGCTGCGCACTCGAGGAGATCGTACTCGCCGGGTTCGCCGACCGGATCGGCGATCCCGTCGGATCGCTCATCGACAGCGACGCCGCACCGGCCCCGCCGCACGGCGCCCCAGCTCGCCCCACCTCACTGCGGCCCACCTCACCGCACCGGCCTCGTTCGCAGGGAGCGCGGCGGATCAGTCGGTGATCGATCCGCGCAGGCGCTTGGTCTGGCCGCGCTGCTTCTTCGCGCTCAGCCGACGCTCGACCGCGCCCCGGCTGGGCCGCGTCCGGCGCCGGCGCGGCGGTGGCGGCGCGAGCGCGTTGGCCAGCAGAGCGGCCAATCGGTGCAGGGCGGCCTGCCTGTTGCGCAGTTGCGAGCGCTCCGCCGACTCGACGATCGACACCATGCCGTCCACCAGTCGCCCATCCAGCCGGGCCAGCGCGCGGCTGCGCTGCGCCGCACTCAACGCGCGTGACCGCGCCACGTCGAAGCGCAGCTCGACCCGGGAGTCGGTGGTGTTCACGCCCTGCCCACCCGGACCCGACGACTTCGAGAAGCGCCAGCTCAGTTCCCCAGCCGGGATCACCGGCCCACCGGGCACCTGGAGGTCCTCGCCCATCGCTGTGCCTACAGGTCCTCGACCAGGACCGGCGCGAGGCTCGGGGCACCGCGCCGGGTGGCCCGCACCAGGTCGACGGTGAACACGACCAGTGCGATCCAGACGCCAACGAAGGCCAACCAGCGCTGGGTGCTCATCTGCTCCCCCAGGACCCAGACCCCGATGACCAGCTGCAGGCTGGGTGCCACGTACTGCAGCGGGCCGAGCACGGACAGCGGTACCCGGTGGGCGGCGAACCCGAAGAGAAGCAGCGGCAGGGCCGTCACCGGACCAGCGCCGACCATCAGCAGCGCATGCCCCAGGCCCTGCGTGCCGAACGCCAGCTCGTCGCGGCCGGCCAACCAGGCGATGTAGGCGATCGCGAACGGGGTGAGCACCAGCATCTCGACGGTCAGGCTGGCGATGGCATCCACCCCCGCCAGCTTCTTGGCCAGCCCGTAGATCCCGAACGAGAACGCGAGCACCAGGGCGATCCACGGCGGCCGACCCAGCGAGAGGGTCGCGTAGGCCACCGCCACCGTCGCGATGCCCACCGCCAGCCACTGCAGCCGGCGCAGTCGCTCGCGCAGGACCAGCACGCCGAGCGCGACCGAGACCAGCGGGTTGATGAAGTAGCCCAGCGATGCGTCGACCACGTGGTCGTTGTCCACCGCCCAGATGAACACTCCCCAGTTCACCGAGACGATGAACGCCGCAACGGTCAGGATCGTCAGGCGCCGCCGATCGGCAAGCACCGCCCGGACGTCGACCCACTGCCCCACGACTGTGACCAGCACGGCCAGTGCGAGCAGTGAGAACAGCACCCGGGCGGCCAGGACCTCGGTGGGGCTCGCCGGCTCGAGGAATCCCCAGTAGAGCGGGAACAGCCCCCAGAGCAGGTAGGCGGTGAACCCGGAGGCGACCCCGGCGCGCATGCCGCGGGAATCGCTGACGGTCATCAGCCCGTCCGGTCCACCACGTAGTCACAGAGCATCTCCAGTGACTGGCGGGCCGGCCCAGCCGGTAGCGGCGCCAGCGCGGCACGGGCCTCGTCGGCCCACCGGTGCGCCTCGTCGCGAGCCCGGTCCATGGCAGGGTGCGCCCGGAGCAGCGCGAGGGCCTCGGCGTGCTCGACGTCGTCCTCGATGGGCCCCGCGGTCAACTCCAGCAGGCGGGCATCGGCGGGGTCCTGTGAGGTGCGCGCATACAGCACGGCCAGCGTGGCGACTCCCTCGCGCAGGTCGGTGCCGGGGGTCTTGCCGGACTGGGCACGCTCGCTGCCGATGTCGACCAGGTCGTCGGCGAGTTGGAACGCGACCCCGATTCGCTCGCCGAAGGTGGCCAGTGTCTCGACGGTCTGCTCGTGCGCACCGGACATCATCGCGCCGAACCGACCGGCGGTGGCGATCAATGAGCCGGTCTTGTCGGCCAGGACGGACACGTGGTGGCTGATCGGGTCCTCGCCGTCGCCGGGTCCGACGGTCTCGCGGATCTGGCCGGTGCACAGTCGCTCGAACGTGCGCGCCTGGATGCGGACCGCCTCCGGGCCGAGGTCGGCCAGCAGGTCCGAGGCCCGGGCGAACAGGAAGTCGCCGGTGAGGATGGCCACCGTGTTGTCCCAGCGCGCGTTGGCCGAGTCCGCCCCGCGACGCAGCGCCGCCTCGTCCATCACGTCATCGTGGTAGAGCGTGGCCAGGTGGGTGAGCTCGACGACGACCGCGGACGGGATCACGCCTGGGGACTGCGGGGCCCCGAACTGCGCGGCCAACAGGGTCACCAGGGGCCGGAACCGCTTACCGCCGGCGTCCACGAGGTGGCTGGCGGCACTGGTCACGAACGGGTACTCGCTGACCACGGACCGGCGCAGCAGGGCCTCCACCTGCGCCATGCTGGCCCCGATCCGGGCATCGAGCTCCGGGTCGGGCAGGAGCACGCCCTCGGCGCGGCTGGAGGTCAGGGACGGCACAGGCCCAAGTTTGACCCACGGACCGCGATTGCGCCGAATCGCCCCCGATCAACCGCGGATCAGATTGTCGGCAACTCCGCCAGCGACGGCGCGAACTTCTCGTCCGGGGTGTCCGTGTCGACCATCCGACCGTGCAGGTACGCGTCGTAGGAGGCCATGTCGAAGTGCCCATGCCCGGACAGGGCGATCAGGATGACCCGCTCGTCGCCGGCCTCGGTCGCGGCCGCCGCCTCGCGGATCGCCGCAGCGATCGCATGACTGGACTCCGGTGCGGCCACGATGCCCTCGGTCCGGGCGAACCGGATCGCCGCGTCGAAGCACTCGGTCTGCGGCACGTGCCAGTGCCTCGAGCAGGCCCTGGTCATAGGCGTGCGACAGCAGCGGCGACATGCCGTGGTAGCGCAGCCCGCCGGCGTGGATCGGGTCGGGGATGAAGTTGTGGCCCAGGGTGTGCATCTTCATCAGCGGCGTCATCCCCGAGGCATCGCCGAAGTCGTAGGCGTACTCCCCGCGAGTCAGCGTCGGGCAGCTGGTGGGCTCCACGGCACGGATCACCGGGCTCATCCGCCCGGCCAGTGTCTCGCGGATGAACGGGAATGCCAGGCCGGCGAAGTTCGACCCACCCCCCGTGCAGCCGATGACCACGTCCGGGGTGTCGCCAGCCTTGGCCATCTGCGCCAGCGCCTCCTCGCCGATGATGGTCTGGTGCAGGATCACGTGGTTGAGCACGGACCCCAGCGCGTACTTCACGGTGGGGTCACCGGCCGCCACCTCGACTGCCTCGGAGATCGCGATCCCCAGGGAACCTGGATGGTTCGAGTCGTCCTCGAGGAAGTGCTTCCCGGAGGCGGTCAGCGGCGAGGGCGAGCGGTGCACGGTGGCCCCGAACGTCTCGATCATCATGCGCCGGTAGGGCTTCTGGTCGAAGCTGGCGCCCACCTGCCACACCTCGCACTCGAGGCCGAAAAGCGCCGCCGCGAAGCTCAGGGCAGTTCCCCACTGCCCGGCACCGGTCTCGGTGGTCAGCTTGCGGGTGCCGGCCCTGGCGTTGTAATAGGCCTGCGGTACTGACGTGTTGACCTTGTGCGACCCGGCGGGGCTCACACCCTCGTACTTGTAGTAGATGCGCGCGGTGGTGCCCAGGGACTCCTCCAGCCGGTAGGCGCGCACCAAGGGGGCGGGCCGCCACTGCCGGTAGATGTCCAGCACCTCGCCGGGGATGTCCACGTACCGTTCGGCGGTGACCTCCTGCATGATCAGTTCCATCGGGAACAGCGGCTCAAGGGCGTCCGGCCCGATCGGCTCGTGGGTGCCCGGGTGCAGCGGCGGGGGCGGCGGCACCGGAAGGTCGGCGACCAAGTTGTACCAGGTCGTCGGCATCTCGTCCTCGGACAGCAGGAACTTGTGGGTGCGCGCGGCATGAGTCATGGGGGAAAGGTACCGAACGGTCACCGGGCAGCGCGCCGCGGCACCCCGACGAGCACCAAGCCAGATCCCTGCCCCTCGAAGCGCGGCACCCCACTGAGCACCGGACCAGCTCCGTCGGACGACAGCAGGTCGCGCCCGTTCCCGTCGTTCTGCGGGCTGTGGCCACGGGCACGGGGCGATCGCGCGCGCGGTTCCGTCGTTTCGCCCCCGGTCCAAGGGGCCAGAACGACGGAACCGGGCGCGTCACGGAATGCGGCCGGGGCCGGCCCGCCTGGGAACGTCGGGAACGGGTGCGTCGAGCCCAGGATCGCCCATTCGCCGAGCATCCGCAGAGCGGCGAGGGCACGGTTGTGTTTGGCGTCGCATGCGCTCCCGCACGGTGTTGACTGAGTTCGCAACCGTGCCAGCGATCCGCAGCCGAAGCTGCGCTCGAGCCCAACGATGGGTCGAGCCCCGACTCAGCGCACGAACACCGCGGACTCGTTGACCAGGGTGAGCACAGCCTGCGGGAACACGCCGAGCAGCAACGTCCCTGCCACCGCCACCGCGATGGCGCCCTGGGTGAGGACGCTGGGCACCGCGACGGACGCCGCACCTTCAGCCGACGGCTCGGCGAAGTACATCAGCACGATGACCTTCAGGTAGAAGAACGCCGAGATGGCCGAGGCCAGCGCGGCGAAGATCACCGGCCACACGGCTCCACTGGCGATCGCTGCGGAGAACACCCCGAACTTGGCGGTGAACCCACTTGTCAGCGGGATGCCGGCGAGGGCCAGGAGCAGGAACGCGAACACCCCGGCCACCAGCGGTGAGGTCCGGCCCAGACCGGCCCAGGCCGAAAGGTGCCCGGCCTCGCCGGCCGGACCGCGCACGAGCATCACGACCGCGAACGCCCCGACGGTGGTCAGGCCGTAGGCCAGCAGGTAGAACAGGGTCGCCGAGAGGCCATCGCGGGAGTAGGCGATCACGCCGAGCAGCAGGAAGCCGGCATGCGCGATCGACGAGTACGCCAGCATGCGCTTGATGTCCGAGGAGGTCACGGCCAGGAGGACACCGACCAGCATGGTCACGATCGCAACGACCCACATCATCGGCTGCCAGTCCCACGCCGCTCCACCGAGTGCCACGTACATCACGCGGAGCAGTGCGCCGAATGCCGCCACCTTGACCCCCGCGGCCATGAACGCCGTCACCGGGGTGGGTGACCCCTGGTACACGTCGGGGGTCCACATGTGGAACGGCACCGCCGCGACCTTGAACAGCAGCCCGACCGACACCAGGGCGATGCCCAGCAGCTGCAGCCCAGTGGCCCCGGGCCGGTTGGTGAACGCGTCGGCGATCGCCCCGAACTCCAGCGAGCCGGCGTAGCCGTACAGCATCGCCGAGCCGTAGAGCAGGAAGCCTGAGGCGAATGCACCCAGCAGGAAGTACTTGAGCGCTGCCTCCTGGGACAGCAGCCGCCGCCGCCGGGACATGCCGGCCAGCAGGTACAGCGGCAGGCTCATGACCTCCAGGGCCACGAAGAGCATCAGCAGGTCGTTGGCTGCGGTGAACAGCAGCATGCCGGTGACCGCGAACAGGAACAGCGGCCAGATCTCGGTCTGCTCCCAGCCACGCCGGGTGAGCTCCTGCTCCTCGGCCGATCCCACCGGGGACGATGCCCGCGGGGCGAACGCGTCCCCGGCCGGGTCCACGCGCCGTTCGGCCATGACGAGCATGGCCAGCAGGGACACGATCAGGATCGTCAGCCAGCCGAACAGCGCCGGTCCGTCGACGGCCAGCGTCCCAGCAGCGACCGGGCCCTTGGCTGAGGCCGGAGTGATGACCGTCAGCACCAGTGCCGCCAGCAACGTGGCGCCGGCCAGGGTCAGCTGGATGCTACGGCGCGCACCCCGCGGGACCAGGGCCTCGACGAGGACCCCCGCGATCGCGGCGACCAGGACGATCAGCACCGGGGCCATGGCCCGGTACTGGAACGACGGGAACGTCAGGGTGTCGGCCAGGGGAACGATGGTGTGGATCATCGCGGGCTCACTTCCCGGCTTCGGCGACGGCCGGTGCCGGGTCGGTGGACCCGATCAGGGACATCGTCTGGTCGACGGAGGGGTTGATGATGTCCAGCGCCGCGTTCGGGAACACCCCGAGGGCGATGATGATCGCCAGCACCGGCGCCAACGCCGCCACCTCACGACCGCGCAGGTCGGGCATCCCGACCACGCCGTCGCGCACCGGCCCGGTCATGGTCCGCTGGTACATCAGCAGGATGTAGAGCGCGGCCAGGACGATGCCGAGCGTTGCCACGATCGCGGCCCACGGGTAGCGGGTGTAGGTGCCGGCCAGGACCAGGAACTCCGAGACGAACGAGCTCAGGCCCGGTAGCGCCAGCGAGGAGAGCCCGGCCACCAGGAAGAACCCGGCCAGGACGGGGGCCACCTTCTGCACCCCCCCGAAGTCGGTGACCAGCCGCGTCCCACGTCGACTGGCCATGAAGCCCACGATCAGGAACAGCGCGGCGATCGAGAACCCGTGGTTGACCATGTAGAGCGTCGAGCCGCTCTGGCCCTGGCTGGTCATCGCGAAGATGCCCAGCACGATGAACCCGAAGTGGCTGATCGAGGTGTAAGCGATCAGGCGCTTGAGGTCGGTCTGGCCGATGGCCACGAGCGCGCCGTAGATGATCCCGATCAGCGCCAGGATGATGATCCCGGGCGCGAAGTACTTCGAGGCATCGGGGAACATCGGCAGGCAAAGCCGAAGCATGCCGAACGTGCCGACCTTGTCCAGCACGCCTACCAGCAGCACCGAGGTGCTCGGCGGTGCCTCCGACGCCGCATCCGGCAGCCAGGTGTGCAGCGGCCACATCGGGGCCTTGATCGCGAACGCGATGAAGAAGCCGAGGAACAGCCACTTCTGGGTCTCCGGACCGATGTCCAGGCCCACGAGCGCGGCGTAGTCGAACGTGCCCTGGCCGTACTGCTGGGCCGAGAGCACGTACACCCCGACCAGCGCCGCCAGCATGAGCAGGCCGCCGAGCAGCGAGTACAGGAAGAACTTGACGGCCGCGTACTGCCGCTGGGCGCCGCCGTAGCGCCCGATCAGGAAGTACATCGGGATGAGCATTGCCTCGAAGAGGACGTAGAACAGGAAGACGTCAGTGGCTGCGAAGACCCCGATCACCAGGCCCTCGAGCACGAGGATCCAGGCGAAGTAGCCCTTCACCGAGCCGCGCGCCGGGTCCACGTCACCCCATCCGGCCAAGATGCAGACCGGCACCAGGATCACGGTCATCAGGATCAGCAGCAGCGAGATGCCGTCGACGGCCAGGGCGAAGCTCACGCCCCAGGCGGGAATCCAGTCCCAGGAGTACCCCAGCTGGAAGGGGGTCCCACCATCTTCGGGCATCACATAGGCCATCGCGGCGACCACGCCCAGGACAAACACCAGAAGGGACACACCGAGCGCCACCTGCTTGGCCAGCGCGGGGTTGCCGCGAGGCAGCACCGCGACCAGCAGGCCACCGAGCAGCGGCAGCGCCATCAGCACGAGAAGAAGGTACGAGGTGCTCACAGCACAACCCCCAGGGCCAGGATGGCGCCCACGACCACGACACCTATCAACATCGTCAGGGCGTAGGACCGCACGTACCCGGTCTGCCAGCGGCGCATCCGGGCGCTGAGCCCACCGATGCCGGCCGCTGTGCCGTTCACTGCACCGTCGATGACCTTCGTATCGGTCCAGACCAGCGTGCGGGTCAGGTGCTGGCCCGGGCGCATGAACACCGCCTCGTTGAATGCGTCGCCGTACAGGTCGTTGCGCGCGGCCACGGTCAGGGCGCTGACCTGGTTGGGCGCCACCAGCGGCACCTCGCGAAGCGCGTACTGCCGCCAACCGATCACCACGCCGATGATCACCACTGCCAGGGTCATGGCCACCATCACGGGAGTGCTGATCGGACTGGCGGCCTCCTCGTACCCGGTGACCGGGGCCAGCCAGGCCTCGACGTCACCGACGTAGAGCAACAGGAAGCCGGCCACGGCCGCGCCCAGGGCCAGGATGATCATGGGAACAGTCATCCACTTGGGTGACTCGTGGGGGTGCACGCCGTCTGACCAGCGGGCCTTGCCGTAGAAGGTCATCGCCATCATCCGGGTCATGTAGAACGCCGTCACCCCAGCCCCGACCAGTGCCGCGAAGCCGGCGACCGGGTGCTCTGCCCACGCGGCATGGATGATCTCGTCCTTGCTCCAGAAGCCGGAGAAGGGCGGGACCCCGATGATCGACAGGTAGCCGATGCCGAACACCACCCAGGTGGTCATCATGGCCGCGCGCAGGGCGCCGTAGTGACGCATGTTGACGTCGTCGTCCATGCCGTGCATGACCGAGCCCGCGCCCAGGAACAGCAGGGCCTTGAAGATGCCGTGGGTGAGCAGGTGGAAGATCGCGAACACATAGCCGACCGGGCCAAGGCCCGCGGCCAGGAACATGTAGCCGATCTGGCTCATCGTGGAGCCGGCCAGGCCCTTCTTGATGTCGTCCTTCGCGCACCCGATGACCGCACCCATCAGAAGCGTGATGGTTCCCACGACGACGACCGCCAGGCGTGCGGTCTCACTGAGGTTGAAGATCTCTGCCGACCGCACGATCAGGTAGACGCCGGCGGTGACCATCGTGGCGGCGTGGATCAGCGCCGACACCGGGGTCGGACCCTCCATGGCGTCCAGAAGCCAGGACTGCAGCGGGAACTGCGCGGACTTGCCGCAGGCGGCGAGCAGCAGTGCCAGGCCCATCCAGGTGACCGTGTTCGAGTCGGCCTGGCCGACGGTGGCGTTCACGCCCTCGAAGGTGAACGTGCCGAATGTGGCGAACATCATCATGATCGCCAGGCTCAGGCCGAAGTCGCCGACCCGGTTGACCACGAACGCCTTCTTGGCCGCCGTGGCAGCCGCAGGGCGCTGGAACCAGAACCCGATCAGCAGGTAGGAGGCCAGACCCACGCCCTCCCACCCGACGTAGAGCAGCAGGTAGTTGTTCGCCAGCACCAGCAGCAGCATCGCGGCGATGAACAGGTTCAGGTAGGCGAAGAACCTGCGGCGCTCGGGATCGTGGGACATGTAACTGATCGAGTAGATATGGATCAGCGATCCGACGCCGGTCACCAGCAGCACGAAGACCATGCTCAGAGGGTCCAGCTGGAGGGCGAACGGGGCCTGGAACGTGCCCACGTCGATCCAGTCGAACAGGTGCTGGTTGATCGTGCGGGCATCCTCGGGCTGGCTCAGCAGGGCGAGGAACAGCACGCAGCCGATCAGGAAGGAGACCAGCACCGTCGCCGTGCCCAGCCAGTGCCCCCACGCGTTGGAGCGCCGACCGGCCAGCAGCAGGATCACCGCGCCGGCCACCGGGAGGGCGATCAGTGCTGCGGTGAGGCTGAACGTGCCGGTGGCCGTCACGACCTCGCCCGGGGATGCCGGCCCGGAGGTGAGGACCGCAAGGGTGGTGTTCACAATCATCCCCTCAGAGCTTCAGCAGGTTGGGCTCGTCGACCGAGGCCGAGTTGCGGGTGCGGAAGATGGTCACGATGATCGCCAGTCCGACGACCACCTCCGCCGCGGCCACGACCATGACGAAGAAGGCCACGACCTGACCGTCGAGGGCGCCGTTGGTGCGGGCGAACGTGACGAAGGCCAGGTTGGAGGCGTTGAGCATCAGCTCGACGCACATGAACACGACGATCGCGTTGCGGCGCACCAGCACGCCGGCCGAGCCGATCGAGAACAGGATCGCCGAGAGCACCAAGTAGTTCGTGGGGTTCACAGCTCCTGCCCCTCCTGCTCGTCGGTCGCCTGCGGGTCGCTCGCGGACCCCGGCTCGCCGGGTGGCTCGGGGGCGTCAGGTTCCATGGAACGCGCTGGCGCCGCGTCGTCGTCGAGTGCAGCCGGGCCCACGGCGCCGGCGCCCTCCTCAGCGACGATGACGGCCTCGTGGGCCAACAGGTGCTCGGCCTCGGCCAGCGCCAGTCGGTCGGCGTCGGTTGCCTGCCCGCGCACGCGCAGCGGACCGGGCACCGACTCCTCGGTGACGCTGCCGTCGGGCAGCATCGCCGGCATGTCGACAGCGTTGTTGCGCGCGTAGACGCCCGGACTGGGCTTGTTCACCGGGTGGGTCCCGGGCATGAACCGCTCGGTGGAGCGCTGCGCCTGGCCCTTGCGGGCCTCGACGCGCTCGCGGTGGGTGAGCACCATGGCCCCGAGCGCGGCGGTGATCAGGAGCGCGGAGGTGACTTCGAAGGCCAGCAGGTAGCGGGTGAAGATCAGCGACCCGATGCCCTGGACGTTGCCGCCCTGGGCGGCGTTGGCCTCGTCGAGGCCGACGACGGTGGTCCCGTTCAGCGCTCCGGAGATCCCAGCAAGCAGCAGGCCCAGGAAGCCCAGGAACGCGAGCCCGGCCCATACTCGCTGGCCCTTGAGGGTCTCGACGAGATTGTCCGAGGCGTCCACGCCGACGACCATCAGGACGAAGACGAAGAGCATCATGACCGCGCCGGTGTAGACGATCACCTGCACCATGCCCAGGAACGGGGCGTCCTGGGCGACGTAGAGGATCGCCAGGTTGATCATCGTCAGCGCGATGAACAGCGCCGAGTGCACGGACTTGCGCGACAGGACGGTGCCGGCCGCGCCGATCACCGCCAGGGTGGCACAGATCCAGAACGTCACGGTCTCGCCGGTGTCCGGGGTCAGGTTGACCGGGCCGTCGACGGCCAGCGACCCGAGGTGGATCAGAGCACTCACGATGCCTGCGCCCCCTCGACCCGGTCACGGGCAGGGCTCGAGGCGCGGGCAGCAGCCTCCGCGGCCGCCTCCCGGGCAGCCACCTCAGTCTTCTGGGCCTCGGTCGCGCCGGTCACCGCACCGCGGTAGTAGTCCCCGTCGTCGGTGCCCTCGACCATCGCGTGCGGCGGGGCGACCATCCCGGGCATCAGTGGTCCGAGCAGGTCGGCCTTCTCGTAGATCAGCGATTCGCGGGTGTGGTCGGCCAACTCGTACTCATTGGTCATCGTGAGCGCCCGGGTCGGGCAGGCCTCGATGCACAGCCCGCACAGGATGCAGCGCAGGTAGTTGATCTGGTAGACGCGGCCGTAGCGCTCGCCCGGGGAGAACCGCTCCTCCTCGGTGTTCTGCGCACCCTCGACATAGATGGCATCGGCAGGGCACGCCCAGGAGCACAGCTCGCAACCGATGCACTTCTCGAGGCCGTCGGGATGCCGGTTGAGCTGGTGGCGGCCGTGGAAGCGGGGCTTGGGCGGGTACTTGTCCTTCTCCTCCGGGTACTGCTCGGTGGCCACCTTCTTGAACATCGTCAGGAAGGTGGTCCCGAAGCCCCGGATGGGCTGGGGCAGCTCAGGCACGGGGTGCCTCCTCGGTGTCGTCGGCGGCGGCAGGGTCCTCGGCCACCGCGCTGGGCACGGTCTGACGGGCACGGGGGGTGAACTCGAAGTGCTCGCCGGGCATCGGCGGTACCGGGTGCACCCCCGGCCGGGCCCGGAACTCGGCCTCCTCGGCCTCTGCCTCCTCGGCGATTTCCTCGCGGGCACGCTCGCGGCGGGCCTCGATCAGGTACGAGCCGGCGAACATCACCAGCAGCGTGCCCAACAACAGGGCGCCGACGACCAGGCTGTTGCTCGGCAGGTCGTTGCTCAGGGCGCGGAAGGTCGAGACAAGCACGATCCAGGCCAGTGACGCCGGGATCAGCACCTTCCAGCCGAAGGACATGAACTGGTCGTAGCGGAACCGGGCCACGGTGCCGCGCAACCAGATGAACATGAACAGGAAGCCGCAGACCTTGACCATGAACCACAGCAGGCCCCACCAACTGGTGTTGAACATGCCGTCGTTGATCGCCGAGATCGGCCACGGCGCCCGCCAGCCGCCCAGGAACAGGGTCGTGGCCAGCGCGGAGACGGTGACCATGTTGACGTACTCGGCCAGGAAGAACAGCGCGAACTTCAGCGACGAGTACTCCGTGTGGAAGCCGGCGACAAGTTCACCCTCAGCCTCGGGCAGGTCGAACGGGGCCCGGTTGGTCTCCCCCACCATGGCCGTGACGTAGATGATGAACGAGGGCAGCAGGATGATCGCGTACCAGATCGGCTGCTGGGCCGACACGATCTGGGAGGTGGACATCGACCCGGCGTGCAGGAACACTGCGACGAAGGCCAGGCCCATCGCGATCTCGTAGGAGATCATCTGCGCCGAGGAGCGCAACGCGCCGAGCAGCGGGTAGGTCGAGCCCGACGACCAGCCGGCGAACACGATGCCGTAGATGCCGATCGAGGCGATCGCCAGCACGTAGAGCACCGCCACCGGAAAGTCGGTGAGCTGCAAGGGGGTGCGGGTGCCGAAGATCGAGACCTCCGGGCCGAACGGGATGACTGCCAGGGCCAGGAACGCCGGGACCACGGAGATGATCGGGGCGATGAAGAACACGGCCTTGTCGGCCGCGGTGGGCATGATGTCTTCCTTCAGGGCCAACTTGATGCCGTCCATCAGGCCCTGGAGCACACCGAACGGCCCGACCCGGTTGGGCCCGAGGCGCATCTGCATACGGGCCACGACCCGACGCTCGCCCCAGATCGTGAGCAGCACGACCACGACCACGCCGAGGAACAGCCCGACCACCTTGAGGATCACCAGCCACCACGGGTCCACACCGAACGGCTCGAACGACGTGGCGGCAACGGCCGCACTGTTCACCTGGGCGTTCATCGGGCACCTCCTGCACTGATCGCCACGACTGCTCCCGGGCCGACCCGCAGCGTCGCGTTCAGCGCGCTGGCGGTGGAGTTGCCCGGCAGCCAGACCACGCCGTCGACCATCTCGGTCACCGCCAGCGGCAGCGTGATCGCACCGTGCTCGGAAGCCACCGTGACCGGCTCGCCGTCGACCAGGCCGTGCTCGGCGGCCGTGCCGGGCGAGGTTCGGGCCAGCGAGGGGCGGGCGGTCGCAGCCAGCGCGGGCTCCCCGCGCTGCAGCAGGCCCTCGTCGAGCAGGTGCCGCCAGCTGGCGAGCACGACCTGACCGGCGGCGACGCCGGGAGCGGGTGCGCGGGACTCGGGCTCGGTGGCGGGGCGCGCGCCCTGCCAACGACCCAGGCCGGCCAGCTCCGCGCGCAGCTCGGCAACCTCGATGGTGGGCGTCGGGTGACCCATGGCCTGGGCCACCAGGCCCAGCGCGCGCGCATCGGTGATGCTGGTGGACTCGCGGATCACCTTGCCGAACGGGCGGGCGCGGCCCTCCCAGTCCAGCAGCGTGCCGGACTTCTCGGTGATGACCCCCACCGGGAGCACCACGTCAGCCAGTGCGGTGACCTCGGTGGACCGGGTCTCCAGGGCAAGCACGAACGGCGCGTCAGCCAGGGCAGTGCGGAAGGCCTCCGGGTCAGGGGTGTCGGCGGCCTCGACACCGGCGACGACCACGGCGGCGATCCGCAGCACGGGGGCGTCCTCGCCGGCCTCATGCGCAGCGGCGGCATCGGCTCGGTCGGCTGCGATCGCCTCGACCATGCCGGCGAGGTCCAGACCGGGCTCGGTGGGCAGGGCGTCGGGCTCGATCCCCCACGCGGCCGCGACCTGTGCGCGGGCGTCGACGTCGGCCTGCGGACGCCCCCAGGGCAGCAGCCCGGGCAGGGCCCCGGCCTCCACGGCACCGCGATCACCGGCGCGACGTGGCACCCAGGCCAGCTTCGCGCCAGTGCGCTGGGCCAGTGCGACCGCACCCGTCAGCGCTCCGGGGGACTCGGCCGCACGCTCGCCGACCAGGATCACCGAGCCGGGGGCGGCCAGCGCCTGCGCCGCGGGGCCCTCGCCGGCAGCCAGACCGCCCAGAGTCGCAGCCTCCTGGCCGGGCACGCAGCCCAGCACATGCGCGTTGAGCTTGGCCGAGCCCGGGGAGGCGAACGGCGCCACGGACACCACCTGGGTGCCGCGGCGCGCGGTGGCGGTGCGCAGTCGCAGGAAGATGATCGGCGACTCCTCCTCGGGCTCCAGCCCGACCAGCAGCACGGTCGGTGCGGCGTCGAGGTCGGCGTAGGTCACCGACATGCCCGACCCCGCCACGACCGAGCGGAGGAAAGCGGCCTCCGCGGCACTCGAGCGCCGGATCCGGAAGTCGATGGAGTCGGTCCCGAGCACGGCGCGGGCGAAGCGGGCGTAGGCGTAGCTGTCCTCGAGGGTCAGCGTGCCCCCGAGCAGCACCGCGGCGCGCCCACCGGCCTGCACCAGCGCGTCGGCGGCCCGGCGCACGGCCTGCGGCCAGGACGCCTCAACCAGCCCGTTCTCGGCGTCACGCACCATCGGGGTGTCGATCCGGTCAGCGGTCAGGTACGGGAAGGCGAAGCGGCCCTTGTCGCAGTTCCACTCCGAGTTGACCTCGGGGTCGTCCCAGGCCAGCCGGCGCATGACAGTCGAACGCCGGGTGTCGGTGCGCAGGGCGCAGCCGCTGGCGCAGTGCTCGCAGGCCGTCGGGGTGGAGACCAGGTCGAACGGGCGGGCCCGGAACCGGTAGGCAGCACTCGTCAGCGCACCCACCGGGCAGATCTGCACCGTGTTGCCCGAGAAGTACGAGTCGAACGGGGCGCCCTCGGCGATCCCGACGATCTGCTTGCCACCGCGCTGCTGCAGGGTGATGAAGGGGTCACCGGCCACCTGGTCGGCGAACCGGGTGCAGCGCGCGCAGGACACGCAGCGCTCGCGGTCGATCAGGATCTGGGCCGACAGCGCCACCGGCTTGGGGAACGTGCGCTTGGGCAGACTGAACCGGGACCTGCCGTGCCCGTGGCTCATGGACTGGTTCTGCAACGGGCATTCGCCGCCCTTGTCACAGACCGGGCAGTCCAGCGGGTGGTTGATCAGCAGGAACTCCAACACCCCGCGCTGGGCAGTGGCTGCCATGGCCGACGTGTCGGCGGTGCGGACCTTCATGCCGTCGGCGACCGGGATGGCGCAGGCCGGCTGCGGCTTGGGCTGGCCCTCGATCTCGACCAGGCAGGCCCGGCAGGCTGCGACCGGGTCGAGCAGCGGGTGGTCGCAGAACCGCGGGATCTCCACGCCGACCTGCTCGGCGGCCCGGATGATCAGGGTGCCCCTGGGCACGACGACGTCGACGCCGTCGATGGCCAGGCTGACCTGGTCCGCGTTGGGTGGGGCGGCCGGCGCGGTGGGCACTCCTGCGGCGGGGACGCCCGGCACCGGGGTGCCGGGCGGGGGGCTGGTCACGGTCATCGGGTGGCTCCCGCGGCGAAGGCGGTGGCTGCGACGGGGTCGAAGGCCGCGTCGGCTGCCGTGTGGGTCCCGGCGAGGAACTCCTCGGGGAAGTGCTTGAGCGCAGCGGGGAACGGCGTGGCTGCCGCGTCACCGAGCGCGCAGAAGGAACGGCCCATGATGTTGGCGCAGACCTCCTCGAGGATCGCCAGGTCGGGCTCGCTGCCGTGGCCGGCCTCGAACCGCTCCAGGGTGCCGGCGATCCAGCCGGTCCCCTCCCGGCACGGGGTGCACTTGCCGCAGGACTCGTGCTTGTAGAACTCCGCCCATCGACTGATCACCCGCACCACCGAGACGGTGTCATCGAAGAGCATCGGGGTCGCGGTGCCGAGCATCGTGCCCGCGGCGGCCATGTCCTCGTACGTCAGCGGCAGGTCCAGGTGCTCGGCCGTGAGCATCGGGACACTCGATCCGCCGGGCAGCCAGAACTTCGGCTCCCCGCCGTTGCGCATGCCTCCGGCGTAGTCCAGCAGCTGGCGCATCGTGGTGCCCAGCGCGATCTCGTAGATGCCTGGGTTGCGCACGTGGCCCGAGACCGCCATCAGCTTGAAGCCCGGCGACTTCTCGGTGCCCCACTGGGTCAGCCAGTCGGCACCGTTGCGCACGATGTAGGGCACGTTGGCGATCGTCTCGACGTTGTTGACCACCGTCGGTGAGGCGTACAGGCCGGCGACCGCGGGGAACGGCGGCTTGAGTCGCGGCTGGCCGCGGCGGCCCTCCAGCGAGTCGAGCAGCGCGGTCTCCTCGCCACAGATGTAGGCCCCGGCCCCGGAGTGCACGACCAGATCCAGGTCGAAGCCCGAGCCCGCGATGTTGGTGCCCAGGAACCCGGCGGCGTAGGCCTCACGGACAGCGGCACGCAGCCGACGCTGGACGTGCGGGACCTCACCACGGATGTAGATGAACGCGTGGTTGGCCCGGATCGCGTACGACGTGAGGATGCAGCCCTCGACCAGTGCGTGCGGGTTGGCCAGCATCAGCGGGATGTCCTTGCAGGCACCCGGCTCGGACTCGTCTGCGTTGACCACCAGGTAGTGCGCCCTGCCGTCGCCCTGCGGCACGAAGCCCCACTTCATGCCGGTCGGGAAGCCCGCACCGCCCCGACCGCGCAGGCCGGAGTCCTTGACGAGCTGGATCAGCGCGTCGGGGCCCAGCTCGAAGCCCTTGGCGACCTGCTCGTAGCCGCCATGACGGCGGTAGGCGCCGATCGTGTAGGAGTCCGACTCGTCCCAGTGGGCGGTCAGGACCGGAGTGAGCGTCATGGTCATCGCCCCCCATCCGCTGGGCCCACGCCACGTTCCGCGGCGGCCCGTAGGTTGGCCAGCATCAGCTCGTCGGCTGCTCCACCGTCACCGGCCAGGCCGTCGTCGTCGATCCCGGAGATGGTCCGCGCCGCAGCCCGGATGCCGCGCACGACCGGCCCCCGGGTGCTGCGGACCTCCTCACCGGCCTCCAGCCGGTCGAGCACGGCGATCGCCTCGTCGGGAGTCATCCGGTCGAAGAACTCCCAGTCGACGGTCATCACCGGAGCATGCGTGCAGGCCGCCTGGCACTCGATGCGCTCGAGGTCGAAGGTGCCCTGCGCGCTGACCTCGTCGTGGCCCGCGCCGGTGTGCGCGCTGACCGCGTCCCAGAGGGCGTCCCCGCCGAGGACCGCGCACATCGTGTTGGTGCAGACCCCGACGTGGTGCTTGCCGGCCGGGCGGCGCTTGTACATCGTGTAGAACGTCGATACCCCGGCGACCTCAGCGGTGCTCAGGCCCAGTGCCTGCGCGCAGGCCTCGATGCCCTCGGCGCTGACATAGCCCTCCTCGGACTGCACCAGGTGCAGCATCGGCAGCAACGCCGAGCGCGCCTGCGGGTAGCGCCCGGCGAGCTCGGCGAGCTCTGCGCGGGTGGTAGCGGAGATGGACATCAGCGGTCCACGCCTCCCATCACGGGGTCGATGCTGGCCACGGCGGCCACCACGTCGGCGACCATGCCGCCCTCACACATGGCGGCCACGGACTGCAGGTTGTTGAAGCTCGGGTCGCGGAAGTGCACCCGGTAGGGCCGGGTACCGCCAGTGGAGACCACGTGCACGCCCAACTCGCCGCGCGGGGCCTCGATGACCTGGTAGGCCTGCCCGACTGGCACGCTGAACCCCTCGGTGACCAGCTTGAAGTGGTGGATCAGGGCCTCCATGGACGTGCCCATGATCGCTCGGATGTGCTCCAGCGAGTTGCCCATCCCATCGCTGCCGATGGCCAGCTGCGCCGGCCAGGCGATCTTCGGGTCGTCGACCATGACCGGTCCCGGCGTCAGGAGGTCCAGGGCCTGCTCCACGATGTTCAGGCTCTGCTGCATCTCGGCCAGGCGGATCAGGAATCGGCCGTAGGCGTCCGCGCTGGTCTGGGTGGGCACCTCGAACTCGTAGCGTTCGTAGCCGCAGTAGGGAGCCTCCTTGCGCAGGTCCCACGGGTAGCCGGTTGCGCGCAGGATCGGTCCGGTGATGCCCAGGGCCATGCAGCCGGTGAGGTCCAGGTAGCCGACCCCGGAAGTGCGACCCATCCAGATGGTGTTGTCGACCAGCAGGTTGGCGGTGTCCTTGAACCGGTGGCGCAGCAGGTCGATGGTCGCCTGGATGCGGACCTTCATGTCCTGGCCCTTGTCATCGGTGGCCGGCATGTCCTGGGCCAGGCCGCCGGGCCGGATGAACGCGTGGTTCATCCGCAGGCCGCTTATGAGCTCGAAGATGTCGAGCACCAGTTCGCGCTCGCGGAAGCCGAAGGTCATGGCGGTCAGGGCGCCGAGCTCCATGCCGCCGGTGGCCAGGCAGACCAGGTGCGAGCCCACCCGGTTGAGCTCCATGAGGATCACGCGGATGACCGTCGCCCGGTCGGGGATGTCGTCGGTGATGCCGAGGAGCTTCTCGACGGCCAGGCAGTACCCGGTCTCGTTGAAGAAGCTGGCCAGGTAGTCCATGCGCGTGACGAAGGTGGTGCCCTGGGTCCAGTTGCGAAACTCGAGGTTCTTCTCGATGCCGGTGTGCAGGTAGCCGATGCCGCAGCGGGCCTCCTCGACGTTCTCGCCGTCGAGCTCGAGGATCAGGCGCAGCACCCCGTGCGTCGACGGGTGCTGGGGACCCATGTTGACCACGATGCGCTCGTTGGCCACGTCGGGGTCGACGGTGATCGTGTCCCAGTCCCCGCCGGTGACCGTGAACACCCGGCCCTCGGTGCTGTCGTAGCCCGGCGCCTCCTCGGGGGCGTCCGTGCCGGGCGTGCCGCCGGCGGCCCCGGTGGCCGTGGCGGTCGGGTCGAAGTCCTCGCCGGACTCGTAGGTGGTGCTCATCAGTTGTACGACCTCCGCTGGTCGGGCGGTGGCGTGGTGGCGCCCTTGTACTCCACGGGGATCCCGCCGAGCGGGTAGTCCTTGCGCTGTGGGTGGCCCGGCCAGTCGTCGGGCATCAGGATCCGGGTGAGGGCCGGATGGCCGTCGAAGACGATGCCGAACATGTCCCACGTCTCGCGCTCGTGCCAGTCCGCCGAGGGCCAGACCGAGGTCACCGACGGGATGTGCGGGTCCGCATCGGGGCACGTGACCTCGAGGCGCAGGCGGCGCCGGTGGGTCATCGACAGCAGGTGGATGACGGCATGCAGCTCGCGGCCGGTGTCGGCCGGGTAGTGCACGCCGGAGACCGAGTGGCACATCTCATAGCGCAGGCCGGGCTCGTCGCGCAGTTCGTCGGCCACGGCCAGCAGGTGCTCGCGGGCGATGTAGAGGGTCAGCTCGCCGCGGTCGACCACGACCTTCTCGATGGCCGACTCCGCGGCGACGCCGGCGTCGGCCAGGGCCAGTTCCAGCTCGTCGGCCACGGCGTCGAAGTCCCCGCCGTAGGGCCGCGGGGTCGCGCCGGGCATCTCGATCGGGCGGACCAGGCCGCCGAAGCCGCTGGTGTCCCCCGAGCCGGACGCGCCGAAGGCACCCTCCCGGACGCCCACCGTGTCCACCACGGGCCCTGTCGCGGGGCTCAGGCCCAGGTCGACGGCCCCGACGGGGACGACCGATCCCTGCTCGCTCATCGCAGCAGACCCTTCATCTCGATGGTCGGGGCGGCGGTCAGCGCCTGGGACTCGAGCTCAGTGACCTCCGCCGTGCGGTGCGCCCCGAGCTTGGTGTTCATGACCTGGGCGTGCAGCTTGAGGATCGCGTCCTGGAGCATCTCAGGCCGCGGCGGGCAACCGGGCAGGTAGATGTCGACCGGCACGATGTGGTCCACGCCCTGCACGATCGCGTAGTTGTTGAACATGCCGCCGCTGGAGGCGCAGACGCCCATCGCGATGACCCACTTCGGCCCGGGCATCTGGTCATAGACCTGGCGCAGGACCGGCGCCATCTTCTGGCTGACCCGACCGGCCACGATCATCACGTCGGCCTGGCGCGGCGAGGCGCGGAACACCTCCATGCCGAACCGCGCGAGGTCGTACCGCGGGGCGCCGGAGGCCATCATCTCGATGGCGCAGCAGGCCAGGCCGAACGTCGCGGGCCACATCGAGCTCTTGCGCGAGTAGCCGGCCAGCTTCTCGACGCTGGTCAGCAGGATTCCCGCCGGAAGTTGTTCCTCGAGTCCCATGTCAGTCCCACTCCAGTCCGTCACGCCGCCACACGTACAGGTAGGCGACGAGCAGGGTTGCGATGAACAGCAGCATCTCGACCAGGCCGAAGATGCCGAGCTTGTCGAAGGTGATCGCCCACGGGTAGAGGAAGACGATCTCGATGTCGAAGATGATGAACATCATCGCGGTCAGGTAGTACTTGACCGGGAACTTGCCGCCGCCGATCGGCTGTGGCGTCGGCTGGATGCCGCACTCGTAGGCGTCCAGGCGGGCGCGGTTGTAGCGCTTGGGTCCGGTGATGCCGGCCACCGTGACCGAGAAGATGGCGAAGGCGAAGGCCAGCAGCCCAAGGATCAGGATCGGGGTGTAGACGTTCACGGCGCGATCACCGGACCTTCCCTCACGACACCCGGGCCGGCGTGGTCCGAGCGGTCACATCCTAGGCACCTCGAGGTGCGACGCGGCCTGCCTGGTCGGTTCATGCCGCCGGGGCGATCCGCGACAGTGCGTTGATCAGGCGGTCCATGGGGTCCGGATCGGCGGTGTCGGTGAGGTTGGCCATCAGTTTCAATGCCAGGACACGTAGGACCGGGACCGGCATCCCGTACGTCGTTGCGATCTTCATCACACTGGGGTTGCCGATGGCCTTCACGAACCAGCGGCCGAGCGTGTAGTAGCCGCCGTAGTACTCCTTGAGGTCATCGGCGTAGCCGTGCAGCTGCGCCTCGCGCCCCTGCGCGCGGGGCTGGTCCAGCGCTGCGTCGATGCGGGCACCGGCCAGGGCACCGGCTTCGAGCGCGTAGTCGATGCCCTCGCCGTTGAACGGGTTGACCATCCCGCCGGCATCGCCGACCAGCAGCAGCCCCTTGGCGTAGTGCGGCTGACGGTTGAACCCCATCGGCAGCGCCATCCCGCCGATCGTGACAGTGCCTGCGTAGTCGCGCAGCGCCCAGTGCTCGGGCGTCTCGCGCATCCAGCGGCGCAGGTGGTCGCGGTAGTCGACGTTCTGGAACGCATCCGAGGTGTTCAGGATGCCCAGACCGATGTTGACGGTTCCGTCAGCCAGGCCGAAGACCCAGCCGTAGCCGGGCAGCAGCGCGCCGTCGGAGCGCAGTTCGAGGTGGGACTCCATCCAGGGCTCGGCCGCGCGCGGGCTGGGGGCGTAGGCGCGCACCGCCACGCCCATCGGTCGGTCCTCGCGCCGGGCGACGCCCATGGCGACGCTCATCCGGGAGCTCACGCCGTCGGCGGCGACCACCACCGGGGCGCGGTAGGTGACCTTCGCGCCGGCGGCACGGCCGCGCTCGTCGACCGGCTGGGCGACCACACCGTCAGCCCGGCCGGTGCGCTCGTCGCGAGTGGGGGTCAGGACCTTGGTGCGCTCGACCAGCCGGGCTCCGGCGGCTGCCGCATGCCGGGCCAGGATCTCGTCGAGCTCCATCCGGGAGCGGACCAGGCCGTAGTTCGGGAATCGGTCCAACTCAGGCCAGGGCAACTCGTAGGTGCGCCCGTTGGCCACGATCCGCAGCCCGTTGTTGCGCGCCCAGCCACGCTCCGGCGAGATGTCCACGCCCATCTCGATCAGGGAGCGCACCGCGCGCGGGGTCAAGCCGTCGCCGCACACCTTGTCCCGGGGGAACGCAGCCTTCTCCAGGAGCAGGACGTCGCGACCGGCGGCCGCCAGCCGGTGTGCGGTGGCCGATCCGGCCGGCCCGGCTCCGACGACGATGACGTCGGCGTCCTGCGCATGGTCTGACTGCGCATGGTCTGACTGCCCATGGGGTGGCGGCACATGGTCGGGCTGCGCATGGTCGGGCATGGGCACCTCGGGCAAAGTGGGGGATTGCCGCCGATTCTAGACCGGGGTCCGGCGGCGCGCTGCTGCGTCGAGTTGGCGTGGCCGAGGAGATCCACCGCCGCGGACCAGGGACCAAGGTCCTGGGTGGCTGGGGTCGTCCTTGGGCAGGACACCCGCGTGGATCGAGGGACAATGGACACCCGTGAGCACCCCGCACGCATCTGCCCGGTGCCACCCGCACCGGGCACCGAGACCTGGGGCGCGCCGGTGACCATCGAGGCTGACTGACCGACCGCCAGCACCGATCCTTGGGCCGGGTTCGATGACGGTGCGTGGCCAGGGTGGGCGATGATTGCGGTGTCGGGGCCGGTGTGGGTTCCGGTGCCGGTGCAGATCCGGGCGATCGATCAGGAGGACAGCCGTGACGCAGGACGATCGCGCACAGGACGCAGCCGGACACGAGGGGTCGCGGATCGGGTTCGTGCACTCGGCCGAGACCACCTCGGGCGTGAATGGGCCCGGTCTGCGCTACACGGTGTTCCTGTCGGGCTGCCCGCTGCGCTGCCTGTACTGCCACAACCCCGACACACAGACGATGCGCCTGGGTGAGCGAACGACCGCTCAGCACGTGATTTCCGAGGCGGGCAAGTACCGGGCGTTCATCTCTCGCGGCGGCGGGCTGACGGTGACCGGCGGTGAGCCGCTGCTGCAACCGAAGTTCGTCGAGGACCTGTTCGTCGGGGTCAAGGACTCCTACGGTCTGCACACCGCGCTGGACACCTCAGCCAACGGCGGGCACCGGGCCAGCGAACGGCTGCTGGCCAACACGGACCTGGTCCTGTTGGACATCAAGGCCGGCACGCCCGAGCTGTACGAGAGGGTCAGCGGCGGCGGCTCACTGGCTGACGTGGTTGCGTTCAGCGCGCGGTTGATGGAGCACCAGGTCTCGGTCTGGATCCGCTTCGTGCTGGTGCCGGGCCTCACAGACGGGCCTGACGACATCGCAGCCGTGGCCGACCTGACAGCCGAGCTCGGCAAGATCGTCGACCGCGTCGAGGTGCTGCCCTACCACCGGCTCGGGGTGGACAAGTACGCCGCGCTGGGCCGGGCCTATCCGCTGCTGGGCACCGAGCCCCCGTCCCGGGATTCGGTCGACGCCGCGCTGGGCATCTTCCGCGAGCGGGGGCTGAACGCGCTGGCCTGATCCGGGCGCCGTGGTCAGTCGCGGCGGTCAGTCGCGCTCCAGGCCGCTGGTGGGTCAGTAGGTGCGGTCAGTCGGTGCGCGTTTCCTCCACACCAGCGTCATCCGCTCGACGCCCCTGAGGAGGAACCGCCGAGGGCGCGGAGCCCACGTGGAGGGACTCCGAAAGGCCAGCCAGGATGTCCTGCGTGGTCAGCGGACCCTGCTGGGCCGGACCGGAGCGCAGCGTTGCCAGCGTCGCGCAGCTCATCTCGCCGCGCAGCCGGATGACCAGTGCGATGGCCAGGAGCCCGATCCCGATCGCGCCCAGGTAGGGCTGGATCGGGGCGTAGATGTTCAGGGCGCCGGTGGTGCCGAGCAGCAGCAGGGCGAGCTTGTTGCACACGGGGCAGCCGATGGCCAGGTAGGCCAGCAGCGAACCGAACGCACCGGCGCGCGCCGTCCGGGTGCCCGGCGTCGGGTCGATCCCGTCAGTCGCCGCCAGCCGGAGCGGCGCCGGACCGGCGTTGCGCACATAGGTCGCAGTCAGCAGGCCGGACAGGATCGAGGTGGCGATCAGGACATTGGGCGACCACGCGGTGGGCTCGATCGAACGGCCGAACACCGGATTGGCCAGCACCGCAGTGGACAGCCCGAAGAACAGGTAGGTCGCACCGGCCACAGCGGCGGCCACCAGCCAGCGACGGACCGACCAGGTCAGGAAGGCGGCCATGAAGCAGTTGTTCACCTGAGCAGGGTACCCCATGGGGTATCAGGGTGCTGGTCTTGCCGGCGCCTGGCCACTCCTGCACGGGTCGCGGGCTTCATCCGCGCGCTGCAGCAGCGCAAGTTCGGCACGCTGGCGGCCGACGGCGCCTGACGCGCGGGTGCAGGTGAGCTGCAGCGCGCTTCTTGTTGCGTCGGCCGCGTTTGCCGCGCAGGGCGGTTTGGGCGCTCGCACCCCGGGCGGCGATGATGTGCCCGTGACCCGCGCCAGCCTGGACAAGGCACCCAAGGACGTGCAGTCGATGTTCGACGGCGTCGCGGCCAAGTACGACCTGACCAACGACGTCCTGTCCCTGGGACAGGACCGGTACTGGCGCCGTGAGGTCGTTCGCGCCGTCGGCGCCCAGCCGGGTCAGCGCGTGCTCGACCTCGCTGCGGGGACCGGGACCAGTTCGCTGCCGTTCGCTGCCCGGGGCGCGGACGTGGTGTCCAGCGACTTCTCCCTGGGGATGCTCGCCGAGGGGCGCCGCCGCTTCCCGGAGCTGCCGTTCGTCGCCGGGGACGCGACCACGCTGCCGTTCGCCGTCGACTCGTTCGACGCAGTCACCATCTCGTTCGGCCTGCGCAACGTGGTGGACATCGATGGCGCCCTGGCCGAGATGCACCGGGTGACCAAGCCCGGCGGGCGACTCGTGGTGTGCGAGTTCAGCCACCCCACCTGGGCACCGTTGCGGACCGTCTACGTCGAGTACCTGATGCGCGCGTTGCCCCCGGTCGCGCGGCGGATCTCCAGCGCGCCGGAGGCCTACGTCTACCTCGCCGAGTCGATCCGGGCCTGGCCGACCCAGCCCGAGCTCGCCGCTCAGATCTCGACCAACGGCTGGAAGCGCCCGGCCTGGCGCAACCTGTCCGGCGGGATCGTCTCGCTGCACCGCGCCACCGCGTAGCGCGCAGCTCGCGC
This sequence comes from uncultured Actinomycetes bacterium, assembly GCA_963781015.1. Classification (GTDB taxonomy): domain Bacteria; phylum Actinomycetota; class Actinomycetes; order S36-B12; family CAIYMF01; genus Prado023. Next base: position 396,458 of record CAWAEB010000009.1, on the reverse strand, counting down.
TACCCCCACGCCGCCCGCCTCCTCCCCGCAAACGCTTCCCTCCTGACGAAACGCTTCCCGAACTCGGGAAGCGCCTTCACGAAAGGGAAGCGCTTGCAGGAGGGAAGCGGCTGCGGGGGCGGCGAACCTCGGTAGAATCCTCCGGTGACCGACCTGCGCACGACCCACGGCTGCGTCGTGCGCACCGTGACCCTCGACGGGATCGAGTCGGACCTGCTCTCCCTGCTGCCCGCCGCGGGCGGTTTCGCGTGGGTGCGCAACGACGCCGGCTTCGTCGGCTGGGGTGAGGCGGCCCGCTTCGAGATCGCCGGCCCGGAGCGGTTCAGCCGTGCGCAGCGCTGGTGGAGCGAGTGGTGCGAGGCCGCCCACGTGGACGATCGGGTCGGGGTGCGGGGCACCGGGCCCGTGGCGTTCGCGTCGTTCACGTTCGACACAGGCCCGCAGGACTCGGTCGTGATCGTGCCGTCGGTCGTGGTCGGGCATCGGGCAGGACGCACCTGGCTGACCACAGTGGAGTCCGCCGACCGGACGGCCGACCCGGCGTCCGAGGCCACGCTCGGCGCCGACCTCGAGCGGCCGAGCATCTCCGGCGCCCCCATCGCCTGGGAGCCGGGCACCCGGCCGACCGAGCACTGGGCGCGGGCCGTGGCCGAGGCGATCGGGCGCATCACCGCAGGTGAGCTCGACAAGGTCGTGCTCGCCCGGGACATCGTCGCGCAGCTCCCCGGAACCCTGGACAGTGCCGCCCTGCTGGGTCGACTGGCTGATGCGTACCCGGAGTGCTGGACATTCAGCGTCGACGGCCTGCTCGGCGCAACCCCCGAACTTCTCGTGCGCCGCGACGGTGACCGGGTGACCTCCCGGGTGCTGGCCGGCACGGTCCGCTCACGGGGCGAGGAGTCCCTCGACGCAGCCCACGCCGCCGCGCTGCTGGACTCCGACAAGGACCTCGAGGAGCATGAGTACGCCGTGCACTCGGTGGCCGAGGCGTTGGCCGCGCACTGCACGGACCTCGACGTCCCCTCGGCGCCGCACGTGCTCTCATTGGCCAACGTCCAGCACCTGGCCACAGACGTGACCGGGATGCTCGCCGATGGGGCCTCGGCCCTGGCCCTGGCCGCCTCGCTGCACCCGACCGCGGCGGTCTGTGGGACGCCGACCGAGCGCGCGGCTGCACTGATCCGCGAGCTCGAGGGCATGGACCGCGGCCGCTACGCAGGCCCCGTGGGCTGGATCGACGCACGTGGCGACGGCGAGTTCGGCATCGCGCTGCGCTGTGCTGCGGTCGAGGACTCCGAGCGGGGACCGGCCACCGCGCTGCGCCTCTACGCCGGGTGCGGGATCGTCACCGGGTCGACGGCCGAGAGCGAGATCGCGGAGTCGGAAGCGAAGCTCGACGCCGTGCGTCGAGCCCTGGGTCCGAGCTGACCCCATACCCCATGGGGTATGCTGGCGAACGATCGGTGGCCCACGATGGCGCCACCACCGCAACGATCGGAGACCAGGTCACATGGGATTCTTCGCCAACATGTTCGGCAAGGGCGAGAAGGTCGACACCAGCGCTGCCACCCTCAAGCCGCAGGGCGTGCGCCTGATCGACGTGCGCTCCCGGGGGGAGTACCAGGGCGGGCACATCGCTGGGGCCAAGAACATGGACGCCGGCGGGTCGACCTTCGCGCAGGGGATCACGCGGCTCAACGCCAAGCACACCTTTCTCGTCTACTGCCAGAGCGGCTCCCGCTCCTCGCGGGCTGCGGGGACGATGCGGGCGGCTGGCCTGACCGTGCTCGACGGCGGCGGGATGCACAAGATGCAGTCCAACGGCTGGAAGGTCGGCCCCTGAGGCTGCGCGTCGCGCTGGCCCGGAAGGCGCTGCTGCACCGTTCGACCCCTTGTGCCACCCGCGGCAGCGATGGGTGCCACCCCCCGGGTGGAGAGCGTTCAGGGCGAATCCCCCCACACGCGCCCGCACCATGCACCGGGAGCAGGGGACCCCGGGTTGCCGCGATTCACGTCACAGGCCGGTCAGGCGGGCCTGGATCTCCTGGCTGATGCCGGCCATCAGGTGACTCTCGGCGGCCCGATCGGGCGTCTGGGCGACCAGGGCCCGGACGCCACCCGCAGCCAGGGCTTCGGCCAGCGCTCGCTCCAACGCGACCAGCCCGACCACACGCTGCGCCGGGATCCCGGCTGCCTGCGCCACGGCCACGAGGTCGCGGCCCTGCGGAGTGCCGAACAACCGCTCGAACGAGTCCGCGTACTGCGCCCCGCCCTGCTCGAGCTGGTGGAAGATCCCACCCCCGTCGTTGTCGATGACCACGATCACCAGGTCCGGCATCGGCTCGTCGGCGCCCACCAGCAGGCCGTTGTGGTCGTGCAGGAAGGCCAGGTCACCAAGCAGGGCGATCGCCGGCCCGCCGCCGGCATCCTGATGGGCCAGCGCCGCACCCCACGCCGTGGACACCAGTCCGTCGATCCCGTTGGCCCCACGGTTGCCGATGACCCGCAGGCCGGCCCGGGCGGCACCGAACGCCTCGACCTGCCGGACCGGCCACGACGCAGCGACCAGCAGGAGGGCATCGTCAGGGGCCTGGGACCAGACCTGAGCAGCCACCGCTGAGCCGCTGAACTCAGCGCCGGGTGCGCGCAACGTCGCGGACACCACCTCGGCAGCAGCGACGTCCGCTGCCTGCCAGGCGGCCAGCCACTCCGGGTCCGGATCGGCCTGTGTGGGCGGGAGCGGGATCCCAGCCAGCACCCGGTCGGCGGTCCGCAGCGGATCGCAGACCTCCCGACCGGAGGTGGGCAGCTCGATCGCGACGTGCCGCGCAGCGCTGCGGACAAGCTCCATCGTGGGCCGGGACAGCCCCCACTGCCCCACGCTGAGCACGAGTTCCGGCGCATGCGCGACGAGGAACTCCGCAGAACCCAGGACGAGCGTCCCGTGGGCCAGGGCCGTGGGGGCGGCGTGCATGTTGGCCGAGGGCTCGAACACGATCGGCCAGCCGCAGGTGCTCGCCATCTCGGCCAGCCACTGGTGGTGGCCGCGCAGGGACGTGCACGGCAGGTCCCCGACCAGCAGGATCCCGCGGGCAGGCAGGTCGCCGAGCACCTCACGGGCATCGCGGTGGTCACAGCCGGCCAACGGTGGCAGCCGGGGTCGTGGCGGGGACGCCGGGCGGCGGGCATCCGGGCGCGGCAAATCTGGATCGTGGTCGGTGGATCCAGCCAGGTCCTGTGGTGGTGCGCCACCAGCCGCGCTCGGGTCGGCCGCGTCCTGCCGATCGGGCACCAGGGGCAACCGGAAACCCACGTTCAGGTGCACCGGTCCGGCATGCGCCAGCACGCCGCCGACACCCGCGCCGCCGACACCCGAGCGAAATGCCGCCCGGCCCGGCACGCCGAGTGCCGCACCGATCGCGATCCCGACCGAGGCCCGGGCAGCCCGCTCAGCCGCGTCGAGCTCGTCGTCCGTGGCTCGTCGCGCAGCAGCCAGATCTGTGGCGAACCTGTCCGTCGACCCGAAGAAGCCCACCTGATCGATCGTCTGCGGTGAGCCGATCCCGCGGGACTCGGCAGGTCGATCAGCGGTGAGGGCCACCAAGGGGACCGCGCTGTACGAGGCCTCCACGACAGCTGGCGCGAGGTTGGCCACCGCGGTGCCCGACGTGCAGGCCACGACGACGGGTCGGCCCGATGCCTTGGCCAGGCCGAGGGCGAGGAACCCCGCACTGCGCTCGTCGATGCGCACGTGCAGCCGGATCCGCCCGAGGTCGGCCAGTCGCAGGGCCTCGAAGGCGAGCGGGGCGGAACGTGACCCCGGCGCGAGCACGACCTCACGCACGCCCTGGTGCACCAGTTCGTCGAGCAGTGCGCGGGCCAGCGCGGTGGCAGGATTCATGGGCAGTGTGGGGAGTGCGTCGACGGTGCCGTTCGGCGGCGGGGGGCCCGTCGGCTGCGGTTCAGGGACGGCGGGTTCAGAGACGGCGGTTTCGGGGGCTGCGATTTCGGGTGCGCCAGGTTCATGACCGGCCCATCGTCCTCAGACCACGGCGAGCAGCCGGGCGCACCGCGCCAACCGCTCGCGCCACCACATGGTCCGCTCCGCGCCCAGCGCGTCGGCGGCACGGCCAAGCGCCTGCTCATCGGGCAGCCGCCGGGTCACGGTCATCTGCCCATCGCGCGGGATCAACGTCCCCGCACTCACATCGTCGGCAAGCAGCAGCCCGGTGCCCAGCCCGCAGGCACCGGCCAGATCCGGTACGGCTGCAGCCAGCGCCAGCCCGGCGCACAGACCCACCGACGAGTTCATCTCGCCCGACACCACCACCGGAAGGCCGATCTCCTCGACCAGTCTCAGGGCACGGGCCACCCCGCCCACGGGTGCGACCTTGACGATCAGCACGTCGCCGGCCGAGCGCAGCGACGCTGCCAGGTCGTCGGCGTACAGGTCGCGCGCCCGGCGCAGGCCCTCGTCCACGGCGATCCGCACGTCCACCTCGTCGTCGACCAGGCGATAGCGCAGCTCGGCGAGCTCGGTGGTGGTGCGACACGGCTGCTCGAAGTAGTCGAGCACGGAGCCGAACTCCGCAGCGAACAGGCGAGCCGCTCGACGCGCCTGGGCCACGGTCCACGCGCCGTTGGCGTCCAGTCGGATCAGCGGGTCGCGCACCCCGGCCTCGGACAGGGCCGCGCGCACGGTGGCCACCCGGGACAGGTCATCAGCCAGGGCTGCGCCGGCCTCGGCCACCTTCACCTTGAAGGTCGTGGCACCGGTCCGGGCCACCGCGTCGGTGACGAACGTGGCGATGTCCTCGTGGGGCAGTGCCGGGACGATCACGTTCACCGGCACCGTGCTGCGCACCGGCTCGGGCCAGGTGCCCCACGCGGCCTCGACTGCAGCGACCAGCCAGCGGGCGGCCTCCCAGTCGTCGTACTCGGGGAAGGGCGCCCACTCGGCCCAGCCCGAGGGACCGGCGAACAGCAGGCCCTCCCGATGCTCGGTGCCCCGGAACCGGCGGTTCAGCGGCACCCGGAACGGCACCGCGACCGCCGCCAGCTGAGCCGGGGAGAGCTCGGGCAGGCCGCGCATCGTCTCGCGTGGCCGGGCAGCGGGGCGGGCAGCGGGGCGGGCGGGCTGCGTCGCCCCGGCTGCCGCCCCTCGGGCCGCGGCCTTCTCGTCCGCCGTCTCCTGGGCTGGCGTTTCCGCTCCCGGGATTCCCCCGACAGGCGGGACAGCCGTCGCGGGATCCCCGGCCATGGCGGTCACGGGCGCTTCGGGAACTTGGCGAAGTCCGGCGTGCGCTTGCCCGTGTAGGCGTCGCGGCCCTCCTGGGCCTCCTCGGTCATGTAGAACAGCAGCGTCGCATCGCCGGCCAGCTGCTGGATCCCGGCCAGTCCGTCGTCCGCCGCGTTCAGGGAGGCCTTGAGCATCCGCAGGGCCAGGGGACTCATGGTGAGCATCTCGCGCGCCCACGCCATGGTCTCCTCCTCGAGGTCGGCCAGGGGCACCACCTGGTTGACCAGGCCCCACTCGTAGGCCTGCTCGGCGCCGTACTGCCGGCACAGGAACCAGACCTCGCGGGCACGCTTCTGGCCGATCTGGCGGGCCAGCAGGCCTGAGCCGTAGCCGCCGTCGAAGGAGCCCACCTTCGGACCGGTCTGGCCGTAGCGGGCGTTGTCCGACGAGATCGTCAGGTCGCAGCAGATGTGCAACACGTGCCCGCCGCCCATCGCGTACCCGGCGACCATGGCCACCACGGGCTTGGGCAGGCGGCGGATCTGGACCTGTAGGTCGAGCACGTTCAGGCGCCCGATGCCCTTGCTGGCGACCTCGTCATCGCCGATGTAGCCGTCGTTGCCGCGGATTCGCTGGTCGCCGCCGGAGCAGAACGCCCAGTCGCCCTGACCGGTCAGGATGATGACCCCGACCGAGTCGTCGTCGCGGGCGAGGTTGAACGCGTGCTGCAGCTCGAACAGGGTCTGCGGGCGGAACGCGTTGCGCACCTCCGGGCGGTTGATCGTGATCTTGGCCACTCCGTCCCCGGACAGCTCGTAGCGGATGTCGGTCCACTCGCCGACTGGCTGCCAGTCGGCTGCGGGGCGGACCGTGGAGACGGCCGGGTCGGCGTAGGCCGGGCTGTCGGAGGTGACGACGGGGATCGAGGGGTATCGGTCACGGGTGTCCACGATGCACAGGGTAGGGCACGCTCAGGTGCCCGGCCGGGAAACTCGCATGGGTCGCACGCCGCATTCAGGGGGCCATGGCCCATTCGATCATGAGGTGATCCAGGTCCGATGGGGGCTCGGGCCGACGCGCCACGATGGGCCCGTGACCAGCGCCCGATCAACGCGCGGCCGGGCGGGGGCCGGGCGGTGCCGACACCAGGGCGGTGATCCTGGCCTCAGCACGCGCGGAGCTCATCGAGGAGGGTCGGGATCGCACCGGTCGGGCAGCGCTACCTCGACGGAGAATCCCACGGCTGACCTGAGTTGGCGCCCCCGACCTCTTCTCTTGCGATGCCCTGCGTCCCCTCGCTCAGGCTGGGAGCGGGCCGCTGATCCTCGCCGAGTTGTGGTTGAAGGGCGCGCGCTCGACCGGGGTCGGAGTCGATCATCCCGGGCCTATCGACCACGCGGGGGTGCAAGGTCCTGAGCGTGCGCGCCGAGGGCGGTCAGCGGCTGGTGCGCGCCGAGGCGCACTCGACCCGAAGTGGGCATGGCCGCCGGGTGCCCTGTGTCGCGAGGGTGCCAGCGCCTCAGCCCACTGGGTTCGCCACGTTCAGCAGTACCATCCGCTCCTCGATGGTGGCGACCACGGGGCTCACTTCCGCGGACATCCCGCCGGCCGTCAGGGCTCGCGCCACCTCGGCGGGGGTGCCCCCGCCACGCGAACCGAGGTTCCGGCCAGGGTGACCGCCAGCCCGGCCTGACTGAGCAGGTCGAATGCGCCAGCCCAGTCCTCGACGTCGACACGCACCGCCGACGTCCCGGCCACCAGCTCCGCTTCGCTGCCCTCGCCAACCAGCTGGCCACTGGCCATGAGCAGCAGCCGGTCGCACTGCTGGGCCTCCTGCATGTTGTGCGTGGTCACCAACACCCCGACCCCCGCCTCGGCGCGGCCGTGGATCGTGGCCCACAGGTCGCGCCCGGACAGGGCGCTGACCCCCGACGTGGGCTCATCGAGGACGAGCACCCTCGGCTCATGCAGAAGGGCACAGACGAAGGCCAACTCGCGCTGGCTGCCCAGGGAGATGTCACCGACAAGCACGTCGGCCAGCGTGGTCAGGACATCGGGAAGCTCGGGCCGCGGACAGCCGTACACGTCGGCAACGAACGCGACGTTCTCCGCCACGCTCAGGCTCGCGTACAGCCCGAGCCCCTGGGGGACGTACCCGATCTGGCGACGGGCCTCACGGTCCGGTGCGCGGCCCAGGAGTGTCGAGCGACCTGAGGTCGGCGCGATCAGGCCCAGCGCCATCCGCAGGGCGGTCGTCTTGCCCGCACCGTTGGCACCGAGCAGGCCGACCACCTCACCGGGTCCGACCGAGAACGACACATCGTCGACGGCCACGAAGTCGCCGAACGTGCAGCGCAGGTGCTGGACCTCCAGCAGGGTCGACCGGTCGGGCTCGACGTCGGCCGGCTTGACGTCGGCCGGCTCGCCAGACCCGGTCATGCGATGCTCCGCTGGGCGGCAGCGTGCAGCGCCCGGCCGATCACGACGTCCTCGAGGTCGCCGTCGATGACCCGCAGGCCCTCGGGCGGGTCCGCGTCGGGCCACAGTTCATGGGTGTCCCGGCCGCGTCGCCAGGCCCACTCGGGACGGACCGCGAAACGGGCGCTGGTGAGCACCCCCGGCATCGCCGCGAGCACTTGGGCAGGCGTGCCCGATACGAGTGTGCGTCCGTGGTCCAGCACCAGCACCTGCCCAGCCCGCTCTGCCTCGTCCAGATAGGTGGTGCTCATCAGGACGGCCGCCCCCGCAGCCGCGGCCCGGGCCGCCAGGCGCCACAGGTCCACACGGCTGACCGGGTCCACCCCCGTGCTCGGCTCGTCGAGGACCAGCAGTTCCGGGTCGTGCAGCATGGCCAGGATCACGCCCAGCTTGCGACGCATGCCACCCGAGAGCTGCCCGGACAGCCGATCGCGGAACCCACCGAGGCCCGCCGCTGCCAGAAGGGGGTCAGCCTGCCGGGCCAGGTCTGCGCCGCGCAGGCCATACGCTCCGCCGACGAAGTCGACGTTCTCCTGCACGGACAGGCCGACCCAACTTCCGCTGCTGGCGGGCAGGTAGCCGATGGATGCTGGTTCGGGGGCATGCACCGAGCCTGATGTGGGCACGACCTGGCCGACCACCGCCCGCAGCAGGGTGGTCTTGCCCGCACCATCCCCGCCGACGACCGCAGTGACCGAGCCGGCCGGGGCAGCCACGCTCACGCCGTTCAACGCCGTGGTGTCGTCGAACCGCACGACCAGCTCGCGCACCTCGACCCGGGCTGGGCTCACGCGGACACCTCCGCGTTCGAGCCCGGGGAGTCGCCGGGAGAGGGATCGGAGTCGATCGGCTCCGATCCCTTGCCCCTGCCGGGCGAGCCCGGCGCCAGGTCACGGCGGAACCTCGTGACAGCTCCGGTGAACACGAACACGGCCATCACCGTGAGCGCCAGGAACGGCAGCCACAGGGTCTCGATGCCCGCACCCCGGATCATGATCCCCTGGGAGATCATCGTGAAGTAGGTCAGCGGCAGCAGGTAGGAGATCCAGCGCACCGCCCACGGGATCGCCACGAGCGGGAAGATCATCCCCGACAGCAGGATCTGGGGCATCAGCACCATGAACGCCGCCTGGATCGCCTGGCCGGCGTTCTGCGAGATCGTCGAGATGAACACACCCATCCCCAGGACCACGAACAGGAACAGCCCCGCGCCGAGGGCGAACTCGGCCGCGCTGCCGTTGAACGGGACTCCGAAGAGCCCCATGCCCAGAACCGTGATGACGACCATGTCGATGGTGGCCACCAGGAAGTAGGGCGCGATCTTGCCCAGGATCACCGAGCTGGGCTTGATGGGCATCACGGCCAACTGCTCCAGGGTGCCGGACTCGCGCTCACGGACCATCCCGATGCTGGTCACCAGGGTGCCGATGAACGCCAGGATCAGGCCGATGATCGAGGGGATCATCACCCAGGCGGTGGTCAGATCGGGGTTGAACATGATCTCGGTGGTGACCGTGTCGCTGGCCCGGTTGAGCACGGAGACCGCGGACTGTGCGGCGAACAGGTTCGAGCCGTCGACAAGTGCGGTGGCCGGCTGCGCACCGGTGACCAGCGCGACGTCGACCTCGTTGTCGACGATCATCTCCTCGGCTGCGGCCCGGTCGGCGTCGGCGTCGATGGTGTCGACCTCGAAGAATTCCGGGAGGGTCGCCGCGACCTGCACTGCCTGCGGACCGACCACCGCGGTCTGCACGCTGTCGACGGTGAAGTTGGCTGCGTAGCCGAAGACGATCAGCAGCAGCAGGGGCAGGCCGATCAGCATCCCAAGGGTGCGTCGGTCGCGTACCAGCTCGCGGAATTCCTTGACGATCATGGCGCGCATGGGCGCACCATATGCCCTGGTGACCGGAGTATCACCGTCTGTGAACTCCTGCGGTCACCGGCTGGCCAGCGCCTCCTCGGTGAACACCGACAGGCCGAGGTCGGGGTCGTAGCCGTGGATCTCGCTTGACGTCGAGCTGGGTCAGGAAGTACAGGATCTGCTTCGAGACCACCTGGCCGGGGACCAGCACCGGGAAGCCGGGCGGGTAGGGCACGACGAACGTGGTGGAGACCAGGTCGCGGCCGGCGGCAATCGCGTCGGCCGGCCTCGCCGAGCGGTCACGTACTCGAGGTCGGTCCGGTCGTAGCCGAGGAAGAAGGCCGCGCGCATGTCGCCGTCCGGGCTGGCCCGGATGGGGCCGGAACGCGTCGTGGAACTCGCTGAAGTCCGGCAGCGGCGGGCAGGTCCGTGGTCAGGGCGCGACACGCCGGCGCTCGCAGTACCCGCAGTTGCGCCGGGCTGGCCTCGTCCTGGCGCTGCGGTCCGAGGTCCGGCGCGATCGCGGTGCAGCGCCTCGAGCAGGTAGCTCACGCGCCCCAGGTGACGCCGATCGTGAAGATCAACAGCACGCTGTTGATCGAGGTCTTGTTGATCTGGAGGCCGAACCGCTCCATCAGGACCGAGTTCTTGAAGTGTCGCCGTTCATCCCGGTCTTGCCGCGATGTACAGGGTGACCCGGGTCGGGTCGAGCACGAACTCGTCGCAGGCCCACGCCTCGCATGCTGGCCAGGCCTCGTGCCGCCCTGCGCGTCCGGCCCGGTAGGTCGCTGCAGGCCCGGAGGCGCCGGTACTCGGCCGGGATCAGGTCCGCGGGCTCCAGGATCGAAGAAGCACCTGCTGAGCAGCGGGTCGGCGCGGACCCGTGCCGGCGCAGCGCAGCGCCATCTCGTAGGCCCGCTGACCAGGCCGTAGCCCCTCGAGGTCGACCTGGCGGCGGGCCAGGTCCAGCGACGCCAGCATCTGGTAGTTCGGCGACGTGGTGGTGTGGGTCAGGAACGCCTCGTCGAACGCGGCCTCGGCGTCGCGGGCGAAGTCCTGGTCGCGGACGTGGATCATCGACGCCTGCCGCAGCGCCGACAGCGACTTGTGGGTGGAGTGGGTCGCGTAGACCCGCACCCGGGCGCTGGTCCGGGTCGGGCAGCAGCCGGTGGTCGAGCCAGCTCGCGTCGTCGTCGGGGTCCAGCGTCGACCCGTGCGCCAGGTACTCGCGTACCTGCTCGCGGTAGGCCGGCGAGGCCAGCGTCTCCTGCAGGTTCCGCGGCGGCCATCATCGCGGTGCGCGGCGCGGGCGAACGGCACCGCGATCGCGAACGCGAACCACGCCTCGTCCCACAGGAAGACCATGTCCGGCTTGATCGCCAGCACCTCGTCCATCACCCGCAGCGGGTCGTAGACGACGCCGTCGAACGTGCAGTTGGTCAGCAGCAGCATCCGCACCGCGTCCAGCTGGCCAGCGCGGCTGCAGGTCGAGCAGCGCCTTCTTGATCGTGCGCAGCGGCACCGCGCCGTACATGGCGAACTCGGGCAGCGTGTAGGCGTCGAGGTAGACCGGGTGCGCGCCGCCGAGCATCAGCCCGTAGTGGTGCGACTTGTGGCAGTTGCGGTCGATCAGGACGATGTCGCCGGGCCTGGTCAGCGCCTGCACGACGATCTTGTTCGACGTCGACGTCCCGTTGGTGACGAAGTAGGTGTGCATCGGACGCCGAGGTCTTGGCGGCCTTGTCCTGGGCCTTCTTCAGGATGCCGTGGGGGTCAGCAGCGAGTCCAGCCCACCGGAGGTCGTCGACGTCTCGGCCATGAAGATGTTGCGGCCGTAGAACTCGCCCATGTCCTGCAGCCACTGGGAGTTGAAGACCGAGTTGCCACGGGCGATCGGCAGGGCGTGGAAGTTGCCGATCGGGCGGTCCGCGTAGCGACTTCAGCGCGTCGAAGAACGGGGTGGACAACCGGCGGCGCACGCCGTCGAGCAGGGTCATGTGCAGCTCGCTGCGCGACTCGTAGCGGTAGAACGCGCGGTCGAAGGCCAGCACCGTCGGGTCCGCGGCGTCCGGCACGGCCTCGTCGGTGAGCAGGTACAGGTCCAGGTGCGGGCGCACCCGGCGCAGCACGGTGGCCAGCGCCCGCGCCCGCCGGTGCTCCACGGATGTCGTGAGCCCGAACTCCGCGTCGTACTCGTCGAGCAGCCCGTCGAACAGGCCGAAGGCTGCACCGGAGCGCAGCGGCACGTCCGGGCGCATGATGACGGCCTGGACCTCGTCGTTGAGCAGGACCGCAGGCCAGCGCGGCGTCGAAGGAGCGCACACCGACGACGTCGTAGACCAGCGGGTCGTAGGGCTGGCGATAGGCATGCATGTCGTGCACGCTGGAGGCCAGGACCCAGGCGTCGACGTCGGAGACGATCAGTGCGGTGAAGTAGTGCCGGTCGGCCGGGACAGCTGACTCGTTTCCGGTCTCGGCGGTCGCGGCCAGCAGTGCGCCCTCGTCACCGGACTTGCCCAACTGCCACACCATCTGGTGCACCACGTTGGACAACTCCTCCATGTGGTCGAGCTGGGCCAGGGTTTCGAGGCGGTCGACCGAGGCCAGCCCGGGGAACACCCAGTAGCCCTCGATGCCCCTCAGGAAGGCGAATGCCTTGGCGAGCTCGTCCTCGAGCAGGCTGCGATGGTCGGCGGTGGGCTCGGCGAGCCGGGACGCCACCTCAGCAACCCGGTTCCACACGTCCCGACGGGCCTGGCTGAGGTTGGCGGCGCTCTGCTGGGAGCTGGGGTCGGGGGGGCCGGCCGGCGTGTAGGGCATGGGCCGACGATAGCCACGCCTGCGCGGTGTTGGCTACGGATGGATCCCGCCGGCACGACCACGCCTGGGACTGCGGACGGGCCGAGCCGCTCGCCTACCCTGTCCAGTGCCATGCGACCACAACAGCCAGCCCCGGCCTCGACAGGGACCCCAGCCGCCCGGGCGCCTCAGACCGGCCCAGCATCGCGCTGGCTGTTCCGCCTGGACCAGCAGGGATCGACGTGCTGATGCCCACCCTCGCGGCGGCGCTGGGCGGTGCGGGGCCAGCGGTGGCGGTCCTGCCGGACAGCGGCCCGCCGGAGTACCGCGCGCGGATACGGGCGGCTGTGCAGCCGGGTGAGCCGGTACCGACGGGGGTCGCGGTGGTCCTGGCGACCTCCGGTTCGACCGGTGATCCCGCGGGTGTGCTGCTGCCCGGTTCGGCGTTGCGCGCGGCGGCTGCCGCGTTCGAGCGGCTGTGCGCGCCAGGAGGTGCCCGAGCGCCATCGGTCGAGCACTCCGGGGGTGCCCTCGGTGCGCCGGATGACTCCGCCGGGACCGCCACCGGTCCTGCCACCGGTCCCGCCGCCGGGACCGCGTCGGGGCACAGGTGGGTCGCCGCGCTGGCGCTGCACCACGCGGGCGGGCTGATGGTCGCCGCGCGCAGCGTCGTGGCCGGGACCACTCCGATCGCGGCGGCCAGCCTCGGCGGGGCCCAGCCGTTCAGCGTCGCGGCGTTCGCGGCGGCCACCGAGGAGGCCCGGGCCCGCAGCGCGGCCGACGGGCGACCCTGGCGGTTTCCCTGGTCCCGCCCATGCTCGCGCTGCTCGACGAGGCGGGCCACGCCGGACTGGACCTGCTCCGTAGCTACAACGTCGTCCTCGTGGGGGGCGCGGCCATCGATCGGACGTTCGCGGACCGGATGGGCTCGGCCGGCGTGCGCCTGCGGCGGTCCTACGGGATGACCGAGACCTGCGGCGGCGCGGTCTTCGACGGCCGGGCGCTGCCCGGGGTCACCGTCCGCGCCGATGCGGCGGGCCACCTGGTGATCTGCGGGGCCCAGGTGGCCGCCGGGTATCGCGACGGCCGTGACGCGGGTCGGTGGACCACGGGCGCGCGGCACAGCTGCTTCCAGACCTCGGACCGGGGCCGGATTGACGCTGACGGGGTGGTGACCGTGACCGGCCGGGCCGATGACGTGGTCCAGGTGGGCGGCGCCTCGGTGTCACTGGCTGCGGTCCGGGCTGCGCTGCTCACCGAGGACGCGGTGGCCGACGCCGAGGTGGTCGCGGTCCGCGACCAGCGCTTCGGGGCCACGATCGCAGCCTTCGTGGTGCCCGCGCGACATCCCCGCGTGGGCGACGCCGCCGACGCTCTGAGCACGGGCACGGGCACGGTGGAGGTGGACGCTTGGGCTGAAGGGCTCGCCGACGGGGTGGCTCGCGTGCTGGGGCACGCTGCCCGCCCCCGCCTGGTGCAGGCGACCGACGAGATCCCGATGCTGGCGGCGGGCAAGCCTGACCGTGCCGCGCTGGTCGAGCGAGCCACGCGAGCGCTGGCAGGTCCCCGTCGGGCCGGGCGCCGGGACGTCCCCGTCTCCCGTGACAGGATCCAGCAATGACCAGTGCGGCGCAGTGGATCGGCGGCGCCCGGCCACGGACGCTGCCTGCGGCAGTGGCACCCGTCCTCGTCGGCACCGCGGTCGCCGCCTGGGATGCGCAGGCGATCTGGGATCGCGCCCTGCTGGCACTGGTCGTAGCCCTCGCACTGCAGGTGGGCGTCAACTACGCCAACGACTACAGCGACGGCATCCGCGGCACCGACCACGCCCGCGTCGGGCCGGTGCGCCTGGTCGGGCAGGGCCTGGCCCAGCCGGCAGCGGTGAAGCGTGCAGCGCTGATCTCGTTCGCCGTCGCCGGCGTGGCTGGCCTGGGCCTGGTGCTGCTCAGCGGGCTGTGGTGGCTGCTCGCGGTCGGCGCCGCGGCGATCGTGGCCGCCTGGACCTATACCGGCGGACCCCGACCCTACGGCTACGCCGGGCTCGGCGAGGTGTTCGTGTTCGTCTTCTTCGGCCTGGTCGCCGTGGGCGGGACGGCCGCGGTGCAGGTCGGCTCGGTCAGCGGCCTGGCCTGGCTCTGCGGCGTGGGCGTGGGCGCCCTGTCCTGCGCCATCCTCGTGGTCAACAACCTGCGTGACATCCCCGGCGACACCACCTCCGGCAAGCGCACGTTGGCGGTGCGGCTCGGCGACCCCCGCACGCGCGGGCTCTACGAGGCCCTGATCTGGGGAGCGCTGGTCATCCCCGCGGTGATCGGGGCTTGCGGGCTGGCCGGGCTGATGGACTGGCCGGTGGCCGCGCTCATCGGTCTCGGCGCGATCCCGCTGGCCCTGACCCCGCTGCGCGACGTGCGCGCCGGGGCACTCGGGCCCGCGCTGGTCCCAGCGCTCGGCGGGACCGGACGGCTGCTGCTCGGCTACGGAATCCTTCTCTCCGCGGGAATCGCCGTGGGCGCCCTGCTCGCCGGCTGAGCCGCGGCGGCGAGATCTCCCAGCCCAGCGGCGATCCCAGCCCCGCGGACGCGCAATCCGCTACTGACAAGTAGCCTCGATCTCAGGTCCACGCCCACCCACCGCCAGGAGGTCATCCCATGCTGCTGTTCAATCCCACCGCCTACAGGCCGGACTTCCTCGACGACGCCAGCAGCACGGCGATGACCGATCTGGTCGGGTTCTTCGAGGCCAAGGGCCTGGCCGAGATGAAGTCCGAGTACCACGCGGGCACCTGGTACGCCGACTTCCTGGAGTTCAACGCCGATCGCGGTCTGTTCGCCGGCGTGGCGACGCCGGCCAAGGTGGCAGCGCTGATGGAGCAGGTGCGCGGGGACGGCCGGTGGGACACCGCCCGCGTCAACGAACTCAACGAGATCCTGGGCTTCTACTCCCTGGGTCACTGGTACACGTGGCAGGTCAGCATGCTGGGCCTGGGCCCGGTGTGGACCAGCGCCAACGAGGGCGCACGGCGGCTGGTGGGCGAGCTGCTGCGTGACGGCGGCATCTTCGGATTCGGCCTGAGCGAGCGCGCCCATGGTGCCGACATCTACTCCACCGACATGATCCTGACCCGCACGCCCGCCGGCGATGGCTGGGTCGCCAACGGGGGCAAGTACTACATCGGCAACGGCAACGAGGCCGCGCGCCTGAGCGTCTTCGGCAAGTTCGCCGACGACGACCCGGAGCATCCCGGCGAGTACGTGTTCTTCCTGGCCGATACCAAGCACCCGTCCTACGAGCTGGTGAAGAACACCGTCCACGGCCAGATGTTCGTCGCGGAGTTCGCCCTTCACGACTACCCGGTGGCGGAGGCTGCCCTGCTGCACGTGGGCCGACCCGCGTGGGACGCGGCACTGGCCACCGTCAACGTCGGCAAGGTCCAGCTGGGGTGGGCCTCGATCGGGATCTCCGAGCATGCCTTCTACGAGGCAGTCGCGCACGCCAACAACCGGATCCTCTACGGCCAGCGGGTCACCACCTTCCCGCACGTGCGCAGGATGCTGGCAGACTCCTACGCACGGCTGCTGGCGATGAAGATGTACGCCGCCCGCTCGGCGGACTACCTCCGAGCGGCAAGCCCCGAGGACCGCCGGTTCCTGCTCTACAACCCGATCATGAAGATGAAGGTCACCTCCGAGGGCGAGCGGGTCATCAACCTGCTCTGGGAGGTCATCGCTGCCCGGGGCTTCGAGAAGGACACCTACTTCGAGTCAGCCGTGTCCGACATCCGGGCCCTGCCCAAGCTCGAGGGAACGGTGCACGTCAACCTTGCCCTCGTGCTGAAGTTCCTGCCCAAGTACATGGCCGCAGCAGCAGGCGCTGGGGGCACCTACGAGCCGGTCGGCGTGCGCCGCGAGGCGGCTGACGACGCGTACCTGTTCGCCCAGGGCCCGGCCTCGGGCCTGGGCAGTATCGAGTTCCATGATCCGCGGCCCGCGTTCGCCCGGTTCGCACACCTGCCCAACGTGGCGACGTTCACCGAGCAGGTCATGGCACTGGGGGCACTGCTGTTGAGCGCGCCGCCGTCCAAGGAGCAGTCCAAGGACCTGGACTTCCTGCTGACCCTGGGCCAGTTGTTCACGCAGGTCGTCTACGCGCAGCTGGTGGCCGAGGCCGCCGACCTCGCGCTGTCTGGGGACCCAGAGGGCGCCCGGCCCGCATCAGTGTCGGACCTTCGCGATCTGACCGAGGCGCACGTGGACCGGATGTTCGCGGTGTTCGTGCAGGACGTGGCGGAGTTCGCCGTGGCGCTGCACGGTCAGCCGGCGGCGACCGACGCCCAGCAGTCCGGCGCCCTGGCGCTGATCAGGCGCCCGTCCCTGCCGGCGGAGGCTGAGGACGCGTTCGTCGCCGAGGTGCTGTCCTACGACGGCGCCTGGACGATGATGCCCTGATAGCCGCTCACTCGATCCGTCCGGTGTGCGACTGTCGCGACGCGGTCATCTTGCGACAATCACGACACTCGACATGAGTCATCACCGATTGATACGAGGCATCCCACTTCTTGTCAGGAGTTGACTAGTTACGACTCGCTTGCCCCAGGTTGAACGAGAGTTCTTGACATCACCCTGAATCAGCCGCGTGGCTCACTGGAGGCATCGCGTCCGATGACGCTGGGCGGCCCCATTGCTGTCGCTAGGGGTCAGGTGCGATGCCCGCCTGGGTGCACCACTCCCTGGGCCGCATAGTGGGCGCACATAGCGCCCAGAAGGACGCGGCATCGAACCGATGGCGTTTCAGTTCTCAAGGGGATGCGAACTTGCTGGGAAACGGGCGATCGGGGTGGAACGGGCAACCCACCTGGGGTGGGATGTGACATGTGGGTGCGCCTCGCACCCGAGAGAGGCCAGACGCACGCAAGAAGCCCGTCGCGTTTCCCCTGTTCGGGACAGGCGGAGCACTGCGAGGACCGCGGCAGCTGAGCTCCTGCCCGGGCAGGCCGTACTTGTTGGTGATCGGGTAGGCGGTGCGGTTGGATTATGTTCCGAGCGATGGAGAGGATCTGCCATGACCGCTGTGGTGGGTGTCCATGGGATCAGCCAGCAGCAGACCGGCGGGCACGAGTTGGCCCGGAACTGGGGCGATTCACTGGCCGACGGGATCGAACGAGCGCGCGGTCACCGCGTTGATCCACCGGGCCTCCAGATGGCGTTCTACGGCGATCTCTTCCTCCCGGTCGGCGCCGACGGCTTCGTGAGCAAGGCGATGCTGGATAAGGAACTCCTCGGCGGTCTGGGTGAGGACGAGGTCGCCGACCTGCTCACGCTGTCACAGGACCTCCCGGCGAATACCTGGCCGGAAGAAGCCGGTCCGGACAAGGGCCTGCTGCCGAAGCGGGTCCCAGCACCGCTGCAGGCATTGGCCCAGGCTCTTGACCGCCAGTTCGGCGCAGCTGCGTGGGTGTTGATGCTCGGCGAGTTGCGGCAGGTACGGCGCTATCTGACCGATCCGGCGGTGACAGTCAAAGCTGACGCCCGCGTGTCAGCGGCGCTCACAGCGGACGCCCGAGTCCTGATCGGCCATTCCCTGGGTTCTGTGGTTGCCTTCGAGTGGGCTCGTAAGAACCAGGACGTGGAGCTGGACCTGCTGCTGACCGTGGGATCACCGTTGGGGCTGCGCATGGTCCGCTCGCGGCTGGACCCGGCGGCGACTGGCGCGTCGGTTGAGGTGCTGCCGAACGTGGGCCGTTGGGTCAACGTGTACGACCGGGGCGACGTCGTGGCTTGCGCCTGCCCGCTGGCCCCGTACTGGCCGGGGGTGTTCGACCACGAGGTGCACAACGGGGACGCGCCGCACGCAATCACCCGCTACCTAAACAAGCAGCAGACCGGGCTGCCGGTCGCTGATGTGCTGGGGATCGCCTGACCATGATGAGCACCCCAACTCACTTGGCACCTGGCAACGACCAGTTCGACCTACTGCGGCGCAGCCTGGTGTGCATCGCCACGGAGCACTTCACAGACCCGAATCTGGGGCATCTCGAAGATGTGCCTAAGGAGGTCCGCGCGATCACCGATTGGTTGACGGACGCCAGCCTGGACACACGCCGATTCACGCACACCCATCCTGAGTTAGCGTCAGACCCGACGAAAACGCAACTGCGTGACACGCTGGAGGACCCGCAGGACACCCGGGGGTTGCGCAACGGGGACGCCGTCGTCGTCTACGTGACAGGTCACGGCGTGATCAGGAACGGCGCTCACTGGTTGTGCCTGAACTCCACCAACCTGGACAAGCCCACCAGTACAGCGCTGCGCACAGCGGATCTAATTGGGTGGCTGGCCGAGACCGAGGTGGAGCACCTCATGGTCCTGGTCGACCTCTGCCACGCTGGCGGCGCCGCGCCCGACGTCGCAAGGTTCGATCTGGACCTGCCTGAATCGTGGATTGCCTTGGGAAGTGTCACCGAGAGCCAGGAGGCCAAGGTCAACGGGCTGACCGAGGCGATCCGCGGCTTCCTCGGCGAACTGGGCACCGACGCGGGCGAGAAGTACGACCACGGCCCCTACCTGAAGGTGCAGGACTTTCTAACCGGGATCCAGGAGCGCCTTCCAGGGCAAAGGCTGGCACTCCTGTCACCGGGGCTGCCGACCCTCGCCGAGAGCCCGTGCCTGCCTAACCCCCGGTGGATCAAGGAAGAGGAACCGCCGGTGGCGCCGGCCCGCCGGGGTGTCGCGCTGCGACCTGAGGACCTGGCCTCGCACTGGGGTCCCCGCTCCCGAGGCGCGACGAAGGACACGGACCCCGGCTGGCTGTTCACCGGCCGCGATGCCCTGATGCGCCAGTTGATCGCCACGGCCACCGGGGATCCGGGCATCTTGGTAGTCGCCGGCGGGGCGGGCAGCGGAAAGTCCGCGGCCCTGGCCCGCCTGGTGACCCTAACCGATCCCGGATTCAGAGAGACCCACGCTGAGCTGCTCACCGGGATCCCCGAAGCCGTGATGCCCCCGGAGGACTGCGTGCAGGCCGCCCTGCACGCCAAAGGTGTCCTGCCCGACCAGACCCTTGCCGAGTTGTGCGCCCTGCTCAAGGTGCCCCCGCCCCCAACCCCCGGGATCCTTACCCGCCACCAAGTGCTGGCATCGTGGTCGGCGTGGCTAGCCTCGCGTGCCCAACCAGTCACGGTCGTTATCGACGCGATCGACGAATCGGCCAACCCGGGCGACCTCATCGACGGGATCCTTGCCCACCTCCACGACGGCCCCGGTGGCCAGCGGCTGAGGCTGATCGTCGGAGTCCGCTCCCCCGGCCACGAGCAGCGCGGCGCCCCGGCTCTGGAGCAGGACCGGGGGACGTTGGCCGACCGGGCGCAGCGGCTACCCGGGGCGTCCCGGGTCAACGTCGACGAGGACCCGTGGTGGCAGGCGATAGACCTGAAGACCTACGCAGCTAGCGTCCTGGACTTCCCACCCGGCTCCCCCTACCGCGCCGCCAGTCCCGGGGCCGCCGAGACCGTGGCCCGTCAAATCGCCGAGCACGCGGGGCACTCCTTCCTGATAACCCGCATGGCAGCAGCGAACCTGGCCGCGCGCCCCGACCAGGTCAACCCAACCGATCCGAGTTGGCTGGCAGCGATAGACGAGGGCGTTGTGGGCGTGTTCAGAGCCGATCTGCACCAGGAGCTGGCCAGCCGCCACGAACAACTGACCGCGTTGCACCTGATGCGCGCCCTAGCGTTCTCCTACGGCCGTGGGCTTCCTTGGAACGGGATCTGGCCCACCGTAGCCACCGCCGTGGCCGACGACCCGGAGTTCTACGAACCCGGCCAGACGCCCCCGATCTACGGCGACAACGACATCGCGTGGCTGCTGCGCACCCGGCTGGCCGGCTACCTGATCACCGACCGGGAGGACGAGACCACCGTCTACCGCATGTTCCACAACTCCCTGGCCAACGTCCTGCGGGACAAGTGGTTGCGGCTACTTGCCGACTCGACGCACTCATGACCGAGCCAGCCAATACGACATCGAAGGTCGAACAGCGGATCGCGCGCGCCCTGGCCATGCTGTCCGAACCGCGGCAGACGGCGGGCACCTGGTGGCCACCGCCGCACTACGTCCGACGCCACCTGCTCGATCACTTGGCCGCCGGCGGAACGTCCGCCACCGAAGATGCCGTCCCACCCCAGTTCGTTCCCTACGTGGACCCCCAGAAACTATGGACCACCACCCTGGCAGGCTCGCGGGCCGACCTCGACGCCGCCTCGCGCATCGGCGCCGACTGGGACTATACCGACCCCGCCAGCAACGCCACGGCCCTGCAGCTGTGGTCGCTAGCCGCCGGACAAACCCCACCGGACTACCCCCAGGCCAGATGGACCGTTCGCTGGGCCCACTGGACCGTCGGTACCGGGCGGATCTTGTACCGCGGGGCCGCCGCTCAGAACGCGGTGTGCCCAGTCCCTCGCTCCGACGGCGGCACCTGGTTGGCCAGCGCAGGGGAAGATGGGACCGTACACCTGTGGGACCCCGACACCGGCCACCAGGTCAGCGACGCACTGACCGGCCACTACGGCCCCGTGTTGGCGTTGTGCTCGTTGCCCCGCCCGGGAGGCGACACCTGGTTGGCCAGCGCCGGGGACGATGGGACCGTGCGGGTGTGGGACCCCGACACCCGCCTGCCCGCCACCAGCCCGATGACCGGTCACAACCGCCCCGTGCTGACGCTTTGCCCGGTGCCCCTCTCCGACGGTGAAACCTGGCTGGTCAGCAGCGGGTCCGATGGGACCATGCACCTGTGGGACCCCGACACCAGCCTGCCCGCCACCAGCCCGATGACCGGCCTGCCCGTCACCAGCCCGATGACAGGCCACGACCTCTGGGTAAATGCCATCTGCCTGCTTTCCCTCTCCGACGGCGGAACCTGGTTGGCAACCGCCGGGTTGGGGGACGGGGCTGTTCGGCTTTGGGACCCCGATACCGGCCACCAGATCGGCGATGCACTGACCGGCCACGACGACGAAGTGAACGGGGTGTGCCCGTTACCCCGCCCGGGGGGCGGCAGCTGGTTGGCCAGCGCCGGATCCGATGGGACCGTGCGGCTGTGGGACCCCGCCACCGGCCACCAGATCGGCGATGAACTGACCGGCCACCACGACGAAGTGAACGGGGTGTGCCCGTTACCCCGCCCGGGGGGCGGCACCTGGTTGGCCAGCGCCGGATCCGACGGGACCGTGCGGCTGTGGGACCCGGACACCGGCCACCAGATCGGGCATTCACTGACCGGCCACTATGGCCCGGTTTTGGCGTTGTGCTCGTTGCCCCGCCCTGGCGGCGGCACCTGGTTGGCCAGCGCCGGATCCGATGGGACCGTGCGGCTGTGGGACCCCGATGCCGGCCGCCAGGTCGGCTACAACCCCGCGGTGCGGGCGTTGTGCTCGTTGCCCCGCCCGGGCGGCGGCAGTTGGTTGGCCAGCGCCGGGTGGGACGGGGCTGTGCGGCTGTGGGACCCGGACACCGGCCACGAAGTCGGCGACCCGCTGACCGGCCACGCCGGGGCGGCGTGGGCGTTGTGCTCGTTGCCCCGCCCGGGCGGCGGCAGTTGGTTGGCCAGCGCCGGGTGGGACGGGGCTGTGCGGCTGTGGGACCCGGACACCGGCCACGAAGTCGGCGACCCGCTGACCGGCCACGCCGGGGCGGTGCGGGCGTTGTGCTCGTTGCCCCGCCCGGGCGGCGGCAGTTGGTTGGCCAGCGCCGGCTCCGATGGGGCTGTGCGGCTGTGGGACCCGGATACCGGCCACGAGGTCGGCGACCCGCTGACCGGCCACGCCGGGGCGGCGTGGGCGTTGTGCTCGTTGCCCCGCCCGGGCGGCGGCAGTTGGTTGGCCAGCGCCGGCTCCGATGGGACCGTGCGGCTGTGGGACCCGGATACCGGCCACGAGGTCGGCGACCCGCTGACCGGCCACGCCGGGGCGGTGCGGGCGTTGTGCTCGTTGCCCCGCCCGGGCGGCGGCAGTTGGTTGGCCAGCGCCGGCTCCGATGGGACCGTGCGGCTGTGGGACCCGGACACCGGCCACGAGGTCGGCGACCCGCTGACCGGCCACGCCGGGGCGGTGCGGGCGTTGTGCTCGTTGCCCCGCCCGGGCGGCGGCAGTTGGTTGGCCAGCGCCGGGGCCGACGGGGCCGTGCGGCTGTGGGACCCCGACACTCGCCAACCCATCGGGATTCGCATGGATCTTCCCGGTGAGGCTTGGACTCTGACGTGCGTCACTCGGGCCGGCCACCCACTGCTGGTAGCTGCCGGCCCTGGTGTCGTAGCGGCCGTACCCAGGGGTAGGCGCACCGTCCTGTAGCACCGTAGAACCCTTGGGGGGCAAGCCGTCGCCGAAGAGACCCAGCGGCCGCTGGGGGGTTCGACTCGAGCGCTGCGTCACTACGCCGCCAGTCGGGCGCGGCCGCGACTGTCTGCGAGCACCTACGTCATCCCGCTCCTGGTCAGCCATCTGCCCGGCGAACGGAACTTGAGCTCTTTGGCGATTGGGCTGCTTCCTTCGCGAAGAGCTGCGGTCATCCGAGGCCCCCCGACTCAGGCTCACGGAGCCGCCCATCGTCACGTTCGACGAGCTTCAGCTCGCGCCATGCGAGGCGTGCAGCGTCTTGAGGCCGAGGACTCAGCGCCCACCTCGAGCTGGCTTCCCGTCGGGGGTGTGACGGACACGTCCACTAGTTAGGGCCAGTGTCACCAACGGCCCTCGCGCACATCGCGTTCCAATCGGCGCGCCAGTCGCCGAAGCGGTGAAGATGCACGATACCGATGCCATCTGAGCTCAGGGAGGTCTGATAGAGATCACCCCCGATATGGGTGCGCTCAGCAAGGGGAAGCGCCTGCTGCTCCTCGCGAATGGCTGCAGCGATCTCGACAAGGTCGTCTGAAGCGGACTCCGGATGCTCTGGGGGCGGCTTCATGCCAATACCTGGCCCGTCGGACCGCTCGGATGCGAAATCACTCTTCGAGCGGTATGTGAAGCGAACCGCCCTCTCCGTGCAAGGGTCAAGGCCAAAGTGATAGATCGTCGCAGTCAGATCGTGCTTCGGGATGTCGTCACTGATTGATCGCCAAACCTCGCGTAGCGCGTGGGGGGTGTGGCAGTCGAGGTTGACCACGTCGCGCGCGATCATCCGCGTACGAACGAATTCCACCCACCGGTTCAGCAATTCTGCCGAGCCGGTTGCGGCGATGAGGGTGTTCAAGTGCGGGATTGGCCAGCACTTCGTGACGAACATGTGCGGTGCGCCAAGTCTGTCTCGGTGGCGAGTGTGTCGGTGACAACCACAACGCGGTCGTTCTCTTGGACGAAGATGAGCAGGCTCATGATCATTCCCCCATGGCTAGGACAAGGCAGTAGGCAGAATCGTGCCTCGCGGCCAGCCGCGAGGGCCCGTCGAGGAACGGGGGGCCGATCGGTCACCACGGTTGAGGCAGTCCCGTGCCGCTCCTACCGCCGCCTGTGGACGCAGCCAGGGCGTGCGGTACCGACCGACCCGACTCCGCCCAGGAGGAGGCGGCATCGGGTTGGGGACTGCGACGGCTGCCTCCGCAACCTCGTGCCCGCCCAGCGCCTTGAGCTTGCAGGGACTGGCGCCGATGGTCGGGCGGCGACTTTGGCCTGGCTGGCGGTGCGTGCCCGGCTGCTCGGGGTGAGGTGGCCTTCAGGCGCAGCCCTGGTGCTCAACGTGGTGATCGCCGTGGGTGCCGTCGCGCTGATCCCGCTCGGCTGAGTTGAAACGTTCGGCGGTATGCCGGGCGACCTACGGATGACAGCGCACGGGGCGCAATGTCAGGTGGCGGGTGGGGACCCCGGGGCCCACAGCGGTCCGAGTCGGCGGGCGCCGCGTGTCACGTCGGCGTAGGAACGTGTCGAGCTCTTTGTTTGGGTGGCGAGGTTGTGGCCGGTGAGGGCGGCCATGGCTAGGCGCAGGGCGGTCAGGGGGTTCTGGTAGCGGACCTGCCAGCCGAGCCATGCCAGAGCATCGGCCTGGGGCTTCCACGCGGCATTGAACCTGGCCCCCACGGTGTCCACCGGGCCAGCGGCAAGGCACTGGTCGAGCACCATGGCCGACTCCATCGAGGCGTTGCCGCCCTGGCCGATCGGTGGGAATGTCACCGCAGCGTCGCCCAGCAGGACCGCGCGCCCGCCGTGGAGGCTGGAGCAGGTCACCCGTCGCCCCAGCGGGACCGCCTTGCGACCAGACATGTCAGCGACCGCCTGCGGCCCGGTGAGATCGGCGGCCTTGGGCACGTGGCGGCGCAGCCACGCCGAGGCTTGCTGCGGTGCGGTGAAGGCCAGCGGCTTGCTGGTTCCGATCACGGCCAGCCAGCGCACGCCGTCGGGCTGGCTGTCGTCGCCGACGACTCCAGACATCGTGAACGGGCTGAGCGCCAGCGCGTTCAAGAAGTGCTTGTCGAGCCGGTCCCCCACGTGGTCGAGTTCCAGGATCAGGCCGTAGTTCGGGATCGAGGACGTCGCGACGGAGAATTCCGCCACTTGATCCTGCAGTGCCGCGCGAACCCTCGACCCCGCACCGTCGGCTCCGATGATGAGGTCGAAGTGCTGGCCGGCCACTTCCCCGGTGCACAGGTCGAGGTCGTGCACAGCCGCGTCGAACACGAAGTCGATCAGATCGAGGTGCCGCTCCTCGGCGACGGACATCAACGTCCGGGTGATGTCGCCCCGGGAGCCGATCCATCCCGGCTCGTTCCAGGGATCCACCGTGCGCCCCCGGTACCGGATGCCGCGGAACCTGGTCATGTGGGCGTTGAACTGGTTGACGGCGCCGATGTGCCGGACGGCGCGCAGACCATGGCCGGTGATGTCGATCGGGTACGAGCGATCCGGGTTGAAGCGCGGCCCGCGGCTGGGGTGGGACTCCGGCTCGAACACCGTGCTGGCCAGCCCGCGCCGCGCCAGGCAGATAGCAGCCGTCAGGCCTCCCGGCCCGCCGCCAACGATCGCGATCCTCGACACCGGCGTCCCCTCGGACATGGTTGGCACACATGTGGCTGTCCGGTGATGCTAGCGACGAACTCGCAGTCCCCGCCCAGGTGCAGCACGGTCAGCCCGGCCAACTCGACCCACCGAGCGACTCCAGGTGCGAGGCCAACCGCACCGCGGCCAGGTGCATCACTTCGCCGCGTAGGCGTCCCGGTCAGCGGCGCTGCACTCCGCCGCGTACCGTCCCGGTCAGCGGCTGCGCGTCATTGTGCCGCGTACCGTCCCGGTCAGCGGCGCTGCGTCATTGTGCCGCGTACCGTCCCGGTCAGCGGCGCTGCGTCATTGTGCCGCGTACCGTCCCGGTCAGCGGCGCTGCGTCATTGTGCCGCGTAGGTGTCCCGGTCAGCGGCGCTGCATTCTGCCGCCAGTGGACGCAGCGGGTGTCGTGCGCGCGGGGGCTAGCGTCGGTGGGGTCCGGGTGCTTGGCCGTGTTGGCGGCGGGCGGGGTCTGAGCTTGTTGCGAGGTCGCCGCGTGAGGTGTTCTCATGTCTGCTTCCACTCTGTTGCCGTTCCAGCCGGCGTCGATGTCCAGCGCCCAACTGGCGGCGGTGTCCTATCTGGCCCGCTACTCCGGTCACACCCACCGCATGTACGCCTACCAGCTGCGGCGCTGGTTCGCCTGGTGCCAGACCAACGGCCTGGATCCGCTGGTCGGGATTCAGCGCGCACACGTCGAGCTGTACATCCGCGGGCTGGGCGAGTCCGGGTTGATGGACTCCTCGGTGACCACGATGATGCACGGGGTCCGCGGGTTCTTCCGATTCGCTCACATCGACGGGCTGATCGCCGCCGACCCGGCGGTCTACGCCCGGCTGCCGAAAGTCCACCGCGACGAGTCCCGCACCCAGGGTCTGGACCGCCTCGAACTGATCCGGTTCCTGCAAGTCGCCCAGACCCTGACCGTTCACCACGGCGCGCTGGCCTACCTGCTCGGGATCAACGCCCTGCGCGCCTCCGAAGCAGCAGCTGTCCGGATCGAGGACTACGCCGACACCCTGCGCGGGCACCGCGTGCTGCACCTGGTCGGCAAGGGCAACAAGCCCGCCACCATGCCGATCACGGTGCCCGTCCTGCGCGTCCTCGAGGCCTGCCGCGGTCAGCGCACCAGCGGTCCGCTGGTCCTGCGGCCGATGTCGGGCAACCCGATCGACCGCCGCGACGTCTACCGGATGGTGGTGCGGATCGCGAAGACCGCAGAGATCCCCCGGCACATCAGCCCGCACTCCCTGCGCCACGCCGCGATCACCAACGCCCTGGACGCCGGCGTCCCGCTACGCGACGCCCAGATCCTGGCCCGCCACGCCGACCCCCGCACCACCGAGCACTACGACCGCGCCCGCGGCAACCTCGACCGCCACGGCGTCCACTTCCTCACCGCCTACGTCGCCGGCGTCTGAGCGAGTCGACCCTGGACACACCACCGCCTGTACTACAACGTATGACCTACGGTAGGCTGGTGTGGTGGCTGAAGAGATCCAATGGGATGCCGAAGCCATTGCCTACATCCGCTCCCGAGGCGACCGCTACCCCGACGGCGTCGGCATCGAACCGGAGTGGGCCCAGGAGATCATGGCAGACGTGGACCTCCTGGCCCTCGAACCAGACCCGAAATCTCGGATGGGAGCTTCGCGGTTCATCGGCCGATCCCAGAACCGCTGGACGGGTGCTCGTCGTGATCGCATATCGCGACCTCGACAACGACCTGCACGGCATCAACGCCTGGCCCGCCACCGGCGCGGACCTGAGGGTGTACGAGCGAGGAGACGATGATGGCCAAGACGATTGATCCCGCACTTTCTGAACGGCTCCGGCGCGAGTCCGAACAGTCCAAGGACAACCCCTACCCCGCCGGCACGGGGGGCCGGAGGCCGAACCGCCAAAAGGTGTACTCCGTCCGGCTCAGTGCCGAGGAGGAGACTGAGATCCAGCGAGTCGCCGCTGCCAAGCACCTACCCGCGTCCACGCTTGTTCGGTCCTGGATCCTGGAACAACTCGATCGGGAACGCTCCGCCTGACACCTGACCCATGCGCGAGAGGCCGCCTCCTATGCGATTGCGGTGTGATAGCTCGGGGCAGTTCCGGCCGTCATCCGGGGCGGGGCCTGGGGCCGGCCTAGCTTCGACCAGCCGATCCTGCCCGTGGGCTCCCATCGTTGCTCGCGACTTCCCCACCTTGATGCCGGTTGGCGACTACCGACCAGACGACTGGTAGGACCGCTGCTGAAAGGCAGACGAGAGCGGCGAGGAGGCTCTGCGTCGTCTTCGCCACGTACTCGGCGTTGAACTCGAGCTGGGAGGCCACGTAGGCGCGGTTGATCCCCTGGATCAGGAAGACCAGGGTGGCGAGGCCGAACAAGAAGCTGGTCCAGCGAAGCCAAGGAGCCACTGCCATCCTCCGGGCACCCCCATCTCGTTGTAGCTCACCGGTCGCACTCACACACGTGTCTGCTCGCTAGCAGCAGCGGCTCACGGAGTCAGACGATACCGCTGCTGCTGCGGCGCTTCGGTCAGGAGTGTCGGTCCGCACCTATCACACCGCAATCGCACAGGGGGGCCGCTGCATTTTGGCCGCGTACCGTCCCGGTGTCGCGGCGCCCGATGCGCCACTGTAGCCGCGAGTTGGGCGCCTGCGGGGCGGGGTGGCCCAGCGTCGGATTGTGGGTCAGTGACTACTGGGCGCGGGGGCTTGCGACCAGGTCGTGCTCGATTGGGGGGTGTCAGGGTTGGTGGTGGGGATCGGTGACTTCGAGTAGGTCGCCGGGTTGGCAGTGCAGGGCGTGGCAGATCACGGTGAGGGTGGAGAAGCGCACGGCTTTGGCTCGGTTGTTCTTCAGGATCGAGAGGTTGACCACGGTGATGCCGGTGCGCCGCGACAGTTCGGCCAGGCTCATGTCGGCGTCTGCCAGGACGCGGTCCAGGTGAATGGTGACTTGGTGCAGTTCCTGTGGTTCGTCGTTCATCAGACCAGTCCGTCGGCGTCCTGGGCGAGGCGGACTCCGTGCTCCCAGATGACGGCCAGGGCAGCGATGATCAGGGCGAGGGAGACCGGGGCGAAGCTGATGGTGACGGCGGAGGTGTCGAGGTAGGCCGCGGCCGCGGACTGGGACAGAATCCAGTTCGGTCCGAGGGCGGCGATGGCGTTGTGCAGCAGGCCGCCTACTCCGATCACGACAGCTAACCAGCGCAGCCGGACCGCGTTGGCCATGGTGAAGACCTCACCGGCTCGGGCTGAGCGCACGATCCGCAGGAGCAGCCATGAGCCGGCGATCAGGCCCAGCGCGAGGAGCAGGGCGGGGGCCAGGCGGACCAGGTTCTGCCCATCTGACAGTGCGGGGAAGTTCACGGTCGGGCGGATGGGTGGGGAGATCGACACCGGCGGCAGCCCGGTCGCGGCATCCACTGTTCCGTTGGACGTTTGGACCCATTCCAGGAACGGCAGCTTGACCTCAGGGCTGTTGGCGTCCAGCGTCGCAGGTAGCGACGGATCGAAGATGGGGGGAAGCCACCGCGGCAGGTGGTCCACCACGGGGTTGGCCCAGCTCAGGGGGTTCCAGTTCGAGGCCGTGGCAGCCAACTCACGCAGCAACGCCAGGACCCCGAGGAAGCCTCCGACCAGGACCAGCCACAGGCTGGCCTCCGCCAGCGCCAACGCTGCCGTGCGCTCCCTCTGAACGGTGCCAGCCATTCGCCATCCCCTATCGATTTTCGATGCGACAGGAACACGATACATGTCGAAGAACGACATGGCGAGGGCTTCGGGATCATCCAGTTCCACGAGCCGATGGAGGGGCAATCACGATCGGTCAGCGGCGCTGCATTCTGCCGCGTACCGTCCCGGTCAGCGTGTCAACAGCGGCGCTGCGATCCGATGCGCTGTGCCGTGTACTGGCACAGGGGAGAAGCGGAAGGGGGCTCTGGGTGGACTTCGATCCGCGCGAGGCGCGGTTTCGACAGGTTGGCGGAGTGGAGTTCGATGGGGCGCCGCTGACCCTCGTTGAAGACTCATGGTCTGACGACGACGACCCGCAGGGGGTCCCGGTAGCGATCCGACGCTGGGAATCCCGATCGGGGCGGTGCATGGTGGAGACGCGGAATTCAAGGCGTGGCCGGAACCTCGCGGAGGCGGCACAGGATCTGCTCGTGGGGAAGGTGCTCGAACGGATCGCCGGCTCTGATGGCACGAAGGACGACATGCGGGCCGCCGTAGCCCGAGCAGCCCGGGCCTCGGCTATACCCGACGAGCAACCACTCGACGCCGACGGGTCATTCTCGATCGGGGTGCGCCTTCACGGCGAGGGCCTGACCGTCCGCGCAGCATCCGACGACACCACGACCGTGGCAGTCGTGTATGAGGGCGAGGGCACGGTCCGCATTCGCATGACACCGTGAGGATGCAAGGGCGACCAGGGAGGTCTGCCCGCGCCCAGGCGAGCCCCAACTCGTGACTTCGTGAGGTTTCGCCCCCACTTCAGCCTGGGGTACCTTCCGGGCCCGGACAACCTCGTAGTCCTGGACGTCGGAAGGGCGCACCGGGGGCGAACAAGCGACTCGAGCTGGAAGGTGCCACCTTCCGCCGCGTACCGTCCCGGTCAGCGGCGCTGCGTCATTGCGCCGCCAGTCGACCACCCCGCCATCCGCTCAGCCTTGGGCTGCGACTAGCGATGACCGGTCAGTTCGAGGGTTCCTCTGGAGGGACGCCCTTGACGAGGAGCCACAACGCGAAGCCGACCTCGGCGATGAAGCCGATCACCCAGGAGGGGTAGCTGATCGCGGGGTATCCGGGTGCGAGGAGTGTCTGCAGGAACCAGACGAAGACCGCAATACCGTCCAGGAGGAGGAGCCAACCGAGGAACCGGGGGAGGAACCCCGATCGCAGGACGAGCCAGCCCAGGGGGAACAGCCATGCGGAGAAGAACACCTGGGCCATGATGAAGCCGGTCTGGTGGGTGGTGACTGACAGCATCGCCAGGCCGTCGAGTTGCGGGTCGGTGAGTCCCACGGAGTCGCTCTGCGCGAGAACGGCGAACAGGGGCAGGTAGCTCGCGCACTGCACCGCCACCCCGATCGCGTTGAGTATGAGCAGGAGCAGGGCGAGCGGTTCGTTGACTGGGCGCAGGAGCACGTAGAGCGCCCAGGCGGTGAGGACGAACAGCAGCGCTGAGCTGATCGCTGCGACCAGCCCCAGCCGGAACAGCGCCTCGTCACCGGCGATGGTCGCGTTCAGTGTGTCTGCGTCGCTGAGCCCGATGTGCCCGAGTTGGCTGGCGAGCACGTTGGCCAGGACGTAGGCGAGGTACAGGCCGCCCGCCCAGCGAGCGACCGCGGTCCGTGGCCATCCCGTCGCGATCACGACAGCCCCCCTTGTTCGGTCACCCGTGTGTGGGGATCCGCTCCAGTTTGCCCTGCACGGGTGACCAGCCCGATCGCCACCCCGAGGGCGAGGACGCGGATCACGTTGAACGCCGTCGCCACGAGCAACCAATGGCCGGGGTCAGACACTCCCGATCGCAGCTTCGAGGGCAGCTCGACGACCACGGTGAGAAGGATGAGGGCGGCTGCGCTGAGCCAGAGGGCCCGGCTCAGCGGGCCGGTGCCGGGGACCCGCTCCGGGTATCGCGCGAGCACCAGAGCCACGACGCTGGCGACAAGCAGCCCACCGACTGCCGCCTCCACGAGCATCGGCACATAGGCAATCGACAATGCGGACCGGTATGAGGCGGCGATGGGGGTCACCGAGATGACCAGGTTCGCCGACCAGAACGCAACCGCTCCGGCTATGGCGGGTCTCCGCCAACTGCTGCGGGGCGACCCCGCGGGCCTCGCACTCCGGGAACCGGACGAGGGGACCTCGACGACATCCATCATCACTCCCACGGGCCAGACCCACGATCCAACCCGACTTCATCATCCCGCCGAACGGGCCCGATAGCGAGGTGGCTGCAACACCTCACGCACCGATAGTGCGGGCGCTGGTGCGTCACAGTGCCGCGTAGGTGTCCCGGTCAGCGGCGCCGCATACCGCCGCGAGTCGACCGCCCTCAACGCCCAGAACGACGCGGGCGTCCCATCCGGGCTTGGGCCTGCGGCATCAAGGTTGCACAGCCGTGGACCGACCCCCGACCGCGAGCTTCTTCGCCGGGCCGTCAGCGTAGCCGGCGGAGCTGCCTGGCCCGAACGAAAGCGAGCCCACCAACCACGACGGTGGCGCACAGCAGGGGCACCACCCAGGCGACCCCCCAGGAGACGAACCCGTCCGATGACGTTGCCGATGAGGTCACCGTCGAACAACCCGAACAGCACGCTCATCAGGCAGATCGCGCTGAGAAGGACAGCCGCGACAAAGCCGACCCGTGGCCGCACGTCGCGTGCGGCCAACCAGGCCAGGACCAGTTGCGCGGCCCCCATCGGCAGCGGCACCGTCGAATGGGTGTCGAAGCCCCACGCCGTGCCCCATGTCTCTGCGCCTGTGGCCACGCCAATGAAGCCGCCGATCACGTCGCAGATGAGCAGCACCACCATGGCGACGACGAGACGCCGCCCGGAGGATGTCATGGACGGAAGGCTAGACGTTGGGCGCAAGCGAAGTGCCTCATCCACCGACACGGCCATCCACTCCTACCGCGATTGGGCCGCCCCACATCGCCGCGACTGCGGGCGTCATTTCCGGCACGCCGCAGTTGTCAATCACTCGGCGCCACCCTGAGCGTGGCGACAGCCACTTGAGCCTGTTTCTGCCCTCCCCGGCTCCCTGGCCGGAAATGACCTGCGGATCAGTCAAAGGAACCGTCCTGCTTCGTTGCCGGGTGAGCCACTATCGGGGTGTTCGGTGCGACTGCGGGTAGGGGCTGTGGATGCTTCCTGGCCAGCCACCGGGCCAGCACGTGGATGATGATCAGTCCGATGACGAGAAGCCCGATGCCGAGCAGTATCTGGAACCCGCGCTCCTCGGTTTCGTAGACCACTTCCCCGGGTGCGGCGAGCAGCAGGATCAGCGCGAACGTGTAGATGCCATACATCAGCCAGTACGTCTTGGCCTGCGTCAGGGCGACCACGAATGCGACCAGCCCAACGAGGGTGAGAACCTGCGCTGAGGGGGACAGGATCGCAACCGGGATCGCCGCAGCTGCCCCCAACGCGGTGCCGATCGCCTTCTCCCGGATCCGTTCCCGCTTGCCGGTGAGGATGTAGAGCACCAGTACCAGAACGGGTTCGGCAACCCAGTACGGCTCGGTCCACCCAAGTGCTGACCCGATCGCTGCGCAGCCGCCGAGCACCGCGCCGAACACCACGGCCACGACCAGGGTCACCGGAAGGGGCAACCGGTCACCGTTCACGACAGGTACGGCACCGAACCGGCGGGCAATCGCCACCCCGTACAGCACACCCAACCCGACGACGACCCCGTAGATCACCGCGTCAGGCACCGTGGACACCGGGGAGACGAAGGTGGCCGCGTAGGCCACCATCAGTGTCGCCGGTAGCCACCCGAACCCGATCCCGGCACCGGCGAGCAGACCGGTGGCCGTCAGCAGCCCGACCCACGACCACCCGTAAGCGGTGAATGCGCCGACCCCGCCGGCGAGGCCAATCAACGGCGCCAACGCGGTCACTCGGCGAGTGCCGCCGATCTTGGCACCGACAGCGCCGAGCAGCATCCCGGTGAGCAGCCCGGCCGCGCCGAACTCGCCCACGAACCAGCCGATCAGCACCGCCGGAAGGACCACCCCGATCAGCACCGCGCCGATCACATGTCGGGTGCGACGCGTACCGGATGCACCAGGCGGCAGCCCGCCGGACGCATGGCGCCCGGCTGAGCCGGCTACCGATGATTCGTGTATCGGGTCGGCCATCTCGCTACTCGCCGACCTGACCGTGAATTGTGGATGAGGCGAACGCCACCAGTTCGGCCGTGCGGCCGAAGCTGTGCTCGCGTTGCGTTGAGACCATCTCGATGACCCCTTCTCGGGCCCCCGAAGCGGAGGCAATGGGTTCTCCCCGGCGCCGGGAGCCGATCTCCCCACCTCAGGTGAGAGGTGACCCCGGCTCGCACCTGAGGACCCTCGCCCGGCCCACCGACCGTACATCGTGACCGAACTTTCGGCCCACACGCCCGCTGGTGATACCTCGCCCCCCCAGTCCGCTGGACCGTTCTACATCCGCACGAGCTCCGAGGGGTCGCAGGGCCGACTGTGCAGGAACCTCGGAGGCGGAAGGGGCATCGGCACAGCCATCGGCTCAGCAGCGCAGGCCAAGCCGCCGTAGGGCACGGTGAGGATCTCAAGGACATGCCCGCCCGAGTCCAGCCAATACGGTTCGCGGCCACCGTCGTTGGTGCTCACCTGCAGGTGATGCTTGCATCCGCTGCGGATTGCTGGCCAGGGACCACCGGTCGCTGTCGGTGGCATGCGCAGCATTCTGCCGCGTACCGTCCCGGTCAGCGGCGCTACTTTCTAGCCGCGTGAGGACGCGGTTGGCCACGGACTGGGCACCCTGGCCGAGTCACTCAGCGGACGACCAACT
Source organism: uncultured Actinomycetes bacterium (assembly GCA_963781015.1). Taxonomy (GTDB): domain Bacteria; phylum Actinomycetota; class Actinomycetes; order S36-B12; family CAIYMF01; genus Prado023. The sequence continues at coordinate 362,520 of CAWAEB010000009.1, read as the reverse complement.
GATATCGTTAGATATCAGAGGTGGTTGTGATGACTGACGTTCTCGTCCGTGACGTGCCCGAGGAGGTCCTGGCTGGGGTCGACGCGCACGCGGCCCGGCTGGGTCTCTCGCGGGTGGAGTACATCCGTCGACGGCTCGCGGCGGACGCGGCGACCGCCGGAGAGGCGGTGTCAGCGGCCGATCTGAACACCTTCGCCGACTTGGCCGTGGACCTGGCCGATCCGCAGGTGATGGGCCCGGCGTGGCAGTGACCGGGTGGCTGGTCGACAAGTCGGCGCTCGTCCGTCTGGGCGAGAGCCCGGACGCCGCGCAGTGGGCGCAGCGGATCCAGCGGGGCCTGGTGCGGATCACGACGGTGACCCGCCTCGAGGTCGGCTACTCGGCCCGCAGCGGGCAGGACGCCCGGTCGATGTTCGCCGGCCCGCCGCTCTCGGCAATGCCCGTCGAGTACCTCACCCCGGCGATCGAGGACCGGTCCCTTGAGGTTCAACTGCTCCTCGCGGGCCAGGGCCAGCACCGGGCGCCGTCCATCCCCGACGTGATCATCGCCGCCGCTGCCGAGCTCGCTGGGCTGACAGTGCTGCACCTAGACAGAGACTTCGAACTCATCGCTGGCATCACCGGGCAGCCCACCGAACGACTCAAGTTGTGAGGTCGACCGCACCGCCCTCCGAGGTGCTGCTTTCCGCGTAAGGCTGTCAAGCGCGAGGCCGCCGTACCCCCCCGTTGCGCTGCCAGCCTGTTCCCGCGGGCCGAGGGACGCTCGGCCAAGAATCGTGGGAGGTAGCCGGCCAGGAGAGCGCCTCTGAGGAGATCGACGTCCGGTGAGGGGTCCGTCCGGTATTCGCCGCCGCGCCCGCGCGCAGTGACCCACGCGACCGGGCACATTCGCGCGCGGTCAGCCACGTCAGGGTACGGAAGCAGCCTGATCGACTCGACCACATGTGGTCCTTGAGCGGCACGTCTGTGTCGTCGCGCACCGCGTCGCTGGGTGTGATGGTGGGCCGCGCCCTCGTCAGGCTATGGCACCCAGGTACCCAAGGTGGGCGTCACGCTCGGCGTGGCACCGCACGCATTGCTCGTAGGGCGTCGCGTCCTCCTCGTTGTGTCGCACTCTCCATGCGTGCATGTGTAGGCGACACCGCATCGGCTTGCCCATCATGAACACCTCCTCGACTGCAATCGGTTGATCGTGCAGCGCGCTGCGCAGCGCCAAAGATCCAGCCAGGACGCGCAGCGCGTACTTCCGCTGATCCGACTCCGGCACAAAGGCGAGCTCCGCCATGAACTCGGCCTGGTATCTGTTCCGATGCTCCGCGGGCAGGGCTTCAACAGCTGCCCCCAGGATCGCCCGGGCCAGGGACCCGGGTTGCCTGCTCATGCCGATCCTCCAGCCGGCCTGAGCCGGGGGCGGTACACCAGGGTGGCCCGTGCCCGCGCAAGTGCCCTGCTGGCGTCGCGCGATCCGAGCGCGGTGAGCCGGTAGTAGCGCCGAGCGGGTCGACCCGCCGTCGCAGGGTCGATGTCCTCCCACTCCGACTCCAGCCAACCCACGCCCTCGAGGCGCGCCAGGATCGGATGCAGCGTGCCGCTGGCCAAACCGCACGCCTGGCCGAGCTCAAGTCCATACATCTCGCGGCCCGGGTCGGCCAGGAACATCTCAAGCACGAACTGCGTCGGGACCGTCATCCGAGGACCCCTACCCTCACCCATAGTCGTACTCTACCTAGGGTGCCCTGCTGGAGCAAGACTTGCGTCACTCTGGCTGAGTTTGGACGCGCGGCTCGAACGACTGGTTCACAAACTCATCGATGTCGGGCCCGGACCATCGCGAACCTGCTCCTCGCCAACAACTGGACCGTCGCCACCGACGCCTGCCTACTCGATATCGCCCACGGACTGACCTCGCCCACCGATCATCGACGTTCGCTGGCCAACGGCCGCATCGCCCATGCCCGCCTGACGGATCGGCCTTCGGGTTGGGTGTGGTCGCCCTCGGATCGGGGCAGCGCCGCTAGCCCCCCGCTAGCCCCAACTTCCCCAACCGCGGATACCCCTGGACATACCTCCCCAGGCCGGGGCCGTAGCCCCTTTACTCACTGCGGACGCGGCCCCAGTGAGTGTGTCTTTCCGCGAATCGCCCAGATAGGGGCGTGTCTGCCGATCACGGACTGCCTCCAGGGGGCACGTCCCCTTGTCGCGACCTCCCAGGACAGCAGCACGGACGTCATCATGCGTACTGGTGCAGCTTGGCTGCCCTGCCCTCAACGTGACGCCACCCCCGTTCCTATGTCCTGAGTCAACGCACGGCCAGCCGGACGTGAAGTGGCGCGCTCGGTCGACCGGCTCCCCTCGACTGGGGCCTGCGGCCGCATTGACCCCGTACGGAGCCGTGCTCCATGCTGCTACTCACCGAGCACGGAGGGTGGAGGGCATATGAAGGATCCGCGTTGCATCATCAGGCTGCACAAGTACCCGACGCCGGATAAGGACCACCCCGTGGATCCCCAGCAGATCCGGGGTGGCTACCTGACCCTCGAGTGCCCCCGCTGCCACAGCACCAAGACCATCCCATGGCGGCACGGCCCACAGAAGGACCATGACTGGGCGGTCTAACCCGTCAGCCAGCCATGCGGAGAAGGGAACAGCCTGCCAGGGCCCAGCCTCGGGCTCCACCGGATGGGTAAGGTCTCCCGGAATCACGCGATGCATGCTCTGCCTCGCGACCCCACGCTCAACGAGGCCCCACCCGTAAACCGCCTCAATAGACGCAACAGTCAGCCGGGCTGCCTTCGCCGAACCCGCGTCCATCTGGCCGCGTACCGTCCCGGTCAGCGGCGCTGCCTTCTAGCCGCGGGCCCGCGGTACCGACCCGCGTCGACTCCGGAATGGGCATGTCCAGAAGAAGCTGCACACCAGGTAGGCACACCTCGTCTTGGCCCCCGGGAGACCTTAGCCGGTCGATGGGATGCGCCGTGTCTCGCATGCCCCTGTCGAGCACCCTCTTCGCTGAGGGTTCGATGCTTGCTGGTGATTGCGGCTGGGCCCTTGTTCGCGCGTCTGATTCAGCGGGTCAGTGGCGATCGAGCAGCGGGGATCTGAGAGTGGTTTCGGCGTGCACGAGTCAACTCCGCCGCTGATGCCGAGCTGCTGGGACCAATGATCCGGCCAGTGCTGCGCGCTCCGCGGGCCTGTGGACTTTCGAGCGGCGCGTCACGGGGCTCGATGTCGTTCTTGCGTTTCTGGCTACCATGCTGGCGCTGGTCACGGCCGTTGTTCTCGTTGTCGTGGCCAGCGCCTCCCTCGGGCAGGACTGGCTCATCGGCGTGAGCGTTCCTGTGGCCGCCTTCGTTTCCAGTGTCGCGATCTGGGCAGCCCTTGTCCGACGGGGATGGTCGTGGCGTGATCTGGGTTTCGTCCGGGCGAGTCGTTCCTTGTGGCACCTGCTCTGGGAGGTGCCACTGATCTGGATCACAGCGGTTCTCCTGACTGTTCTCGTCGGCACGTGGGTTGGGCTTGATCCCGCTGGCACAGACTCATCGACCTCCACGCAGGCAGACGCTCTGCAACTCGGGGTGGCGGCTCTCCTGATCACGGCGGTGTGCGTCACGCTCCTGATTCCAGCGTTGGAAGAGATCGATCTGCTTCCGTCGCGATCTCTTCGGTTGGATGGCGCAGCGTCTTGGTGTCACGCTGGCCGTTCTCGGGTCAGCGTTGGTGTTCGGTCTGGTCCACATCGCGCCACCTGTTGTCCTGCTGCATTTCCTCATTGGGCTCGGTGCGGCCGTGTTGGTGCGTGGACACCGAACACTGTGGGCGTCGCTGGCGCTGCATGCCCTCAACAACGGCGTCGCCACCGTGGCTGCGCTTGCGGCGCTGCTCTAGGTTCGACGCACCAGGAACGCGACCCGTACGAGCGCCATAAGCTCCCTACCATCATCTGGATCACGGTCATCGCCAACTGCGCAGCACTTGCCTGGCTCGTCAACGAGGCGCCTGTGACGCTGCTCTGACAGGCTGCGGTCAGAGCACCGCGTACCGTCCCGGGGTGTTCACGACGGTGGTTGCGTCGTTGCGTCTGGTGAGTTCGTGTGCCTCGGTCATGACCGAAGACCTTCCTGGGGATTGGCGGGACGGTCTGAGCGACAGCAGAGCAGCGAACGCTTGGGTGGGGGGCGAGTGTGCGGAGACGGGAGTCATGACTGGTGCTGCATCCGCAGTGGCTCTGTTTCCAGGCTGGTTGTCGTGGCGGCCGGTGATGTGGTGCGGCGGGGCCAGGTCCAGGCGGAGCGCAGGATGAAGGCGAGCAGCAGCACCTCGAGTCCGATGGAGAGCCGTAGAAGTAGTACGTCCAGGACTCGCCCACCGCGTTGAACACCGCGAAGGGGACCTGGACCGATGCCACGACGAGGTTCGTGATGCGGTTCGACGCGGGCGGGCAGCGTCATGGAGAGCAGGATCATGAGGATCGGGATGGCCATGAGCGTGAGCGCCAGTGACGACAAAGGTCTGGGCTGATGTCGAACTCGAAGACGACGCCGGCCAGGATGTCGTCGATCGAGCCGGGCTTGTAGAAGCCGAGGATGTCGACGTAGACGTAGAGGAACATGAAGCTGGTCCACGCCGCTGCGAGCTTGGCCTGCACCGGGCAGGCGCAGTGTCGTCCAGCGCGGCGGTGGATTCTCGGCGGTGGGGTTGAGCGTCTCATCATGATGCTCCTTGTCTCGATGCGGGTAGGTGCTTCCCACCGTCACGGACGCCGGCGGCGGGCACATCAGCCCCGGAGCCTGATTCGACCTGGCCGTTGGCACAGTCGTCCTCTTGTACTTTCGGCGGATACGCCGACCACGCGGGCTGCCTAGGCTGACCGCATGGCCACCGACGCACTCCGCTCGCTGTGGGCCGAACCTCGACCCGCGAACCCCCCGGACCCGGGGCCACGGGACTGGGTCCTGGTCGCAGTACTGATCTGCTGGTCCGTGGTCGAAGTGGTGCTTCGCCAGGACATGGCGCCGCTCCCGCTGCTGCTGCATCGCTGCGCTCGCGGTCGTCGGCCCCCTGCCGTGGCGACGTACGCACCCGCTCGTCGCGGTCGCGGTCGCTTTCGGCACGTTGACGATCGTCGACATCGTCAGAATCCTCACCGGATCGCACGGCGCTCTGCCCTGCAAGCGTCTCGGCCACCCTGGTCCTGACCTACGCCCTGTTCCGGTGGGGCTCCGGTCGGGAGGCCGCAGGCGGCCTGGGCGTGATCCTGGTCTGGCTGCCCATCACCACCGTCGCCGACCCGACCAGCCTGGCCGAGACGGTCGCGGCGTACGCGTTCTTCCTGTTCGCCGCCGCGCTCGGCGCCGCGATCCGCTATCGCGCGAAGATCCGCATCCGCGACATCGACGAAGCCAAGGCCCGCGAACGCGAACAGCTCGCTCGCGAGCTCCACGACACCGTCGCCCACCACGTCTCGGGCATCGCCATCCAGGCCCAAGCAGGACGTGCCGATCGCGGCCTCCCACCCCGAGCGTGCCATCGAGGCCCTGGCCACCATCGAGGACGCGGCGACCCGCACCCTCACCGAGCTGCGCGCCATCGTCGGCGTCCTCCGCGCCTCGCAGGACACCGAGTTCGCGCCGCAGCCGGGCGTGGCCGAGGTCGAGCAGCTCGCCACCGATGGCCGACGCGTCCCTGCGTCGAGGTGACGCTCGCCGGCGAGCTCGACGACCTCAGCCCCGCGGTCGGGGCCGCGATCTACCGCCTGGCCCAGGAGTCCATCACCAACGCTCGACGCCACGCCCGCCACGCCACCCGCGTCACCGTCGCCGTCACCGGCGACGCCGACCAGGTACGGCTGACCGTCGACGACGACGGCTCCGTCGGCATGGCCGGCCGCGCCCCGGCCGGCTACGGCCTGGTGGGCATGCGCGAACGCGCCACGCTGCTCGGCGGCACCTTCCACGCAGGCCCCACCGCCGAGCCGGGGCTGGCGGGTCGAGGCGATCCTGCCCCGAACCGGGACGCCACGATGAGCATCAGGGTGCTCATCGCCGACGACCAGCCCATCGTGCGCACCGGGCTGACGATGCTGCTCGACGCCCAACCCGACATCGAAGTCGTCGGCGCGGCCGCCGACGGGCGCGAGGCAGTCCGCCTGGCGCTCCAGCTGCGCCCCGACGTCGGCCTGTTCGACATCCGGATGCCGCTGATGGACGGCATCGAAGCCACCCGCCGACTCGCCGGCCCCGACGTCACCGACCCCCTGCCGATCGTGGTCATCACCACCTTCGACCTCGACGAGTACGTCCACGGGGCGCTCAAAGCCGGCGCCCGCGGGTTCCTGCTCAAGGACGCCGGACCCGCCCTGCTGACCCAGGCCATCCACGCCGCCGCCGACGGAGACGCACTGATCGCACCCAGCGTGACTGTCCGACTGCTCGCAGCGTTCGCGCACGCACAGACCTCACCACCGCAGGCAGCCGATCGAACCGCTCACCGCCCGCGAGGAGGAAGTCCTCGTGCCGGTAGCCCAAGGCCGCACCAACAACGAGATCGCCAGCGAGCTGTACATCACCCCCAGCACCGTCAAAGCCCACCTGGCCAGCCTCATGAGAAAGCTCGGCGCCCGCAACCGCGTCGAGGTCGCCATGTGGGCCCACGAGACCGGCCGCATCTGAACCTCAGGAAGTGTCTGTGCGCCTGCCGGCTGCTGGAACGCCAACCCAGCCCCCGCCCAAGGCAGCAAGAGCAGCACTGAATGGACCCGTGTACCGTCCCGGTCAGCGGCGCGGCATTCCGCCAGTGGACGCAGCCGGGCGAGCGATACACCGACCCGTGTCGGCTCCGCCCAGATTGACGCGCGTGTAGCCGACCGAAGTTCCGTCGAGCCTCTTGTGGGAATCCATCTGTTATCCGCTGAGGCCGAACACCAAAGAAGCCCGCGAGAATCGCCACGAAGACGATCTGGTGCGTCGCGGCTGAGTCGTCGCCGGCGTCGAACCACCCCCAAGGCACAACCCAACGTTGACTACGAACTCCGATGGCCCCGGCTGCTACTCCGCGAAGAGTTCGGCGCCGCCCTTGTCGATCAGCCCATCATGTCGCAATGCCATGACCGGGGGGAGCCTCCGGCCTATTCACCTGGGAGGCCACCACAGACCAGCCCTCGTCGACAGGAGGGGTGAGTGCTGCCCGATCCAACTGAGACACGACCAAGGCTGCTAGTCGCGGTACAGCGGAGCCTGCTCGCCGTAGCGCACCGGTCGAACCGCACCGGGCAACGCGTTCGCCAGCGCGTGGGCCGCGGCAAGGGAGCATCCCACGGTGAACTCGATCTCCTCGTCTACCTCGCAGGCCAGGCACCAGGCGTGGTCCTCGGGCCAGACAAGATGCGGCTCTTGGTAGAAGCCAAGCGCGGATCCGTACCAAGCCAGTGCTGGCGCGTCTCTCAGCGCGTCAACACGGCCAGTGAACAGCAGCATCGTTCGATGCGGAATCGCCACACGGGGTGCGCCGGGAGGCGGATCCCCTAGACTCGTCCAGCCCTCCCAGATCGCGGCGTAGCCGCTCGTGGGCGTCGTCGTGTGGGTGACCAAGGTCGTGAGCGCCGTGCGCAGGGCGGGCTCTTCGCCGTCTTCGTCATTGTCTCGATCGTTGGCGAGAGTAATCCGCACGTACGCCTCAAAGCCCGGTGGGCCGTAGCGAACAAGGTCCCACCAATCGACAGCGGGCTCCAGTAGCCATCGCGAATCGTCTGCGTTCGCCGCGGGGCGTACCTCCGTCACGGCTCCAGTCTCTCGCACCGCAGCAGCATCGACCCCAATATCGGGACATGCCGCGACCCGGGCGCGATGGGGGTGAGTCCTACTGCCGCCAGCGGACGCGCACGGGCACTACCGCAGTCCAAGATCAGCCGTCCCGATTGAGGAACCGTGCCCGGCCAAGGATCTCGGAAGGTAGGCAGCGGAGGACGGTGTCTCTCAGGGATCGGTGTCGGCCGGTGAGCGTCCATCCGGGACTGGCACCGTCGAAGGTTCCGGGTACCTCAAGTCCGGGTCGGGCCGAGTCGCGTCGGCAGGGCGATGACGCTGTCCCTGTTCAGCGAATGCCGACGGTTTGATCATCACAGGTTCGTGGTCCGGATGGCCCAGACCTGCTGTCCCATGGTCCAGAGGACGGTGCTGAACCAGTAGATGAGCACGCCGATCGGCAACACCAAGCCGCCGGGGCGATGGCCATCATCATCGGCATCTGCTCAGCCATCGGATAGGCGCTGGCGGTGTTCCGCGGCAACAGGTAGCGCTGAGTGAAGCTGCTCGTCACCAACATCAGGATCATCAGGACGATCGCCAGGATGCGGGTGTTCGTCGGGTTCGGCGTCTCGGCGTCAGCCACAAACGGGTCGTAAAGAGGAACCCCGAGGATCTCGACGTTGTGCGCAGAGGCCATCAGGTCGGAGTAGCGGGGCCACCCGAACACGCCGACGGGTTGCTCGGCTGCGATGTCCTGCAGCACCCGCAACAGAGCCAAGAAGATCGGGGCCTGCGCCAGGATCGGCAGGCACGAGGCCAGCGGGTTGGTCCCGGAGGCCTTGTCGAGCGCCATCATCTCCTCGGACTGGCGCTCCTTGTCCCCGGCGAACGTGGCCTGGATCTCCATGAGCCTCGGCTGGATCCCCTGCAGCTTCCGCTGGGCGCGGGGCTGCTTCACGAACAGTGGAATCAGCAGGACCCGGACGACGACCACGAGACCTACGACGGACAACGTCCATGCCCAGCCGCTGTCCGGGTCCAAGAAGATCGACCAGACCTGATGCCAGAGCACCAAGACCCATGAGACCGCATCCTGAAGCCACTCCCAGAGGAACACGAACCAGCCCCTCCCGTGACCGACTCAAGGCCGCGAACCGGCGAGCATCGAGAGCACATTCGGCCGCCTGACGACCCTGGGCGACGGACCGCCCGCAGCGACATCCCCTTCGGGACAGACTTCACCGCGCCGGTGCCTTAGCCCTTTGCCGCGAAGGACTGTTGAGCGCGCTGTGGTAGATCCCAGGGGCTGGCTCAGCCTCATCCGCGGCAGATGGGCCCGATAGGGGGAACCATGGACTCCAGCCGCTGGGTCAAGGGCGGGCGACGTAACGCCTCGCCAGGCACTCAGCGGCCCGTTCCACGGGCAGGTGCTGTCGGCCCATCAGGTAGGTCGCCAACGCTGCGACTCCAGGTGCGTAGCAGGTCGGGGCACTGGCCTCAGCCGGGAACGGTGCACGGGTGAGCACACCGCATGCACAGGCCCGCCGCTGCGCTCGGTGCTCGACCGCGACCAGTTCAATCACCGGCAGGTCGAACACCTGACGCGTCTCGATCCCCACCACCGGTGCGGACCTCGTCGGGCACCTCTCGGGGCGCCAGCCGGAACCCCTGACCCCCAGGCTGTTTGCCCGGCTTGCGACCCGAGGGCCGGCGCAACGACTTCGGCGCGGGTTCGGCCAGCCCGTCACTACTCGGCGGCTTGGACGAGTTCCGCGAGTTCATCCCCAGCCGGGCGTCCAACTCCGCGACCCGAGCCGCCAACACGGCGATCAGGGCATCACGCTGAGCCAGCGCCGCATCCCGCTCAGCCAGTGCCACCAGCAACTGCGCAACCGAAACATCTGGTCCAGGCACAGACGGAACCGACGACGGATCGACCATGTGAACCTACCTGCGGGGGAAGACGCAAGACGGACAAACGAACCATCTCGCAACTCACGTCACAGTCAACACACCACGCCGTAACGACCTGAATGACTACCGAATGACCGCGAGTGTAAGGAGCACCTTGGTAGGCGCTCGCCGCCACAGCGCGCGGCAGTTCGATCCACGGTGCCTGAAGCACGGGGTATCGCGGTGCCTCGATCGGCATGCCCGACTGGGTGGCTTCAGGCCTGGAAGTCACTGAGCGCGACGTCATCCACAGGAGATCGTGCTGGCCCTGGGCCCGTCCTCGGACCGGACCGAACCCCGCCATTCGTGCTTGTGGGCATGGTGAGTCGTGATAGGATTCGAACACCAGTTCGATAGATGGGGGAATCGATGGGTACCGATCTTGACCAGTTGACCGGAGTTGAGGCCGGGTCCACGGTGATTGACCTGCGCGAACAGCCCCCGGACTGCGCCGAGGTTCCCGGGGTGGACGCCTCGGGCCGTCAGGACCCGCAGCGCGACGTCTCGAAGGGTGTCGCGGCGCTGATCGGGGCGGTGCGGGTGCTGGTCACCGAAGGGGTCCTGCCCGTCGGCCTGGATGCCGGGGACCGGCCTACTGCTGACGTCCGCGCCCTGGTGGAGGTGTTGGCCCAGGTCGAGGCGGTGCTGGGCATGCGGATGGCCGCCGCGGAAGCGTGCGGGTCGTTGCCGTTGCTGTCCGCTGGTGGGATGGCCTCCCAGGCGTACTGGTCGAGGGGCCGGGCCCGGTCGCTGTCGCGGGCCGGGCACCTGGCCCGCGACCGAACCGACCTGGCCGACGCGTGGCTTGCGGGGGCCATCACTGCCGAACATGTGGACACCGCCGCGAAGGGCGTCACCGGCCTCCCCCATGCCAAGGCTGAGGCGGTCCTTGATGGGTTGACCCCGTTGTGGGGTCAGGTCACCCCGGCGACGGTGGCCACATACTGCGCGCGGGCCCGGGCCATCGTCGACCCCCCACCTGAGGACCCCGACCTGGCCGCACGCAAGGCCCACGAGGCCCGGTTCCTGTCGTTCAGCGTCCTGGATGACACGGTGCACATCACCGGATCCCTGGCCCGCCTCGACGGTGAACTGCTGATGAACACGATCCACACCACCGCGGCTCGGATGCGCGTCGCCGGTGATGGCCTCACCGCCACACAGCGCCGGGCTGATGCCCTGACCCAACTCGCCGCCGCCGCAGCCACCCCAACTACCACGGGGGCACCCACCGGGCTCACCGGACTGAGCGGCGGGGTCGGGACCGAAGCGACCCTCGGCACGGGTGCCGGCGGGCCCCCAGGCTCCGGCGCCAACGCGAGTCCGGGCGCGGGGGCGGGTGCGGGTGCGGGGGCGGGTGCGGGGGCGGGTGCGGGGGCGCCGATCGCGGTCACCCTGACCACGGATCTCGACGCCGTCACCGGTGGCGGGTTCCACCTCACCCCCGCCGACCTCCGATTCGCGCTGTGTGACCCCAACCTGACCCCAGTGCTCACCGAACAGAACGGGACCAGCCCACTGCCCCCCGACCACCACCCCCAACCCGACACGCACCCGCCACACGACCCGGGCAGGCGCCCGCCACACGACCCGTCAATCGGGGAGCCGCCACGCGACCCGGAACCTGGGGAGCCGTCTGGGATCGACCGCCGCAGGCTCGCTGAGCTGACCGCGCACGCGTTGAACGCCCCCCGACCGTTGGCCGTCGGGCGCACCCAACGGGTGGCGACCACCGCGCAACGTCGGGCCCTGGCCTTCCGCGACGGCGGCTGCATCCTGCCCGGCTGCGACGTCCCCGCCGCGCACTGCCAGATCCACCACCTGAAGCCCTGGACCGAGGGCGGACCCACCGACCTACCGAACCTGGTCACCCTCTGCTGGGCCCACCACCGCCAAGTCGACCTCGGAAGATGGGACATCCACCCCAAGACACCAGGGCATCCCGGCACACCAGCCAACAACGGCGCACCATTCACCATCACCCTCCGACCCCGCAACCAGTGGGGCCTACGCCAAGAACGGACCTGACCTCGGCACCAGACACGACCGCTCGAGCAGCCTCAGACTGCGAGTCGCTCCCATGGCGGTGTGGCGCCACCCTGCGTCCGAGCCGCCTCGGCAGCTCGGTGCCCTGCAAGCGCACCCGCAGACTCGCCAGCCGCTGGATCAACTCCCCCCTCAGGGATCTGCCCAAGATGACCAGCCGTCGACAGCGCCCGACCCAAGAACTGCGGTTGGAGATAGAGCTACCCGCGGGGGCCGCGGGGTGGTGTGGTCAAGGACCGCTGGGCACCGCTGTCCGAGCCGCCTCCAGGCGGTCCACCAAAGCGGTGAGCGAGGCCTTGGCCTGCTCGTAGCCGGTGGCGTCGTCAGCCAGTTGGGCAGCAAGCGCGCCGGGCACGTCAGCCGCGCGCGCCTCCAGCGCCCGCCCGGCCTCGGTCAGGTGCACCGTGACCCGACGCTCGTCGTCGAAGGCCCGTTCCCGACGCACCAGCCCGGCGGACTCCATCCGGCGGACCAGCGGCGAGAGCGTCCCGGAGTCCAGGGCCAGGCGATCGCCGATCTTCCCGACGCACTGGCCATCGTCCTCCCACAGCACGAGCATGACCAGGTATTGGGGGTAGGTCAGCCCGAGGTCCGCCAGCAGCGGCCGGTAGGCCGCCGTCAGTTCCCGGCTGATCCGGTGGAAGAGGAAGCACAACTGGTTGTCCAGCCGCAATTGGGGCAAGGTCATCGCCGCACCGCCCAGCTCGCTGGATGTGCGGAGATCATGCCGCGCGGTCGGCCAGCAGGTCGGTGATGTCGTCGGTGAGCTTGGCTGGCTCGGTCTTGGGCGAGTAGCGCTTCACGGTCTGGCCGTCCCCTGCGACGAGGAACTTGGTGAAGTTCCACTTGATCGTCGAGCCGAGCAGGCCGCCAGTGCGCTCCTTGAGGAACGCGAACACCGGGTGCGTGCCCTTTCCGTTGACGTCGACCTTGCTCATCAGGGGGAAGGTGACGCCGAAGTTGACCTTGCAGAACTCCTCGATCGCCGCGTCGTCGCCGGGCTCCTGATGGGCGAACTGGTCGCACGGGAAGCCCAGCACGACCAGGCCCTCGGGGCCGAACTCCTCGTGCAGTGACTGCAGCCCGTCGTACTGCGGGGTGAACCCGCACTTGCTGGCGGTGTTCACGATAAGCAGGGGCCGTCCACGGTACTGGCCGAGGTCGACCTCCTCGCCGTGGTTGGAGGTGGCGGACAGGTCGAAGATGGTCGCGGTCATAGATAGATTGTGCACAACTAAATTGTCCACCGCAAATCGTGGGTGCCACCCGACCAAGACGGACCAGTCAACCAAGGCTGACCTGTCAGCTGGGAGGGGCCGGTGAGCTGGAAGCGGGCACTACGCGCCGGAATGATCCGGCTCGTCCGAGCCCGCGCCAGCGGTGTTGGCCGGACCGGGGCTGCCCGCTGGGCCGGAGTTGGCTTCTGGGCCATCCCCCGCCGGCGGGGTGGCGCCGCCGCCCTCCCGCTCGCGGCGCAGCCTCTCCATGCGAGTGGCCCAGGACTGCTCGTCGAGGCGCTTGAGGAAGTCGGGGTCATCATCGGGCGCGACCGGACCGCGGGGGCCGGGCCGTCGACCGCTGGATCCACCGCCACCGTCACCGCCGGAGGGCGGTTGCTGGACGCTGGGCCGCCCGAGGGCCAGCCAGAGGACCGGGCCGGCGATGGGCACCAGCAGCACCACGACTGCCCACAACCATTTGGGCAGAATCCGCGCCTCCCTGGCCGGTGTACGGAACAGGTCGATCAGGACGTAGATGTAGAGGGTGATGACGGCCAGAACCAGCAGCAATTTGCCCATGACAACCCCTCTCCGCAGCGATGCCAAGGCTAACGCGCACAGGGACAGCCGGCCACCAGAGGGCAGCGCGCGACGGGCCTTTCTCCATGGTTGATCCCCTCACCCGATACCCGCCCCGACCGGCTCGCAGCGTCAGGACCCACGCCGCCCCCCGCAGCCGACCCGGCGTAGAATTGCTGCACATGAGCGACCCTGACGTCTCGGCCGGTCGATCCGCGGAATCCAGCCAGTCCCACAGCCCCACCAGCCCCGTGCAGGCCGACCCCACACGAGCCGACCCCACGCACGCTGGCGCCGATGTCCGACCTGACGAGCACACCCTTCCCGCACCCGTGCCGCACGCCGGTGGCCGGTACGCCGCGCTACGCCTGGTGACCCTCGTCGCAGTCGGGGCGGTGCTGTACATCGCTGGCCTGCGTGGCTGGCTCCTGGCCTTCGTAGCGGTCCTGGTCTCGGGGATCGTGAGCCTGTTCCTGCTCATGAAGCAGCGCAACGACGCGGCCGCGAACCTGGAGCGCAGCATCGACCACTGGAAGCACCGCCACGAGGACGAGGACGCCGACGAGGACGCCGACGAAGAACCGGTCAGGGACGACGGCGCCTGACCGGCCGCTCGTGGCATCGGGGGAGAGGGCGCGAGTTCACAACCGGGAGACCCGATCCGATCGGGCCTTACCTGATGCTTACCGACGCTTGACCGATCTTCGCGATGAGCCCGCATGGCCCACGTGGGTGTGCGTGTAGACAGTACCTATGGCACATGACGCGCAGGTCTCCCGGTTCGGATCGGTGCTCACGAAGTCGCTGATCGCACTCCCCCTACTGGCCCTGCTCCTGCTCACCGGCTGCACGTCCACCTCGCAGGCGGGCATCGCGACTGCGGGCGACCCGGCGACCGCTGAGAGCGGGTCGGCCACACCGAACCCGAGTCCGACCTCCACGGGCGACATCGACGAGCAGCGCCTGGCCTTCGCCCAGTGCATGCGCGACAACGGCGTGCCGATGCCGGATCCGGGCAGCGACACGGGCGCGGGCGGCGGCTTCCGTGAGTTCGGCGATGTGGACCGCGACGTCCTGGACCAGGCGATGACGGCCTGCGACTCCCTGCGGCCGGCCGGCGGCGGGCGGAACAACGCCGACCTGTCCGACTCGGACAAGCAGAAGATGCTCGACATGGCAGCCTGCCTCCGGGGTGAGGGCTTCGATGTCCCCGATCCGACCTTCGACGGTCGTGGCGGGTTCCTGCGGCCCAGCCCGGGGTCGACGTTCGATAGGCGCGACGACGACTACCGAGCAGCGACGGAGAAGTGCCGCACCGAGGTGGGCCTGGACTTCGGGCAGGGAGGGCAGCAGGGAGGCGCGACTGCCTCACCCAGCGGTGCGACCGTCTAGGTCAGGGCCTGTCCGAGCCGACCGAATCCGACCGACCCGACCGACCAGTACCCCGAGGGAACATCGATGACCACGCGAGAGTCGACCGAAGGCAGCACCTCCCCGAGCGCGGACCTCCGTCCGAGTGCGTCTGCGTCTGCGTCGAGCACACCCGGGCGCCGACGGTCCCACCGCCGATGGTTGTCGGCCTTGGTGATCGCCCTGGTGCTTGTCGGGGCCGTGGTCGGCCTGGCGCTGTGGCGCAGCAACTCGGCCGACGCCTCGGCCACCGAGCCAGAGCAGTCGCTGCCCACCGCCGAGGTCCAGCGCGGGACGCTGACCGCCTTTGAGTCGCGGGACGCGACGATCACCTACGCCGACACCTCGACGCTCACGTCGGGGATCGCAGGTCTGGTCACGTGGCTGCCCACCAGCGGCGGCGAGCGCGGTCGCGGCCGCACCCTCGCGCGGATCGACGAGCAGAAGCTGGTGGCCATGTACGGCACCATCCCCGCGTTCCGCACCATGGCCGCAGGGGCCACCGGTCGTGACGTGGCGCAGTTGGAGAAGAACCTTGACGCCCTGGGGTTCGACGGCTTCACGGTCGACGACACCTACACCGCCAACACGGCTGCTGCCGTGCGGGACTGGCAGGCCGACGCCGGGCTGCCAGTGACCGGGACCGTCCCCCTCGGGCAGGTCGCCTTCCTGCCCTCATCCATCCAGGTGGGGGCAATGGCGGCTGCGGTCGGTGACCAGGTGAGCCCCGGTGCCGCGCTGTACGCCATCTCCACCGCGGACCGGATCGTCTCGGCCACGCTGGCTGAGCAGGACCGCGACCTCGCGGTCGTCGGCTCCCCGGTGACGATCGACGCCGGATCTGCCGGGACCGCGGCCGGCACGATCAGCAGCGTGTCGGCCGTGGCCAGCACCTCGAGCCAGGGAAACCAGACCGCCACGACGACCGACTATCTGGCGACTATCGAGATCGACCCCGAGAGCGAGGGCGCCGCGGATCTGGACAAGCAGGCGGACGGCACTCCGGTGCAGGTCCAGTTCGCGGCCGAGACCGCCGAGGACGTGCTGAACGTGCCGGTCAAGGCCCTGCTGGCGCTGGCTGAGGGCGGGTTCGGCGTCGAAGTCGTGGAGCCCGACTCATCGACCAAGATCGTCGCCGTGACCACGGGCCTGTTCGCCAACGGACAGGTCGAGGTCTCTGGCGACGGGTTGACGGAGGGCACCACCGTACGGACCGCCCGATGAACGCCCTGAAGAACCCCCCGGTGAGCCCCCGGTGAACACCGCGACCGCCGAGCGACCGGCCGGTCCCGCCGCGGAGCACCCAGGGCCGGTCCTGGTCCTCGAGGACGTGGTCCGCGAGTACCCAGGCACCCCTGTTGTGCGCGCCCTGGCTGGGGTGAGCCTGCAGATCGACTCCGGCGAGCACCTTGCCATCGTCGGGCGGTCCGGCTCGGGCAAGTCCACGCTGATGCACCTGGCCGGCGCCCTGGACACGCCCACCTCGGGCCGGGTCCTGGTCGCTGGGCACGACCTGGGACAACTCTCGGACCGCCAACGGTCCGCCCTGCGTGCAACCACGATCGGGTTCGTCTTCCAGCAGTTCTTCCTCGCACCGCACCGCACCGCCACCGACAACGTGGCCGACGGGCTGCTCTATGCCGGTGTCGCCCGGCGAGCGCGGTCGGCGCAGGCTGTCGATGCGTTGACCCGGGTCGGTCTCGGCCACCGGCTTGGCCACCTGCCCAGCGAGCTGTCCGGCGGCGAGCGTCAGCGCGTGGCAGTCGCCCGGGCGATCGTGGGTAATCCGGCCGTGCTGCTGGCAGACGAGCCGACCGGCAACCTCGATCGCGCCAGCGGGGAGGCAACCATGGAACTCCTGGCGGACCTGAACGCAGGGGGGACGACCGTCATCGTGGTCACCCACGATCGGGATCTCGCCATGCGCCTACCCCGACAGGTCGAGATCAGCGACGGCCTCATCATCCGCGACGAGGGCACACGATGACGACCAGCGCGCCGGCCAACAGCGCACCGGCCCGCGCCGGCGCACCGGAGTCGCAGACCCAGTTGCGCCCGGCCCGGATGGCCCTGTCCGACCGGATCGGGATCTCGGTCGAGGCGATGACCGCGCGGCCCCTGCGGGCCGTCCTGTCGGGGCTCGGGATCGCCCTCGGCGTGGCGGCGCTGATCGCGGTCGTGGGGCTCGGGGCCTCGTCCAAGGAGCAGATCAACCAGCAGCTCTCGGCGCTGGGCACGAACCTGCTGACCGTCACGGCGGGCCAGTCAGTCCTCGGCGCGGACGCGTCCCTGCCCCCGGATGCGGTGGCCATGGTGGGGCGGATCGGCCCAGTCACCGACGTGTCGCAGACCGGCGCGGTCAGCGCGTCGGTGTACCGCAATGAGCACGTGGACCCACTGGAGACCAACGGGATCGCGGTGCTCGCCACGGATACCGCGCTGCTGGACACGCTGCGCGGAACCATGGCGGCCGGCTCGTGGTTCAACGAGGCGACGGCCAGCTTCCCCACGGTCGTCCTCGGGGCCAAGGCCGCCCAGCGACTCGGTATCGATGACGCGTCCGGGGAGGTTGCGGTCCGGGTCGGGAACAGTGACTTCGTGGTGTCCGGGATCCTGAGCCCCAACGCCCTGGTCGATTCGATCGATTCGGCCGCGCTGGTCGGTTGGGACGCGGCGACGACGTGGCTGGCATTCGACGGCACGCCCACCACGATCTACGAGCGCAGCGACGACTCGGCGGTCGACGCCGTGGCGAGCGTGCTGCCCCGGACAGTGAACCCGGAGAATCCCGACCAGGTGCAGGTCTCCAGGCCCTCCGATGCGCTGGCGGCCAAGGCCGCCACCGACCAGGCCCTGACCGCGCTGCTGCTGGCCCTCGGCGCCGTGTCGCTGCTCGTGGGCGGTGTCGGGGTGGCCAACACGATGGTCATCGCAGTGCTCGAGCGACGTTCGGAGATCGGCCTGCGCCGCGCCCTGGGCGCCACCCGGCGCCAGGTCCTGGGCCAGTTCCTCACCGAGTCGGTCACGCTCAGCCTGGCCGGCGGACTGGCGGGGGCGCTGCTGGGCGTCGCAGTCGTGGCCGGCTACGCAGCAAGCCGGAGCTGGCCGTTGGCCATCCCGGCATGGGCAATCGTCGCAGGGATGGCCTGCACCGTGCTCGTCGGTGCGCTGGCCGGGATCTTCCCCGCTGCCAGGGCTGCCTCAGTCGACCCCGCGCAGGCGCTCTCCGGGAACTGAGCGCCCCGGCCCTGTCGCCATGTCATCGATCTGGCAGTAATGGTGCCGGATCGATGACATGGGGCGTGCTGGATCATCGCTGACTCCCGGGTCGGACCCCCGTGCCGTCAGACCCCGGCGTAGGAGTGCAGGCCGCTGACGAACAGGTTGACCCCGAAGAAGTTGATCAGGAAGCACGCGAACCCGATGAGGGCGATCACCGCAGCCTTGCGGCCCTTCCAGCCGGCGGTCGCGCGGGCGTGCAGGTAGGCCGCGTAGACCACCCAGGTGATGAACGCCCAGGTCTCCTTGGGGTCCCAGCCCCAGTACCGACCCCAGGCGTCCTCGGCCCAGATCGCCCCGGCGATCACCGCGAACGTCCACAGCGGGAACACGAACGCGTTGACCTTGTAGGCCAGCGTGTCCAGGGTCCGCGAGTCGGGTACGCGGGCGGCAATCGAGTTCGCGATCCGCGCCTGCGGGTTCCGCTCGGCCCGGTCGGCGACCAGGTAGAGCACGGTCGCGGCAGCCCCGACCGTGAATGCGCCGCCGGAGATGATCGCCGCCGACACGTGGATGGCCAGCCAGTAGGACTTCAGTGCGGGGACCAGCTGGGGGCTGTCGTTGTAGAGCAGGAGAACAGCAACGCCGAGCGTGATCAGGCTGGCCATCGTGACCAGCAGGCCCAGCCAGCGCACGTCCCGACGGATCGAGACCCCGAGGAAGACGCCAGTGATCGCGGCTGCGGAGGCCAGCGAGTACTCGTACATGTTGCCCCAGGGCGCCCGGCCGGCCCACAGGCCGCGGGTGACGATCCCGGCCAGCAAGAGCCCGAAGGCCAGCCAGGTCAGCGACATCGCGATGTTGGCCGCGCGGCGACCCGGGGGCAGCTCATCGGCGGCACCCTGTCGTCGGGAGCACGGCCCCCGCCACCCCGCGCCGCGCCGCCGGGACTCGGCGGCCATCTGGGCCTCAACCTGCGCGGAGTTGGCCCGGGCAGCGGCCCGGGCTTGGGCAGCAGAGTCCCGCGCGACGGCGTCCGGGGCAGCGACATCCCGGGCCACCGAGCCAGCCGAACCCACTGGGGCCAGCTGCACCCCGGCGGGCTCAACCGCTGGCGAAGGCGCCTCGTGTCCCGCGCTGCGTGTGGCGGCGAACGAGACCGCGAACGAGATGAACGCCAGGGAGTAGATACCCATCGCGGCGTAGACGAGCAGGTTGCTCCACTGGGCCAACGTCATGTCGGGTCCTCCTCGTCTGCAGACCCTGCGGCCTGCCCGCGGCTCTGTACCTGTTCGGTCGGTCCACCGAGGGCTGCGACCAGCGCAGCCACCTCGCCTGTCACGTCCGCAGCGTCCGAGCGCGACAGCCCGGCGACCTGCACCCGGACGGCCTGGGCCGGGACCGTGGCGCCAAGGGTAGCCGCCTCGGGCCTTCGCGCGCCCTCAGTATCGCCGGCCCGTTCCCCGTCGCCAGCCACGCCAGCCTCACCTGCCACCGCAGCGTCTCCGTCCACCGCATCGACCCGCACCCAGATCCGCCGGCGCTTGACGAACAGGCTGAGCATCACGCCCAGGATCGCGGCGATCGCAGCCGCCAGGGCCAGGCCCTTGCCCGGGTCGTGCGAGATCGTGAACGACGCCCAGCGCTCCAGCTCGACGAACTCCAGGCTGCCCTGCCCGTCGGGGAACGTCCAGCTCTCCCCCGGGCGCAGGGCCTGCAGGCCGATCTGCTCCATGCCCTCGGTGTCGAGTGTGAACACGTTGCGTGGGGCGCCGGTGTCCAGGCCCAGGTCCCCGGACCACATGGAGGCGAACAGCGCGGGGTCGTCGGGGGCGGGGAACGTCGAGTGCGGACCGCGCACGTCATCGACTGCCGCCGTGGGAAGGAACAGGCCCTGCATGCCCAGCTGCGGGCTGCCGTCGGGAGCCTTGATCACGCCGGTCGAGGTGAAGTTGCCGTCCTGGGGCAGGAACACGACGGTGTCGTCGAACACCACCGTGCCGGTGGAGTCGGTCAGGCGCAGGTGCGGGGCGTACCCGTGGCCGACCAGGAACACCTTGGCCCCGTCGAGGTTCAGCGGCGCATTCACCGACACGACCCTCTGGGACCTGGGTTCGCCGGGCGCCGGCGAGTAGTCCAGCGTGGCAGCGAACGAGCGCGGCGCCCCTCGCTGCGAGCCCTCCCGCTCGAAGGACGCGGTGAAGTCGCTCATCGTGAACGAGAACGGGGGCAGGTTCTCCGAGCCGGCCAGCCGGCCGGGACTGAACGAGTCGTACTGGGTCAGCGTGTTGGCGAAGCCGTTGCCCTCCCGGACGATCACCGTGCCCTTCCAGCCGAACAGCGACCCGAGTGCGACCCCGATGAGGATCAGCACGAGCGCGATGTGGAACAGCAGGTTGCCGGTCTCGCGGGCGAAGCCCTTCTCGGCGGCCAACGACCCGGCGTGCCGGCCCTCGCCGGGGGTGACCCGCCAGCGCTGGGCGCGCAGGGTCTCGGCCGCCAGCGCCAGGATCTGGTCGGGCTGGTCGGGCCGGCTGGGCTGGTCGATGGGGCTGGGTTGGTCGATGACCCAGGTGCGGGCGCCGGGCAGCCGGTCCAGACGGCCGGGGGCCGGCGGTGTGGGGGCGCGCATCGAGCGCCAGTGCGCCGCGATCCGCGGCAGCACGCAGCCGATCAGCGAGACGAACAGCAGGATGTAGATCGCCGAGAACCACGGCGAGTTGAACACCTCGAACAGGCCGAGCCGGTCCAGCAGCGGGGCGATCCGGGGTTCGCGTCGATCCAGTTGTTCACCGTTCAGGTCGCTGGTGCCGCGCTGCGGGCAGCATGCTGCCCGGGATCGCGGCCACCGCGAGCAGGAACAGCAGCACCAGGGCGGTGCGCATGCTGGTCAGCTGTCGCCACGCCCAGCGCAGCCAGCCGACCGGGCCCAGCCTCGGGCCGACCGGGGTGGCCCGCACCCGTCGGGCGCCGCCCCAGTCCGCGGTGAGTGCGGCCTGTTCGGGGTTGGCGTCCGGCAGCCCGGCAGCCGGGTCCACAGGCTCGTGCTCGATCGTCGGTCCGGCACTCACAGCGGTACCTCGAACCCGGAGATCCAACCGCGCAGCCAGATCGTCGCCTCGCCCCAGAGGCCGGTGACCATGAGCAGGCCGAGGACGACCAGGCTCGCCCCGCCGACCACCTGGATCGTCCGGGTGTGCCGCCGGGCCCAGGTCAGCGCGGTCAGGCCCCGCTCCATGGCCAGCCCGACGAGCAGGAACGGCAGGCCCAGGCCGATGCAGTACGCCACCGACAGCAGCGCGCCGCGCAACGCCGAGCCCTCGGTGAACGCCAGGCTCTGCACGGCCGCCAGCGTGGGGCCGATGCAGGGGGTCCAGCCCAGGCCGAACAGGGCGCCGAGCAGGGGGGCGCCCCAGATGCCACGGGCGGGCCGGTGGTGCAGGCGCGCCTCGCGCTGCAGCGCGGGGATCACTCCGAGGAACCCCAGGCCCAGAACGATCACGACCACGCCCAGCACCTGGGTGATCGTCTCCTGGTGGGTCAGCAGGGTGGCGCCCAGGCCACCGAACAGGGCGCCGTAGGACACGAACACCGCGCTGAAGCCCAGCACGAATCCGACCGTGCCCAGCCAGACCCGGTGCCGGGGGTGCAGGCCAGTTGCTGCGGCCGGCGTGGCAGCGGGAGTGTCGGAGGCTGGCGCTGCCGTGCTTGGCGCAGCAGTGCGTGGAGTGGCCGCGCGTGGAGTGGTAGAGCCGGGGGGGGCAGGGTCCGCAGTGGCCGGTCCGAGCGTGGCGGCGGAGCCATCAGCCGCCAGTCCGTCAGCCTGCGGCAGGTTCGGACCACCTGCATTCGCGGGGGTGCCCACCCGGGCGCGGGAAGCGCTCCGGGACTCCGTGGCCTCGGCCAGCTCAGCCCCGGTCAGGCCCGTGACGTAGGACAGGTAGGCCGGGACCAGGGGCAGGACGCACGGGCTGGCGAAGCTGACCAGCCCGGCCAGCACCGCGAGGGGGATGGCCAGCAGCAATGATCCCGAGGTCACCACCTCACCGACACCACCGGCGGCCTGGACTCCAGACGCCAGCCCCGCACCGAGCATCAGGAGCCCTCGGCCAGGATCGGCTCGATCATTCCGAGAAGCCGGGAGCGGTCCACCTCGCCGATCGCCCGGCCGGCGACTCGGCCCTGCTGGTCCACGACGAGCGTCGAGGGGATCGCCTGCGGGGGCAGCGTCTCGTGGAACAGCAGCTGACGGGAGCCGTCGGTGTCCACGACGTTCGGGTAGGTGATCCCGAACCGATCAACGAACGCCTTGGCCGCCGCATCGGAGTCCCGCGTGTTCAGGCCCACGAACTGCACGCCCTCGCCCTCGTACTGGGTCCAGACCTCCTGCAGGTCCGCGGCCTCGGCCCGGCACGGGGCACACCACGAGGCCCACACGTTGAGCACCACGACCTCACCCAGGTGGTCAGCCAGCGCGAACGGCTCGCCGTCCAGCGTGGTGCCGGTCAGTTCAGGGGCCGCAACCCGGTCAGCCTCCGCCACGATCGTGGTCGTTCCGTCCCCGGAGACGTAGCCCTGCTCGGCAACGTCCGGGGCACCGCCGCCGACCGGCTGCCCGCCGCCCACCTGGTCGCTGCCGCACCCGACCAGGACCACGCCGCCCGCCACGAGGGCAGCCGCGCGCAGCAGGAGGGTGCGACCGGCCATCAGGCTCCCTTGGCCTTGGATGCCTGCGCGGCAAGATCAGCGGCCGGTTCGGTGTAGGACACCGCGATGAACCGGTCCCCGTCGAACGTGAACGAGGTCAGCGACGCGAGGTTGCACTGGCGCTTGCGTGGATCGTGGGCGAAGCCGCGGCTCTCGGAGTCAAGGCGGCTGACCCAGATCGGCAGTTGGTGACTGACCAGCAGCGCCTCGTGGCCGCGAGCCTCGTCACGGGCACGGCGGATCGCCCGGCGCATCCGGGCGGCGATCTCAGCGTAGGGCTCGCCCCAGGACGGTCGCATCGGGTTCCACAGGTGTCGCCAGGACGCGGGCTGCTTGAGGATGCCGTCACCCACGCCGACGCGGGTGCCCTCGAAGATGTTGCCGGCCTCGATCAGGTCCGGATCGGTCCCGACGGACAGGTCGAATGCGGCGGCGGTGGGCTGGGCGGTCTCCTGGGCGCGCTCCAGGGGGGAGGCGGTCACGACGGTGAGGTCCCGGCCAGCCAGGGCCTCGGCGGCACGGTCGGCCATCTGCCGACCCAGGTCGGACAGGTGGTAGTCGGGCAGCCGGCCGTAGAGCAGGCCCTGCGGATTGTGGACCTCGCCGTGGCGCAGCAGGTGGACGGTCGTGCGCTCGGTCATGGCTGCTCCCTGGTTGCGGATCTTCGGATCGGCGCATCCGCGGCGGCGGTGCGGCGGTCTCCATTGTCGATCACGGCGATCCGATCATGGACCGACCGCCACCGCAGCGGCGCGCGCCGCAGCCGGAAGCGCGCCGACCACCCGGTCCAGGGCTGCGTCATCGTGCGCGGCGCTGACGAACCACGCCTCGAAGGCCGAGGGCGGCAGGTACACCCCGGCGTCGAGCATCGCATGGAAGAACGGCGAGTACCGCCAGGCCTCCTGGGCCGAGGCGTCAGCCCACGAGCGCACTGGGCTCTCGGTGAAGAACACGCTGAACAGGTTGCCGGCGGACTGAACCCGGTGGGCCACCCCCTCGGCGGCCAGCGCCGACGAGATCTCGGCGCCCAGCCGGGCAGCAGCGCTGTCCAGGTGCGAGTAGACGCCGTCGTCGCAGGCGCGCAGCGTGGCCACCCCGGCCGTCGTCGCGATCGGGTTCCCCGCAAGCGTCCCGGCCTGGTAGACCGGTCCCGCCGGGGCGAGCATGCCCATCACGTCCGCCCGGCCGCCGAACGCTGCCGCGGGCAACCCACCGCCCATCACCTTGCCGAACGTGAACAGGTCCGGCGCCCAGCCCTCGAGCGCACCGGTCAGGCCCCAGTGCCCGGCCGGCCCGACCCGGAACCCGGTCATGACCTCGTCGTAGATGAACAGCGCTGCGTGCTCACGGCACAGCCGGGCGATCGCCGCGTTGAACCCGGGGTCGGGCGGGACCACGCCCATGTTCGCGGCAGCAGCCTCCGTGATCACCGCCGCGACCTGGGCGCCCCGGTCGGCGAACAGCGCCTCGAGCGCGGCCAGGTCGTTGTAGGGCAGCACGATCGTCTCGGCAGCCTGTGCGGCGGTGACGCCGGGGGAGTCCGGCAGGCCGAGCGTGGCCACCCCGGAACCGGCCGCGACCAGCAGCGCGTCGACGTGACCGTGGTAGCAGCCGGCGAACTTCACGACCAGGTTCCGGCCGGTGAAACCACGGGCCAGTCGGATCGCGGACATGGTCGCCTCGGTACCCGAGGACACCAGCCGGACCAGGGCCACGGGCGCGACCCGGCCCACGATCTCCTCGGCGAGCTCAACCTCGGCCGGGCCGGGGGTGCCGAACGAGAACCCGCGAGTGATTGCCTGCGCCACGGCGGAGGTGACCGCCGGGTGCGCGTGGCCCAGGATCATCGGCCCCCAGGAGCAGACCAGGTCCACGTAGGTGTGCCCGTCGACGTCGGTCAGGTAGGGCCCGGAGCCCGAAGCCATGAAGCGTGGCGTGCCGCCGACGGCCCGGAACGCGCGCACCGGCGAGTTCACGCCGCCCGGGGCCACCGCCAGGGCACGGTCGAACCAGGCCTGGCTGTGCGGGGACTGGCCGCCCGCCGGTTGGCCGCCCGCGGTCTGGTCCACATCGTCAGGCATCCGAAGCACCTCCCTGCGGCGAATTGTCTGATCCGGACACCGGCGCGCCCGTGGCGGACACCTGGGTCCGAATCGGACCACTGCCTGTCCGGATCGGACTGCCTGTCCGGATCGGTCTGCCTGTCCGGATCGGACCATTGTCGGATCGGTAGCCCCGAAGCACGTCGTCTCGTCCGGAGGCCAGCCATCCGGCCACCTCGGCGGCCCAGTAGGTCAGCACGATGTCGGCGCCGGCACGGCGGATCACGGTCAGGGTCTCGAGGATCGCGCGCTCCCGGTCGATCCAGCCCTGCGCTGCTGCCGCCTCGAGCATCGCGTACTCCCCGGACACCTGGTAGGCGGCCACCGGGACGTCCACGGACGCGGCGACGTCGGCGATCACGTCCAGGCTGGTCCCGGCCGGCTTGATCATCACGATGTCGGCGGCCTCGGCCACGTCGAGGGCGACCTCGCGCAGGGACTCGCGCCGGTTGGCCGGGTCCTGCTGATAGGTGCGACGGTCGCCGTCCAGAGCAGAGTCGACGGCTTCCCGGAACGGCCCGTACAGCGCCGATGCGTACTTGGCCGCGTACGCGAGGACGACCGTGTCGGCGTGGCCGGCGCCGTCGAGGGCGGAGCGCACCGCCCCGACCTGGCCGTCCATCATCCCGGAGGTGCCCACCACGTGCGCCCCGGCATCAGCCAGCGCCACGCCCATCTCGGCGTAGCGCGCCAGCGTGGCGTCGTTGTCGACGGTCCCGTCCGAGGCGAGCACGCCGCAGTGGCCGTGGTCGGTGAACTCGTCCAGGCACAGGTCGGCCATCACCACCAGGTCCTGGCCCACCTCGGCCACGACGGCGCGCACGGCCACGTTGAGGATTCCGTCGGGATCGGTGGCCCCGGAGCCCAGCGCATCGCGGGTCGCAGGCACGCCGAACAGCATCACGCCGCCGAGCCCAGCTTCGGCTGCCTCTGCGGCAGCCGCCCGCAGGGTGTCACGCGTGTGGTTGACCACCCCGGGCATCGAGGTGATCGGCACCGGCGCCTCGATCCCCTCGCGGACGAACAGTGGCAGCACCAGCTGCGCAGGGTCCAGCCGGGTCTGAGCAGCCAACCGGCGCAGGGCAGGGGTGCCGCGCAGCCGACGGGGTCGCACGTGCGGGAACCCCACGATCAGGTGGCCCGACGCCGGGAGCCACCGCGCCGACGGCCCGGGCGCCAACCCGGCTCACCGTGCTCGGCGGCGTTGCGGCGCAGAGCCTCACCATGGGCAGCCAGGGCCTCGGCCAGTGCGACCACGCTCGAGGTCTCGGGCAGCACGTCGACCCGCAGGCCGTTCTCCTCGGCAGTCTTGGCCGTCTGCGGCCCGATGCAGGCCACCACGGTCGAGGTGTGCGGCTTGCCCGCGATCCCGACCAGGTTGCGCACGGTGCTCGACGAGGTGAACAGCACGGCGTCGAAGCCGCCCCCCTTGATCGCCTCGCGGATCTCGGCAGCCGGCGGTGCGGCGCGCACAGTGCGGTAGGCAGTGACGTCGTCCACCTCCCAGCCGAGCTCTGCAAGGCCAGCGGCCAGCGTCTCCGTGGCGATGTCCGCACGCGGCAGGAACACCCGGTCGATCGGGTCCAGGACGGCGTCGAACTCCGGCCACTCCTCGAGCAGGCCAGCCGCGGACTGCTCCCCCGCGGGCACCAGGTCGGGCACGATCCCGAACGAGCGCAGCAGCGCGGCGGTCTGCTCGCCGACTGCGGCGACCTTCAGCCCGGCGAAGCTGCGCGAGTCCAGGCCGTACTCGTCGAAGCGCTCCTTGACCGCACGCACCGCGTTGGCCGAGGTGAAGGCCACCCACTGGTAGCGCCCGGACACCAGCCCGTGCACGGCGCGCTCCATCTGCTGCGGCGTGCGCGGGGGCTCCACGGAGATCGTGGGCACCTCGACCGGCACGGCGCCGTAGCGGCGCAGCTGCTCGGACAGGGCACCGGCCTGCTCCTTGGTGCGCGGCACCAGCACGCGCCAGCCGAACAGTGGCTTGTTCTCGAACCACGCCAGCTGCGCGCACTGGCTGACGACCTCACCGATCACCAGCACGCCGGGGCCCATCTGGCTCTTGTTGGCCTTGATCGCCCCGGACACCTCGCCCAGCGTCGTCAGGATGGAGCGCTGGTCGACCGTGGTGCAGTTGCGGGTGATGGCCACGGGAGTGCGCGGATCCCGGCCCGCGATGGTCAGGACCCGGCAGATGTCCAGGGCCTGCTCGGCACCGTCGAGCACGACGACGGTCGCGTGCGGGTCAGCCAGGCTGGGCCAGTCCACATCAGGATCGTGGGCATCGACCACACGCACCTCGCGGGCCTTTCCGCCGGTCAGCGCGAACCCGGCGTAGGCGGCCGACCCGGTGAACGTGGACACCCCGGGGGCGATCTCGTAGCCGATCCCGGCCCGACTCAGGGCCGCTGCCTCAAGGGCCAACGAACCGTCGAGCACCGGGTCGCCGGCCATCAGCCGCACCACCGCCTTCCCGTCCAGCGCCGGCTCGACCACGAGCTGGACCCGGTCGGCGTGATCGGCGACCTGACCGTCGTCGTCGACGGCCACCACGATCTGGGCGCCGGACCGCGCATGCACCCGGGCGATCGGCTCGCAGTCCGGGTCGGTCACGACGACGTCGGCGTCGTGGAGCAGGCCGACCGCGCAGACGGTGAGCAGCCCCGGGTCCCCGGGTCCGGCGGCGACCAGGGCGACCTGGGTGGTGTGCGACGCGTTCATTGCCTGCTCCCTCTGTGGATGGACCTCGGGCTGGTGCTGTGCATCGAAACGGGGGTGTCGGCCGCTTGAGGACCGGCTAGCGGACTACCGGCCACCGGGGTATCGACCACCGGGGTGTCGGCCCGCAGCTCACGGGCCAGCAGTTCCTGGGCCAGCCGGATTCCGAGCGCCTGGGCCTCCGGCAGTGGGGCGCTGGACTCGACGTGGACGAGCACACCGTCGGGCTGAGCCATCACGGCCCGCAGGTGCAGGGTGCGGGCCAGGCCGTCCGGGACCGGGCCGTCGTCGGCCTCGTGCACCTCGGCCAGGGCGCCCACCGGCGCCGAGCAACCAGCCCCGAGTGTGGCCAGTAGGGCCCGCTCGGCAAGGACCGCCGCTCGGGTGTCGGCGTGATCGAGGGTGGCCAGGGCCAGGGACAGCGGCTGGTCCGGGCTCTGCCCGGTGACCGGGTCGGGCCGCAGGTCGGCGTGCACCTCGACGGCCAGCGCCCCCTGGCCGGGTGCGGGCAGCATCCAGTCGGGGTCCAGGTGCTCGCCGATCTGCTCACCGCGACCGAGCCGGGTCAGCCCGGCGACGGCGAGGACGACCGCGTCGAGATCCTGGGTCACCCGGGCCAGTCGAGTGTCGACGTTCCCGCGGATGTCCACCAGCTCCAGGTCCGGGCGCGCGGCAGCCAGTTGGGCACGGCGACGCGGCGATCCGGTGCCCACCCGCGCACCTGCCGGCAGGTCGGCGAACGTGGCTGCGTCCCGGGCGACGAGCGCGTCGCGCGGGTCCACCCGGCGCGGCACCGCGGCCAGGTACAGCCGCTCGTCGGGCGCGGTCGGCAGGTCCTTGAGGGAGTGCACCGCGATGTCGGCCCGCCGTTCGAGCAGGGCCTGGCGCACAGCCGCGACGAAGACGCCGGTGCCGCCGATCTGGGACAGCGGAGCGGGATCCACATCACCGCGGGTGGTGATCTCGACGATCTCGAGCGGGCGGCCCGTGAGCACGGAGAGCCACTCGCCGATCATCCGGGACTGGGCCATGGCCAGGTCCGAGCGTCGGGTGGCCACGCGCAGCGTGCGCGGGGTGCGTGTGCTCATGCGTGTGGCCCCGAGGAATCGGCGGCGCCGAACCCGGTGACACGGGGCTCCGTGGAACCGAAACCCGCGCCATCGAGCTCCGCAGCCGGGTCGAGCACGGAGGCCGGCAGGCTTGGGTCGAGACCGAACAGGGCCGACAGGGCTTCGGCGTAGCGGTCACCGCCGGGCTGGGCTGCCAACTGCTTCATCCGGACCGTCGGGTTGTGCAGCAGGGTGTTGATCGCGCGGCGCATCGAACGCTCCACCTCGGCCATGGTGCCGTCGTCCACCGCAGTCAGCCGCAACCGGAGCCGGGCCATCTCCGCATCGAGCACGGTCCCCCCGTGCGCACGCAGCGAGACGAGTGTCGGCTCCACCTGGTGGGCGGCCGCCGAAGCCAGGTACGCCTGAACCTCATCGGCCACGATCTGGCGCGCGGCCGTCGCGTCGGCCTCCGAGGCAGCGGTGGCGGGCAGGGTGGCGAGCCCGGCCAGGTCGATCCGGGTCACCCCCGGCAGCTCGCTCACGGCCGGGTCGGTGTCGTGCGGCATGGCGAGGTCGAGGATCACCAGCGGACGGTCGGGGGCGTGCCGGGCAGCACCGTGCAGCGCCACAGCGACCAGCTCCCGGTCGATCAGGGTGTCCTGTGCTCCGGTCGCGAACACCGCCACGTCGGCCGCGGCGAGTTCGGCAGCCACCGCGGGCAGGTCGACTGCCCGGGCCCCAGGCACTGACTCGGCCAGGTGCCGGGCCGATGCGAGGGTGCGGTTGGCGACGACCACCTCACCGGCGCCCCGCGCCGTCAGGGTCGATCCAGCCAGCGCGCCCATCGAGCCGGCTCCGACGATCAGCACGCGCCGAGCGGCGAGGTCACCCACCACCTCGACAGCGGCATCCAGGGCCACCGAGACCAAGGAGACCCCGCACCGGTCGATGCCGGTGTCACTGTGCACCCGCTTGCCCACACGCAGCGCCGACTGGACCGCTGAGTTCAGTTCGCGTCCTGCAGTGCCGGAGTCCTGGCCGCGGACCAGTGCGGCGCGCACCTGGCCCAGGATCTGCGGCTCGCCGACGACCATCGAGTCCAGGCCTGCAGCCACCGTGAACAGGTGGGTCACCGCCGCAGCGTCGAAATGCAGGTAGCTGTGCTCCAGCAGGGTGGCCCGGTCGGCGCCGGTTGCCTTGGCCAGCACCTCGGTCACTGCCGCAACGGCGGGGTGGAAGCGCGCGATGTCGGCGTACACCTCCACCCGGTTGCACGTGGCCAGCACGATGGCCTCGGACACCGAGTCGGTGGCGCACAGGTCGGCTGCGAGCTGCTCCGCGTCCGCCGGGGTCAGGGCCAGCGCGTCCAGGACGGCCACGGGGGCGCTGCGGTGGCTGATGCCCAGGACGAGGAGGGTCATGCCGCCAGCCCGCGCGCCGGGGGTTCGGACGAGCGACCGCCACCAACCGGGTAATGCTGGCCGGCGGACCGGGTCGGGCATGCGAAGGCGCCGCATCCCGTGGCCGCAACCTCGCCCGGAGGGGGCTGGGTTGCACCAGGTGCGGACACGCTGCTCCCGAGGGAAAGGGCCTGTGGTATAGGCCATCTGGCAGGTGTCGTCAGGCTAAGTCGGGCGCACTCGTGGAGCAAAAAGCGAATGCCGAACCGTCCACATAGTGGACACTTGTCGTTCTACCGGTTGACCCGCCTCAGGATTCAGGACCTCCGGGGCCGAGTGGGCACAACGTGATCAGAGCCAGTGCCCGACATGATGGGGCACACTTGCGCCATGACGATCCGGGTGTTCCTTCTCGATGACCATGAGGTGGTGCGCCGCGGCATCGCCGACCTGCTCGCCCTCGAGGACGACATGGAGGTCGTGGGCGAGGCCGGCTCGGCCACAGACGCCCTGCACCGGATCCCGGCGGCACGACCCGACGTCGCGGTGCTCGACGTGCGCCTACCAGACGGCACGGGCATCGAGGTGTGCCGGGACGCCCGCACGATGCTCCCCGACCTCAAGTGCCTGATGCTCACCTCGTACGCCGACGACGAGGCGCTGTTCGACGCGATCATGGCCGGCGCCTCCGGGTACGTGCTCAAGGACATCAAGGGCAACGACCTGGTCGAGGCAGTGCGCTCGGTGGCGTCCGGCCGCAGCCTGTTGGACCCACGGGCCACCCAGCGGGTGCTCGACCGGCTGCGCTCCGGGGCGAAGTCCGACTCGAAGGTCGACGCGCTCAACGAGCAGGAGCACCGGATCCTGAACCTGATCGGCGAGGGCATGACCAATCGCCAGATCGGCGAGACGATGCACCTGGCCGAGAAGACCGTGAAGAACTACGTGTCCTCGCTGCTGGCCAAGCTCGGCATGGAGCGGCGCACCCAGGTCGCTGCCTACTCGGCGCGCCTGGAGGTCGAGCGGGAGCACGGGCACCTGTAGTCGCCCACCGTGAGCCGGCCCGGGGCGCACCCGCGCGTCGGACGCGTTCCGGCGGGCAGGCGGCGGCACGTTCTGCCACAGTGAGCATGGCCCCGACCCGGAAGGTCCCCGATGCGTTCGCTCCGCCCGCCGAGATCGAGTCGGCGAGCCCCTCTGTCCCTGGTCGCCGCGCTGCTGATCCTGCCGCTGATCTCCGGTTGCACGGTCGACCCGACCAGCGCCCGGCCCGACGCGAACCCCAGTGATGGCCCACACACCGGCCCGATGCGGATCGCGGTGATCACCCATGGTGATGCCGGCGGCTTCTGGTCAACAGTGCGCCGCGGTGCTGAGGATGCTGCGGCGACGCTGCCCGACGTCACGCTGGACTACCAGGGCAGCGAGGGGGACCTGAAGCTGCAGTCCGACATGATCAACGCAGCCATCAACCAGGGCGCCGACGCCCTGGCAGTCTCGGCCCCCGACCCGGGGGCGATCAGCGGCGCCCTGGATCGCGCCGAGGCCTCCGGCATCCCGGTGATCACCCTGAACTCGGGCTCCGACCTGCTCAACGAGCGGGCGGGGGTCATCACCCACGTGGGTCAGACCGAGAGCAGTGCGGGAGTGGCCGCCGGGGAGGCGCTGGCCGAGGCTGGCGCCACGAAGGTGCTGTGCATCATCCACGAGGAGAACAACACCGGCCTTCAGGAACGCTGCGCGGGGGCGGCTGAGGGCCTGGGCGGTGAGCTGGTCAAGGTGCAGGTCACCGGGGCAGCGGACCCGGGCTCAACCGCCCGCGAGATCGGCGCGGCGATGGACGCCCAGTCCCCCGACGCGGTGCTCACCCTGGACCCGGACATCGCCAGCGCTGCCCGCAAGGAGGTCGTGTCCCGGGACAAGATCCTGGCCACCTTCGATCTGTCCCCCGACGTCCTCGACGCGGTCTCCGCCGGGGAGATCCTCTTCGCCGTCGACCAGCAGCCCTACCTGCAGGGCTACCTGCCGGTGACGTTCCTGGAACTCGCCGTGCGCAACCGCAACGAGGTCGGCGCCGGTGAGCTGGTGGCCACCGGACCGGCGCTGGTCACCCAGGAGAACGCTGCTGCGATCGCCGCCCTGGCGCAGGAGGGCACCCGGTGAGCGCCTCGACCACCGCCCCGGCGTCCGGTGGCACACCGACCAGCGCCGACGAGCGCCTGCGTCGCGAGCCGCTGTGGCGCAAGCTGCTGATCCGCCCCTCGGTGGGTGCGGCCATCGCGGCCGTCGTGGTGTTCACGTTCTTCACGCTGGCCGACTCGACCGGCACGTTCAACTCCGCTGCCGGGGTCGCGTCCTGGATGGGGGTCTCGGCCTCGTACGGGATCATGGCGTGCGCGGTGGCGCTGCTCATGATCAGCGGCGAGGTCGACCTGTCCAGCGGCGTGATGACCGGCTCGACCGGCCTGCTGCTGGGCATCCTGGTCTCCGAGGTGGGCCTGAACTTCTGGCTGGCACTGCCGTGCGTCATCCTGTTCGCGGTCCTGATCGGCCTGATGAACGGGATGCTGGTCACCTGGACCAAGCTGCCCAGCTTCATCGTCACGCTGGCCACGATGTTCGTCCTGATGGGCCTGAACTCCGGGGTCACCCAGGCCATCACCGGCCAGGTCCGGGTGGGCGGGATCGACCAGGCCGACGGGTTCGGCCTCGCCCAGTGGGTGTTCGGCTCCCGACTGGACTCTGCCTGGCCCTTCACCGTCGCGGTGGGCTGGTGGCTGTTGGCCATCGTCCTCGGCACCTGGGTGCTGCAGCGCACCCGGCAGGGCAACTGGATCTACGCCGTGGGCGGGGACCAGAACGCCGCGCGCAACACCGGTGTCCCGGTACGACGCACGAAGGTCAGCATGTTCATCGTGGTTTCGGTCAGTGCCGCGCTGGTCGGCACGATCAACGCGGTGGAACTGACCTCGGTCAGCGCCGGGCAGGGCACGGGCTACGAGTTCTACTACATCATCGCCGCGGTGGTCGGCGGGACGCTGATGACCGGCGGCTCCGGTTCGGTGATCGGGGCCAGCCTCGGCGCGCTGATCCTGGGCATGACCACTCTGGGCATCCAGTACGCCGGGTGGGACTCCACGTGGCGGTTCACGTTCTTCGGCCTGATCCTGTTCGGGGCCGTGATGCTCAACATCTGGGTCCGCGACCGAGCCGGGGGAGGCAAGCGATGAGCGAGCACACCCCGGACCCAGCGGAGATCGAAGCGGAGGTGCGCGTGGCCGCGGCTGCTGAGACCACCGCGACGGAATCGCGGGACATGTACCTGCGGCTCGAGGATGTCGGCAAGACATTCGGCAGCGTGGTGGCCCTCGACGGAGTGTCCATGGGCGTCAACCACGGTCGGGTCACCTGCGTGCTGGGCGACAACGGTGCGGGCAAGTCCACGCTGATCAAGATCCTGTCCGGGGTGCACCGCAACGACACGGGGACGATGTACGTCGCCGGCCAGCCGACCGAGTTCGGTTCGCCCAAGGATGCCCGCGACGCCGGGATCGCCACCGTCTTCCAGGACCTCGCGACGATCCCGTTGATGAGCGTCTGGCGCAACTTCGTCCTGGGCCGCGAGCCGGTCAAGGGCTGGGGGCCGCTGCGCCGGCTGGACATCGCCGCGGGGCGGGAGATCGCCCGCACCGGACTGACCATGTTCGGCATCGACCTGCGGGACCCGGACCAGCCGATCGGCACCCTGTCCGGCGGCGAGCGCCAGGCGGTTGCCATCGCCCGTGCCGTGTACTTCGGCGCCGAGGTGGTCATCCTCGACGAGCCGACCTCCGCGCTGGGCGTCAAGCAGTCGGGCAAGGTGCTGAAGTTCGTCCGTGACGCCCGCGACCGCGGGATCGCGGTGGTGCTGATCACGCACAACCCCCACCACGCCTACATGGTCGGCGACGAGTTCGTTCTGCTCAAGCGCGGGAAGATGACGAATCGGTGGCTCAAGGAGGACGTCGAGCTCGACGAGCTGATCGGGGCGATGGCCGGTGGTGCCGAGCTCGAGGACCTCGCCCACGAGCTCGGCGCCTGAGCGGCCAGCCCGCCTCCCCCGCATCTGCTTCCCATCTGTTGATCTGCTTCCCGAATTCGGGAAGCAGATCAACAGAAGGGAAGCGCACGGGGGCGCGCGGCGGCGCGTGGGCTACTGGGCCGTGTACGGGCAGTGGCGACATCCGCTATGACAGCAGCGTTGCCGATCGGCGAGGAACCGGGCGTTCAGCACGAACAGCCCTGACCCGGGGTCGAGGTACCCGAGTTCGCCGCGCTCGAGTGACGCGGCATGCAGCCTCAGTATCTCGGCACGCCTCGGCATCGACAGCGGGAGCCGGGAGAGCGCAGGCTCGGTCAACGGCCGTGGCGCGAGCGCGTCGAACTCCTGCACCCGCCGAGCGTATGCCGTTCGCCGACGGTCGACATCGGGTGGTTCCACGCAACTGGCCGTCTCCTCGACTGGGCGATTTGCGGCCCGGTCGAGCGCCGGTCCGGGACGGTCCCGGTGGGGAGTAGCATCTCCAGAGTCGTCGCAAGGCGACACCACACGCACGTACGAGGGGAAGCCGGTCGAATTCCGGCGCTGACCCGCAGCCGTAGGCCACTTCGGTGGCAAGCCGGAATGCCTCGATCGCGCGAGCGGCTCCAACACCGTCGAGGAACGCGGGACGGAGCCCGGACACGGCAGATTCTCTGCGGGTCACGGGCAAAGTCTCGAACCGCTCAGAAAGGCACACCCGTGTCCCGCACCCCTGCCCGTCGTCTGCGCGGCGCTCTCGCGCTGGGCCTGACCGCGGGACTCCTGGTCCCGGCCGCCGCCCATGCTGGGGACGCTGAACCGGTCCCGAGCGCCCCTGCCGCCTCGACCGCGGCGGCCACCCCCGCTGTGGCTACGGCCCCAGAGCCCAGCGCGTCGGCGAGCATGCCTGCCGATTCGCTGGCTGAGGGCGGGCCGGATGCCCGCGCCACCGGTAGCCCTGAGGCGAGCACGTCCCCGAGTACGAACGGCTCGGCTGATCCGAGTACCGCTACCAGCAGCCCCAGCACCAGCACCCGCGCGAGCGAGAGCGCGACGGCCAGCACGCCCGGGCTGCCGACTGAGTCGGCGACTGCCAGCGCTGCGCCCGAGGCAGCGCCCAGGGCAGACACCGGCATGGTGCCGGG
Organism: uncultured Actinomycetes bacterium; assembly: GCA_963781015.1. Classification (GTDB taxonomy): domain Bacteria; phylum Actinomycetota; class Actinomycetes; order S36-B12; family CAIYMF01; genus Prado023. Next base: position 327,164 of record CAWAEB010000009.1, on the reverse strand, counting down.
TGGTCGCGTCACCAGCTTCGGCCTGAATGCGGCCGCCGCTGGACCGACGACGTCCACCGATCCGGCCCTGGTCGGTGCGCACTTCCTGGAGCAGGAACTCATTGAGAGCAACTACCTGCTCCCCATCGACGTCGGATTCGGGCCCTCCCCCCAGTGGGGTCTGATCGCAGACTCGGTGCTTGCCCTGGCCGCGGCCGGCACCGGACAGGACGCGGGCAGCGGGGCAACGGCCGTGCTGGCCGACAACGTGGTCAACTACACCGGTTTCGGCGACCCGGCCGAGGTCTATGCCGGCCCCACCGCCAAGTTGCTCAACGTGGCAGTCGCCCAGCAGGTCGACCCGGCCTCGTTCGGCGGCACCGACCTGGTGGCGACCCTCCAGGGCCTGCAAGCAGCGAACGGCCGGTTCAGCGACAAGTCGGCCTACGGCGACTACTCCAACGTCTTCGGCCAGTCGCTGGCGATCATCGGGCTCACGCGCGCAGCGTCGGTCGAGGAGGCCGCCGTCGAGTACCTCAAGGGACAGCAGTGCGGCAACGGTGGCTTCCCCACGCCAATGGCTGACGCCGGCTGTACCGATGACTCGACCGCCGAGGTCGACTCGACCGCGTTCGCTGTGCAGGCCCTGTTGGCAGCGGATGGCGCGGGCAGCCGGGAAGCCTCAGACGGCCTGGACTTCCTCGCTGCGCAGCAGGGTCCGACCGGCGGATTCGACGGCGGTTCGCTGCAGCCGGCCGACAACTCGAACAGCACCGGCCTCGCAGCGCAGGCACTGCTTGCCGGCGGGCGTTCGGCACAGGCGCAGCGGGCTCTGAGCTACCTCACCCCGCTGCAGTTCGGCTGCGCGGTGCCCGAGGCGCTCCGCGGAGCCATCGCCTACGACCAGACCGCCTATGACGCGGCCGGCGCGGCCGGGTCTGCGGCCGATGCCACTGACCAGGAACGGCGCGCGACGCCGCAGGCCCTGCTCGCACTCGCTGGGGTCCCGCTCGCTTCAGTGACCAACGCCGGCGCGACCGCGCAGGCGCCGGCACTGGCGTGCTCCGAGACGACAACACCCAGCCCGGATCCCAGTGAGACACTCGGCCCGGACCCGACCGGGACGACCACCGCGAACCCCACGCCGTCGGGGACCGACTCGGCCGCGGATGTCGAAGCCGATTCCCCGCCTGCCGGGGAGGAACTGGCCGCGACCGGGGCCAACCCGCTGGCCCCTGCCTCGCTCGGGATCGGCCTGCTGCTGGTGGGGCTCGCCGCCCTCACGCTGTCGCGTCGACGAGGTGCCCACGAATGAGGCCCCGACATCGCAATGGCGCGCTGCTCGGCGGCCTGGTGCTGGCCGGCGCGGCGCTGATCGTCGCTCCAGCGGGGCCGGCCTCTGCCGCCGAGTGCCCCGGAACCTCGGGCGTGACGGTCATCGTCGACACCGGCAGCAGCATCACCACCCGGTGCGCCAGCGGTGACCCGAAGTCCGGATTGGCCGCCTTGAGCGCTGCCGGCTTCTCGGTCACGCAGGTCCAGACACAACCGGGGTTCACCTGCCGGATCGACGGGTTCCCCTCGAAGGACAAGGATCCCTGCCGGGTCGCACCCCCGACGTCCGCCTACTGGTCCTACTGGTACGCACCCAAGGGGGGCTCGTGGTCCTACAGCAGCCGCGGGGCCGGCTCCCACGATCCGGCCCCCGGATCCGTTGAGGGGTGGCGCTTCGGTTCGGGCCAGCAGCCCCGGGTCAGCCCGCCGGCCGAGCCGAAGCCGCCGGCACCCGAGCCGACCCCGACCAAGAAGACGACACCGACAGCCAAGGCAACAGCGACGGCCAAGCCGAAAGCGGCTGCCGAGCCGAAGGCGACCACCACGCCCAAGTCCTCGGCGACGCGCAGTTCGACGCCCTCGACCGGCTCCACCACGAAACCGAAGGCGACGTCCGCATCCACCGGGACGCCCGCGGCCAAGGCGGCGGCACCGAAGCCGACGCAGAGCACCCCTGGCACGAAGAGCCCCGCGGCCGACCCCAGCGCCGCTGCAGCGGAGGACAACTCGGCAAGCCCGGCGCCGCCCGAGGCGTCGGGTCCCAGCGCTGCGGAGCTTGCGCTGGTCGCCCAGGCCGCCGGCGCCAACTCCAACGGCGGCGGACCGACCACCTTGATAGCAGGCGGAGTGCTGGTGGCGCTCGTCGCGGCCGGCGCCGGTCTCGTCGCCCGCAAGCGTCGCGCGTGACGTGATGATGATCCGATGAGTCGATCCCTGCCACGCACCGTGCACCCAGGTGCGTGGTGGGGGTGGGCCATCGGGATGGCGATCGCCGTGAGCATGACGACCAACCCCCTGCTGCTGGGTCTGGCCCTGGCTGTGGTCTCCCTGGTCGTGGCCGCCCGGCGCGGCTCGTCACCCTGGGCCCGCGCCTTCCGGCTCTACCTGTGGCTGGGGCTGGCGATCATCGCCATGCGGGTGGTCCTGCACATCATCGTCGGGCTGAAGTTCGGGACCATCGTGGTGCTGCCGCTCCCTGAGATCACGCTGCCCGCCTGGGCGGGAGGCATCCAGCTCGGCGGCACCGTGTACCTGGAGGGCCTGCTCGGGGCGGCGCTGACCGGCCTCCGCCTGGCCGTGATGATCGCCTGCATCGGCGCGGCCAACGCCCTGGCCAACCCGAAGCGGCTGCTGCGGTCCCTGCCGGCCGCGCTGCACGAGATCGGCTCGGCGGTGGTCGTGTCGGTCTCGGTCGCCCCGCAACTGGCCGAGAGCGTCGCGCGGGTGCGCCGGGCCCGGCAGCTGCGTGGCGACCAGGCGCGCGGGCTCCGCGCCGTGCCGGCTGTCGCCCTGCCGGTCCTGGAGGACACCCTGGAGCGCTCGCTGCTGCTGGCCGCGGCGATGGATTCCCGCGGCTACGGCCGGGCACCCGAGGTTCCCCGAGCCACCCGACTGCTCACCGCGACGGCCACCCTTGGCGGCCTGCTGGCGTGCGCGGTCGGCATCTACGGCGTCCTGGACGCCACCACCCCCGCCCTGATGGGATCCCCGACGCTGGTCGTGGGCCTGGCGCTGGCCACCCTCGGGCTCTGGCTCGGCGGCCGGCAGGTGCAGCGCTCGACCTACCGTCCGGACCCGTGGCGCGGCGCTGAATGGCTCACGGTCGCGTGCGGGACAGCGGCCGCCGCCGCACTGGTCATCCTCTCGCGCACCCAGCCCGACGCGTTGGCGATGCCACTGACCCCCCTGGCGTTCCCAGCGCTGCCACTGCTGGCCGTGTTCGGTCTGCTGGTCGGGGCGCTGCCGGCGTACCTGACCCCCGAACCGCCCCGGCCTGCTCCGCGCACACCGCGGCGCGGAGCCCCGGAGCAGGCGGTGGCCGTCCATGGCTGAGCATGCGCTGGTCCTGCAGCAGGTCACCGTCACCCTGCCCGGCACGGAGCGCCCCGTGCTGCGGGCGGTGGACCTGGCACTCGACGAGGGCGAGCTCGCGCTCGTCGTGGGCCGGACCGGTTCGGGCAAGTCCACCCTGCTCGGCGCGATGTGCGCCCGGGTGCCGCACTTCAGCGGGGGGACGCTGCACGGCCGGGTGCTGGTCAACGGACGCGACACCCGCGACCATCGGCCGCGGGACCTGGCCGACATCGTCGGGGTCGTCGGGCAGGACCCACTGGCCGGGTTCGTGACCGACACGGTGGAGGAGGAGCTCGCCTACGGGATGGAGCAGCTCGGCCTGCCACCGGCGACGATGCGCAAGCGGGTGGAGGAGACCCTGGACCTGCTCGGGATCGCCGAGCTGCGCGACGCCGCCCTGCGCGAGCTGTCCGGCGGCCAGCAGCAGCGGGTGGCCATCGGGTCGGTGCTCACCTGCCATCCGCGGGTGATCCTGCTCGACGAGCCGACCTCCGCACTGGACCCGACCGGGGCCGAGGAGGTCCTGGCGACGATCACCCGCCTCGTGCACGACCTGGCCGTCACCGTGGTCGTGGCCGAGCATCGCGTGGAGCGGGTGCTGCACTACGCCGACACCGTGATCCACGTCGCGGGCGATGGCCGGGTGCGCAGCGGCGTGCCGACCGACATCATGATCGACAGCGATGTCGCCTCGCCCGTCGTGGAGCTCGGCCGCTACGCCGGGTGGTCGCCGTTACCGCTCTCGGTGCGCGACGCTCGGAGGGCGGCCGGTGAGCTGCGCGCCCAGCTGCACGCTGTGGCCGGTGCAGGCGCGCGAGCGGGTCGCGACGACGCTGTACCCGGTCCGATCGCCCTGCGCGCACGTGATGTGGTCGTGCGTCATCCCGGCGATGTCATCGCGGTGGCCGGTGTGGACCTGGACCTGCACACCGGCCAGGTCGCGGCCATGATGGGGCGCAACGGCTCAGGCAAGTCCTCGCTGCTGTGGGCCATGCAGGGCAGCGGCACGCTCACGTCGGGTCGCTGTGCGGTGCTCGTCCCACCCGGAGCACCCCCGGTCGCGCCCGCCGAGCTGCCCGCCCAGGAGCGCCGCACCCGGATCGGACTCGTGCCACAGAGCGCAGCTGACCTGCTCTACCTGGACTCCGTCGCCGCGGAGTGCGACCAGGCCGACCGGGAGAGCAGCGCCACCCCGGGCACCTGCGCGCGCCTGCTCGGCGACCTCGCCCCCGGCATCCCTGCTCAACAGCATCCCCGCGACCTCTCGGAGGGCCAGAAGCTCGCCCTGGTCCTGGCCGTCCAGCTGACCGCCGATCCGCCGGTGCTGCTCCTGGACGAGCCGACCCGCGGCCTGGACCCGGCGGCCAAGGCGTCGCTCACCGCGGTCCTGCACGACCTGCGCGCCCAGGGCCGTGCCGTGGTGGTGTCCACCCATGACGTCGAGTTCGTCGCCGAGTGCGCCGACCGGGTGATCGTCTTGGCCGCCGGAGAGGTCGTGGCTGACGGGCCGACCGCCGAGGTGATCGTCGCCTCGCCGGCGTTCGCCCCCCAGGTGGCCAAGGTGACCGCACCCGGCCCGTGGCTCACCGTGGCGCAGGTGCGTTCCGCCCTCGAGGGGGTCCGCGGATGACCAGGCAGCCGGAAGAGGACCGGGAGCCTGGGGGCCGGGCGCCTGAGGGCCGGGCGCCTGAGGGCCGGGCGCCTGAGGGCCGGGCGCCTGAGGGCCGGGCGCCTGAGGGCCGGGCGCCTGAGGGCCGGGCGCCGACACGTCGGATCCGCGCAGTCCGGATGCGGCCACGTTCCGCTCTGGCCGTGGCCCTGGCCAGCGTGGCCGGGATCATCGCGTTCGGCTGGCCGCTGATCATCAGCGCGGACTCCGGCCTCGCGCACGGCACCGACGCTCCCCTGGTCTTCGCGCTCGTGCTGCCCCTGCTGCTCGCTGTGGTGCTGGCCGAGGTCAGCGAGGGCGGCATGGACGTCAAGGCCATCGCGATGCTGGGGGTGCTCGCGGCGGTCGGCGCTGCGCTGCGACCCCTCGGCGGGGACGGCCGGCCTGGAGACAGTGTTCTTCCTGCTCGTCCTGGCGGGGCGGGTGTTCGGCGCCGGCTTCGGTTTCGTCCTCGGGGCGACGACCCTGTTCGCCTCGGCACTGATCACCGGCGGCGTCGGGCCGTGGTTGCCGTTCCAGATGTTCGGTGCGGCCTGGGTCGGCTGGGGGGCGGGGATGCTGCCCCCGATGCGTGGCCGGCGCGAGGTAGTGATGCTGGCGGTCTACGGGGCGCTCGCCGGCCTGGCGTACGGGCTGCTGCTGAACCTGTCGTTCTGGCCGTTCGCGACCGGACTGGAGGGGGGGCTGTCCTTCGTGCCTGGTGCTCCCGTCGCGGAGAACCTGCATCGGTTCCTCGTGTTCAGCCTGGCCACCAGCCTGGGCTGGGACCTGGGCCGGGCCCTGACCAACTTCGCGCTGATCATGCTCACCGGACCGGCGATTCTCGGGGCGCTGCGCAGGGCCGCGCGCCGTGCTGCTTTCGAGGAGCCGATCGAGTTCAAGGATCTGCCCGAGCACTCCGCCGATGCGCTTCCCCTTCATCGATCTGCTTCCCAAATTCGGGAAGCAGATCGGAAGTTGGGAAGCGGTTGGCGCTTCGAGGACGCCTCGCGCGGGCGGGAACTGCCCGCGCCCAGAGGGGATCGCGAGGGTGCCGCGGCGCCGGATCAGGCGCATCATGGACCCATGAGTTCCTTCGACTCCCGACCCGGTCTGCGCTGGGCGGTTCCCGCCGGTGCCGGCGCCGCGATCCTCGTCGGCTCCCTGCTTGCGCCGCTGGCCGCCTCGGCCGACGCCGGCTTGGAGCCGCGCACCGCGCAGGAGTTGCTGGTCGCGCTGCAGTCGCCGAGCACCGACACGGTCTCGGGCACCGTGACCACCCAGGCTGACCTCGGTCTGCCCGATCTCCCGATGGGGATGACGTCCTCGGGCAGCACCGCAGGGCTGGCCATGGGCGAGAACACGCTGCGGGTGTGGGCCGACGGTCCGACCCGCCAGCGTCTGGCCCTGCTGGGCCGGACCTCCGAGCAGACCGTCATCCGCAATGGCGAGCAGGTGTGGGTGTGGTCCAGCGCGGATGCCACTGCCGACTCCTACACGTTGCCCGAACCGGCCGACCTGCCGGAGCGGGACGGCAAGGACGCGACGCTGCCCACAGACCTGCCGAGCACCCCGCAGGAGGCCGCGACCATGGCCCTCGAGGCGTTGGACCCGACCACCGAGGTGACCACCTCCGGGGTCGGCACCGTCGCCGGCCGGGACACCTACGAACTGCTGCTCACCCCGCGTGATGATCAGACGCTGGTCGCCAGGGTGGCGCTGGCGATGGACGCCGAGACCTCGGTTCCGCTGCGCGTGCGCGTCTACTCCGCGCAGCAGTCGGACCCCGCATTCGAGGTGGGATTCACCTCCGTCGACTTCGGAACCCCGGATGCCGCGCTCTTCGACTTCACCCCACCGCCGGGCGCGACGGTGACCGAGCACGCGGCAGGGGATCCCGCCGAGTGGGACGGCAAGGATCGGCCCGCCTCGCAGGACTCCTCCGGCGAGCCCCCGACCGTGGTGGGCGAAGGTTGGAGCACGATCGTCATCGCCGACCTTCCCGCCGATGGCTTGGCCGACCTGGCCGAGCAGGGCAGTCGCGAGGAGTCTGACCGCCCCGGCCCGCACGCCAGCGACGACGCGTCCACCGCCCTGGCCCTGATCGGGTCCCTGCCGCAGACGTCCGGAGACTGGGGCACCGGCCGGGTGCTGCGTGGGACGCTGTTCTCCGCGATCCTCACCGACGACGGCCGACTCGCGATCGGCGCCGTCAGTCCCGACGCCCTCAGCGCCGCCCTGTCCGACGTCTCCTGAGGTCCGACGCTCCAGCGTCTCCGGCCACGGGCAGTGTGCGTAGGGCAGGGGCAGCCGGCCGGCTGAGCCGCGCCTCCAGGCAGCCGCTCGAGGGCCACCGCTGACAGCCGGCTCGACGGCACGCTGCAGGACTCAGCGGTCCCCAGCCACCTGGGCGATGAAGTCCAGGCTCGCCGCCGAGATCTGGGCGCGCGCCTGGCCGTGGGTGATGGTCGGCTGGCCGTCCCCGGGCTGCGGGCCGTAGTCGCCGAAGAAGGCATGGACCGCGCCATCGATGGCCTCGAAGCGGGAATCGGCGGGCAGGTTGGGCCGTGAGGCCTCGATGTCGGCCGGGGTGGCCAGCCCGTCCTGCGTGCCCGAGACGCTCACGACCGCCGCACTCAGTGACTCGCTGAGATCCGATGCCGGGAACGACGCATGGAACAGCAGCCCGCGCGCCGGCGAGCTCTCGTCCTGGTCGTTGGCGGCGGCCTGGATGGCGGCGACTGTCCCGCCCAGGCTGTGCCCGGCGAGGACCCAGCCGGTTGTCTCCGGGTAGGCCTGCGCCACGCTGTCGAACGCGCCCAGGGACAGGAACGCGATCCCCAGCGGCTGCTTGACGATCACCACCCGGTACCCGGCCTCGGCGATGGGACGCAGCACCGCCGCGTAGGCGCGGGCATCGACCCGGGCACCGGGCTGGAAGAACACCGAGGTCGAGGAGGGTTCGGCGGCCGGCGTCATGACGATCCGGGTGGCCGACTCGGTGACCGTCACCTGCGCGTCGGAGGACATCGCGGACAGCGCCGGCTCCTGGGCGGTGAACGGCGTCAGCCAGAAGATCATCGCGATCCATCCGACCGCCCCGAACGCGAGCGCGATCGACCCGACGCGCCGCCAACCGTGCAGCGTCGGGCGGCGGGTCCGGTGCAGCCACAGAGCCCAGCCGCAGCCCAGGACCGTCAGCCCGAGCAGGATCGCGTAGGCCGGGTGCCCATGAACCACGGCAGGTAGGGCGGTGACCAGCACCCAGGCGACCGCCAGCAGGCCGAGCCCGGCCAGACTCCGCGACACCCACGTCATCACGCGATCGTAGTGGGGGCCTCTCGGGGCTGCCCCAGATGCGTGTCGGATGGCCCACTCGCGCCTCGACCGGCGGACCGGCCAGACCGGCGTAGCCTTGGCCGCCTATGAGTGACCAACCTGCCGCGCCTGCACCTGCGGCGAGCTCCATGGCTGTCGCGACCGCTGGCCTGACCAAGCGGTTCGGCGCGCAGACCGTCGTCGACGCGATCGACCTGGCGGTCCCGACCGGCGCGGTGTACGGCTTCCTCGGGCCGAACGGCTCGGGCAAGACCACGACGATCCGGATGCTGCTGGGCCTGGTGCGCCCGAGCGCGGGCGCAGTGCACGCTGCTCGGTGCCCCGATCCCGCCGGCGCCGGTCGCCGTGCTGCCCCGGGTCGGCGCGCTGGTCGAGGGCCCCGCGTTCCACCCCTACCTGTCCGGCCGGGCCAACCTTGCCCGACTGGACGCCGCCGATCGGCTGGCCGACGCCCGCACCGCGGCTCGGCGCATCGACGAGGCGCTGGACCGGGTCGGGCCTGCTGGCTGCCGCCACGAAGCGCTACCGCGCCTACTCGCTGGGCATGCGCCAGCGCCTGGCGATCGCCGCCGCGCTGCTCGCGCCCGCGCGACCTGCTCATCCTCGACGAGCCGACCAACGGCCTGGACCCGCAGGGCACCCGCGAGGTGCGCCACCTGGTGGCCGGCCTGGCCGACGAGGGCGCCACCGTGCTGGTGTCCAGTCACCTGCTCTGGCGAGGTGGAGCAGATGTGCACGCACGTGGGCGTGATGCGCGAGGGTCGCCTCGTCGCCCAGGGCACCGTCGCCGAGGTCCGATCCGCCGGCGCGCAGGCGGTGGTCGAGGTGACCACCGCCCGAGCCGCAACTGGCCGCGGAGGTCCTCGCCGGGCTCGGCCTGACCGCGATCACGCCCGACGCGACGCGGTGTGCGGGCCACCCCCGACGATCTCGAACCCGAGCGCGTGGTCGCCGCGCTGGTGGCCGGCGGCGTGGGCGTGCGCGGGTTCACGGTGGCCGCTCCGAGCCTGGAGGACCTGTTCGTGGCACTGACCGGGGAGGGCTTCGATGTCAGCGGCTGAGCACTCGGCGCCCTCGGAACCGGACGCTGTCCCCGGCCCCCGCACCTCGAGCGGCCCACGGCCGCGCGAGCGTGGTGGCCGCCTCCTGGCGGTTGCTGCGCTCGAGCTGCGGCTGATCCTCGGCCGGCGGCGCAACCAGGCCGGCCTGCTGGTGCTCGCCTCGTACCGGTGCTGCTGGCCGTCGCGCTGCGCGCCCAGGGCGGCGACTCCGACGGTGGCGGGATGGGTCTGCTGTCCGCAGCCACCAACAACGGGATCTTCGTCGCGCTGGCCTCGATGTCGATCGAGATGGCGCTGTTCCTGCCGCTGGCCGTGGCGCTGCTGTCCGGCGACGCGATCGCCGGCGAGGCCAACCAGGGCACCCTGCGCTACCTGCTGACCGTCCCGGTGAGTCGCACCCGGCTGCTGGTCGTGAAGTACCTCGCCCTGGTGATCGGCGCGATCCTGGGCGTGCTTGTGGTGGCCGGCACCGGAGTCGTGGTCGGGTGGCGGTGCTGCTCGGGCTGGGCCCGACGACCCTGCTCTCGGGCAGCCAGATCAGCCTCGGGGCAGCTCTTGCGCGCCTGGCCCTGGCGGTGCTGTACCTGGCCGCCGGCCTGGCCGGGCTGGCCGCGATCGGCCTGTTCCTGTCCACGCTGACCGAACAGCCGATCGCCGCGATGATCGCCACCACGGTGGTGGCCAGCGCGATGTGGATCCTGACCGGGATCTCACAGGTCGCCTGGCTGCACCCATGGCTGCTGGTCACCCGCTGGCCGGCGTTCGCCGACGCGTTCCGCGACCCGATCTTCTGGGACACCATGCAACGCGGCCTGCTGGTCGACCTCGGCTACATCCTCGTCTTCGGCACCTTGGCGTGGGCGCGGCTGGCCAACAAGGACATCACCAGCTGACTGGTGGCCCTGCGGATCTGGGCTACGGTGCGCTCGTGGCGGTCCCTGAGCAGCGCGATGATCCACCAGTCCCCGACAGCCCAGTCCCCGGCGGCCCGGATCGGGCCCGGCGCACGGCCCTGGCCGGTCTCATCGTGGCCGCGTCGACCGCGCTGCTCCTGACCGTGGGTGTGGCCAACGGCTGGCCGTGGCTGCTGGGTTTCGACGAGGCCATCACGGACTTCACCCGTGGCTGGGCCGATCCACTGGGCTGGCCGGTCGATGTCGCGCATGCCCTGGGCCTGGCCACTCGCCCGATCTGGTCGACGCTGCTGGCGGTGGTGGCCGTGCTCACCCTGGCGTTCACCAGGAGGCGGGCGGCTGCGGGATTCCTGGCCCTGTCCGGCGTGGTCGGCGTCCTGGTCGTGGAGCTGACCAAGACCTCGATGGGTCGCGCTCGTCCGCCCGGTGCCGAGCAGTTCCAGTCCGACCTGCTCAGGTCGTTCCCGTCCGGGCACGCCGCAGCGGGCATCTACGTCTACCTCGCGCTCGGCCTGGTCCTGGTCCAGCTCGCAGCGGCCCGGCGCAGCCGGGGGATGCGTTGGTCGGGATGGCTGCTGGTGGTCCTCGGCCCGGTGATCGGCCTGAGCCGGGTGGTGCTCGGGGTGCACTGGCCCAGCGACGTGCTGGCCGGTTGGGCGTTCGGCTCCAGCGCAACCCTGCTCGCGGCCCTGCTGCTCTGGCGCCCCATTGCCTCGGGATGGGGCGGGCCGCCGAGCTCCCTGGGCCCGGCGAGCAGGGCGACACAGGTGACCTCCGAGCCCTCTGGGCGTGCCAAAGGACCCTAATTCCGACGGGGCCACCCCCTTAGGCTGCTGATGTTGCCTCGGAGGTGCCGGATGGCTGACCACGCGATCCTGAATCCTGCTGGCCTGCAGTCCCTCATCGAGGCGCTGCACGCCGGCGGCTACCGGGTGCTGGGTCCCACGCCCGGCATCGGCGCGATCCGCACCGGTGAGATCCGCAGCATCGACGACCTGCCCGTCGGTATCGGCGACGAGCAATCAGCGGGCCGGTACCGAACCCGCAGCCGTGGCGATCAACTGCTGTTCGGCTTCGCGGCCACCCCCCAGGCGGCCAAGCCGGTCCTGTTCCCGCCGGACAGCCTGCTGTGGCGGGGGCGGCGCGAGGGGGCAACCTTCACTGTCGACGAAGCCGCCGAGCCCGGTCCCGAGCCGATCGCCCTGCTGGGCATCCGGGGCTGCGACCTGGCGGCCATCGCCATCCACGATGAGGTGCTGGCCGGGCGGGCCACCGGCGATGCGGACTACGCACACCGGCGCGCTTCCACGTTCCTCGTCGCGGTCACCTGCGGCAGCCCTGCCGGCACCTGCTTCTGCGCCTCGATGGGCACGGGCCCGAAGCCGGGTCCGGGCGCGGACCTCACGCTCACCGAGCTGACCGATCCGCACCGATTCCTGGTCGAGGTCGGCACCAACGCGGGGCAGGGGATCCTCGACCAGTTGCCGGTGCGCGCGGCCACCGTGCAGGACTCCGCCGCCGCGGATGCCGTGGTCGCCGGCGCGAGTGCGGCGATGGGCCGTTCGATGCGCATCGACGACGTCCACGACCTGCTCTACGCAAGCGCTGAGAGCCCACACTGGGCCGACGTGGGAGCCCGATGCCTGGCCTGCACCAACTGCACGAGTGTCTGCCCCACCTGCTTCTGCACCTCGATCGAGGATGTCAGCGACCTGACGGGCGACCTCGACGAACGGCACCGGGTCTGGGACTCCTGCTTCTCCTGGGAGTACTCGGAGCTGCACGGCGGGGCGGTGCGCACGTCAACCGGCGCACGCTACCGACAGTGGCTGACTCACAAGCTGGCCGCATGGACCGACCAGTTCGGGATGTCCGGCTGCGTCGGATGTGGCCGCTGCATCACGTGGTGCCCGGCCGGGATCGATCTCACTGCGGAGGTGGCCACGCTGCGCGAACTGGCGGCTGCGCACGGGGCCGTGACCACAGGCGGAGCACAGGAGGAGTGATGCGCACGCTGTCCGAGTACCTGCCCGAGCACCCGTTCTTCGCAGGCCTGGATCCGGCCGCGATGGACCTGATCGTGGGCTGCGCACGCAACGTGGGCTTCCGGGCCGACGATGTCCTGTTCAGCACCGGCGAGCCGGCCAACACCTTCTACGTGATCCGCTCGGGCCGGGTGGCCCTCGAGGTGAGCTCCCCCCACCAGGGGCCCCTGCGGATCGCCAGCATGGACGACGGTGACGTCGTCGGCTGGTCCTGGCTGGTCCCGCCGCACCGGTGGATGTTCGACGCACGGGCGACCAGCCCGATCCGGGCCGTGGCAATCGACGGGGCCTGCCTGCGGGGCAAGTGCGCCGAGGATCCGGAGTTGGGCTACGCCCTCATGGCGCGGGTGGCACACGTGATGTACGAGCGGCTGCAGGATGCCCGGATGCGGCTGCTGGACCTGTACGGGACACCACGATGACCACGGGGACGACCACCGGCCCGACCCCCGACATGGCCACCGAGACGGCCCCAGCAGCCGGCGGCGCGATGCCCGCAACCGGCCCCGTGCCAGGTGTGCCAGACGCGATGCGCCCGCGATTGTTCCAGGTGACCGGGACCCGGCTGGACACCCGCGACACCGTAACGCTGGCCCTCGAGCCGCTGGACGGGCCGGCGTTGGCGCATGCCTCGGGACAGTTCACGATGCTGCACGCGTTCGGCGTCGGGGAGGTCCCGATCTCGATCTGCGCCGACCCCACGACGCCGGGTCCACTGCTGCACACGATCCGCGACGTGGGTTCGGTGACCCACGCCCTGGTCGGTGCCGCCCCCGGCACCGTGATCGGGGTACGGGGGCCGTTCGGCACCGGGTGGGACGTGTCCGATGGCATGGGCGGTGACGTGGTGCTCGTGGCCGGCGGGATCGGCCTGGCCCCGCTGCGGCCCGCCCTGTGCGAGATCGCCGCCCGGCGGGCCGAGTACCACCGCGTGGTGCTGCTCTACGGGGCGCGCTCGCCGGAGGATGTCCTGTTCGCGGACGACCTGGCCACGTGGGCGGCCGAGCATCGGATCGTCGTGGAGGTCACCGTCGACTACGGGCCGCCGAGCTGGACCGGGCGGGTCGGGCTGGTCACCTCGTTGGTCACCCGGGCCGGCTTCGACCCCGCGCGCACCCTGGCCCTGGTCTGCGGACCCGAGGTGATGATGCGCTACGCCGCGACCGCCCTGGTGGACCGCGGCGTGCCAACCGACCGGATCCGGCTGTCGATGGAGCGCAACATGAAGTGCGGCGTCGGGCTGTGCGGGCACTGCCAGTTGCGCGAGCTGTTCCTGTGCGTGGACGGGCCGGTGCTCACCTACGAGCGGCTCGCGCCGCTGATGGACATCCGGGAGCTCTGATGACCCAGTTCGCCGTGCCTGGCTCCGCCACCACCGCCCCGACGGCGGCCGCCAGCGCCCGCCCCACGCTGGCGGTCTGGAAGTTCGCGTCCTGTGACGGCTGCCAGTTGACGCTGCTCAACTGCGAGGACGAGCTGCTCACGGTGGCCGAGCACGTGCAGGTCGCCTACTTCCCCGAGGCCACCCGCGCGGTGGTCGCCGGGCCCTACGACGTCAGCCTGGTCGAGGGGTCGATCACCACTCCCTCGGACGCCGAGCGGATCCAGCAGGTCCGGGCGGCGTCACGGACGCTGATCACGATCGGCGCCTGCGCCACCAGTGGCGGCATCCAGGCGCTGCGCAACTTCGCCGATGTGGGTGAGTTCCTGTCGATCGTCTACGCGCACCCGGCCTACCTGGCGACCTTGGAGCGCTCGACGCCGATCTCTGCGCACGTGACCGTCGACTTCCAGTTGCGCGGCTGCCCGATCGACAAGGGACAGCTGCTCGAGGTGCTCGCCGCGTCGCTGGCCGGGCGACGTCCACGGGTTCCGGGCTACTGCGTATGCGTGGAGTGCAAGCGACGCGGCACGGTGTGCGTGGCGGTCGCTGAGGGGATGCCCTGCCTCGGGCCCGTCACGCAGGCCGGCTGCGGTGCGCTCTGCCCGGCCTACCACCGTGGCTGCTATGGCTGCTTCGGGCCGCAGGACTCGGTCAACAGCGCGGCGCTGGTCGACCAGTTGCGTGCGAACGGGATGCCGGAGGTCGACGTGCAGCGCTTCTTCCACACGTTCAACGCCGGCGCGGCCGCCTTCCAGGTGCAGGAGGCGGGCACATGACCCACAAGCTCACGTCCGGCAGCCACGTGCTCAGCGTGGAGACCCTGGCCCGCGTCGAGGGCGAGGGCGGCATGCACGTGCACGTCCAGGACGGCGAGGTGCTCGACGTGCACCTGCGCATCTTCGAGCCGCCCCGTTTCTTCGAGGCGTTCCTGCGTGGGCGGGCCCACACCGAGCCGCCGGACATCACCGCCCGGATCTGCGGGATCTGCCCGGTGGCCTACCAGATGAGTTCCTGCCTGGCGATCGAGGACGCCTGCGGGGTGTCAGTGCCCGAGGAGATCCGGACCCTGCGGCGGCTGCTGTACTGCGGGGAGTGGATCGAGAGCCACGCGCTGCACATCTTCTTCCTGCACGCCCCGGACCTGTTCGGCTATCCCGGGGCGATCGAGATGGCCCGCGACCACCGTGCGCTGGTCGAGTCCGCGCTGCGGATCAAGCGCGTCGGCAACGACCTGATGACCGTCGTCGGTGGGCGTGCCGTGCACCCGGTGAACGTCCGGGTCGGCGGCTTCCACCGACTGCCCACCCCCGAGGAGCTGGCCGGTGTGCGCCCGCCGCTGGTGGCCGCCCGCGAGGACGCGATCGCGGCACTTCCGCTGCTCGCCGGGCTGGAGTACCCGGACTTCGAGCAGCCGTACCTGTACGTGGCCCTGGACGCCTCGCACGGCTACCCGCTGGAGTCCGGGGCGCTGCTGACCAGCGCCGGGCTGCGGGCCGCGGTGTCGGAGTTCGGCGCGCACGTCACGGAGACGCACGTGGCGCACTCGAACGCCCTGCACGCATCATTCGATGACCAGCGCTATGTGGTCGGTCCGCTCGCGCGCTACTCGCTGAACTATCCGGCGCTGGCCCCGTTGGCCCGCGAGGTCGCTGAGTCCGTGGGCATGGCGCCCACCTGTCGCAACCCGTTCCGTTCGATCCTCGTGCGCACGGTCGAGCTCATCCACGCCCTCGACGAGGCCATCCGGATCATCGATGCCTGGCACGGCGCCCCGGCGGCCGCCGTCGATGTTCCGGCTCGGGCCGGGGAGGGGCACGGCGCGACCGAGGCGCCCCGCGGGCTGCTCTACCACCGGTATCGGATCGACGAGTCGGGCACGATCCTCGAGGCCCAGATCACGCCGCCGACGTCGCAGAACCAGCCGGCGATCGAGGCGGACCTGCGCGCGTTCGTGGAAGCGCACCTCGACCTGTCGCACGAGGAGCTGACCCACCAGTGCGAGGTCGCGATCCGCACCTACGACCCGTGCATCTCCTGCGCCACGCATTTCCTGGACCTGGAGGTGGAGCACCTGTGAGTGGTCCCATGCACCTGCCTGCCCAGCGCCCGCCCGATCCGCGCCCGCCCGTCCCGCGCCCGCGCGCGCTGGTCGTCGGCCTGGGCTCGGTGGACCGTGGCGACGACGCGGTCGGGCCCGCGGTGGCCCGCCTGGTGGCCGCGCTGATGGGTGCGGAGGTCGCCGAGCGCCGCCCGACGCAGGCGGCGGGCAACGTGCACGTCCTGGTGCACGAGGACCCGACCGCCCTGGTCGACCTGATGCCGGGATGGGACCTGGTGGTGGTGATCGACGCGATCCGGGCTGGGGAGGCGGCCGGCACGGTCCGGGTCCTGCGGGTCGGTCCCGGCGAGGCGGCGCTGCCGGTGCGCACCGGGACGACCGGGACCCATGATCTGGGCCTTGCCGGGGTGATCGCACTGGCCGGCGCCCTGGACCGTCTGCCCGAACGGTTGCGGGTGGTGGGCGTGCAGGCAGTGTCGTTCGATCCGGGGGCCCCGATGTCCCCGGAGGTGCACGACGCCATCCCCGCGGCGGTCGACGCCGTGCTCGGCGAACTGAACGGCGCCGGCCAGCCGATGGTTGCTGACCCGGCGCTGGACCGGGCCGAGGACCGGGCGGCCGCCGATGTGCGTTGAGGTCCCGCTCGAACTGGTCGAGGTGCGCCCGGACGGCACCGCGCTGGCCCGAGCGGGCATCCCGGCAGGCCCCACGGCGGCGGCCAGCACGTCAGCAGGCAGGCTGGTCGAGGTCAACCTGCTTACCCTCGACGGACCGGTCACCCCCGGTGAGTGGGTGCTGGCCCATTCCGGTTTCGCCCTGCACCGGGTCAGCGCTGCGGCGGTACGCGATGCGCTGGCGATCCGCGCTGTCGATCTGTGAGGAGATCCCATGAGAAGCCCTGACGCGACCAGCACTCGACGCACCGGGCTGTTGCTGGCCCTGACCACCGCGGGGATCAGCGGGGTGGCCGTGTACTTGAACTCCTCAGGGGTGCAGGCGTTCGGTGACGCGACCGCCTACACGACTGCCAAGAACCTCGTCGCAGCCCTGGTGCTGTTCTCGATCGTGGCTGCTGCGCCGGCTCTCGGCATGGGCACCGGAGCGCGGCTCACCAGGCCGACGCGCCCGGGGCAGTGGCTGGGCCTGGCCGTGGTCGGGGTCCTGGGGGGTGCGGTTGCCTTCGCGCTGTTCTTCGAGGGCCTGGCCCGGGCCAGTTCGGTGCAGGCCGCGTTCCTGCACAAGACGCTGGTCATGTGGGTGGCGGTGCTCGCGGTGCTGGTGCTGCGCGAGCGGCTCCGCCCCCTGCACTGGGCCGCCATCGGGCTGCTGCTGGTCGCCCAGGCCGGCCTGGGCGGCGGGCTGCTGACGGCCTGGGGAGTGGGCGAGACGATGATCCTGCTGGCCACCCTGATCTGGGCGGTGGAGGTCGTGGTGGCCAAGCGCCTGCTCGCGGGGCTGTCGTCGTGGACCGTGGCCCTGGCCCGGATGGGCGTGGGCTCTGCGGTCCTGGTCGGCTGGCTCGTGGTGCGCGGGGATGCCGGCGCCCTGATCGGCATGTCGGCAACGCAGTGGAGCTGGGTGCTGGTCACCGGCGTGCTGCTCGCCGGGTACGTATCCACCTGGTACGCGGCCCTGGCGCGCGCCGGTGCGGTCGACGTGACCGCGGTGCTGGTGCTCGGCGCCCTGGTCACCGCAGCGCTCGCCGCCGGGGTCGATGGGGTGGCGCTGGCGCCCAAGCTCGGCTGGTTGACGATCCTGCTGGCCGGTGGGGTACTGGCCGCGGTGGCGGGCTGGCGCATACCCACCCCGGTGCCCGTGCCATCGCGGCCCGGCAGCGACGTGGGCCGTGGATCCGTCAGCACCGGGCCATGAGCACCGTGCCGTGAGCTCCGGGACCAAACCCAGTGGCGCGTTGCGGTTCGCCCGGTACGCCTACCCACCCAACGAGTTGGGCTACTGCGGGCCGGACGCGGCCGGCCAGATCCTCGAACAGGTGGCGGCCGGAGCCGACGACCCGGACCTGCGCGGCCTGCTGCACCGGTTCGATGGCGCCTGGCCCTACCTGGAGCTGATCGCTGGTTGCGCAGGGATTCACGACCCTCTCGACGATCGGGTAGTCGAGGCGTACTGGCTGGGAAGCGACCTGCTCGACCGGGTGGGGATGGCCGAATTCGGCACCAGCCTCACCGACCGGTTCCGGCCCCGGACAGGCCCGACGTGGTCGGCGCTGGCCGAGGTGATCCCCGCTGGTGCGGTGCCTCACCACAGCACGCACGTGCTGGCGGTGTACCCGTGGGTCGGACTGCTGCGAGCGGGGCGCACCGTCGAACCGCTGCACGTGCTGGATCGCTGCCGCATCCGGTGGGGGCGCGTTGAGTCGGTGCTGGGCGACCAGGGACAGGGTGACGAGGTACTCGTGACCAGCCAGCCCCTGGCATGGGACGGCCGCACCCTGTACCTGGACGCACCGCGGGTCGAGGTCGTGCGAGCGGGCACCGCCGGGGTGCGTCTGGTCACCGACCTCGTCCCGGGCGACTGGTGCGCCCTGCACTGGGACTGGATCTGCGAACGGCTGGACGCCCCGCGGCTGGCGGCGCTGCAGCGCTGGAGCGCCCGCACCCTCGCGCTCGTGAACAGCACCGCGCACCCCGCGCCCGCGGCCGTCCTGGGCTGACGCCACCCCGCCACCCCGCCACCCCGCCACCCCGCCACCCCGCCACCCCACGCAAACGCTTCCCTTTGGTGAAGGCGCTTCCCAAATTCGGGAAGCAGATCCACACAAGGGAAGCGTTTGCGTGGGTGAGGCGGGCCGTGGGTGAGAATGGAGCGGTGAAGCCCCTGGACCCGCGGCTGCTGGCGCATGCGCGCGCCACCCGCACGTTCCTGGTGGCCGCTGTGGCGATCGGAGCGGCCTCCGCGTTGCTGATCGTCGCCCAGGCGGTGCTGATCGCCAGTGTGGTGGTTGACGCGTTCCAGGATGGAGCGACCCTCGCCGATGTGCGCACCCCCCTCCTGCTGATCGCCGCCATCGCCATGGGCCGGGCGGTGCTGGCCTGGGCCGCCGAGGCGGTCGGGCACCGGTCTGCGGCCAGCGCCACCTCCCAGCTGCGCCTGCAGGTGGTGGAGCGTGCGCTGCGCCTGGGCCCGGCGCACTTCTCCGGCCAGGGCGCCGGCGAGCTGACCTCGCTGGTCACCCGCAGCGGGCCCGCCCTGGACAGCTACTTCTCGCGCTACCTGCCGCAACTGGTGCTGGCGGTGGTGGTGCCGCTGATCGCGGGCACCGTGATCCTGACCCAGGATGCGATGTCGGCGGTCATCATCGCGCTGACCATCCCAGCCATCCCAGTGTTCATGAGCCTGATCGGGCGCTACACCCAGGCGCGGGTGGACCGGCAGTGGAACACCCTCGGCACGCTCAGCGGGCACTTCCTCGACGTGGTCGAGGGCCTGCCCACGCTCAAGGTCTTCAACCGGGCCCGAGCCCAGGCCCAGACCGTGCGGCGGGTCGGCGAGGCCTACCGGGAGGCCACGATGGGCGTGCTGCGGATCTCGTTCCTCTCCTCGCTGGTCCTCGAGCTCCTGGCCACCCTGTCGGTGGCCCTGATCGCCGTGGCCATCGGACTGCGCATGGTCGAGGGCAACATCGACCTGCGCAGTGGCCTGATCGTGCTGATCCTCGCGCCGGAGGTCTACCTGCCGCTGCGGATGGTGGGCGTGCACTTCCACGCCGCCGCCGACGGGGTGGGCGCAGCCGAGCGGATGTTCGCCGTCATCGAGGCACCGTTGCCCACCCCGGGCACCACGCAGGTCGACGCCAGTACCGCCACGATCGCGGTGCGTGACCTGCAGGTGCGCTACGGCGACCGGGTCGCCGTGCCAGGCGCGACTCTGGTGATCCGCCCCGGGCGGATGACCGCGCTGGTCGGACCCTCCGGCTGCGGCAAGTCCACCCTGCTGTCGGTGCTCCTGGGGCTGGTGGGTCCACCGACGGCGCAGGTCAGCGGATCGGTCGAGGTCACCGACGCCACCGGGCGCTCCGTGCCGTTGGCAGAGCTGGATCTCCCTGCCTGGCGGGCACAGCTCGGCTGGGTGCCGCAGGCTCCCTCGATGCTGGCTGGGACCGTGGCGGACAACGTGCGCCTGGGTCGCCCCGGCTTCACCGACGACCAGGTGCTCGGCGCCCTGCGCGCAGCCGGCCTGTCCGTGCAGGACGAGCTGGCCGATGGCCTGGCAACCTCTGTCACCGAGGGCGGCGCAGGGGTCTCTGTGGGTCAGGCCCGCCGGATCGGTCTGGCCCGCGCGCTGCTGGCCAACCCCGCGATCCTGCTGCTCGACGAGCCCACTGCCGCCCTGGACGGCAGCCGCGAGGCGGAGGTCGGCGCGACTGCCGCCGCCCTGGTCGCCCGTGGGATCACCGTGGTGGTGGTCAGCCATCGGGCCTCGATCATCGACGCCGCCGACGACGTGGTGGATCTCTCCGGCGCGGGCCTCTTCGGCGCGGACCTCGCCGGTGCGGGGGTGGCCCAGTGAGCTCCGCCGACGTCGTGTCATCGATCCAGCACTTTGATGGTCGGATCGATGACACGAGCGCAGCCCCGGGCCAGGTGCGCGCCCCGCTGCGCCGGCTCTGGCGGCTGGCCGACCCGCAGCGCTGGCGCCTTGCGCTGGCCATCCTGCTGGCCACCCTGGCCCTGTTCAGCGCCGTCGGGCTGCTGGTCACCTCGGCCTGGCTGATCTCGCGGGCCTCCCAGCAACCGCCGGTGCTCACCCTGCAGGTGGCGATCGTGGGGGTGCGCGCGTTCGGCCTGAGCCGGGGGGTGTTCCGCTACGCCGAGCGGCTCGTGGGCCACGATGCAGCCTTCCGCAGCCTGACCACCCTGCGCGTGGCGGTCTTCGAGCGCCTGGAGCGGCTCTCGCCCGCCGGTCTGGGCAGCTACCGGCGTGGGGATCTGCTGGCCCGGCTGGTCGGTGACGTCGACTCGGCCGTCGACCTCATCGTGCGCGTGCTGATCCCGGGGATCGCCGGTCTCCTCGCCGGTCTGCTCGCAGCGCTGGTGGGGATGGCGATCCTGCCCGCGGCCGGGATCGCGCTGCTCCTGCTGCTCGTCGTGGCCGGGGTGGCCAGCCCCCTGCTGACCGCCCGGTTGGGCACCCGGTCCCAGCACGCCCGGGCCGCGGCCGAGGGTCGGCTGACCGCCTCGGTGGTCACCAGCCTGGACGCCGCACCCGAGCTGCTCGCCTACGGCGCCATCGACCGGGCCGTGGCCGATGTGGCCGCCGCCGACGCTGACCTGACCGCGCTGGATCGCCGGGCGGCCACCGCCTCCGGGCTCGGCGACGGCCTGGCTGCCCTGTGGACGGGGCTGACCATCGCCGCCAGCCTCGGGCTGGGCGTCAGCGCGGTACGTGCCGGGGAACTCGACGGGGTGTGGCTGGCCGCACTGGCCCTGATCCCACTGGCCATGGCCGACGTCCTGGCCGGCCTGCCGGGCGCTGCCTTGGCCGCGGCACGGGTGACCGGAGCGGCCCGGCGGATCCTCGAGGTGATGGACTCCCCCGACCCGGTTCCCGCTGGCCCCGCCAGCCAACCGACCGAGCCGGCAGATCGAGCCGGTCGCCGGCGAGCCCGATGTCCCCCTGACCCTGACCGGGATGACCGCCCGCTACCCGGGGGCCACGGGGGACGCGGTGTCCGGCCTGGACCTCGACCTGGCCCCGGGCCGTCGCGTCGCGCTCGTGGGACCCAGCGGCTCGGGCAAGTCGACGGTGGCCAGCGTGCTGCTGCGGCTGCTCGACCACCGCGCGGGGCGCTACGAGTTGGCCGGGCGCGACGTGCGCGACCTCGGCGAGCAGGCGGTCCGGGCGGCAGTCACCGCCGTGGACCAGCGCTCGCACCTGTTCGACACCACCATCGAGGAGAACCTGCGCCTGGCCAACCGGGCCGCCGACCCGGCTGAGCTGCGCGCGGCGGTCGAGGCTGCCCAGCTCAGCGAATGGGTCGACGGCCTCCCCCAGGGGCTGGCCACCCGGGTGGGTGCGCACGGCTCGGCGGTGTCCGGTGGTCAGGCCCAGCGGATCGCGCTTGCCCGGGTGCTGCTGTCCGAACGACCGATCGTGGTCCTCGACGAGCCCGGTGAGCACCTCGACCCAGCAATGGCTGACGAGGTCACTGCTGCGGCCCTGACCAGCACCGCCGGGCGCAGCGTGCTGCTGATCACCCACCGGATGGCGCACACTGCCGACTGCGACGAGGTGATGGTGCTCGCAGACGGGCGGGTCACAGCCCGCGGGGCGCCGGCGGACCTGCGCTCCGGCTGGTACGCCGAGGCGCTGGCCCGCGAGGAGGGCATTGCCGTGGCCTACGCGCGCACCGTGCCCCCCGCCGTGCACGTGCCCCCCGCACAGGCCCACGACCCGCAGCAGGAGGAGTCCAAGGATGGCTGATCAGCACGAGCGTGGGCTGTTCAGCGCGGTGGTGTCGGTGGCCGCCGGGCTGGAGCTGGGCGCCACACTGCGCCGGATCGTGCAATCGGCGGTGGACCTCGTCGACGCCTCGTACGGTGCGCTGGGTGTCCTTGGCGCTGACGGGCAGCTCTCGGAGTTCGTCCATGTCGGCATCGACCAGGCCACCCAGGCCGAGATCGGTCACCTGCCCCGCGGCCGCGGGATCCTGGGCCTGCTGATCAAGCACCCGGTGCCGATCCGACTCGACGACATGGCCAGCCATCCATCGGCCGTCGGCTTCCCGGCCGGCCACCCGCCGATGAAGTCGTTCCTGGGCGTCCCCGTGAAGGTGCGCGGGCAGGTGTTCGGCAATCTCTACCTGACCGACAAGCGTGGTGGAGAGGGGTTCAGCACCGCCGACGAGCGCACCGTCACGGCCCTGGCCGCTGCCGCCGGGGTGGCCATCGACAACGCCCGGCTCTACGAGCGCTCAGTCATGCGGGAACGCTGGCAGGCGGCCGTGGCCCAGATGCACGAGGCGGTCCTGGATGGCGCGGACGCCGGCGAGGTCCTGACGCTGGGTACGACCCGGGCCGCAGAGCTGGTGAACGCCCGGGCGGGGATCGTCGCCCTGCCCTCGCCGACAGGGGTGCTGAGGGTGGAGATCGTGGTCAGCGACCTGGGCTCCGGGGCGCGGGCCTCACGGTGGCGGGTGGGCGGCCCCGACGTCCCGCTCGATGACTCCGCGCTGGCCCGCTGGCGTGGCGCGGCACCCGACGAGGACGGCCCGATCGCCCGGAGCTTCGCCTCGGGGAATCCTGTCGAGGGGGTGGAGCGGCTGGCCGGCAGGTCGGCGGCGTCCCGAGCTGATCGCGACGACCTGGACCCCGACGAACCGGGCCATGCCCACCTCGACAATGAGCACCTGAACCGTGAGCACCTGAACCGTGACGAGCCGGACCGCGACGAGCTGCCGGTACTGGCCCTGCCGCTGCAGACCCCAGAGGGAGTGCTCGGGGTGCTCGCCCTGGTCCTACGGCCCGGGGACAGCCTGACCCAGGAGCGCCGCGAGCTGGCGTCGAACTGCGCGGGTCAGGCGGCGCTGGCCCTGATGCTGGCGCGCGGCCGGCGCGAGAAGGAGCGCAACGTGCTTCTCGAGGAGCGCGACCGGATCGCCCGAGACCTGCACGACCTGGTCATCCAGCGCCTCTTTGCCACCGGGATCTCGTTGTCCGGAGCGGCCCGGGTCAAGGAGACCCCCAGGCCGGTCGTGGACCGCCTCGAGTCGGCGGTCGACGCGCTGGACACGACTGTCCGGGAGATCCGGGCCACCATCTTCGAGCTTCACCAACCGGTCGGCCATGCCGTGGGCGGAGTGCGTGGACGGATCCTGGAGGAGGCCGCGGCTGCCACGGTCGTGCTCGGCCACGCGCCGTCCACCCGGTTCTCCGGGGCAGTGGATGCGCTGGTCGATGACGGCCTGGCCGGCGACCTGCTCGGCGCGCTGCGCGAGGCACTGGCCAACGTGGCCAAGCATGCCGACGCCGACCGGGTGGAGGTGCTGGTGGCCGCCGACAACGACAGCGTGCTGCTGCAGGTCACCGACGACGGGGTGGGCGTGCCCCGGGAGCTGGGTCGGCGCTCGGGGCTGCTCAACCTCGCCGAGCGCGCTGAGCGCTACGGCGGCGTGTGCACGATCACCGCGGGCTCGTCCGGGGGGTCGGTGCTCAGCTGGCGGGTCCCGTTGCAGTAACCCGGCGCCTACTGCGGCACGTGGTCCAGCGAGCCGTACTCCGGGTCCACGATGTCCTCGGCGCCGATCCGCTTGCGGAACACCCAGTACGTCCAGGCCTGGTAGCCAGAACGATCGGGGTGAACACCACAGCCACCCAGGTCATGATCGTCAGCGTGTAGTCGGTCGAGGAGGCGTTCTCCGTGGTCAGGCTCGGGCCCGGGTTGCCCGGCATCACGTTCGGGAACAGCATCCCGAACAGCGAGATCACCGCAAGGGCGATCGTCAGGGCGCTGAACACGAACGCCCAACCCTCGGAGCGCTTGGCGTGCATGGCCATGGCGGCCAGCCAGCAGACCGCGGCAGCGAGCACCGGGATCCAGGTCCAGAGCTTGTCGGTGAACGCCAACTGCGGCCCATACCAGGAAGGCCACAGCGAGCACCGTGGCCACGACCCCGGAGCGCATGCCGATCTGGTGGGCCTTGTCGCGGATCGTTCCATGGGTCTTCAGCGATAGGAAGACCGCGCCGTGGGTCAGGAAGATGGCCACGAACGTCGCCCCCCCGAGCAGGCTGAACGGGTTGAGCAGGTCGAAGAAGCCACCGGCATACTCGATGTTGCCGGTGCTTGGCGGACTCCTCCAGCGGCACCCCGCGCACGATGTTGGCGAAGGCCACGCCCCAGAGCAGCGCGGGCACGAACGAGCCGAACACGATCGCGGCATCCCAGCGGGCGCGCCACTGGCCGTCGGAGCGCTTGCTGCGGTACTCGAAGGCGACCCCGCGCACGATCAGCGCCACGAGGATCAGGAACAGCGGGAGGTAGAACCCGCTGAACAGGGTCGCGTACCACTCCGGGAACGCCGCGAACGTCGCGCCACCGGCCACGAGCACCCACACCTCGTTGCCGTCCCAGACCGGACCCAGTGTGGTGAGCATGGCGCGCCGTTCGGCCTCGGTCCTGCCGATGACCGGCAGCAGCATGCCCACACCGAAGTCGAAGCCCTCAAGGACGAAGTACCCGATCCAGAGCACGGCGATCAGGACGAACCAGACGGTTGTCAGTTCCATGTCAGTTCCTCTCGATCGATCAGTACGAGATCGACAACGGGGCGTCGAGCTCACGCTCGGCGAATGGGTCGGCGACCGATTCCGGCGGTCCCTGCTTCACGGTGCGCATGATCAGCCCGACCTCGACCACAGCCAGGACCGCGTAGAGCAGGGTGAAGCCGATCAGGGAGGTCCACACCGTCCACGAGCCCACGATCGGCGAGACTCCGCTCTGCGTGGTCATCAGGCCGAACACGATCCAGGGCTGGCGGCCCACCTCGGTGAAGATCCAGCCGAAGCTGATCGCGAACAGCGGCATGAGCGGCAGTGCGATACCGATCCGGGCCGCCCACTTGCTGGTCGGGCGACGATCACGCCGATAGGCCCAGAGCGCCCAGAGCGCGTAGAGCGCCGAGAGCATGCCCACGCCGATCATCAGCCGGAACGTCCAGTAGGTCATCGGGATGTTGGGGGCGAAGTTGTCCAGGCCGGTCCAGGCGTAGGTCTGGGCGTACTGCTCGTTGAGGTTGTTGATGCCCTCGACCTCGCCGTCCCAGGTGCCGGTGGCCAGGAAGGACAGCAGGTTCGGGACCGTGATGGAGAAGACCTCCTCCGAGCCATCGAGCGTGCCGATGGTCAACAGCGAGAAGTCCGCCGGCTGCGAGGTCTCCCACAGCGCCTCCGCGGAGGCCATCTTCATGGGCTGCTGCTCGGTCATGATCTTGGCGTCCACGTCGCCGGAGACGGCGACGAACACCGAGGCCACCAGAGTGGTGACCAGGCCCAGGCGCAGCGTGGCCTTGCCCACGTCGGCACCTCGGTCCTTGACCATCAGCCAGATCGAGATCCCTGCGACCAGGCTGCCGGCCACCATGAACGACGCCGAGAGCGTGTGCACGAACGCCACGACTGCGGTGTTCTGGGTCAGCACCTGTCCGAAGTCGGTGAGCTCAGCCCGGTTGGTCTCGGGGTTGATCACGTAGCCCACCGGGTGCTGCATCCACGAGTTCGCCGCGAGGATGAAGTAGGCCGAGAGCATGGTGCCGAAGGAGGCTATCCAGATGGTGGCCAGGTGCAGCTTCTTGGGCAGCCGGTCCCAGCCGAAGATCCACAGCCCCAGGAAGGTGGACTCCAGGAAGAAGGCGAGCAGGCCCTCGATGGCCAGCGGCGCACCGAAGATGTCGCCGACGAAGCGCGAGTAGTCGCTCCAGTTCATCCCGAACTGGAACTCCTGCACGATGCCGGTGACCACGCCCATCGCGAAGTTGATCAGGAAGATCTTGCCCCAGAACTTCGTGGCGCGCAGCCACTTCTCGTTGCCCGTGCGGACCCACGCGGTCTGCATCCCGGCGACCAGCCAGCCCAGGCCGAGGGTGATCGGTACGAAGAAGAAGTGGTACACGGTCGTGATGGCGAACTGCCATCGCGCAAGATCCAAGGCTTCCATGGGCATCCCTGTCTGCACTGACCGGCCGGGGTGGCCCAGTCGGGGCCAGCCTCCCACCGCCCTGCGACCGACTATGCGCGACCATCGCCCTATGTTCCGGGACGAAGGTCCCGCCAGGGCGGCGCAAAGGTCCGTACCCCAGGGGGTATATGACGCAGGTCACATGCGATCCTGGATCGCCCACTACATGGGCGGATCCGGGGTGTCGTCGGGGAACACGGAGGCGTCCTCCGGCTCGCTGGCCGAGAGCCGGGCCACCTCGTCGGCTGTGAGCTCCAGGCCGGCCGCGGCCGCCGAGGCGCGGGCCGTGGCCGGACGGGTGGAACCGGGGATCGGGATGACCACGGGGGCCAGCGCCAGCAGCCAGGCCAGGGCCACCTGCTGGGCACTCGCATCATGCTCGGCAGCCACCTGCGCGAACGTGGCGTACCGGGAGCCGAGCTCACCGGCCTGTGCGGCGCCGCCCAGCGGCGACCAGGGCAGGAACGCGATGCCGCGCTCGACGCACCGGGGCAGCACGTCGGCATCGACCCGGTAGCGCGCGGAGAACTCGTTCTGCACCGCCACGATTCCGCCCTGCTCCGGCCCGCCGACCAGCTCGAGGGCCCGGTCCAACTGGGCCAGCGTCACGTTGGACAACCCGATCCGCGCGGCGATCCCCCCCGCCTGCACGCCGGCCAGGCCCCCGATCTGGTCGTCGAACGCGACGTCCGGGTCCAGCCGGTGCAGGTAGTACAGGTCGATCACGTCCACACCGAGGCGCTGGGCCGAGGCGCGCGCGGCATCACCGAGGGCCTCCGGCGAGCCGGCCCGACCCCACAGGTCGCCGCCGGGCCCGGGCGCCCGGGTGATGCCGCCCTTGGTGGCAATGACGATTCGCTCCCGATCAGCCGACGACCCCGCCCAGGACCGGACCGCCTCGCCGACAAGGACCTCGTTGTGGCCGAAGTGCGCCCCGTCCGGGGCGTAGATGTTGGCCGTGTCGACCATGGTCATCCCGCTGTCCAGTGCGGCATGCACCGTGGCCAGGGCACGTGGTCGCTCGGCGAGCATGTGCGTGTCGGACAGCGGCATGCCGCCCAGTCCGACGGGGTGGACGGCAAGGTCAGCGATCGCTCGGGTGCTCATGCGTGCAGCCTGCCATGGGATGGGCGCACTTTCCCCCCGGCCTGGACGCACTAGCCTGAGAGCCATGACGCTGCGCCAACGGGTGATTGCAGTGGCGCTGGCCGCGCTCGCGATCATCGCGGTGCTCGGTGCGCAGTTGGTCCTGCGCTACGCCGACACCCAGCGCAGTCTCGCCGAGGTGGTCGACACACTCGCCCCGGCCAGCACCGCGGTTGCCGACCTCAATGAGGACATCAACAACATGGAGCGTCGGCTGCGGATCTACGTCTCCTCGGACGCCAAGAGGATGCGGCTGCTCTACGAGGCAGCTGTGCAGTCCGCCGAGGCCAACGTGGCCGAGCTGGGAAGCCTGCTCTCAGATCGGGAGCCCGCCAGCACGCTTGTCCAGGACGTCGATCGGGCGCTGCAGGACTGGTTGGTCGGCGTGGGTGAACCCGTGACCGAGGCGATGGCCGACGAAGACGTGGGCACCGCGCAGGCGCTGCTGGACTCCGCTGAGTCCCAGACGGCCTACGTGGAACTGACCGGGGAGACCTACCGGCTCTCTGCGGTGCTCGCCAGCGAGCGCAGCATCGCGCTGGCCGCCACCGAGTCGGCTGCCCGGCGGCTGGCCTGGTCGTTGGGGATCGCACTGCTGGTGCTGTTCCTCCTGCCGGTGGCCACCTACGTGGCGATCCGCCGACATGTCCTGCGTCCGGTCAGCGAACTGCGCTCGCAGTTGCGCGCGGCAGCCACGCCCGGCGGGCAGGACGCGGTGATCCTGCCCAGCGGTCCACCGGAGCTGCGCGACCTGGGAGTGGACGCCGAGGCGCTGCGCCGTTCCCTGGTGCACGAGATCGATGAGTCGCACGCTGCACGGACCGCCCTGGAGCAGGAGGGCCCGGTGGTGGACGCGATCCGCCGGGAGTTGACCGCCCGGCCCGACGGGCACCCGTTCGGGGTGCGCATCGAGGGCGTGCTGCGCCCCGCCGAGGGGGTGCTGGCCGGCGACTTCTGGGACCGGATCCCACTGACCGATGGGCGGGCAGCGGTGGTCGTCTGCGACGTGTCCGGCCACGGACCCCGGGCCGGCATCGTGGCGATGCGCCTCAAGACCTCGATCACCCTCGGCCTGGTGGCCGGCGAGGACCCGCCGCAGATTCTGCACCGGGCATGCGATGCCTTTGCCGACGAGCCGGGCCGGTTCGCCACGCTGGTGGTGCTGATCGCCGACACCGCCACGGGTACGGTGCACTGGGTCAATGCCGGTCATCCAGCGCCCCGGCTGGTGCGCTCGGACGGCTCGATCGAACGGCTCGGGCCGAGCGGGCCGATGGTCAGCTGGCTGGGCGGGGTGTGGACGATGCGCAGCACCCCGATGCGCCCCGAGGACGTCGTCCTGGCATTCACCGACGGCATCCTGGAGAGCCGCGACCTGGCCGGTGAGGAGCTCGGCGATGACGAGTTGGACACTCATCTGCGCACGGCTGCCAAGCACGCCGGGGATCCCTCGGCGGTCGTTGCGCAGGTGCTGGCGACAGTGCGCGGACGGGCTGCGGACCTCGGGCACGACGACGTGACCCTGGTGGCGCTGCAGATGGATCCGGTGGTCACGCCCTCGATCCCGGCGCCGCGCCGCTAGCCGGGCGCGTGCTTGCGCAGTCGCTTCCGGGCGCAACCCGGGCCGAATCGACCACGCGGAGCGGAACTACTCGAGGAACCCGCCGGACTGGTGGGTCCACAGCCCCGCATACACCCCACCGGCGGCCAGCAGCTGGGCGTGCGCGCCCTGCTCCACGATCCGGCCCTCGGCCAGCACCACGATCCGGTCCATCGCCTGGACCGTGCTCAACCGGTGGGCGATCACGATCGTCGTACGCCCGCGCATCGCTTGCGCCAACGCGGCCTGGATGTGCACCTCGCTCTCGCTGTCCAGCGCGGAGGTGGCCTCGTCGAGGATCAGGATGCTGGCGTCCTTGAGCACGGCCCGCGCGATCGCGACCCGCTGGCGCTGGCCACCGGAGAGCTTCACCCCACGCTCGCCGACCATCGTGTCGTAGCCGGCGGGCAGCTTGGTGATGAACTCGTCCGCACTGGCCTTGATCGCCGCCTCACGGACCTGCTCGGGGGTGGCGCCGGGTCGGCCGTAGGCGATGTTGTCCGCGATCGAGCGGTGGAACAGCAGCGGCTCCTGGGCCACGTAGGCGATCGCGCTGCGCAGCGAGGGCTGGGTGACGTCGCGGATGTCCTGGCCGTCGACGCGGACCGTGCCGGAGTCCACGTCGGAGAACCGCAGCAGCAGCCGGGTGAGGGTGGACTTGCCGCTGCCGGAGTGCCCGACCAGCCCGATCTTCTCGCCGGCGGCGATGTCCAGGGTGAAGCCGTCGAACAGGGCCTGCTCCCCTTCGCCCTCGTGGGTGAAGGTGACCTCGTCGAAGGTCACGGCCCCGGGCCCGCGCTGGAACTCGGCGTCGCCGTCGGTGACGGTCGGTTCGATCGCCAGGATCTCGACCATGTCGTGGGCGTCGCCCATCACCCGGTTGTAGTTGCGCATCACCTGGGTGATCTCCCAGAGCTGGTCGGTCACCGTGAGCGTGTACGTGGTGGCCAGGTAGACCGCGGCCACCGACAGGTACCGCTGCTCGGAGGCGACCACGGCGGCCAGCACGGCACCGGTGTTCATGATCGCCACGACGCCGGAGAAGCCCGACGAGTAGCCCAGGAACGCGCGCATCACGCCCAGGGAGTTGGTGCGCCACTGACCGGCGACGAGTCGGGCGCTGGCGTTCTCGGTGGCCTCCGCGCCGGCGGACTTCACTGCCGAGATGTTGGTCATGACGTCGGCGAGGAACCCCGTCATCCGGGTCGAGGACTGCGCCTCGGCGACGTTGAGCTTCTCCATGGTCCGGGCGGAGAACACCACGAACCCACCGAAGAGCAGCGTCATCGCCAGCAGGAACAGCGAGTACCACGGCAGGATGAACGCCGTGATCGTGACGGCCGCGACCACGGTGGTGAGCACCGGGACCACCTGCCAGACGATGGTGTCCCAGAACATCTCGAACGCCCCGGTGAACTTGTTGGTCTGGGAGACCAGCGAGCCGGAGAACCGGTCGGAGTGGAAGCCGAGGCTCTGGCGGGTCAGGTGGTCGAAGACGCGCTGGTAGAGCCGCTTCATCGCCATCACCTCGAAGGACCACGCCGCGTACAACGCGATCCGCCAGCCGACCACCTGGCCGAGCAGCTGAGACAGCGCATACCAGGCGACCAGCGGCCAGCCCGACTCCCAGGTGACGGTGCCCTCCTGGACCTGGGTCAGCAGCAGGGAGATGACATACGGCCCCGCGAACCGGGCCAGCAGCACCGTGAACACGGGCGTGATGAGCGCGAAGGCCAGGCGCACGGGGAACTGCGCGGCCGCCTCCCAGTACAGCCCGATGGTTTCGCGGCTGCGCGCGGTGCGGCGGTGCTCGTGCTGGGCCGGGTCCTGGGCCGTCTGCCGGGGCGGGTCCTGGGCTGTCGCCGGGACTGGGGCTGGGGCTGCGGGCACGGCGGAGCTGGCGGCCCGGTGATCGGCCGCCTGCGACTCGTCGGGCGCAGTGGGCATCGGACAAGGATGGACCCGCGTTCGGTCGAGCCCCAAATCTCATTGCGCCCAGCACTCGGGGCCGCTGCTGACGGGTCAGCCCGCGCCCGCGAAGCCGTTCTGCCGCCACGCCTCGTAGACGGTCACCGCGACCGCGTTGGACAGGTTCAGCGAACGGTTGCCCGGCACCATCGGCAGCCGGAGTCGATCCTCGGTGGCGAACTCGGCCAGGAGCTCTTCAGGCAGGCCGGTGGGTTCCGGGCCGAACAGGAACACGTCACCGGGACGCAGTGCCATCTCGTGCGGGGGCCGCCCGCCGCGGGCCGTCGTGGCGAACCAGCGCCGATCCGGCAGGGCCGCCCGGGCCGCCGCCAGATCCGGGTGGACGCTGACATCTGCGAGGTCGTGGTAGTCCAGGCCGGCCCGGCGCAGCGGGGCCTCTTCGAGGGTGAAACCGAGCGGCTCGACCAGGTGCAGCCGGGCACCGGTGTTCGCGCACAGCCGGATCACGTTGCCCGTGTTGGGCGGGATACGAGGGCTGAACAGGACGACCTCGAACACGGCCGGGCCTCCCCCGATCAGGAGCCGGGGGTCAGGATCAGCCAGTCGCGCAGGTTGCCGGTGTCGGCCTTGCCCGCGGCGTCGAACAGGAAGGCGATGTCCGCGGTGTCGTTGTTCCAGCGCACCCCGGTGTTGGCGTAGAAGAACCGCTTGTCCTTGGATCCGTCCGGGGCGATCCCGTTGGTGCCCGCACCGGAGTAGACGACCACGTAGTCGTTGGCCTTGACCTTGGCCTTCTTGGGGAAGAAGAAGGCGTTGAGCGGTGAGGTGTCCTGCACCATCCAGCCCTTGAGGTCGATGGTCTTCGAGGAGCCGTTGAACACCATCACGAACTCGGAGTCGGCGGTGTCCGGGCCCGGACCGTCAGCGACCACCTCGAGCCTCATGCGCGCCCCCGGCGCCTTGCTCGCGCCGCACGCCTTGGCGCTGTACAGCCCGAGGCCCATCGTGGACGCTCGATAGCCCAGGGCCAGGTACTGGTCGTTGTGGGCGTCCTCACCGATGAACGGGAACGGGAACACCAGGCCCTTGGCCAGCAGCTTCGGGGCGATGTCGACCCACTGCCCGTCGACCTTGATGTGCACGGTGCGCTTGAGCCGCCAGACCCCGGTGGGCGCGTTGCCGGACTTCTCCTTGATGCTGGCCAGCCGGACCTTCTTGCCCACTGGGAGCAGGGCGGCCAGCGCCTTCTTGGCGGCCTTGCCGCCGCACCACTTGGATTCCGGGGCCTGGATGCCGTTCATCCGAACCCGGATGGTCCTGCCGCTGGCGACCATGTCGAACGTGTCGCCGTCCAGGACGCGCACGACCTTGCCGGATTCGCGCCACTGCTCCTTGCCGGTGATGGCCTGTGCGGCCGGGACGGCACCCAGCACGAGCAGCATGCCGAGCAGGGTGACCAGCAGGCGCCTCATTTCCGGCCTCCGGCCAGGGACTCCTCGAGGCGCGTCACCTTGGCTTGAAGGGAGGTGATCCGGTTGTTCAGGCTGGTGCGCGTGGCGATGGCCCGGGCCAGGGCCTCCTTGGCTGCCGTTGCTGCCTTTTTCGCGCTCGTGGTCTGGGCCTTGGCCGTGCTCCGCTGGGCGGTGAGCGTCTTGACCCGTGCGGCCGCTGACGTCGCCTGCGCCTTGTGCTGGCTGAGCGCGCGGGCCGCCTCGGAGTAGGTGAACGAGGTTCGGGTGACGGCGGCGTCCGCGCTCTGCATGCCCACGAATGCGTCCGCCGCGGGGTCCTCGAGCAGTGCCGCCCGGGCGTGCGCTGCGCGCTGCGCGACGGACAGCATCCGCCAGGTGACCAGAGCCTTGCGCTGAGCCTCGGAGCCCTTCGCTGCCTTCTTGACCTTCTTCGCTGCCTTCGCCAGGCTCTTGTCCGCGCTGGCCAGGGCGGCGGCTGCGCGGTCGACCTGTGCCTGGAGCGTCGACATCGTGGCTGCGGCCTTGGTGTATCGGGTCTTGGCCTTGCTCGCGGCGGTCTTGGCCGACTTCTTGGCCTTCTTGGCCTTGGCAACGGCCTTGGCGCTGGCCTTCACGTCCTTGGTGGCCTTGGCCAGGTCAGCGGCCACCTTCGCCTTGTTCGCCTTGGCGGCCGCGTACTCAGCCACGCGGCGATCACGCAGCGGGGTGAGGGTCACCACCCGGGCCTGGGTCGCTTCGACCTGGGCCAGGAGTCGGCGGATCTCACGCTGCAGGGTGGCGATCTGCTCCGAGCCGGCCGAGGGGCTCAATCCGGAGGAGGCCACGGCCGAGCCCGGAGACGATGCGGTGGGTGACGCGGTGATGTACGTGCTTGTGCTGATACCTGGCATGGTCCGGGCGAGCACCACACCGGAGGCAACGGCAGAACCGGGTGCAGCAGCCACCAGCACGAGCACGCCAACCCCTGCCAGCCGGCTGCGGGCGCGCAGGGACCGGGGGGTGCGCGTGGCAGGGCGCACCCCTCGAACGGCACCTGACGGCGAGTTCATGGGCGCAGAGTAGCCGCCGACGTACGGACGGGGAAGGTCGGGTAACGCTCGCCGACGATAAGGCGTGCCCAAGGCATCCGGAACACGACCGGGACCCCGGCGGCGCACGTCGGATTGCCGCGCGCGGGCACGCCCGTGGGGTCAGAGCAACTCGGTGATGGCGTAGTGGCTCAGGACGTCGCGGACGTACGACGCTGCCTCGATGCCGCCGTAGTTGGCAGCGAACCGCTCGTCGGCGACGTACATGTCGCCCAGCCCGGTCAGCGCCTCGGCCGGGACGTCGCCCATGCCGACGCCACCCCAGCCTGCCGCGATCCAGACATGGTGGCGCCGTGCAAGGGTCATCGCCTCGGGCGCATCGACCGCGATCCCCTGACCATGCAGGTCACGCCAGGCCTCGATGATCTCCGCGGATTCGGCGCGGAAGGCTGATTGGCCCTCGGCTCCGAGGCCGCGCCACCAGCGATCGCTGTCGGTGTATGCCTGGGCACCCCAGCGCTCTTCGACCTCCTCCTTGTACTGCGTGTGGTCGAATCCGTCGAACATGTCCGCAGCCATGATGGGTGCTCCCTTCTCGATGCTGTCGATGGTGCGCTCGACGCTGGCGATCTGCCGGTCGAGCCGTTCGGATTCCGCCCGCAACCAGTGCAGGTGGGCGTGCAGGGCGGTGGTGTCGGCGGCGGCGGTCAGGACCTCGCCGATGGCTGGGACGCCGAGGCCTAGCTGGCGCAGCATGAGGATCCGCTGCAACCTGGTCAGCGCCGCGGAGTCGTAGTAGCGGTAGCCGTTGGTGCCGATCCGGGTGGGGTGCAGCAGGCCGACCTCGTCGTAGTGGCGCAGGGTCCGGCTGGTCGTGCCGGCCAGCTTCGCGACCTCGGAGATCGCGTACTCGGCCGGCAACTCGGCCTTCAGTGCGCTGGACGAACCCATGGCTGCCTCCTCTGCTCTGCTCGGTGGTGAACCTGGTTGGGCTCCGACCTGTTCGTCCCCCGGGGCTGCTGTGAGGACAGGGGCGGGTGTTCGAGACCCAGCGTAGAAGTTGACGCCACGTCAATGTCAACGGCTTCGCCGTACGGACGCGCCAGTTGCCGGGCCGTCGGCCGACTGGCCCGCGATCTCACCGCGCGGTGTCATCGATCTGGCACCCTTGACTGCACGATCGATGACACGGGGAGGCGCCCTCGGGTACGAGTTGGCACACGTGCGCCGAAGGTCGGCCTGGCCACGCCGGTGGCGCGCGATCGGCGCCGACCCCTCGCCCTGCTGCCAGCCAGGCCCACCGCTCGACCAACCCACACGCCGTGAAGAGCGGCTTCCGACTGCGATATTCGTGCGGCTGGATGTCCCTCCACAGATCGGTCCGGCGCTGCAGTGAGCCGGTCGCAGGTCATTCCGTCGGCACTGGTTCCTCGGGGGAGTGGGCCTCCTGGGCACGCTCGTCACGCGCGATGAGCAGGGCCAGCGCTCCGGCGAGCAGTGCCCCGACCACCGTGGCCAGCACCCGCTCGAGGGCGAGTCCGGCTGTGACCGCAGTTGAGCCTCCCGAACCCACGAAGACGATCAGGGGGGTCAGGAACGTGACCTGCTGTGCATACCGACCCAACGCCCCGTACGCCATCATCAATGTGAGCAGCACTGCGACGACGATGACGACCGCCCATGTCGGGATCAGCATCGCGAGCGCGAGGCCAACACTGCGCCACCGACCGTGCCCAGGACCCGATCGCGGGCCACCCGCCGAGTCTCTGCACCGTAGGGCCGCAGCACGATCGTGATGGTCATCGGGATCCAGTAGCCGTGTGGGACCTCGAAATGGGTGACCACGAGGACCGCCAGTCCCACGGCAGAGGCCGTCGCCACCGCGTGCACAGCGGCTGACCTGGTCGTGATCCCTACCAGGTTGGAGGGCTGGCGGAAGCGGCCGAACAGAACCACGATCAGCAACCCACCTGCCAGCATCAAGCCTGCGGTCACGACCGGGTCGAGCCCGCTGGAATAGGTGGCCAGGACGGCCGCGGACGTGGGGATACCAGCCAGCAGGCCGTTGCGAATCACGTTGGCCGGCGCCACCAGCAAGCACGTGAGTGCCACGAAACACCCCGCGGGGAAGGCTTGACCCGCCACGGCCACGGCCACCGCCCCCGTCATCGCCGCGGGCAGGGCCAGAGCGAGCGCCTGGGTCCGGGGTAGGGCCAAGGCCGGGGCCAGGCCGGCCAAGGCGCCCATGCTCAGGGCAAGGGCCGCTGTCGCACCGGCCCAGACCGCGACCACCACGATGAGCGGCAGCAACATGGCAGTGATGGCCGCCGCCGCCTTCAGCGCGGGCCTGGGGAGTGCCCAATGGGCACGGACGAGATCCGCGGCAGTTGCCATGGCCAGCCAGCCTAGGGCGGCTCTGGTGGGTCCGCTGGTAGCGAGCGGGTCGGCTGTGGGGTGCTGGCAAGGAGGAGGAGCGAGGCGCACCGGTGTGGTGGTCGAGTGACGAGGGCGCCGCGGAGCGTCCGCAGACGGGTCGCGCAGCCCAGCAGTGGGCCATCAGAGCGGCCCCAGGCCGACGCCTGGCGGGGGCTCGGCCTCAGCGACCGGCGCGCGGCGGCTCGGGTGTCATCACGACGACTGAACGGCTGCGCGCGGGCAGGTCCGGCGTCATGACCGCCGTTCGATGCCCAGCGTCGCCACGAGGTCCTCGTGCAACTGGATCCAGACGGTGTGGCATGAGTCGATGTCCGGTTGGTCGACCCAGGCCCGCTGACCTGACTCGACCCGATCCAGGGCCGCGCCGAAACGCCAGCTGTACCCCGCGAACCGATCGAGCGCGGCGGACAGCGGGGTGCACACTGCAGGCAGCCTGCGTCGGTACTGGACCAGTTCGTCGAGCACTCGGTCGTCCCAGCGGAAGTCCGTGTGGTCGTTGGCGGCCAGGGCGTCACCGCGGACCGGGCGCAGCTGCCAACGCGTCATCGTGTCGAGGAACGCAGCATTGACAGCGACGAAGGCGTCATGCGCCTCGTCGACCGCGGGGCGGGCGCCGGTCAGGGTCAGCTCGTCGGCAAGGCGTCGCTCGTCCTCCACGCGGCCGGACGCTGTCAGGCTCCAGCCGACCAGATCTGCGAACGCCACCCGCTGCACCCAACCGCACGCCTCGTCGTCGAGCAGCTGCTCCTCCACCAACTCTCGGGGTAGCCCGGACCAGCGCATCACAGCGGCAGGATCGGCCATCCCGCGCACCCGCACCGCATGGAGCACCAGGAACTCGGGCGTCGATGCGTGACCCATCCCCACAGCCTAGGTCGGCCTAGCATGGGCGCGGCTGCACTCATCAAGAACCCGGGAGCCATCATGGCCACGCTGGAGGACCGGCCGAACACGGCACTGCTCGTCATCGATGCCCAGACCGGGGTACTGGGCAACACCCACGACCGAGATGCCGTCGTGACCAACATCGCCACACTCATCGACAAGGCCCGGGCGGCCGAGGTGCCGGTCGTCTGGGTGCAGCACAGCAGCGCCAACCTGCAGCGTGACAGCGACAGCTGGCAACTCCTACCCGAGCTGACACGTGGCGACTCCGAACCGCTCGTGCACAAGACGTACGGCGATGCCTTCGAGGGGACCGACCTCGAATCAGTCCTCGCCGCGGCCCGGATCGGTCGGCTGCTGGTCGCCGGTGCCCAGACCGACGAGTGCATCCGTGCCACCCTGCACGGTGCGATCACCCGCGGCTATGACGTGACCCTGGTCTCCGATGCCCACACCACCGAGGATCTCTCCGAGTACGGCGCCCCCACCCCGGACAAGGTCATCGCGCACACCAACCTGTACTGGCAGTACCACCGAGCCCCCGGCCGCACCGCTGGAATCGTGGGCACCGCCGAGGTCGACTTCCAGACGTGAGGGATCTGGGGGATCGATCCACAACTTCGCCGGATCCTGTTCGCATCGGATCCTCGCCGCGGTCCGTCGAGCCGACCGTCAACTTCCGGCGCCGCCCGCCGATCCCGCCAACCCGCTGCCACCGATCGCATCGGCGTTGGCAAGGGCAGCCAGGGCCGGGCCGTACATGGTCGACTTGATCGCGCGCATCGTGTTGCGATCCTTGCCGGCGAAGGGCGCCACCAGGTCACGGGCGGCAGCCACGGTGGCGTCTATGTCCGGCGCGGCTGCGTCGACCAACCCGATCGCCAGGGCAGCCTCGGCACCGAACCGCTGGCCCGTGGTCATGGAGGCCACGGCAGCAGCTGGGGTGAGCTTGGCCTGGATCAGCGCAGCCATGCCTGGGGTGAACGGGATGTGGATGTCCACCTCGGGGAAGCAGAAGAAGCCGCGGTCGGTGCGCATCACGCGGTAGTCGTGAGCCATCGCGAGCATGGCCCCCGCACCGAAGGCGTGCCCGGTAACGGCGGCCACAGTGGGTATCGGCAGCGCGAGCACCCGGGCGAACAGGGCGTGAACGCGCCCGACGTAGGCGCTCATCTGCTCGCCATTGGCCATCAGCCACGCCAGGTCCAGGCCGTTGGAGTAGAACTTGCCTCGACCCCGGGTGACCAGCGCCCCGGGCTCAGCAGCGGCCACGACCTCATCGAGCAGTCCATCGACCTGGCTGAGCCAGTCGAGGCTGAACCGGTTCTCGTCGTCGCCGAAGTCCAGGATGAAGACCTGGTCCTCGCGGGTCAATGTCGGCATGGGCGTCGTCCTCTCGTCTTGCCCACAGCCTAGGCACCCGCCCGCCGGGACCTGCGACGTGGTCGTCGGAGGGGGATCAGAGCGGTCTCCTGGCAAGCGCCCCCATGTCATCGATCCAGCACTTTGACTGCCGGATCGATGACATGGGGACGAGTTCTCGGTTCAGGGCAGGTCGCGGTAGGAGTTGCGGACATCCACGAGCAGGTAGAGGGGCGCGGTCGCGAGCAGCGCAACTCCCAGGGTCAGCGCCCCGACGCCGATCAGGAGCCTGACCGGCTCCAGAAATACCGCGCCCGCCCGCCCTGTGGGACCGAGGTAGTCATCGACGGTGGAGATCACGTGGTTGAGGTAGAACACCTGGGCCACACCCACCAGGAGCAGTCCGATCCCGATGACGAGTTGCGTGCGCACGAACCTGCTCGTGACGCCGCGGGTCAGCCCACGGACCACCAGGGACACCGCGAAGAGGGTCGCCCCGGCCGGCGCCAGGACGCCTGACGCGAGCACCGAGAGGACCCAGACGAGGTCGATCAACGAGTAGCCCGCGCCCACGAAGTTGATGGCGCTGGGTCAGTCATCGAAGATGTCCCCCTTCTGGCGCTAGAGCTCTCCCAGGATCCGGGCTCGGGCCTGGGCATGCTCCGCCTCGCTGATCGCACCCTGCTGCAGCAGCCGATCCAGCTCGGCCAAGCGCTGCTCGATCGGCTGGCCCTCGGCCAGGAGCGCCGATCGTTGCACCTGCCCCATCAACTGGACGTCAGCGGCGAGTGGGTCCAGCCCCTGCTGCTTGGCCGCCTGCCAGCGCCGGATCGTGATGAATCCCATCCCGATCACGACCGTCACGAAGAAGACCGCAAACACCGCGAAGAAGGCGCCGAACAGCCACCCCGGAAACAGCGGCTCGTCAATCTCCATGCCGGGATGTTGACACAACACGTGATGAGTCCTGGGGACGCCCCGAGCCTGGGGGCCTTGTGTCACCGATCGAGCACTTTGACTGCCGGATCGATGACATGAGGGCGCGCCGGGGGCCGGCCCGAGCAGGTGGTTCGATGAGGCCATGAACCCCTCCGTCACCGCCGCACTTGGCGAGGCCGCCGAGCAATTGCGCGTCACCTTCGATGAAGGGATCGCCACCGTCGAACTGCGCCGCCCGGACAAGCACAACGCGATCTCGTATGCGATGTGGCAGGCGTTCGGCCGGCTGATGCCGGTCCTCGCCGCCGACGACGATGTGGAGGTCGTGGTGCTGCGCGGCACCCCGGGCGGACCGTTCAGCGCCGGGGCGGACATCGCCGAGTTCCGCACCCTGCGCGCGGACCCCGCGGGCGCCCGCCGCTACGGCGAGGCGGTCGAGGCTGGTGAGCAGGCCATCATCGCCTTCCCGAAGCCGACGATCGCCCTGATCGAGGGGTTCGCGATCGGGGGCGGCACCCAGCTCGCGGTGGCCTGCGACCTGCGGGTGTGCGGTGCAGGTTCCCGGTTCGGGGTGACCCCGGCCAAGTTGGGGATCGTCTACGCGTTGCCCTCCACTGAGCGGCTGGTCGAGACCGTGGGAGCGGCGTGGGCGCGCTGGATCCTGCTCACCGGCGACCTGCTCGATGCACCGACGGCGCTGCGGATCGGACTTGTGCACGAGGTCGTCGCCGATGACGCGGTGGCCGGACGCGCCTATGCGGTGGCCCGCTCGGTGGCCTCCCGGGCACAGGTCTCGCTGCTGGGCGGCAA
The DNA here is from genome assembly GCA_963781015.1 of uncultured Actinomycetes bacterium. Lineage (GTDB taxonomy): Bacteria > Actinomycetota > Actinomycetes > S36-B12 > CAIYMF01 > Prado023. Next base: position 287,026 of record CAWAEB010000009.1, on the reverse strand, counting down.
GGCGATGGTGCAGCGTGTCGTCACCGGTCAGCTGGAGGAAGACGACGACGTGCTGGCGATCTACCAGGGGTCGTGGGCCAGTGCGGAGTACGCCGAGGGCGTGGCTGCGTTCCTGGCCAAGCGCGCGCCGGACTTCCCCGCCGCCCGAGCACGCTGAACCTGCCGCGCGGAAGCCAGCACCTGCCCGGTGGCCCGTGGAAGCAACCCCTCCGTGCTGAACGGGTCGTAGGGTGCTCGCATGCCAACGGGCGATCCCCCTGCGAGCCAACCGCGGTGGGAGCGTCACGACTGGTGGGGAGTCGTCCTGGACGCTCCGGACGTGCGGGCCCTTGCCCGGTTCTATGCCGGGCTCCGCAGCTGGACGATCCACCACCTCGATGACACCGACGCCTCGCTCGATCCGGGTGAGGGGGTGGCCTACCTGAGCATCCAGCGCAACGACAACTTCACCCGACCGACCTGGCCCGCACGACCCGGTCAGCAGCAGATGATGCTGCACCTCGACTTCGAGGTCACCGACCTGGCGTTCGAAACCCAGCGAGCGCTTGACCTGGGTGCGACGCTGGCCGCGTACCAGCCGCAGGACACCGTGCGTGTGCTCCTGGATCCCGCTGGGCACCCGTTCTGCTTGTACACCAGCGCCGCAGACACCCCTGAACGCCGACGAGACCAACCCGGAACTGAGATCGGGGGCACTGGCGGCACCGGCTGGAGTCAGCGGGGGCCCTGAGGGCGCCCCCGCTGCTGGTAGATGGCGATGTCCATGGCAAGCGCGGCGGTCAGGGCCATGGCCCGTTGGACCGGGCTGGCCGTGGCGGCGTACTTCACGATGTAGAGATCGGCGCTGGTGAACTGCGCCCGCACGTAGCCCTCATAGACCTTGCGCACCTGTGCGTACGGGGCTCCTTCGGCGTCGAGGACCGAGAACTGGTAGTCGTACCAGTTCTCGCTGGACAGCATGCCCGCGGGCTTCCCCGCCACGACCAGGTCGAAGGCTTCCCGGACCGCCCGGAGCCGCTGGTTGATCCTTCCGATCTGCGCGCCGGTCGGATCGGACACGACGAAGCGCTGCGGTCCGACCCCGCCGGGCTTGTTCAAGGTGAGGACCACCGAGCCGGACGGGTCCCGGAACTCGACGGTGACCGGCATGTTGCGGTCCAGGTTGCTGGTTGCCTTGAGGAAGCGGGCGCCGCGCCCCTGGCCGACTTGGACGGCTTGGCCAAGCGAAACAGCGTCGGGCCCGGACAAGTCGTACACGCTGGAGGACTCGATGACTCGGCCCTGCTGCTCGAGGCGCACGCTCGGCGTGGTCAACATGCCCGCCGACTGCCATGACCCGGCCTGGACCGGGCCCCCGCCAGCCGGATCCGCGCCGGTTGAAGCAGCGGGCGGACCAGTGGACACAGGAGGAACTGGGGGCGGGTTCACATGCTCAGTCCACTGGGCCCCGTCCCAGAACCGGACACCCGTCGGTGAGCGCGCCTCTGGGTACCACCCCGCGGGCGGAAGGCTCTGGCTCACGGCTGCATCATGCCCACGACGACCACCCTCTCCCGTACGCCAGGTGCCCGCTGTAGGGCAACGCCAGTCCCCGCAACGGCACACGGGACGTGACCGCAGTCACAATTGCATGGCGCTGCGGGGCACGTCCACTCTTGAGAGACCGGGAACTCGGGACGACACAATCACGTGCGCCCCGTGCAGGACGGGGCCAGCCTGCACGGCTCCGAACCCTGAACCTACCTTCGCGGATCAGGCTCGGGACCAGTGTCGGCGCACAGGCCCTGTGCCTGGAGCCGTGATGCTCACGGGCCGTGCGCCCGCGCCGACGCGACCGGACAACCCATCGGAGCTGGGAGTTGTTGACGGCATGAGGTGTCTCTGATCGTCGGTCCTACCAACAGCTTCGGCGCATCACGGGCTACCTGGTCAGGGTCAGGTAACTCACGGTCACGGTGCGCGGGTGCGCCCCAGACTTGACCGCCTTGACCTTCACCGTGATCGGGACCGTCACCCCGCGACTCTTCAGATGGGTGCGGATCTTCTTGGCACGCTTGGTGACCAGGGCCTTGGACTTCTTGACCTTCGTGGCCTTCATCCCCGTGTTGTACTTGGCCACGATCCGAACCGTGGTCAGCCCGGACGCGTTCCGCACATCCGAACGCAGGCTGGACTTCTGCGCCTTCGCGAGGGTGGACTTGCCGTACCGGAAGCGACTGCTGGTCGTCGCAGTCACCACCGCGGGTGCGGCCGGCTCAGGGATCGGGGCCAGGACCGGCGCCCGGGTCGGGGTGGGGCTCGGGGCCAGCACCGGCGCCCGGGTGGGGGTCGGAGTCGGGGCGTTGACCCGGTAGGTGGCGGTGGCCGAGTCCTGGTTGCCGGACCTGTCCGTAGCGGTCAGCGTCACCGTGTACTTCCCCGCCGTGCTGGTGGGCAAGGCGGCACCGGACTCGATCGGTTCCCCATCCAAAGTGGCAGTGCAGGAGGCAATCCCGGACCCGCCCACGTTGTCCGTGCACGTGTAGTCGGCGGTGACCGGGTCATTCAGCCAGAGATTGATGCCGTCACCGGGGCTGCTTATGGTGGCGGTCGGGGCGACAGTGTCGCGGCGCAGGGCCATGCTGTGGTTGCCGCCGGCCGAGATTGCGGTCACCTCGGTCAGGCCGTCGGGCACGGTGATCTGATCGTTGATGTTGTACCCCCACCCGACGACGGTCCCGTCGCCCTTGAGGGCCAGGCTGTGATAGCCGCCGGCGGAGATCGCGACCACCCCCGTCAGACCCTGGGGGGCGGTGGCCTGACCGATCCAGTTGTAGCCCCACCCGACGACGGTCCCGTCGCCCTTGAGGGCCAGGCTGTGATAGCCGCCGGCGGAGATCGCGACCACCCCGGACAGACCCTGGGGGACGGTCCCCTGACCCCGGTCATTGTGTCCCCACGCGACGACGGTCCCGTCGCCCTTGAGGGCCAGGCTGTGATAGCCGCCGGCGGAGATCGCGACCACCCCGGTGAGACCCTGGGGGACGTCGAGCAACCCGCCTGCGCTGTTCCCCCATGCCACGACAGTCCCGTCGTCCTTGAGGGCGAGGTTGTGGTAGTCGCCGGCGGAGATCGCGGCCACCCCCGACAGACCCTGGGGGACCTCGAGCATCCCACCCCCCGTGTTCCCCCACCCCACGACTGTTCCGTCGCCCTTGAGAGCCAGGCTGTGGTAGCCGCCGGCCGCGACGGCGGTCACCCCAGACAGTCCAGCTGGAGTGGTGGCCTGCCCGTAGCTGTTGTTCCCCCACCCGACGACGGTCCCGTCGCCCTTGAGGGCCAGACTGTGCCAGGGTCCGTCGGCGATCGCGGTCACCCCGGACAGACCCTCAGGAACGGCGCTCTGACCGTCGCCGTCGTAGCCCCACGCGACGACCACGGTGCCGGGCGCCGACGGTCCGGGGACGGCGACGGCGGGTGCTGCCCCGATCATTCCCACGACGAGGGCGCCAGCCAGGCTGACACCCCCCGCCTTCCGCAGACGAGTCACGGTGAGCACGGACATGAGTGTTCCCTTCGTTCGGGGCCCTGTTTGGCATCTCGTGCCGGTGTTGAACTGGAGCTGGCGCGACTGGTGCTTCTTGACCCGCCTGAGGTGGCGCGCCATCATGTCCTCCCACCCCCAGCGATCGGCTCCGCCCGAACCGGACTTGAGGAGCACGCAAGCCACGAACGACAGCGCGGCAGCAAGGTCCGCACGGGGCGGTGAGCGGGCCTCGCCAGTGGAGCCCCAACTGATCCGGTGCACCCGTGAACCGAGAATCTCGGCCAGGCTTCCGGATGGTAGTTCCCGCCGAGTTTCTGCAGTTCCAGCCGCTGGATCACCAGGAGGAGCGCCTGGATCGTGTCCCGCCACCTCCCCACCGGGGTCCACGACCACGCCAAGTCGTCGGGAGGCCCTACATCCGGGCCACCTACCGGGGACTGGAGCTGATCGAGACCCTGCCCATCACCCAGCGCCTCGTCCGCGATGTCCACCGGGTCCTGCTCACCGGGGTACGCGGGCGGGAACGGCTACCCCGGTAGCTACCCAGGAGCCAGGTCCGGTTCGGCTCCCCCACCGACAGCCCGGACACGGCGGCGTTCGTGGCCCCGCTGGCCGAACGCCTCGGGGACCTCATGGCCGACTGGGAGCAGTACGTCAACGAACCGACCCCGATCCCGCCGCTGGTCCGGTGCGCCCTGATGCACTACCCGCTCGAGACCATCCACCCGTTCCCCGACGGCAACGGCCGAGTTGGCCAAGAAGAGCGGCGTCCACAAGGGTGCAGCCCTTCACTGACCGCGGATCAGGTCACCGAGCTGCGGCCCCAGGCCGCGGCAGGCATCCCGAAGACCGAACTGCCCCTGCTCGGCAGCGGCCGCGGTGGGTCGACGCGTTCGGCCCGTTCATTCGGGCGCGGTGAGTCCGAACAGGGTGGCTCGGGCCAGTTGGGTGAGCAGCGCGGGGTCGAGGTCCTTGAAGCCTCCGGCCATCGACTCCAGCGGGTCGAACGTCGCCCGTGCACCGCGGCGTGCCTGCGTCGCGCTGATCGGTACGTTGCCGTCGGTGCGCCAGCCACGGTCGGTCAGGACTCGAGCCACCTTCGCGTCCAGGCCTCCGCCTGAGTCCCCAGCCGCCCTGCCGAGCACGGCGAACCATCCCGCGTCTACCTCGAACCCCTTGCCCCGCGGGAGTCGCCCCAGCACTGTGGCGACCAGCGCCCGGGGATCGTCGGCGACCGCGCGGGCACGCGCGGTCGGGGCCAGCTGGCCCTTGGCCTTGCGCAGCAGACCGACCTCCTGCGCGGTGACGCGAAGTGCGGCGACCGGCCAGGTCAGGTCCTCCCGGTTCGCCTTGCCGATCCACCAGTCCGTCACCCCGGCCTCCTGGGCGATCCGCTCGACCACGACCGGTGGCAGGTAGCCGGCCACGGTCAGCTTCGTCGCGGGCCCGACGGCCCGCAGCACCGCGAGCCACGGCCGGGCTGCCCGGCGCACGTCGTCGTCATCCAGCTCGACCGGAAGACGAGGCCCCAGGGCGTCCAGCCACGTGTTCGCCTGCACCCACCCCTCGCCACGCAGGTGCTGGACCAGGTCTGCCAGCGGCTCGGGCAGGCCATGCCAGGCCACGTGCTCACCGCTGGCCCACACGCGCATCGCCGCGGTCGTCTCGGCAGCGTCGAACGCGTCGGGGTCATACCCATCGGGTAGCCAACCGTGGGCGTGCTCGGCGTCCTCGAACGGTTCCGGGACGTCGCCGGCCGGGGCCCCGGCCCGAAGCCACACAGCGATCTCGTGGTGCCCGCCGATCCCGCCGACGTCCTCCGGTGGGCAGGCCCTCGCCCCGCCCAGGCATCTCGGTTCCCGGTCCTCCGGCGTCAGCGGCGCCACCGACTCCAGCGTCACCCGATGCTCCCAACCGTCACCGAAGTCATACAGGTAGGTCAGCCGATCTCCCGGGGCACGCAGCACCTGATCCAGGCGGACACCCTCCTCACGAGTGCCCTCCTCGCCCTCCTCCTCGTCGAACTCCGTGACGAAGTACGGCTGGTCGTAGCCCATTTCGGTTCCCGGCTGGAAACGGTGCAGATGGGAATCCGTCCAGCCCATCGCCGCCTGGAACAGCGTGTGCACAACGTCCAGCCTCAGGTCACCCGGCAGCGACACACGCCGCCAGATCCTCGGCTTCGCGCCCCACAGCTCGATCGTCAACGTCAGGAGGCTCGGCTCGTCCGCAGCCGGCGGGAGGTCGATCTCACGGTTGCCCGACCCAGACTCCCCGAACTGCCCCAAGCCGGCAGTGAACGCGCCAATGGTCATTTCCTGGGCCAACGCCATGAGCTCCCCCCGGCTCAGGCTCTCGACCCACGCCTTGAGGGCGGCCGGATCCGATGGCACAGCAGGCAACTCGGTCATGGAGCCAGTGAACCAGCCCAACCCATCCTGACCGCGCAGTTCCCCAGCGCGTCTACTCGCGGCGAACAGGCTTGCCTGCCTGCGCGGTTGGTTCCGGTTCGGCGAACAGGGAATCCTGATCGGTCGCTGGCAGCGAGTTGGCCGCGCCGATCAGCTTCCCGGGCCGCGTGATTTCACCGTGCACCGCTGTCAGGAGATCGGCTGGAACCACCGCTGGAAGCCATGCTGGGCTCAGCCCATCTCCGTCGTAGCGCGGAATCAGGTGGACATGAAGATGCTCCACGGTCTGCTAGGCGGCTGCGCCGTTCGCCTGCATGACGGTGAGCCCCCTGAGCGGCAGAGCTGTCCGCAGTAGGCGGGCCACCTCCACTGTTGCCCTGGCAAGTTCTTCCAGGCACTCAGCGTCGACCGACCAGATGTCAGACACATGCGCTTTGGGCATCACGAGGGTGTGCCCACGAGTTGCGGGTGCATGATCCAGGAAACCAATGCAGAGGTCGTTCTCGAAGACTCGCCACCCTTCGTGGATCCCGGCCACGACGCCACAGAACACGCAATCGTTCATAGCCCACTCCCTGTCGCGGCCTCCTGCGGTCGCCACCGGCGGCAAACGCTGAGTCAGCGCCACAAGGGCGCTCCGATCGGTCGTGCCGGTAGCGCTGTGAACAACGTATCGCCCGCCAGGCGGCTGATGCGGCTGCGCCAGGACGGCCTCCCCAACCCACGGCTTCCTTCACGCGGGGCCAACGATTCCAGCCTGGCGCAGAGGGCGGGCGATGTCCCAGATGCACGGCCACGCCATCGACGAGCAACGGGAGCACGAGTAGCACCTAGGCGACGGTGACGATCATGAGCAGCGCCATGAGTCCTACCGAGTAGGGCGCGGCACCCCTGCCGAGCTGGGCGAGCTTGGCCAGGACGGGTGCACCCGCCGCGACGCCCGGCAACAACAGTCCGAGCGGCTGGTCGCCTCGCCCTCCTGCGGGGTCGTCAATCAGGCGTCGCTGACCATGCGCCGGCGAGCTGCACCCACCAGACCGACCGCTGAGACGATCGCCCAGACACCCTCCAGCAGCAGGAATCCCCACAGGTGCTCCAGGAATGCCTGGACTGCCAGCACCGCTGAGCCGACCAGATTCAGGAGCAGGTAGGTGACGGACTTCTGATCCAGAACGCCGCGCTGCGACAGCGCAAACCCCGTCAGGATGAGCATTGAGGCTGTGATCTGGATGACCTGGGTCATGGTGCTCCTTATGAAGGCGTCGTCCGGGTCGGCCGGCTCCGGAGAGCCTGTCCCGGACAACGTCGGCTGTTCGATGGCACAGGGAAACCTCGCACATGTTCCAGCAACCGTGGAAGTCGAGGCGGCGCCCGCGCGGACACCTTCGATGCGCATCCATCATGACCCCACCAGCCGGTCACCCCGCCAGCAGGCCCCACGGCCCCTGTCCATGCTGTCGTCCAGAGTGGCCAGGAGACCTCCGATGCCGATGCTGAGCCGGCTCTACATGGCAGCCATGTCGACGAAGCGGCTGTAGTGGCCCTGGAACGCGACGGTGATGGTGGCGGTGGGGCCGTTGCGGTGCTTGGCGACGATGAAGTCGGCTTCCCCGGCGCGCGGGGATTCCTTCTCATAGGCGTCCTCGCGGTTGAGCAGGATGACCACGTCTGCGTCCTGCTCCAATGACCCGGACTCGCGCAGGTCACTCATCATCGGCTTCTTGTCCTGACGCTGCTCGGGGCCACGGTTGAGCTGCGCGATCGCGATCACCGGAACGTCGAGCTCCTTGGCCAGCAGCTTCAACGCCCGCGAGAACTCCGCGACCTCCTGCTGGCGGGACTCCACCTTCTTCCCCGAGCTCATGAGCTGCAGGTAGTCCACGATCACCAGGCGCAGGTCCTGCTTCTGCTTCAACCGCCGGCACTTGGCCCGGATCTCCATCATCGACATGTTCGGCGAATCGTCGATGAACATCGGCGCATCCACGATCGACCCCGACTTGCGCGCCAACTTCTGCCAATCGGCATCCGACATCGTCCCCGAGCGCATGTGCGCCAACGGCACCTGCGCCTCGGCACTCATCAACCGCATCACGATCTCGTTGCGCGCCATCTCCAGGCTGAAGATCACACTGGTCAAGTTGTTGTGAATCGACGCCGACCGCGCCAGGTCCAGGCCCAACGTCGACTTACCGATCGCCGGCCGCGCGGCCAGGATCACCAACTGCCCCCCGTGCAACCCGTTGGTCAACGCGTCCAGATCCGCGAACCCGGTCGGCACCCCCACCATCTGCCCACCATGCGACGCGATCGCCTCGATCTCGTTCAACGTCCCATCGAACAGGTCCCGCAACGGCGAGTAGTCCTCACTCATCCGCCCCGAGGTCAGGTCATACACCTCCGCCTGGGCCCGGTCCACCAGGTCATACACATCCCCCTCCGCGGCGTACCCCATCTGCACGATCCGCGTGCCCGCGCTCACCATCCGACGCAGCACCGCCCGCTCGGACACGATCGCCGCGTAGTACGACGCATTGGCCGCCGTCGGCACACTGGACACCAGCGTGTGCAGGTACGACGCCCCGCCGATCCGGGAGATCTCCCCGGATTTCGTCAGCTCACCGGCCACCATCACCGCATCCGCCGGCTCGCCCCGCCCGTACAGATCCAGGATCGCGGCGTACACCGACGCATGCGCCGGCCGGTAGAAGTCATCGACCTTCAGCGACTCCACCACATCGGCGATCGCGTCCTTGCTCAACAGCATGGCACCCAGCACCGCAGCCTCCGCCGCCATGTCCGCAGGCGGCGTGCGGTCGAAGGGCGTGCTGCCCCCCGAAACCGACAGGTCCAGTTCAGCGACGCTCATGTATCCCTCCCTGACCTTGGTGTACTCCGGGGGTCTGACACTTCGATCGAGGCACCGGATCTCGCCGCGTTCACGCGTGCCCGCGCGTGCTTTGGGGGCATCTTTCGGGGGTCCCTGCGGCGAACCTAGCCGGTGTTGGGCGGGGTCACACCCCAGCCTGTGGACAGTGCTGTGGACAACGTGTGCGACACGCGCGGGCTGATACCGGCGACCATGTGGACAACCTGGGTACAACTGGGTGTCACGTAGGGTTATTCCGGCTTTGACCTGCGAGGATGCGACCGAATGGCTGTGTGCAGAAGAATTCTTTCCGATGAACACCAGGTAACGGCCACGTCTGCGCACGCTGGCTCACCGGCGTCCGACGGCGCAGAATAGCGTTCATGACGACTCTGGACGCACAGTTATCCACAGACCGGAAGATCTCTGTCACGATGGTCTGCACGGGAAACATCTGCCGCTCTCCGATGGCTGAAGCGATCCTGCGCAGCGCCCTGACCGGCACCGACCTCGAGGGCCGGGTTGTCGTGGATTCGGCGGGCATGGACGACTACCACATCGGCCAGGACGCCGACCGGCGAGCGCGTGAGATCCTCGCTGAGGAGGGGTACTCGATCGATCATGCGGCTCGTCAGTTCGACCCGGCGTGGTTGACCACCAGCGACCTGATCCTGGCAATGGACTCCGGGCACCTGAGCCGCCTGCATACCCTGGCCGACCGGCACGGTACCCCGCGCACGCACATCCGAGCTTTCCGCGACTTCGACCCCGAGGGTCCCGGGGACGTGCCCGACCCGTACTACGACGCCCTGGACGCCTACCGACTCGTCCGCACGATGGTGCAGCGGTCGATGCCTGCCCTGATCGACCACGTGCGCGCGCTGATCAGCGGGCCAGGCACGGGTCCGCGCTGAGCTGCCACGCGCCGAACGATGCGACGCTGACCTACCAGGCGCCGAACACCCGCACCCGGGTGCCGTTTCCGACCCCGCCTGCCTGCAGCGCATCAATGTCACGGTGCAGCATGCGCACGCACCCGTGCGACGCCGGATAGGTCTTGACCAGCCGGTCGGTCGCGGACCCATGGATGGCCTGGCCGCCGGAGAACTGCATCGGCTTGTACATGCGGGCGCCACGGTAGATCGTCGAGTACCGCCAGACGTGATGAGTCCGGAAGATCCGCCAGACACCCAGGCGGGTGCGGTAGCCGGCCTTGCCCGTGGTCGCGGCCATCACCCGGCGATAGCGATCCCCGCTGACCCAGAAGGCGGCCTGGCAGGTGACCGAGACGTTCACCCCGGAGACCATGCCTGACCGTGGGCGGGGAAGGCTGCGAGTCCCCACGATGGCCCGGGACTCTGACGCTGAGGGCAGCCCGCGGTGCGCCTTGCGCCCGGTGACCGTGCGCCACGCGCAGACCGCACGCCGGGTAGCCGCGTCATAGCCCCCATTTGCCTTGCCGGTGGGCAGGCGCAACCGGGCCAGGGCTGACTCGACCGCTGCGCGGCTCGGAGTCCCCTTGATGGGCTCAGGCGTGGCGACCGGCTTGGGCTTCTTCGTGGCCTTCACCACCGTCACGGTGAGGACGCCGGTCCGGGTGGCGCCCTTGGAGTCCTTGATCTTGTACTTGACCTTGGTGCGACCACTCCAGTTCTTGACCGCCTTGAAGTACACCATCGACCCGGACTTCTTGGCCTTGCCGTGCTTGGCCTTGTACACCTTGACGAGCGTGATCTTGTTCCCGTCCGGGTCGCTGTCGTTGGCCAGGACCTTGACCTTGATGCTCTTGCCGGCCGTCACGGTGGCCACATCAGGCGTGGTCACGGGCTTGTGGTTCGTCGCCTTGCGGACATCGACCGTGATGGTGGAGCTGGCCCGACCACCCCTGCCGTCGAGGAGCTCGTAGTCGACGACCAGCGGCCCGACGTAGCCGGCCCTCGCGCGGATCAGAAGCGCGGCATTGTCACGCGCGACGCTGCCCGATCCCGAGCGCACCTTCGCCGTGCCCACCGAGAGTGCATCACCGTCTGGGTCCGAGTCGTTGACCCGCGGGTCCACGCGCACCTGGCCGCCGGAGGTCACCCACGCCGCATCCGGCCGGGCGACCGGTGCCCGGTTGGCCGGGGCCGGGGGCGCGGTGGCTGTCACTGTGATGATACCCTGGGCGGTCGCCCCTGCGGCATCGGCGACGGTGTAGGCGACCGTCACCGTCCCCACGGCAGTCGGCGTGATGGCCACGAACTGGCCGGTGCGAGTGACCGTGGCCTTTCCGCTGGCCAGCGTCGCGGCGGTGAGGGTCAGCACGTCGCCAGCATCGACATCGGTGTCGTTCTTGGCAGGCTCAACCGTCACCGACTTGCCCAGGACGACGGTGGCAGCATCCGCCACCGCCACGGGTGCGGTGTTGGCCGGGGCGGGCGGGGCGGGTGCGTCGTCGGCCTGCGCCGCAGGTATCCCGAGGGCACCGACGGCCAGCGCGGTCGACAACGCTGTCGCAAGGAGTGTGGTGCGCCGTGCGCCGGACCCAAGACCGAGAAGCCCCATGAACGAAACATAGGCCCGCCCTCAACGGGCCGTCAACGGGCCGTCAACGAAGGAACCCGTGTGCGCGGGCAAGAGCGCGGATGGGGACCGCCTGCGAACCCCGGGAACAAGGAAACGGGCCACCCGAACACGGGGGCCCGCTTCCTGTCGATCTGGATGCTGGACTCAGCCAGCGACCACCTCGAGGGTCACCAGAGCCGAGACCTCGGGGTGCAGGGCCACCGTGGCGGTGTGCGTGCCCACCGACTTGATCGGCGCGGTCAGGGTGACCTTGCGCTTGTCGACAGAGGGGCCACCGGAGGCAGCCACGGCCTGAGCGACGTCGGCGCCACCGATCGAACCGAACAGCCGACCGCCCTTGCCAGCCTTGGACACCAGTTGCACCGGCTTGGACTCAAGCGCGGCCTTGATCTCCTTGGCGTGGTCGAGGTCACGAACCTCGCGTGAGGAGCGGGCCCGCTTGATCTGGGTCACCTGCTTCTCGCCGCCCTTGGTCCAGGCGACCGCCAGGCCCCGGGGCTGCAGGTAGTTGCGGCCGTAGCCGTCCTTGACCTCCACGACATCGCCGGGAGCACCCAGGCCGAGGACGTCGGACGTGAGGATGAGCTTCATCGTCGTGTTCCTTCCCGGATCAGCGAGCGGTCGAGGTGTAGGGCAGCAGGGCCACCTCACGGGCGTTCTTCACGGCCATCGCGATGTCGCGCTGGTGGCGCGTGCAGTTGCCGGAGACCCGACGGGCGCGGATCTTGCCCCGGTCGGAGATGTACTTGCGCAGCAGCGGCACGTCCTTGTAGTCAATCGGGGCAGCGCCCTCCTTGCAGAACGCGCATGCCTTCTTCTTCATGGGCTTGCGGATAACGGCCTTGGCCATCGTGGTGCTCCGTTCCTACGGATGCCCGGCGTGCGCCGGGATGGTCAGTTCTTGGTTGTGGTGATCGCGCGGTGATGCCCCGCAGGATCATTGTTGATCAGAAGGGCGGAGCCTGGTCGTCGCCGCCGAAGCCGCCGGAGCTGCCCGAGCCGCTGGCCCACGGGTCCGCCTGGGCCTGGCTGCCGCCGAAGCCGCCGCCACCACCCTGATTGCCCTGCTGGCCGCCGCCGAAGCCGCCGGCCTGGCCACCGCCGAACCCGTCGGAACGGGCCACCCGGTTGACCTTGGCGGTCGCGTAGCGCAGCGCGGGGCCGACCTCGTCGACATCGCACTCCACGCTCGTGCCCTTGGTGCCCTCACGGGTCTCGTACTGGCGGACCTTGAGCCGGCCGGTGACGACCACCCGCGTGCCCTTGGTCAGCGACTCAGCCACGTTCTCGGCGTACTGACGCCAGACGCTGCAACGGATGAAGGCGGTGTCGCCGTCCTTCCACTCGTTGGTCTGCTTGTCCATGATCCGGTTGGTGGACGCGACGGTGAAGTTGGCCACCGCCTGACCCGAGGGCGTGAACCGAAGCTCGGGGTCGGCCGTGAGATTGCCGATCACCGTGATCGGGATGTCACCTGCTGCCATGAGAGCCCTACCTAATCTCGGGACGCATGACCTTGGTGCGCAGCACCGACTCGTTCAGCCCCAGCTGACGGTCGAGCTCGGACACCGCGGCCGGCGTGCAGTTGATGTCGAGGATCGCGTAGATGCCCTCGGACTTCTTCGAGATGTCGTAGGCCAGCCGACGCCGGCCCCACACGTTGACGTTCGACACCTCGCCGCCGTCCTGACGGATGACGTTGAGGAAAGTATCCAAGCTGGGAGCGACAGTGCGCTCATCCAACTCGGGATCGAGGATCACCAGAACCTCGTAGTGGCGCGTGCTCAAGAACCCACCTCCTTCGGACTCGAGCGGCCACGGTCCATCCGTGGCAGGAGGGTTGCAGCGCCCTGGACCCTGCGCACCCCGTCCACGAATCGTGGCCCAAGGGTCCGACATGCACCAGCGGTCATCCACAGGCCGGTGCGAGACCGACCCAGGGACACCCACTGATGTGCCCAGCGACCGTCACAGGGTAGCCCGCCGGGCCCCGGACCGGGAAATCTCCATGACCCGCCCGACCCCACCCCCGCCGGGCGACCGGGCACCGACCCATCGGGGTCGATAGCCTCCCTCCATGCCCCTGACCGTGCGACGGATCACCACAGAGCAGCATCTGGCCCACATCGATGCCCGCAACCAGGGCACCGGGCTGATCAGCGCCCTGCAGGTGCCGGGATGGGGTGCGGTGAAGTCCGAGTGGCGAAACGAGTCCCTGGGCTGGTTCGACGGGGACGCCCTGATCGGCGCTGGGCTGGTGCTCTACCGACAGGTGCCGCGGCTGCCGCGCTACCTGGCCTACCTGCCCGAGGGCCCGGACATCGACTGGCTCGGTGAGGGTCCCTCGGCCCGCGGCGTGCTCGGCGCCCCCGAGGCGGTGCACCCGCTGGTCGACTGGCTGGACCCGCTCCTGGCCCACCTGAAGTCCGCCGGCGCGTTCGCCGCGAAGATCGGGCCGCCCGTCTGGGCCCGCCGCTGGCACGCGGCCACCCTCAAGGCGGCCATGGCTGCCGACGGGGCCACCGCCCTGCGCGACCTGCCCGCTGACGAGACCGACGGGCGGGCCCTGGCGGTGGCGGACGTGCTCGAGGTGCTCGGGTGGACCCAGAAACCGGCCACAGGTGCGGGATTCGGTGACGTGCAGCCACGCTACGTCTTCCAAGTGGGCCTGGCCAGGCGTACCGAGGCCCAACTTCTGTCGGGGTTCAACCAGTTGTGGCGGCGCAACATCAAGAAGGCGGCCAAGGCCGGCGTGGCGGTGCGCCAGGGCGAGCGTGCCGACCTGGCCACGTTCCACCGGATCTACGTCGAGACCGCGCAGCGCGACCACTTCACGCCCAGGGGCCTGCCCTACTTCACGCGGATGTGGGACTCGCTGCGCGCTGAGCACCCCGACCGGATCCGCCTGTACCTGGCCGAGCACGAGGGCACCTGCCACGCAGCGACGATCTGGGTGCGGGTCAACAGGCACGTCTGGTACTCCTACGGCGCCTCCACCACGGCCGGGCGGGACCTGCGGCCCAGCAACGCGATCCAGTGGGCGATGATGCGCGACGCACTGGCCGACGGGGCCGACACCTACGACCTGCGCGGGATCTCCGACACTCTGGACCCCGACGATCACCTGTTCGGCCTGCTGCAGTTCAAGGTCGGCACGGGCGGGTTCGCCCAGGAGTACGTCGGGGAATGGGATTATGCGATCAGGCCGGCGCTGACCCGGGCCTTCGAGGCCTACATGCGCCGGCGCTGAACCAGGCCCGACGGGCACGACATCGGGGGTGACCCCACCGGCAGGACGCGAGGGACCATGAGCTTCGTCATCAGGATCGACACCGACCGGTGGCGCGCCCACCAGGACCAGGTGCGCGATCAGATCGTGGCTGCCGGTGCCCGGATCGTGCCGGTCGCCAAGGGCAACGGCTACGGGGTCGGCAAAGTCCGTCTGGCCGGTGAGGCGCTGCGCCTCGGCGCGGACTGCGTCGCTGTGGGCACCGTGCACGAGGCCCCTGCGGTGCTGGCCGCCGAGCCCGGTATCGACGTGCTCGTGCTTGAGCCGTTCACGCTGCGTGGGGAGGTCACCGGCGACGCATGGCGTGCCCTGGCCGATCATCCTGGCGCCGCCCGGGTCATCCACACGGTCGCCGGTCCGGAGGCCGCCAGCGGGCTGGCCAGCATCGCCAGCCCTGAGCACCCGCGCCGGGTCCTGCTCGAGGGCCTGACCTCGATGCGCCGCTTCGGGATGACCGAGGACGAGGTCGCCTCGGCGATCACTGCCCTGTCCGACCATCTGCGCTCCGGGGCCATCCAGCTCGAGGGGTTGGCCCTGCACCTGCCGATCGCCGCTCCGGAGACCCCACGCATCGGGTCGATGGCCATGCTGAGCTCGGATGATGCCTCCCCCGCCCCGGTCGTGGTCGGCTCCGCACGCGTGCACGAGGTGGCCGCGTGGGGACTGCTGTGGCCAACCCTGCTGGCCAACCTCGCGCCGGCCAGTGACGCCGGGTCGTTGTGGCTGTCGCACCTGGACGACCGGGAGCTGGCTGATGTGCGCAGGGCCATCCCGGACCTGCCGCTGCGGCTGCGGTTGGGCACCCGGCTCTGGCTCGGTGACCGAGGGGCGCTGCAGGCCGCAGGCACCGTCCTGGCGGTGCACTCGACCAGCCAGGGCCAGGCCGCCGGCTACCACCAGCGCCGCGGGCCCCGGGAGGGCTACGTCGTGGTCGTCAGCGGCGGGACCTCGCACGGGGTCGCCCTGACCGCCCCTCGACCCGCCCGCAATCCCCGTCAGCGCGCGGCTGCCGCGGGGAGCGGTGCGTTGGAGGCCGCGGGCCGGTTCCGCTCCCCGTTCCGGCTGCCGACCGGGAGCCAGGCGTGGTTCCTGGAACCGCCGCACATGCACGTCTCGATGCTGCGCATCCCGAAAGGGACGATCCCGCCGCCGGTCGGCGAGCTGCTCGAGTGCGACGTGCGGTTCACCACGGTCCTGCCGGACGCGATCCTGGGCTGAGCCAGCCGGGGCCGAGTTGGCCTGGGCTGAGCGTGCGCTCCTCACCGCGAATCTGCGCGGTTGACCGTGCTAGAGGGCGGTGGATCGCACAGGTTCTTCCCAGAGGTGATCGGCCCGGTCCGACGATCCGGTGTCGAGCACCCCACCACCGGGGTCATCCAGGTCCGCGATGAACCCGTCGCTGCGCACGGGGTCGTGCCGGGGCACCAGCGCATCGCGCACGACGAGCCCCATCAGCCAGGCCGTGGCCACCCAGTGCACGGCGGTCGCCGCGACGTACCAGCCCTCGTGCAGGCCCTTGTCCTGCGTGCCGAAACCGACCAGGAACCACCAGATCGCCACGAAGTACACTGCCTCCGCCGCCTGCCAGATCAGCAGGTCGCGCCAGCGCGGCCGGGCCAGCACCGCCAGGGGCAGCACCCAGAGCACGTACTGCGGGGAGTACACCTTGTTGGTCAGCACGAACGCGCCGACGGTGAGGAACGCCAATGCGGCCAGCCGGGGTGGGGCGGGCGCGCGCAGCGCCAGCCATGCGATCCCGGCGCACGCCACCACGAAGCTGGCCGTGGCCAGGGTGTTGAGGATGGAACCCGGGATGGGCACGCCGACCAGGCTCAGGGCGTACCAGGGGGAGCCGAAGTCGATCCCCCGCTCGCGGGAGAACGTGTAGAACCGCGCCCAACCCTCGAAGTTGGCCACCATCACCGGCAGGTTCACCGCCAACCAGGAACCCAGTACTCCCGCCAGGAACACCCACAACGCCCGCAGCTGCCGTCGACGCACGCACAGCAGCACGATCGGGCCGATCAGGACCAGCGGGTAGAACTTGGCCGAGATGGCCAGCCCGAGCCAGATCCCAGCCACCAGCGGGTGCCGGCGCGACCAGGCCAGCAGGGCCGCGGAGGTCAGGGCGATGGCCAGGAAGTCCCAGTTGATGAAGCCGGCCAGGGCCACCACCGGGGCCAGGGCCACCATCAGCCCGTCCCAGGGTCGACGCGCGACGGTGCGTCCGGTGCTGGCGATCGTCCACGCCAGCAGGGCTGCGAACCCGACCACGTTGACGGCCATGAACACGTCGCTGTCCCCGCCGATCAGCCGGGTGATCCAGGCCGCGACATACATGTAGACCCCCGTCAGGACCGGGTACTCCAGCACCTCCTGCCCTGGGCCCGGCGCCAGCAGGTACGGGAAGGCCCCGTCAGCCAGGCCGCGTGCGGAGAACAGGATCGGCACGTCGGAGTAGCACAGGTACATGTAGCGCTGCGGGGCGCCGTAGCCGTTGGTCAGGCAGTAGCCCTTCGACAGCCAGCCGATCGCATAGACCACCAGTCCGGCGATGATGCTGACCCGCACCGGGGTCCACCAGGAGCGCCCGATCCCGGCCAGGGCACCGACCGGGCCACCGAGCAGCGGCCGCGCCGATCGGGCCACCGGGTCGGCGTCGGTGGGGACGACATAGGGCCGCTGCGGTGCGGCGAGATCGCTCACGGGTCGAAAGCCTACGGCCAAGTCCTGCGTAGTCGTTCTGGCCACATTGACGGGCCGGAAGGACTACGCGGGCACGGGGCCATCCAGGCTACGGAGTGGCTGAGTTGGACGGCTCAGGTGGGGCGGACGGCTCGGGTGCGGCGGACGGCTCGGGCGGCCCGGACGGATCGGGCGGCCCGGACGGCTCCGGTGGCACGGACGCCGATGCACTCGGACTCGGTTCCGGGGTCGCGATACCGCCGCCGGTCGGAATGTCGGTCGGGGCCACGAAGTCCTGAACCTCGGTGTTGGCCAGCGCCCCCACCATGAATGCCGTCCAGATCCGGGCCGGGAAGCCGCTGCCGTAGAACTCGTTGAGCCCACCGGTGCCGGACAGCGAGAGCTCCTCGCCGTCGGGACCGGACTTTCCGAAGCTGACTGCGGCGGCCAGCTGCGGTACGTAGCCGGCGAACCAGGAGGACCTGTACTCGTCGGTGGTTCCGGTCTTGGCCGCGACCGGACGTCCCAGGTTCCGGGCCGGGGCGCCGGTGCCGTTGGTGACCACGCTCTGCAGGGCGTAGTTGACGACGTCCGCGGTGTTCTGGTCGATGGTCTGCTCCGCGGCATCGGGGCGCTCGTACAGCTCGCTGCCGTCGGGACTGGCCACGCTGCGGATCGTGGTGGTTGGCGCCCGCTCGCCGCGGGCGGCAAAGGTGGCGTACGCCCGGGTGATGTCGATCGTGTGCACCGAGGTTGTGCCCAGCACGAACGTCAGGTCATCGGTCCACCCCGGCGAGTCCGCGGGCACACCGGCGGCAAGAGCGGCCTCCTGCACCGGGGGGACACCCGTCTCGTTCTCGACGGACACGTACACCGTGTTGATCGACTGCTCCGTGCCGCGCAACAGGGTCACCGCCGCCCCATAGGAGTTGTTGCCGTAGTTGTTGACCTCGTAGTTGGCCACTGTGGTCGGCGAGTTGCCCGGCCACAGGGAATCCAGGCCGATGCCGTCGTCGGTGGCGGCCACCAGGCCGAACGGCTTGAACGTGGAGCCGCCCTGGTAGCGGGCCTGGGTGGCGTTGTTGAAGCTGTCCTCGAGGTAGTCCGCGCCCCCGTACATCGCGACCACCTCACCGGTCCCGGGCTCGACCGCGGTCAGGCCGATCCGCACGCCCTCCATACCCGTGGTCGGGGCCTGGTCCTTCACCGCCGCCACGGCAGCCTTCTGGGCCTGGCGCTCGAACGTGCTCACGATCCGCAGGCCGCCACCATCGATCTCCTCCTCGGAGAACCCGAGGGCGACCAGCTCGTCCTGGACGGATCGGATCAGGAACCCGTCCGGACCGGCGTAGCGCTCGCTGTCCTTGCGCTCGTCGATCTCGGGGAAGTTGTCCAGGGCGGCATCGCGCTCCTCTGCGGTGATATAGCCCTCCTCGAACATCGCGTTGAGCACGTATGCGTACCTGTCCTGCAGTGCATCCATGTTGGTCTCGGGGTTGTAGTTGCCCGGCGCGTTGATGATCGCCGCGAGCACGGCCGACTGCTCCAGGGTCAGGTCCGAGGCGGATATCCCGAAGTACTCCTCGGAAGCGGTCTCGACGCCATACGCCCCCCGGCCGAAGTAGATGGTGTTCAGGTAGCGCTCGAGGATCTCGTCCTTGGTCAGCACGATCTCCAGCTTCAGGCTCAGGACCAGTTCCTCGAGCTTGCGGGTCAGGGTCTGTTCCTGGGTCAGGAACGCGTTCTTGGCGTACTGCTGGGTGATCGTGGACCCACCCTGGGTGGAGCCGGTGGTCAGGTTGTTCCACATCGCCCGGGTGAAGCCCACCACGTCGAACCCGTGGTGCTCGTAGAACCGGCGGTCCTCGGCAGCCACCACGGCATGCTGCATTTCCTCGGGGATCTCGTCGATCGGCACCGAGATCCGGTTCGTGTCCCCGAGCCGGGCCAGCTCGGTCTTGCCGTTGTTCCAGTAGATGATCGAGGTCTGGGCGGCGGCGACCTCATTCTCCTCAGGGATGTCGATCGTCACCCACGCATAGGCGAACAGGAGGCCACCGAGCAGGAGGCCGACCCCGGTGAGCGCGGCGAACGTGCCGAGCACGAGCTTCCAGGACGGCACGAACCGCCGCCAGCCCGTCCGACCAGCCCGCGGGTAGTTGATCTTCACGTTGGGTACGTTAACCGAATCCTGTGCATGCCGGGCAGGCGAAGGAGTCGCGGTCATCCCCCGCTGGGCGGGGAGGTCGTCGAATCGTTGGGATGCACGGCTCGGGGGGGCCCACTACCCTCAACCAATGGTGGCGCCGCGATCCTCCTCGATCCGCGGCTCACGTACGTCCCGGCCCACCAGGGCTCCCGCCCCCCGCCCGGAGGAGTTCGCCGCCGAGGAGATCGAGGACCCGCAGGCTCCGCGTGACGTGGTCTCCTACGCGCTCGCCCGCCGATCGGCGCTGGAGGCGATGCGCCGCGGCGGTGCCTTCAACAGCGACTACTGCGATGCCGACCCGAACCTGCTGCGTGCCGCGAAGTACCACGGTGAACCAGCAGGCCGGGACTGCCCGGTCTGCCGACGGCCCGACCTGTTGGAGGTCACGTGGGTCTTCGGCGCCCAGCTCGGCCCCCTGAGTGGTTCGGCACGCGCCCAGGCGCAGCTGGCGGGCATGGCCCACGAGCACGGCCGGTTCCGCGTGCATGTGGTCGAGGTGTGCCGGCACTGTGCGTGGAACCATCTGGTGGTCTCCTACAGCCTGGGCGACGGTCGGCCGCGCACGCGGGCCCCGCGCCGCTGACCGACCCCATCCGGTGCGGGTTCCGGTGATGCGGCCCCGATCCGTCGCCTGATCGACCGGGTGGCCCCAGGGCGTACCGCGTGCCACGCTGTGGGCGTGCCCGAGCTGCCCGAGGTCACTGCCCTGGCCGAGTCGCTGACCGCGCGCGCCACGGGACTGGTGGTGGCGCGCATCGACGTGGCCGCCATCAGCGCGCTCAAGACGTTCGACCCGCCGATCGGGGCGGCGTCCGGCGCCGAGGTGCTGGGGTTCAGCCGGCTCGGCAAGCACCTGGTGATGGACACCGTCGACCCCAACGGCGAGCCTCTGTACGTGGTGATCCACCTGGCCCGGGGCGGCTGGGTGCGCTGGCGCGACGACCCGCCGGCCAGGCCTGCCGCGCTGGGCCGCGGGGGTGGCCGGGGGGGTGGCGCCGCCCTGGCGATCCGGATCGTGTTCGCCGGGCCGACCACCGCTGACCTGGCCGGCGAGCCGGTGGCCGCCCTGGACGTCACCGAGGCCGGGACCCGCAAGGGACTGGCCGTGCATGTCGTGCGCGACCCGGCACAGGTTCCGGGGGTGGCCCGGTTGGGGCCGGACCCACTGGTCGAACTCACCCCCGAGTTGTTCGCCGAGATCCTCCAGGCCGCTGGGCGGGCCCAGCTCAAGGGCGTGCTGCGCGACCAGTCCCGGATCGCTGGGATCGGCAACGCCTACTCCGACGAGATCCTGCACGCCGCGCGGCTCAGCCCGTTCGCCCCCGCCAACGGGTTGGCACCGGACGTTCAGGCCCGACTGCACACCGCCCTGCGCGACACCCTGGCAGACGCGGTGACCGTGGCCCGGGCCACCGACCCCACGTCGCTCAAGGCGGAGAAGAAGGCGGGCATGGCAGTGCACGGGCGCACCGGCTTGGCGTGTCCGGTGTGCGGCGACGTGGTGCGCGAGGTCAGCTTCGCCGATTCGAGCCTGCAGTACTGCGCCACCTGCCAGACCGGGGGCAAGCCGCTGGCCGACCGGCGGATGAGCAAACTGCTCAAGTAACCCCCCACCCCACCCCACCCCAGCCGCCCCAACTCCAGGCGCTTCCCTTCTGCGGATCTGCTTCCCAAATTCGGGAAGCGTTTCCGCAGAAGGGAAGCATCGGCGAGAGGGTGGGGGCGTGACGCACACGACACTGCTGGCCGCCGTCGCGTTGGCCACCGCGGCACCGCCCGCCCTCTGGCTACCTCCCACGGGCAGGCTGCCGGGCGGCACCCTGCTGGTCGCCGGACTGTTCACCGCGTCGGGCACCCTGCACCTGGTCCGCCCCACGACGTTCGAGGCGCTGATCCCGCCCGCGCTCGGTGACCCAACCGCCTGGGTGCTGGCCTCGGGGGTCGCGGAGCTCGCCTGTGCCGGCGGGCTGCTCACCCGGGCCCGCTGGGCGCCGGCCGCCACCGCCGCCACCCTGGCGGCCATCTGGGTGGGCAACCTGCAGATGGCCGTGGACGTGACCCGATCGCCGCGCACCGGGCCGGGCGCGATGGCGGCGGCCTGGGTGCGGCTGCCGCTGCAGGTTCCGTTGATCCGCATGGCCATCCGGTCGCCGAGGCGCGCTCGACACTAGAGTGCCATCCATGGCGTGGCTGATCACCGGCGGAGCCGGATACATCGGGGCGCACGTCGTGCGCGACATGCGGGCCAGCGGTCGCGACGTGGTCGTGCTCGATGACCTGTCGACGGGCCGGGCCGACCGGGTCCCCGCGGGAGTGACGCTGATCAAGGCCGATGTGGCCAATCGGCGGGCAGTGCGTCGAGCGCTGACCCAGCACCACATCACCGGCGTGATGCACTTCGCCGCCCGCAAGCGGGTGGGCGAGTCCGTCGAGCACCCCCTGGAGTACTGGGCGGCCAATGTCGGCGGCCTGCAGGTGCTCCTCGAGGAGGTGGTCGCCGCGGGCATCACCCAGATGGTGTTCTCCTCCTCGGCAGCCGTCTACGGCCAACCCGACCTCACGCCAGGTGCGCCGGGGATCACCGGAGCCAGCCGGATCACCGAAGCCGCCCCCTGCATGCCGATCAACCCGTACGGCGCCACGAAGCTCGCCGGCGAGCACATGGTCGCGGCCACCGCCCAGGCACACGCCTGGCATGCGGTCAGCCTGCGCTACTTCAACGTCGCGGGCGCGGGCAGCCCCGAGCTGGGTGACCCGGCTGCGCTGAACCTGATCCCGATGGTCCTCGACGCGCTCTCCCAGGGCCGTCGGCCCAAGGTGTTCGGCGATGACTACCCCACCCTGGACGGGTCGTGCGTGCGCGACTACATCCACGTCGCAGACCTGTCCGCGGCGCACGTGGCCGCTGCCCGGCTGGTCGAGGTGGCCCACCAGGCCGAACTGCTGCGCGCTGCCGGCGACCGGGTCCAGGGGGCCGCCTCACGTGCGGAGTCCGCGGCTGCCCGGCTGCCCGGCGGAACCGCGGCGGTCGAGGCGGCCGCGCAGGTGCCGGCCCGGGCGATCGAGAGGATGCCCGCGGCAGCGCGCGCCGTCGAGCTGGCCGCCCAGCGCATCCCCGGGGTCATCCGGGCCACCACCGGCCCGCGGGGTGTGCGCGGCCAGGCTGGCGACCTCGCCGCCGAGGTCGCCAGCCAGATCGGCTCGCTGGTCGCACGGGTCGCCGGGGTCGAGGACGCTCCTCATCTCGATCACCACGTGTCGATCAACGTCGGCACCGGGCGGGGCTACTCGGTCTTCGAGGTCATCGAGGCGCTTCGCCGCTCGGTGGGCAAGGAGTTCGCCGTCGACATCGTCGCCCGCCGCCCTGGCGATCCAGCATCCCTGGTCGCCGACCCCGGGCTCGCCGGAGTGCTTCTGGGCTGGCACGGGCGGCGCAGCCTGGACCAGATGACCGACTCGGCCTGGGCGGCCTGGCAGGCCCGCCCGTAGATCAGCGCCGCCTGCTCAGGGACCGGCGTTCGGGCCCGGATCGTCGTCGGCGTCATTGGTGCCATCAAGGGGGTTGTTGGCGGTTCCGGCACCGCCCTGTCCGTCCGCACCGCCACCATCGGGGTTCGCACTGACCGAGGGCTCCGGCTCCGGCGAGGGCTCCGGCGGGGGCGGCGGCTCCGTGGCCAGGGCCAAGGTGACCTGCGAGCCCTTCTTGGCCGTCTGGTTCCCGGTCGGGTCCTGGGATGCCACGGTCCCCGGGGCGTACTGGGTGGTCTCGACCTCCGGGCCGTAGACCACCTCGAACCCCTGGTTGAACAGCGCCCGGCGAGCCTCGGCGTCGGTCCGGCCGACCACATCGGGAACCGAGACCTGGGCATTGGAGACAACGATGTCCACCGCGGACCCGGCGTCGACAGTCTCGTAGGCCTCAGGCTGCTGGCTCAGGACGGTCTCCTCCGGCTGGTCGGAGTCCTGCTCGCGCACCCGGCCCAGGTTCAGGCCGACACCGGACAGTTCGGCGCTGGCCTCCTCGATGGAGCGGAAGTCGACCAGGTCGGGCACCTGCACCTGCTCCTTGCCCGTGGACACCACGACGTCGACGACGCTGTCCTCCTCGACCAGTTCGCCGCTGCGCGGGTCCTGGCTGATGACCTCGTCCTTGGGGCTGTCCGAGGACTTGTACTCCGGGTCGCCCAGACGCAGTCCTGCGTCGAGGAGCTTGGCCTCGGCCGCGTTGATCGTCAGCCCCTCGAGCCGGGGCACCGACACGGTGTTGGGCGTGCCGGCCGCGAACAGTTGCGTCACGAGCCAGATGAGGAAGCCGATCAGGACCAGGATCAGTGCGGTGAAGCCCAGCCCACGCAGGAAGCCGCCCTTCTTCTTCTCGGCGGCCGGGTCCAGCAGCGCCGGATCCGACCCTGCGTATGGATCGCCCGCCCCACCGGGGATCACCGGTGCCATCGCACCGGTGGCCGCCGCCGAGCTGGCCGGTGTCATGTGCGCGGTCTCATCAGTTTCGATCCCACCGAGCACGGACGTGGCCTGGTCATCAGCACCGCCCGGGGGCGGCACCGGCATGACCCGGGTCACCGGGACGCCGGCGATCGCCCGCTCGACATCGGCGCGGAACTCGACCGCCGACTGGTAGCGCTGCGCGGGGTCCTTGGCCATGGCCCGCGCGACGACGGTGTCCAGCTCCTTGGGCAGGGTGGGGTCGATCTCGCTGGGCAGCGGGGCCGGCTCGTTGACGTGCGCGAAGGCCACGGCCACCGGGGCATCGGCGACGAACGGAGCCCGCCGGGTGAGCAGCTCGAAGAGGACCACACCGGTCGAGTACAGGTCGCTGCGGGCATCCACCGAGCGGCCCTGAGCCTGTTCCGGGGAGAGGTAGGCCGCTGTACCGAGCACCGTGGACGCACTGGTCGAGGTCTGCCCGGTGTCCGCGACAGCCCGGGCGATGCCGAAGTCCATCACCTTCACACCACCCGTAGTGGTGGTCATGACGTTGCCGGGTTTGATGTCGCGGTGGATGATGCCGTGCCGGTGGCTGTAGTCCAGGGCGGCCAGGACGCCGGAGGTCATCTCCAGCGCACGCTCGGGGACCAGCTTGTTGCCGGAGTGCAGCAACTCCTTGAGGGTGATCCCCTCGACGAGCTCCATGACGATGAACGGCACGACGACCGACCGGTCCCCGGAGTCCAGGGTGTCCTCGCCGGTGTCGTAGACCGCCACGATGTTCGGGTGGTTCAGCGACGCTGCACTCTGCGCCTCGCGTCGGAACCGGGCCAGGAACGTCGGGTCCAGAGCCAGTTCCGGCTTGAGGATCTTGATCGCCACGCGACGACCCAGGCGCAGGTCACGGCCCTCGTGGACCTCGGCCATACCGCCACGGCCCAGCAGTTCGCCCACCTGGTAGCGGTCGCCCAACCGGCGCACGTCGCTCATCAACTCTCCTGTCCCCTCAGCGGCACACTCGTGCATCTGCCCCCGCAGCGCGCGCACGCCTGCACCGACGCCGAAGCGGTAGCGGTGCCCAACGCGAGCAATCTACAGTGCGTGCCAGTGCCCAGCCCGGAGCGCACTGCCCGCCCGGGGCACCGATTGGGTTGGTCGGGGTCCGTCGATCAGCCTGCGAGCACGGCCTGCATCACGTCGCGGGCGATCGGAGCGGCCAACGTGTTGCCGCCGACCTCGGCCGCGCTGGACTTCTCGATCGCCACAGCCACGGCCACCTGGGGGTTGTCCGCGGGTGCGAAGGAGATGAACCAGGCGATGTTGGGCCGGTCCTCGGAGGTCTCAGCCGTACCGGTCTTGCCGGCCACCGACACTCCGGGGATCCGAGCATTGGAGCCGGTCCCGTTCGTCACCACCCCGACCATCATCGTGCTGAGCTTGGCCGCGTTCTCCGCGCTCATCGCCCGGGCGAACTCGGAGGGCTCGAAGGTCTCGAGCGGGCTCAGGTCCGGCGCCGCGGTCTGCTCCACCAGACCCGGGCGCATCGTGACCCCGCCGTTGCCCACCGCGGCGGCCACCATCGCCATCTGCATGGTGGTCGCCCGCACGTCGAACTGGCCGATCGCCGACTGTGCGGTCTGCGGCGGGTCCGGGTCGGCGGGGAACCGGGAGGTCGCCGCACGCAACGGCGTCTCGAACGACTCCTCGAAGCCGAAGGCCTCGGCCTGGTCGCGCAGCGCGTCGGGACCGAGCTCGTTGCCCAGCCACGCGAACGCCGTGTTGCACGAGATCGCCAGGGCCTCGGCCAGGGTGACCTTGCCATCGGGCCCGCAGGGGCCGTTGAAGTAGTTGGGGATCGCGACGGTGGTGCCCGGGGCGGTGTAGGTCGCCGGTCCGGGCAGGATGCTGTCAGGCTCGAACCGCCCCGACTCCAGGGCGGCAGCCGCCGTCACCACCTTGAACGTCGACCCCGGTGGGTTCGTCTTGGCGATCGGCCGGTTGAGCAACGGCTTGTCCGGATCGGCCTCCAGCTCCGCGTAGTAGGTGTTGATCTCCTTGGAGTCGTGTGAGCTCAGCAGGTTCGGGTCGAAGGAGGGGCTCTGCGCCTGGGCCAGGATGCGTCCGGTGCCCGGCTCGATCGCCAGCACCGATCCAACCTTGCCCGAAAGCCCGTCCCACGCCGCCTTCTGCGCGGCTCCATCGAGGGTGGTGGTGACCGCGCCACCCCGGATCTCCCGACCACCGAACAACTGCTGCATGCGGTCCACGAACAGGCGAGGGTCCTCCCCGGACAGGATTGAGTTCTCGGCCTTCTCCAAGCCACTGGCGCCGAACACGAGTGAGTAGAAGCCGGTTGCCGAGGCGTTCATGGGACCGGTCGAGTACCTGCGCAGGTACTTCAGCGAGTCGTCGGTCTCCACCGAGTCGGCGATCGGGGCGCGGTCCACCAGGATCGGGCCCCGCTCGCGCGCGTACTCCGTGAGCAGCGTGCGCTGGTTGCCGGGCATCGCATTGAGCTCGGCGCGCTGGAAGACCTGCACCCGGGTCAGCTGGGCCATCAACGCGAACATGAGCACCAACAGCCCCACGGCCAGCCTGTTCAGCGATCGGGTCACCGGACGCCCACCACCTCGGTGGTCGAGTCCCCGGCGCTGACGTACACCGGGTCGGGTCGTCGGACGTGGTCCGAGACGCGCAGCACGAGACCCAGGATGATCCAGTTGGCCAGCAGCGAGGAACCGCCCGCGGACATGAACGGGGTCGTCAGGCCGGTGTGCGGGATCAACTTGGTCACGCCACCCAGGACGATGAACACCTGCAGGCTGAGCACGATCGCGTAGCCGGTGACCAGCAGGGTGCCGAACGCATCGCGGGAGGCGTGGGCCACGCGCAGCATCCGCTGGATCAGCAGCGCGAACAGCACGATCACGGCGAACGCCCCCACCATGCCGATCTCCTCGCCGAGGGCGGCGAAGATGAAGTCGCTCTCGGCGAACGGCACGAGCTGCGGGTACCCCTGCCCCCAGCCGGTGCCCATCATGCCGCCGGCGGCGAACCCGTAGAGGGCCTCAACGATCTGGTAGCCCTCGTCGTCCGCGTAGGCGAATGGGTCCAGCCACACCTTGACCCGGATCTGCACGTGGTTGAACGCGAAGTAGGCCACCAGGGCGCCCACGACCGTGAGCAGGAACCCGAGGACCACCCAGGACCGCCGACCGGTGGCCACATAGAGCAGGCCGACGAAGAGCCCGAAGAACAGCGCGGCGGTGCCCAGGTCGGTCTGGAACACCACGATGCCCATGGCCAGCAGCCAGGCGACCAGGATGGGACCCAGGTCGCGCCCCCTGGGGATGCCCAGGCCGAGCACCTTGTGCCGCACGAGCGACAGCGACTCCCGGGTCTGGACCAGGTAGGAGGCGAAGAAGATCGTGATCAGGACCTTGGCCACCTCGGCGGGCTGGAACGTGAACGACCCGACCTGGATCCACAGGGTGGCGCCCCGAATGGTCAGGCCCAGGCCCGGCACCAGCGGCAGAAGCAGGAACACGAACCCGGCCAGGCCGACGAGGTAGGTGTAGCGGCGCAGGGTTCGGTGGTCGCGCACGATGAGCAGGACCAGCGCCGCGGCCACCACGCCCACCGCCAGCCAGATCGCCTGCTGCACAGCCACTGAATCCGGGATCGGATCGTCGCGAGCGACCGCCTTGTTGACCTCGGCGATGTCCAGCCGGGCGATCATCGCGATGCCGAGCACGTTGAGTGCGCCAGCCACCGGCAGCATGATCGGGTCGGCGTACGGGGCCAACCAGCGGACCATGAGGTGCAGGCCCAACAGGCACACGCCCTCGATGATCACGATGGTGCGGACCTCCGCCACGACCTCGCCGGCAGCGCCCTCACTGGCCAGCACGAGGGCCAGCGCCCCGAGCAACCACACCATCACCAGCAGCCCGAGTTCGGCGTTGCGCCGCGTGGGCTGGCTGGGCCGGGCCAGGGACGCGGCCGACCCCGGGATCACGGGAACGCTCACGAGATCGGGCTGGGCGTCGGGGTCCGGTTCGCGCCGGGCGTTGCAGATGGCAGCGGCGCGGGGAGCGTCGAGGGGAGCGGCATCGGCGGCGGGGCGGGCGGGCACCCCAGCGGGGCCTGCGGGGAGGCGCATGCCGCAGCCTTCGTCGCCAGCACGGTCACGATCCGCTGCGCCTCGGCCTCGGTCCCGGCATCAATCGTGCGCTCGACCTGCGCCTGGTCGTAGTAGGGCAGGGTCAACAGGCTGATCCCGCTGGTGCTGGTCACCCGGTTCAGCTCCACACTGCCCACCTGCTGTGCGATCCCCTGATAGACGGCCACGTAGCCCGAGCTGACCCCCACGAACCATTGCGCGCTGAGCCACCAGAGGAACCCGGCCAGCCCGAGCAGCAGCACGACGAGCACCGTCGCAGCGCCGGTCAGTCCCCGCCAGTGCCGCCGGGCCCATCCGGGGGACTTCCCCGCCTCAGGATCCACCGGGCTCGCTGCCGCCCCTGAGGCCCGGACCGGGACCTCGCCGGACTCGATCGCGGCACCGATGGAACCCGCCGCGGCCCCGCCGTCGCGACCCGAGCCGCCAGTGTCCGGGTCCGGGTCATCCGACACCATCGGCAGCTCGCCGGTGTCGACCTGGTCGCCGACGGGTGCCGGCCGCCGGCCGCCCTCGTCGGACTGCGCGGAGTCCGAACCGCGGAAGCGATCCACGCCCCGGACGGCCAGCCCACCGGCCACAGCCGGCCCGTTGACCGCAACCTGTGCGGATCCGCCTGCGGCCGGACCGACATCGTCGGGGAACCGCAGTCCGGGCAGTGCTGCCCGGTTGCGCTGCTCGCCGGCGGCTCCCACCACGACCGGTCCGCCCCAGGAGGACTCCAGATCGGCTCCGCCATCGTCGACCTCAACCACGTCGGCCACGACCGCGGTCACGTTGTCCGGGGCGCCAGCGGCCAGCGCAAGGTCGACCAGCTCGGTCACCGCGGCAGTGGGATCGGGCACCTGGGCCAGCACCGACGCGATCACCGAGTCGGTGACGACCCCGGACAGGCCATCGCTGCACAACAGGTACCGGTCACCCTCCCGCGCCTCGCGCATCGAGGTCTCGCCCTCGGGCATGCCCGTTCCGTCGATGGCGCGCAGGAGCAGGTTGCGCTTGGGGTGGCTGCGCGCCTGCTCGGCGGTGATCCGCCCGGCGTCGATCAGGGTCTGCACGTAGGTGTGGTCGTGGGTGATCTGGCTCAGCTGCCCGGCGCGCATCAGGTAGGCCCGGGAGTCGCCCACGTGGATCAGCGCGATCCGTCCGCCACGCCAGAGGATCGCGGTCAGGGTGGTGCCCATGCCCGCGCGCGCCGGGTCGGCGCCGATGAACTGGGCGATCCGCTCCGCGGAGGTCAGCATCGCGTCGTCCAGGGCTGTGAGCACGTCACCGGCCGGCAGTTCCTCGGCGTCGAGCTCGGCCAGGGTGGCGACCACGGTGGAGCTGGCCAGCTCCCCGGCTGCGTGCCCACCCATTCCGTCGGCCACGACCAGCAGGCTGCGTCCGGCGTAGCCGGAGTCCTCGTTCTCCTTGCGCACCATGCCCACGTCGGACTTGGCGGCGTAGCGCAGGATCTGGGTCATGGCAGCACCGACCTACCGCTGCAGCTGCAGGGTCGTGCGACCGACGCGGACCTTGGCCCCGACCCGCAGGACGGTGGGACCGGTCAGTCGCGTCCGGTCGATCCAGGTGCCGTTGGTCGAGCCGAGGTCCTCCACGATCCACTGGCCGTCGGAGGGGAAGAACCGCGCGTGCCGGCTGGAGGCGTAGTCGTCCTCGAGCACCAGGGTGGAGTCCGAGGCCCTCCCGACAGTGATCGGTGAGGTGCCCAGCGGCACGACCGTGCCGGCCAGCTCGCCCTCGACCACCGTGAGCTTGCGCGGCGTCGCCGGTCCACGCGAGGCGACCCGGGGCTTGGGCTGCGGGGGCACTGGGGGGGTGCTCGGGGTGGGCAGGCCGCCGGCGGACCGGCCGGGTTGCGGGCGGGCCTCCTTCGGCGCCGCCAGGTCACGGCGCAGCACGAGCACGATCGCGAACACGGCCAGCCACAGCGCGGCCAGGAAGCCGAACCGCATCAGCGTGATCGCGAGCTCAGACATGGCTCACCGCGCCCGGTAGGTCAGCGTCGTCGTCCCGAGCTGGATGCGCGACCCGTCGAGCAACGCCACGCTGGCGACCATCCGCCCGTTGACCTGGGTGCCGTTGGTCGACCCGAGGTCGCGCAGGATGACCTCGCTGCCCAGGGTGATCTGTGCGTGATGCCGCGAGACGCCAGGGTCATCGATGCGGATGTCGACGTCGGTACCGCGGCCCAGGACGGTGACCGCGTGCAATGCGTAGGTCAGGCCGTCGACCTCCAGGTGCGGCTCCCCGCTGACATCGACCGGTGCAGCAGTGCCGGATTGCGGGCCGGGCCGGACCTCCGAGCGGATCCGGAACACACCGGTGCCCAGTGATTCGTCCTGGGCCAGGGTCACCTCGGCGGACCCGACGAACGTGTAGCGCTGCTGCTGGGCGTACTCGCGCACCAGCCCGGCCAACTCATCGTCGACCGTGTCCGCGTACGGGGACAGACGGGCATGGTCGGCACTGGAGAGCTCCACCACGAAGACGTTGGGCACGACCGTCCGGGCGCGGCTGACCACCGTCGCGCGGTCGTCGAGCTCGCGCTGCAGGCCCGCGGCGATCTCCACCGGCTGTACCGCGGACTTGAAGGCCTTGGCGAATGCACCGTTGACCATGCGGTCGAGCTTCTTCTCGAAACGGTCGAGCATCCCCACCGGCCATCTCCCTCCACCCGGGTGCACCGGGAGTCACCCACCTCAGAGCTCAGCACGGTGGATACTCACCGGCAGTGGCCCCGATCTTAGTCACCCACCGGCGCCGGCCGCAGGCTCCAGACCCCGGTGGCGGCGAGCAGGACCGCGACCCCGGCCCAGAGCGCGGGGGCGATCCCGTCGGGCGGCACGGTGAACGCGGTCAGGGCGATGCCGGTGACCAGCGCCACGTTCAGGCCCACGTCGTAGAGGGCGAACACCCGCCCGCGGAAGGCATCGTCGATGTCCTGCTGCAGGAGGGTGTCACCGGTGATCTTGACGGCCTGGCCGGCCACGCCCATGCTCAGCGACGCCACGACGATCAGGGCCAACTTTCCGCTGGCGAACCCCAGGGGAGCGACCACGGCGGCCACGAACAGCGTCAGGGCGCTCCAGCGCGGCAGCCCGAGGCGGCTGCTGACGTACGGGGTGGACACGGCGGCCAGGAGGCTGCCGACCGATGCCCCGGCCGCGGTCAGCGCGAAGTCGGCCAGCGCGCCGTCGGGGTCATCGGCCGGGTTCAGCGAGTAGCGCACGATCAGCAGGGCGTCGACGAGCAGAGCGCCGAACGCGATCCGCTGGGCCATGACCACCGCCATCGCCCGGCGGGCCCGTGGCCGGTGGTGCACGTGTCCCACCCCGGCCCACATCCCGCGCACGACGGCGGCGACGTCCCGGGTCAGCGCCTGCGTGGGCCCGTCACCCTGGGGCCCGAGATCGTGGCGGGGGATCCTGCTGGCGATCAGCGCCGAGGTGAGCAGCCCCACGGCCACCAGCGCGACCAGCCGGCTGGCGCCCTGCGGCCCGAGCAGCGGCATCAGCACCAGCCCGACAACGGTGGCCACCGCCGATGCGATGGTTCCCGACGTGGGGAAGAGCGCGTTGGCGGTCACCAGGTGGGTCGGGGCAACCACGAGCGGCAGGCCCGCGGAAAGGCCGGCCAGCCACAGCCGTCCGATCCCCATCGTCATGAGGACCGCAGTGGCGAGTTCGAGTCCATCGCGGTCGGCGGCGACCATAACCGCGATCCCGATCGTCACTGCGCTGCGCAGCAGGTTGGCCAGCACGAGGACCCGGGCGCGGTTCCACCGGTCGAGGAACACCCCGGTGAACGGACCGATCAGCGAGTAGGGCAGGAGCAGCAGCGCGAAGGCCCCAGCGACCTGTCCTGCGGTGGCCTGGCGCTCCGGGGAGAACAGCACGAACGAGCCCAGGGCGGCCTGGAGGAGGCCGTCAGAGGCCTGCCCGGTCAGCCGGGTGGCCAGCAACCGCCGGGAGTTCGTGGTCGCCAGGACCGGCCAGCGCCTGGCCAGGCCGTCAGCGGCCGGCGCGGATGCCCTCGCATCGCCCATGGCAGGCAGCATGCCCCCTGCGCCGCCCAGCGTCCACAGGCGCGAACCGGCGCTGCGGTCGATACTCGAAGTCATGAATGCGCAATGGGCTCAGCAGGTCCGGGCTGCGGTGCAGGCAGCGGATGGCCCGGTGCTGGCTGCCCTGTTCGACCTCGCGGTCGCGCAGGAGGGCCGCACCGCGGCGTCCCGGTCCTGGTTGGAGGCGATCTCGGCGTTCGACGCCGACGCGATCACCGGCTGATCGCGGTCCCCCGGGCCCCGCACGCGAGGGGACCCCGGACGTATGCCCAGGGTCCCCTCGATGCAGCGGTCGCGCAGCGGTGTCAGCGATCGATCTCGCCGGCGATGAACTGCTCCACCTTGGTGCGGCACTCCTCGTCGGAGTACTGCTCCGGCGGGGACTTCATGAAGTAGCTCGACGCGCTCAGGATCGGGCCACCGATGCCGCGGTCCTTGGCGATCTTCGCCGCACGCAGGGCATCGATGATCACACCGGCCGAGTTCGGGGAGTCCCAGACCTCGAGCTTGTACTCCAGGCTCAGCGGCACGTCGCCGAACGCGCGGCCCTCGAGGCGCACGAACGCCCACTTGCGGTCATCGAGCCACGCGACGTAGTCCGACGGGCCGATGTGGATGTTGCGCGCGCCGATGTCGCGGCTCATCTGCGAGGTGACCGACTGGGTCTTGGAGATCTTCTTGGACTCCAGGCGCTCACGCTCGAGCATGTTCATGAAGTCCATGTTGCCGCCGACGTTGAGCTGGTAGGTGCGGTCGACGGTGACTCCGCGGTCCTCGAACAGCTTGGTCAGCACGCGGTGGGTGATGGTTGCGCCCACCTGGCTCTTGATGTCGTCGCCGACGATCGGCACCCCGGCGTCCTCGAACTTCTTGGCCCATTCGGGCGTCCCGGCGATGAACACCGGAAGCGCGTTGACGAAGGCCACCTTGGCGTCGATGGCACACTGCGCGTAGTACTTGGCAGCGGCCTCGGAGCCGACGGGCAGGTAGCAGACCAGGACGTCGACCTGGGCCTCCTTGAGCGCCGCGACGACATCCACCGGCTCGTCATCGGACTCGGTGACCATCTCGCGGTAGTACTTGCCCAGGCCGTCGAGGGTGTGGCCACGGGAGACGGCCACACCCGAGGGCGGGACGTCGCAGATCTTGATCGTGTTGTTCTCGGACGCGAGGATCGCGTGCGAGAGGTCCTGGCCCACCTTCTTGGCATCGACGTCGAACGCGGCGACGAACTCGATGTCGTTGACGTGGTAGTCGCCGAACTGGACGTGCATGAGACCCGGCACACGGTCGGTCGGGTCTGCATCCTTGTAGTACTCCACACCCTGAACCAGGGAGGAGGCGCAGTTGCCCACGCCCACGATAGCCACGCGAATGGCACCCATCTGATGTTCCTTTCTCATCCGCGGGCTGGCGGGCGACGCTGCCCGGCCCCGGTATCTCCGGATTGGTTGTCAGCCACGTCGGGGGATCCGCCGCGCCGTTGGTCGTTCTCCTGATCGATCAGTTCGTTGAGCCAGCGGACCTCGCGCTCGACCCCGTCCAGGCCGTGGCGCTGCAGGGCAGCCGTGTAGCTGTCCAATCGCTCGCGGTTGCGAACGATCGAGGAGGCAAGGTTGGCCCGGCGCTCCTCCACCCGGCTGCGCCGGCCTTCCAGGATGCGCACCCGAACCTCCGCCGGCGTGCTGCCGAAGAAGGCCATGTGCACGCCGAACGCCTCGTCCTCCCACGCCTCGGGTCCGGTGCGCGAGACGAACTCGGCGAATCGGTCCTTGCCGTCGGCGGTCAACTCGTACACGATCTTCGCCCGGCGCCCGGTGAGCACCGGAGCGCTGGCATCAGCCGCGCCGGCCTCGGCGATCAGGCCCCGCTCGAGCAGGTCCTTGAGGGCCGGGTACAGCGATCCGTACGAGATCGCACGCAATGTCCCCATCACCGCGTTGAGTCGCTTGCGCAACTCGTAGCCGTGCATCGGCGCATCCTGCAGCAGGCCCAGGATGGCGAACTCGAGCACTGCGCTGCGGCGAGTGGCTGCCATCGCGAAGCACCGTCCTCTCGTCAATCCGGGATAACGTCCTGATGTATCGCACAGTATGTATCGAGTTGATACATCGAGCAAGTTGCCGGTCCCGCGCGGGCCATGCAAGGGACACGCCGGGTTCACCGCGAGGACACCCGCGAACCGGGTCCCTGGCCGGCGCAGGTGCGGCCGGGACCTACGTCCACCACCCCCGGGTCCTGTGGATGAGCATGCCCCGGACACCGCGCGGGAGAATGCCAGCCATGACCATGTCTGCCACCGCCGAATCCCTGGGAGCCCTGCTCGAGTCGCTGCCGGCCAACCCCCGCGTCGTGGTGTCGGGCAACTTCGCCAGCCCGCGCACGACCCTGGCACTGCTCGACGAGCACGTCCCGCAGTGGCGGCTGTGGACCTTGAATCCCCAGCGCGGCCTGCCCGACCGCGACGGCATCACCCCGGAGACCCCCTTCGTCGGCCCAGGGATGCGCCGCAACCCCAAGCTGCACTACGTGCCCTGTCGGTTGAGCCAGGTGCCGGCCCTGTTCGCCAAGGCCATGAGCCCGGATGTCGTCGTGCTGCACACCTCCACCCCCCGGCACGGCGTGGTCTCCCTGGGCATCGAGGTCAACGTGATGCCGGCTGCGATCGAGGCGTGCCGGGCCCGGGGCGGGACCGTGATCGCCCAGATGAACTCGCGGATGCCGTTCACCTACGGCGACGCCATCGTCCCGCTGAGTTCGATCGACGTGCTCTTCGAGGCCGACGAGCCGATCACGCTTGCGCCACCCAGCCGGCTCGACGAGACCAGCCTGGACATCGGGGCGCGGATCGCCGCCCGGATCAAGGACGGCTCGACACTGCAGATGGGCATCGGCGGGATCCCGGATGCCGTGCTCAACGCGCTGTCGGATCGACGCGGACTGCGGTTCTGGACCGAGATGTTCTCCGACGGCGTCCTGGCCCTGGACCAGGCCGGTGCGCTGGACCCCGACGTGCCGTTGGCGGTGTCGTTCCTGTTCGGCTCCGCGGAGCTCTACGCCTGGATCGACGGCAACCCGCGGGTGCGGATGGTGCGCACCGAGCACAGCAACGACCCGGGCCTGATCGCCCAGCAGCCGCTGATGACCTCCGTGAACTCCGCCCTGCAGGTCGACCTGTTCGCCCAGGCGAACGCCTCACGCATCAATGCGCGGATCTACTCGGGGTTCGGGGGCCAGAACGACTTCATCGTCGGCGCGCTGCATGCCCCCGGCGGTCAGGCGTTCATCGCACTGCGCTCGTGGCACCCCAAGGCAGACGTGTCGACCATCGTGCCGCTGCTCGACGAGCCGGTCACCTCCCTGCAGCACACCGGCGTCGTCACCGAGAACGGCCTTGCCGAGATCTGGGGCCGCTCCCAGGACGAGCAGGCCTACAACCTGATCGAGCACGCCGCGCACCCGGATGTGCGCGAGGAGCTGCGCGAGGAGGCGGGCGCACTCGGCCTTCGGGTGTGACTTCACTCACGACCAGGTGTCCCTGACGACCACAGCGGGTACAGCCCCGGGGTAGTCGACCCAGGAGTCTGAAGATGATGAGCAGCACACCGGTCAAGGCCGGTCTGGCCCTGACGCTCACCGCGTCACTGATCGCCGGTGGCCCGGCGCTGGCCGATGCCCTCGGGCTCGGGGCGACGGCCCCGGCAGCGCACTCTGCCGCGTGGGAGGCCTCAGCCGCCCGCGACGCCGACCACACGATCGACAGCAATGTGGCGGCCCGCAAGGCCGAGGCGGAGCGCAAGGCGGAGGCCAAGCGAAAGGCGGAGGCGAAAGCAGAGGCCAAGCGCAAGGCGGAGGCGGCCCGCAAGGCCGAGGCCAAGCGCAAGGCGGAGCAGGCTCGGGCGGCCCGAAGCCGAGCCGCGGGCGGCAGCCCTGCGCAGAACCGCGCCCTGGGCATGGCGATGTGCGCCGACAAGGGCTGGTCGGCCTCGCAGTGCGCCGACCTCGGCCGCCTCTGGGCGAAGGAGTCCGGCTGGAGCAGCCGCGCGCACAACCCCAGCGGGGCGCACGGCATCCCGCAGGCGCTGCCCGGTTCCAAGATGAGCAGCCACGGCTCGGACTGGTCCACCAGCGCGCGTACGCAGATCGCCTGGGGCCTGGACTACATCAAGGCCAGCTACGGCAACCCCAGCAACGCGTGGGGGCACTCGCAGAGCCGAGGATGGTACTGACCGTCCCCGTCCCGTCCCCCAGTAGCAGACGCTTCCCATCGCGTGCAGGTGCTTTCCGGATTCGGGAAGCAGATCCGCAGCAGGGAAGCGTTTGCTGCGAGGGGGTCCGGTCGTGGGCTACCCGCCCGCTGCGGGGGTCTCGACGGAATCCAGCTCCGGATCCTCGTCCTCGCGGCGACCGAGCGGCTTGGGCAGGGCCAACGTGAAGATCAGTCCCAGGAACACGAAGCCGCCGGCCACGAACGCGGTCTGCGACAGGGCGTCGGCGAACGCCTGACTGGCTGCAGCCTGGATCTCCGGGCTGCCCGGGGGCTGGTCCAGGCTGGGGATCACGGTCCCGGCACTTCCCTCGACCACGTCGGCCAGCTGCTGGGCCTGATCGGGGGGAACTCCGACGTCGGACACCTGGGCCTCGGTCTGGGTGTTCAGGCTGAGGAAGAGCACCGTGCCCAGCACAGCCGTGCCCATCGCCGAGCCGATCTGGCGCGCGGTGCTCTGGGTGCCTGAGGCCTGACCGCTCTGTCGGACCGGCACGTCGGCCAGGATCAGTCCGGTGAGTTGGGCGCTGGCGTACCCGACGCCCATTCCGTAGATTATCAGCCAGATGGCCATCTGCCAGGCCGTGGAGGTGGGGCTGATGATCAGGCCCAGCCCGACGATCCCGACCACCTCGAGGGCCATGCCCATCCGGGCCACGAAGCGGGCGCCGTACTTGTTCGCGAGCATGGCGGCAGTGGGCGCCGAGACGAACGAGCCGATTGCGAGCGTGGCCAGCAACGCGCCGGCACCCAGTGCGGTGTAGCCCAGGACGCTCTGGAGGAACAGCGGCAGCGAGAACAGGATGCCGAACTCCCCCATGCTGACGATCAGGGCGGCCCCGGAGCCCAGACCGAACGTGCGGATCCGGAAGAGGCTGAAGTCGATCAGCGCCGCCTTCCCGACCGCGCTGCGCCGGGTCTCCACGAAGTACAGGGCAACCAGGCTCACGAACGAGATGACCATGGCGATCGCGACGGGTGACAGGGCCCCCTCGGGGAAGTCGATGGAGCCGATCGACACGTCGGGCTTGGCACTCCACCAGCCGTAGTTGCGCCCCTCGATCAGGCTGAAGACCAGCAGGCCGATCCCCAGGGCCGAAAGCAGCGCTCCGACGATGTCCAGGCCGGCGGTGTCGCCGGGGTCCTTGCTCTCCGGAACCACCCGCACCGCGCCGACGATCACGATGAGGCCGATCGGCACATTGATCCAGAACGCCCAGGTCCAGGAGAAGTTGGTGGTCAGGAAGCCACCCACCAATGGGCCGAGGGCGGCCATTCCGCCGATTATCGAGCCGTAGATGGCGAATGCGACATTGCGCGCCCTGCCCGAGTACAACGAGTTGACCAGCGAAAGGGAGGTGGGCGACATCATCGCCCCACCGATGCCCTGCAGCGCCCGCGCGGTGATCAGGTGCTCCCCGGATTGGGATGCCGCAGCGTAGATGCTGGCCGCGACGAACACCGCCGCGCCGAGGCTGAAGATCCGCCGGCGCCCGACCCGGTCACCGATCCGGCCGAAGATGATCAGCAGTGCGGCGAAGGTCAGCGCGTAGATCGCGTTGACCCACTCGGCGTCGATGGAACTCAGGCTCAGGTCCTCGATCATCGAGGGCAGCGACACGTTGACGATCGTGGCGTCCATGATGATCAGGGACGTGCCCAAGCCGATGAACAGCATCGGGATCCACCCGTTGGCGGGCTTCTCGAGACGGGGGATGGGCTGTGCCGCGGCGGCGCTCATGGGCTCGCAGCCTACGCCCGGAGGCCGAATTGTGCCGTCACGCTCTCCTTGGCTGTGATCGGCCGCGTCCTCGCCCGGACGAGGGTGTCTGAGGGGGACAGCTCAGCCAGACGCGGCCGGTACCGCGTGGCTGACGGTGACCCGGCGCCGGCGACGTCGGCGCAACGCGGCGGGCAGTGTCAGTACCAGCGCGATGAGGACGCCGATGGCGGCCCCCAGCCCGTTGGCAAGCAGGTCCCGCTCGTCCGGGACCCGGCCAGGGATGCTGTGCTGCGCGAACTCGATGGCCGCGGTCATCGCGAACGAGGCCGTCAGCGCGAGCCACCACAGCCGGGTGCCGAAGAGCAGCAGCAGGAACATCCCGACCGGCACGAACAGGGCGATGTTGGCCAGGAACTCCAACTGGTCGTTGTCGATGGACAACAGGTAGCCGCGCCGGTGCAGGGCGTCGAGGACTCGGTAGGCGAACGCGATGCCCCCGGCGGTGTCCGCCGCGGGCGTCAGCGTCAGCCAGGCGACGAACGCGAGGTAGCCGCCGGTCAGCAGGCTCAGGATGGGGTGGCGATGCAGCACAGGTCCAGTCTGCCCAGGTGCCGCTGGACCGAACCCCCGGATCGGCTGTGAGTTCCATGCGAACGGCCCGGCGCTCGTCTCCGAGACCGGGCCGACTGGGGGATCCCCAGGTGTGGGTGCGCGAGGGGGGAGTTGAACCCCCACACCCTTTCGGGCACACGGACCTGAACCGTGCGCGTCTGCCTATTCCGCCACTCGCGCGTCGTTGTACGGCGTCGCGCACAACACTGCGAATCGTACGGCGTGCGGTGCCGGCTTCCAAATCGCTGTACGTACTCCTACGAGCCGTCCCTGCGCGGCGGTCAGTCGGTCGAGAACCCGGCCGCCTCCATGATCACCCGGGTGAACGCCTCGGCGCCGCGGCCGGTGAGGTGCACGCCGTCGTTGACGAAGTAGTCACGGTGATCAGCCGACGCCGCGGCCCAGTCCGCGAGCACCACGTTGGGGAAGGTCGGACCCACCTGGGCGATCATGGCGTTGTTCGGCTTCATCCACGGCCGCAGGACCCGGGCGTTGACCAGCACCACCCGCTGGGCATCGGACAGGGACTCGAGCATCGAGCGCAATTGCTCCTCGGTGACGATGCCGTTGTTGCCGACCTGGAGCACGACAGTGTCACGGACCTGGCTCGAGTCGGCCACCTCCTGGACCAGCCCTTCGAGCGCCCCGGCCTGTTCGGCGACCTTGGCATGCAGGTCGACGTTCAACTCGCTCTCCATGGCGCCGGAGGCACCGAGCAGGACGGAGTCGCCGAAGGCGGTCACCTTGGGCCGCGGGTCCGTGCCCTCGGCCTCCTGGCGCCGGGTCAGGTCGCGCTCCAGGGGAGCCTTCGCGGGGGCCAGTGCCGCGTACTGTTCGGTTGCGGATGCCTCGTCGGCCGCCGCCGGCGCGCTGGCGACTCGGACACCCGTGAACAGGGTTACCACCACCACGGCAGCGATGGCCGCCCACGCAGCCGTACTGGGCCGCGGCAGGTTGCCCTGGCCCACCCGCGCCCAGGCGCGCCCCAGCGCGCCCCGCCGGATGGGCATCTCGAGGAAGCGGTAGCTGCACTCGGCCACGACCAGCAGCAGGGTGATCCTGGCCACGAACGCGGCCAAGCCTTCGAAGGGCAGGTCCACCCCCGGTCGGGTGACCAGGAACAACGGCCAGTGCCACAGGTAGATGCCGTAGGAGCGTTGCCCGACCCAGCGCATCGGACGCATCCCCAGCCAGCGCCCGAACGGCACGCCCCGGTGGCTGGCGGCCGCGACCACGACTGCCGAGACCAGGGCCACCACCAGGAACCCGCCCCGATAGAGGAACACCGAGAACTCACCGGTGGCCATGAACATCCACAGAAGCAGCACGAGCCCGAGGGAGCCGGCCGCGCAGATCAGGGCCTGGGCCTGCCGGGCCAGGATCGGAGCGGTGCGCCCGGGGCGCCAGATGACCGCCAGCGCGGCGCCGACGAGCACCCCCATGGCGTGGGTGTCGGTCCCGAAGTACAGCCGGCTGGGGTCCGTCGCGCTGGGCATCTGCCCGATCACGGACCCGATCGCCATCGCCACGGTCGAGGCCAGCGCCCCGCCGAGGGCAACCCAGCCCACCGCGCGTGCCCCGCGCCAACGGAACGCGACCAGGGCCACAGTGGGCCAGATGAGGTAGAACTGCTCCTCCACCGCCAGGGACCACAGATGCTTGAGCATCGGTGGCCGGCCGACGAACTCGAAGTACGACGTGTCGGTCAGGATGCTCAGCCAGTTGGAGTAATAGAACAGCGCCCCGGGCAGGTCCCGCCGGAAGGGTGCAGCACCGTCGTAGGCAATCGTGGCCACGAGGACCGCGGTCACCCCCAGCACGGCGAACAGCGCCGGGAGCAGCCTGCGGGCCCGGCGCAGGTAGAACTCCTTGTAGTTCAACCGGCCGGTCCGCTCGAACTCCACGAGCAGCAGCGAGGTGATCAGGAACCCCGAGAGCACGAAGAAGACATCCACGCCCAGGAAGCCGCCGGGGATCCACGGCACGTCCGCGTGGTAGAGCACCACCGCAATGACCGCCACCGCGCGCAGTCCATCGAGACCCACGAGGTGTGGCAGAGCCGGACCCCGAACGGCCCTGCGCTGCCGGGTGAGAGTCCCGGACACGCTGGTTCCTTCCTGCTGCCCCACGGCTCGACCCTGCCGCGGCACTGGTCACCATTGAACCCCAGGCGTCCGACATCGCCGGGGAGGCGGGCCGGGCAGCACACGGCGAGTCGCCCGGACGGGGGCTCAGAGCAGGTCGCGACGCATGGTGAGCACGCCCGCATGGTCCGGGCCGCCGACGACCTGGAAGTGGTGGCGGTCCAGCACGCGACGGCTCGCCGTGTTGTCCCGGTCGACCCGGGCCATGGTGGCGCTGGCACCCGCGGAGCGGGCCACCTCCAGCAGGGCGGCCACTGCCTCGCTGGCCAGGCCACGGCCCCGGTGCTCGGGGGCGATGCCGTAGCCGATCTCCACCTCGCCCTCGCACGGTGGGCCCTGGAATCCAGCAGTGCCGATCAGCGCTCCACGCGCGGTCCGCACCTCCCAGGGGCCCCAGATGGAGACCTCCCCCGCAACCGACTCATCGGCAATCAGCACCAACCGGGCGATCGAGACGTCGCCCTCCTGCGGGAAGCCGGGCGCCCAGTCGACGTCGCGGACCCCGTCGGCGATCGCGGCTGCGAGATCCCGGCGCAGCGGCTCGAGCATCAGCCGGTCGGTGCGCAGTGCGTGTGCCGTCACCGTGCACCCGCCCGACTGGCCCACCAGCCCAGCAGCTCGGCCTCAGCGCGCTGTTCGCCCAGCGGACCCTCGTCCAGGCGCCGCTCGAGCAGCCAGCGGTAGGCCTGACCCACCTCCGGGCCAGGTCCGATCCCCAGGACTGCCATGATCTGGGTGCCGTCCAGGTCCGGTCGGATCGAGGCCAGCTCCTCAGCCTGCGCGAGCACGCCGATGCGGGCCTCCAGGCTTTCGTACGTGCGCCGCAGCGCCGCTGCCTTGCGTGGATTGCGGGTG
This sequence comes from uncultured Actinomycetes bacterium, assembly GCA_963781015.1. Classification (GTDB taxonomy): domain Bacteria; phylum Actinomycetota; class Actinomycetes; order S36-B12; family CAIYMF01; genus Prado023. The sequence goes on along the minus strand of CAWAEB010000009.1, from coordinate 245,176 downwards.
GTGCAGTCCGCCCGGGTCAGCTTGTGCAGCTGCACGAGGTGCTGCCCGGCGTCGCGGACGTAGCGCCGAACGGCTGCGTCGGTCCACTCGCCGCCGCCGTAGCCGTGGAAGCGCAGGTGCAGTTCCACCAGCAGGCAGACCTCATCGACGACCTGGCGCGGGTAGCGCAGCGCTGTCAACCGCTTGCGGGTCAGCTTGGCCCCGACGACCTCATGATGGTGGAAGCTCACCCGGCCCCCGTGCTCGAATCGGCGGGTGCGCGGCTTGCCGATGTCGTGCAGCAACGCAGCCAGGCGCAGCACCAGGTCCGGTTCGATCGCGGGCTCGTGGGCGGTCTCGAGGTCGATCGCTTGGTCGAGCACGATCAGCGAGTGCTCGTAGACGTCCTTGTGCCGGTGGTGCTCGTCGATCTCCAGGCGCAGCGCGGGCAGCTCCGGCAGGACGTGGTCGGCCAGCCCGGTGTCCACGAGCAGTTCCAGGCCAGGTCGCGGGCGGGCGGCCAGCAGCAACCTGGACAACTCGTCGCGGACCCGCTCCGCGGAGACCATGGTGATCCGTTCGGCCATCTCCAGCATGGCCGAACGCACCTCGGGTGCCACGCCGACACCGAGCTGGGCGACGAACCGGGCGGCACGCATCATCCGCAGCGGGTCGTCGGCGAAGGACTCCTGCGGCGTTGCCGGGGTGCGCAGCCGGCCGGCCGCGAGGTCCACGAGGCCATCGAACGGATCCACGAACTCCCGGTCGGGCAGGGTGACCGCCATCGCGTTCATCGTGAAGTCGCGGCGGCGCAGGTCCTCGTCCAGGCTGTCGCCGTAGGTCACCTCGGGCTTGCGGCTGGCCCGGTCGTAGGCATCGCTGCGGTAGGTCGTGATCTCAAACTGGTGCGCGCCGCGCCGGGCACCGACCGTGCCGAACTCGATCCCGATGTCCCACACGGAATCAGCCCAGCCCGAGAGCACAGCGAGCACCTGCTGGGGGCGCGCAGATGTGGCCAGGTCCAGGTCCTTGGCCGTGCCCAGCCGCACCGCGTCGCGCACCGATCCCCCCACCAGGGCCACCTCATGACCCGCAGCGGTCATCCGCTGGGCGAGGTCGAGCAGCTCGGGCACGCTGTCCAGCAGTGCATCGATGTGTATGCGGCTGGCCGCGGCCAGCGCCGCGCGGGGGGGGACGTCAGGCACGGGCCGACAGCCTACGTGGCCGCTATCCTGACCAGCATGTCACCGCCGCCGACACCTGGGCCGCCCCCGCGGCGCGAGGGCCGACGGCTGGCCATCCCGACTCCGGCGGACCTGCGACATCCGACCCCTCGCGGGCGGGAGGAGCCATCGGGGCCGTCGTCGGGCGCGCAGGTCAGGGCGGCACCCGAACCCCCGGCCGACGCGGAATCGACGGCGATCTCGCCGGTCGGACCCGCACCAGGCGCACCTGTGCGCTCGGCCACCCCCGGCGCTCCCACCCCCGGCGCTCCCACCCCCGGCGCTCCCACCCCCGGCGCTCCCACCCCCGGCGCTCCCACCCCCGGCGCTTCCACCCCCGGCGTTCCCGGCCGGCCGACGCGCACCGGCCCCACGCCTGCCACCCTGCCGCGGCCTCGGCGGGCCGGGGCCGCCGAGCAGGCACAGGCCCACAGCCCGGCCGACGCCCACAGCGCGTCTGCCGCGGACCTCACGCGGGTGGCCCCGCCCACTGGTCCGCACGTCGGGGCCGTCACCAGTACCGATCCGGGCACCGAGTCAGGCACCGAGACCTCCACCGGCGCGAACCAGTCCGAGGGAGGCGTGGCTGGGGCGCTCGAGGCGACCAGACGGATGATCCCGACCCCCGCCACGCTCATGGCGGCCGGCAGGGGCATCCGCAAGGTCCGCAGCACGGCACTGCGCGGTCGTCGCCTGCCCAAGGTGGAGGAGACCTCAGCCGGGGGCGTCGTGCTCGACCTGACCAGTGACCCGCCCGCGGTTGCCCTGATCGCGCGCCACGATCGCCGTTCCCGGCTGCTCTGGAGCCTGCCCAAGGGTCATGTCGAGGCCGGCGAGACCCCGGAGATGGCCGCCCTGCGAGAGGTGCATGAGGAGACCGGCCTGGTGGGGCGGATCCTGGCCCCGCTCGGGATCATCGACTTCTGGTTCGTCGTCGAGGACCGACGGATCCACAAGACGGTGCATCACTACGTGATCGAGGCTGTGGGGGGCGAGTTGTCCGATGAGGACATCGAGGTCGAGGCCGTCGAGTGGATCCCGTTCAACCAGGTGGTGCGCAAACTGGCCTACGGCGACGAGCGACGCCTGGTCGAGAAGGTTGCGCAGATCGTCCCGGGAGTGAAGTGATCCGGGGGGGCCACCCGGCAGGACCCCGGGCCCTGGGTGTCCTGCTGGCGCTGGTGGTCCCGCTGATCCTCAGCAGCGCCGCCGCCGTGGCCGATCCCAGCCCAGCGCCCGCCGCCGGCACCGCGACTGCCCCCGCACCGGCCGACGCACCGGCCGACGCCGCGGCGAGCCCGGGTGTAGTGGGCGACCGACCGGCGGTGGGAGCCGGTGCGCTGGCGATCCGGATCACCGGGTTCGAGCCCTCGATCCCCGGCCCGGACGACCAGCTCACCGTGCGGGGCACCATCACCAGCACCTCGGAGGTGCCTGTGACCGGGGTGTCCGCGCGACTGCGGGTCTCACCCACCCCACTGGTCAACCGCGATGAGATCCCCGAGGTGCTTGCCGGCGCCGGTCAGCGCACCGGGGAACCGGTCGAGGGGGCGGTTGTCGAGGTTTCTGACTCGCTGTCCCCGGGACAGTCGGTGCCCTTCGTGCTGCGCGCTGCGGTCGCTGACCTGGGACTGGGACCAGCCGGGGCCTACGTCACCGCCGCGGAGGCGTTGGGTGACGCCGGTGCGGGGCAGGTGCGCCAGGACCTCGAACGGACCTTTCTGCCCTGGTGGCCGGCCGACACCCCGATCACCCCACTCGGGGTGACCACGCTGTGGCCCATGACCGGGGCACCCCTGCGCGACGCCGAGGGGGTGCTGCTCAGCGAGGAGGCCGCAGTCCAGCTCTCGCCGTCGGGCCGGCTGGCCAATCTCCTGGCGGCCGGCTCCGGGTCCTCCGTGGCGATGGTGCTGGACCCCGAGGTCGTCGATGTCGCAGCCGACCTGGCAGACGGGTACCTGGTGCGCCAACAGGATGGCTCGGCGGTCCCCGGTACCCGCAGCCGCGAGGCCGCGAGCTGGCTGGCCGACCTCCGGGCGGCCGTGGCCGAGCCGGGGTCAGACGTGACCGGCTCGCTGTACGCATGGCCGGACGTGGACGCCGCCCGGCGCGGCAAACTGCTGACCCGGGTGCTGGGACAGCGGGCGGCCGTCGCCGAGGTCACCGAGGCTGCCCTGGACCGACCGCTGCCGGCCCGGATGGTGCTGCCGCCGGGCGGCGTGGCCCTGCCTGAGACGCTCTCCGCCCTGGCCAAGGGGGGGATGGAAGCCATCGTGCTGCGCGACCAGGCCCTGCCCGTGGTGTCCCCGCCCTACTTCACGCCCAGCGGAACGGCGCTGGTCCCCACGAGCAAGGGCCCCCTGTTCGGGCTCCTGGTCGACACCGGTCTGGCCGCGACGCTGGCCCGTCCGATGGGCACGCCCGCCGAGGTGGCCTCGGCGCGACAGGCACTGCTGGCTGAGACCCTGGTCATCGCCGCCGAGCTGCCCGAGACGCAGCGACTGATCATCGCCAGCCCGGATCCCACGTGGAGTCCCTCGCAAGCCGCCGCAGAGATGGTCGTCGAGGCGCTGACCGAACCCGACTGGGTGACGCCCACGAGCATGCGCACCACGCTGGCGCACGAGTCGAGTTCCCTGGCGCGCGAGTACGTCGCCCCGACCCCCGAGCAGCAGGCCGCCGAGCTGCCCGCCGAACACGTCGCAGCGGTCCGCGGGCAGTACCGCGACCTCGAGCAGTACGCGACTGTCACCTCCGACGCCGCTGCGATCCCGTTCGTGACCCATACCGCCCCCAGCCGCCTGTTGGGGGCCTGGTTCCGCACCCAGCCGCAGGCCCGAGCTGAACTCACCCACCTGGTCGACGGGCAGACCCAGGCCCTGGTGGACTCCGTGCGCGTGGTGTCCAGTGGCTCGATCACGGTCTCGGGGGCATCGGGCACGATCCCGATCACCGTCGAGAACCTGGGCCCGACCAGCGTGAGCATCGGGCTCACGCTGCACTCGGACCCACGCCAACTGGTCACGGCCGACCCGGTCGAGCCGTTCACGATCGCACCGGGGCGCCGCACCTCGGTAGAGGTCATCGCGCAGGTCGCGGCCGCCGGACCCATCCCGGTGACCGTCCAGATGCTGACCGCCAACGGCGAGCCCTTCGGCACTCCGGGTGAGCTGGTGGTCGGGTCGGCGGCCTACGCCGACGCCGCCAGGGTGCTCGTGCAGGTGGCTCTGGGTGCGCTGGTGCTCGCCGTGCTGGTGCATGGGGTCCGCCGAGCCCGGCGCATGCGCAGGGCTCGGCGCGTGCAGGCTGACACTGGGGAGCAGGAAGTCGTGGACGAGCGTGACTGAGGATCCCAACGACCGTCCGCAGGGTTCCGCGGACGACCCGTCCGCGCCGGGACCGGACCCCGATCCCGGCAAGCGGTCGGATCACGTCGCGCTGCCCGAGGACGTCGACCTGTCGGACCTTGCCGGAGCGCCGGACCCGGACGCTGCCAGCGACTCCGCCGCCCAGGCCGCAGCACCCCGGCAATCGGAGCTGATCTCCAAGGGCGCGGCCATGGCTGTGGGCACCGTGATCAGCCGGGTGACCGGGCTGTTCCGCGACATGGCGATGACCGCTGCCCTGGGCCTGGGCGTGGTCGCCGACATCTTCACCGTGGGCAACACGATCCCCAACACGGTCTACGTGCTCACTGTGGGTGGGGCCATGAACGCGGTGTTCGTCCCCCAGCTGGTCCGCCGCAGCCGTGAGGACTCCGACGGCGGTGCGGGCTTCACGGACCGGCTGATCACCCTGACAGTGGTCCTGCTGCTCCTGTTGACGACGCTGTCGATCGTGGCGGCCCCGCTGCTGACCCGGATCTACGCATCCCCGGACTACACCGCTGAGCAGATGTCCCTGGCCGTCGCGTTCGCGCGGTTCTGTCTGCCGCAGGTGTTCTTCTACGGCCTGTTCACGCTGCTTACCCAGGTGCTCAACGCCCGTGGCCGCTTCTCCCCGCCGATGTACGCACCGATCGCGAACAACATCGTGGCGATCGGCGTATTCATGTCGTTCCTGGTGGTCGCCGGCCCGGAGGCGGCGGACAGCGGCACCCTGAACGCGGCCCAGACCGCGTGGCTGGGCCTCGGTTCGACGATCGCCGTTGCCGCCCAGGCCCTGCTTCTGATCCCCTTCATGCGGTCGTCGGGCTACCGGTGGCGGCCGCGCTTCGACTGGCGGGGGTGGGGCCTGAGCAAGACCGGCGGGCTGGCACTGTGGACCCTGGGCCTACTGGCCGCCAACCAGGTGTCGTTCATCGTGCACAGCCGGCTGGCGACGACCGCCAACGTGCTGGCCGAGCAGGAGGGCCTGGCCGCCGCCGGAATCACGACCTACCAGAAGGCCTACCTGATCTTCTTCCTGCCGCACTCGATCGTGACCGTCTCACTGGTGACCGCGCTCCTGCCGGGCCTGAGCCGAGTTGCCCATGCTCGGCAGTTCGACACGTTCTCCCGGGTGCTCACCGACACCATCCGCACCGTGACCTCCCTGGCGGTCCCGATCTCTGCGGTCATGATCGCCCTCGCACCAGCCCTGGCAACGCTGCTGTTCGGATTCGGTGCGGCCAGCCGCGAGTCGGCCACAGTCATCGGTGTCACGGTCATCGGCATGCTCGTGGGCCTGGTGCCGTTCTCGATCTACTTCGTCCTGCTGCGGGGCTGGTACTCCATCGAGGACACGAAGACCCCGTTCCTGCTCTCGCTGGTGCTCAACACGATCAACGTGGTGCTCTCGATCGCGCTGTTCCAGGCTGTCCCGACCCAGTTCAAGGTGCCTGCCCTGGGCGTTGCCTTCGGCCTGACGTACTGGCTGATGATGCCGATCGCCTGGCCGCTGCTCGGCCGGCACACGGCACCCCTGCACACGCGCAGCACCTGGGGGGCGGTCCTGCGGATGGTTCTGGCCGGTGCCGCGAGCACCGTGGTGACGCTGTTCGCGTTCACCGAGATCCAGCCCTACTCCGGCGATGCGTACGCCTCGCGCTGGGCACTCCTGGGCACCATGGCATTCGCCGGCTTCATGGGATTGCTGGCCTATCTGCTGGCCGCGCGCGTGCTGCGCATCGAGGAGGTCGGTCAGGCCGTTCGGATGGTCCGCCGACGGGTGGGCCGCTGACCGGGGTCAGAGCCGGCGGCGCGTCCCTGGGTCGTGTCCTGGGACATTCCGCCCCGTCGGGCGGTCGCCGCGCACAGCGGAGCACGGCAGTCACGCCGAGGGCGCGGTCCCCACAGCGCGCACGGTCAGGTACTTGCGCAGCGCCGGGATGTGCTGCAGGGCCACGGTCCGAGCCTCGCGGCTGACCGTCACATGGACCTCGCCGGACTCATCGACCCACCAGTCCTTGACTCGCATCTGCACGCCGAGCTGCTCGGCCCGGGCCAGCGAATCGTCCTTGGCCCCCTTGGCATCACGCGGGTCAGCCATGAGCGATTGGGCCCCGGTGCTGGCCACGATCCCGGCGTCATCAACAGTCGTGACGTTGGTGTATGCCAGCGAGAACACGTCGAAGGCCAGGATCCCCAGCACGAACAGGGCCGCGGACAGGCGCAGCAACCAGCCCAGCACGATCCCGCCCCGATCACCGGCCCCGCGCACGCGCCTGTCCATGCCCCCACGATCGACATCGCAGCACCCCTTCTTGACCCCTGGCGCGGGATGCCCGTGCCACGGCGCAGGCCGCAACCGGGCCTCTCGCGTTCGGGGCCCGATTCGCTCTGGGCGCCGACCGACTGACCCGGCTCGCGGCACGCCCTGGCTGCCCGAGCCCGATCGTGGCTTAGGCTTCCTGACGTGAAGGAGCAGGTGGCGGCGAACCGACGAATCGGTCGGTTCACCCTGAACGACCTCGTCGAGGAACGCCACGGTGCCCAGATCTGGCGTGCTGTCGATGGCACGCTCAACCGCGAGGTGGGCCTCTGGCTGGTCCCGGCAGACGACGCGCTGATCAGCGATCTGGAGCAGTCCACCCGGACCGCGGCGACAGTCGATGACCGGCGCATCGTGCGCATCCTGGACATGTTCGTCCATGACGACCTGTTCGTGATCGTGACCGAGTGGGCCGTCGCTGAGGTGCTGGCCCACCACCTGACCTCCCCGATGCCCGCTGCGGAGGCCGCCCGGATCGCCTTCGAGGTGGCCGGTGCCCTGGAGTCGGCGCATGCCAAGGGCATCGCACACGGCCTGCTGCGGCCCTCGAATGTGCTGATCTGTCCCGATGGCGAGGTTCGGGTCACCGGTCTTGGTATCGACGCGGTGCTGGCCGGGATCGAGCCCGCAGCTGGGGACGATCCGGTGGCCGCCGACCTCAACGGGATCGGTTCGATCCTCTACGCGTGCCTGACCGCGCGCTGGCCCGACGGCGAGGTCGAGGGAATCCCCGGAGCCCCGCAGGTGGGCGAGCACACCCCACCTCCGTCGCGGATCCTGGCCGACGTCCCTGAGGCCCTCGACGACTTCTGCGCGCGGACCGTCCTGAGCGTCGTCCCGCCGAAGGGACGTCCTCCGTTCGCCGGTGCCGGACAGGCGCGCGAGACGCTGGGTGCCGACCTCACGGACCTGACCGGGGAGCGCCGGGCGCTGACCGGCACGTCGCCAGGCACCTCTGGAACCCCGGCCCGGGTCGCGGCTGGGGTCGGCGTGCTGATCCTCGTCCTGGGTCTGGCCTGGGGGGGTTGGCAGCTGGTGTCCCAGGACACCACAGCAGCTCCCGCGCCCACGGTCTCGACGGCGCCTTCGGCCTCGCCGAGCGTCACCCCGTCGACGAAGCCCGAGACGGTGACCTACCGCATTGTCGAGGGCAAGGACTTCGACCCGTTGGGCAACGGCGAGGAGAACCCCGGTCGGGTTGAGTTCGCCTTCGACGGCGATCGGAACACCGCGTGGCGAACCGTCACCTACTACAACAAGAGCCTGGACAAGCCCGGCGTCGGACTGCTGCTGGACCTTGGTGCCCCTCGCACGATCGGGGCGGTCTCCCTGGATCTTGTCGGCAACGGCACCGACCTGCAGGTCCTGACCAGCAACGAGGCGGGCACGAACCCGCAGGACTTCGACCTGATGGCCCAGGCCACCGAAGCTGGGGAGGAGGTCCGGCTCAAGGCCGCCGACCCCACCTCCGCGCGCTACGTCCTGGTCTGGATGACGGGCCTGCCCCCGGTCGACGGCGGATGGCGCGGTGGCATCCGCGAGGTCACGGTCACCAGTTGACCCACGGGGGGTCGCCCTGGTCCAGACCGGGCCCGGTCCGGGTCCGGGAATCGCTGCCCCCTCTAGGATGTTGGGGTTCACGACACCAAGGAGTTGACCGTTATGAGTGACGTCCGAGACCTGATCATCGTGGGATCCGGCCCCGCCGGCTACACCGCAGCGGTGTACGCCGCCAGGGCCGCGCTGCGACCGTTGGTGTTCGAGGGCGCGGTGACTGCTGGTGGTGCGCTGATGAACACCACTGAGGTCGAGAACTTCCCAGGATTCCCGCAGGGGATCATGGGCCCTGACCTGATGGACAACATGCGCGGCCAGGCCGAACGGTTCGGCGCCGAGTTGATCACCGACGACGTCACCTCGATGTCGCTCGCTGGTGACGTGAAGGTCGTCGTGGACGGGTCCGGCGTGGAGCACCGCGCGCACAGCGTCGTGCTGGCGATGGGCTCCGGGTACCGCGAGCTCGGCCTGCCCGACGAGAAGCGGCTGTCGGGCCACGGGGTGTCGTGGTGCGCAACCTGTGACGGCTTCTTCTTCCGGGGCCAGGACATCGCCGTCGTCGGAGGAGGGGACTCGGCCATTGAGGAGGCTACCTTCCTGACGAAGTTCGCCGACACCGTCACGGTCATCCACCGTCGAGACGAATTGCGCGCCAGCGCCATCATGGCCGAGCGGGCCATGGCCAACCCGAAGCTCCGGTTCGCCTGGAACAGCGCGGTCACAGCCGTCAACGGCGCGGACAAAGTGTCCTCGGTCACCCTGACCGACGTCCAGACCGGCACGATCAGCGACCTGCCCGTCACGGGCCTGTTCATCGCCATCGGGCACGACCCCCGTTCCGAACTCGTGCGTGGCCAGATCGACCTCGACGAGGCCGGCTACGTGCTCGTCGAGGGCCGCAGCACCCAGGTGCTGGCCAAGGGCGCCCCCCTTCCCGGGGTGTTCGCCTCCGGCGATCTGGTGGACCACACCTACCGGCAGGCGATCACCGCAGCCGGGAGCGGCTGTGCCGCGGCACTGGATGCCGAGCGCTTCCTGGCTGCCCGGGAGCACATGCTCAGCGCCGCCGCAGCCGGCCGCTAGAATTGTCCAGCCGACCCAAGGAGACCCGATGGCCCTGATCACCGTGACCGATGCCAGTTTCGCCGACGATGTGCTGATGTCCGACAAGCCCGTCCTGGTGGACTACTGGGCCGTCTGGTGCGGCCCGTGCCGGATGATCGCGCCGATCCTTGAGGAGATCGCCAAGACCCACGGGGACACGATCACGATCGCGAAGCTCAACGTCGATGAGAACCCGGCGACCGCAGCCTCGTACGGGATTGTGTCCATCCCGACCCTGAACGTCTTCCAGGGGGGAAGGTCGTCAAGCAGATCATCGGCGCCAAGCCCAAGGCAGCGCTGCTCAAGGACCTCGCCGACTACCTGTGATCCGCAGCTGTCAGTGAAGGAACCCCAGCACCCCTCCGCGGGCGCTGCCTGCCGCAGCGGGGACACGGGGCCCATGGTGGCCGAGGTTCGCAGCCGCCTGCACCGACTCGGCCTGCTCGCCGACGGGCAGGGGGACGTCTTCGATGCCGACCTCGACCGCGCCGTCCGGCAGTTCCAGCAGGAGCGCGGGATCGGCATGGATGGTGTGGTGGGGCCGCAGACGTTCCGCCGGCTCGAGGAGGCCCGCTGGCGGGTAGGCGACCGGGTGCTGACGTTCCTGCCGGGTCATCCGATGGTCGGCGACGATGTGCTGGCCCTTCAGGAGCGGCTGACCGGCCTGGGATTCTCGCCTGGCCGCCCAGACGGGATCTTCGGTCGGCACACAGATCATGCGGTGCGTGAGTTCCAGCTCAACACCGGCCTGCCCACCGATGGCACCGCCGGACCGGAGACCTTCCGGGCCCTGGCACGGCTCACTCGCACGGTCAGCGGCGGTGCGTCGAGCATCCTGCGCGAGCAGCAGGCCTTCGACGTCCTGCGCACCGGCGTGACCCACAAGGTCGTGCTCATCGATGCCGGGCCCGACCATCTCAAGCGCGGTCACGTCGGCGGCGGGTTCTCCGAGCAGGACATCGCTGCCGACATCGCCGCGCGGGTCGAGGGTCGGCTTGCCGCCTTGGGTACAACGGTGCTGGTGACCGGCCCGGCCCGATCCGGACACACCTCGTTCGATGAGTCCCAGCGCGCTGCGATCGCCAACGAGGTCGGTGCTGATGCGCTGATCTCCCTGCACTGTGACGCCCACCCCAACCCGCAGGCGAACGGGATGGCCGCGTTCTACTTCGGGACCCTCGGTGGGCGCACCAGTTCCGTGGCTGGTCTGGCCCTGGCCGAGCTGCTCCTCGAGGAGCTCGGCGTGCGCTGCCCGGCCAACAGCTGTGGGGCCCATCCCAAGACCTGGGAGTTGCTGCGGCTGACCCGGATGCCGGCCGTCCACCTCGACCTGGGATACCTCACCAACCCTGATGACGCCCAGCGGTTGGGCACTCCGACGGGCCGCGACCAGATCGCCCGGGCGATCACAGCAGCCTTGATCCGCTTCTTCGCACCACCTGCCGAGGACTGAACCGGGCGGACGGCTGAACCGGCCGAGCGCACGCAGTCAGGCTCATCTGACCGCGTGCGCCGACACCATCGTGGATGCTGGGCCTGCACCAGGCCGAGCTAGGCCTGGTCGCGCACCTGCTCGTCGGTCATGCCGCGCACATCGAGCTGCTGGGAACCCGACAGCTGGAGCATGAATGTCTTGGCCGAACTCTTCTTCGACTTCTTCTTCTTGATGCTGTTCTTGGCCACGACCTTCTTCAGGTAGTCGTAGTTCTTCTTGTACTGGTCGTAGAGCGCGGTCGCGCTCTGGATCTCGGTGATGACCTCGTCGGAGGCTCGCAGGCCCGGGGAGGAGAAGTTCGACGAGCCGGACATCACGTACTTCTGGTACTTGCCGCGCACCCACCCGTTGACCAGCATGGTCTTGTTGTGGGTGAAGATGTCGTTGCGGATGCAGGTGACCGCCCAGACCTTCGTGACCGGGTCGTACTTGGGCGCCACTGGGCAGGACATCCTGACCGTGAGCGACCCGCCTCCGTAGGGGCTCTTGCGATTGAGCCAGACCCCGGTGGAGGTCACCGGGACGTACCCGCGCAGGGTTCCACCACTGCAGTAGCCGTTGGGTCCGTTCAGCGAGTTCTTCGTGACCTTGCGCTTGGCCGGCTTGCCCTTCTTGGCCTTCGTGACCACGATCTTGGTCGGGGGCGTGGACAGGCAATCGGCCACTCCATAACCGGTCGGCTCCCCATCGGCGTTCTTCACCCACTTGCCGTTCGGCCCCTTCACCCGCTGGCTCATCTGCGTGTAGACGATCTCGACCTTGCAGCCCTTCTGCATGGCCATCTTCCACAGGTCCGCGGCCACGCCCTTGCGAGTGAACACGAACATGGAGATGCGGATCGCGGTGCGCTTCCACTTGCCCTTGTACTTGTACTTGCACTTGACGGTCTTCAGGATGTCGCGGTTGATGTCACCGGTGGTCTGCGGTCCGAAGTGCACCGTCGTCGGCCTGGCCCCGCTGGCTGCGTTGCCCTTGGAGTAGAAGGACCGGAAGTAGTTGGGCGTGATCAACTCACCGCGTGAACCCGCGACCAGGTCGGAGTGGTACTTGGCGAAGATGTCGTAGAGGGCCTTGTCACCAACTGCGATGTTGAGGTTGTTGAACCCCTTGCGCGACTGGTAGTAGGTCGGGTTGCCCGAGCTGTACGCGCTGACCCAGCGCCTCTGGCTGGCACCGGTGCCGACGGTGGAGAACATGTAGATCTTGGAGTGCAGGGACGGATACATCGGCTCCTGGTTGTCCGGCACGGTCTTCTCGCCACGCGTCGTGTGCCGCACGCCGGCTGAATCGGTGACGGTCAGAGTCGTCTTGTAGGTTCCATCCTTCTTGTACGTCTTGGTGTGCGGACCGGCGCCGGTTGCCTTCGTCCCATCTCCGAAGTCCCACTGCCAGGAGACGATCGGTAGGGTCCCGCGCAGCGAGCGGTCCTTGAACACCGCTGTCCGGGAGGTGAGGCTGGTCGAGTCCGCGTCGTACCACGCGGTCGGCCCGCCCGCAGTCGGGGCGGACCGCGGCGTCAGGCAGCCGGCCCAGCAGGTCGTCGCGAAGTTCGCGGCCCGGGTGTTCGAACCCAGCGACTTCTCCAGCTGCCGCCATGAGTCGTACTTGTCGGCATGGCTGTTCGAGAGCGCCTGCACCGACACCCCCCGCTTGGCCGCTGCCGTCAGCGCTGCCTGCACCGGTGCGTAGCTCAGGGAGTAGAAGCTGAACTTGATCGAGGCCTGGGTCCCGTCCGGGTTGACCCGCGGTGTGCAGTCGATCATCTGGATCAGGTAGCGCAGCATCTGGTACTGCTTGGCGCTCGACCCGGTGGGATCGTTGAACATCGTGCGAGTGCTCGGCGCGAATTTGGCGCTGCAGGACCGCGCTGGCGCATTGATCAATACGTTGACCACCGTGCTGGTGCGCGTCCCATCGTTGGCTGACGCGACGACGGTGAACCGGTCCGATCCGGTGTACTCCGGCAACCTGTCCTGCTTGCCCTTCTCGTCGGGCGGATAGAAGCCGGGCGTGTAGCGGAAGTTGCCGTTCGACCGATCCAGGTAGAGCTTGCCGTTGAAGGGCCCGGTGACATCCGCGACGAAGGGCGCGACCGAGTAGGAGACCGGCAGACCGGCGGGATGAGTGCATCGGACGTTGCCGTAGACCGGTGTGTCCATCATCGTCTGGACGGCCGGTCCTGGGGGCGCGATTGCACAGGTGAGGCTCACAGCCTCCGCCGCGGGGGCGAGTGCCCCGGGCGAGGCGCTGGCCGGTGCCGCCGTGCCCACAGTGGAGGCCAACAGCGCAGCGCCCATGAGGGCCACCGTCATCACACGCACACGCACACCCACAGTCGACTCCTCCCACGTAGTGGGCACAGGGTAAGCCCTGGCCCCGACATTGAAAACAAGCGGCGGGCTATGCGCCGGCTAACCGTGGCTCATGTCTGGGAGGGATGGCTGCGGGCACCCGAGAACGTGGCGTAGTGCCGCGGCCGAAGAAGGGAGATGACGAATCCAGCGGTGGCGCCTGCAGCCAGGGCAGCCCCACCAAGAACAGCCCAACGCACCATCTTCATGAGTCGACCTCCCGTCGGGCATCCTAGGCACATGAGCCCAGGCACGCGTCTCGACCCGTGGTTCGCCAGCTATGCCCAGCGCGCGCACGGCCTGGCAGCATCGGAGATCCGCGCCCTGTTCGCAGTGGCCAGCCGCCCGGAGGTCGTGTCGCTGGCCGGGGGGATGCCATTCGTCTCGGCCCTGGACCTCGATGCGGTCAGCGACACGGTGGCCACGATGCTGCGCGAGCGCGGCGCGACTGCACTCCAGTACGGATCCGGCCAGGGCGACGAGCGGTTGCGTGAGCAGATCCTCGATGTGATGGCCCCGGTAGGGATCCAGGCGCATCCCGACGACGTGGTCGTGACCACCGGCTCGCAGATGGCCCTCGACCTCGTTGTGCGCACCTTCTGCGACCCTGGGGACGTTGTCCTGGTGGAGTCCCCGTCCTATGTTGGCGCACTGGGGGTGTTCCGCTCCTATGAGTGCCGCGTGGAGCACGTGGCCATGGACGAACAGGGACTGTCATCGGTCGCACTGTCCGAGGCCATCACCCACGTCCGTGCTGACGGTGGCCGGATCAAGCTGATCTACACGATCCCGTCCTACCACAACCCTGCCGGGCTGACCCAGGGACAGCAGCGGCGCCACGAGGTGCTCGAGGTGGCCCGCAGGCACGGGATCCTGATCCTGGAGGACGACCCCTATGGCCTGCTCGGGTTCGATGGGACCGTCCCCGGGCGATGCGCGCAGACGAGCCGACCGGGGTGGTCTACCTCGGATCATTCTCCAAGACGATCGCATCAGGACTGCGGGTGGGCTGGGCGGTGGCCCCGCACGGGGTGCGCGAGAAGCTGGTCCTGGCTTCAGAGGCCGCCGTGCTCTGCCCGTCGAACTACTCCCAGCTCACGGTCTCGGAGTACCTGGCGAACAACCCCTGGATGGACCAGATCGAGGTCTTCCGAGGTCTGTACCGCCGGCGCCGCGACGCGATGCTCGGGGCACTGGCCGACCACATGCCCACCGGAACCACCTGGACCAACCCATCAGGCGGCTTCTACTCCTGGGTGACCCTTCCCGAGGGAGTCGACGCCCGCGCGATGCTGCCCCGGGCTGTGGCCCAACTCGTCGCCTATGTCCCCGGGACCGGGTTCTATGCCGGTCCAGCCCAGCAGGAGGCCAACCGGCGCTCGTTGCGGTTGAGCTACTGCTATCCCACGCCGGAGCGCATCGTCGAGGGGGTCCGGCGGCTCGGCAACGTCATCGACGATGAGCTGGCGCTGCTCGGAACTTTCGGGCAGGCGGCCCCGGGATCGGTCCGGGCGCACAACGATGAGGCCCAACTCACCACGCCCGCACCGGATCTGGCATAGGACAAGGGGTAGGACATGTCCCAATCGATCGTCGTTCTCGCTGGCGGGCTCTCCCATGAGCGCGACGTGTCCATCCGGTCCGGGCGCCGGGTGGCGCAGGCGCTGCGGCAGGTGGGCCAGACGGTACGCGTGCTCGACGTCGACTCGACGCTGTTGGGACGGTTGGCCGCCGACCGACCAGACTGCGTCATCCCGTTGCTGCACGGTGCCCCCGGCGAGGACGGGTCCCTGCGCGACGTGCTGGCCAGCCTCGACCTGCCCTACGTGGGATCCGGGCCAGACGCCTGCCGGCTGGCCTTCGACAAGATGGTTGCCAAGGCCCAGGTCGCAGCTGCCGGCCTGCACACCGCGGCTGCGGTGGCCCTGCCGCACGAGACCTTCCGGGACCTTGGGGCTGCGGCAGTCCTCGACGCACTGACCGCACGGATCGGGCTGCCCCTCGTCGTCAAGCCCACGCGCGGCGGTTCCGCTCTGGGAGTCTCCATCGTGGCTGACCCGGACCAACTCCCGGCAGCGATGGTCGGCTGCTTCTCGTACTCGGACACGGCCATGCTCGAAGCTCAGGTGCGCGGCACGGAGGTTGCAGTCAGCGTGATCGAGGATGCTGCAGGGAAGCCCGTGGCACTGCCGGCGGTCGAGATCGTGCCCGACTCCGGGGTCTACGACTATGCCTCGCGCTACACGGCCGGGACGACGGAGTTCTTCGCCCCGGCGCGTCTGGACGAGAGTGCCGCCGCCGAATGTGCGCGGGCGGCCCTTGCGGCCCATGCCTGCCTGGGTCTGCGGCACCTGTCCCGGGCGGACCTGATTGTGGGTGCGGACGGCGTCGTGACCTTCCTGGAGGTGAACGTGGCCCCGGGGTGCACGGAGACCTCGCTGCTCCCCCAGGCAGTGCAGGCGGCTGGACTCGATCTCGGCGAGGTGTTCCAGGTGCTCGTGGAACGAGCAATCTCACTAGGACCCGGGACTAGGACAACGGACTCGTGACCCAGGGACGCGACCTAGGTCAGTGGGTCACCGCGCCGATTGCCACCAGCGCCGCTTCTTGACCATCGTCGCTCCGGCCGGCACGTGTCCCCCGGTCTGCGCGGCCCGGACCCGGGCCGCGATGACGTCCGAGGTGGCCCCGGGCGGCCCAGGCGTCGCTGCGACCGGCTGGTCATTCGCTCCCAGCAGAGCAGGGGATTGCGGTTCGCCGGATGGACCGGAACCGCCACTCATCGCAAGTGCCTGCTCAGTTGGGGCCATTCCCGGTGAGACTGCCGTGTTCGCGGGCCCCGCAGGTTGCGGCACCACCACGGTCGGGCCGGTCTGGGAGTCGCTGGTCGGCGCACTGTTCGACGTCGAGGCGGACCTTGCGGGTCCAGCGGTCAGTGCCCGGAGCGCGAGCCGGGCATCTGCCAGTGCCAGGGCCCGCTCGGAGGCCTCCGCCTCTGCGCGGGCGAGCCGGATCCGCAGGTCGTCCCATCTGTCCCGGGCAATCGTGATGGTGTCCTGGGACACCGGCGGCCCCGACTGGTGGCGCGCCGTCGTCGGTCGCGCGGCCACCGGCCTCGTGGTCGCTGGAGTGGCATCGGGCAGCGAGCGCCCGGGGCGCAGGCCCACCGCAAGCAGGGCCTCCACGGGGATGCGCCAGACCCCGTCCTCGTCCTTGGCGGCCCCATGCCCGGCCAGCTCCGGCAGCTTTCGGGTGATGGTCTTGCGACTCACTGCACAGGCTACGGCGGCATCGGTGATCGTGAAGCTGGGCCTGTTCGTGGGTGGCTGGTGTCCCGCCGTTGGTTGCTGGGTGACGGTTCCTGGGGGAGTCTGCTCAGTCTCGTCGTGGTGGACCTCAAGGCGGTCCGGGTGCGTCAGGGTCATGATCGCAATCATAGGTCGACCCGACCCAGAGTCCGTGGAGCTTGTCCACAAGGCGTGACCGTGTCCCAGGCAGGACGTGGACGGCTCTTGTGACCTAGGTCGAAGTCCCCGGCTGAACCTGAAGCACATCGAGGATCCGTGTCAGATCGTCGATGCCTGCGAACTCGATCGTGACCTTCCCCTTCGAACGACCCATCGAGACCTGGACCCGGGTGTCGAGAGCGTCGGACAGTGAATCGGCCATGGACTGCAGCCCTTCGTGCGACGTGGCCTGCCCGGGTCGGCGCCTGCGGGGCTTCGGCGACTGAGCCCCGACGGCGACGATCTCTTCGACGCTGCGCACCGACAATCCCTCCGCCACGATCCGAGCAGCCAGTTCGTCCATGGCCGGTTCATCGGGCAGGGCCAGCAGGGCGCGCGCGTGTCCATGGGACAGCACCCCCGCGGCCACTCGGCGCTGCACAGCCGGGGGCAGGCGCAGGAGTCGGATCGTGTTCGCGATCTGTGATCGGGAGCGTCCAACCCTTGCGGCCAGCTGCTCCTGGGTGCAGTCGAAGTCCGAGAGCAACTGCTGGTAGGCCGCCGCCTCCTCCAAGGGGTTCAGCGACGCCCGGTGCACGTTCTCCAGAAGCGCGTCGCGCAGCAGGTCCGCATCTTCGGTGGGGCGGATCATGGCTGGGACGGTGTCCCAGCCCAGCACGCGGGCGGCGCGCAGCCGACGCTCCCCGGCGACCAACTCGTACTCCGGACTGTCCACAGGTGAGTTGTCACAGGGACGAACCACAACCGGTTGCAGTAGGCCGACCTGGGACAGGCTGCTGACCAACTCCTCGAGGGCCTCCTCGTCGAACACTTCCCTCGGTTGCCGGGGATTCGGCCGGATGGCTGCCACCGACAGTTCCCCGTACCGGATGTCCGACCGGATCGGGCTTACCCGCCGATCGGAGTCCAGCGTCCGCTCGAGTGAATCGGGACTGCTGCCAAGGCCCTCGACCCACGATCCACGCGGTGTGCCTGGCTGCGTACTGGTCACGTGGCCTCCTGTCCGCACCGGCAGTACCCCGGATTCATCCTCATGCGAGCAATGCTTATCCACAGAAGTGCTGTGGATAACATGGGGAAGAATTGTCGGATTCGCCGGAATATCTACGCTCGGTGCCTCTACGGTCACTAGTTGTCGCCGATTGATCGTGGAAACCACTCCAGGTCGGATCTCCCACGCTCGAGATGTCCGCCAGAGGGATCTGGATCGTCGCCCACACGGTACCTCGGAGCGGGCGGTGTTCAGCGGACGCGCTGCACGCGCACGACAGTGGTCGGCGGGTCGAGAAGCCCTGCTCCGTACTCATGCAACGAGACCGGGCCCGCCAGCTGCTGACCTGTCGAGGCGGTCCACTCGTCGATCTCTGTCGCTGCATTGCTGCCCTTGAGGGCCAGGACCACACCACCAGGTCGACACAGGGGCAGGGTCCAGGCCAGCAGCTGGGGCAGTCGAGCGACGGCCCTGGCCGTCACGACATCGAAGCTGCCGGCAGGTGCGCCCTCTGCCCGGGCGCGCAGTACCTGGACCCGCTGACCCAGGGACAGCTGGTCGATGGCCTCGGTCAGGAAGGAGGCTCGACGCAGCAGCGGTTCGACCAGTGTGATCCTCAGGTCAGGTCGGACCAGGGCCCACACCAGACCGGGCAGCCCTGCGCCGGACCCCACGTCGGCCACCGACACACCCTCGACGATGTCGCCCGCGGCCTCCTGGGCCACGACGGCGCAGTTGACCAAGTGGCGCGACCACAGACGTGGCACCTCACGAGGTCCGATCAGGCCACGTTCCACTCCGGCACCCGCGAGCAGTCGCGCGTAGTCCGCGAGCCCTGGGACATCGGCGTACCGCCGGCTCAGTTCCGTTTCACGTGGAACATCGCTCACGCGGGCATGACCACCACACGTCGCGAAGCACCTTCGCCCTCACTCTCGCTGCGCAGGCCGGCATCGGAAACGACATCGTGGACCACCTTGCGCTCGAAGGCGGTCATTGGAGCCAACTTCACCGGCTCACCGGTCCGCTGCACATCAGCCACGGCGCGTTCGCCCAACTCCGCGAGTTCACGGCGGCGGGCGGCACGGAACCCTGCGACATCGAGCATCAGCCTGCTCCGCTCACCGGTCTCTCGGGTCACGGCCAGCCGGGTGAACTCCTGCAGCGCCTCGAGGACCACGCCGTCCGCGCCGACCAGGTCGTCCAGGTCTCCACCGACGATGGAGACCATCGCTCGGTCCCGCTCGACATCCATGTCGATGTCCCCGTCCAGGTCCGCGATGTCCAGCAACGCCTCCAGGTAGTCCGCTGCGACGTCACCCTCACGCTCGAGATCTGACTTGTTGCTCATTGATGTTCCTCCAGTCGGCCCGTGTGGCACAGGTCTCTACTTGCGCGATTTGGGCGGGGGACCGCTCCGCTTGCTCCGCGACTGCTTCTTGGGTTGTGACCGTGCCGGCTTGGGGGTCTCGTCGACCACTTCTCCCTCGATGACAGCACCCGGCAATTCCGGTGTTTCGGGATCAACCGGCAGGCCCTTCTTGGCGGCCTTCGCAGCTTTTCGCTCCGCTGCGGCGATCGCCGCTGGAGTGCCCGGCTGTGGGTTGTTGCGGATGACCCAGAACTGCTGGCCCATGGTCCACACGTTTGTCGTGAACCAGTAGATGAGCACACCGATCGGGAAGTTCAGCCCGCCCACGGCGAACATCACCGGGAAGATGTACATCATGATCTTCATCTGCTGAGCGATCGGGTTGTCCCCGGCGGTGTTCTTCAGCAGCAACTGGCGCTGGGTGATGAAGCTCGTGGCCGACATGGCGATGATCAGGATGACCGCGAGGATCTTGGTGTTGGTGGGGTTGGGCGTCTCGGCGGCCTTGGCGAAAGTGCCGTAGAGCGGTACCCCAAGGATCTGCGCGTTGTGGGCCGAGGCCATGAGGTCGGAGTAGCGGGGCCACGCGAAGACGCCGATCGGGGTCTGGCGGGCGATCCCGTAGTTGAGCACGCGGAACAGGGCGAAGAAGATCGGAGCCTGCAGCAGGATGGGAAGGCACGAGGCCAGCGGGTTGGTGCCCGTGTCCTTGTAGAGCTTCATCATCTCCTGGGACTGGCGTTCCTTGTCCCCGGCGTACTTGGCCTGGATCGCCTTGAGCTGCGGCTGGATCTCCTGCATGCCGCGCTGGGCCCGGATCTGCTTGACGAACAGCGGGATGAGCATGATCCGGATGACCACGACCAGACCCACGATGGACAGCGCCCACGTGATCCCGCTGTTCGGATCCAACACGAGGCTGAGCACCTGGTGCCAGGTGACCAACAGCCATGAGACTGCATCGAGCAGCCATTCCCAGAGGAACACGAACTAGCTCCCTACTCGCTCAGCAGTGACATGGACGTCCTTGCCACCATGCCAGGACCCCTTGTCCGGGACGTGATCGATGCCACCCGGCGACCAGGGATTGCAGCGCGCCAGCCGACCGACCGACAACAGGAACCCCTTGATCGGCCCGTGGGTGCGCACCGCCCCCAGAGCATAAGCGGAACATGAGGGGTAGTACCGACACGTCGGCCCGCGGAAAGGGGACAGGAATCTCTGATACCCACGGATACCGCCCACCAGCACCATGGACAGCAGACGTCCCAACGTCATGTCCCACAGTCGTCGTGCTGCATGGGAGGCCCTCTTGACCGTAGTCACCGGGACACCCCCGGGGCTGTCGCAGTCTGTTGTCCCAGCCTGGCCAGAGCTCGCCGTAGCCCGGAATCGACGTCGCGCGCCAGTTGAGCGCCTGAGGCGTGGGCTGCAGGTGGTTGGGCGCGCAGGACGACGTCCGTACCTGCAGGCAGATCAGCCAGCCGAACACCGATCAGGTGTCGTAGCTGCCGGGTCACTCGATGACGGACGACTGAACCTCCCACGCTGCGGCCAACCACGAACCCGGCACGAGCCGGGTGCCCGTCGCTACCGACCAGCGCGTGCACGACCACCGTGCTGGTGGCAGCCCGACTACCCGCACGCATCACGGCGCGGAATTGCGTGGCGTGCCGGATCCTGCGCGGACCGGGCAGCACGAACGGCTCGGCAGAACTAGGCCGACAGCCGGATGCGGCCCTTGCCGCGACGAGCGGCGAGCACGGAACGGCCGGCCCGGGTACTCATCCGCGTACGGAATCCGTGTGTGCGGGCGCGCCGACGATTGTTGGGCTGGAACGTGCGCTTCATGGCGTCTCATCCTCAAGGCTGGGTGGTCTGTTCGAAGAGTCACCGGGCAGCAGGGGCCGCAGGAGACTTCTTCCCGGGTACCAAGGTACGCAACGCCCTCACGGGGGGTCAAACGCGCGCACCTGCTGAAGCACCCCGCGAACCCGAAATGTCGCCCGGTAGGCCCGGGTCGGCCGGGCGTACGCAGCCCGGCGTGATCCCAGTCACTGAACCTGTGGAAAACTCTTGTCCCCGACAGTCAACCGAACTAGGTTCTCTCGGGTTGCCCGATCCCCCAACGTAGATGCTGGGATCCCCCGCACGAGGACGAAAGGGTGAGCGTGGACGACACCACCGATCCGGCACAGATCTGGAACTCGACGATCAACTCGCTGAACGCCACGACACTGAGCCGGTCGCATCGGGCGTTCCTGCAGCTCAGTCGTCTGGTCAGCATCTACGGCAGCGTCGCGGTGCTGTCCGCGCCCAACCAGTTCGCCAAGGACGTGCTCCAGTCCCACCTGCGCCCGCCCATCGAGGATTCGCTGGGCAACCTGTTGGGCCGGGACATCAATCTCGCGGTGACTGTGGACCCGTCCCTGGACGTCGACGACGAGCTCGCCGACATCTGGGCTGACTCGACCTACGCCGACCGACCCATGGACACGGGTCCCACCCCGGTCATGCGGGCCCCTCTGCGCGGTGCGCCAGCCAAGCCCAAGGAGTCGGCCCGGCTGAACCCGCGCTACACGTTCGAGACGTTCGTCGCCGGGGCCAGCAACCGGTTCGCCCATGCCGCCGCCGTGGCCGTGGCCGAGCAGCCGGCGCGCAGCTACAACCCCTTGGTCATCTACGGCGACTCCGGGCTCGGTAAGACCCACCTGCTGCACGCGATCGGCCACTACACGCAGACCCTCTACTCCGGTACCCGGGTGCGCTACGTGTCCAGCGAGGAGTTCACCAACGAGTTCATCAACTCGATCCGTGACGATGCGGCGTTGCAGTTCCAGCGCCGCTACCGCGATGTCGACGTGCTGCTCGTCGATGACATCCAGTTCCTATCAGGCAAGGTGCAGACCCAGGAGGAGTTCTTCCACACCTTCAACACCCTGCACAACGCCAACAAGCAGATCGTCATCACCTCCGACATCGCCCCGAACCAGCTCAAGGACTTCGAGGACCGGATGCGCACCCGGTTCGGATGGGGGCTGACGACCGATGTGCAGCCACCGGACCTCGAGACCCGGATCGCCATCCTTCGTGCCAAGACCGACCAGGAGCAGATCACCGTCCCGGCCGACGTGCTGGAGTACATCGCCAGCAAGATCTCGCGCAACATCCGTGAGCTTGAGGGTGCCCTGATCCGGGTGACCGCATTCGCCAGCCTGAGCAAGCGCACTGTCGACCTCGGCCTGGCCGAGGAGGTGCTGCGCAACGTCATCCCCAACGAGGCCGGCCCCGAGATCACCGCGCCAGCGATCATGCTTGAGACGGCCAAGTTCTACTCCGTGACCATCGATGACCTGACCGGGCAGTCGCGCTCGCGGACCCTGGTGACCGCTCGGCAGGTGGCGATGTACCTCTGTCGCGAGCTGACTGACCTGTCCCTGCCGAAGATCGGGGAGCTGTTCGGCGGCCGCGACCACACCACGGTGATGCACGCCGACCGCAAGATCCGCCAACTCATGGCCGAGCGGCGTTCTCTGTACAACTCCGTCATGGACCTCACCGCACGAATCCGCGCCTCTGCTGCCACTCGGTGACCGGCCGTGCGCTCGTCCGGGCCGCGATCCGATGGCCGGGCGCGGTGCCGAGCCCCTGTGGACGGCCTTGGGACAGTCTCGGCGTGTCGTTCCACCGGCTCCCCCCAGCCTGTGGACGATCGGGAACTATAAAGGCCCACGTGGCCCGCTGTCCCCGAATGACACAGGTCCGACTCAGGCGCACCCACAGCGCCTGTGACCAACGACTCGCGGCATGACCTGCGACGACAATGGTTATCCACATGATCCACAACACCTACGACGAAGACTCCCTGTACCTATGAGATGGATGACGAACAGCCTCCAGTGCGGGCCCGGCTG
Organism: uncultured Actinomycetes bacterium; assembly: GCA_963781015.1. Lineage (GTDB taxonomy): Bacteria > Actinomycetota > Actinomycetes > S36-B12 > CAIYMF01 > Prado023. The sequence continues at coordinate 222,032 of CAWAEB010000009.1, read as the reverse complement.
TGGACGATGGGGGCGCGAAGCCCCGCATGGCACCCAGCTCAGTGGGGCGCACGGGTCTTTGGGAGCGGTGCGGGACAGGCACAGGGAGTCGCGGCGGTGCAACGTCGTGTCACAGGCTCGTCGTAGGGTGACCCGCAGAGTGCACATCCCAGGAGGAGTTCGTGAAGTTCCGCGTCGACCGTGACAAGTTCGCCGATGCTGTGGCATGGGCGGGCAGGACTGTGCCCACCCGGCCCGCACTACCCATGCTGTCCGGCCTGCGGCTGGAGTGCGTCGATGGTGCCGAACCCTCGCTGTCCATCGCCAGCTACGACTACGAGGTGTCCGGGCGGGTAGAGGTCAGTGCCGATGTCGAGGAGGCCGGATTGGCCCTGGTCAACGGCCGGCTGCTTGTCGATATCGCTCGCGCACTGCCCGCGGCTCCGGTGGACATCGAGGTCGAGGGCACCCGCCTGCGCGTGCGCTGCGGCCGCTCGTCGTTCGAACTGCCCACCCTGCCCGTCGAGGAGTATCCTCCGCTTCCCTCGATGCCCGAGCCCAGTGGGACTGTCCCTGGGACGGTCCTGGCGGGGGCGGTGAGCCAGGTCGCGGTCGCCGCCGGTCGTGATGACGCGCTGCCGTTCCTGACTGGGGTGCGCGTCGAGGTCGACGGAGATCAGGTCACCCTCGCTGCCACGGATCGCTATCGCCTGGCCGTGCGTTCGTTGCGTTGGACCCCGGCCGCCCCGGAGTTCAGCGCGGCCGCCCTGGTGCCGGCGCGGACCCTGGCCGACACGGCCAAGGCTCTGGCCCATGCCGACGAGGTCCATCTGGCCTTCGGCTCGGCAGCCGTGGGTGAGGGCCTGTTGGGTATCGAGGGTCTGGATCGACGCACGACCACCCGCCTGCTCGAGGGCGACTTCCCCAAGTACCGGGCGCTGCTCCCCGCGGATTCGCCCACCACCGCACGGGTGGAGACCGCTGCGCTGACCGAGGCGGTCAAGCGCGTGGCCCTGGTCGCCGAGCGGTCCAGTGCTGTGAAGATGATCTTCAACGGCCAGGAACTCGTCCTCGAGGCCGGCACGGGCGATGACGCGATCGGGGTGGATGCGATCGAGTGCGTGCTGTCCGGGGAGCCCATGGAACGCATCGCGTTCAATCCTGGCTACCTGCTCGAGGGTCTGGCGGCGATCTCGCAGCCGGTGACCAACATGGCCTTCACGAACGCCAACAAGCCTGCCGTGCTCACTGGTGCTCCTGGCTTCGAGGCGGCAGCCGCCGATGACTACCTGTACCTGCTGATGCCCGTCCGCCTGCCCTCGTAGTGCACGTCACCCACCTCGGCCTGGTCGACTTCCGCTCCTATGAGGAAGTGGAACTCGACCTGAACTCGGGGGTGACCACCTTCCTGGGCGCCAACGGTCAGGGCAAGACCAACCTGATCGAGGCCATCGGCTACGCCGCGGTCCTGCGCTCGCACCGCGTGGCCCACGACGCACCCCTGGTCCGGCGGGGTGCGCAGCGTGCTGTCGTCCGGGTGCACGCCAACCGCGACGGCCGGGAGGTGATCGTGGAGCTGGAGATCACCCCGGGGCGGGCGAACCGGGCCCGGCTCAACCGGTCCCCTGTCCCACGGCAACGCGATGTCCTGGGACAGGTGTCCCGGGTGCTGTTCGCTCCGGAGGACCTCTTCCTGGTCAAGGGGGACCCGGGTGAGCGCCGCGCCTTTCTCGACGAGCTGCTGGTGGCGCTGGCGCCCCGTTTCGACGCGGTGCTCTCCGACCTGGACCGCGTGCTGCGCCAGCGCAACTCGCTTCTGAAGTCGGCCTCGGCGTTCCGCGGCGGTGGTGCGCGCAGCCGCGCCGCCGCCGAACAGACCCTGGCGGTCTGGGATGATCAATTGGCCGCCTTGGCCGCTGATGTCACCGCAGCACGATCCCGGTTGGTGGATCGCCTGCGCGAACCGCTGGCACGGGCCTACCGGTCGGTGGCTCCCGGTGGCCGTGACCCGAAGCCCAGCATCGAGTACCTGCCCGGTGCCGGCCTGGTCGCCAGCCAGGACCGTTCGGAACTGGTCGAGCAGATCCACGCGGCCCTGCTCAGCAGGCGCGATGAGGAGTTCGGCCGCGGGATCACCCTGGTGGGCCCGCATCGAGACGAACTGGCGCTGACCCTGCACGAGATGCCGATCAGGGGCTACGCATCGCATGGGGAGTCCTGGTCCATGGCCCTGGCCCTCCGCTTGGCGTCCTATGACATTGTCCTTGCCGAGGCCGGACCAGGTGGTGGCCCGGTGCTCATCCTCGACGATGTGTTCGCCGAGCTCGACACCGATCGTCGCGAACGGTTGGCTGCTGCTGTGGCCGACGTCGAGCAGGTGCTGATCACAGCCGCCGTGCCGCAGGACGTGCCGGCGGCGCTGACCGGAGCGGCGGTGTCAGTGACCGACCTGATCGGTGCCGAGAGATGACAGACTCGTCGGCTGTCGGGGGTCTCTCATACCAAGCCGACGAGCCAGCGGACGACGCGGTCCCGGACGCTGCGCGCGCCGTGCTCTCGCGCATGCGTGCCACCGCGCGGTCCAGAGCCGCACCCGGTACGACACCCGGGCGCACCTCGCGACCCCTGAGGGGGCGGTCCCGACCCAGGAGGGCGGTTGCCGGCTACTCCGGGCCGGGTCCCGACGAACGTGACCCGATGCGCCTGGGCGGCGCCTGGTCCCGCCTCGTCGACGAGAGCGGCTGGCGCCAGGGCCTTGACGTGGCCGGCCTGCACGCACTGTGGCCCCAGATCGTCGGGGCAGCGAATGCTGAGCATGCTGCTCCGGAGTCCTTCGATCCCACATCCGGGGTGCTGCAGATCCGGACCTCCTCGACTGCTTGGGCCGAGCAGCTTCGGCTCATGCTGCCGACCCTGCGCGCGGCGATCGACGGGCAGGTGGGCGCCGGGGTGGTCCGCGACATCCGGATCGTCGGGCCCACGCCGCCGCGGACCAGTGGCCGGTTGCGCGTGCGTGGCCGAGGTCCGCGCGACACGTACGGGTGATCTGGATCCCCACCCGCCCGAATCTGCGCTCCCGTTCGGGTTCGACCGTGCAGATCGGCCTGTGTGCGCTCAAGGCCCGATCTGAATGGGGGGGATCATCCAGATACCTCAAGGCGTCCTGCGCGCGTCCTGTGTGGATTTCCGGCCGGTGATCGGCGTTGTCAGGGTAGAATCGCACCATCACGCGATCGACTTCGGGGAACGTGCGTGCAATCCCTTGTTCGGCCTCGTCGGTTGCTGTCCCGTCACAGGAGAGTCAGGAGTCCCACGTGTCCTATGACGCGAGTGCGATCACGGTCCTGGAAGGACTGGACGCGGTCCGCAAGCGCCCCGGCATGTACATCGGGTCCACGGGTGAGCGTGGCCTGCACCACCTTGTCTACGAAGTCGTCGACAACTCCGTGGATGAGGCTCTGGCCGGGTACTGCGACCGGATCGAGGTCACACTGCTGGCCGACAGCGGCGTGTGCGTGGTCGACAACGGCCGGGGTATCCCGGTGGACATCGTGGCCAGCGAGGGCAAGCCGGGCGTCGAGGTGGTCCTGACCGTGTTGCACGCCGGCGGCAAGTTCGGCGGCGGCGGCTATGCGGTCTCCGGGGGCCTGCACGGGGTCGGGGTATCGGTCGTGAACGCGCTGTCGGGTCGCCTGGACGTGCAGGTGCGCCGTGAGGGGCACGTGTGGCGTCAGTCCTACGCCCACGGCGTACCCCAGGCACCCTTGTCCAAGGACGAGGCGACCGACAGCGACGGCACGACAATCACCTTCTGGGCCGATGATCAGATCTTCGAGACCACGCACTACGACTTCGAGACCCTGTCCCGGCGCTTCCAGGAGATGGCCTTCCTGAACCGCGGGCTGACCATCGCGCTTGTCGACGAGCGAGTGCATCCCACTGACGACGACACCGTGGAGGAGCAGCTCGGACCGCGAGCGGTGACCTACCACTACGACGGGGGCATCGCGGACTTCGTCCGGTACCTGAATGCCAAGCGCGGGCCCGCGCACCCGAATGTGATCGAGTTCGGCGCGGAGGACACGGACAAGGGCATCGCCGCTGAGATCGCCATGCAGTGGAACAGCGGCTTCGCGGAGAGCGTCTACACGTTCGCCAACACGATCAACACCACGGAGGGCGGCACCCACGAGGAGGGTTTCCGCTCTGCCCTGACCAACCTGGTCAACAAGTTCGCCCGCACCTGGAATGTGCTCAAGGAGAAGGACGCGAACCTCTCCGGCGAGGACATCCGCGAGGGTCTGACGGCAATCGTGAGCGTGAAGCTGCGCGAGCCGCAGTTCGAGGGCCAGACCAAGACCAAACTCGGCAACACCGAGGCCAAGACGGTCGTGCAGTCGGTCGTCTTCGACCAGCTCGGTGCCTGGTTCGAGGCCAACCCCGCTGAAGGCAAGGAGATCGCCCGCAAGGCCGTCTCGGCCAGCCATGCCCGGATGGCTGCACGCAAGGCCCGCGACCTGGCCCGCAACCGCAAGGGCCTCCTCGGTGGCGGTGGCCTTCCGGGCAAGCTCATCGACTGCTCCAGCCGGGAACCCGAGAACTGCGAGCTGTTCGTGGTCGAGGGCGACTCGGCCGGTGGATCGGCACGGCAGGCCCGGGATCCCAAGACGCAGGCGATCCTGCCGATCCGCGGCAAGATCCTCAACGTGGAGAAGGCCCGCATCGACAAGGTGCTGGCCAACAACGAGGTGCAGGCGCTGATCTCCGCGATGGGTGCCGGGGTCCAGGAGGACTTCGACTCGGACAAGCTGCGCTACCACAAGCTGGTCCTGATGGCCGATGCCGATGTCGACGGCCAGCACATCAGCACCCTGCTTCTGACCCTGCTGTTCCGATACATGCGCCCCCTGATCGAGCATGGACATGTGTACCTGGGACAGCCACCGCTGTTCAAGATCAAGTGGATCAAGCACCAGCCGGAGTACGCCTACTCCGACCGGGAGCGGGAGGCCCTGACCCAGGCCGGTCTGGCCGCCGGGCGCAAGCTTCCCAAGGAGGAGGCGATCCAGCGGTACAAGGGTCTCGGCGAGATGAACTGGCAGGAACTGCGAGACACCACGATGAATCCCGCCGAGCGGATCCTGCTGCAGGTCACCCTGGATGACGCGGCCCAGGCCGATGAACTGTTCACCACGCTGATGGGCGAGGACGTCGAGAGCCGTCGCTCGTTCATCCAGCGCAACGCTCGCGACGTGAGGTTCCTGGACATCTGATGACTGAGATCACCGAAGGCCCCGGCGTACACGGCCGGATCGAACCCGTCGACCTGCAGGTCGAGATGCAGCGTTCCTACCTGGACTACGCGATGAGCGTGATCGTGTCCCGCGCGCTGCCGGATGTGCGTGATGGGCTCAAGCCGGTCCACCGGCGCGTGCTGTACGCGATGTACGACGGTGGGTACCGCCCGGACCGCAACTTCTCCAAGAGTGCGCGCGTGGTCGGCGATGTGATGGGCAACTACCACCCGCACGGGGACTCGGCCATCTACGACACGTTGGTCCGCCTGACCCAGGCCTGGGTGCTGCGCTACCCGCTGGTCCAGGGGCAGGGCAACTTCGGTTCGCCGGGCAACGACGGTGCGGCTGCCTCCCGGTACACCGAATGCCGGCTTGCCCACTTGGCCATGGAGATGACCCGGGACATCGACGAGCAGACCGTCGACTTCGTCCCGAACTACGACGGGCGCACACTGGAGCCGACCACGCTGCCGGCACGCTTCCCGAACTTGCTGGTCAACGGATCCGCGGGCATCGCGGTGGGCATGGCGACCAACATCCCGCCGCACAACCTGCGTGAGGTTGCTGCGGGCGTCCAGTGGTCCCTGGACAATCCGGACGCGTCACGCGAGGAGCTTCTCGAGGCACTGATCGAGCGCATCCCCGGACCGGACTTCCCGACCAGCGGGCAGATCGTGGGCCGGCGTGGCATCGAGGACGCGTACCGCACCGGACGTGGCCTGATCACCATGCGCGCGGTGGTGGAGGTGACCGAGGACGCCCGTGGGCGCACGATGCTGGTGGTCACTGAACTGCCCTACCAGGTCAACCCGGACAACCTGCTGGCCAAGATCGTGGACCTGCACAAGCAGGGCAAGATGGCAGGGATCTCGGACATCATCGACCAGTCCAGCGGGGACACCCTGCGCCTGGAGATCATCCTGTCCAAGGACGCGGTGCCCAAGGTCGTGCTCAACCAGTTGTACAAGCACACCCAGCTGCGCGAGACCTTCGGCGCCAACATGGTGGCCCTGGTCGACGGTGTCCCACGGACACTTCCGCTGGACGCCTTCGTTCGGCACTGGGTCACACATCAGATGAACGTCATCCGCCGGCGCACCGCGCACCGGTTGAAGGTGGCCGAGGAGCGCGCCCACATCCTGCGTGGCCTACTCCGGGCGATCGACCGGATCGACGATGTCATCGCCCTGATCCGGGCCTCGAGCTCAGCGGCTGAGGCCCAGTCCGGCCTGATGGAGCTGCTCGACATCGACGAGGTGCAGGCCCAGGCAATCCTGGACATGCAGTTGCGCAAGCTCGCCGCCCTGGAGCGCAACGAGTTGCAGACCCGCTACGACGCGCTCATGCGCGACATTGCTGAGTACCAGTCCATCCTCGCCAGCGAGGCCCGGCAGCGCCAGATCGTGGGCGAGGAGCTCGGTGAGATCGTGGCCCGCTACGGCGACGAGCGGCGCACCCAGATCGTGCCCGATGAGGGCGAGACGACCGACGAGGACCTGATCGCCGAGCGTGACATCGTGGTGACACTGACCCGGGGCGGGTATGCCAAGGCCACTGACACCGGCCTGTACCGGGCCCAGCGTCGCGGCGGGCGCGGGGTGAAGGGCGCGCAGCTGCGCGGTGACGATGTCGTCAGCCATTTCTTCGTAACCACGACGCATCACTGGATCCTGTTCTTCACGACCAAGGGTCGGGTGTACCGGGCCAAGGGCTACGAGCTGCCCGACGCCGGTCGGGACGCACGCGGCCAGCATGTGGCCAATCTGCTGGCCTTCCAGCCCGACGAGAAGGTCGCCCAGGTCCTGGACCTGCGCGACTTCGACGTCGCGGACTACCTGGTCCTGGCCACTCGCGACGGCATGGTCAAGAAGAGCCGGCTGCACGAGTTCGACTCGATCCGCTCCAACGGCCTGGCTGCTATCAACCTGCGCGAGGACGACGAGTTGATCTCGGCGCAGCTGGTGCGTGATGACGATGACCTGATCCTTGTCTCGGCCAAGGGCGCGTCGGTGCGGTTCAGTGCCGACAACTCCACGCTGCGGCCCATGGGCCGAGCCACGTCCGGGGTGCAGGGCATCCGGTTGCGCGCAGGGGACAGTGCGCTGTCCATGGAGGTGGTGCGGCCCGGAACGCATCTGGTGACGGTGACCGACGGCGGCTACGCCAAGCGCACCTCGGTGTCCGAGTGGCGCACCCAGGGGCGCAACACCTACGGAGTGACGGCCATGAAGCTCGTCGAGGAGCGCGGGTCGCTGGTCGGGGCCCTGATCTGCCAGGAGTCCGATGAGCTGTTCGCGGTGGCCAGCAACGGTGTGGTCATCCGGACCCAGGTCGACCAGGTCCGGGCCACCGGCCGGGCGACCATGGGCGTGGGTCTCATGGACCTGGCCCCCGGGGACAGCATCGTGGGAGTCGCCCGTGCAGCCGAACTCGCCGAGGACGATCTCGATTCTGCGGACGCGACGACTGCGCCGGACGAGTTGACCGACCCGGCCGACACGCGGCCGCCCGCCGAGGTCCCACCGGGCGATACTGCCCCGGGAGACCAGTGACCGGCCACCGGGCGTCCAGGCTCGACGCCAGCACGCTCACCGGTGCAGTGGCGGATGGCGGGGTAGCATCGTGCACGTTTACCAGGGTGACGGGAGTCCAGTGATGGTTGAGCATGTCCAGGGCCAGCCGGGTGCTGATCGTGCGATCGGCCGCCCAGGCCCTGCTGCACGGATGACCGGTCCGGCACCGAGCAGGGGCCGGCCCAGCGTGCTGATCGCCCCGGTCACAACCACCGGTCCCAGCGCCCCGGCGTCCGCGCCAGGTCCTCCGAGTGGCCGGTCGGCCAGCCCAACTCCCGTTGCGGCTCCGCAGACCAAGGTGCCCGTTGCCGCTGCGGCGACCGCAACGGTCCCGCCCGTGGGAGCCCCGGCGAAGCCGGCCCCGAACCGGACTGCGCCGGCGCAACCTGCCCAGGACCGAGTGGGCGAGACCCGGGTGGCGCGGGTGGCGCGAAGCGCAGTGCAGCCTGCCCCGGGACCGCGATCCGTTCGCGTCTACATCACACACGTCGACCCGTGGGCCGTGATGAAGCAGGCGTTCCTGCTCTCGTTGGCCATCGCGATGATCATCCTGGCGGCCTCGGCCGCATTGTGGTTCGCGATGGACTCCGCAGGCGTCCTGGACGCCATCACCCGCACCGCCACCGACGTCGGCGGCGAGAGCGGAGCCAGCGTCAGCAGCTACCTGGACTTCGGCAGGATCATGGGTGTGGCATTGGTCGTGGCCGGTATCGAGACAGTCCTGGTCACCGCCTTGAGCACGCTGCTGGCCTTCATGTACAACCTGTCGGTCGGGATCGGTGGCGGCCTTGAGGTGACCCTCTCCGAGGAGGACTGAGCGGGCTGCGCCGTTTGGGTCCCAACCGTCTGCTGGGGTAGCCTGTGCGGCGGTGCGAGAGCATCGGAGGGCCTATAGCTCAGCCTGGTTAGAGCGCTTCCCTGATAAGGAAGAGGTCAGTGGTTCAAGTCCACTTAGGCCCACGCTGCGCGACCTGATCGCGCGGGACAATCTGCGGAGGTATCCATGCTCAAGAAACTGATCGTTCTCGGCGCCCTCGCGGCGGCTGGCTACGCCATCTACAGCCGCGTTACCGGGGCCGCAGAGGAGCGCGACCTCTGGAACGAGGCCACAGCCGCTCCCGACCTGCGCTGAGCGGGTCCGGGGACGTAGCTCAACTGGCAGAGCACCGCCTTTGCAAGGCGGGGGTTAGGGGTTCAAGTCCCCTCGTCTCCACACATGGGTGTGCCCCGGGGCTGTTCCCCCGGGGTACACCTCTGTGTGCTGGTCGCAGGGTGGGGACTTGGGAGGAGGCTGCCGCCTAGCGGCAGTCGACGGCTCCCCTCGTCTCCGGCCCGCGTCAGCGGGCCCCGCGTGGCAGATCTCGGACCTTGGTTGACCTGCGGCAGGTCTAGGACACTCAGCGGCTGCGATCCTGGCCCAGGGTCGCAGCGGGCACAGCCCGAGAAGGCGTCTGCCGGGCCCAGCTCCATGTGGCAGGATTCGGGCCATGACTACCGCCGTGCTGCACACCTCCCTCGGGGACATCCGGATCGACCTCTTCGACAACCACGCGCCCAAGACGGTGGCGAACTTCATCGGCCTGTCCGACGGAACACGTGAATGGGTCGATCCCAGCACCGCTGCCAAGGGCGAGGGCGCGCTGTACAGCGACGTCATCTTCCACCGGGTGATCAGCGGCTTCATGATCCAGGGCGGCGACCCCACCGGGACCGGTCGCGGGGGGCCCGGGTACGAGTTCGCCGACGAGTTCCACCCCGAGCTGCGTCTTCGACCGCCCGTACCTGCTGGCGATGGCCAACGCCGGCCCAGGTACCAACGGCTGCCAGTTCTTCATCACCGTTGGGCGTACTCCGCACCTGAACCGCAAGCACACCATCTTCGGTGAGGTCGCCGACCAGCCCAGCCGGGACGTGGTCGACGCGATCGCCACGACCAAGGTGGGCCGCGGTGACCGTCCGGTCGCCGACGTGGTCATCACCTCGGTGACCATCGAGCAGTGAGCTACGGCCTGCCGCAGGAGTCCGCTCCCGCAGCACCCGTCTGCTACCGGCACACCGACCGGGAGACCTGGATCCGGTGCACCCGATGCGAGCGACCGATCTGCCCGGAGTGCATGACCGCGGCGGCTGTGGGCTACCAGTGCCCGGAGTGCGTTCGCGCCGGTGCGGCGTCGACCCTGCAGGCGCGCACGGTCTTCGGGGGTCAGATGACCCGCGACGGCGCGGTCACCAAGGGCCTGATCGCTACCTGCGTGGCGCTCTTCCTTCTCGTCGGCCAACTCGGCGCCCTCGGGGGTCTGGGCCGCTGGGGCATGCAGCCCCTGGCGATCGCGGTCTCCGGGGAGTGGTTCCGGCTCGGATCGGCGATGTTCCTGCACGCGGGATGGCTGCACCTGGGCTTCAACATGTACATCCTGTACCTGCTGGGACCCCCGCTGGAACGTGTCCTGGGGCACGGCCGGTTCCTGGCGCTGTTCCTGATTTCAGGTCTGGGTGGCTCAGTCGCCTCGTACTGGTTCTCGGACATGCGCACGCTGTCCGTGGGGGCCAGCGGTGCGATCTTCGGACTCATGGCCGCCTGGATCGTGGTTGCCCGGCGCCTGGGCTGGGACATGACCCAGGTCGCGATGCTTCTGGCCATCAACATGGCCCTGGGTTTCGTGCTCGGTGGTGTGGACTGGCGAGCGCACCTGGGTGGGGCGATCACAGGAGCGGTGCTTGGGCTTCTGTTGACCACCGCGCGCGGCCAGGAGGGTCGCGCACGCGCCGGCCAGCAGGCTGTGGCCGCTGGCGCGGTCCTGGCTGTCCTGATCGTCGCGACCATGGCGCGCACGGACCAGATCCAGACGCTCATTCCCAGCCTGCTCGGCTGATACCTCGGGTAGGCTTGCGGCCAGTCGTCATAGGGAGATCACATGCCGGAGTCCAAGGGCCGAGGGTCCGCGAAGTCCCGCCCCGAAGCCGTGGCCAAGAAGGACGCCCCACTGACTTCCCCGCGCTGGCTGGTACCGGCCATGGTCGCCTGCTTCATCCTCGGCCTGCTGTGGATCGTCGTGTTCTACATCGAGCCCAACAACCCGGTGATGGACCCGCTGGACAACTGGAACGTCCTGGTCGGCTTCGGCCTGATCATGGTCGGCTTCGGCTTGTCGACGAAGTGGCGCTGAGCCGACATTCCACGGCAAAGGCCCGTGAATCGGGGCGGACTCTGGGCAGACACGATCGTTGGTGGTCACACTGGGCACTCAGAGCCGGCCGACTCAGGGCGAGGTCAGAGCCCGACGAGGTGACTCAGTGCAGCGGAATCACACCGCTGTGGTTCTGTCCCCAGTTGTGGATAACCCTGTGGATGACAATGGATCGACCGTCACGTCCGTGAAGGGCAACCGGGGTTCGAGCCAGGGGAACACCCAGGTGAAAAGGACCATGACCAGAAGGCTGAGTGTCACCAGACTGATAAGGGCACGCACGGCCGTCGGCCCAGGCAGGTGGTTCCAGATCCAGGCGTACATCTAACCTGCCTCCACCTCGGCTGGGACTTCGCCCGCGGCCTTGTCGTAGCGCTGTGTCAACGAGCCCCACCAGATCCAGCGCTGGGTGCTGGCCCAGCGGGGGTTGCAGGTGGTGACGGTGATCAATGGCTGGCTGGGGGCGGCCCCTGGTTGGCCTGGGACCGGGTCGATGACCCAGTTGTCCTGGGGTGTCACGATCTGGTCGCGCTCGAGCCGGTACTCATACCAGGCGTCCCTGGTCTCCACGTAGACCGGGTCACCGACCTGCAGCAGGTCGATGTTGCGCAGGGGCTCGCCATTGGTGGCGCGGTGCCCGGCGACAGCGAAGTTGCCCGTCTCACCCGGCAGCTGGCTGGTGGGGTAGTGCCCGATGCCTCGGGCGAGGTCGGCTGGGGACACGCTCTCGAGCACGGGGAGCCCCCAGACCTTGTCGCGCAGTCGGGGGATGTACATGAGGGCGAAGGCATCTCCGAGCGGGGGCCGATCCGGTTCGTCCACCTCCGGGGTCGTGGTCGGTGGCCGTGACCAGGTCTCCTGCAGCTGCTCGGCTGCGGCGCCCGCCGCGCGGTCCGCGGTCACATTCGTCCACAGCAGCTGGTAGACGACGAAAAGCAGCAGCACCACCCCGAACGTGATGAGCAGTTCGCCGAGCACGCCCACGACGGCCCACCCGCGCGCGGTCCTCCGCGCTGTCGGGGCGGGAACTGGGGGTGCGATGTCGGTCAACTGACCACCTGCGCATCAGTGACGACCAGCGGCCCGCGGTACGCGGGCAGGACCATGGCACGGGAGGCGGTCATCTCGTATCGCATGCCCACGACCTGAGCCCACTGCCGGAAGAACTGCACGGACTCGTCGGTGTCCAGGGACAGGGTCAAGCGACCCACGTCCCCCACGGCCTCGATCACGAAGGGTGGCGAGTACACGCGGCCCTGCAGGATCACGGTGTTGCCGACGCAGCGGACGGCGCTGGAGTTGACCAGCCGCTGGCCCATGACAGTGACGCCCGAGGCACCCCCGCGCCACAGGGCGTTGACCACGCCCTGGACGTCCTGCTGGTGGACGATGTAGTCGTCACCGGTCATGTCCTCGGGCATCGGATCGGGGGCGGTGGCGTCGTCGAGGGTGACGGTCACTCCCGGCCCGCGGACCTCGGTCAGCCCGACCGCCGGGGACAGTTCTTCGATGCGCTCGTTCTGGCGCTCGATGGCGATCCCTGGACTGGTCTCCTCCTGCAGGACCGCCAACTGCGCGGTCAGCACGTCGACCTGCTGGGCGAGGTCCCCGTTCGCCTCCGAACGGGCGGCGATGGCGTCGGTGAGTCCACCGGTGGAATCGAGGCGGATGCTGCCGTCCCGGGAGGCAGCCACGCTGGCGACGAACAGCGCACCCGCCATGGCGAACACCGCGCCGGCCACCACATCGGGCCACCGGATCCGGCGTCGGGTCAAGACGTGCAGCCAGCGCTTGGCACCTGCTCGCCGAGCGCTGGGATCGGCCTGCATCGGCGGGTGATCGCTGGGATCGGCCGCCGGCTCGGTCGAGGTGGTGTGCACCGCCCTACGGTACCCGCGACAATGACTCCGTGACCGCTCGCATCCTGATCGTGGACAACTACGACTCGTTCGTGTTCAACATCGCCCAGTACCTGGCCCAGCTGGGTGCCGAGGTGCGGGTCCTGCGCAACGACGAGGCGACTGTGGCCCAGGCCCTGGACTACGACGGAGTGCTGCTGTCCCCGGGACCCGGTGACCCGCATGACGCGGGGGTGTGCATGGACATGGTCTCGGCCTGCGCGGGCAGGGTCCCGCTGCTCGGGGTCTGCCTCGGGCACCAGGCGATCGGGGCGGTGTTCGGCGGCGTGGTCTCGCGGGCGCCCGAACTGCTGCACGGAAAGACCTCGATGGTCCAGCACACAGGTGCCGGCGTCCTGGCCGGGCTACCCGACCCGTTCCGGGCCACCCGGTACCACTCGCTGGCCGTCGAGCACGATTCGGTCCCCGATGAGCTGGAGGTCACCGGTTGGACCGACAGCGGGGTCGTCATGGCGCTGCGGCACCGGGAAGTGGAAATCGAAGGGGTCCAGTTCCACCCCGAGTCCGTGCTCACCGAGGGTGGGCACCTGATGCTGGCCAACTGGCTGGTCCGTTGTGGAGACCCCGGCGCGGTGGCACGTGCAGCCGGGCTCAGCCCGGTGGTGGCCGGATCGGGCCTGCCGGCCTGAGGGCAGTCCGCCGCCTCGAGAGTTGTCCCGCGGGACCAACCCGCCGTGACGCCAGTCGTCCTGGAGGTCAGCCGAACGCTCCACGCAGCCGGATGATCGCCTCGTCGAGGACTTCGGGGCGTTTGCAGAAGGCCCACCTGACCCACGTCTGACCCACGGACACGGCATCGCACAGCGGGCTGATCGGGATGGCGACCACCCCCGCCCTGGCCGGCAGGTCCCGGCAGAACTGCTCCCCGCTGTCGTATCCCAGACCGCTGACTTCTGTGAGCAGGAAGTAGGTGCCCTCGCTGGGCTGGACAGTCAACCCGATCGACGTGAGCCCCTGGCTCAGTTGGTCGCGCTGTCGGGCCAGTGCGGTGCGGAACGAGGTCCAGTGCTCGGCGGGGAGGTCGCGCAGTCCGTGGGCGACCGCCCACTGGAACGGTCCGCCGGAGACGTAGCTCAGGTGCTGGCGGATGACCCGGACTGCTGCGATCAGGTCCGCGGGACCCGTAGCCCAGCCCACCTTCCACCCGGTGAACGACAGGCTCTTGCCTGCCGACCCGATCGTGATGGTCCGTTCGGCCATGCCGGGCAGGGTTGCGATCGGCACGTGCCGGTGCTCATCGAACCAGAGGTGCTCGTAGGCTTCGTCGGCCAGGACCACCAGGTCTGCGGCGATCGCCTCCCGGGCCAGGCCAGCCAGTTCCGCTCTGGTGAACACGACCCCGGTGGGATTGTGCGGGGAGTTGATGATCAGCAGTCTGGTGCGCGGGCTGACCCGTGCTCGCACGGCGTCCGGGTCAGGTCGGAATGACCCAGGCACGGGTGGGACAGGTACCCGGATGCCACCGGCCAGGTCGATGGCTGCCGCGTAGAGGTCGAACCAGGGCTCGAGGACCAGTACCTCATCGCCCGGTTCGACGAGGGCCAGGACCGTGGCCACGATCGCCTCTGATGCCCCGGTCGTCACCACGACGTCGGTGTCGGGGTTCCAGTTCAGCCCGTACCAGACCCGTTGGTGGTCGGCGATCGCCGTGCGCAACTCAGGCACGCCGTGCACAGGCGGGTACTGGTTGCCCAGGCCGGTCCGGATGGCCTGTTCTGCGGCGCGCCGAACGAGTTCCGGACCGTCCGTGTCCGGGAATCCCTGCCCGAGGTTGACTGCACCCACAGCGCTGGCCATCGCCGACATCTCACCGAAGATGCTGCGCTGGTGCGACCGCATCCGGGCCACGAGCGGGTGGGTCACTGACCTACCCCGTGGATGTGGAGTCCCTGTGACGTCCGCGCTCATCTGTCCGTGCTGCGCGGCCTCGGCATGAGCCGTCCGACCTGGCGCATCAGAGGTCGAGGTGTGTATTGGGCAGCCAGGGCGAGGGCGGAGTAGCGCTTGGACGGAACGTTGATGGTGCGCCCGGCCCGGGCCGCGGCCAGACCCTCCCGAGCCACCCGACGCGCATCGAGCCAGGCCCACGTCGGCAGGGCCGACATGTTCATCTGGGCCCGGTCGTGGAACTCGGTGTGCGTCATACCGGGGCAGACGGCTGTGGCGGTGACCCCGGTCCCGGAGAGCTCGGCGCCCAGGGACTCGGTGAACACCGTGACCCAGGACTTGGCGGCGGCGTAGGTGCCCAGCGAGGTCCAGCCGGCCAGGCTCGAGACGTTGATGACCGCACCTCGCCCGCGTTCGACCATGCCGGGCAATGCGGCGTGGGTCAACCGCAGGGTGGCGCGCACGAGGACGTCGAGCAGCTGCTCCTCCTCGTCGAGGCTGCCTCCCACGAAGGGCTGGTTGACGCCGAACCCCGCGTTGTTGACCAGGATGTCGATCGGGTACGTGCCGGCCGTGAGCCGGCCCATGACCGCCTGACAGGCCTCGTCGTCGGCCAGGTCCGCCGTGAGCACCTCGACCGCGACGCCGTGTTCGCTGCCCAGTCGCTGGGCGAGGTCGGCCAGCCGGGGTGTCGTGCGGGCCACGACGACGAGGTCCGCACCCTGCTCGGCCAGTTCCTCGGTGAAGGCCAGCCCGATGCCCGAGGTGGCCCCGGTGATCAATGCACGCATGGCCCCAGTGTGCCCCAGTCGATCAGGGCATGGTGTCGGGCCAGCCGACGGCGATCGTCGCTATCGTCTCCACCGGGTCACCGCGTACCACCGACCAGCCGCGCAGGCCGGCCGCGCCCAGCGACTCCTCGCTGGCCTGTGCATCGGCTGCGCCACTGGCCACATAGATCACTGGGGCGTCAGGCCAGTCGAAGCCGCCGCGGCCCGCCTGTGGAAGTGGACCGTCGACCATGACATAGGCCACCACGGGATGCCGGGAAGCCCGCTGGGAGAGCGCCAGGGCCGGGACCGCCCGGTTGGCCGAGCCGGCGCTGACCACCATCAGCGGGCCAGTGTCGCCGGCCGCGGTGATCGCAACCGCCTGGTCGGCGACCCATCCGGCTGTCCGCAGCCGTTCGTCACTGTCCTCCGCGGCAGTTCGGGTCCGTCGCTCGGGCAGCACCACCGGCACGTCGCGCAGCCGGAGGGCGGCGGCAAGGGTCTGGCGCCAGGACGCGTCAGGACCCGGATCCAGCGGCGGGCACAGCACGACCGTGAGATCGGGCACGGTCAGTCCAGACCGAGGTCGGCCAACTGGTAGGCCGCCAGGTAGGGCAGCCCAGCGGCTTCGATCGCTGCAGCAGCTCCGCGCTCGACGATCACCGCGACGCCCACCACCTGGGCTCCGGCACTCTGCAGTGCCTGGACGGCGGTGAGCACCGATCCACCTGTGGTGGATGTGTCCTCCACCGCCAGGACCCGGCGACCCGCCACATCCGGGCCCTCGATCCGCCGCTGCAGGCCGTGGGCCTTCTCCTCCTTGCGCACCACGAAGGCGTCCAGCCTGCGTCCCTTCGCGGCGGCGGCATGCAGCATCGCGGTGGCCACCGGGTCCGCGCCCAGGGTCAAGCCGCCTACGGCGTCGTAGGACAAGTCCTCGGTCAGGTCCAGCATGACCTGACCGACAAGGGGTGCGGCCTCGCTGTCCAGGGTCACCCGGCGCAGGTCCACGTAGTACGCGGCCTCTCGGCCTGAGGAGAGCACGACCCGGCCGTGCACCACAGCCTTGGCGCGGATCTGGTCCATCAGCGCATCGCGAGTCATCGTCACGACCGACAGCCTAGGCGTTCAGGGCCTCAGAACGGCTCTGCCGGCGGTGGCGCAGAGTCTCGATTCCGATGGGGATCACCGAGATGCCGACGATCCCGATCAGGATGAGTTCGATGTGGTCCTTCACGAAGGCGATGTTGCCCAGGAAGTAGCCCAGCAGGGTGACGCCGGTGGCCCACAGTGCGCCACCGATGGTTGAGTAGATCGCGTAGGTGCGCAGATCCATGCGACCCACGCCGGCCATCGCGGTGATGAACGTGCGCACGATCGGGACGAACCGGGCAAGCACGATCGCCTTGGCGCCGTACTTGGCGAAGAAGGCATGCGTCTTCTCGACGTACTCCGCCCTGAAGAGCCGGGAATCCGGCCGGTTGAACAGCGGGGGGCCTGCCCGGTAACCGATCCAGTAGCCGGTGAGGTTGCCGGCCACGGCGGCCAGGGTCAGCAGCAGGCAGGCCAGCGCGATCGGGATGTCGATGACCCCGTTGGCCACGAACAGCCCGACCATGAACAGCAGCGAGTCACCGGGCAGGAAGAACCCGATCAGCAGTCCGCACTCGGCGAAGATGATCCCCATCGCGATCCAGAAGGCTGCTGTTCCGAACCGGTCGAGGTTCTGCGGGTCGAGCCAGTCGGGGCCCAACGTCGGCACGGCAACCGGCGCGCGGCCGACCACCAAGGTCGTCAGGGCAAGGCTCAGGTTCACCGCTCAAGGCTACGCCAGCCCAGGCTCCGCGGAGGGCAGGCTCGTGCTGGCCCACGCGTACATGGCGATGGCGGCTGCCGCGGCCACGTTGATCGAGCGTGTGGACCCGTGCTGGCTGATGGCCAAGGTGCTCTCCGCGCTGGCCAGGGCCGCGTCGCTGAGTCCCGGACCCTCCTGACCGAACAGCAGGACGCAGGCCGGCGGCATCCGGTAGCCCTCGAGCGGGACGGATCCGGGCACGTTGTCCACCGCGAGGATGGGCAGCGCTGCAGCACGGGCCCAGCCGGCCAGGGCCGCCGGATCAGGGTGGTGGGTGACCGTGAGGTAGGCGTCGGTCACCATCGCGCCCCGTCGGTTCCACCGCCGCCTGCCCACGATGTGCACGCCGGCGACGTTGAAGGCGTTCGCGGTCCGCACGATGGAGCCGATGTTCAGGTCGTGCTCGAGGTTCTCGATGGCCACATGCAACGGGTTGCGTCGGGCCTCCAGGTCGGCCACGATCGCGGCCAGGTGCCAGTACCTGTAGTGATCAGCCACGTTGCGGGTGTCGCCCGCCGTCAGCAGCTCAGGATCCAGGCGCGGGTCCTCGGGCCACGGGCGAGGGTGCGGGCCGACGGCCATCGACCAAGGCTAGGCCCTGACCAGCGATTTCCGCCCCGGCAGGGCGGGACCGTAGAATCTGTCGCGGTGGCGTGTCCGAGCGGCCAAAGGAGCACGACTCGAAATCGTGTGTGGGTTAGTAGCCCACCGTGGGTTCAAATCCCACCGCCACCGCGCGGCCGTACCGAAGGGCCCCTTCCGATGGAGGGGCCCTTCGGCGTTGCGCGGCGTAGGCTGCTCAGGAAGTTCGGTCGGGTCCAGATCCGGATCTGTCGTTGACGTCCCAGGAGGCCCCATGAGTGCGGTGCACGGCCTGCTCACCGAGCAGATCGGCCACGAGTTCACTGCATCCCAGCAGTACATCGCGATCGCGGTCTGGTACGACCAGCAGGCGCTGCCGCAGTTGGCGTCGCTCTTCTACGCCCAAGCCGTCGAGGAGCGCAACCACGCCATGATGATCGTGGCGTACCTGATGGACCGGGAGGCTGACGTGGTCATCCCCGGGGTGCCGGCGGTGCGCAACGAGTTCACGTCCGTGGTCGAGCCGCTCGAGCTCGCGCTGGCCCAGGAGCGCCAGGTCACCGCCCAGTTCGAGGCCCTGATCGCCCTGGCCCGCCAGGAGACCGACTACCTGGGTGAGCAGTTCATGCACTGGTTCCTCAAGGAGCAGGTCGAGGAGGTCTCCTCGATGGCGACCCTGCTGCAGGTGGCCACCCGGGTGGGCGAGAACGTGATGCTGCTCGAGGACTACCTGGCCCGGGAGAATGCCGCCGGGGGAGTCGACCCGACCGCGCCGGCGGCAGCGGGCGGCGCGCTCTGACCCGACCAGGAATCACATCCTGGTAGTTACAGCAGTGTGAGTTATCCCCAGCTGTGGATGGACTGGGGATTGTGGAATCCGCGCCAGTCGTGTCGGTGCCCACCAGTAGGGTGAGCGTCGTGGCACTCGCGCTGTATCGGACCTACCGGCCGGGGTCGCTGGCCGAGGTGATCGGTCAGGGGCACGTGACCGAGCCGCTCGGGCGCGCCCTGGCTGCGGGTCGGATCCATCATGCGTACCTCTTCTCGGGTCCACGTGGATGCGGCAAGACCTCCACGGCGCGGATCCTGGCGAGGTCGCTGAACTGCGAGCAGGGACCGACTGCGACTCCGTGCGGGACGTGCCGAAGCTGCGTCGAGCTGGCACCCAACGGGCCCGGATCGATCGATGTGGTCGAACTCGACGCAGCCACCCACCGCGGGATCGATGACGCCCGAGAGCTGCGGGAGAAGGCTATCTACGCGCCCGCCGCCGGCCGGTACAAGATCTACATCATCGACGAGGCCCACCAGTTGACCAATGAGGCGGCCAACGCCCTGCTGAAGCTGGTGGAGGAGCCGCCGCCACACCTGCGGTTCATCTTCGCGACCACCGAGCCGGACAAGATCATCCCGACGATCCGTTCCCGCACGTTCCACTACGGGTTCCGGCTGGTACCCGCCCGCACCCTCGCCGATCACCTGGGCTTGGTGTGCCGGTCCGAGGGGGTCCCGGCCGAGGCACCGGCGCTGGCCGTCGTGGCGCGGGCCGGCGCCGGGAGTGTACGAGACAGCCTGTCCGTCCTGGGTCAGCTGCTGGCCGGGGCGGGACCCGAGGGATTGACCTACGTCGAGGCGATCGCCGCACTGGGCCTGACCGACACCGCCATGATCGACGACTTCGTGGCCGCCCTGGCTGCGGGATCCGCGGCCGACATGTTCGGCATCGTCGATCAGGTGATCGCAGCCGGCCATGACCCACGCCGGTTCGTCATCGATGCCCTCGATCGGCTGCGCGACCTGATCGTGCTGCGGGTGGACCACGAAGCCCTGAGCAAGGGCTTGGTGGATGTCCCCGACGACACCGGGGAACGGATGCTGGCCCAGTCACAGTCCCTGGGCCTGGCAGAGCTGTCCCGGGCCGCGGATCTGGTCAGTGAGGGACTGGGCCAGATCAAGGGAGCGACTGCCCCGCGGCTGCAGCTGGAACTGCTGTGCGCCCGGCTGGCACTACCGGTGCTCGGTGAGGACCTCGCGGCCCTGCTTGCGCGGATCGAACGTCTCGAACGCGGCGCCGGGACGGCGACAGCCGGTGCGCCCGGTCCCGACCCGACGCTCGACCGGGTGCAGATCCGGCCGGGTGCCGCAGACCCAGCCGATCGGCCGGCACAGCAGCCCCCCGAGCAGCCGGGCACTGCTCGGCCCGCCACCGAGCAGCTCCAGGGCGAGCAGGGGCCGGTCGAGGTACGGCCCGAGACCCGGGCGACGAGCGGCCCAGGCGCCCCGTCAGCCGCACCGGCAACGAACCCCGGTCGGCCGACGCCACCGCGCCGACCGCAGCTGCGATCCACAGCCCCGACCTCGGCTCCGGTTCCCACTGAGTCCCCGGCTGCGGTTTCGCCTGCCGCACCAGTCGCCGACGAGGCACCCACCGGTCGCGACGAGGCACCCACCGGTCGCGACGCGGCACCCACCGGTCGCGACGCGTCCACTGCTACGCCCCAGCAGCCCCCGAGGGTCTCGGGCACGGACGGCGCGAGTCGGCAGGCACCCACTGCCGGCCCCGGGCCCGAACCCCGCCAGTCAGCCGCGCCGTTCGCCGGTCCCACCGCGCCAGCGCCCTCTGGCGAGTCGACCGGACCCACATCCGCGCCCTCTGGCGAGTCGACCGGACCCACATCCGCGCCCTCCGGCGGGCCGACCGGACTGGACCAGCTGGCCCGAGTGCGGGACGCCTGGCCGTCGGTCCTGGACCGACTCGCGCTGGCCAGCCGGGTGGCCTGGACGGCGTTTCACGCCGCGACTCCAGTGACCTGCACCGAGGGCGCGCTGGCCGTCGCGGTCGCCGAGCCGGGCAATGTGCGCGCAATCGCCGCACGCGGCCACGACGAGCGGCTGCGTCAGGCCCTCATCGACGTTCTCGGCCTCGACGTGACCATCGACGTCCTGCACGACCCTGAGGCTGCCCGCGGCGGCTCCACCGGCGCTCGGGCGAGCAGTGGGAGCTCGACCGGTCCCGACGATCCGGTGCGCCCCGACGCGCGGCGTGGCGGCGAGACTGACGCTGCGAGCGGGCAGCCTGGGCCC
The DNA here is from genome assembly GCA_963781015.1 of uncultured Actinomycetes bacterium. GTDB lineage: Bacteria > Actinomycetota > Actinomycetes > S36-B12 > CAIYMF01 > Prado023. The sequence goes on along the minus strand of CAWAEB010000009.1, from coordinate 200,898 downwards.
AGCGGGCCGGCAGGTGCGCACCAGGGGACCGCCGCACGCCTGCCTGCCGCGCGTCCCGCAGACGTCGTGCGATCCCGGGCAGCGGGAGCCGCGAGCACCACGCGGGACGTGGCCCCGGATGAGGCCAGCGCCGATGATCCTGATCTCGATTCCACCGGCGCGCAGGGCCTGGCCCTGATCGCCCGGGAGCTCGGTGCCCGGCCCATCGGCGAGATCGACCACTCGTAGGGGTTGGACATGTACGAGGGGATCATCCAGGACGTCATCGACGGGCTCAGTCGGCTGCCCGGGATCGGCCCCAAGGGGGCCCAGCGCATTGCCTTCCACCTGCTCAAGGCGGACCCGCAGGAGGTCGCCGAGCTGGCGCAGGCCCTGATCACGCTGCGCGAGAAGGTTCGCTTCTGTGAGATCTGTGGCAACGTCTCCCAGGAGGAGACCTGTGCCATCTGCCGGGACCCGCGCCGCGACCCGGCGATGCTCTGCGTCGTGGAGGAGAGCAAGGATGTCGTGGCCATCGAGCGGACCCGGGAGTTCCGGGGCCGCTACCACGTGCTCGGCGGCGCGATCAGCCCCATGGAGGGCATCGGGCCCGACGACCTGCGCATCCGCGACCTGATGGCCCGCTTGGCTGACGGCGCGGTGACCGAGGTCATAATCGCCACGGACCCGAACCTCGAGGGCGAAGCCACCGCCGCGTACCTGGCCCGCCTGATCGGACCCATCGGGCTGGCCGTGACCAGGTTGGCCAGCGGACTTCCGGTCGGCGGCGACCTGGAGTTCGCCGACGAGGTCACCCTGGGACGCGCATTCGAGGGACGCCGACGGATCGGAGGCTCAACATGACCCCACACGACGCCACGCACGAGGACGGCGCGTTCACAGACGCCCCACTCGATGCGGCGATGGCGGTACTCACCACGCCGGCCACGCCCATTGAGGCGGACCTGCTCGAACTTGCCGAGGGCCTGGCCGCCGCGTCGGCCCGTTTCGTGCAGACCGCCGAGGCGGTGGCGGCCGGAATCGGTGCGGATCACGCGATCGCCATCCTGCTGCTGGAGGTCTCCGACGTCCTGGCCGTGGGTGCGCGGCTCGGGGCCATCGACGACGTCGTGCCCGAGGGGCGTTTCGAGCCCGACGCCGGCGCCGAACCGGATGTGGACCGGCTGCGGGAAGCCCTCGCCGGCCGACTGGCCCCGGTCGACGCCTATGTCGAGGTCGTCGACCCCTACGCCGAGCCGGAGCTGATGTCCGGTCGGCTGTCCGATGATCTCTCGGCGATGGTCAGCGACCTGTTGCACGGGTTGGCCCACCACGCGGCGGGGCGCACCCTGGAAGCCCTGTGGTGGTGGCAGACCAGCTACCTGAGCACGTGGGGCGACTCGGGAGCCACCGCACTGCGGGCGTTGCGCTCGCTTGTCTCGCACGTGCGGGCCGGTGCGCCACTGGAGGCCCCACTTGAGGCCCCACTCGAGCCGACTTCCTAGGTTCCCGGGTCGGATCGACTGCGCGCGCAGGTGGAGGAGTCGGCGCGACCGACTAGGATCGGGCCCCGAACACCGCTGCACGCGACCGACGCCCGACGCCCCAGGAGCACCGCGACCATGGCCCTCATCGTCCAGAAGTACGGGGGATCATCGGTCGCTGACGCCGAGAACGTGTGCCGCGTGGCCAGGCGCATCGTGGACACCAAGCGCGCGGGACATGACGTGGTCGTCGTGGTCTCGGCCATGGGTGACTCCACCGACGAGCTCATGGACCTGGCCAACAAGGTCAGCCCCAACCCGCCTGGTCGCGAGCTGGACATGCTGCTCACCGCCGGCGAGCGGATGTCGATGGCGCTGTTGGCCATGGCCATCCATGACCTCGGCGAGGAGGGCCGGTCCTACACCGGCTCGCAGGCCGGCCTGATCACCGACTCCGCGCACGGGTCCGCGCGCATCATCGACGTGACCCCCGGGCGGATCAGGCACGCCCTGTCCGACGGGGCCATCCCGATCGTGGCCGGTTTCCAGGGGGTGTCCTATCAGAGCAAGGACGTCACCACCCTGGGTCGGGGCGGTTCGGACACGACCGCGGTCGCCCTGGCCGTCGCACTGGGTGCTGACGTGGCCGAGATCTACAGCGACGTCGACGGGGTCTTCACCACCGACCCACGCGAGGTCCCCGCAGCCAGCCAACTCCCCAGGATCAGTTACGAGGAGATGCTCGAACTGGCCTCGGCCGGAGCCAAGGTGCTGCACCTGCGCTGCGTGGAGTACGCCCGGCGCGCCAACATGCCCATCCATGTGCGGTCCTCGTTCTCCGACAAGGAGGGGACCTGGGTGCTCGACCCATCCGAACCGCTGCCCGCGCTCGCCAACCCAGCCGAGGGGACCATTGTGGAGCAACCCATCATCGCCGGGGTCGCCGCCGACCTCAACGACTGCAAGATCACCGTCATCGGGGTGCCGGACCGACCGGGTGAGGCGGCCCAGATCTTCCAGGCCGTGGCGGACGCTGGCGTGAACGTGGACATGATCGTCCAGAATGCCTCCGTGGCCCAGAGAACGCAGACCGACGTGTCCTTCACCTGCGCGGTGGCCTCCCGGGCAGCTGCGTTGGACGCCCTGACCAGGGCCCAGCCGGCGATCGGTTTCGAGGACCTCGCCTCCGACGACGGGATCGCCAAGATCTCGCTGGTCGGCGCCGGTATGCGTTCCAACCCCGGGGTGTCCGCGACTTTCTTCAAGGCACTTGCCGATGCCGGCATCAACATCACCATGATCACCACGTCGGAGATCAGGATCTCCGTGGTGACCAGCAAGGACGTGGCCACCGGCGCAGTACGCGCGCTGCATACCGCCTTCGGCCTGGACAGTGCCGTCGAGGCCGTCGTGTACGCAGGTACCGGCCGATGAGCGTCCACGTCGCAGTTGTCGGAGCCACCGGCCAGGTCGGCGGGGTGATGCGTCGGCTGCTCGACGAGTCCGACATCGACATCGCTTCCGTACGCTTCTTTGCCAGTGCGCGCTCGGCGGGTACGAGCCTTCCCTGGCGTGGCGGCGAGGTCCTGGTTGAGGACGCGGCCACGGCCGACCCGACCGGCATCGACATCGCCCTGTTCTCGGCCGGCGGATCCACCTCGAAGGCGTTGGCCCCTGTGTTCGCCGCGGCGGGCGCCATCGTGGTCGACAACTCGTCGGCCTGGCGGATGGATCCTGAGGTCCCCCTGGTGGTCTCAGAGGTCAACCCACAGGCACTGGACCACATCCACAAGGGCATCGTGGCCAACCCGAACTGCACCACGATGGCCGCGATGCCGGTCCTGGCCCCGCTGCACGCCCGGGCCGGCCTGCGCAGGCTGGTGGTCAGCACCTACCAGGCGGTGTCCGGCAGCGGCTTGGCCGGCGTCGAGGAACTGGCAGGACAGGTCCGAGCCGCCGCAGATGCGGACATGACCGCGTTGACCCATGACGGTTCAGCGATCACCCTGCCCGCACCCGTGAAGTACGTCGCTCCCATCGCCTTCGACGTGATCCCGCTGGCCGGCGGTCTGGTCGACGACGGTTCCGGGGAGACCGATGAGGAGCAGAAGCTGCGCAACGAGAGCCGCAAGATCCTCGATATCCCGGATCTGGCCGTGTCCGGCACCTGCGTGCGCGTGCCGGTGTTCACCGGGCACAGCCTGAGCATCAATGCCGAGTTCGCGGAGCCGATCACCCCCGGGCAGGCACGTGCGCTGCTCGTGGACGCCCCCGGTGTGATCTGGTCGGAGGTGCCGACCCCCCTTCAGGCCGCCGGTGCCGACCCCACGTTCGTCGGTCGGCTGCGTCAGGATCCCGGTGTCCCCGACGGGCGCGGTCTGGCCCTGTTCCTGTCCAGCGACAACCTGCGCAAGGGGGCAGCCCTCAACGCTGTCCAGATCGCTGCACTGCTGTCCGTTCGCCAGCGCTGAACGGGTACGACCGGCATTTGGGGAGCGCGCGGCTGTCCGGCTAGAATCAGCGGCGCACGCGGGATGTGGCGCAGCTTGGTAGCGCGCTTCGTTCGGGACGAAGAGGTCGTGGGTTCGAATCCCGCCATCCCGACAGACAGAGGACCCCCCAGCCCACGGTTGGGGGGTCCTCTGTCTGTCGGTCAGGGCCTCGGCCGCCTCCACCCCACGCAGACGCTTCCGAAGTGACGATCTGCTTTCCGAACTCGGGAAGCAGATCCGCAGAAGGGAAGCGTTTCCCGAATGTACGCAGACTCGCGCGGGCTTCGTTAGGAGCACTGCCCAGCAAGCCAGGCCCGCTGCCGCTCCACGTCGGCATCGTCACCCATGTGCCCGACCTCGCTGACCTCGGCCACGGCACCAGGGACGTTGGCTGCCAACCAGTCGCCGTGCGCAGCCGGCACAAGCGTGTCCGCCCGACCGTAGGCCAGCCGGACAGGCACCCGGATGTCCCCCACATCGAACCCCCACGGCGCGACCAGCGCCAGGTCGTCATCGACCCATCCGTCCACCCCCGGTGCAAGTCCGTGGCTCATCTGCGCACCGACCACGACGGCATGCCGCGCCATCTGAGCGCGATCCTCCTCGGCGAGCTCGTAGGAGTCCCCCAGGATGTCGCTGCGCCCCTGCGCCAACCGATTGAGCATCGTCGTGCGCTCGGCCTCGCACAATGCGCGGACTTCGGACTCCCCGGCAAGCGCCGCGCGGAACTCATCCACGTTGCTCTGGGTCATCCCCGTCAACCAGGCTTCCTCATCGAGAGCGTCCGCACCCAGAGGGGCCGCGGACACGACAGCAAGGCAGCGAAGCACGCGGTCTGGCAGCAGCGCGGCGCAGGCCAGGGCATGCGGACCACCCCCGGAGCCGCCGGTTACCGCGAACTGGTCGATGCCCAGGGTGTCGACCAGGGCCGTCACGTCGTTGACGATGTCCACGACCCGACGCCCCGGCTGGCGTGTCGAGGCCCCGTAGCCGGGGCGGTCCAGGCTGAACCGGCGCAGGTGGTGCCGGGCATCGATCGTCGGATCGGGGCCGAACCAGCTGATCCGCCCACCCGGAGTCCCGTGGATGAACACGACCGGCAGCCCGGTGGGATCGCCCCATTCGGCCACAGCCAGGGTTCGACCGTCGGGCGTGCTCATCCGGTGCTCGACGTGCGCCGGGATGGCAGGGGTGGGGTCCTGGGTCACGTGGGCTCCTGTCCTGGGAGGGCGCCGCGGCCGGCGGGTCACGGCACGAGGCACCCTAGCCCCCAGGGCAGGGGCGTCCCCAGGCGCTTCCCCTCTGTCGATCCGCTTCCCGAATTCGGGAAGCATGTCCGCAGAAGGGAAGCGTGTGCGGGGGGGTAGCGGGTCAGGCGCGCAGGGTCAGCAGTGTGGCCTCCGGCCGGCAGGCGAACCGGATCGGCGTGAACGGGCTCGTCCCGAGCCCGGCCGAGACGTGCAGCGCCGAATCACCCCACCGGGACAGGCCCTTGGCCTGATCGCGCGGCAGGTCGCAGTTGGTCACCAGGGCGCCCACCCCCGGCAGGCACATCTGGCCGCCGTGCGTGTGCCCGGCCAGGATCAGGTCGGCCCCATCGGCAGCCATCGCGTCGAGGACGCGCCGATAGGGGGCGTGCGCGACCCCTAGCCGCAGGTCGGCCCCCGGATCGAAGGGTCCAGCGACCTCGTCGTAGCGGTCGCGCCGGATGTGGGGGTCGTCCACACCTCGGGCGTCGATGCGCCATCCGCGGGCGGCGGCCACGGCGGTGGCGTTGTCCAGGTCGTGCCAGCCGGCGTCGGTCAGGCCGTCGGCCAGGGGCGTCACGTCGATCGCCGCCCGGGTCGTGCGCAGCTTGCTGGGTCCCATGAGGTACTTCGCCGGATTGGCCCGTGAGGGGGCGAAGTAGTCGTTGGACCCGCGGACGAAGAAGCCGGGTCGACCCAGCAGCGGGCCCAGGGCGCGCAGTGCGAGTGCGGGCCCATCCGCATCCCCGTGGAAGTCCCCGGTGACCACCGTCAGGTCCGCCTCGAGCGTGCCCAGCGATCGCACCCACGCGATCCGGTCGGTGTCCCGTGGGGCCAGGTGCAGGTCCGACAGGTGCAGGATCCGCAGGGGCTGGGGCGGTGGCTGGCCCCCGGCATGCCTGGCCAGCGCCAAATCGACGCGGCGCAGCGTGTACTGGCGGGCCTCCCACAGGCTGTAGGCGGTTGTCGCCACCCCCAGAGCGGCCAGTGGTGCGACGGCGCGCACGACGGTTCGGGAGCTGAGCAACATGTCGGCATTCTCTCAGGCCCAGGTTCTCCGCGCGGAGTCCTGTCCTCCCGCGGCAGCTTCGACGCAACTGCGACGCCGCTGCGGTGTCCGATCCTGGGCAGCTGCTCAAAGGACGGACGGAGCACTCGCCACGGCAGGGAGCACGAAGCGAGTTTGCCCCCGCGCTGGAGCCGGCACGCCGCGACCGCTCGCCGGGACGGCAGGGCGAGGCGCCGAATGCACCCACGGGGGACAATGGTGCGATGAGCACCCTCAAGCAGACCCTGCAGGCCGACCTCACGGATGCGATCCGCAGCCGGGACAGCCTCCGGGCTGCCACGCTGCGGATGGCGCTGACCGCGGTCAGTACCGAGGAGGTGGCGGGCCGGTCGGCTCGCGAGCTCAGCGACACCGAGGTCGTCGGGGTCCTCATCACGCAGGCCAAGCGCCGCCGCGAGGCAGCTGCTGCGTTCACCGATGCCGCCCGCCCAGAACTGGCCGAGCGGGAGCTGGACGAGCTGGCCGTGCTGGTCGGCTACCTGCCCGAGCCGATGACTTCCGACGAGGTCGCGGCACTGGTCACCCAGGCGGTGTCCGCGGCGGCAGCCGAGGGGGTCACCGGGATGCCGGCGATGGGTCGGGTCATGAAGGAACTCACCGCCCAGACATCTGGCCGCTTCGACGGCGCCGAACTGGCCGGGATGGTCCGCGCAGCACTGGCGTGAGACCGATGCTGGCCGCTGCCCGGCACTGCACTGAAGCTGTGCGGCTGCCAGCCGCAGACTCCGGGGCTACTGCCCGGCGGGCGGGACCGCCTCAGCCGGTGCCTGCTGGGTCGGGGCCCCGTCCTCCTGGCTGGTGTATCCGCGCTGCCACCAGGGCTTCTCCGGGCTGACAGGCGCCGACTGCTGGCTCGGTGAGCCAGCCTGCCGGGCCGGACGCAGGTTCCACTGGTTGCGCAGCTCCATGGGCACCGGGTCGCTGCCCGCGAGTGCCCCCTGCATGGCGTTCTTCCAGGTCGGCCCGGGCAGGGAGGAGCCGAACACCTTCGAGTAGTAGCGGCCGTTGATGGTGAGGTTGCGCAGCGGGTGCCCGTAGCCGCCGCGCGGGTCGCCGACCCACACAGCCGCGCCCAGGTCCGGCGTGGAGCCAGCGAACCAGACCGCCGCCTGGGTGTCGATCGTGCCGGTCTTGCCGGTGGTGTCCCGGCCGAGGGCCATCGATCCACCGGTACGTCCGGAGATCCCGCCGTCGACCACGTTGGTCAGCACCGCTGCGGCGGCATCGGCCGCGTTCCGGCTGACGGCCTGCTTGCACTTGGCTTTGGGGACCGACAGGTTCTTGCCGTTGCGGTCCTCGATCCGGGTGATGACCCGAGGCGTGCAGTAGACGCCGTGCGCGCTGACCGTCGCGTAGGCGTTGGCCAGGGTCAGCGGGGAGATCTCGGTCGAGCCGAGCGTGAAGGAGGCCACCTCGGCGGTGATCCCGCCGGGCCGCACCTCGCCGAGGTCGGAGCCGTCGGCGTACTTCACACCCAACTTGCGCGCCATCTCGACGGTCTCACACACCCCAGCACGCTTCTCCAGCTCCACGAAGAACGTGTTGACCGAGTACGCGGCGCCGCGGAACATGTCGAAGTTGCCCGACGAGGTCGAGTTCCGGACCGTCCAGGGCTGGCTCCCACCGCCGTTCGCGCCGGCGAACAGGTTGCCGTCACACCCGGTGAAGCCCGTGAACGACTTGCCGTCCGGGGAGTTGATCACCGTGTAGGGGCTGATCCCCTGGTCGAGGGCAGCCAGCAGGGTGAAGATCTTGAACGTGGAGCCGGCCTGCATGCCCTGGGTGCCGCCGTCGGCCTGGTCGACCGCGTAGTTGTAGGTGGTCTCCCACCACTTCTTCTCCGGATTGCCGGTGCCCCACTCACGGTTCTGGGCCATGGCCCGGATATCGCCGGTCCCCGGGGTGACCATCGCGATGGCGACCGCCTTCTTGCTCGGGTCCTTGCGGCGGGATCGCAGACATCACGGCGTCCTTGGCGGCATCCTGGGCCTTGACGTCCAGGGTCGTGTAGATCTTGTAGCCACCGCTGCGCCACGCCTCGGCGCGATCGTCGGCCGTCTTTCCCAGGGCCTTCATGTCCTGGACAGCGCGCACGGCGTAGTCGCAGAAGTAGGGCGCGAACGAGGTGGTACAGCCGTTGTACTGGATCTTCGGGTCGAGGTAGTCCTCGATGTCCTGGGCCTTGGCCTCGCGGGCCTCCTCGACGGTGATGTAGTCCAGCTCGAGCCATCCGGTTGAGGACCACGTCGCGGCGGGCCTGGGACTGCTGGGGGTTGTTGGTGGGGTCGAACCGGCTGGGCTGCTGGACGATCCCGGCCAGCGTCGCGGCCTCCACCAGGTTCAGGTCCTTGGCCTTCTTGGAGAAGTAGCGCTGCGAGGCAGCCTCCACGCCGTAGGCCTTGGCCCCGTAGTAGCTGATGTTGAGGTAGCGCTCAAGGATCTCCTCCTTGGTCAGGCGCTTCTCCACAGCCATCGCGTAGCGGATCTCGCGCAGCTTGCGGGTGATCGTGTCCTCGCGGGCGGCGGCCTGCCCGGCCTCGTCCGTGGCTGCCGTGAGCAGCACGTTCTTCACGTATTGCATCGTCAGCGTGGAACCGCCCTGGGACACGCCACCGGCGGTGATGTTGGTCACCGCGGCGCGGGCGAAGCCCCGGGGGTCGAATCCGTTGTGCTCGTAGAAGCGTGAGTCCTCGATGGCGACCACAGCATCCTGCATGACCGGGGCCACCTTGGACAGCGCCACCTCCTTGCGGTTCTCCTCGAAGACCGTGGCGATCTTGGTGCCGTCCGCTGCGTAGACGCGGGTGCGCACCGGCAGGGCCGGCTCACGGAAGTCACGCGGCAGATCCTCGAAGGAACTGATGGAGTCGCGGGCGAGCATGCCGACCGGTCCGACGACGGGCAGCGCCATGCCCGCGACCAGGATTCCGGCGAGGGCGGCGATGGCCAGCAGCGCGACGAGTCGAGGGATCGACCAGACGCCACGGCCACGAGGGCGACGATCAGCAGGGGGCATGTGACCGATTTTACGGCATGTTGCGCCGTGGGTACCTTACGCGACGGGTTGGCGCGCCTCGGCAAGCAGGTCTGCCACGAGGCGCAACCCCGCCAGGTCGTGCACATCTTGGGCCAAAGCGGTGACCGATGTCACAGCAACCCCCGGGTTCGCGGCCACGAATCTGTCGGCCAACCGGTGCTGGCGGTGGGCCAGGCGCATCCGATCGGCGTGCAGTTCGAGTAGGGCTGCGGTCAGTGCCTCGGTGGACTCCTCGGGCGGGCTCGTGGCCCGCAGCCGTTCGGCTCCGGCCGCTGCCTGCTCGTGGCTGAGGTCGGGCAGCCGGACCGGGGCGACCCGGTTGAGCACCAGCCCTGCCAGCGGCATCTGCTCGGACTCCAGGCGCTCCACGAAGTACGCGGCCTCGCGCAGCGCGTCGGGCTCGGGCGCGGCGACCACCAGGAACGCGCTGCCGGGCGCGGCCAGCAGCGCGTAGGTCTGCTCAGCGCGCTCGCGGAAACCACCGAACAGCGCGTCGAAGGACGCGACGAAGGTCTGCAGGTCGGTCAGCACCTGGGCACCCACGATCCGGGTCAGCACGTTGCTGAACACCCCGAGGCTGGCCGTCAGCAGGCGCATGTAGGCCCGGCCGCCGGCCCGGGCCGGCGCGGCCAGGATCCGGATCAGCCGCCCGTCGAGGAAGGCTCCCAGCCGTCGGGGGGCGTCCAGGAAGTCAAGGGCGCTGCGGGAGGGGGGTGTGTCGACGATGATGAGGTCCCAGATGCCCTCGGCCTGGGACTGTCGGTGCAGCTGGCCCAGCTTCTCCATCGCCATGTACTCCTGCGTGCCGGCGAACGAGCTCGATAGGGCCTGGTAGAACGGGTTGGCCAGGATGGCCGCCGCCCGGTCGGGCTCGGTGTGCGCCTCGACGACCTCGTCGAACGTGCGCTTCATGTCCAGCATCATCGCGTCCAGGGTCCCGCCGGCCGAGGTGTCGATGCCGGGGATCGGTGCGGGGGAGTTGTCCAGCTCGGACAGGCCCAGGGACTGCGCCAGCCGGCGGGCGGGATCGATGGTGAGCACCACGGTCCGCCGCCCCGCTTCAGCGGCCCGAACTCCCAGCGCTGCAGCCGTTGTGGTCTTGCCGACCCCGCCCGAGCCGCAGCAGACCAGGATGCGGGTGTCCCGATCAGCGAGCAGCGCGTCGATGTCCAGGATCGGCGCCGACGCCCACAGCGGGGCGCTCATCTGGGCACCCGCTCGGGGTCCGGCGCGGAGCCGAAGCCACCGGCGCGCAGCCGATCGGCCAGCACGTGCAGCGCGGACAGGTCGATCCCCGTGGGCATCTGGGGTATGTCGACGATGGGCACGGCCAGCTCGGCGAGCCTGGCGCGCTCCTGCTCGGCCACAGCCGCCCGTTCGGCGTGGTCGCGGGCCTCGTCGGCCAGTGCGCCGACCACCTCGGCGACGGTGTGCGGGTGCCCGGTGGTGACGATCGAGGCCGCCTGCACGGAGGCGGCGATGGCCCGGTGATCCAAGGTGCCGGCCAACGCGCTGCTGCGCTGGGCGGCGGTCAGCACCGACGGCCGGTCGGCGTTGATGATCACCGCACCCACGGGCAGGTCCTCGTCGTGCAGCTCGCGGACACCGTCGAGGGTCTCCTGGACCGGCATCTCCTCGAGAAGGGTCACCACGTGCACGGCGGTGCGCGGGGAGCGCATGACGGCCATCACGGAGTTGGCCTGGCCGTGGATCGGGCCCATCCGGGCGATCCCGGCCACCTCGGAGTTGACGTTCAGGAAGCGGGTGATCCGCCCGGTCGGGGGGGCGTCCAGTACGACGGCGTCGAACTCCGGCACGCCCCTGGTGTTGCGCTTGACCGATTCGACCGCCTTGCCGGTCAGGAGCACGTCGCGTACCCCGGGGGCGATCGTGGTGGCGAAGTCGATGGCCCCCAGCCGGGACAGTGCCGAGCCGGCCCGGCGCAGGTTGTAGAACATTTCGAGGTACTCCAGCAGGGCCGCCTCCGGATCGACGGCCAGGGCGCGCACCTCACCGCCCCCGGGTGCGCGGGCCACCCGGCGCTCCTCGTAGGGCAGCGGCGGCACATCGAACAGCCCCGCGATCCCCTGCCGGCCCTCGACCTCCATCAGCAGGGTCCGCCTGCCCCCGGCGGCCAGCGCCAGGGCCAGCGCCGCGGCGACGGTGGTCTTGCCGGTGCCGCCCTTGCCGGTCACGATGTGCAGGCGCACGTCTGGGAACAGCGCAGGCGGGCGGATCACAGCGCCACCCTAGTTCGACCCGATTCCCGGCGCCCGGTCGGTGAGGTACTCGACCTGGGCGGCCAACGACAGCCGGGCGGCCCAGCGCAGGGCCGGGGGCACCTCCGGATAGGCGACGTCGAGCAGTTCGTCGAGATCGGTGCAGCCCGCGTGCATCGCCGTCTCGACCAGGGCGAGGCGCTGGGTGCGGTGCTCGACATAGTCGGCCAGCAGCCCGACCGGATCGGCGTTGGCCGGCCCGTGACCGGGCAGTACCCAACGCGCGGCCGTCACCTGGGCCACGTGCGCCAGCCGCGTGAGCGAGGCGAGGTAGGCCCCCAGATGCCCATCCGGGTGGGCGATGACAGCGCTGCCCCGTCCCAGGACACTGTCCCCGGTGAGCAGCGCCCCGTCCGCGGCCAGCAGGAACGTCAGGCTGTCGTGGGTGTGTCCCGGGGTCGCGACCACGGACAGTTCCAGACCGTCGAGGATCACCACATCCCCCTCGGCCAGCCCTTCACCGCCGCGCCGGTGCGTGGGGTCCAGCGCCCGGACCGGCGCCCCGGTGCGCTCGTGCAGGGACCGGGCCCCGGCACTGTGATCGGCGTGTCCGTGGGTCAGCAGGATCGATGCGATTGCGGCCCCGTCGGCATCGGCGCTGGCCACCAGCGCGTCGAGGTGCCCGGGGTCATCGGGGCCCGGGTCGATCACGATCGCCCGACTCGCCCCGGGCTCGACCAGCAGCCAGGAGTTCGTCCCGTCCAGGGTCATCGGGCTGGCGTTGGGTGCCAGGACCGCAGTGGCCCGCGGCGTGATCCTGCCCGCAGCCCACGGCCCGCTGGACCCCAGGGGCCGCATCAGCGGGTCCCCCGCTCCTCGGATCCCGCCGGCTGGTCGGTGGCCGAGATCAGCGCGCCGGTGTAGCCGTGCACCAGTACCCATTCCAGGCGCGTACCGTCCACCCGCGGGCGGGGCATCACCGGTATGACGGACTCCTGGCGGCTGCGCGCCCATTCCATGGCAGCGGCCACCGAGCGGCGGCCGACCAGGTCGGCCAGCACCGCCACGGTGGGCGGCAGCATGGCCATCACCCCTCCTCGGTAGGAGCTCAGCGCAGCGCCCGGGGCGACCCACTGACCGGAGTCGGTCTCCGTCGAGTGGGCGGCCACGGATTGCCCCTCGGGCAGTGCCGCGACCAGGAACCGGGTGTCGAACCGGCGGGTCTCCACCTCCGGGGTGATCCAGTGCGCGATCGGAACGAGCAGGTCGCCGTGGATGTGCAGGCGTCGCCGGGCCAGCACCGCGGGGAAGCCACTCGCGCGCTCGCTGGCCTGTCGGTCGGCCGCCCACTGACCGTCGGGACGGGCGGGTCGGCCGGCATGGTCGACGGCGAGCAGGACGCCGGCCTCCTCGAAGGTCTCCCGCACGCCGGCCACGACCAGGGCCCGGGCCAACTCGGAGTCACCGCGACCCGGATCCGGCGCCCACCCGCGGACCGGCGGCTGGCTGTCGGCCGGGTCCACCCGACCGCCGGGGAACACGTGCATGCCCGGCGCGAAGGCCATGGTGTCCGGGCGGCGCATGAGCAGCGCCTCGAGCCCGGCCGGACCGTCGCGCAGCAGCACGACGGTCGTCGCGTCCCTGCAGGCTGGTGGGGTCCAGTCACCGCCCGCGGCCAGCTGCCGGGCCCGGGCCACGAGGGCCTCGGGCATCTCCAGGGCCATCAGGTCAGCTCCGCGATGACCTCGACCTCGACCGGGGCATCCAGCGGGAGCACCGCCACGCCGACGGCGGACCGGGCATGCGTGCCGGCCGCGCCGAATGCAGCCCCCAGCAGCTCGCTGGCCCCATTGACGACGCCCGGCTGGCCGGTGAACCCGGGGTCGCTGGCCACGAAGCCGACCACCTTGACCACCCGGACCCGGTCCAGGTCACCCGCGATCGAGCGGATCGCAGCGATCGCGTTCAGCGCGCACTGCACGGCCATGTCGGTGGCCGCCTCGGCGGTCACCTCGCGACCCACCTTCCCGGTCCCCATCAGCACACCCGCGCGCAGCGGCAGCTGGCCGGCCGTGTAGATCAGGTTGCCGGTCAGCACGGCCGGCACGTAGGCCGCCAGAGGTGCCGTGACCTGCGGCACCTCGTGGCCCAGATCGGCCAGGCGCGCCTCGACGGCCGACATCTCAGTCCGCCGGCCGCTTGAAGTAGGCAACCAGCTGCTCGGGGTTGGGTCCGGGGACCACCTGGACCAGCTCCCACCCGTCGGTGCCCCAGTTGTTGAGGATCTGCTGGGTGGCGTGGATCAGCAAGGGTGCGGTGGCGTATTCCCACCTGATTCGGTCGGCCATGGCCGTCAATGTAGTGCGCGCGGGCCGCATCGTCGCCGTGGCGATCGGGTCAACCGGTCGATCGGCCACCGACAGGTAGAACGCCTCGTGCCGTACGGGGGTTGATCGATGAGTTCTGCTCGCTAGGCTCTGCCCCTGTATCCGCGGTCGGTCCACCACCGGATCGGTCCGCCCACCACACGGGAGGCACACAGACATGGCACGACTCATGAGGACCACCGGCGCGACCCTCGGCGCGTTCGCCCTGGTCGCAGGGATGGCCGCCTGCTCCAGCGACAGCACCACCGATGCCGGTTCGGGCAGCAGCCCGAGCGCCTCGGCCCCGGCCGGCGCGATGGCCAAGGACGACGCGCTCGCGGCGATGCTGCCTGCTGAGGTCACCTCCGACGGCATCCTGACCATTGGGACCGACGCCTCGTACGCACCCGGTGAGTTCGTCGACGCCGACGGCACCACCGTGGTCGGCTTCACCGCGGACCTGATGGCCGCCCTGGGCACGGTGCTCGGCCTGGAGGCGCAGATGAACAACGCGCCCTTCGACTCGCTGGTCGAGGGTGTCAAGACCGGGAAGTACGAGCTCGGCGCCTCGTCGTTCACGATCAACCCCGAGCGCGAGCAGCAGGTCGACATGCCCAGCTACTTCAACGCCGGCACCAGCTGGGCCGTGGCCAAGGGCAATCCCCTGGGCATCAATCCCGACGAGGCCTGCGGCAAGCGGGTCGCTGTCCAGAAGGCCACCGTCCAGGTGCCCGACATCGAGGCCCGATCGAAGGCCTGCACCGATTCCGGCATGGATGCCATCACCATCGAGCAGTTCCAGCTGCAGAGTGATGTCACCGCGGCGGTCGTCTCCGGCAAGGACGACGCGATGCTCGCCGACTCCCCGGTCGTCGGCTACGCGATCGCCCAGACCAACGACCAGCTCGAGCTGACCGGCGATGTCTACGACGCCGCCCCGTACGGCCTGGCCGTGGCCAAGGATCAGGGCGACTACACCGCAGCCATCCAAGGTGCGCTGCAGAAGCTGATGGACGACGGCACCTACCTGCAGATCCTGACCGAGTGGGGAGTCGAGTCCGGCGCCATCACCACCTCCGAGGTCAACCCCGTCCAGTGAGGATCCGGCCATGACAACATCGCCACCCAGCGTGTCGGAGCACCGGAAGCCCCCGGAGGAGATCCGGGCGATCCCGGTGCGCCATCCAGGCCGCTGGGTGGCGATGGCGATCATCGCGGTCCTGGGCGCGATGTTCGTGAACAGCGTGCTGACCAATCCCAACTGGCAGTGGGGCTTCCAGTGGGAGAACGCGTTCGCGCCGCCGGTCGTACGCGGAGTGGTCACCACCCTCTGGCTGACCGCGGCCTCGATGGTCATCGGCGTGCTGTTGGGCGTGGCCCTCGCGGTCATGCGCCTGTCGCCCAACCCGGTCCTGTCAGGGGCGGCCTGGTTCTACGTGTGGGTGTTCCGGGGCACCCCGGTGCTCGTGCAGCTGGTGATCTGGGGCAACCTGAACTCGCTGTACCGCAAGATCTCCCTCGGGGTGCCGTTCGGCCCGGAGTGGCTGGTGTTCGAGACCCGGGACCTGATCCCGCCGGTGGCCGCGGCCCTGCTCGGCCTGGGCCTCAATGAGGCGGCCTACATGTCCGAGATCATCCGGGCCGGCATCCTGTCGGTCGACGAGGGGCAGAGCGAGGCGGCCTCCGCGCTGGGCCTGTCGCGAATGCAGACGCTGCGCCGGATCGTGCTGCCTCAGGCGATGCGGGTGGTGGTGCCGCCCACCGGCAACGAGACGATCTCCATGCTCAAGACCACCTCGTTGGTGGCCTACGTGCCCTACGTGGAACTGTTCTTCCAGACCAGCGCGATCGGCAGTCGCACGTTCCAACCCTTCCCGATGCTGGTCACGGCCAGCATCTGGTACCTGGCCATGACCTCGGTCCTGATGACCGCGCAGTACTACATCGAGCGCTACTACGCGCGCGGCTCCGTGCGCGCCCTGCCGCCCACGCCGATCCAGCGACTACGGGTCCGCCTGACCGGGGCGGACCTGCGATGACCACGCCGACCAGCGCCAGCACAGGGGGCGCCAGCGCCGTCCCGATGGTCCTCGCCGAGCAGGTGCACAAGTGGTTCGGTCGGGTCGAGGTGCTCAAGGGCATCGACCTGCAGGTCAACCAGGGCGAGGTGATGTGCATCGTCGGGCCGTCCGGGTCGGGCAAGTCCACCTTCCTGCGCTGCATCAACCACCTCGAGCGGATCGACTCCGGTCGGCTGTCGGTCCAGGGCCAGTTGGTGGGCTACCGCGAGCGGGGCGGCAACCTCTACGAGATGCGCGAGTCCGAAGTCGCGCATCAGCGGCTGAACATCGGGATGGTCTTCCAGAGGTTCAACCTGTTCCCCCACATGACGGCCCTGGGTAACATCATCGAGGCGCCGATCCGGGCCAAGGGCGAGCCCAAGGCAGTGGTCAAGGATCGCGCCCAGGCCCTGCTCGAACGGGTCGGGCTCGGCGACCGTGGGGACGCCTACCCCAGCCAGCTGTCCGGAGGTCAGCAGCAGCGAGTGGCCATCGCCCGGGCACTGTGCATGCAGCCGGACCTGATGCTCTTCGACGAGCCCACCTCGGCACTGGACCCCGAGTTGGTGGGCGAGGTGCTGGAGGTCATGCGCCAACTGGCCGACGAGGGCATGACCATGGTCGTGGTGACTCACGAGATGGGCTTCGCCCGTGAGGTCGGCGACAGCCTGGTCTTCATGGACGACGGCGTCGTGGTCGAGTCCGGCGATCCCCGTGAGGTGCTGGGCAACCCGCAGCACAAGCGCACCCGGGCGTTCCTGTCCAAGGTGCTGTAGGTCACTGGCCGGCGAGCCCGGGGGCGGCCGATCCCACCATCCCGGGGCGGCGCCGCTCAGCGGGCGCGCTGCTCCAGCCTGGGGATGTCGATCAGGGTCACCTGGCGCTGCTCGATGTGGATCCAGCCCCGTGCGGAGAAGTCGGCCAGCGCCTTGTTGACCGTCTCCCGGGAGGCGCCGACGAGTTGGGCGAGCTCCTCCTGGGTCAGGTCGTGGCTGACCAGCAGGCCGGCATCGGTCTCGTCGCCGAACTTCCGGCCGAGGTCCAGCAGCGCCTTGGCCACCCGGCCCGGTACGTCGGAGAACACCAGGTCGGCCATCGCCTCATTGGTCCGGCGCAGCCGGCGGGCCAGCGAGGCCAGCAGGGCGGCGGCCAGGTCCGGTCGCCCGACCAGCCAGGGCAGCAGGGCCTCATGTCCCATGGACAGGACCTTGGTCTTGGTCACGGCCACAGCAGTGGCGGTGCGCGGTCCGGGATCGAACAGGGACAGCTCGCCCAGCAACTCACCGGCGCCGAGGACCGCGATCAGGGATTCGCGGCCGTCCGGAGCCGTGTGGCCGAGTTTGATCTTGCCCGACTCGATCAGGTACAGCTTGTCGCCCGGCTCACCCTCGGTGAAGAGCACATCGCCCTTGGCCAGGCGCTGATCGACCATGGAGGCGCGCAGGGCCGCTGCCGCGTCGTCATCGAGGGCGGTGAACAGGGGCGCTGAGCGCAGGCGTTCCTGCACAGGTGTCTCTCCTCCTGCGGGCGTGCTGTCATGACCCCCGCGGTCGCCCAACAGTAGTCGGCTGCCCCACCCCGATGTCGGGCAGCGCGCTCAGGGCGAGGCTGGGGTCCGCGCGGTAGCGGGCGATCAGCTGCATGGTCGCCTCGTCCAGTTGATGGTGGACCTCTCGCCGGAGCGCCGACAACTGGCCTTCGGCATGACGCAGCTCGCCCAGGAAGTCCGCGACCGCCTCCTCGTCGTGACGGTCCACGACCCGGGTCCACAAGGCACGCAGGTCGGGCAGGGCGGCTACGTCCTCCCCGGGGCGCACCGACAGGTTGGCCAGGCGCCGATGCACCGCACCGCTCTCGGCCAGCACGGAGGTCAGCCGCTCCATGATGTCGCCCTGGGCAGCACCCCGGGTCAGCAGGTCGATGCGAGCCTGGATGACCCGGCGCCAGTAGGACACCCGGGCCTCCTCGTCACTGAGCTCGCGGCGCAGGTCGCGCAGGTTCTCCAGGGTGAACCCGGCGTAGGCAGGATCCACCTCGGGCGGGGCTTGCGGGGGCTTGGTGGCCATGGCTCTCCCAGGATCGCGACGCTCGGATCTCGCTTAGGCTACCGACATGCCAGGCCCGCCCGCCCCGCCGACGCGTACCGCGTTGGTCCGGCGTGCCCGGCGGATGAACCGGATCCTGGCCCGGACCTACCCCGAGGCGCACTGCGAGCTGGACTTCGACTCCCCCCTGCAGCTGCTGGTGGCCACGATCCTGTCCGCGCAGTGCACCGATGCACGGGTGAATCTGGTCACACCGGCAGTGTTCGCCAGCTACCCGAGCGCCGCTGACCTGGCCGCCGCCGACCGGGCCGAGCTGGAGGCCATGATCGTCTCGACCGGTTTCTTCCGGGCCAAGTCCGCCTCCCTGCAGGGGATGGCAGCCCGGCTGGTGGCGGCCTACGACGGGCAGGTCCCCAACCGGCTCGAGGAGCTGGTCACCCTGCCTGGGGTGGGACGAAAGACCGCGAATGTCGTGCTCGGGAACTCGTTCGGCGTGCCGGGGATCACGGTGGACACGCACTTCGGTCGGCTGGCCCGCCGGTTCGGGTGGACCGCTGCGCAGGAGCCGGAGAAGGTCGAGGCCGAGGTCGGCTCGCTGTTCCCGAAGTCGGAGTGGACCATGCTGTCGCACCGGCTGATCTGGCACGGTCGTCGGGTGTGCCACTCCCGAACCCCGGCCTGCGGTGCCTGCGCACTGGCCCGGGTGTGCCCCAGCTTCGGCCTGGGCCCCACCGACGAGAAGAAGGCGGCTCGCCTGGTGAAGGGGGCTGCGGCGTGAGCGCTCCGACGCCCCGGCCCAACGACGCGTGGCCGACCCCCCAGCCCGAATGGTTCCGGACGTTCGTCGCGGCCATCGAGGCCGTCGAAGGTCGCCAACTCTCCCAGTTCATACCCCCCGTGGGCATGAGCCTGCGGCGATCGGCGGTCCTGATCCTGTTCGCCGACGGCCCGGCCGGCCCCGATGTGCTGCTCATCCAGCGGGCCGCGCAGATGCGGTCGCACGCAGGGCAGCCGGCATTCCCCGGCGGTGCGGTGGATCCCGAGGATGATGGACCTGTGGCGGCGGCCCTGCGCGAGGCGCGGGAGGAGACCGGCCTGGACCCCGCGGGCGTCCAGGTGGCACGCGTCCTGCCCGATCTCTGGCTGCCGCCCACCGGGTTCGTCGTCACTCCTGTGGTCGGATTCTGGCCGGCACCGGTCCCGGTCTGGGCGGTCGACCCCGCGGAGGTGGCCCGTGCCGAGCGGATCCCGGTCGCCAGCCTCGTCGATCCGGGCAACCGGGTGACCGTGGTGCACCCCTCCGGGTATCGGGGCCCCGGGTTCGAGGTCGCCGAGATGCTGGTGTGGGGATTCACCGCGGGGCTGCTGGATCGGCTGCTCGACCTCGCAGGCTGGGCGCAGCCGTGGCCGGTGCATCGAGAGGTGGAGGTGTCGCTGTGAGCGGCAACTGGGTGGACCTGGCGGTCGTGGTGGGGCTGCTGGTCGTGGCGCTGGCCGGCTGGCGAGCCGGGGTGATCACCACCGCCGCCTCCTTCGCCGGGTTCATCGGCGGTGCGCTGGTCGGCGCGTGGCTGATCCCCAACCTGCTCTCCGGGCGCGACTGGCCGGCGTTCCTGACCGCGATGGCCACGATCGCGGGCATGTTCATGGTGGGCATCGTGGGGCAGGCGATCCTCGGATTCGCTGGGCGGACGGTGCGCGACGCGGTGGACTTCAAGCCCGTCCGGCTGCTGGACAGCGCATCGGGCATGGTCGTGAGCGTCCTGGCGTTCCTGCTGTGCTCCTGGATGGTGCTCTCGGTGGCGGCCACCGGTTCGTTGGGCAGTGCCTCGGACAACGTGCGGGCCTCGCGCACCTTCCCCATCCTCGACCAGGTGATGGCCGGTCCGGGCGGCAGCCTGCTCGCCGACGCGCGTGAGCTCCTGGCCACGATCGACCTGCCGAGCCTCCCGTTCAACCCCGCGACCCTTCCGGCGGTCGATGATCCGAGCGACATCACCGTGGCCGGGCCACCTGAGGGGGCGGCCCGCGACTCGGTGGTCCAGGTCTTCACGAGTTCCACCCGGTGCGCGGTCAACTCCCTGGGGTCCGGCGTGGTCGTCGGTCGGGAGCGCGTGGCCACCAACGCCCATGTCGTGGCCGGGGCGGGCCGGATCACCGTGCGCCTGTCCGGGGACCGGGCTGTGCTCGGGGCCCGGTTGGTGCACCTGGACCGGGCGACGGACGTGGCGATCCTGGCCGTGCCCGGGCTCGACGCGCCGGTGCCGCGCTGGGTGGCCGACGCGGACCGCGGAACGGACGGGGCGGTGGCCGGCTACCCCGGCGGGCGTGGTCTGACCGTCGACCCGGCGCGGGTGCGTGGGCAGATCCTGATCGCCGATGACGCGGGCGCCGGCAGCCGCGAGGTGTACGTGTTCCGCGGCACGGTACGCCCGGGCAACTCCGGTGGCGCCCTGCTGGATCTCAAGGGTCGGGTGATCGGTCTGGTGTTCGCAAACGCCCAGTCCGATGACCAGACCGGATTCGCGCTGACCGAAGCGGAGGTGCGTCCGTCGATCGAGGCCGGGGCGGATGCCACCGACGAGGTCCCCTCCGGGGCCTGCCCGGTGCATTAGCCGACACGCCATCGTGTCGTCGGCCTTCGGTTGTCCGATCCGGACATCGTCTGGTCGATCCGGACACAGGTGTCCGCGGACGGCCAGGCGGCGTCCGAATCGGACAATTGAACGGCTCGGGCGACCGTGGGTGCTGACCGGCCCCGAAGCAGGCCTCAGAGGGTGGCGAGCCAGTCCAGCAGGACCTCATGGAAGGCGTCGGGCTGTTCCTCGTGCGGGAAGTGCCCCGCCCCGGGCAGCTCGGCGTAGCGGTAGGGCCCCGATACGTGATCGCCGGACCCGCGCGCGCTGCTGGGCAGCACCGTCGGGTCCGCGCCGCCCTGCAGTCTGCAGCACAGGCACGTTGATCGGGGTCTTCATCCGACTCGCGTAGCGCAGGCCGTCCGGACGCGGCACGCTGCGCAGCGCCCAGCGGTGGTACTCCAGAGCACAGTGCGCGGTGTTGAGCAGCAGCATGGCCGCGCGGTAGGTGGCCTCGGTGTGCCGGTCGGGCCAGTCGGGGGAGGCCGACCAGGTGCGCAGCAGCGCACCTACCTCGGCGGCGCCGTCCTCGAGCAGATCACGCTCGGGGGAGGCCGGGACCTGGAAGCCGAACGCGTAGGCGGACGCGCGACGCTGGGCGTGGTCGCCGAGCAGCGCGCTGCGCAACCGGCGTGGATGCGGCATCGAGACC
Organism: uncultured Actinomycetes bacterium; assembly: GCA_963781015.1. Lineage (GTDB taxonomy): Bacteria > Actinomycetota > Actinomycetes > S36-B12 > CAIYMF01 > Prado023. The sequence goes on along the minus strand of CAWAEB010000009.1, from coordinate 179,612 downwards.
GGGGCGATCGCGCGGATCGCCGTCGGCTGCACAGCTCCGGCCGTCCACGCCAGGAAACCCCCCCAGCCATGCCCGACCACCACAGCCTCCCGCTCACCCAGTGAGCGGATCACCCCGGTGACGTCGCTGGTCAGAGTGAACGGGTCGTACCCGCGTGGGGGGTGGTCAGAACCCGCGTACCCCCGCAGGTCCATCGCCGCGGCGCGGAAGCCCGCGTCGGCCAACACCGGCAGGGTGTGCCGCCAGGTCCACCAGAACGTCGGGAAGCCGTGCAGGAGCAGGACCAGCGGTCCGCGGCCCATCTCCGCGACGTGGAACCGGGCCCCGTTGGCCGCCACGTCGCGGTGCGTCCACGGCCCGGGGACCCGGACGACCTCCTCGGGGTCCAGCAGGGTCACGGTGCAGTGCTCGGCACCGGGGTGTCCGTCGCGGGCACCACGTCGCTGCCCGACTGGGTGGAGGAGGTGATGCTGGACAGCGCGGCCTTGGTGGTCTGCACCTCGTTGATGGCTCGCTTCGGGGGTCCGACCCGGTTGACGCGGGACTTGCCGACCAGGCCCAGGATCACCGCGACCAGGATCAGCAGACCGGTCACGATCAGGAAGCCGGCCCAGACCGGCAGGCCCGCGGCCACGATCCCGTAGGCCCCGGCGACCAGCGCGAAGACGAATGCGAGGAAGGCCAGCACTGCGGCGCCGATGAACAGGGCCGAGGCGCTTGCGGCCTGCTTGGCGCTCTCGCTGACCTCCGCCTTGGCCAGCTCCACCTGCTGGCGCACCAGGGTCTGGGCGTCCTTGATGGCGGAGTTGAGCAGCGGGCTGAGCCCAGTGTCCTTGTTGCTGTCCATCCCAGGGTCCTTTCGGCGACGATCGGGCAAGGCTATCGCGGGCTCGTGGGCACCCGCGCCGTCGGCAGCGACCGGTCCGGGAGGATCGGCTCAGGCCTCGCTCTGGTACACGTCGGGGATGCCGTCGGAATCGAGGTCGGCGTTCTCAGCCGCAACCAGGGCTTCCAGTGCAAGTCTGCGATGGCGCAGCAGCAGGGCCGAGAGGAACCCGGCCCCAACTGTCGCCACCAGGATCCCGACCTTCGCGTCGGTGAGCAGCTGCGGGTCCTCCTCGAACGCCAACTCGGCGATCAGCAGGCTCACGGTGAAACCGATCCCGCCGAGCATCCCCACGGCCGACACGTCGGCCCAGCGCAGGGTCGGGTTCAGCGACGCGCGCGTGAACCTGGCAGTCAGCCAGGCCCCGGCGATCACTCCGATCGGCTTGCCGATGAGCAGGCCGACCAGCACGCCGAGCGTGACCGGCTCGGCCATCGTCTCGGTCAGTGACTGCACGGGCGCGCTGGACACCCCGACATCGCGGATCGTCACCCCTGCGCTCGTGAAGGCGAACAGGGGCACAGCCACGCCGGCCACGAAGGGGCGCCACAGATGCTCGGCTCGGTCGCCTGGCGACTCCAGCTCGCCCGGGTCGTGTTTGATCCGGGTGGCCAGGCCCAGCGCCACCCCGGCCACGGTGGCATGCACCCCGGACTCGTGGGTCGTGTACCAGGTCACCAGGAACAGCACCACGTAGACCGCGCCCGACAGCTTCGTGCCGGTGAACCGCCGGTGCTGGAGCACCCACCACAGCGCCACGAGCAGGCAGGACACCACGAAGAAGCCCAGCTGGAACTTGTCGGAGTAGAAGATCGCGATGACCGTGATGGCGCCCAGGTCATCGACGACCGCCAGGGTCAGCAGGAAGGCCCGCAGCGCCAGCGGCAGGCCGCGGCCCATGATCGCCAGCACTGCCAGGGCGAAGGCGATGTCGGTCGCCATCGGGATTCCCCAGCCGGACTGCTCCAGCGGCAGTCCGCGGGTCATCACCATGTACAGCGCCGCGGGGACGATCATGCCGCCCACCGCGGCCACCACCGGGACGGCGGCCTGCGAGGGTTTGCTCAGGGTCCCGAGCTGGACCTCGTGCTTGAGTTCGAGACCAGCCAGGAAGAAGAAGAACGCGAGCAGGAAGTCCGCCGCCCAGACGCTGATCGGCAGGTGCAGGCCCAGCGCCGCCGGGCCGATCTCCGTGCTGATCAGGTCCTGGTAGGTGCTCGCCCACTGCGTGTTGGCCCACACGACTGCGACCAGTGCGGCCACCAGCATCAGCATGCCGCCCACGGTTTCCGCGCGCAGGACGCGCAGCAGCCAACTGCGCTCAGCCAGTGACGGACGTTCGAAGAGTTGCTCACCCATAAGGCGTCCAAGCATGTCAGACGCGTCCGTCTCCGGCAGTCGAGCAACCGCTGGGACGTGGGTCCCGGCGCCCTGCGAATGGTCCTGCTGGGGGGTCGGTCAGGCGCCGGATAGCCTTGCCGGATGGACGATCCGCTGCTGGGACTGCTTGACCTTCCGGGAGTGGCTCAGTCACTGGACGCCGCTCGGGGCGCGGTCGACGAACTGCTGTGGGATCGAGCCGTGGCACGAGACGTCGGCCTGGTCACCGCCGAGTCCGCACTGCGCGGAGCGTGGGCCAATGCGTGGTTCGACGGCGCTGAGTGCGGTCTGCCCGAACTGCGGACCGGGGCAGTGCTGGACGGCTCCCCGATCGGGCGGGTCCTGGCCGGGACCGTGGGCCTGCACGCGCACCTGCCCGAACTCGTCGCGGTGATCGGGACCGCGCCGGCCCAGGCCCTGGCGGGCATGCACGCGGTCCTGGCCCACGGGTTCGTCGCGGACGAGGACCTGGGTCGACCTCGCACAGGCCCGGCGGACGACCCGCTGCGCGTGGGCGAGCTGGTGGATCCCTCGGCGCTCGCCCAGCGACTGGCCGAGCTGTCCCGGATGCTGGTCACCTCGAAGGCACCCGGGGTGCTTGTCGCGGCCGTGGCCCATGCCGAGGTCGCCTCGCTGCGGCCGTTCAGCTGGGGTTCGGGGCTGGTCGCCCGTGCCCTGCCACGGCTCGTGCTGGCTCAGCGCGGTGTGGACCCGGGGATGCTCGGCGCGCCCGAACTGGGGCTCAAGTCAGTGGGCCGCCCGGCGTATGTCCGTGCGGTGCGGGGTTACGCCCAGGGCTCGCCCGAGGGCGTGGCGCAGATGATCCGCATGGTGGCTGCCGCGGTCGAGCTCTCCGCGCGTCAGCCGGCCACCTGGTTGGCGGACTGACCCAGCGGCGGCCGGGCTGACTCCAGCGGCGAGGGGTCACAATCGCCGGATTCGAGCGCTCTGTGCCGATTGTTCGGCGGGCGCGTGGGACGCCCGCGGTGATGGTGGGATCTGACGGCTTCTGGCTGTTGCATCGTGGCAGCGAAGGCCTCATGCTTTGCCCTGTTCGGTCCTGATCGACCGGACCGTCGGCTCCTCCCCCCCCGAGCTGGCGAAGTGACGGCCCCCGCACCCCCCGGCGGGGGCCGTCGTCCGTCCGGCCCCGGGTTCGCGTGCGTGCCCTGATCCCTGGCCGGGGCGCGGTTGGCGTGGGGTTGTCCACAGATGCGCCGACTAGGGCTGGGCCAGATCGGCGTCTTCGGGCACCCTGCTCCTCGGGGGTGTGACGTGGGAGTACGGATCGGATTGCAGACCGGCCGGGCGGACCTCGCCGTGGAGGTGGCTGGTGCTGCCGGGCGCGCGGGGGCCACGCTGCAGGCCCTCGATGACCTGGTCGCGGGGGCGCAACTCGACCTGGTGCTGGTCGACGTTGCCGCCGTGCCCACCGGACCCGCCACGGCGCACGATGCGCACGTGACGGGTGGTGTGGGACCACCGACGGTGGTGCTGTGTCGCGCTGACGAGGTGGTGGGGGCGCAGGCAGCGGCCCTGGCCATGGGAGCCAGCCATGTGCTCGAACTACCCCTCGGTGCGGGCTGGCTGGCCAGTCAACTGGACCCGCCCCTGCGGTCGGGCGTCCTGGCTGTGCTGGGCGCGGTGGGTGGGGTCGGGACCAGCACCGTCGCGATCGCCTGCGCCGCCGCAGGTGCCGAGGAGGGCAGCGGACCAGGCGGCCCGGGCGCGAGCCTGCTGATCGATGCCGATCCGCGATCCCCTGGACTGGACCTGCCGCTGGGGATCGCCGAGGGCCAGGGCGTGCGCTGGTCGGGGATCCCCAACCCGGACGCGGCCCTGGATGCGGACTCGCTGCGGGCGGCGCTGCCCACGGTGGGCCACGTCGCGGTCCTCACCGGGTCAGTGCAGGCCGCCGGGGCCGGTCGACTCGCAGCTGTCGCCGCAGTGGGCCGCGCCGAGTACCCCCGCACCGTGCTGGACCTGGGGCGGGGCCGGTGCCCCCGGGGTTGCTGGCCCCGCCGGACACGCTGGCGCTGGTCCTGCCCGCGACCGTGGCCGGGGTGGTCGCCGCACGCCGGGCCCTCTGCGCGCTCCCCGTCGATGACGTTCTCTTCCTGATCCGGCCGACCGGGTGGTTGCCCGTGGCTGAGGTCGCCGCGCAGCTCGGCCCGGGCCCCGTCATCGAGATTCCCCGGTTGCCTCGAGCGCCTGAGCTCGCCGACTGCGGGGACCTGCTGTCAGGGCGGACCGGGCGGGCGTTGCGCCGGCTGGGCGCCGAGGTCTGGCGGTCGATCGGATGAGCGTCCTGGATCCCGAACTCCTCGCGTCGGTGCGCGCCCGGTTGTTGGAGGGGCCCGAGGGCGCCGACGCGGCCGCGATCAGCACCGCGGTGCGGGAATCCGCAACTCGTCCTGAGCCGTCAGGGCCTCGCGCAGCTCACCCGCGCTGTGTCCGACGAGCTCAGTGGGCTTGGCCCTCTGGATGTCCTCATCCGCGACCCGGCGGTCACCGACGTGCTGGTCAACGCCCCCAACGAGGTCTGGGTCGACCGCGGTGGCGGGTTGCGCCGAGCCCACGTGGCCTTCCCCGACGAGGCCAGTGTGCGGCAGTTGGCGGTCCGGCTGGCCGGGCGGGTCGGACGCCGGCTGGACGACGCGACGCCGTATGTGGATGCCCGGCTGCCCGGTGGGCAACGGCTGCACGCAGTCCTGCCGCCGCTGTCCGTGCGCGGGACCACGATCTCCCTGCGCATCCCGAGCCGTCGGCGCTTCACCCTCGCCGACCTGGTGGCCGCAGGCACGGTCGATCGACGCAGGCGCGGACTGGCTGGCTGCCATCATCCGGGCCCGCGTGCCCTTCCTGATCAGCGGCGGGACGGGCAGCGGTAAGACCTCGGTGCTTGGTGCCCTGCTCGGCCTGGTCGACTCCCGTGAGCGGATCGTGGTGGTCGAGGACACCAGCGAACTTGATCCAGTGCATCCGCATGTGGTGAGCATGGAAGCGCGGCCGGCCAACCTCGAGGGCCAGGGCGCGATCCCGCTGCAGGTCCTGGTGCGCCAGGCGCTGCGGATGCGTCCGGACCGGGTAGTGGTCGGCGAGGTGCGCGGAGCCGAAGTCGTGGACCTCCTGGCGGCGATGAACACCGGCCACGAGGGCGGGTGCGGCACGGTCCACGCCAACAGCGTCACAGCTGTGCCTGACCGACTGGTGGCCCTGGCCCTGGCCGCCGGGATGACCCTGGCCGGTGTGCATGCGCAGGTCGCGGCCGGTCTGGAGGTCGTGGTGCATCTGGCCCGCACCCCCGAGGGAGGCCGGGTCGTCTCGGGGATCGGGGTGGTGCAGCCAGACGCGGACGGCGTGGTCGTCGTGCCTGCGTTGGTGCGCCGTGGCGCCACGCTGTGCCCGGCCGCGGGCATGGCAGCCCTGGCTGGGCGGATCGGTGAGCACCGGTGAGCGGGCAGCTCGGGCTGGTGCTGCTCGCGGCTGCGGCGGCCTCGACGGCAGTCCTGCTGCTCATCGGACCGGTCGACCGATTCCCGCGCAGGCTCCATGCTGAGCCCGACCCGGCTGCGCACGCCGAACCGCACCGGTTCGACCAGCTCCGCCAGCGCTTCCGGCCGGGCCCACGCCCACCGATCGCCGAGTTGTTGGGCGCCCTGGCCGCCGAACTGTCCGCCGGCCGGCCCACCGCTTCGGCGCTGGTCGCTGCCAGTACCGGGCTGGTGCCGCAGCCCTGCCCACGCGCCGTCGTCGCTGCTCGCAGCGGGGGGGATGTGCCCGCGGCGCTGCACGCCGATGCCGCGTCGTTGAGGGCGCGCACCGCCGACGCCCAGGCCCTGCGTGGGTTGGCGGCGTGCTGGGAGGTGGCTGAGCATTCCGGGGCGGGGCTGGGCCTGGCGGTTGCCAGGCTCGGCGCCGGCCGGCGTGAGGCGGCCGAATCCGAGGCTGAACTGGCCAGTGAACTGGCCGGTGTACGCACATCTGCCCGGCTGCTGGCCCTGCTGCCGCTCTTCGGGCTGCTGATCGGCCAGTGGATCGGCGCTGAGCCGTTGGATTGGTTGCTCGGCAGCGCCGTGGGTCGAGCCGTGCTCGTGGCCGGGATTGCCCTGCAACTGGCCGGGATCGCCTGGTTGCGTCAGATGGTGTCAGTGGCCCGAGGTCGGCTGTGACCCCCGCGCTGCTGTGCGCCGCCCTGTTCGCGGCGCTGGCTGTCCTGCTGATCCTGGGCCCGACGCCCCGGCACCAGACCCATGCGCCGGCTCGCGTGCGGGAATCGATGGGCCCGGCCCGTGCTGGGCCAGGCTCGAGATCCGCAGGGACCGTGGGGCCGGTACCCCGTGCACATCCCGCTGGACCACCGGACGGTGCGCCCGGACCGGCGACCCGCAGCACTCGGGCGGCTGCCCTACTGGCTTCGGTGGCCGCCTGGTTGCTGCTCGGCGGAGTCCTGGGCCTGCTGGTCGCCGTGGGGATAGCGCTGGGGGTGCCGATCGCGGTCGCGAGGATGGAACCCGCGTCGGTCCGCAAGCGGCGGCTGGAGCTCACAAGGACGGCGCCCCTGGTGGCCGACCTGCTCGGCGCCTCCCTGCTGGCTGGCGTCCCGCTCGAGCACGCGGTGCCGGTGGTGGCCAGGGCGGTGGGCGGAGCCGCGTCGGTGGCCCTGCTGGGGGTGCACCGGCGAAGCGAGCTGGGTGAATCGACAGCGCTGTCGTGGGCGCACCTGGCCTCGGCACCGGGCCTGGGCGGGATCGCGCGGGCGGTGGCGCGCAGCAGTCGCACCGGTGCCCCGCTGGCCGCCCTGCTCACGGCCGCCGCCGACGAGTTGCGGGCCGACGCCACGGCTGCCGCCCTTGCCGAGGTGCGGGCGACCTCCGTGCGCGCGGTCCTGCCGCTGGGCCTGCTACTGCTTCCGGCGTTCGCCCTGCTGGGGATCACCCCGATCGTCGCCGGTCTGCTTCCCTCCATGTGAGTGGTCAGGTTGTCCACAGATCGTGTGCCGACGGGTTCCCCGATCACAGTCTTCGGGACAGGGTTGGTGCAGCCGGCCAGAGTGGTTGGCACCGGGGGACCGGGAGCAACACACGGGGGAACACGATGATGAACGAACTGGTGATCAGGATGCGCGACGATGAGCAGGGCATGTCGACCGCCGAGTATGCGGTCGGCACGGTCGCGGCCTGCGGATTCGGCGGGGTGCTCGTCACGCTGCTCAAGAGCGACAGGATCATCGAGCTGCTGTGGCAGGTCATCACGGCCGCGTTCTCGTTCCTGTTCTGATGGACGCGGCTCGGGGCGGGCGGCGGCGTCGGATCGCCCCCCGGTCCGAGGGTGGGATGGTCAGCGCGGAACTCGCGCTGGCCATTCCGGCCCTCGTCATCGTGGTCCTGGCCCTGGCCTGGTTGGTCGGCTTGGGCGTCAGCCAGGGCATCGTCGCCCAAGCCGCTCGCGAGGGTGCCCGGGCAGGTGCACGCGGGGAGTCCGCCGCGACGGTGCGGGCGACTGTCACGGCGGTTGCGCCGGGCGCGACCGTGTCGATCCGTCGGAACGCGGGCTCGGTGACGGTCATCGCGCGACTGGAGCGCACCCCGCCAGTGCGGTTCCTGCGGCCCCTGACCCGGGAGATCCGGGCCAGCGCCACCGGTTGGCGGGAGGACCAGTGAGGCCTGCGGACCAGTCGGGCAGCGCTGGCCCCTTCGGACCATCGCCTCGGCCGCGGCTGCGCGAGGAGTCAGGTGCCGCCAGCGTCCTCGTGGCCTTCTGGATGGTCGTGCTGGTGCTGCTGGCTGCCGTGGGGATCGTCCTGTCCAGCGTCCTGGCCGCGCGTGCGACGGTGGCCGCCGCTGCGGATCTGGCAGCCCTCGCGGGCGCCAGCTCCACCTTGGAGTCCCCAGATCGGGCCTGTGACCGGGCTGGGGAGATCGCGGCGCGCAATGGCGCCGAGGTTTCGCACTGCCAGGTGCGCGGGACCGAGGTGTGGGTGTCTGTGGCAGCACCCGCACCACGTGGGGTGGGCTGGCTGTTCCCCGGTCGATACGCGGTCCTGCGCGCCCGTGCCCACGCGGAACTGACGGCCGAGGACCCGTGAGGACGCCCGTGTCCCGGACGCCCGCGCACGCATCGATTGCCTGGGGCGTCCACGCACGTGGAGATCCGCGTCGGGGTAGCGTGCGGCCACGGAGGTGTGGGATGTCGGTGAGATTCGAGGGCCAGCTCGTGCGCGGGGAAGCCAGGGACACGATGGGCATCGTGGTTCCCGACGAGGTCGTCGAAGCCCTCGGTGCTGGACGGCGCCCGGCTGTCGTGGTCAGCGTGCTCGGCCACACCTACCGATCCACCGTTGCCCGCATGGGCGAGCGGTTCCTGGTGGGCGTGAGCAAGGACCAGCGCATGGCGGCCGGCCTCACCGACGAGGCCACCGTCGAGGTGACCCTCGACGTGGATACCGCCCCGCGGGACGTGGCCGTGCCCGAGGAACTGGCCGCGGCTCTCGACCAGGCCGGGGTGCGGGCCGGCTGGCAGCGCCTTGCCCCCTCGACCCGCAAGGAACTGGTGCGCCAGATCGAGACCGCGAAGAAGCCCGAGACCCGAACCGGCCGCGTGGTCAAGGCAGTCGGCGCTGCCCGCGACAAGCAGGCCTGACGGCTGCTCGGGTCTCCACCGGTGCTGCGCCAGCGCGGGCTGGGTCAGGCCCTTGCCTGCTCTGCCAGGAGGACTCGTGCCAGGCGCAGTGCGGCCGCCTTGTCCAGGGGCTCGTTGCCGTTGCCGCACTTGGGCGACTGCACGCATGCCGGGCAACCGTCCGCGCAGGGGCAGCCAGCGATCGTCTCGGTGGTGGCCCGCAGCCATTCGGCGGCCCGGTGGAAGCCCCGCTCGGCGAAGCCAGAACCACCTGGGTGGCCATCGTGGACGACGATGATCGCCTGCCCCGTTTGCGGGTGCCGCGCCGAGGAGACGCCCCCGAGATCCCAGCGGTCGCAGGTGGCCAGCAGCGGCAGGATCCCGATGCTGGCGTGCTCGAGGGCGTGCACCGCACCTGGGACCTGGGCCTGGTCGATCCCGGCCTCGCGCAGGACCTCGTCGGGGATCGACCAGAACATGCCGACCGTCTGCAGGGTCATCGCCGGCAGGTCCAGCGGGTGCTCGGCCAGGACCTCACCCGACGGCCAGCGGCGGATCAGGTAGGACCGCACCTGGCGGGTCACCGACACCTGGGCGCAGGACAGGTCCACCCGGCCCCATCGCGTGGTCTCGCGCACCACGTCCAGCGTGACATCCGCGGTGCTGCGGGCATGCGTGCTCAGGTCGGTGACGGTCTGCGCCGCGGTGGCGACGCGGGCCTCAAGGTCGAGGTCCAGCACCTCATGGGCCTGTCCCTGGTGCACGTACAGCGCTCCGGCATGCACCGCAGCCGGGGCTGCGGAGGGGTCGACGGTGCCCAGCAGCCGACCGGTCTGGTGCTCGACCACCCGGACCGGACCCCCGCCGGCGCCACGCAGGTCCACCAGGTCGGCCGCACGCAGGGCGTCGGTCCAGTACCAGCCCCCGCGACGACGCCGGAGCAGGCCGCGCTCGGTCAGGACGGTGCACAGCTGCTCGGCGTCGGGTCCGAACCAGTCGGCCAGGTCAGCATCGCGCAGCGGGGCCTCGGCAGCAGCTGCGCACAGGTGCCCGGCCAGGACGTAGGGGTTCCCCGGATCGATTGCCGTGGCCTCCACGGGCGCCCCGGTGATGCTCTGCGGATGGGTGACCACGTACTGATCCAGCGGATCCTCACCGGCCACCAGGACCGCGAGCGCGTGCCCGCCGGTCCGCCCCGCCCGGCCCACCTGCTGCCAGAAGCTCGACCGGGTGCCCGGCCACCCGACCAGCAGGACCGCGTCCAGGCCGCTGATGTCGATGCCCAGCTCCAGGGCGTTCGTCGCGGCCAGCCCGAGCAGCCGTCCGGTGCGCAGGTCGGCCTCCAGCGCCCGGCGCTCCTCTGGCAGGTAGCCGCCACGGTAGCCGCGGACCCGGTCTCCGCGCACCGCACGTTCCCGGACTGCGCCGGCCAGGATCTCCACGGCCCGCCGGGACCGGGCGAAGGCCAGCGTGGACGTACCGCCGTCCACGAGCCGGCTCATCAACTCAGCAGACTCGACCAGCGTGCCGCGGAACGGCGGTGCTGCGTCGGTCCCGGCGCCGGGGGCCGGATGGTCAGGCCTGTCGAGGTTCGCGGGCAGCTGCTGCCCCGAACCCCCGGGCGCGGACCGGCTCGGGTTCCACAGCACGATGTCCACAGCACCGCGGGCGCTGTCATCGGTGTCGACCACGGCCATGTCCAGGCCGACCAGGGCGGAGCTGGTCGCACCGGGATCGGCGACCGTCGCTGATGCGGCGATGAACGTCGGGCCGGCACCGTGCAGTGCGGCCACCCGCCGCAGCCGCCGCATCACGAGGGCCACGTTCGAGCCGAACACTCCTCGATAGGTGTGCGCTTCGTCGACGATGACGAAGCGCAGGCTGCGCAGGAATCCGCGCCACTGCTCGTGCCGCGCCAGGATCGCGTGGTGAAGCATGTCCGGGTTCGTGACGATCCAGCGCGCGTGCGAACGCGCCCAGGCCCGCTGCTCGTCAGGGGAGTCCCCGTCGACGGCCGCCGCCCGCAACCCGGCCAGGCCCAGGGCGTGCAGGCCGGCCAGCTGGTCGTGGGCAAGTGCCTTCGTCGGGCTCAGGTACAGCACCGACGGTCCACGCACCCCGGCGCGGTCGGGGGCCTGGAGCGCTGCGGTGAGCGCAGGCATCCCGAATGCCGCCGACTTGCCTGATGCCGTGCCCGTGGCGAGCACCACATGCCGGCCCGACCACGCGAGATCGGCGGCCCGGACCTGATGGCCCCACGGGGCATCGATGCCCCGTTGCTCGTAGGCCGTGCGCACGGACGCGTCCAGCCACACCGGCCACTGGTCGGTGCGACCGGGTCGCGCCGGCAGCCGGATCAGCCCTGCCGAACGGGCGTCGGCGGCCAGGTCCGCGACGAGCGTCTGCAACCCCGAAACCTGTTCATCGCCTCCTACCACCGGCTCATCCTCCCCCGCCGGCAACCGGGCAGCCATACCTCGTCGGGCCCAGCCACACCGAGCCGTCCGGCCCCGTCGCACCCATCGGGGCCCGGTGCGCGCCCCGGATGTGCCAGAGTGGGAGGCTGGCACGAAGGAGGACGGCATGGAGTTGCAGTTGGCCACGCGCAGCCAGGGCACGGCATCGGTCGTGAGCGTGACCGGTGAGGTTGACGTCTTCAGCGCGCCGGATCTCGATTCCGAGTTGTCCGGGCTGGTCGAAGCAGGTTCTCCACGCCTGGTCGTGGACCTCACTGAGGTTTCCTTCCTGGACTCGACCGGCCTCGGCGTCCTGGTCAAGGCGCTCAAGCACGCCCGTGAAGCGGGCGGCTGGCTGCACCTGGTCATCACCAGTGACCGGATCCGCAAGATCTTCGAGATCACCGGCCTGGATGCATCGATCCCCATCTTCGACACGGCGCAGGACGCGCTGGCCGGCTGACCGGGGGACGGCCACCGTGGGTGTACAACGGACTACACACAGACGGAGCCCTGGGCCCCGTGCAGGCAGGAGGGAACGAATGGCCACCGCCACTCTGACGATTCCCCCGCAGGCCGAGCAGGTCCGTACCGCCCGGTTGGTGACCACCGCGGCTGCGCGGCGCTGCGGAGTCTCCGAGGACCGGATCGACGAGATCCGCCTCGCGGTCGGCGAGGTCATCGCCCGATCCGTCCTGCGTCAGCAGCGAGCAGGTCTGCCCGACCCGGTCGTCCTGGACATCACCGACGACAACGAGTTGTTCACCGTGCGGGTCCAGGAGGCCACGGCACTGGATTTCCTCGACGAGGACGGCGGCCTGGCCCTGTCCGTGGCCCAAGCCCTGGCCTTCGAGTGCGATGTGCGCGCTGCCGGTTCGGGCTGCGAGATCCGGATGGCCTGGCCCGTCGCCGACGACCTGCTCGGCATCGAGTAGCAGCAGTTCATCCCTGACGCCTCCGGGGGCGCCACCGGAGTCCGATTCTGCCGATCTGGTCGGGAATCCTGCGCCTGCTCCCCCGAGTGTGATCAATGGCACAGGAGCCCTACACTTCCCGGACCTGATTCAGTCCGGGAGGGGCCCGACGCCGCCTCGGACGTGCGCCACAGGTTAGGCCCTGACCACGGTCAGTGACCCACCCACGCGAGGAGATGGCCCGTGCACAGTGAACTGTCGACAGTCACCCTGGATGGCACTGCAACCCTCACGGTCAGCGCGGTGGCCGTGATCGCGCTGGCGGCCCTGGGTGTGGCGTGGGTCCTGTCCCGGGAGGTGCTGGCCGCTCCCGCCGGCACGGCGAAGATGCAGGAGATCGCAGCGGCGATCCAGGAGGGTGCTGCGGCCTACCTCAATCGCCAGTTCAGGACACTGAGCGTCTTCGCGGTACTGGTCTTCTTCGTGCTGTTCCTGCTGCCGGCCGCCACGACCTCCGAGCGGATCGGGCGCTCGCTGTTCTTCCTCGTCGGGGCGGTCTTCTCCGCGGCCACGGGCTATTTCGGCATGTGGTTGGCGGTGCGCGGCAACGTGCGCGTGGCTGCACTGCACGCGACGGGGGCGAGCAGCAGGCCATGCGGATCGCGTTCCGCACCGGCGGGGTGGCCGGGATGTTCACAGTGGGGCTGGGCCTGTTCGGCGCGGCCGTGGTCGTGCTGGTCTACCAGGGGCAGGCCCCCAAGGTGCTTGAGGGCTTCGGCTTCGGTGCTGCGCTGCTTGCGATGTTCATGCGCGTGGGCGGGGGCATCTTCACCAAGGCCGCTGACGTGGGTGCGGACCTGGTCGGCAAGGTGGAGGCCCATATCCCCGAGGACGACCCCCGCAACGCCGCCACCATCGCCGACAACGTCGGGGACAACGTCGGGGACTGCGCCGGCATGGCCGCCGACCTGTTCGAGTCCTACGCGGTCACCCTCGTGGCAGCGCTGATCCTGGGTACCACGGCATTGGGCTCGCTGGGCCTCGTGTTCCCCTTGGTGGTGCCGGCGATCGGCGTGCTCACCGCCGTCGTGGGCATCTTCGCGGTCGCCCCGCGTCCGGGCGACCGCTCCGGGATGGCGGCCATCAACCGCGGCTTCTTCATCTCGGCCCTCCTTTCGGCCGTCCTGGTGGTCATCGCAGCCTTGGTGTTCCTGCCCGACCGGATCACCCGGGTCCGCGGGATCCGGGTCGACACCCTGGGCCTGGACCTGATCGCCGCCGAGTCGTTCAACCCCCGGGTGATGGCGATCGGCTCGGTCCTGATCGGGATCGTGCTGGCCGCAGCCATCCAGCAGCTGACCGGCTACTTCACCGAGACCGGGCGGCGTCCCGTCAACGACGTCGCCAAGTCCGCGCTGACCGGCCCGGCGACGGTGATCCTGTCCGGCATCTCGATCGGCTACGAGTCGGCGGTGTACTCAGCCCTGCTGATCGGCGCAGCCGTGTTCGGGGCGTTCTCCCTGGGCGGCGGATCGCTGGTGCTGAGCCTGTTCGCGATCGCGCTGGCCGGCACCGGGTTGCTCACCACTGTGGGCGTGATCGTGTCGATGGACACCTTCGGCCCGGTCTCGGACAACGCCCAGGGGATCGCGGAGATGTCTGGAGACGTGCACGGTGAGGGCGCGGCGATCCTGACCAGCCTCGACGCCGTGGGCAACACCACGAAGGCGATCACGAAGGGCATCGCGATCGCCACCGCGGTGCTGGCGGCGACTGCACTGTTCGGTGCGTTCCGGGAGTCGGTTGCGGTTGCGGCGATCGACGCCGGGCAGACCGTCACCGAGGTGATGGCCAACATCTCCGCGCTCGGCCAGTACGTGGGGCTGCTCGACGTGGCCAACCCGCGCAACCTGGTCGGGCTGTTGATCGGCGCGGCCGTGGTGTTCCTGTTCTCGGGCCTGCTCATAAATGCCGTCTCCCGCGCCGCTGGGGCGGTCATCTACGAGGTGCGCCGCCAGTTCCGCGACAATCCGGGGATCATGGCCGGGACCACGAAGCCCGAGTACGGCCGGGTCGTGGACATCGTCACGCGTGACTCCCTGCGCGAGCTGAGCACCCCGGGCCTGCTGGCGATGCTCACCCCGATCGCGGTGGGCTTCGGCCTGGGTGTCGGGGCGCTGGGCACGTTCCTGGCCGGCACGATCGCCACCGGCACCCTCATGGCGGTGTTCCTTGCCAACTCCGGCGGTGCCTGGGACAACGCGAAGAAGTACGTCGAGGACGGCCACATGGGCGGCAAGAACTCGTCGGCACACGAAGCCACGGTCATCGGCGACACCGTGGGTGACCCGTTCAAGGACACCGCCGGCCCGGCGATCAACCCGCTGCTCAAGGTCATGAACCTCGTGGCGCTTCTGATCGCCCCCGCGGTCGTGTCGATGACCCTCGGCGGGCAGACCACCCAGCGGGTGGCGATCGCGCTGGGGGCGTTGGCGGTCATCGTGGGATCGCTGGTCGCCTCGGGCCGGCACCGCGGCGTGGGGGAGGACATCATCGACGACATCGCCGACGAGCTGCACGCCGAGCGTGACCAGGCCGCTGCCCAGCGGACCCTGGACCTGCCGGCTGCGGGGCGGGGCGCTGATCCGGAACCGGGTGCCCAGCCGAACAGCGGTGTTGATCCGGGTGGACCCGGCGCCCCCCCGCCAAGCAGTTGAGCGACCCCCGGAGGGGCATCCACGGGGATCGTGGGTACCGGTCCGGGCGAGTCCGGCCGGGCCGTGTACCCAGGACAGGCCTGCCGGCAACCCTCCTGGGACCGCCCGGGGAACCTCGCAGCCGAAGTGCGGCACTGGGGCCAGGTGGAGCCCGGCGGCGACGATCCTCGCACTCGATGTGCGGGTATGGCACCCGCCCGGCGGGGCCGTCAAACCGTCAAACAGGTACGAGGTTGCCCAACGGTGCCCGCAACCGGGCCGGAAACCCACACTTCGGACGCATGGTTGTGGGGCGGGCAGCCCCGCGGCGCGGGCTCGCCGTCGGCACCTCGCGCCGCGGACAATGCCTTCCATGCCCCCCAACGCCGTAACCGCCGACCGAGTCCGGACGTTCCTGCTCGAGGCGCGGTTCACCGCCGACGGGGTGCTGGCGCGCCTGGGTCCCGAGGCGTTCGACGCGTTGAGCCGAGACCTGCCGGTCGTGGTCCGGCGTGTCCTGGCAGGCGCACGAGCCGCGGCTGACCCGGCACCACCGGCGTCCCTGTCGCCGGTGGCTGCGACCGAGCAGACCTCGCCGAGTGAGCGCAAACCCGCTGCGCCATCTGGGCGAATCCTCGACCGGCTCATCGAGGCGTTCCTGCTCGGCGACCCGATCCTGGCGGCAGACCTGCCAGCGGGCGCCACCGCTGACATGATCGCGCTGGGGATGCTGTCCCGGGAGTCCGACCACCTCGTCGCGCTGCTGGACGTGCGGCCCTACGGGGAGCCGGACACCGACTGGTTCCTCGTGGCCGACCTCGGGGCACCGGCGGACCCCGCCCACGTGCTGGGTGCCGGTGGGGCCTCGCTGACCCTGGCCCGGATCACGCCCCGGCGCGCGGTCGGCTCGACGCTGGACCTCGGCTGCGGGGCAGGTGTCCAGGCCCTGCACGCAGCCCGGCACAGCGGGCACATCGTGGCCACGGACACCAACCCACGCGCCCTTGCCCACACCGCGCTGTCCGCGGCGCTGTCCGGGGTGCCCGCCGGGCTCATCGAGGTGCGGGCGGGTTCGCTGTTCGAGCCGGTCGCGGGGCAGGCCTTCGACCTGATCGTGTCCAACCCTCCGTTCGTCATCTCGCCGGACCAGAGGTTCAGCTACCGGGATGCAGGCCTGACCGGCGACGAACTGTCCCGTACGGTGCTCCGCGGCGCGGCCGCTCACCTGGCGCCCGGCGGACTGGCTGCGGTGCTGGTCAACTGGCTGGACGTGGCCGGCCAGGACTGGCGTGACCGGGTCACCGGGTGGGTCTCGGACACGGGCGTGAACGCCTGGATCGTCGCGCGTGACCGCCAGCCGGTTGCCGACTACGCCGCGACCTGGCTGCGCGACGCCCAGGTCCCCGACGGCCCGGAGTTCGACACCGCGATGGACCAGTGGCTGGATGCGTTCGATGAGTGGGGCGCCGAGGCGGTCGGTTTCGGCTGGGTGGTGCTCGCCGCTCCAGGACGAGCAGCGGCCCCCACGCCGGACGCGCATCCCGGTGGAGAACGGCCACGTCGGGCCCGGCGAGCTGCGGCTGGATCCCGGACCGGACCCCGATCGGTGACCGGGCGGGAACCCGCCCCCTGGGTGCTCGTCGAGGACCTCACCCACGCAGAGCGGCTGCCCACCGGGGACGAGGTGCTGGCCTTCCTCGCAGGCTGTGCAGAGACCGAGTGGATGATGGCCCTGGACCTGCTGCGGGCTCCGGCCCGACTGGTGGCGGGAGCCACGATCAGCACGGCCTGCGTGCACTCGGTCTCCGGCGACACCACTGCGACCCCACCGCGGCTGGGGCTGGCCGGGACGATCGGTCCCGGCGGCTGGCGCCCTGCCCTGACGGTCCACCCGGTGCTGCTCAGCGCACTGCTCGCTGAGCACGACGCGCGCATCGGGGAGCGGCTCGACGCCGCGGCGCAGGCCGAGGGCCTGACGCCCCTGGACGTCCTCGCGCCGGCGCTGATGGGTTTGCGCGAACTGATCCGGGTAGGCATAGTGCGAACCCACTGACTGGCCCCGACCGGCGTATTGCGAAGATGTGTTGCCGGTCGCCCGGGGACTCCCGTAGCCGCGGGAGCCACGACGGGGCACTGCGCAGCGAAGCACACATGGCCACGCCGGACGGATCCACCGCCGGCTCCGCCGGGGGACGGCCCCGGCACCCCAGATTCAAGGTGAGGACCGTGCCCGCACGAACGAGCGACACTCCCCGACGGCTCGTGATCGTCGAGTCGCCGGCGAAGGCCAAGACGATCCAGGGCTACCTGGGCGCCGGGTACGACGTCCAGGCCTCGGTCGGGCACATCCGAGACCTGCCCAACAGCGCCGGTGAGGTGCCGGCCTCGATCAAGGGCAAGCCCTGGGCGCGGCTGGCCATCGATGTCGATGATGACTTCAAGCCCTACTACGTGGTCAGTGCTGCCAAGCGGGCCAAGGTCGCGGAGCTCAAGCGGGCGCTGACCGTGGCCGACGAGCTCTGGCTGGCCACGGACGAGGACCGCGAGGGGGAGGCGATCGCCTGGCACTTGCGCGAGGTGCTCAAGCCCAAGGTGCCGGTGCGCCGGATGGTGTTCCACGAGATCACCCGCGACGCCATCGCCGAGGCTGCCTCCAACACCCGTGACCTGGACCAGGACCTCGTCGACGCCCAGGAGGCTCGTCGGCTGGTCGATCGGCTGTTCGGTTTCGAGGTGTCGCCCGTGCTGTGGAAGAAGGTGCTGTCCGGGCTGTCGGCGGGCCGGGTGCAGTCGGTGGCCACCCGGTTGGTCGTGGACCGCGAGCGCGCCCGGATCGCGTTCCGTTCGGCCGGCTACTGGGACGCCGCGGGCACCTACGTGGCCGACGGCACCGCGTTCGGAGCCAAGCTCGCGTCGATCGATGCGGTCCGGGTCGCAGGCGGGTCGGACTTCGGCGATGACGGCCAGCTCAAGGCATCGGCGGCGAGGTCGGGGGTGTTGGTGCTCGACGAGGCATCGGCCACCGCCCTGGTCGGCGCGCTCGACGGGGTCGCATGGACCGTGCGCTCGGTCACCGAGAAGCCGACCACGCGACGCCCCAGCGCTCCCTTCATGACCTCGACGCTGCAGCAGGAGGCCTCGCGCAAGCTGCGGTGGGGCGCCCAGCGCACCATGCGCGCCGCGCAGGGCCTGTACGAGAACGGCCACATCACCTATATGCGCACCGACTCGACGACGCTGTCGGCCGGCGCCCTGGCCGCCGCCCGGCAGGCAGCCCGCGAGATCTACGGTGCGCAGTTCGTCGCCGAGACCCCGCGCAAGTACGACCGCAAGGTCAAGAACGCCCAGGAGGCGCACGAGGCGATCCGGCCCGCAGGGGATTCGTTCGCGCGCCCCGCCGAGCTGGCCGGGCGGGTGAGCGCCGACGAGTTCGCGCTCTACGAGCTGATCTGGAAGCGCACCGTCGCCTCGCAGATGGCCGATGCCCGGCTGGCGACCACCACGGTCCGCCTCGGTGCGGGCGCCACCGATGGCCGCGAAGTCGAGTTCTCCGCCTCGGGCACCGTGACGGTCTTCGCCGGGTTCCTGGCCGCCTACGAGGAGGGCACCGACCGGGTGCGCGACTCGGAGTCCGGCGGCGAGGCAGGCTCAGGTAGCGGGGGTCGGGCGGCCGACAAGCGGCTGCCCGCCATGCGCGAGGGGGACTCCCCGGAGTGCCGCGACCTGCAGGCCGAGGGCCACGCCACCACGCCCCCGGCCCGCTACACCGAGGCGTCGCTGGTCAAGGACCTCGAGGAGCGTGGCATCGGCCGGCCCTCGACCTACGCCGCGATCATCGCCACGATCGTCGACCGCGGGTATGTGCGCAAGAAGGGCACCTCGCTGATCCCGACGTTCCTGGCCTTCAGCGTGACCCGCCTCATGGAGCAGCACTTCGCCGAACTGGTCGACTACAGCTTCACCGCACGCCTGGAGGAGATCCTGGACCTGGTCGCGAACGCGTCCTCGGACCGCCTGACCGTCCTCAAGGGGTTCTTCTACGGCGACACCGGACGGGACTTCCCCGGCCTGCACTCCCTGGTCTCGGACCTGGGCGACATCGATGCTCGCGCCATGGCCTCGTTCCCGGTCGGGCCCGATGGGTTCACCGAGGGGCCGGTCACCGGGGACCCGGATCAGGCCGTGCTGCGGGTGGGCAAGTACGGGCCCTACCTGGAGCGAGGCGAGCAGAAGGGCAACGTCGGCGAGGACATCGCTCCCGATGAGTTGGACCTGGCGATGGCCGAGGAGCTGCTGGCAGCACCCAGCGGGGACCGGGTGCTCGGCGAGCACCCCGAGTCCGGTCGGCCGATCGTGGCGAAGTCCGGTCGGTACGGGCCCTACGTGACAGAGGTCCTGCCCGAGGACGCCCCGAAGTCCGCCAAGCCCCGCACGGGGTCGCTGCTGTCGGGCATGTCGCTGGACACCGTCACCCTCGACGACGCGCTGCGCATCATGACCCTGCCCAGGGTGGTGGGCACCGATCCCGAGGGCAACGAGATCACGGCGGCCAACGGGCGCTACGGGCCCTACATCGCCCGGACCGTCGAGGGGAAGGCCGACTACCGCTCGCTGGCGTCCGAGGATGAGC
Source organism: uncultured Actinomycetes bacterium (assembly GCA_963781015.1). Lineage (GTDB taxonomy): Bacteria > Actinomycetota > Actinomycetes > S36-B12 > CAIYMF01 > Prado023. Next base: position 160,029 of record CAWAEB010000009.1, on the reverse strand, counting down.
TGTTCACCGTGACCCTGGAAGCGGCGCTCGCCCTGTACGCGGCGCCCAAGCAGCGCCGTGGCCAGGCCCGTGCGGCGACCCCGCTGCGCGAGATCGGGGTCGACCCGAACAGCGGCGGCGAGATCACCCTGCGCGAGGGGCGGTTCGGCCCGTACGTGACTGACGGGACCACCAACGCCTCGCTGCGCAAGGGCGACGACCAGGCCACGATCTCGTTGGAGCGCGCCGTCGAGCTGCTCGCTGACCGGCGGGCCGCCGGCCCACCGGTGAAGCGAACCGCCCGCAAGGCCCCGGCCAAGAAGGCCGCGAAGAAGGCTCCGGCCAAGCGTGCTGCGGCCAAGAAGGCGCCGGCGGCCAAGGGATAGGGATTCGGCTCGCAACGCCGTCGTTTCCGTCGTTCTGGGACCGATGACGGCGGCTTTGCCGGGGAGTGCCTCCGGTTCCGTCGTTCTGGCACTGATTCGTAGCCCCATAAGGACAGAACGGGATGCGTCGCGGGTCGGAGCGGGTGACGACCCCCGCTAGAACGACGGGATCGGGAGCGATTCCGGACCGTGGTACTCGTGGCCCCGGCCGGAACGGAGGAATCGGGTGCGCCGGGCAGTGACCCCGCCTGGTGACCGGAGTCGTGCCCCCAGGTCCACGTGCCCGCCAGCCACGGGGCTGGTGCCCAAGTTCCGCAGGTGCGGCCACCCCCTGGGTTGAGCCACGCACCGGCGATCGAGGCGTTCGTGAGGCCTGCTGCGGAGACGTCCGGTCCTCGAGCGCCCACCCGACGCGTTGGGTACTCAGGTGCTGCAGCCACGGCCGTTCGGGCGGTGTCGGATGCGCTGGGTAGGGTGCGGGCATGCCCGGGGCGTTCGTGGTCTTCGAGGGCGGCGATGGGGCCGGCAAGTCCACCCAGTGCCGCCTGCTCGCTGATGCGCTGGTCGCGCAGGGCCGCGAGGTCGTGCGCACCCGGGAGCCCGGCGGCACTCCGATAGGTGAGGCAATCCGCGAGGTGCTGCTCGGCGCGGGCAGTCATGAGATGACCGACCGCGCGGAGGCGCTGTTGTTCGCCGCAGCACGCGCCCAGCACGCAGCCGAACTGATCCGGCCGGCGGTCGCGTGCGGGGCGGTGGTCATCAGCGACCGCTACCTCGACTCGTCGGTGGCCTACCAGGGTGCGGGGCGCGGGTTGGGCGAGGACCAGATCGCCGAGCTGAGCGTGTGGGCCACCGAGCGCCTCGTGCCCGACCTGACCGTCCTCCTGGATGTGGCCCCTGGGGTGGGCCTGGGGCGGGCTGCGGACGCCAACCGGATGGAGGCCGAGCCGGAGTCGTTCCACGCCGTGGTGCGCGAGACGTTCCTGGCCCGGGCGGCCGCCGACCCGGACCGGTACCTCATCCTCCCCTCGGACCTGCTGGTCGTCGACATCGCCGACCGGGTGCTGGCAGCCGTGCTGGGTGTGCTCGACGAGCCATCGGTTGCGGGGGCCAACCCGACCGAGGCGGCGCCGTGATCGCGGGAGGTGCCAGCGCGGGCCACGTGAACGAGGCTCCTGCGGCCGAGCTCTGGGATGCGGTGATCGGCCAGCCGGGCCTGGTCGCCACCCTCGGCCACGCGGCCGCCGACGCTGCGCGGATCCGCCGGGGCGAGCCGGGTCCAGCGATGACGCATGCCTGGCTGCTCACCGGTCCGCCCGGATCGGGCCGTTCGACGGCTGCCCGGGTGTTCGCCGCAGCGCTACAGTGCCCCGAGGGCGGCTGCGGTACCTGCGCTGCGTGCCACGACGTGCTGGCCGGGGCCCATGCTGATGTCGACCAGTTCACCCCGGAGAAGCTGCAGATCACCGCTGAGGAGTCCCTGGAGCTGATCCGTCGGGCGGCGATGACTCCGATCATGGGCCGCTGGAACGTGCTGATCGTCGAGGATGCCGACCGGCTCAATGACGTCTCGGGCAATGCGCTGCTCAAGTCCCTGGAGGAGCCCAGCCCGCGCACCGTCTGGATCCTGTGCGCGCCGACTGCCGAGGACGTCCTGCCCACGATCGTGTCGCGGACCCGGGCGGTCCGGCTGGTGACGCCGCCCACCCACGAGGTCGCCGACGCGCTGGTGCGCCGTGAGGGCATCGACCGAGCAGTGGCGTCCTTCGCCGCCCGCGCTGCCCAGGGCCACATCGGCCGGGCGCGGGCGCTGGCTCGCGACGAGGCGGTCCGGATCCGGCGCAGCGAGGTGCTGGGCATCCCCGGGACGCTGCGCGACCTCGCGTCCTGCTTCGTCGCGGCGCAGAACCTCCTCGAGGCGGCCACGGCGGATGCGGCCGCGATCACCGACGCGCTGGACGCCACCGAGTTGGCGCGCCTGAACCGGGCCTACGGTGAAGGCGCCACAGGCGCGATGGCGGCGCGGGTCCGGCGCACGGCGTCGGCGGCCACCAAGGACCTCGAGGCCCGGCAGAAGTCCCGGCGCACCCGCACGATCCGTGACCAGATCGATCGCGCGCTGCTGGACCTGACCGGCCTGTACCGAGACGTCCTGGTGGTGCAGAGCGGCGCCGAGGTCGAGCTGATCAACGACGAGTTGCGCCCGGCAGTGCAGCGAATGGCAGTGCATGGCGACGTCCCGGCCACGATGGCCCGGTTGGCGGCGCTCGACCAGGCCAGGCTGGCAATCGGGGCCTCAGTGGCGCCGCTGCTGGCCCTGGAGGCCCTGATGGTGGCGCTGGCCCGGGGCCGCTGAGGTCCGGGGCTCCGATGCGGTGTCCCGCTCCGGCCGTAGGTGGCCGATCCGTGCCCGGCGGTGGCCGGATCCAGTCGACCTGCGGCAGGTCGGTCGCCGGGCGCGCTCCGTCGGCATCCCGGAGGGGGGCGACCCACGGGGGTGGGCGACCCACGGCTCGTGGACGGGGTGCCGAGGCGCGCCTACCCTTGGAGCATGCCCCCCTCCCGGCCGCCGAAGCCGAACCCGGATGCGGGCCGGGGCTTGGAGCGGGCGATCAACGTCGGGATCGACCTGGTGCGGCAGGCTCGTTCCGCGGCACAGGCGCGCTCAGCCCCGGCCTCCCGGGAACGCCAGATGGCCGCCGCGCATCAGGCCGCCCTGGCCCGCTACGAGGGTGCTGTTCGCCAGCACCAGGCCCGGGTCACTGGGGCGAGGGCGGGAACGATCGCCGGTGGTGCGGGAACCGCGGTCCTGGGTCTTTCGACCGTCGCCTCGGTGGGTGAGCCGGTCCAGATGGTCCTGCTCAGCGGCCTCGCGGCGGGCAGCGCCGCGCTGGGCTGGGTGGCGAACCGGCGCCGCCGCGAGTTGGTCGCTCACCCACCTGTCCCGCTGCTGCCCCCGCTGCCGCCCGCCCGCCTGCGTCCAGGTGCACGAGGTGCGGATCAGGCCGATCGGGTCGCCAACGCGCTGCTGCACGTCTACGACTTGGTACCCAACGTCGGCGGGCTCTACCCGCAGGCCGGCCAGGAGCTGTGGCGGGCGGTCAGCGATGTCGAGCCGCTGCTGCGCGGGCAGGTCGAGCGCCTGGCCTCCCTGGACCGGATCGAGTCGGAGATGGCCGGCTCCCGGGCGGCCTCGGCAGCGATCGAGGCGGGGGGCGTCGTGTCCGCCCGCCTGCGGGCTGGGGCCGACGCGCTGGAGGACCTGTTGGCCGCCGCCGCACGGATGCTCGCCTCCCCGGACATCGGTGACGCCGTCCCGGACACGTTGGCTCCGGCGATCGACTCCCTGGATGCCTTCACCCATGGCCTGCATGCCGCGGATGCGGCCCGCCTGGGCCGGTAGGCACCGCACTCTCGCGGCGCCGACCCCGGTGCGGCCCTCCGGATCAGCTGTGCAACCGGGCCACGACGGGCTTGCCCGCTGCCCGCTGCCCGGGCCGAGGCCGACGGGTGCCCGACCGGCGCCGCCGGTCGGAGCAGTGGGCGCCGGGTACCCTGAGAGCTCTTCCCGCACCGGATCCTGCCGGTGCACCACACGAGATGAGGAATCGGTGTTCGCACGTCCTGCCCGGCCGGTAGCCCTCGGCGCTGCGGCGCTGGCGTTGCTCTTCGGATGCACCTCCGCCGTGGCCGAGCCGCCGGCACCGGCCGCCCCCGAGCCGAGCGGATCGGCCAGCACCTCAGCGGTACCCGCCGACCTCGCTGAGTTCTACGACCAGAACCCGCGCTGGTCCGGTTGCGGCGGCGACTTCGACTGCACCACGGTCCGGGTCCCGGTCGACTACAGCGACCCCGGCCGCGACAGCCTCGAGCTGGAGGTCGTGCGCCTGAAGGCCGTGGGCGAACCGCAGGGGTCCCTGCTGCTCAACCCCGGTGGGCCGGGCGGATCCGGGGTGGACTACGCCCGGGCGGCCCGGGGCGTGCTGACCCCGGCGGTGGTGGCGGCCTACGACGTGATCGGGTTCGACCCGCGTGGCGTGATCAGCTCCGATCCGGTGGACTGCGTCGACGACGCCAAGCTCGACGCACTGTTCGCGGCCGACGGCACACCGGACACCCCCGCCGAGGTCGCCGACCTCGCTGCGACCTCGAGGTTGTTCGGCGAGGGCTGCAAGGCCCGCTCCCCGCAGATCGCGCCCTACATGGACACCGTGTCCGCGGCCCGGGACATGGACATCCTGCGCGCTGTGCTCGGCGAGGAGCAGCTGGACTTCCTGGGTAAGAGCTACGGCACCTACCTGGGCGCCCAGTACGCCGAACTGTTCCCGGAGCGGGTCGGCCGGATGGTCCTCGACGGGGTGCTGCCCAGCTCGCTGGACTCCGACGAGATCACCTTCGGGCAGGCCAAGGCCTTCGACGTGGCGCTGCGTCGCTTCGTGGCCGACTGCGCCGATCAGGACGACTGCCCGCTGCCCACGGGCAGCGTCGACGAGGGGATCGCCCGGATCGAGGCGTTCATCGCCGGCCTCGACGCGAACCCTCTGCCCGGGATCGACAACCGGGTCCTCACCCAGGCGCTGGGCACGTACGCGATCCTGAGCTACCTGTACTTTCCCCCCGGTGACTGGGCCGACCTGCGCTTCGGCCTCGAGATGGCCTTCCAGGGCGATGGCAGCGTGCTCATGGAGATGATGGACCAGCGCACCCAGCGCCAGACCGACGGCACCTTCGCCGACAACGGCAACGAGGCCTTCTACGCGGTCTCCTGCCTGGACCGGCCAGCGGTCGGCGGCGCCGAGCATGCCCAGGAGCTGGCCGGCGAGTGGACCAAGGATGCACCTGTGTTCGGCGCCTACCTCGCCTGGGGCAACCTGCCGTGCTGGCAGTGGCCGATGGGCCCGGGCACCGCGCAGGCCGCGGGCGACCCGCCAGTGTTCCGGGCCGACGGCTCGGCGCCCATCCTCGTCGTATCCACCACCTACGACGTGGCCACCCCGCACGAATGGGGCGTGGAGGTCGCCGGCGAGCTCGACAATGCCACGCTGCTGACCTACGACGGCGACGGCCACACCGCCTACACATCGGGCTCCCAGTGCATCGACGACGCGGTGGATGCCTACCTGCTGGCAGGGACCATGCCCAGCGAGGGCACCGTCTGCCTGCCGGACAGCAGCACGGGGGTCTGAGCCGCGGAGCCCTCAGGGCCGGGTGAACTCGAGCGCGTCGGGGCCCTGGAGGGCGCCACCGGGGGGTCTGCGCAACGGCTGCTCGGTGAGTCCCCGGCGCAGGCCACGTCCCAGCGATCGCAGGTAGGTCGTCTTGCTCTGTGAACGCGCCGCCTGGCCGACGATCGCCCGAGCCAGCTGCCTGGCCAGATCCGGTTTCACCGGCGCTATGGCCAGGTCGCGCTGCCGGATGATCCACAGCCGGTTCTTCACCACGTGCTCGAAGCGCCAGCCGAAGTCGCCCTTCACGTAGCCCTTGTTCGGGTGGGTGATGAACGCGTCCTCGACGGCAAAGCCGGTGGAGACCCGGCCGAGTCGGGCGGTGTACTCCAGGTCATCGAGCCAGATGAAGAAGTCGGCCATCGGCAGGAACGTCGACCGGCCGAGGTCGAGGTTCACCAGCACGCCCACGAACGGGCTCCACGGGAGCGGGGTCACCCCGAGTACCGGGGCCACTGCGCCGGCCAGCGGCGCGGGCTGCCAGATGGTCAGCGGGGTTCCGTCCGGTTCGACGATCCGGCAGGTCAGGAAGCCCGGGCGCGGGCGCTCGGGGTGCGCGGCCGCGATGCGCTGGGCAGCATCCAGCAGGCGCTCCAGGGCGTCGAGGTGCGGGACGGCGTCGTCGTCCATCAGCCAGGCGTCGCTGTGCCCGGCAGCCATCGCGAGGTCCACCCCGAGGGCGAACCCGCCGGCCCCGCCGATGTTGTCTGCCGAGAGGTACACGCTGATCCCCGTGAACTCCTCGGCCAGCATCGCCCGACTTCCGTCGGTCGAACCGTTGTCGATCACGATGATCTCGTCGGGCGCCCGGGTCTGGGCCGCCAGGGCATCCAGCACGTCACGCAGCAGGTCGCGCCGGTTGTAGCTGACCACCACAGCGGCGCAGGTCATGCGTACCCGGCTCCCTCGACGAAGCCGCGCCACGCAGCTCGGACCTCATCGTGGGCAGTCGTCACACTCGCCACGACATCAGCCCGCGCCGTGATCGCCCGGCGGACCGCGTCGAGCCATGATCCGCCGCGGGGGACGGCACCCACCCAGTCCTGCCCGTACAGGAAGCGCAACTGGTCGTGCTCCCAGCCGACGACCGGCCGGCAGGACTCGGCCGCACGGACCGCTACGCCGCTCTGCCAGTAGTTGCGGTAGGGCATGACCAGCACGTCTGAGGAGGTCACCAGCGCGTCGAAGGTTGGCTCGTCGACGAAACCGGATCGGACCCGCCAGCCCGGCAGGTCCGGCCAGCCCCGGCCCCACACCTCGAGTTCGAACTCGTCAGCGGCGTCCTCGTCTGCCAGCTGCTGGAGGACCTCCAGGTCGCGGCCCGTCTTGTGCTGGCCGAGGACCCGCACAAGGGGTCGCGGATCGCGGCCCGTGGGTGGGCAGGCGGGTGTCAGCATCGGATGGGGCACCACCTCGGCGGGGACCCCGACGAGCTCCTCGAGCCGGTCGGCTGCGCCGTCCGTGTGGCAGACGACCCGCAGGTCGCCCAGGCGGAGGGCCGCACGGAAGTTGGCCTGGGCGGCTCGGGAGTGACCGAACTGATCGCGGAGGGGCTCCACGTCGTGGATGACGATCACCACCGGCTGCCGGCGTGCCATCGGCAACCAGGTCATGGCGTCCCAGTACCCGAACGCAGGCCAGAGCACCAGGTGCACGTCCGAGCGCCTGGGGCGCACGCGTTCGGTCAGCAGGCTCAGCGCGCGGTGGGCCTTCTGGGCCCCGTGCAGGCCCTCGACGCCCCCTTGGGAGGGGTCCCCGACCAGCTCGGCCTCGCCAGCCAGGCAGTCGAGGAGTTCCGCCTCGTAGTGCTTCAACGCCACAGGCAGGGGGTTGGTCACAGTGGCGCGCACGTTCCGGATTGTGCCATGGCTTGTTGCGGCGATCGTGGAGATCCTGCGCCCGCGCGCACGGCAGTCGGCGGTGTTGGCGAGCGAGCGGGTGCCGGGCGGCGGACCTACGCGTCCGGGCCCTGGTCCAGACGCCGCATGAGGTAGTCGCCGTACCCGCTCTTGAGCAGTGGTTCGGCCAGTGCGCGCAGCTGGGCATCGTCGATCCACCCGTTCTGCCAGGCGATCTCCTCCAGGCAGGCGAGCTTCACGCCCTGCCGGTCCTCCATCACCCGCACGTACTCACCGGCATCGTGCAGGCTGCGGAACGTGCCGGTGTCCAGCCACGCGGTTCCCCGGCGCAGGACTGAGACGGTCAGTCGGCCCTGGTCCAGGTAGTGCTGGTTGACCGAGGTGATCTCCAACTCACCGCGCGCTGATGGCCGGATCGTGTGGGCCACGTCCACGATGTCGGGTCCGTAGAAGTAGAGGCCCGGGACGGCGTACTGCGAGCGCGGATCGGCGGGCTTCTCGGCCAGGGAGATCGCGGTGCCGACGGCGTCGAACTCGACGACCCCGTACTCGCTGGGGTTGGCCACCCGGTAGGCGAAGACGTGTCCACCGTCCACGCCACGCAGGTCCTGGAGCTGCCGGCCAAGACCGGGCCCGTGGAAGATGTTGTCACCGAGCACCAGGGCCGCCCCCTGCCCGGCCAGGAAGTCCGCGCCGAGCAGGAACGCCTGCGCGAGGCCGTCGGGGCTGGGCTGGAGCACATACGAGAACTGCACACCGAGTTCGGCACCGTCGCCCAGCAGCCGCTGGAAGGCCGGCTGATCCTCGGGGGTGGTGATGATCAGGATCTCGCGCAGCCCGGCGTGCATGAGGGTCGCGATCGGGTAGTTAACCATCGGCTTGTCGTAGACGGGCAGCAGCTGCTTGCTGACCCCACGGGTGATGGGCCACAGCCGGGAGCCGGTTCCACCGGCCAGCACGATTCCCTTCATGGGCCGACAGTCAAGCACGCTCTGCCCGCCGTCCGGGCCGTGGGCAGCCGGTACCGTTGGGTCCCGTGCCCGCGCAGCGGTCCGGGCGAGGATTGGAGTGACTGTGCGGATCTTGGTGACTGGCGGGGCGGGGTTCATCGGCTCCAACTACGTGCGGCGGCAGTTGGCTGACGCCTACCCGGAGACGGCTGGCGCCTCGGTGACCGTGCTCGACAAGCTGACCTACGCTGGGACGCTGACCAACCTGACTGAGGTGGCCGACTCACCCCGCTACCGGTTCATCGAGGGGGACATCTGCGACGCCGACCTGGTCGCCGAACTGATGCCCGGCCACGACGCGGTCGTGCACTTCGCCGCCGAGTCACACGTCGACCGCTCGATCACCGGTGCCGCGGACTTCGTGCTGACCAACGTGCTGGGCACGCAGACGCTGCTGCAGGCGGCGCTGAACGCGAGTGTGCCCAAGTTCGTCCACGTCAGCACCGACGAGGTGTACGGATCGATCGAGACTGGCTCGTGGGACGAGCAGCGCCCGCTGGAGCCCAACTCGCCGTACAGCGCCTCGAAGGCGGGTTCGGACCTGCTGGCCCGCTCGTACGCCCGCACATTCGGGATGGACGTGTCGATCACCCGCTGCTCCAACAACTACGGGCCGCACCAGTTCCCCGAGAAGGTGATCCCGCTGTTCGTGACCAACCTGATGGACGACCTGGCGGTGCCGTTGTACGGCGAGGGCAAGAACGTCCGGGACTGGCTGCATGTGGATGACCACTGCCGAGGGATCAACCTGGTGCTGGCCAAGGGCCGCAGCGGTGAGGTCTACAACATCGGCGGCGGGACCGAGCTGACCAACGTCGAGCTCACCGAGCGGCTGCTCGCCGGCATGGGCGTCGGCTGGGAGATGGTCCGCCGCGTCGAGGACCGCAAGGGCCACGACCTGCGCTACTCGGTGGACATCTCCAAGATCGCCGCAGAGTTGGGCTACGCCCCGCAGGTGCCCTTCGAGACTGGCCTGGCCGAGACGATCTCCTGGTACCGGGCCAACGAGGCCTGGTGGCGGCCGTTGAAGGAAGCGAAGCCGGCGCTGTGAGCGCGCCCATCGGCGACTCGAACGCGCCGGGGCGGTGGCTCGTCGTTGGTTCCAACGGGATGCTGGGCCATGACCTGATGGACGTGGTGGCCGCTGCTGGTCACGAGGTCGTCGGCATGGACCTGCCGGACATCGACATCACCTCTGCGGAGTCCGTCGCGGCCGCTCTGGATAGCGTAGCGCCCGCAGTGGTCGTCAACGCTGCGGCCTACACAGCCGTCGACGCGGCCGAGGAGCACGAGGACCTCGCCCTGCACGTCAACGGAACCGGACCGGCCGTGCTCGCCGAGGCGATCGCCGCCAGGTCGGGGATCTGGATGGTCCACCTGAGCACCGACTACGTGTTCAGCGGGGACGCGAGCGCGCCGTACTCCGAGGACTCCGAGCCGGCTCCTCGCTCGGCCTACGGACGCACCAAGCTGGCCGGGGAGCGCGCGGTCCTGGCTGCCCTGCCCGAGCGCGGGTATGTCGTGCGGACCGCGTGGCTCTACGGTGCCCACGGCCCCAACTTCGTGGCGACGATGCTCAACCTGGAGCACTCCAGGCCCAGCGTCTCGGTCGTCGACGACCAGCGCGGCCAGCCGACCTGGAGCCGCGACCTCGCCGCGCAGATCGTCGCCCTGGTCGACTCCGGTGCCCCCGGGGGGATCTACCACGGCACCTCATCGGGCGGGACCACCTGGTTCGGGCTCACCCGGGAGATCTACCGGCTGATCGGCGCGAACCCACAGCGCGTGCAGCCAACGACCACTGAGGCGTTCCCGCGACCCGCACCACGACCTGCGTACAGCGTGCTCGGGCACGACCGATGGGCGGCTGTCGACCTGGCTCCCATGCGCGATTGGCAGGTTGCCCTGGCCGAAGCGCTGCCTGTGGTCCGCGGCGTGCGTAGCGGGCGGCCTTAGCCTCCACTCCCGAACGCCGATTGCGCGGGCGTCAACGGCCGCAGTCCCGTGCCCGGTAGCATGTGGCCACCATGAGCACCGACTCGAACCAGATGCTGGTCGTCCACCAGCGTGAGCCGTTCCATCGGGGTTTCGGGAAGTTCCTGAAGGATACGTGGGCTTCGCGGACAATCCTGCTGTCGTTCATCCGCAAGGAACTCATGGTCCGCTACCGGGAGTCGTTCCTGGGAATCCTGTGGGCGCTCGTCAAGCCACTGACCCAGCTGTTCATCTACGGCGTAGTCCTGGGCATCTTCCTCGGGTTTGGCCGGTCGATCCCGTACTTCCCCCTATACATCCTGACCGGCCTGATCATCATGGGAATCTTCTCCGAGTCCTCCACGCAGGGAGCAACCTCCATCCTTCGGGGCGCCCCGTTGGTGAAGAAGGTCGCCTTCCGCCGGGAGATGCTCCCGATCGCCGCGGTGGGCGGTTCACTGGTGAACTCCTTCTATCAGTTCTTGGCCCTGTGCATCGGGTACGTGATGACGCGCAGCATGCCCAACTGGGGTGACCTTGCCATCGCCGTACCGGCCCTGCTCATCGTGGTGCTGGCGGCGACAGGAATGGGCATCATGCTCAGCGCCCTGAACGTCTACCTGCGCGACGTCCAGTTCATCCTCGACGTCGGGCTCATGGTCCTGTTCTGGGTGACCCCCGTGCTCTACTCGGTGAACACGGTCAAGGACAACCTCGCGGCCGAAGGTTTTCCGAGTTGGGTGTTCGACGTCTACATGCTCAACCCGCTGGCGAACGCCGTCGTCGCCTTCCGGCAGGCGTTCTGGCCAGGGATGCAGACGGCACAGGGCCAGAAGTTCACGTACTTCGACGGTGCGCTGGATCCACGACTCTGGATCATGGTCCTGGCCTGCGCGGGGTTCGTCTGGTTCGCCCAGCGGCTGTTCGCCCGGCTCCAGACCGGCTTCGCCGCGGAGCTGTGAGCTGTGGTTGAGCTGAGCCGCACGGCGCACTCGGGGTCGGTGGCCGTCTCCGTCGAGGGCGTCACCCAGCGCTTCTCGCTGCGCCACGAGAAGACGCTCAAGGGCCTGCTCGTGAATGCGGTCAAAGGCCGCCCTTCCAGCAGCGAGACCTTCCTGGCCCTCGATGACGTCAACCTGACCATCAACTCCGGGTCCACAACGGGGCTGATCGGGCACAACGGGTCCGGCAAGTCCACGTTGCTCAAGATCATCGGCGGCGTGTTGACCCCGACGTACGGCCAGGTCACCCGACGGGGTCGGCTGGCGGCGTTGCTGGAACTTGGCGCCGGCTTCCAACGGGACCTCAGCGGCCGGGAGAACGTGTACCTCAACGCAGAGATCCTCGGGCTCTCCCGCAGCACCATTGCCAAGCGTTTCGACGACATCGTCGAGTTCAGCGGCGTCGAGCAGTTCATCGACACGCCCATGAAGTACTACTCGTCAGGAATGTTCGTACGGCTCGGGTTCTCCGTCGCCATTCACACCGAACCGGATGTCCTGCTGGTCGATGAGGTCCTGGCGGTCGGCGATGAGCAGTTCAAGGCCAAGTGCCTCGATGTGATCCGGACCATGCAGAACGACGGGCGGACCATCATCCTGGTCACGCACAGCATGACGCAGGTGATGCAGTTCTGTGATCAGGCGACGCTACTTCACCACGGAGTCGTGCGTGCGCAGGGCGCCCCTGCCGACGTCATCGCGGCCTTCCGTGACGTCATCGCCCAGGAGGGTGCAAAGGATGCAGTGGGCGGCGGGCCGGTCAGCAATGACTCCCGATCCACCCGTGCGATGAAGGGCCCCAAAGTGGAGTCCGTCAACTGCTACCCGGAGGCCGGCGGCTCCTTGGCGGCCCTTGCCACCGGCAGCTGCCTCGTGGTCGAGGCAACGTTCGCCGCGCCGGCCGGGTCGTCCTATGTGGGGCGCGTCGATGTCTATTCCGGGAGCCAGTTCCTGTTCGGCACCTCCACCGATCGTCTGGGCCTTGACACGTTCCAGCAGGGGGGCAGCGTTTCCTGCCGGTTCAGGTTCCCGGACCTTCCATTGGCGGGGGGACGATACCGGATCGCGGTGTCCACAGCGCAGGATCGTCAGAGTCCAGCCTTTCACACGGTGCCGGCAGCAGCCGAGTTCGCGGTGCCGTTCACGTCAGGTTCGGCCGGACCGCTGTCGGTGGCGGCCTCGGTCGCGCTGCTCGACTGAGCCAGGGCCAACACCACCAGGTCCTGCACCTCGGCCAGTCGCAACGGCATCTGCCGCCATCGGGCGAACTCCGCCTTCGCCTCGGCGAGGCTGCGGGGCAGTGCGCGGATCCGGTCCAGTGGTCCAGCCATGGCGATCTCACTCCTGTGTTGAATCCAGAACAGCGTGCTGGTTGCGTCCGACTCGTGCAGCAAGGGCAGCAACGACAGGGCCGCGCGAGTCGCTTCACGCTGGATGAGGTGGCTGCTCACGGACCACTGGCTGGGATCGGGGCCGTCCTGCACCGGGCGGGGGGTGACCCGCATGGTGACCGACGACGTGGAACCCGATGGGAGCAGGCGGTGCAGTTCCAGCAGTCCTCGGCGGGTACCTGGGGCCACCTGGTCAGCCACGTGGCGGGAGTGGACGTGGACTGGTCCGTCGGCTCGGTGGGCCGCTGCGGCCAGCGTCATCAGGTCGCGTGGGTCAGCGACATTGACCCGCGCCCACCTCGTGCCGTGCGCGGGCAACTCAAGGCGTGATCCGTCGGCGAACGTGTAGTCGGTGGCGAGCACGGGGAAGCCCTGATCGGCCAGGAATCGAGCGTCGGTTCCCAGGCCGCTCCCCAGCTCGATGATGGGGGTACCCGGTCCGAGGTGCTGGGCCAGCCACAGGCCGGATTCCGATGGCCCGGCGGACACCTGCGGGGCTCGCGCATAGTGGTCTGACCAGTATTCGATGTGTTGCAGGTACTCCCCGAACCAGCCGGCGAACAGCAGCCGTGTCAGCCGTGGCGTATCGAACACGTGGCCCGGTTGCGGTGACTGCCAGCCCGGGCCGTAGTTGAGTTCGAGCCATCCGGGGGTGTCGCGGGGTGCGGGGAGGTCCATCCCAGCCAGTCCCACGGTGGTCAGGGGCAGGAACTGGTCGCGGGTGAACCGGCCCCTGATGTGGAACGGCTGGTTGATCAGCCCGTTGCGCAGGAACGCGCTGAAGATGTCCACGTGGATCGGCGGCACCCCGTCCAGCGGTGGACCGGTCACTTGGAAGTGCGCCGCGCTGAAGCGCCGCGTGGACCACCCGAGTGCGCGGACGTGGCGCTCGACCTGGAAGCTCTCCAAGGCGACGTCATCTGGCTGGCGTCCTGAGGCGAGGTACGCGATGTCGACGTCGTCGTCGTGGCCGATGAAGTCATGGGCGCGCACCGCCCCCAGCAGCGTGCCGCCGGCGATCCATGCGGGCAGGCCGCGCTGTACAAGCACGTCGATCAGGGCACCGGTGTGGCGCAGCGCTGCGGCTCGCTCGGCAGGGGTGCGATCCCGCAGTTCGACCCCCAGCCACCCCCACTTGTTGACGCGCTGGCGCCGGCCCCAGGGGTCCACCGGTGTGCGCCACTGACCCGTCCCTCCGAAATCGTGGGTGACGGCCGCCGACTCCTGCCCATGCGGGTCGACCAGGCCCACGCGGGTCGGCCCCACGTCCGCCTGGCGCAACTGGACTGCGATCGGCCACTGGATGAACCCGGAGCGGTCGGTGAAGCGGGCTGCACCGAACAGGGGTTCCCCCGCCAGGGCGACCTGCGTCCCCGGCGCAAACGCCCCTCCAGGTCGAATGCCTTGTTGCGAGACCAGCATCGGAGGCCCCCGATGCTCACCTTCGGGGGGGCGCACCATGGGATTGCACGCTAGCCGACGGCAGTGGGCGCGCGCGTTCCCGACCCGCGCCGGTGGCCGCAGTACCCTTGGCCACGTGACTGGGTCCAGGGGTGAACCCGGCGCAAGCCCCCCCCTTTTCACGATCGTGAGCGCCGTTCGGGACGTGGCCCGTTACCTACCTGACTTCATCTCAGCGATCGAGGCGCAGACCCTCGGGCCCGAGGCCCTCCAGATCGTGATGGTCGATGATGCCTCGAGCGACGGATCCACCGAGCTGCTCCAGCGTTGGCGAGACCGATCCCCCCGGCTGGTGACGCTCATCATCACCGACACCGGCGGCCAGGCCGAGGCGCGCAACGTGGGTCTGGCCGAAGCCCGAGGTGTGTGGGTCACTTTCACCGATCCGGATGACGTCCTGGATCGGCAGTACCTAGCGCAGGTCGCCGCCTTCCTCGACCGATGTCCCACGACACCGGACCTGGTGGCGACCAACCTGCTCATCCTCGATGAGGCGCGCGCTCGGGTCGTTGACGAGCACCCGCTGCGGTTCAGGTTCCTGGCCGGGGATCGGGTCGTCGACATGACAGCGGAACCCGATCACTTCCAGCTGAGCGCCGCCTCGGCGTTCTTCCCACTTCGCGCCCTGCGTGACAGCCAGCGGAGCTTCGATGCGCGCGTGCGGCCGAACTTCGAGGACGGCCACCTGATCGCCCGGTACCTGCTGACCCGGGAACGACCGACCCTGGGCCTCGTGGCCTCAGCGCGCTACCACTACCGCCGCAGGGCTGATGGTTCCTCGACCCTGCAGGGTGCCAGACGCAGCGCTGACCGGTACACGGCACTGCTGCGGCACGGCTACCTCGACGCGCTGCGGGCGGCGGTCGACGAGCGAGCCAGCGTCCCCACCTGGCTGCAGAACACCATCGTGTACGAGTTGGCGTGGCTGCTGGGCTCCGAGGAGCCGATGAACGCCCCGCCCAACGCTGCCGGCTTCGGCGTGGCGGACGAGTTCCACGCCCTCATGGAGCAGATCACCGGGATGCTCGACCCGGCTGTCGTGGCGGACTTCGCCGTCCTCGCACTACCCGCCGCGCGGACTGCCGCCATCGCGCACGGCTACCGCCCGGAGTCCTGGCACGATGCTGGGGCGTTGGTCGAAGCCCGGGACGCAGACCAAGGGTTGGTGCGGCTGAGCTACCTGTACACCTGTGACCCTCCCAGCGAGCTGTTCCGGGCCGGAGCTGCGGTTCTGACCCCTATGCATGGCAAGGCGCGGGGTGTTGTCTACTCAGGCCGGGCACTGGTCCACGAGCGCATAGCGTGGGTCGACGCCGGTGTGACTGAACTGGAGCTCGACGGGGTTGACGTCCCCCTGTGGGTGCAGCGACCTCCGGCCCGGCAGGTGGACGGGTCCGCACCCCTCCGCAAGGCCCTGGCCAGATCGGGGGCCGTGATGAAGGCGACCGGTCGCCGTCGGGCGAAGCAGACCCTGGGCTGGGCCGCCCGGGCGCATGCCTCCCAGCCCCGCACAGCGCTGCGCTTTGCCGACGCGTGGGTGCTCATGGATCGCGACCTGAACGCGCGCGACAACGCCGAGCACCTGTTCCGGTATGTGCGGGGCCATAAGCCAGATATCAATGCGTGGTTCGTCCTGCGTCGGGAGTCCGCGGACTTCGGGCGGCTGCAGGCGGAGTTCGGTGACCGGGTGATCCCCTACGGCACGCGGGAGTGGGTCGATCTGTGCCTGTCGGCCCGGCACCTGCTGTCCTCGCACGCCGACGAGTACGTCGTGCGCCCACCCGCGCTGCGGCGGCTCGGGCCGCTACGGTGGAGATTCACCTTCCTGCAGCATGGTGTGACCCAGAACGACCTCAGCGCCTGGCTCAACCCGAAACCGATTGACCTGATGCTGGCTGTCACCAGCGCGGAGTACCACGCCCTCGTCGACGACGGAACCCCCTACGGCCTCACCAGCAAAGAGGTCACGCTGACCGGATTCCCACGCCACGACCGGCTCCTCGGACTCAATGCCCGGAACCCCGCGGACGAGCGATCCAGCCTTCTGGTCATGCCGACCTGGCGGATGTCCCTGCTGGGGCCGATGCTTGACGGCTCGAGCCAGCGGGGAGCGGTCGCAGGTTTCACGGACTCGGCGTTCGCGCTCGCCTGGTCGTCGCTGCTCCAGTCCCCGCAGTTCGCGAGCGCTGCTGCCGATGCCGGTCTTCAGGTCGTCTTCCTTCCCCACCCGAACTTCGCCCCCTACCTGTCGGCGCTGAACCTGCCGACGCACGTGCGGGTCGCTTCGCACTCCGAGGTCGACGTCCAGGAGATGCTGGTCTCGGCAGGACTGGTGGTCACCGACTACTCCTCCCTGGCCTTCGACGCGGCCCTGATCGAGCGACCTGTTGTCTACTTCCAGTTCGACCGCGAGGACCTCTACGGGGGGGCGCACCTGACCAAGCCCGGGTACTTCTCCTACCCCGACGACGGATTCGGCCCGGTGGCCGAGGACGAGCCGAGCGTGCTGGCGGCCATCGAGGAGGCGCTCGCCGCCGCTCCCTCCGGTGATCCGACCTACCTGGCGCGGATGCGGGCGACCTTCCCGTTGCGCGACGAGGGCAGTTGCGCTCGGGTGGTGGCGGAAGTCCTCGCTGCACAGGATCCTGCAGACGCGTCTGCCCGAGGAGGACTGCAGCGGTCGTGAGCACCACTCCCTTCTTCTCGGTGATCGTTGCCGTGCACAACACCAGGCCATACCTCGAGGAGTGCCTGGACAGCATCCTCAGCCAGGACCACGACGATCTCGAGGTGATCGTCGTGGACGACTGCTCGACCGATGGGTCAGCCGAATTCCTCCAGGCCCGAGCCCCGGATCCCCGTATCCAGGTCGAGTCGCACACGAGGCAGTCCGGGCCAGGGCCGGCCCGCAACACCGGCCTCGCGCGGGCTGGCGGGCGCTACGTCCTGTTCCTGGACTCCGACGACGCCTTCCGCCCGGGCGCTCTGACCGCCCTGCGCCACCGCATCGAGGAGACTGCGGAGCCCGATGTCGTCGTGTTCGACTTCGTGGCGTGGCAGGAGGATGGCCAGACGCTTCCCAATCCGCAGCGCGCCCACCTGACAGCGGCTGCGCAAGCCGGCGTGTTCCATCTGAGCCAACGCCCTGAACTGGTCGGGATCTTCAACGCCCCGTGGTCGCGGGCGTATCGCCGGGACTTCATCGCGGACGCCGGCCTGTCGTTCCCGAGCGGGTTCTACGAGGACATCCCCTGGACGATGGCCGGCCTGATGTCCGCACGGCGGATCGCGGGCCTGGACCTGCCAGTCGTGAAGTACCGGCAGCGGAGCACGGGCAGCATCCTTCGCAGTCCAAGCCCCCGACACTTCGACGTGTTCGCCCAATGGCAGTCGGTGTTCGAGGCCCTTGCCGAGCACCCCGACTGGGAGCAGTACCGCCCGGTGCTGTTCACATTCATGATCCATCAGTTCGACGCCATGCTGTCCAACCCCACGCGAGTGCCCCGGGAGTCCCGACGGGCCTTTTTCGGACGAGCCGCGGCAGCCTGTCAGCAGCATGCCCCCACTGGCTGGTCGGTGCCGAGCGCTGGCGCCTTGCAGGGAACCCGGGCCCGATTGGCGGCCCTCGTCCGGGGCAACTACCCCATCTACGCAGGCATCGTCCTGGCCAAGTCCCCCCTCGACCGCGCGAAGAGCCGGCTTCGCCGAGCATCCCATCCGGGCTGGCGGTCCGGTGGGTAGGCTGCTCGGAGCGGCGCCATCAGTGCGTGCGGTCGGCTGAGTCGAGGAGTCGTTCATGGAAGCCCTTCGCGCAGCCGACGTGGTGGTGGTCGGCTCAGGGCTCTACGGCCTGACGATGGCCGAGCGGGTCGCCTCGGTGTTGGGCAGGCGCGTGCTGGTCCTGGAGCGGCGAGCGCACTTGGGCGGCAACGCCTATTCCGAGACTGATCCGGAGACGGGGATCGAGATCCACCGGTACGGCTCACACATCTTCCACACCAGCAACCAACGCGTCATCGACTACGTGGCGCGCTTCACGACCTTCAACGGCTATCAGCATCGCGTGTTCACCAGGTACCGGGGGCGGATCTATCCGATGCCGATCAACCTGGGCACGATGTGCGCATTCTTCGAGTCTGCGATGTCCCCGGATGAGGCCCGGGCCCTGGTGGCTGAGCAGGCCAGCGAACTCGGGGGACGCACCCCGGCGAACCTGGAGGAGAAGGCCATCAGCCTGATCGGCCGGCCACTGTACGAGGCGTTCATCCGTGGGTACACAGCCAAGCAGTGGCAGTGCGATCCCCGCGAACTGGATCCGGCAATCATCAGTCGACTTCCCGTCCGGTACACGTTCGACTCCCGATACTTCAGCGATCCCTTCCAGGGCATCCCCACCGACGGCTACACCGCGTGGATGCAGCGGATGCTCGACCACCCGCTGATCACGCTGGCCACGGGCGTCGACTTCTTCGATGTCCGGTCCTCCATCCTCCCGGCGCAGTTGGTGGTCTACACCGGACCAGTCGACCGGTACTTCGACTATCGGGCCGGAGCGCTCGCCTGGCGGACGTTGGACTTCGAGATCGAGAGGGTCGGCACCGGCGACTTCCAGGGGACCGCCGTCATGAACCTCGCAGACGAGGACGAGCCGTACACCCGCATTCACGAGTTCCGGCACTTCCACCCGGAGCGTGCCGACCGGATGCCGGGGGATCGCTCGATCATCATGCGCGAGCGCAGCCGGTCGGCCGAGCGTGACGACGAGCCCTACTACCCGGTGAACACCTCCGAGGACCGGGCGAAGCTGCGTGCCTACCGGGACCTGGCCAGGGCTGAACCCAACGTCGTCTTCGGGGGTCGGCTCGGGTCCTACCAGTACCTCGACATGCACATGGCCATCGCAGCAGCGCTCACAGACTTCGAGCGGGTTGCCCAGCGACTCCGGTAGGGCACCGTGCCTGCGGCAACGGTGTGTGCCCCTGCGACTACCCTTGGCGCCTATGTCCCCACCAGCGGTCGGCACCAGCGTCCGCCCCCTCTTCTCGATCATCCCGGCCGTGCACGACGTGGCGCGGTTCCTGCCGGACTTCATCGCCTCCATCGATGCTCAGGGGCTCCCCGCAGGGACGCTGGAAGTCGTGGCGGTCGACGACGGATCGCGCGACGATTCCCTGGTCCGGCTCCGCGAGTGGGCCGAGCGGAGCGCCTACCCGGTGACAGTCCTGACCAAGCCGAACGGCGGCCAGGCGTCTGCGCGCAACCTCGGACTGGAGCATGCGCGCGGTCAATGGGTCACGTTCACAGACCCGGACGACATGCTCGACAGGGACTACCTCCGGACGGTCGAGCGCTACCTGCGCGCTCATCGGCAGACGCAGATGGTCGCCACGAATCGGATCTTCTACGACGACGGTCCCGGGACCACACGCGACGAGCATCCCCTTCGCGAGCACTTCGCACGCGGCAACCACCCGGTCGACCTGGACCGTCAGCCCGAGTACTTCCATGGCAGCGCGCCGGCAGCCTTCTTCCGTCTGGACCTGATCCGTCAGGAGTCCTTGCGATTCGACGAGCGGATTCGGCCCAACTTCGAGGACGGCCACTTCTGTTCCACCTATCTCCTGGGCGCCCCCAGCAGGGCCGTCGGGTTCCTGCGCGACGCCCGCTACCTGTATCGCAAGCGTTCGGACCTCAGCTCGACGCTCAACAACAGCTTGGCCGACCCACGCAGGTACACGGTTGTCCCCGAACTGGGGTACCTCGATGCCCTGCAACGGGGGGCCGACAGGTTCGGCAGTGCTCCCGAGTGGTTGCAGAACCTGATCATCTATGAGCTCAGTTGGTACTTCTCAGCTGAGGACGCCGCATCAGGCTCCCAGACGGCTGCTGTCGGCCGGAGCGCAGACGCATTCCATCGATTGATGCCACGCATCGTGGAACTGCTGGATCCGGGAACGGTGCGCGCATTCAACGCCAGGAAGCTGCAGCAGCCCTGGCGCGATGCGCTGCTGCATGTTTGGCGGCCGGCCGACTGGGTCAGCCCCAGCGTCACCGCCGGCAATGTCGATGCTGAACAGGGCCTTGTTCAGGTCGTCCACCGCTTCGTCGGAGCCGAGCCCGAGGTCGAGTACCTGATCGATGGTGTTCCGATCGTTCCGCGCCACAGCAAGGCCCGCGACCTGATCTACTTCGACCGAACCCTCATGCGCGAGCGCATCTCGTGGGTGAGCAGTCGAGGTGCGTTGCGGGTGCGGATCAACGCGCAACCAGCGCCCATTGCGATCGAGCCCGAAGTGCCTGTAGCGCTGACTCGAACGTTCACTACGGATCCCGTGGAGGCTCCTGCCGGGACCAGGGAGCTCCTGGCCAAGGTCCGCAATCGCCTCGTCCGGGAAGCCATCCAGGGGCGCGGGGCCAGCGTCCTTGCCGGACCCGGGCGGGAGTTCGACGGTGCGTGGGCGTTGGTGGACCGGATCCACGACGCGGACGACAGCGCCGAGGTGCTCTTCCGGTACCTCCGCGAGCACCGCCCGGACATCAACGCCTGGTTCACTGTCGAACGGGGGACGGCGGACTGGGATCGGCTGCGCCGCGACGGATTCGGCGACCGTCTCGTCGCTTGGGGAAGCGTTCGCGGGCGCGCGCTGTTGGCGAACTGCTCCTTCCTCATCTCCTCGCACGCGGATGCGCCGATCATGTGGCCTCGGGGGATCATCGGTCGGGTCAATCCCAGATGGAAGTTCGTCTTCCTCCAGCACGGGATCATCAAGGACGACCTCTCGAACTGGCTGAATCCGAAGCGGGTCTCCCTCTTCGTCACCAGCACCCCGGCGGAGTTCGCGTCCGTGGCCGGCGACCACACCGCCTACACCTACACGACGAAGGAGACGCGGAACACGGGGCTTCCTCGGTTCGATCAGCTGCTGGAGGTCGGCGCCCAGTACCCTCCCGAACGGCGGGACCTCGTGGTTGTCGCGCCCACCTGGCGCAACTGGCTGCTCCCTCCCCTGACTGCGGGGTCGCAGCGCCGGACCCTGCCCGCCGAGTTCTGGGACACCGAGTACGCCCACAACTGGCTCGGGCTGCTCAATTCCGAGCGGCTCGCGCAGGCGGTGGCAGGCCACGGACTGCAGCTGGCCTTCCTGCCCCACCCGAACCTGCAGGAGGTTCTCGACTCGCCCCGGCTCCCGAAGCGTGTGCTGCCGCTGCGCTTCGAGGGCAACGACGTCCGGACGTACTTTGCGCGGGCTGCTGCGCTGGTCACCGACTACTCCTCGATGGCGTTCAACGCCGCCTACATCGGGCGCCCGGTGACCTACTTCCAGTTCGACGGGGACAAGATGTTCGGTGGCGGGCATGTCGGGCGCGGGGGGTACTTCAAGTACGAGCGCGACGGGCTCGGCCCGGTCGCCTCCGATCTGGAAGCGGCAGTCAGCGATCTCATCGGCGTGCTCGACCACGGGCGTGAGCCGCAGCCGGAGTACCTCAAGCGGATCGAAAGGACCTTCCCGCACCGCGATGGCCGTTGCTGCCAGCGTGTAGTGGCTGAGATCGAGGGGCTACGCCGCAGGCTGACCGATGAGGAGTTGCGCACCCGAGTCCCCGCCCCAGAGCCGCCGGGCCCGTGAGTCAGTCCTCAGCGGGACTTGTCTCCGGGCCACAACCGGAGCCGCTGCTGGTCTCCAGCCATCGGGGTGACACGGGCTTCCGCCCGGATGTGGAAGGGATCCGGGCCCTGGCCGTCCTGATGGTGATGCTCTATCACGCCAAGGTCCCCGGGATCGCGGGCGGATTCGTGGGAGTGGACGTCTTCTTCGTCGTCTCCGGGTTCCTGATCACTGGCCTGCTCCTGCGTGAAGTCACCGTGAGCGGACGGGTGGACCTCGTGCGCTTCTACGCGCGACGTGCGAAGCGACTCCTCCCGGCCGGGACGGCTGTCCTGGTCGTCACGGCGGCAGCCTCCTGGTTGCTGCTGCCCGCATCTCGTTGGCCGAGCATCGCGACCGACATCGCAGCTGCCGCGGTATTCGTCGTCAACTGGGTGTTCGCCGGCCGGGCCACGGACTACCTCGGCGCGGAGGAGGCCGCCTCCCCGGTCCAGCACTTCTGGTCGTTGTCGGTCGAGGAGCAGTTCTACTTCATGTGGCCCGCCCTGCTGGTCGGCTTCGCCGTTCTTGCACTCCGAGCGGGTTTCCGGATCAGGCGCAGCCTCCTTGCCGCGATGGGCTTCGTGTTCGTGCCGTCGC
This sequence comes from uncultured Actinomycetes bacterium, assembly GCA_963781015.1. Classification (GTDB taxonomy): domain Bacteria; phylum Actinomycetota; class Actinomycetes; order S36-B12; family CAIYMF01; genus Prado023. The sequence continues at coordinate 137,497 of CAWAEB010000009.1, read as the reverse complement.
TGGCCTACTCAGTGCTCAACACAGCCACGAATCCGGCCAACGCCTACTTCTCGACGTTCACCCGGCTCTGGGAGATGGCCCTCGGGGGCTTGGTCGCCTTGACCGCCGCCGAGTCCAGCCGACTGCCAGCCGGCGTGAAGGCTGCCCTGGGATACATGGGTGCTGTCGCGGTAATCAGCTCGGTCGTGCTCATCACACCGGCCACGCCGTTCCCGGGAACTGCCGCACTGCTACCGACCCTGGGCGCCGCCGCCCTCCTCCTCTCGGGGATGGGAGGGGGTTCAGGCTGGGTGACCCGTGGCCTGTCCACGTCGGTGATGGTGTGGGTCGGCGCCATGTCCTACAGCCTCTACCTGTGGCATTGGCCCGCCATCGCCATCGTGACCGAACTGCGACCGGCGGCGGACTGGCGGGTCCTGATCCCGGTGACGCTGGTTGGGGGCGCCCTTGCGTGGATCTCTCTGCGCTTCCTGGAGAATCCGGTCCGCCACGCGGCGGTGTTCCGGCGCAGGAGCGGATTGGCCCTGATCATGGGCGGCGTCCTGGTCGTGACGTCGCTCGGAGCGGCGTTCGTCCTCTACCGAGCAAGTGGGATCGGGCAGTCTGAGGACCTGGGTGCGATACCGCCCAGCGAGTTGGGAGCTGCGCGCCTGCTGGACCGGGCGTGGGTGCAGGCGCATCCAGACCCTGGCGATTCATTCGATCCGCTTGTCCCCTCTGCCGCCGAGGCGCCGCGGGACAACGCGGCCCCCTACTCCGATGGCTGTCAAGTGGGGTCTGCCGACGCGCCACTGCAGGACTGCCAGTACGGGGACCCCCAAGCGGCGTTCGAGTTGGTGATCGCGGGTGACTCCCATGCCACATCGTGGGTTCCCACATTGACCAGGCTCGCCCAGGAGCACGGGTGGGGGCTTCGAACCCTGCTGAAGTCCCAGTGCCCGCTGACCGACAGCACCGTGACGATCACCAGCGACGACCAACCCTACGACTCCTGTACCCGATGGCAGGAGGCGGCCAGGCAGCGGCTGGCAGCTGATCCGCCGGACCTCCTGCTCCTCACGTCGGTCAACTATGTCGCAGTGCTTGGCCCCTCGGGCCAACGGCTGCAGGAGGACCAGCGGGACGACGAGATCCGTCGAGGCTTCCATGCCGTTGCCCAAGAAGCTGAGGCGCACGGGACCACGCCGGTGTTCATCGCCGACACCCCGCTGATGAGCAGGGACGGCGAGGTTCTGAAGGTTCCGGACTGTGTGGCGACCTCCCCCCAGAATCTGTCCGAGTGCGCGACGCCGCGGCGCGAAGCGGTGGACGACAGGAACCCCGTGGACCGATTGCTGACGGCCGATCCAGCCTATTCCTGGCGAGCTATCGATCTCACGGATGGGATCTGCCTGCCTGACGTCTGCCCGGCGGCGGTGGGCAATGTCATCATCTACCGCGACTACGCCCACCTGACCGCGACCTACGCGGAGTCGATGGCTCCCTGGATGCGTGCGGCGCTGGCACCCTGGCTACCCGACGGTGGGGCGGGCGAGCCGTCGGGAGACACTGCATGACGTGGTGGCGGAGCGCCGAGAACTCCGCTTCGAGCCACGAGAAGGGGCCCTCACTATGAGATTTCGCCGTGGTAGGCCGCACCAGCAGGGCCGTGGGACCGCCAAGAACGATGCCGCCCAGCGCGCCGCCGCCAGGGTCGCCAGCCTCTGTGGAGATCCCGCCGCCTCGCTCCACTCTGAACTGGGCAAGCTGGGTCATACGTTGCCGGACACTGCTGTCCTGATCAACTACGACCTGGACCTCGCCGAAGATGTTCAGCAAGTCTCGGGTCGCCACGGGTTGACCGTCTCGCAGGGTTCCAGCTCCCGAGGGAACGTCGTGGCCGTGCACCCTGACCTCGCTGCGCCCAGGCTCAAGGTCCTGATGGAAGGCTCCGATTCGGTCATCATCCTAGGACCGAATGCGGCCGTGGTGGGCGAGTTCCTGACCGCGAACGAGTCCCTGATCGTCATCGCGGGGCATCCGAAGAACAGGCGGGAACTCCACCTCCGGGTGACGCTGCGGGACCGGGGCGTGCGCTTCTTTTGGGGGGCCGGAAGCAGCAGTGGTGGGTTCCACACGTCGGTGAAGGGTGACGGGGTTGCGCTGATCGTGGCCGATGACTGCATGGTCTCCTGGGGGGTGTGGGGGCGGCCCTATGACATGCACCTGATCATTGATCCGGTCACGGGTGAGGTCATCAACCCCGCGCGCGATGTCATCGTGGGACCACACGTGTGGATCGGACAGAACTCGCTGCTGCTCCCCGGAGCGCGAGTGGGGGCCGGAAGCATCGTGGGTGCCAACAGCGTGGTTGCGGGCAAGGCCTACCCGGCCATGGGGCTGCATGTGGGTCAACCCGCGCGTACTGTGCGACGGCCGGTCACCTGGGATCGAGACAGTGTGCCGTCTGTTGAGGCAATCGAACGGGCGCGTGACGTGTACGCCCAGTACTCGGGTGGCGATGAACCGCCCAGCTGACCGCCGTCCCTGCGCCAGCACACCACGGCACCTGTTGGCAGCAGCCCGCCTGAGCCGGCCAGCCTGTCCTTGCGGCGGGGAACTCCGTCGCAGCGCTCGGCCTCCTCGTCCTTGGGCACGCTCGCGGTGCCCAACACAGCCACAGTGGCCCACATGCGGCCGAGCGGGAATGGGCGACTAGTTCCGGCGGAGCCAAATCGAACTAGAGCGAGGGACCTTCAGTTCAGGCGTGGGACTTCCAAAGAGCGCCTGGTAGTCGCTCCAGAAGTGGACCGAGAACTCAGTGTTGTACATAAGGAACGAACGGAGAAAGTACGGCTCGTTCCAAGATCGGTTCTGTTTGACCATCCAATCCATCGGGTAGTCAAAGGGGTAAAGAATATCGTGAAAGTGTATGTACACGCCAGACTTGAGCCGTGGCAATACTTCGAAAAGCTCGTGCAGCAAGTCACTTCCGCTCTTCGCGACGTGCGAAGAGTCGATGAATAGGACGTCGCCTGCCTCGAGCTGGTCGAAGATGGCGAGATCTACTGTTTGGACCTTTTCAACAAGAATCGTGCAGAATTCCAAGTCCTCGGGCCGAAGTATGGAATGTAGTCGATCTGGAAATGGTTCGATGAACGTGCAGTCGATCGGATCGTCCGGGCGCTGTTCGTCGTTGACATCCAGGACGACTGCAGAGCTGAAGCCAGAACCGATTTCGACATATCGGCGGGGTCTGATTGCCCCAATGGCCGCCGCGAGCAGCGTGGCGCTAAAGGGACCGAACATGGAATTTTCGGTGTGATAACGGCGAGCCTGCGCAGGCGAACTGTCCCGCCATTGCAATGCATGTGGGAGCCACTCTGCCCAGAGAGCGTCATGAGCGGCCGTATCGAGCTCGATACCTGGGAGGCTCACGGACCCCGTTCCGTCACTGCCGCTTCCGCGAACGTCATTGGTGTCAACAATCGGAGATCCGTAGCTGCCTGGAGTAGCCCAGAGCGTGGTGTCGACCTTTGGGCCCCGCGGGGGCTCCACCTTCGCTTTGTCGGGTTCTGATGCGGGCCGGCCCTCGACCAGATCGCGGACGGATCGAAGAACCTCGCGGGCAGCCAGGTCACGCGGCTCCGGCAACCTGTCGGCGAGATTTATGGCGAACTTCCTGAAGGCGCGCGGAACGGGCTTGGACATGGCTGAAGCGTACTCACGCGATCCAGCGATGCGATGCGCTCTGGTACCTCTTGTACGCAACAGTCAGGGACCACCGCCCCGACGGAGCCCCGTTGGTCTCCACTCAAGCCCCGCATCTGTCGCCCTCGGTCAAGACGACGTCGCCGCGGCTCGGCTCTGAGCGCCGAGGAAGGCGGCAGCACTGGCGACGTCACCGACCACTGTGCGGTGATCGACCGGCTCCGCACTCATGCTGCTCCCGGGCTCGACCAGAGCCCAGATCCGCGCCCCCGAGCCACGATAGTCGGACAGCTTCGACGGTAGGTAGGGGTTGGTCCCGTGCGAATCCGCGACCTGCGCGTCTGCGACAACGAGCCAGTCGAATCGCGTCGTCAGGTTCAGGAACTCCAAGTAGGGCTGGTAGGGCGCGACCCGCACACAGTCGAGCAGCCCGCGCTCGCCCACCTCAACGGCAACGTCCTCGGGCTTGTCGGTGAAAATGTGCAGCATGACCCGCTGCCGGTCCTCGTGGTCGAGCAGGGCCAGCGCGTCCACCAGCGCTCCCACCTCCCTGGTCTTGTAGAAGACCCCGAAATAGCCGAGATTGATCCGGTCCTGGGGCAGGGAGTAGCCCGTGACCCGGGCCGTATAGAAGGCCTGGGGAAGCGTGGGGTGGGGGCTCACCGTGGCGATTCGCCGGACCCTCGCGGCCAGCTCGGGACGAGTCGTGTGGTCGAGCATGAACTCGAGTTGGTGCGCATTGGTGAACAGGATCTCGTCAGCAAGGGCGAACGTGATGTTCTCGATCCATTCGTAGACGTTGTCAGTGGCTACCACCGGCAGTCCGCGTGCCGCGATGGCCTTCTCGATCTCGGCGATGAGCGGGTTGCTTCCCAGGGGCGCGATCCGCACCTGGCCGCGCACATCGATGACAAGTGGATCTGAGAATTCCGCAACCCATGAGACTCCCGGGTTTCGGGCCTTGTAGAGCGCGCCGGCGACGTGTGCAGCGGGCCACATCGCACGGCTGTACATCTTTCGGTAGGGGCCGTGACTCGACTCACGAGCAGTGACCTGCTTGAGACCCACAGCGCAGAAGTTGGCGATGCTGGGTATGTGTGCAGAGACCGGGTGCCCTGCGACCACGAAGCGGCGGGCGAGCCCTTGCTCGACAAGGAGGACCGTGTCCGGATCGTCGAAGCGCAGCGGGGCCATGGCGTGTGTCAGGACGTCGAACGCTTCACCCCAGGCGTGCAACCTGCGCGCTGTCACGAGTGCGGAGGTGTCATTGACTGGGGGGAATGCGTAGGCGATGACCAGTAGGTCGGCGCACTCTGCGTTCATCGTCGCGAAGGGGAAGCTACGGACGCCGCTCTCGCGAATGGCCTGTAGTGCCCAGGCCCGATCGGCGGGGTTGGCAGCGAGGTAGCGCCCGCAATGCATGGCCTGACCCCCCACCACGACCCCGACTCCGCTGGCGTGCTGGGGGTGCGCCGCAATGAGACGCTCTAGGCGTGCGATGACTGCCACCCGATCGACGAGGAACCTTCGATCGTGCTTGCGAGAAACCGACCCCGCACGCAACGTGCGGTAGTACACGCAGTGCTTGTCGACCGGGACCACGCGAATCATCGGCTGATGGCGACAGAAGATGGTCGACCAGAGAACGACGTCCTCGCCGCTTCCGAGGTCTGGGTCGTATCGCTCCTGCCGGAGCATTGCTGTGGGGACCAGCTTGCCGGAGTTCGCCGAGGCTGCGGTGGGCAGACGGGAGAAGGGCACCATTTGCCCAGAATGCTGGCCGATCTCTCGGTTGAGGTAGTTGTCGAAGTTCGGGGGGGCGTCCGGGTCCCCCTCCGCAACATCGGCGAAATAGGCGAGGACAACCGCATCGGGAGCCGCCTGTTCAAGCAGGGACTTGAGGTACGACTCGGACACCCAGTCGTCGTCGTCCACCCAGGTCACGTACTCGAATGCCGCTGCATGAACCGCGAGGTTGCGGGCATTCGACAGTCCCGCGTACGGCGTGGCCACCAACCGGACTCGGCACCCACCCTGCTCAGCCTGGCGGCGTCTAACGACTTCGACGGTGCCGTCGTCCGGGCCGTTCACGACGACGACCACTTCGTAGCGGTCCCTGTCCAGAGTCTGGCGATCCAGGCTGTCGAGCGTTCGCTCTATTCGCTCACGACCAAGGTGGCTCGCCACCAAGACAGACACGCGGGGCACACGCCGGGGTGTGGGTGAGGACGACACCACCGGAGCGTCCATGCACCCTTCTGACGCAAGCGGCCGGGCTACCATGGCCTCCGAGCATACGGGCTGGCGCATGGGGATCCCACCGCCGACGGGTCGACAGGAGCCAAGGTGACAGCGCTGGCGGACAGTTCTGGCTCATCCGCGGATGATGGAGCATCCGGAACCCTCTGGGTGTACACAGATGACGCCGCACCGAGCCTCGTGGGTGCTCTGGCCAGGGGCTACGGGGAAGTGAGGGTCCTTGCGGTCGACGGTGGCTCTGGTCTACCGATGCCGCCGGCCTCGGCAGCGACGGCAGTCGTGCTTGAGGATCTGACCCGAGCGTCTGAACTCGCCGGTCGTCTCCTCGACTCCGCGCAGCGCTTGCGCCTTGCGATCCTCCCTGGCTCAAGCCCGCCGGGGGTAGCAACAGCGTCCTTTGAAGGCGTCTCGGCGGAGGCGGTGGAGCGCATCGATGAGGTCCCGATCGTTACGTTGACCCGTTCGGCGGAGGGCCCAGCTGCCGCGGGCGTGCTTTGGGGGATCGCGGCCCTGAACGCGTCTGCGACCGACGCGTCTGCGACCGACGCGTCTGCGACCGACGCTGCTCCGCCCCAACCCGGGGCCCCACCAGGCGTCGGGAGCCCTGGCGCGAAGGTGTCGGCCCGACCCACCCGGCCCTCCAGGGGCCAACGGCAAGGCGCGGTTGGTGTCTACGCACGTCGGGTGGGCCCGCGAGCGATGATGGTCGCGGGCGCCCTGGCGATCTTCGTCTCGTTGCTCGCGGTCCTCGGTGGCGTCACGGATGGCCGATGGGCCGGACTCGTCCTGTGGGGGCTGCTGGGTACGTCCCTAGCAGCTGGCCTGATGGCCCTCTTCTTCGTGTGGCGCAGCCTGCGCCGCCTCACGCGGGTGGCGTTGGACCTCAAGGCCGCGCAAGTGGCTCTGCGATCCACCCCGACCGAGGTGGCGCGGGTCGCCCGGACCAGCCAACTGAACCTCGAGACCAGTCAGTTGACCCTCCAAGAGGTCCACGAGTTCAGCCTTCGGGCTCTCCAGGAGATAAGGAGTGGTCGCGAAGCCTTGGACGTGCTGGGCGCGCAGCAGAAAGCGTTGACATCGACCCTGGGAAGTGCGGGAAAGCTGCATAAGGGGTTGCTCGAGTCGTTCATGCAACTCCAGGCAGTAGCGCCAGTGGATCGTCCCATGCCGCTTCCGGGTGGCTGGGCGGCGTCGGAGGACCTGCTGCTGTGGCTCGTCCAACGGGTCATGGCCAAGCGTCCGCAGCTCATCCTGGACGTCGGCAGCGGTCAGAGCACGGTGTGGATGGCTGCAGCGCTGCGTTCCCTGGGAGGGGACGGCCGGATCGTGGCCCTTGACCATGATGAGCGGTTCGGTGCCGCCACAATGGACCTGGTGCGCTCGCAGGGCTTGGAAAGGTGGGTGGAGGTTCGGCACGCGCCGCTCGTGACCCAGCAGGTCGGGGGCCGCGAGGTGCGTTGGTACCAGCCGGACATGGTTTCCGACCTCCATAACATCGGCCTTGTTTCTGTGGATGGGCCCCCCGCCGCTACCGGGCCTCTGGCTCGTTGGCCCGCTCTTCCACTGGTCGCTCAGCGGCTACTACCAGGCGCCGAGCTGATACTCGACGATCTCGTGAGGTCTGACGAGCGCGAGGTCGCTGGCCTCTGGCACGAATCGTTCCCCGAGTGGGAGGTCGAGCACCTGGACCATTTCGAGAAGCGCGCCGTGGTCTTCAGGGCACCTGACGGCGACCGAGACGTGCATTGACCTGCGGCGATCTCAGCCCCTATCTGGCAGCGAGGTCGCGTGGCACCTTGGTTGGCTCTCCGGCTCAGCCCCGCGAGGCTCTGGGCTGGACCGCGGACCGGGTGCGAAAGGGCGGGGCGCTGGCCCGAGCCCGAGCAAATGTTCGATCGCCGCGACGCAGCGACCGGCTGCACGGCCGTCACCGAACGGGTTGGCCGCGGTGGCCATGGCTGCGTACTCAGCCGGATCCTCGAGGAGTTTGATGGTCATCTTCGTGATCACCTCGGGATCCGTACCCACGAGCCTGGCCGTGCCCGCGTCAACCGCCTCGGGGCGCTCGGTCGTCTCGCGTAGCACGAGGACGGGCTTGCCGAGGGCGGGTGCCTCCTCCTGCACACCGCCGGAATCGGTGAGTATGAGGTCGGCCCGCTGCAGCAGATGGCAGAAGTCGACGTAGGACACCGGCTCCAACAGGCGCACGCCGGCCAGGTCGCGGATCCCTGCGAATGACCGGCGCACAGTCGGGTTGGGGTGCAGTGGCGCCACGAAGAGCACGGTGGGAAACCTGTGCGTGAGCGAGTCAATCGCAGCGGCCACCTGGTCGTGCGGAGCCCCCCAAGATTCGCGCCTGTGGGCGGTCACCAGCACGACACGTCCGGGGTGCGCGTGGATCGCTGCGAGTTCGTGGGGTACGTGGTAGTCACGGGCCAGGACTCCCAGTAGGGAATCGATCACGGTGTTGCCGGTGCACACGATGTGGCGGGGATTGATTCCCTCGGCCAGGAGGTTCTGCTCCGCCTGTCGCGTCGGGGCCAGGTGAAGGCTGGCCAGCTGTCCGATGAGGCGCCGATTCAGTTCCTCCGGGAACGGGTTGTAGCGCTCGCCAGTCCGCAGTCCGGCCTCCAGATGGACCACCGGGATCTGAGCATGGAACGCGACCAAAGCCGACAGGAACGCGGTCGTCGTGTCGCCCTGGACGACAACCGCATCCGGCCGGTCGACTCCCAGGACTTCCGGCAGTGCGGTGAGCAGGCGGGCGCCGAGCTGATCGAGGGTCTGGCCCGGGCGGTACACGTCGATGGCACTATCGGCGACTATCCCGAAGACCTCGTGGACCTGGGTCAGCATCTGCTGATGCTGACCCGTGGTGATCACGTGAGCCTGCAGTTGCTGAGAGACCTGTACGGCTCGCACGAGTGGCGCCATCTTGATCGCCTCCGGCCGGGTCCCATAAGCCATCACGATGCGGTGCACGCACGCATGGTACCGAGCCGCGGGAACTTCCCCGTGACCGTGTGGCCGGTCGCCCATCGGTCACCCACGGTGCCCGTAGACTGATCGCCGACATGCACATCTGTCGCCAAGCCAGAAGCCGGGAGAGAGCATTCCATTGGAAACCGTCGCGGTCATTGGACTGGGGTACATCGGGCTTCCGACCGCTGTCGTCCTGGCCGACAGCGGTCTCCGCGTTCTCGGCGTCGACGTGAACCCTGTCGTGGCCGAGACGATCGCGGGTGGGCGATTGCCATTCGTCGAGCCTGACCTGGAGCACCTGCTGCAACAGGTTGTCGGCTCTGGGAGGCTCACGGCACACATGGAAGCTCAGAGCGCGGACGCATATGTGATCGCGGTGCCGACGCCGTTCACCAAAGGGAACCGCGCGGACCTCACCTACGTTCGATCGGCCGTGGACAGTCTCGTCCCCCTGCTCACCGGCGATGAACTCATCATCCTTGAGTCGACAAGTCCGCCTGGAACGACCGAGCTGATGGCGGAGTGGATTCGTGAGGCCCGTCCGGGGCTCACAGGGATCGATGTCGCGCACTGTCCCGAACGCGTCCTGCCTGGTCGCGTTGTCACGGAGCTTGTGCAGAACGATCGAATCATCGGCGGAACGACACCGCGGGCTGCCCAGCGAGCCGCTGAGCTCTACGGGCGCTTCTGCACCGGGGCGCTGAGTTTCACGGACGCGCGGACCGCGGAGATGGCCAAGCTTGTCGAGAACTCCTACCGTGACGTGAACATTGCGTTCGCCAACGAGTTGTCCATGGTCTGTGCAGACCTGAACATAGACGTCTTCGAACTCATCACGCTGGCCAATCACCACCCGAGGGTCAACATCCTCCAGCCCGGGCCGGGTGTGGGTGGTCACTGCATCGCGGTCGATCCTTGGTTCATTGTCGAAGCCGCGCCAGAGCGGGCCACCCTGATCAGGACGGCGCGCGAGGTGAACGACTCCAAGCCGAAGTTCGTCGTCGATCAGATTCTTCGGGCGGTTGACGAATCGCGTGCGGCGGCGGTCGCGTTGCTCGGGCTGAGCTTCAAAGCAAACATCGACGACCTGCGGGGGAGCCCAGCAGTTGAGATCAGTCGTCGGGTCGCCCAGCTGTTGCCGTCAACACGGCTGCTGGTGGTCGAACCGCATATCTCGACCCTGCCGGCGTCGCTGTCCGACGAGGGTAACGTGGAACTCGTCGCGCTGGATGTCGCCTTGTCGACGGCCGAGGTGGTCGTCCTGCTTGTCGACCACGATGCCTTCGACGGCGTGGGCAACGCCGTCGCGGATCGTCGGGTGATCGACTCGCGCGGTTCCTTGCGGGTCCCCGTGGATCCATCTGCCTAGGCTGAACCAGCCGTGAAGCCTTTGGTGCTCCGCACTTGTGGGTCCGAGCGCGCGGACGGCGATCGATGCCGATGGGACAATCCGTTGCCACGGTCTGTGCGGCGCTGCGGCCATCATGCAGCCTTCGCCCGCGCCTTGGCTATCCGCCTCGCCTCAGGAGGACCATGTTGTGAGGTCGGAGCCTCCTACCGGGGGCTCCCGCCCAACCGGGAACGGAATGCCTGGCAATCCACCCATCCCGGTAGCGACCCCCCGGCCAGCGCCACCTCCAGCATGGGCGCGTCGGCATCCTTGGGCGACAGCTGGATATCCCCGGCGGGGATCCCCCAATCGATCGCCAGGTCTGGATCCAGTGGGTGCACCCCGTGCTCCCGCGTCGGCGCGTAGCCCTCGCTGCACAGATACACCACCGTCGCTCCCTCGGTCAGCGCACAGAATCCGTGCCCGAGCCCCTCGGCGAGATACACCGCCCGACGAGCCACGTCATCGAGTCGTACGCCCTCCCACCGACCGAACGTGGGCGATCCGGTGCGCAGGTCCACGACCACGTCGAGGACCGCGCCGGACACGCACGTCACGTACTTGGCCTGCCCGGGGGGGACATCGGCGAAGTGGATGCCGCGCACCACGCCACGAGCGCTGACCGAGCAGTTCGCCTGGGCCAGACGAAGTGGATGCCCGACCGCCTCGATGAACGCGGGCTCCGTGAACCACTCCAGGAAAGCGCCCCGTTGGTCAGCGTGGATCTTCGGGGTGATGACCCAGGAACCCTCGATGGACAGCGGTTCGACCTGCATCCCGCGACCCTATCCCGGCACGGACGCGCATTTGGGTCGCACGCCCGCCGGTCGCTACCATTGGGCGGTCCGCCCAGGCACGCCCGCACAACGACGCGCAAGGGCAGGCGCCGCCTTAGCTCAGGGGTAGAGCAGCTCACTCGTAATGAGCAGGTCCGGGGTTCAAATCCCCGAGGCGGCTCTTCTCGCAATGGGCTTTGACCTGCGGCGATGCGTGAGCCCGCGCCTTTCAGCGGGGTCGAACCGGTGCTCGATGCCCTATCGAGTGCCCAATTTCGCCCGAAAGGCACACCATGGAGCCTGTTGCTGAAAGCGGGGTGTTTGCCCTGCTTTCGGGTGGTGTGTGCGCGATGATGGGGCATGGCGATCTTCTACCGTCCGGTGACGCGTGATCAGGTGTTCCTGTTGCCGCCGGACATGCGGGACTGGCTGCCTGAAGACCATCTGGTGTGGACGTTGCTGGAGATGGTGGCCCGGTGCGACACCTCGGCGTTTCATGCGGGTCGTTCCCGTGGCGCTGGGCGGGCGGGGTATGACCCGGACATGCTGCTGACGGTGTTGTTGCTGGGGTATTGCTCGGGGGTTCGGTCTACCCGGGGCATTGAGCGGGCGTGTCGGCACGGATGTGGCGTTCCGGATCGCGTGTGGGCAGGACGTGCCTGATCACAGTGTGTTGGCCCGGTTCCGGGCGGCGCATGAGGCGGCGTTCGTGGACTTGTTCGCCCAGGTGTTGTCGTTGGCGGCGGGGTTGGGGATGGCCCGGTTCGGCACGGTGTCCATCGATGGGACCAAGATCCCGGCGAACGCGTCACTGCAGGCCAACCGGGGGCAGGAGTGGTTGGACCGCCAGGCCGGGGAGTTGGCCGACCAGGTTGCGGTGATCGTGGCCGAAGCGCAGGCCGCGGATGAGGCGGAGGATGCCCTGTTCGGTGCGGCCCGGGGTGATGAGGTGGCGCAGCGGTTCGCTGCCACGCAGGCGCGGCAGGCCCGGTTGGATGTGCTGGTCGCGGCGTTCGAGGAGTCCAAGGCGGCGAAGGCGGCCAGGGATTCCTCGGCGAAGGCCCAGACTCGGATCGAGGCACTGCGCCGGGGTGAGCCCAGGCTCGGGCGTGACGCCGCGGCCGTGGACCCGGTCGAGGCTGCAGTACTGCGCCTGGCGATTGCCCGCCAGCGTGCCACTGCCGGCCGGGAGGCGTGGCTGGCCCGGTTCTCCCCGGACGGGACCCCACCCCCGGGACGGCCCCCGGCCCCGGTCGAAGCCAACACCAAAGTGCGTGCCGCGCAGGCCCGGTTGGACGCGGCCCGCGCGGCACGAGACGCCAACCCCCACCCGCAGCCACCCTCCGACGGCCCCGAGGACGACGGCCCGGATGAGGATGGTCCAGCTGGCCCGGATGAGGGTGGTCCGGCTGGTCCGGCTGGCCCGGCTGGCCCGGCTGGCCAGAGCAAGCAGGCCAAGCAGGCCAAGGCCCGCCCGAAGAAGACGAGGCAGGATCCGGGGCCGCGGGTGAACACCACCGACCCGCAGTCCCGGATCCAGCCGACCCGTAAGGGGTGGATCCAGGGCTACAACGCCCAAGTCGCGGTCACCGGTGACCAGCTGATCGTGGCCTGCTCGCTGGGCCAATCCAGCGCTGATGACCCCCAGTTCCAACCGATGATGGGCAAGGCCATCGAGGTGGCGGCACGCCTGTCCGAGCAGACCGGCGTACCCCTGCCGATCGGGATCGTGCTCGCCGACGCCGGCTACTCCAGCACCGCGAACCTCAACGCAGACGGCCCAGACAGACTGATTGCCCTGGGCAAGGCCCGCGACCTGTTGACCACCGCGAAGAATGACCCGACCACCGGCGACCCCGACCCGGACTGGACCGTGCGGGAGCAGATGGCCCACCGACTGGCCACCCCCGAAGGTTCGGCCACCTACAAACGCCGCGGCGCCACGGTCGAGCCCGGGATCGGCAACCTCAAGAAGATCCTGCCCGCGTTCTCCCGCCGCGGCCTGGAAGCAGCCGACGCCGAACTGCACTTCGCCGCCGCCGCGTTCAACCTGCTCAAGATCCACCGCACCCGGGCAGCCTGACCAGCACACCAGCCGGCCCCGGGCCTCCACCAGGCCCCGAACACGGCCACCCCCGCGCCCACACGCCGGCAACACGGCCCTCCACCAGCACAGATCCAGCCGCACGCCCCAACCCCCCACCCCGCGCGCAACCCCCTGACCGCGTCACCGAGGCCACCCCGAGGATTCGGCAACAGCCTCCTCTACCCCCAAGCCTGTCCGATCTGGCGTCTCCTCGGGCCTGCGCCCCGGCGCGTGTGACCAAGCCCGTGGGCGCGTCCAGGGTCAGGGGCTCCGGGCCCAGGAACGGATCAGCTTCGAGGCCCAGGCGTAGTGGCTCGAGGTCGCCGACACGAGGTAGGCGCCGACCGAGGTCGAACGGGTCCACGGATAGCGGCGCTTGGTGAACAGGTCCTCCTCGGAGTAGCCATCGATCACGGCCAATAGTTCGGCGTGCGTTCTGTGCAGGTCGCGGACCACCACGTCCCAGGGCGTGTCGCGGGTCCGCTCATGGATGACCTGGTTCAGTGCGGGGGTGTCGGCGAACGTGTAACCCGGCGCAGGGATGGCCGGCCGCTCGCCGGCCGCTCCGGCCCGCTCCCAGACCAGGGTCATCTCCTGCCACGCATGCAGGTGGGTCAGCAGGTCCTTGACCGACCACGCCTCGCAGGCCCCCGGCAGTCCTCGGTCCGCCACAGGGACCTGTTCCACCGCCGCCCAGAGCCTCTGGAACTCGTCCTTCGCGGCGGCGAGCAGCTCGCCCTTGCCCGTCGGCCTGCCCATGCTCCAGATCGTCGGCCCCGGGGCGGGTTTCGGTCAAGTTCCCCGATGGGCCGCTGTGCCACCCTTGCCCCCATGACCTGGCAGGCGTGGTTCACCCTGTTCGTCCTGGTGGGTGTCCTGGCACTGCTCATCCGCGGACGGACCTCGGCTGCCGCAGCGGTCTTCGGCGGCAACATCCTGCTCCTGGCCGTGGGTGTTATCGACACCGAGCAGTCGTTGGCCGGGTTCTCCAACCCAGCTCCGCTGACCGTTGCGGCGCTCTACGTCGTGGCGGCCGGTGTGCAGCGGACCGGCGCGCTGACCCCGGCCCTGCACGGCGCACTCGGACGCAGCACCGGGGTTCGGATGCCCTTGGTCCGCCTGGCGGTCCCGGCCGCCGCCGCGTCCGGCTTCCTGAACAACACCCCGATCGCCGCGATGCTGATCCCGGAGGTGACCTCCTGGGCCGAACGGCACAAGGTGTCGGTCTCCAAGCTGCTGATGCCGCTGTCGTTCGCCGTCGTGCTCGGTGGCCTGCTCAGTGTGATCGGCACCTCGACCAACCTGGTTGTGTCGGGGCTGATGGAGGAGGCCGGCCTCGGTGCGCTCGGGTTCTTCGAGATCGGGCGGATCGGGCTGCCGATCGCGGTCGTCGGGATCGCGGTCATGGTCGCGCTGTCGGCCACTGTGCTGCCCGCTCGGCGTTCGGTCGCCCAGGAGCTGGCCGAGCAGGCGCGTGACTTCTACGTCGAGGTCACCGTCCAGGTCGGGGGTCCCGTCGACGGCCGTACCGTGGAGCAGGCGGGGCTGCGCGAGCTGCAGGGCGTGTTCCTGACCTCTGTCGATCGCGGGGATACCGTGATCGCGCCGGTCCGGCCCGAGACGGTGCTGCGCGGGGGAAACCGGCTGCGGTTCGCCGGCCAGGCCCGCAAGGTCGTCGACCTGCATGCCCATCGCGGTCTCGAGTTCGCCGAGACCCAGCAGATCGAGGCCCTCACCGACCCGGCGGTCCGGTACTTCGAGGCCGTCATCGGCACCAAGTCGTCCTTGGTCGGCCGCACCCTGAAGGAGGCGGGTTTCCGCAACGAGTACCAGGCGGCCGTCGTGGCGATCCATCGCGACGGTGAACTCGTCGAGGGGCAGCTCGGCCAGGTCCGGCTGCGCCTGGGCGACACGCTCATCCTGCTCTCGGACCCCGGGTTCAAGAAGCGCTGGGGCGACCGTGACGACTTCCTGCTCATCGCGGCGATGGATGCGGCCCCCAGCCCCCCGGTGTCGGCGGCGAAGGCGGGCCTGGCCGTGTCGATCCTGCTGGGAATCATCATCCTGGCCACGCTGGAGATCGTGCCGATCCTGGTCGGTGCGCTGGTGGGCGCCATGCTCATGGTCGCGGTGGGGGTCCTGACTGTCACCGAGGCGCGGCGGGCGGTCGACCTCGAGGTCGTCGTCATCATCGCCGCTGCATTTGGCCTGGCCGCGGCCATGGAGACCTCGGGCCTGGCCGCTCAGGCGGCGTACGCAGTGACCTCGGCCCTCGACAGCTGGGGTGACCGGGGAGCGCTGCTGGGCATCGTGATCGCCACGATGGTGCTCACCGAGATGGTCACCAACAACGCAGCCGCCCTGCTCATGTTCCCGATCGGCCTGTCCCTGGCTGCGGGCACGGGCCTGAACCCGGCCGGCGTGGCGATTGCGATCGCGGTCGCCGCGTCGGCATCGTTCCTGACCCCGATCGGCTACCAGACCAACACGATGGTCTACGGGCCCGGTGGCTACAAGTTCACCGATTACTGGCGCCTCGGGCTCCCGCTGTCGCTGGTGGTGGTGGTCATGACCGTGGGGTTGGTCCCCGTCCTCTGGCCGTAGCGCCCCGCTGGTGTCGCTCGGCGTCCGAGCCCGGCGCATGCGGACGGTTGGGGGCCGGACGTCGGTATGCCCGGCGTCCTGCCGGGTAGGGGAAGGAGTAGGCAGACAGATCGTGAACGACAGATCGGAGCACACATGAAGAGCAGGATCGCGTTCGTGGGCGGGTTCATCGGAGGCTACGTGCTGGGTTCCCGGGCGGGCCGGACACGGTATGAGGAGCTCAAGCGTCGTTCCCAGGAGTTCATCGGCAGTCCCCTGGTCCAGGAGAAGGCCGCCCAGGCCAAGGACCTCGCGGCCGAGATGGCCCCCGTGGTCGGGCACAAGATCAGCGATGCCGCCGCCAAGGCGACCCAGTCGGTCAAGGACACCGTCTCGAACGACGGCGACGACAGCCCGGCGCCGGAGCACGACGCGCCTGCGACGCCCGACGAGACCTTTGCCGTTGCACCCGCCCTGGTCCTGACCGAGCACCAGCTGCCGGAGGAGCCTGGTCAGTGACCCGTTGCCACCGATGGACCCGGCACGCGCAACGGGCAGCTGCCCGCGGACGGCCGCGACCCGATGAGGGTGGCCATCGAGCCCCCGGAGTTCATGCGCCACGATGAGGTCAACGGCCGGCGCTTCGCCGGGCCCGTCGAGATGGAGTTCACCGACGTCAACGTGGCGCGCGGCCAGGACTGAGGGCCTTCGCGAGGCTGGCACTCTCCTAGGCAGAGTGCTAATCTCAGGGGTGCCACCCTTGTGACGAAAAACCCGAGGAGGTGGTTGAGGTGGCAAACCGTTTCGATCCCTTCCGTGACCTGGACCGGATGGCTGAGCGCATCATGTCCTCAGCCGTCGAGACAGGTCAGTCCCAGCGGGCCATGCCGATCGACCTGTACCGGCAGGGCGATCGCTGGATCCTTCAGTGCGACCTGCCCGGCGTGGACCCGGGCTCGATCGACGTTGATGTCGATGAGCGTGTGATGACCATCCGGGCCCAGCGCACGACCGGCGCCCAGGACGCCCAGTGGCTGGCCGCCGAGCGCGTCGCCGGCACGTTCGCCCGGCAGTTGACGTTGGGCAACGCCGTCGACCTGGAGAACGTCACAGCGTCCTACACCGATGGTGTGCTGACGTTGGTCCTCCCCGTGGCCGAGGCGGCCAAGCCGCGCAAGATCTCGGTCGAGTCCGGCGGCGACCCCGTGTCGATCGTCACCGGTCGTGCCGACTCCGGCGACGCCGATTGATCCGGTTGTCAGGGGGGTGCGTTCCGCGCCCCGGGGAAGGTCCCGGGGCGCGGACGTCCGCGTCAGCGGCGACCGGCGCACACCCACACCCTGGTGCCGAGCTGCTCGACTCCCGACGGTTTCGCGCAGGGTTGATCCCTGGGTCGCCGTCGTGGCGTGCAGCGGACGCACGACCCCGCTCAGGCCCCCTCAGGGGCGGCTGGACCCGATAAGCGTCCAGTTGACCACCGGCACGTTGACCAGCGTCTGCAGCTGCAGATCCTCGACATGGAAGCCGGCGTCGACCAGCGCCGCCCGGGTGTCCTGGTCGCAGCGGCAGCCACCAGCGACCCGCCGCCACAGCCCGCCGACCGAGACCACCGTCTGCAGGCGATGGGTCCACGTGCCGGGCTCGGCGCGCACGTGCTCGAGCACGCACACCGAGCCCTCCGGGTGGAGCACACGGCGGGCCTCACCCAGCACTTCGGGTACGGAGTCCACCGAGCACAGCACGTAGGCGAACAGCACGCTGTCGACCGAGCCATCGGGGATCGGCAGCGCCTCGCCCACCGCGTCGACCAACTCCACCTCGATGCCGCGCGCCCGAGCGGCGGCGACGCGTGGCATCGACATCGCGCGCATGGAGGCGCTGGGCTCCACGGCGACCACTGAGGTGACGGCTTCGGGCAGATGGTCCAGGTCGTGACCCGGTCCCAGGCCCACGATGAGCAGCCGGCCATGCGCCCCGGCCATCACCTGAGATCGCGCCGGCCCCAGGTCGGAGTTCTCACCGAGGTCGGCGATCACCCCGTACAGCCGAGTGAACAGTGGATGATCATGTGCGGGCATGGCCCCAGTATGCGCGCCGCGTCCGGCCCCTGGTGCGGGCCACCTTCCCCGCCCAGGTGCTCCGATTCCGGGCGGGTGCTCCGCGGATTCTCAGAGCACTGGACGCGAAACGGAGCACGAAGGCGGACGATCCGGAGTGAGACACCTGCTGCGGCTGGCCTACAGTGATCCGGATCACCTCCAGCCGCGTAGACCTCCAGCCGCGCGCAGACCGTCAACCCCTTGCGGAAAGGACCCGCCCATGAACCTCGCCAGCAACCTCGCCCACACCGCCGAGGCGAACCCGGCCAAGCCCGCGATCGTCCTCGACGACTCCGTCATCCCGTACGGGATGCTCGCCCAGGGCGCGGCGCGAGTGGCCGGCTGGCTGAAGTCCCTCGGTGTCGAGCCCGGCGATCGGGTGGCTGTGAGCCTGCCCAACATCCCCCACATGCCGATCATCTACTACGGCATCCTGTGGGCCGGTGGCGTCGTGGTGCCGGTCAACCCGCTGTACAAGTCCCGTGAGTTCGCGTTCGTCCTGCGCGACTCGGACTCGAAGGCGTTCTTTGCCTGGGACGGCGTAGCCGCTGAGGCCGAGGCCGGCGCGAACGAGGCCGGTGCGCAATTCGTCAGCGTGGTGCCCGCGGAGTTCCTCGGCCAGGTGATGGCCCACGAGCCGATCGACCTGATCGACCGCGACGATGCCGAGACCGCGGTGGTGCTCTACACGTCGGGTACCACCGGCACCCCGAAGGGCGCGGAGCTGACCCATTCGAACATGGCCCGCAACGCCGAGGTCTGCATCGGCCTGATCCGGTTCACCGAGGACGACGTGGTCTTCGGCGGCCTGCCGTTGTTCCACTCCTTCGGCCAGACCGTGGGGATGAACGCCTCGATCCTGGCTGGGTGCACCATCACCCTGCTGCCGCGCTTCGATCCGACCAAGGCCCTGGAGGTGCTCCAGCGCGACAAGGTGACTGTGATGCTGGGCGTGCCCACGATGTATGTGGCCCTGCTCCAGCACCCGGACAAGGCCGACTACGACCTGTCGACGCTGCGGATGTGCGCCTCGGGTGGGGCGTCGCTGCCCGTCGAGGTGCTGCACGGCTTCGAGAAGGCCTTCGACACGGTCATCCTGGAGGGGTACGGACTGTCCGAGACCAGCCCGGTCGCCTCGTTCAACCACCCCGACCGTGAGCGAAAGGCCGGCTCGATCGGCCAGCCGGTCGAGGGGGTCGAGTTCCGCCTCGTCGACGCAGAGTGGACCGATACCCCCGAGGGCGAGATCGGCGAGATCGCGATCAAGGGACACAACGTCATGAAGGGCTACCTCGGCAGCCCGGAGGCCACTGCCCAGGTCATGGACGATGAATGGTTCCGCACCGGCGACCTGGCCCGCCGCGATGACGAGGGCTACTACTACATCGTCGACCGGGCCAAGGACATGATCATCCGAGGTGGCTTCAACGTGTACCCGCGCGAGATCGAGGAGGTCCTCTACGAGCATCCGGCCGTGGCGACTGCCGCGGTCGTTGGCGTGCCGCACCCGGAGCTCGGCGAGGAGGTGGCCGCAGCCGTCACCCTCAAGCCGGGTGCCAGCGCCACCCCCGAGGAGTTACGTGCGTTCGTCAAGGAGCGGGTCGCGCCCTACAAGTACCCGCGCACCATCTGGGTGACCGGCGAGTTGCCGCTGACCCCGACCGGCAAGATCCTCAAGCGCGAGATCCACATCCCCCAGCAGTAGCCCCTGGCGTCAGCGCCCGCGCCACCCGCCACCCGCCGCAGACGCTTCCCATTCGCCGATCTGCTTCCCGAATTCGGGAAGCATCTACGCAGAAGGGAAGCGCCTGCGCGGGCGGGCGGGAGCGGGAGTGCGGCGGGGCGGCGGGGCGGCGGGGTTGGCTACTACTCGAGCAGCATCCGGTCCACGGCGAACGCCGGACCGGCGACCTGATGGAACTTCTCCACCAGGTCGGGCACCTTCAGCTTGGACTTCTGCGCAGCGTCGAGGTCCAGCACGATTCGTCCGGCGTGCATCATGATCAGCCGGTCGCCATAGCGCAGCGCGAGTTCCATGTTGTGCGTGACCATCATCGTCGTCAGCCCGCGTCCGTCCACGATCCGGCCGGTGAGCTCCATGATCGTGGCGGCAACCTTGGGGTCCAGTGCCGCGGTGTGCTCATCGAGCAGCAGGAGGCTCGGCTCGTCCATGGTCGCCATCAGCAGACTCATCGCCTGGCGCTGGCCACCGGAGAGCTTGCTCACCGACGCCTTGAGCCGGTCCTCGAGGCCCATCCCCAGGCCTGCCAGCTCCTCGTGCATCTCGGCGCGGTGGCTCTTGGTCACCCCGCGCCGCAGCCCGCTGCGCTGCGAGCGCATCCGGGCGATGGCCATGTTCTCCTCGATGGACATCCCCGGCGCGGTCCCGGCCCGGGGGTCCTGGAACACCCGGCCGATGGCCCGGCTGCGGACATGCTCGCGCTGCTTGGTGATGTCGACATCGCCGAGCTGGATCCGCCCGCTGGTCACCGGGAACGTGCCGGCCACAGCGTTGAGCAGCGTGGACTTGCCCGCCCCGTTCGAGCCGATCACGGTCACGAACTGCCCAGCCGGCATGGCGAGGTCGATCCCGTCGAGGGCGACCACCTCATTGGCGGTGCCGGGGAAGAAGACCTTGCGGATCTCGGTGAGGGTCAGTGCTTCGGGGTGGTTCATACCCGCACCACCCGAAGTCGAAGGGCGGGCACCGACAGGGCGACGACGACCAGCACCGCGGTCAGCAGCTTCAGGTCGGTCGGGGCGATGCCCAGTCGCAGGCTCATCGCGATGAGCAGCCGGTAGACGATCGACCCGCCGATCACCGCGAACAGCACCCAGGTGACCGAGCGCTGCCCGAAGAGGACCTCGCCCATGATCACCCCGGCCAGACCGGCGACGATCGTGCCGATGCCCATTCCGACGTCGGCGAATCCCTGCTGCTGAGCCACCAGGGAGCCGGTCAGCGCCACCAGCCCGTTGGCCAGCCCGAGACCGATCACGCGGGTGACGTCGGTGTTGGTGCCCATGGCCCGGATCATCTGCTCGTTGTCGCCGGTGGCCCGCAGGCACAGGCCGAGTTCGGTGTGCAGGAACCAGTTGAGCGCCAGGGCGATCAGCAGCGCCATGACGGCGAGCGTGCCGATCAGGTACCAATCGGTCAGGGCGACGCCGAACAGGCTGCCGACCTCCTCGAAAACGCCGTCCACCCCGAGCAGCGGCGTGTTGCTGCGGCCCATCACGCGCAGGTTGATCGTGTACAGCGCGGTCATGGTCAGGATGCCGGCCAACAGCTTGGGCCCGTAGTTGGTGCCCGACGTGTCGCCGGATCCGTGCTTGAGCGCAACGTGGAGCAGCCCGGTCACCATCCCGGCGCACACCCCGGCCAGCACCCCGGCCAGAGTGGCCAGCCAGGGCGACTGGCCTGCGACGAGCATCGCCGCCGTGACCGCGGCCCCCAGGGGCAGGCTTCCGTCGACCGTGAGGTCAGGGAAGTCCAGCACCCGGAACGTGATGTACACGCCGAGGACCATGAAGCAGTACAGCAGCCCCTGCTGCAGACCGCTGGCGAGGATTGCTTCCACGGGAGGACCGACCGCTCAGTGGATCAGCGCCGGCTCAGAACTTGTTCACCGCCTCGTTCACGACATCTTCGGGCAGCGTGACGCCGGACGCGGCGGCGGCTTCCTCGTTGATCGACAGCTGCAGCTTCTGGGCGTACTCGACGGGCGTGTCGGAGATCGCCTGGCCGCTGAGGATCGCCGCAGCCATCTCGCCGGCCTGCACACCGAGGTCGGTGTAGTCGAAGGCGTAGGCCGCGATCGCGCCTCGCTCGACGCTGTCGGTGTCACCGGCGAACAGCGGGATCTGGTTCTCCTGGGCCACCTTCACCACGCTCTCCAACGCGGACACGACAGTGTTGTCGGTGAGCACCGAGATCGCGTCCACGCGGCCGACCAGCGAGTCAGCGGCCGCCTGCACCTCGGAGGAGTTCGACGCCGTGGCCTCGACGACCTCGATGCCGATGGCCTCGGCGGCCTTCTTCTGCTCCTCGATGAGGAACACCGAGTTGGACTCCCCGGCGTTGTAGATCACGCCGAGCTTCTCGATGTCGGGCAGGACCCGGGTGATCAGCTCCATGGTCGGGACCATCGGCAGCAGGTCGCTGACGCCGGTGGTGTTGCCACCCGGGGCCTCGGCGTTGTCCACCAGACCCGCGCCGAGCGGGTCGGTGACCGCGGTGAACACGATGGGCGTGTCGGTGACGGCCTTGACCACCGCCTGCGAGGTCGGGGTGGCCACCCCGAGCACCAGGTCCAAGTTGTCGTTGGCGAACTTCTGCGCGATGCTGGCCGCCGTGGCGATGTCGCCCTGGGCGTTCTGCACGTCGTAGGTCACATTCGTGAAGCCCTGGTCGGCCAGGCCCTGCTTGAAGCCTTCCACTGCGCCGTCCAGTGCGGGGTGCGACACGATCTGGGTGATGCCGATCGTATAGGCCGCGCTGGCAGCGTCGGCGGAGGCCGCGTCGCTGGCCGCCGCATCGTTGGCGGAGTCACTTGAGCAGGCGGACACGGCGAGGGCGGCGGTGGCGAGCACCGCTGCGACCTTGGGGGCGCGGAACATGGGGATCCTCTCGGGTCTGGACAGGGGCCGGTGCGCAGGCTCGCAGGAGCGCGAATCCGGCGCAATCGGGCGCAGTCTATGCCCGGCGCGGTAGGAACCCTCGAGCACCGTCCACGTGTGGCAGTCCACGTCGCGGTTCTTGGGGTCGACGCCGTGTCCAACGGAGCAGTCCGTGGTCGCCGGCCCGACTAGGCGAGTCGCACCCAGACGCCGTGATCGCCCGCGACCTTCTTCCACTTCGACGTGCCGCGCTCGAGGGCCGCCGAACTCGGCACCACCGAATACCCGGAACGGACCGCGCCGTAGCACTTCTTGGAGTTGCCCTTGGCAGTCGAGCTCAGGACGACTGCGTACGTGCCGCGCTTGACCTTCAGGCCGGGCTTGACGACGACCTGCTCAGGGGACCAGCTCAACGAACTCGCCGAGCGGGTCGTGCGCCACAGCGCCTTGCCCGCGGGCTTGCCCTTCTTCGTGCGGTAGATGCCGATCGACAGGCGCTTGCTCGGCTTGCCCCGGCGGAAGGTCACCACCGACAGCTCGCGCACCTTCCGGGTGCTGGCGACCTTGAACGTCTGGGCCCGGGAGTGCCCGCTCCTGACGTCGCACACCCAGTTCATCGCCTGCAGCCCGGTCCTGGCCGGCGGCGTGCTCGTGGCTGCCGAGGTGGCCACTGGGATCTTCACGGTGTGGGTGGCCGCACAGGTCAGCGGTGCAATGGCACCCTCCGCAGTGAAGCGAAGGGGCTCCCAGTAGTGCCGAGCCAGTGACTGGTTGGGGCTGCGGTGGTTCCAGCGGTCGCTCTGGTAGAGGTACACCGGGCCGGCCTCGCGGTTGATCACGGCCACGGCGGCGGGCTGGCCCCCGCAGGACTTCTCGGCGATCTTCGTGCGGCCCGACCACGGGCCCATCGGGGTGGGAGCCGTGAGGTAGGAGGTGCCCGTGCCCGAGCAGTAGGCGCACCCCGGGTCCGCGATGGTCAGGTAGTAGATGTCCCCGCGGCGGAACAGCGAGGGTGCCTCCACGCCGGACAGGCCGAGCTTGACCACGTCTGCGGTGCCGGACTGCATGGCGGTGTCCAGCCGTTCGATGGCGATCCCGTATCCGGGCCGGGTCGTGTAGGCGATGTAGCCGGCGCCGTCGTCGTCGATGAACAGGCCGAAGTCACCGCCGTTCTTGTGCACCAGCGTGGGCAGGGCCACCTCCCTGAACGGCCCGGTCGGCGAGTCGCCGAGGAGCACGTGGTAGCCGTTGGGCACGTCGTAGGCGTTGATCCACAGCACGTACTTGCCCGTCGACGGGTGCCGGATGACATGCGGTCGGTAGCAGGACAGGGTCAGGCTGTTGCAGCGGGCCTGCCAGGGGCCGGTGCTGTGGTCGAAGAGCGGCCCCCGGTCGACCCAGGTGACCAGGTCGACCGACTCGTAGACCCGGAAACCGCAGAACGGGGAGGCCGGTCGGGAGAACCGGTAGTAGCCGCAGCCGTAGGCCGTGCCGTACAGGTAGTAGCGGCCGCCGAAGGAGACGATCTCGCCGTCGTGGGCGTCGATGGCGTTGCCCCTGGTGTCGAACCGGACGCGACCGGTGCCCGACCCGTTGTCGATCGTGACCGGGCGCACCCGATCCCCCGACGAGGTCACCTGCGGCAGGACCACCCGCGGGGCACCTGCGCTGGGCTGGCCGAGCGCTGCCGGTGCCTGGCCCGCCGGTACCTGGGCCGGCGTCTGGGCCTGGGCCTGGGCTGGGCCCGAGGAGGCCAGCCCGATCAGGCCGACCACGAGGACCGGCCCCATCAGTGCGGCCACCACCGTCGAGACCCTGCGTCGGAGTTCCACCATGGACGTCCCCCTGCCCGAGTAGTTGCCGGTGATCCTGCCACGGCGAAACGGCCAGCCGGTGGAGGCCCTCGGCTCGCGTCCCCACCTGTCTGCATGGATACCCTGACCCCCATGGCGAAGAAGGCGAAGAACAGCGACGCGCAGCGCAAGACCAAGCGGATGAACAAGACGCTCTACGAGCTGGAGCTGTTCCGCCTGCAGGCTGAGTTGGTCGAGATGCAGGAGTGGGTCCGCACCACTGGGGCGCGCGTGGTGGTCATCTTCGAGGGCCGCGATGCTGCCGGCAAGGGCGGCACGATCCAGCGGATCGCGCAGTACCTGAACCCCCGCGTCGCGCGGATCGTGGCCCTACCCGCCCCCACCGAGCGCGAGCAGACCCAGTGGTACTTCCAGCGCTACGTGCCGCACCTGCCGGCTGCCGGCGAGATCGCACTGCTGGACCGCTCCTGGTACAATCGCGCAGGCGTCGAGCGGGTGATGGGTTTCTGCACCGCGGAGGAGTACCGCCGGTTCCTGCACCAGGCCCCGATCTTCGAGAGCATGCTGATCGAGGACGGGGTCCTGCTGCGCAAGTACTGGTTCAGTGTCTCCGACGAGGAGCAGGAAGCCCGGTTCCGCTCCCGCCTGGACGACCCGATGCGGCGCTGGAAGCTCTCGCCGATGGACCTGGAGTCGATCACCCGGTGGGAGGACTACTCGCGGGCCAAGGACGACATGCTCGTGCACACCGACACCTCGGCTGCCCCCTGGTATGTGGTGGAGTCCGACGACAAGCGCCGGGCCCGGATCAATGCGATCCACCACCTGCTCTCCACGATTCCCTACACCCACGTGGAGCGCGCGCCGCTCGCGCTGCCCAGGCGGCCGGGCACCACCGGCTACCAGCGCCCCCCGCGCGACGTCCAGACCTTCGTCTTCGATCATGCTCGTGACCTCGAACTCGCCGCGGCCACGGCGGGCAAGAAGCGCCAGCGTGAGGGCGAGCACTGAGCGCTGAGCACTGAGTGCCGAGCGCTGAGGGCACTGCGGTCGGCGTGCCCCGAGTTGGCCACGCACAGGCGGGAGGGGCCCGCCGGACTTCTCCGACGGGCCCCTCGCAGACTGTTCAGCAGCCGTGCTCGGGTGCTCAGGACAGCAGTGCGTTGACGTCCACACTCGGCGGCACCAGCACACCGTCGATCACGTGGATCACGCCGTTGGAGGCATCGACGTCGACCGCCGTGACCTTGGCCGTGTCGTTGAGCACGACCCCCCCGTCAGGTGTGGTGATCGTGATGTCCTCGCCCTCGACCGTCGCCACGTCGCCCGCTTCGACCTGATCGGAGGTGACCTCGCCAGCGACCACGTGGTAGGTCAGGATCTGGGTGAGCACCTCCTTGTTCTCCGGCAGCAGCAGGGCGTCGAGCAGGCCTTCGGGCAGGGCGTCGAACGCCGCATCGGTCGGCGCGAAGACGGTGTAGGGACCGGTGCCGGACAGCGTGTCAACCAGGTCGGCCGCTGTCACCGCCGCCACCAGGGTCTCGAAGTCCGCGTTGCCGGCAGCAACATCGACGATCGTGCCGGGCTCCTGCATGGCCGGATCCGAAGCCATCTCGCTGTCCATGGGCGTGGCGGCCGCGGAGGTCGTGGCAGCGTCGGCCGCCTCGTCGCCGGAGCTCGAGCAGCCGGACAGGAACACGAGGGCGGCGATGCCACCAGCAGCTGCAACCTTGATCTTCATGGGTCCTCCTCAGTAGTCGGATGAGTCGCCGTGTGCGGCTCTCACTGACTACTTCGGCCGAAACCCCCAAGGCGGATGCACAATTGCTGCACAACTTTTGGAGAGCCTGTTCAGCGGGTGATGCGTACCCCGGAGGAGCCCTTCGCCGACCAGCTCACCTTGATCCGCCCGCTGCCGGGCCGCGCTGTCAGGGTGCACGTCGTCGTCTTCTTCTTGTTCGTGGAGCAGCGCACGATCCGCCGCCCGATGAGTTCCTGGCTCAGTGTCAGCGACGCGACGGTGGCCGGCGTCCCGGGCCGGGTGTTCACCGCGACCTGCTTGAGCGTGCCCTGGTACCACTGGATGCCCGCGAAGCCGATCCGCAGTGCCTCCATCGTGGTCACCTCCAGCATGCGCTTCTGGGCTGCGGGGCTGGCCCAGGTCCTGGTGAGGTTCTTCTTGCTCGGGATGCCGTTGGTCAGGTTGTGGTTCGTCTCGGTCAGCCAGATGGGCACGCTGCGCAGCGATCGATACCGGGTGATCAGCTTCTTGGCCTTCGTGCCCTTGCTTCGCCACTTGGCCAGCGACCCGTTCACGCTCTTCTCGCGCAGCGTGTAGAAGTTCAGCGAGAAGCTGTCCACGGTGCGGCTGCGTGACTGGGCCTTGATGTATTTCGTGTTGAGGCCGGACGTGCGGCCGTACAGCGAGGGGCTGGTGATCTCGAAGCGTCCCGGGATCATCTCCTGCGCCAACTGGCGGATGATCCGCTCCTGGGTCCGCAGCGAGTCCGAGGCCTGCGACCAGCTGCGGGCGGTGCCCGGGATCTTGTTGGTGATCGTGCCGCCGTTCTTGAGGTTCGGCTCGTTCCACGCCTGCAGTACGAGCCGGTTGGCCGGGTTGGCATCCAGGTAGGGCTGGCCCGCTGTGATGACGGCCGCCACGTAGGCGACGTAGGCGTCGTGCACCCGTCCTGAGCGCAGTGACGAGGCGGACGGGAATGAGGTGTTGGCGTTCGACGCCTCGCAGTACCAGACGTGCTTGTTGCGGGCTCTGGCCTTCTTGTGGTCCTTGAACACCCAGGGCGAGGGATGCCCCAGAGAGACCGTCAGGCGACGGGCCCCGCTGCGCACGTAGGTCTGGTACACGCGACCGAGCCGCTTGTTGGCTGCGTCATTGACCTCCGTGTCCGACCTGGGTTGCACGGTGCACCAGGCCGCCCACATCCGGGCCGTGCCCCACGCACCGGAGTCGTCTGATCGGGCCCAGTCGTCCTGGACCCCGAAACTCTGCGGAACTATCGGGCGCCCCGCGGCGCTCGAGGGCGCCAGCGCAGAGCCCACCAGCACGGCCGCGAGCACCGCGGTCGTTCCGATCCGAAGCACTCGCACGGGTCCGCCCCCTTCGCCGTCGGGTAGCGGCCGAGAACAGCAGCAACCCGCACCTGGGGCCCCTCAGCCTCCCGGTGTGCCGATCCTAGGGCGGCCTCGGGCCCGCGTACCGTCCGGGGGCGTCTGCTTTGGGCCCTTCAGCACCGGTTAGCCCACCCATAAGCGCCGGCGTGTGGGCCGCTCCTGTCAGCGTGATCGGCGCGGGGCCGCCGGTCGGTGCGGACTGACCGACGGCTCATCGGGCAGCCAGAACCGCCAGGGTGTGGGCGCCCCGGCCCCCGCGACCCCGGTGCGCGGCCCGACCAGGTGGCCCGCAGCGGGCACCTCGCCGGGGACGTCCAGTCGCAGCGGGCTGCCCGGATCCAGCAGGTCCACCCCGTCCAGGTCGCCGTTGACGCCCAAGCACGATGCGAGCCGGGCCGGCCCGCGGGCGAGGTCCCGATCGGTGCGTGCGGCGGGCCGTCGCTCGCGGGCAGCGGGAACCCCGCTGAGCACTGCCCCGGCCCTCAGCAGAACGCCACCGGAGGTCCCGTCTGTGTGGGCCACCACGTTGAGACACCAATGCATCCCGTAGGTGAAGTACACATAGGCGTGCCCGGCTGGGCCGAACATGGTGGCGTTGCGGGTGGTGCGCCCACGGTAGGCATGCGAGCCGGGGTCCTCGGCCACGCCTGCGTAGGCCTCCACCTCGGTGATCCGCAGCGCGACCGGTGACCCGACCGCACTGGTCAGCGTTGCCCCGAGCAGCCAGGGCGCCACCTCGGTCGGATGCCGACGTAGGCGAGCGCGGACCAGGTCGTCGCCGAGCCGCTCGTCGCCCGGCAGGTCGATGGGGCCGTCCGGATCGTCGGGGCCGGTCCTCGGCATGGATCAGGACTGTTCCGGGGGCCGAACGACCCCGCCGCGGGCGGCCCGGCGCGGGTCGGCTGCGCGCATCGCGGCTTCCACCCGCTGCAGGTCCGTCTCGCCCTCACGGGCGCCGAACTCCTCGACGAGCTGGTACCGGCGGCCGTACACCGTGACGATCGACTGGATGGTGGCGACCACCGGGATCGCCAGCAGGGCACCGATGGCCCCGAACAGCGACGCGCCCACGATCACCGAGCCGAACGCGACCGCTGGATGGATCTCAAGGGTCGAGCGGGTCACCCGGGGGGCGACGAGGTAGTTCTCCACCTGCTGGTAGGCGGTGACCACACCCAGCACGAGCAACGCCTTGATGGGATCGCCCTGTACCAGGGCGATGATGATCGGCAGCGCCCCGGCGAGGTAGGTACCGATGGTGGGGATGAACTGCGAGACCAGACCGACCCACAGGGCCATCGGCAGCCAGTAGGGCAGCTCCAGCAGGTAGAACGCCACGCCGTGGAACGCCGAGCTGATCATGGCCAGCAGGCCGCGGGAGATCACGTACCCACCTGCCTTCTGGGTGGAGATGTCCACGACCGTCAGGAACGTGCGCTGCTGCGCAGGGGGCAGCCACGAGGCGACCGTGCGCCGGAACTGGGGGCCGTCGGCTGCGAAGTAGAACGAGAACAGCCCCACCGTGAACAGTGAGAAGACCCAACCGATCGCGGTGCCCAGCACCCCGAGGATGCCCACGCCGAGGTTCGTGGCGATGTTGGCGATGTCCTTGGCCCCCAGACCCAGGCCCTCGAGCGCCGTGTACGCGTCCAGCTGGGTGCCGAATCTGTCGTTGACCCACTCGAGCACCGTCTGCAGGAACGTCGGCAGGCTGGAGACCAGGGACGCGAGCTGGTCGGCCAGGAGTGTGCCGAAGATGGTGAAGAACGCGACAGTCGCGAGCAGCAGCCCGCCCATCACCATGAACGTGGCCACGCCGCGCTTGATGCCGCGCTCGGCCAGGCGATTGACGATCGGTTCCATGGTCAGGCCGAGGAAGAACGCGAAGAAGATGGTGTACCAGAACGTGCTGAGCTGATCGAAGGCCCAGACGGCCATGTTCGCGGCGACCACGAGCAGGAGCACCAGGATGACCGCCCGCCGGAACCACGGGGGCAGGGACCGATGGTCCCGTGCCGTGTCGCGTACCCAGGGCAGGTTGTCCACCGTGATCTCGTGGGCGGGCTGGGTGCTGTCCGCGGACTGCGCAGCGTCGGGCGTGGCGGGGGGAGTGGCAGGAGGCATCGCCGCGGGGTGCCCGCTGGGCGCGGGCGTGCCTGAGGGGTCCTTGTCGGGGGTCATGGCTGGTCCTCTCGCGCATGCGGGTCCGGGCCGGCCTGGTCCCCGGTCCGTCGTTCGGTCGTCTCGGTGCCCAGCAGCGCCAGTTCCTCAGCCAACCGCCGGGTCCGTGCCTCGAGCCGCGAAACCTCATAGCTCAGCTGAACGGTGACGATCAGCAGGAACAGGATCGCGGCGAAGAACAGCAGGTTCGACGGGATCTCGAACCCGAGTGCTCGTGCTGCACCGCGCAACAGTCCGGGGAAGACAGCGACGAGTACCAGCAGGACGCCCACCCCCAGCCACAGGGCGGCGAAGCGCTCGCGCAGGATCCCGCGGCGCAGCAACTCCAGGACGGCAGCCAGCAGCACGAACGCCGCGATCACGCCCAACCAGTTGGCGCTCACGGTTGCCCCACTGCCGTGCGAGTCCCCGGTCCTGCATCCGGGGCCGGCACCGGTCGGCGGGCCAGGGACACATACAGCGCCAGTAGGGCCCGGCCCAGGTACAGCACCGACCGCCCGGCCGACTGGCTGGGCTGGCCACCCTGCCGTGCACGCATCCGCACTGGTACCTCGCTGACCGTGAGCCCGGCGCGGGCGGCGAGCACCAGGGACTCCACGGTGTCGCCGAGGTACTCGGCCGGATAGTGCGCTGCGAACAGGGCCATCGCCCGGCGGTCGGCGGCCCGGAACCCCGACGTGGTGTCGGTCAGGGTCGTGTGACAGACCCGCGACAGTGACCGGGCCAGGGTCCGCATCGCCATCCGCCGGGGGCCACGCACCTGGTAGCCGTCGGCGAACCGGGCGCCGACGACCACCGACGCGTCGGACAGCGCTGCGACCAGGTCGCCGATGTGCGCGGCCACGTGCTGGCCGTCGGCGTCCACCTGGACCACGGCGTCGAAGTCGTGGGCTACCGCGTAGAGGAAGGCCGCCCGCATCGCCCCGCCGACACCCACGTTGAAAGCGAGTCGGACGATGGTGGCCCCCGCCGCGCGAGCCACGGCAGCGGTGCCGTCGGTGGAACCGTCGTCGACGACCAGGATCGTCGCGGCCGGGGCTGCGCTGCGCACGTCGGAGATGACGGCGCCGATCGTGGCCGACTCGTTGAGCGCGGGGATGGCCACCAGCGTGCGGGGCATGGGCGAACTCTGCCACACAACGGGCGCTGGCCCGGTTGCGCTGCGCCCCGACGCCCCTGGCAGGCCTGCGGCCCGAAGGGGTGGCTGCGCGATGCCCCGTCGGCTCACTAGGATGATCCGATGCCTTCGCCGCACGAGCCCTCGCGCGCCGTGCTGGCCGAACAGCCTGTGGTGGCGGCGATGTACCACCGCCTCGATGAACTCACCGAGCGGGCCACACGTGACCTGGCTCGGGCTCGTCGGGCCATCACCGCCGGCACACCGGCGGCGATCGTGGAGCGCGAGGCGATGATCCGCGGCTACAACTCCCGGCTGGGCGCCCTGGTGTCGGCGGAGCGGCGCCTGTGCTTCGGGCGGCTGGACCTCTCCGCGGGCGGCAATCCGGTCTACATCGGCCGGCTCAGCCTCGCCGATGAGGCCCAGCGACTGCTCCTGACTGACTGGCGCGCCCCGGCGGCTGAGCCCTTCTACCGGGCCACCACGGCTGCCCCGATGGGGGTCGCGCGGCGTCGGCACATCCTGCTCTCCGGTCGCAAGGTCACGGCGGTCGAGGACGACGTGCTGGATCTCGACGCGGTGGCCTCCGGTGAGGGCTACGAGGGCAACGGCGCCCTGATGGCTGCCCTGGCCGCACGGCGGACCGGCCGGATGGGCGACATCGTGGCCACCATCCAGGCTGAGCAGGACCGGATCATCCGCGCCCCGATGCCGGGGATCCTGGTCGTGGAGGGTGGCCCGGGCTGCGGCAAGACGGTCGTGGGCCTGCACCGGGCGGCCTACCTGCTCTACACGCATCGCGACCGGATCGCGCGCAGCGGGGTGCTCGTCGTGGGCCCGAACACGCTCTTCCTGCGCTACATCAGCCAGGTGCTGCCCGGCCTCGGTGAGTCCAGCGCCGTCCTGGCCACACCTGGGCAGCTCTATCCCGGGGTCGACGCCATCGCCGAGGCGGATGCCGGCGTCGCCCGGCTCAAGGGCGACCTGGGCATGGCCGACGTGGTCGCGGCTGCGGTCCGCGCCAGACAACGGGTGCCCGCCACCGCGCGGCACCTGGACGTCGCCGGCACCCGGATCGCCATGCCGCCGTCGATGGTGGCCGCCGCGAGGGACCGCGCCCGTGCTTCCCGCAAGCCGCACAACCTCGCTCGGCGGACGTTCGTCATCAGCCTCCTGGACCGGTTGGTCGGGGTCCTGGCCCAGGCCCGCGGAGTTGACCCGGACTCCCGCCGCGACATCCTGCTGGCCGACCTGCGCGAGAGCCCCGATGTGCGCCGTGAGGTGAACCTCTGCTGGATGCCGCTGCGCCCCGAGCAGCTGCTCGCCGGGCTGTGGTCGGACCGCCACGCCCTGGCCGGCGCGGCCCCCCGGCTCTCGGCACCTGAGCGTGGGCTGCTGGCCCGGGCCCCCGACACACCGTGGACCCTCAGTGACGTGCCGCTGCTCGACGAGGCTGCCGAGCTGCTCGGTGAGGACGACGAACCGGCCAGACGGGCAGCAGCCCTGGCCACGGCCGACCGGGCGATCGAGGAGGAGTACGCCCGTGGGGTCCTGACGATGACCGGGGTGTCCTCGGTGACGGCCAGCGCCCTGATCGATCGCTACGCCGACGAGCGGGGCCCACATGCAAGCGTCGCGGACTCCGCGCTCGATGACCGCAGCTGGGTGTACGGCCACATCGTCGTCGACGAGGCCCAGGAGCTCTCGCCGATGCAGTGGCGACTGCTGCTGCGCCGCTGCCCGAGCCGGTCGATGACCGTGGTCGGTGACTTGGCGCAGGCCGGGTCTGCGGCTGCCCCGAACTCGTGGGCGGAGGTGTTCGACAGGCTTGCCCCGGGCCGCTGGACGGTGGCGCAACTGACGGTGAACTACCGAACCCCGGCGCCGATGATGGAGTTGGCCGTTCGGGTGCTGGCCGCCGCCGGCGGCACGGTCTCTGCGCCCTCGTCGGTGCGCGACGGGGCGGATCCCCGGGTGGTGTCGGTGGCATCCGCGCAGCACCGGGGTGCAGTGGAGCACCGGGGCGTGGTGCAGGGCAGGACACACCCTGAGCGCGACGCTGGCCCGTTGGCAGCGGCCGTCGCCGGGGCGGTCGAACCATGGCTCGGCGAGGAGGGCCGGACCGCGGTGCTGGTTGCCCGCGCCGGACGGGACCAGTTCGCCGCGCACCTCTCCGAGCGGCTGCCTGAGGGCAGTTCCGGGGTGGGCAGCGCTGCTCTGGACACCCCGGTCAGCCTGCTCACGGTCGCCGAGGCCAAGGGCCTGGAGTTCGACCAGGTCGTGCTCGTGGAACCGGCTGCAGTCCTGGCCGAGTCTGCGCGCGGTGCGCATGACCTGTACGTGGCCCTGACCCGGGCCACCCGCGAACTGGTCATCGTGCACGCGGCGCCGCTGCCCCCGGGCTTCGAGGACGCAGTCGCTCCCGCGTCGCTGCACTGAGCCGCTCCCAAGCCGCTCCCAAGCCGCCCCTGCGCGGTGGCCCCGGTTGCACTCACCCCCGCATCTTCGACCGGCACACGCGTGGCTCGGGTGGCTACTCCGGCGGGATCGACGGGTCCGTGGCCGGCCCCACGTGGTCAGCGAGCCACTCGGTCAGCGGGCGCATGGCCCGCCACCCGGACCGCACAGTGGTCAACAGCTTGCGGGTGTCCATCCAGGGTTCGGGGGCGTACCTGCGCGAGACGGTCAGCCCGCGCATCCTCAGCAGGTCCAGGTCCGGGTGGTCGGCAGGCACCCCGCGTGGTCGGGTCTTGAGCAGGTTGCCATCCACCTGCCAGCCCTTCTTGGTGGCCTGGGTGACCATCGCCCGAAGCGAGGTGGCGTGTCCGGACTCGATCGCCTCCCGGAAGCGGGCCACCTGAGCACCCGCAGGGGCGTACCAGCCACCCGCGATCATCACGCCGGAGCCCGAGACCTGCACGTAGTAGCCGACCGCATCCTCCAGGCCGATGAACGCCCCCTGGTGGTCCTTGATCGGGGTCTTGTCGCGCGCGAACCGGGTGTCCCGGTAGGGCCGGAACAGGTTCCCGGCCCCGAACTCCGGTTCCAGCTCGGCCAGCAGCGCCTGCAGCGGTGCGCGCACGTGCTCCTCGTACTGCCCTCGGTGCTCCTGCCACCAGGGTCGGGAGTTGTTGGCGGCCAGGGCGTCGTAGAAGTCGAACGCCTCGGCGGGAAGTCCGCTGAAGTGCGGTGTCGGTTGTGGTGTGTTGGCCATGGCCGTCACCGTACGCAGCCCGGGCCCGCAGGCCCAGAGCCCGCGGCGGATCTGTGGACGACCGGCCTCACTGCAGGCTGATCGTGCGACCGGCCGCCCGCGCTGCCTGGGCCGGGATGTCCCGTTCACGGGGCCCGTGACGCAGCCGCTGCCCGGCCCGATCGGGCGACTCCGCTGCAGAGGCCAGGAAGCCCTGGTAGAAGTCGCACCCAGCCCCGGTCAGTATCCGCAGCTGCCCCGGGGTCTCCACCCCCTCGGCCAGCACCCGCATGCCCAGGGCATGCCCGATGCGCACGATCCCCTCAGCCAGCGCCCGGGTGCGGGGATCGTGCTCGATATCGCGGACGAACACCCGGTCCACCTTCAGCTCGTCGACCGGGAACTTGGCCAGGTAGGCCAGCGAGGAGTACCCGGTGCCGAAGTCGTCCAAGGAGATCCGCACGCCCATGGCCCGCAGCCGGACCAGCGCCTCGGTGGCCGCGGCGGGGTCCTCGATCAGCGCTCCCTCCGTGACCTCCAGGGTCAGCGCGGTGGCCGGCATCCGGGCGCTCATCAGCGCGCTGCGGACGACATCGATCAGGCCCGGGTCGGCAAGCTGATGAGGGGAGAGGTTGACCGCCATCGAGAACTCCGGGCCCGCTGTCGGCGCCCACGCAGCAGCCTGCTCGCAGGCCTGGTTGAGCACCCAGGCCCCGATCGGGCGGATCGCCCCGGACTCCTCGGCGATCGCCACGAACTCGTTCGGTCCGATCTCCCCGGCGTCGGGGTGGACCCAGCGCATCAGCGCCTCGACACCGACCTGGCGACCGTCCAGGCATCGGAACTGTGGTTGGTAGGCCACCGCGATCTCGCCACGGGACAGCGCATGGTTCAGCCACGCGGAGATCTCCACCCGCCGGCCCACGTCGGCGCGCAGGGCCTCGTCGTAGGCCACGATGCTGTTGCGACCGCGGGCCTTGGCCCGGTACATCGCGGTGTCCGCGGCGCGGAGCAGGTGCGCAGCGGCATTCGGTCCGGGCTCGGTGTCCACGGACAGGGCCGTGCCGATGTTGACCCCGAAGTACAGCTCACGATCGCCCAGCGGCAGCGGGGCTGTGATGACCCGGGCCAGGTCCCCGGCCAACCTGGCGAGTTCGGCACGGTCGCGTACCTCGGGCACTATCAGGACGAACTCGTCGCCGGCGAGCCGGCCGATCGCGCTGGCATGCCGGAACGCGACCAGGCGGGCGGCCATCTGCACCAACACCTGGTCACCGGCCTCGTGCCCGAGTGTGTCGTTGACGTCCTTGAACCGGTCGAGGTCGATGATGATCGCCCCGACGTGCTCGCGGGTCGCCGACGCCTGGCCCAGCGCCTGGTCGAGCTCGTGCTCGATCACGCGCCGGGTGCGCAGCCCGGTCAACGGGTCGTGATTGGCCTGGTGGGCCAGCTGGCGCTCCATGCGCTTGCGTGCGGTGATGTCGGTGTGCGCCGCGAACGCGCCACCCTGTCCGCCGGGCATCGGGGCGATCGAGACCATGTACGCGCGTTGCGACCCGTGCTCGTCGAGGATGTCGTAGTCCCACTCGAAGCTGGCCACCCGCTCGGCCAGGACGGCCTCGACCCCGGCGGCCACCGCGGCCGCGTCATGCGAGGTGCCGGCCACCTTGCGCAGCACCGCGACGTAGTCGGCGCCGACGCCGACCTCCTCGGCAGGCACCCCGCCGAGGCGGATGCGGGCGCTCCAGGCCGAGTTGACCGCGATGATCCGCCCGAGCCTGTCGAACACGGCCGTCATGGCCTGGGACGCGTCGAGCAGGGCCTGCATGCGCTGCTCGTTCTCGGCCCGGGCCAGCTCCGCCTCCACCAGGCGTGATACGTCCCGGGTGATCGACACGGCCCCACGCAGCTGCCCGTCGGCCACGATCGAGGCGATCGACACCTCCGCGTGCAGCACACGCCCATGCAACGTGCGCTGACGGACCCGACCGGTCCAACTGCCGGTGTTGATCAGGCTGATCGCGGGGCTGGCGCCGCCCTGCTCGCCGAGCTGGTACTCGTTGGTGATGAGGTCATCGACGCGTCGGCCCAGGGCCTCGTGCTCCGCGATGCCGTACATCCGCACGGCTCCGGCGTTCCAGAGGATCACCTCGCGGTCACGGGCGAACCCGATCACCGCGTCGAGCATCGCGTCGACCACGAGGGTCGATCGACGCATCTGGGCCAGGGCAGCCGCCGTGTCAAGCGCGGTGGTCAGTCGGGCCGCGATCTGGGCCTGGGCGTCCAGCTCATCGCTGCCCAGTGGTGGATCGCTGGTCAGCCGGGCGCTGACCAGCAGACCCAGGGGGCGGTCACCTGCGATCAGGGGGGTGATTCCCAGCGCCGCGATGCCCCACCGGTCGAGCCGATCGGCCCACGCCGGTCGGCTCTTGCCGAAACTCAGTCCCGCGATGCCCAGCAGGGCGTTGTGGCCCGATTCCTGAGCGGCCTGGAACGGGCTCTCCGGGCCGTCGAGTGGCACTGCGGCCAGCGCGTGCGCCACGACGGCCCGGCGGTCGGGATCCTCGTCGTGCAGCGCCCCCAGCCGCGTCTGGCCGGATTCGGTGACCAGGAGCGCCCCGGCGCTGGCCGTGCTGAGCGCGGCCGCCTCAGCACCCAGGGCCATGATCGTGGCGAGGTCATGGGTGGACCGGGACATGCGCGCCAGCAGGCTCGGCACCTGATGTGCGTCCATGATCCTCCCGTCTCGCGCGACCCGACCGACGGCATCCTGCGGTTGCCATTGAGGGGTGCTCACGGGGCGATCGGGCATCCCCTGCCAGGGGCGTACCCGGCCTGCGCCCGCGCGGCCCAGCTAGTGTCCGCCGCCTTCGGCGGGCACGTAGCGCTCCTGTGAGGCCCGGATCTCCGCCTCGGCCCCGGCCCGACCCTCCCAGGTCGCACCCTCCACCGACTTGCCCGGCTCGAGGTCCTTGTAGACCTCGAAGAAGTGCTGGATCTCCAACCGGTCGAACTCCGGCATGTGGTGGATGTCGCGGATGTGGTCCATGCGCGGATCACCGGCCACGACGCAGATCACCTTGTCGTCACCACCGGCCTCGTCACTCATCCGGAACATCCCGATGGCGCGGCACTCGATGATGCAGCCTGGGAAGGTCGGCTCCTCGAGCAGGACCAGCGCATCGAGCGGGTCGCCGTCCAGGCCGAGGGTGTCATCGATGAACCCGTAGTCATGCGGGTAGCGCGTGGCCGTGAACAGGCGCCGGTCCAGCTTGATCTTGCCTGTGTGGTGGTCGACCTCGTACTTGTTGCGGCTGCCCGCGGGGATCTCGATCACCACGTCAAAGGTCACGGGGTCCACTTCGCCTCCACTCCTCGGCCGGACGTCGGGCCAGTTTGGCCTGGTCGGATCCTGGCCTTCGGACCTTACCGGACCGCACGCCCGCGCTGCCCGCTGCGAGCGCGGCGTCGTGCTGCGGAACGCGGCACCTGCTCCACGGATTCACGAAGCGGCTGCTGCGTCCTGGCGCACCAACAGGCCTCACCCGGGCAACGTCCATGCCCGGGTGGGTACCGTCGCGGGATGCGACTCGTGGGCAAGATCGTGGCGTGGCTTCTCGTCGTCGTGCTGGTGGTGGTGCTGGCCGGTTCGGCCTGGTTCTTCTGGATCAGTCGTCGTTCCTTCCCGCAGACCGCGGGCACGGTCGACGTCGCAGGCCTGTCCGGGCAGGTGGAGGTCGTTCGCGATGCCAACGGGATCCCCAACGTCTACGCCGATACCAGCCACGACCTGTTCTTCGGCCAGGGCTACGTGCACGCCCAGGACCGGTTCTGGCAGATGGACTTCAACCGGCACGTCACCGCGGGCCGGATCTCCGAGCTCGTCGGCGAGAGCCAGCTGGACACCGACAAGTACCTGCGAACGATGGGCTGGCGCCGGGTCGCGGAGCAGGAGTGGGCGGCCGCGACCGGTGACGCACGCGAGGCGCTCCAGGCTTACGCCGACGGCGTGAACGCCTACATCTCCGACCGCTCCCCGACGGAACTGGGCCTGGAGTACCTCGTGCTGCGGATGACCGGGGGTTCCGGCCCGGTCGAGCCGTGGACACCGGTGGACACCCTGGCCTGGGCCAAGGCCGTGGCCTGGGACCTGCGCGGCAACGCCGACGATGAGGTCAACCGCGTCAACTACGCCGGCGCGGTGGGTGGGCAGCGCGCTGCACAGCTGTACCCGGGCTTCCCCTTCGACCAGTACCCGGTGATCGTCGAGGCGGGCACCGTGGTCGACGGGCAGTTCGACGCCGATGTCCCCGCAGCCTCCGACGAGCCCGGCGCGGGGTGCACGGGCGCCCCCTGCCCGGACCCCGCAGCCGAGCTCCGGATCGAGGCCTCCGAGGAGGCGCTGCTGGGGATCGGCACCGGCTCAGCCGCCCGGCTGGGGATGAGCCCGATGGCCCGAGCCACCGCAGACGCCCTGGACTCGGTGGATCCCGCCCTGCGCGGGCTGGCCCGGGTCGAGGCCAAGGTCGCAGCCCTGATCGGGCCGTTCGGTGACGGAATCGGATCCAACTCCTGGGCGGTCGGCCCGGAGCACACGACCTCAGGTCGGGCGCTGCTGGCCAACGATCCGCACCTGGGGCCGGCCATGCCCTCGGTCTGGTACCAGATCGGGATGCACTGCCGGACCGTGTCGCCGACCTGTGAGTTCGACTTCGCCGGGATGAGCTTCCCGGGCGTGCCCGCGGTGCTCTCCGGGCACAACCAGCGCGCTGGCTGGGCTGTGACCAACCTGGGCCCGGACGTCACGGACCTGGTGTTGGAGCAGACTGACGACACCGGCTACTTCGTCGACGGCGAGCACCGCCCGTTCACGGTGGTGCAGGACGTGATCAAGGTGGCCGGCGGCGACGACGTGCCGATCACGATCCGGTCCACCGAGCACGGCCCGCTGATGAGCGACGTCGGTGAGACCGAGCAGCAGGTCGGCGCCACCGCCCCGGTACCGGCTGACGCGCCCGATCGTGGCGAGGGCTACGGGGTGGCGTATCGGTGGACCGCTCTGGAGCCGGGCAAGTTGTTCGAGTCCGTCTTGGGGTTGGCGAAGATGTCGAACTGGGAGGAGTTCCGCGTGGCGGCTGCCGACTGGAACGTGCCGGCCCAGAACCTCGTCTATGCCGACACCGACGGCAACATCGGCTACCAGTCACCCGGGCAGATCCCGATCCGCTCGAACTACTCGGGCCGGTTCCCGGTGCCCGGGTGGGACTCGCGCTACGACTGGACCGGGTTCATCGAGTTCGACGCCCTGCCCTCGGAGCTCAACCCGGACAACGGCCTGGTCATCACCGCCAACAACGCGGCCGTCGGCGAGCAGTACCCGTACTTCCTGACCGACGACTGGGATGCCGGGCAGCGCGCCAACCGGATCACTGACCTGCTCGAGGAGGCGACCGCAGGCGGCGCGAAGGTGGACGCCGCGACCCTGTCGGCGATGCAGCTGGACACCTACAACGCCAACGCCGCCACGCTCGTGCCACGGATGCAGGCCTCGGTGTCAGGCCTCGACGAGCAGACCGCGACGGCATTCGCGCTGTTCGACGGGTGGGACTTCTCCGATGACGCCGACTCGGCAGCCAGCGCCTACTTCAATGCGTTCTGGCGCAACCTGCAGGATCCGCTCTTCAACGACGAGCTCGAGGCGGACTCCCGATCCAACGGTGGTGGGCGCTGGTGGCTCGTGGTCGATGACCTGTGGGCGACTCCCGACGACCCGTGGTGGGACGACGTGGACACAACCGGGGCCGAGGACCGCGATGCGACCGTCGCCGCGGCGCTGACCGCGGCGGCTCAGGAGCTGACCGATCGGTTCGGTGCGGACACCGCCGCCTGGAGCTGGGGTGCCATGCACACCCTCGAGGTGGTGGCCGCCCCGTTCGGTGCCTCCGGGATCGCGCCGCTGGAGTGGATCTTCAACCGCGGGCCGGTGGAGCTCGGAGGGGGCAAGTCCATCGTCAACGCGGTCGGCTGGGACGCCTCGGTCAGTTGTGAGGGCGAGGACGCCGACGAACCGGAGTGCGCCGACGCGCCGGCGGTTCAGCCGGCCTACCACGTGAACTGGATCCCCAGCTTCCGCACGGTCGTGGACTTCGCCGACCTCGACCAGTCCACCTGGGTGCACCTGACCGGGGCCAGCGGGCACACCTGGAATGCCCACTACGCCGACCAGCTCGACCCCTGGGCCGCCGGCCAGACGCTGCCGTGGGCGTTCAACCAGGCGGCGGTGCAGGCTGCGGGAGCGGACACGCTGACCCTTCAGCCGCCCCAGTAGGTCGACCGCTCGATCGCCGTAGCCGCGGCTCGATGTCCTCGTGGTCTGGCACGAAACGGAGCACGACGGCATCCGGGCCCGGCCCGGGTCAGTAGGGTCGGGGCGATGTCTGTGATGCGCGCGCACCGGTCAGCGGCTCTCCTGACGGGAGCCGTGCTGCTCGCTGGGTCGTCGGCGGCCTCGCACACGCCGGCTGTCGCGGTCCAGGTGCTCCGGTCGACCCAGGACCTCCGCACCCCGGTGGCTGCCCCGGTGCTGGTCCCGGTGGACCTGCCGGGCGACCGGCCGGGCGACCTGCCGGGCGAGCCGCCAGCGTCCTCGCGCACCACGGACCCCGGCTCGTCGGGCACGCCGGGTGCATCGAGCCCCGAGGACTCATCGGCACCCCCCGAATCCGTGACCCCGATCGCATCCGGACAGCCGACCGGCACCGAGGCCCCGAGCGACGCCCTGGGTGCGCCGCTGGACCCTGATGAGGTCAGCTCGGTGCTCGCCCCCCTGCTCGCCGGAGGTGCACTCGGCTCCGGCCCCAGCCCGGCCCGGGTCATCGATGTGGCCACCGGGGACGTGCTCTACGCAGCCGCAGACAAGCCCACCGTCCCCGCCTCGACGATGAAGGTCGTCACCGCTGCCTGCGTGCTCGCGACGCTCGGACCAGACGACGTCCTGCGCACCCGGGCCGTTCTGGTCAACCCCGACGCCGCGGCACCCCGGGTGGTCCTGATCGGGGCGGGTGATCCCAGCCTGACCTCCACCACGCAGGAGGTGGGGGGCCCTGGCACCAGCGTGCGCCCGGCGTCACTGGAGCTGTTGGCCCGCGCGACCGCGCGGGAGCTGGCCCTGCGCGGCATCACCCGGGTCCGGGTGGGGTTCGATGACTCGTTGTTCACCGGCCCGGCGCTGCATCCGACCTGGGACCCGTCGATGCCCAGCCTGGGCATCGTCGCCCCGGTCAGCGCCCTGCAGGTCGACCAGGGCCGACGCACCCCGAACGGGGTGAGCAGGGTGCCCGACCCAGCGGCTCGCGCTGGCGAGATCTTCGCCGAGCAGTTGGCCGCCGCCGGACTGGTCGTGCGCGGTGAGCCCACTCGTCGTGAGGTTGCCGGCGCAGGGGCCACCCTGGCCGCAGTCGAGTCCCCCGCCCTCGGGGTCCTGGTCGAACGGATGCTGAGCACCTCCGACAACGACTACGCCGAGGTGTTGGGACGACTTGCCGCGGCAGGTGCGGGGGAGCCTGCGAGCTTCGCCGGACTGGCACGCACGGCCCCCGCCGTCCTGGCGGACCTCGGGATCGACATCACCGGCGCCACGTTCGCCGACGCATCGGGGCTCTCGCGCAGCGATCGACTGACCCCCGACCTGCTCACCGACCTGCTCGTGACGCCCGCGCCCGGATTCGGGTCACTGCCCTCGGGGTTGCCGGTGGCTGGGGCGACCGGATCGCTGGGCGCTCGGTTCCGGGCCGGTGATCAGGAGGCCGCGGCGGGCCTGGCGCGCGCCAAGACCGGGACGCTGACCGGGGTCACCGGCCTGGCCGGGTACCTCAGCCGTCCTGACGGGCGGCTGCTGGCGTTCGCGTTCATCGACGGATCCACCCCTGGCGGAGCGTTCGCCGCCCGGGACGCGATGGACCTGGCACTGGCTGCCCTGGTGGAGTGTGACTGCGCCGCTGCCCAAGCACTCTGACCAGGGCCGGGAGACCTCGGATCCCGCCAACTCCGGTGCACCCCGCTGCTCGGAGCCAACGGCGGGGCACGGACACCGCGGTGCGCCGGCGCGCGCCTATGCTGGCTGCCGTGGCACAACTTGTGGACTGGCCCCTGGCCGAGCGCATCGGGCTGAGGTTCATGCCCAAGGGCCCGACGGCCACCCCGACCGAGGCACACAGCACTGTGTCCGAGCTGCGTGAGTTGGCCCAGCTCGCCCGCGACCCGGTGCGCGAACTGACCGGTCTGGACGCAGACCCCGAACATGCGCCGGCCATCGTCGTGGACCGTGGGGAGTGGATCGCATCGAACGTCGCGGGCATGGGGGTGGCCCTGGACCCGTTCGTGGCCGCCAGGGCCGATCGTGACGCCAACCCGGCGATCGAGGCCGTCGGATCCCGGCTGACGGCAGCTCAGCTCGGTGGCGCGATGGCCTGGCTCTCGGGCAAGGTGCTCGGCCAGTACGAGGCGTTCACCGCCCCCGGTCAGGACGGCCGACTGCTGCTGGTGGCGCCCAACATCGTGCGGGTCGAGCGCGAACTCGACCTCGTGCCCCGGGACTTCCGCTTCTGGGTGTGCCTGCACGAGGAGACCCACCGCGCCCAGTTCGGTGGGGTGCCGTGGATGAAGCAGCACTTCCTGGCCGAGGTGCAGTCCTTGGTCGCGGTCAGCGACATCTCCACCTCCGAGTTCGTCGCCCGGCTCGGCGCGGCGGCCCAGTCGGTGGTCGGTGCCGCGCGCGGTCGCCCCGGTCCCAGCCTCATGGAGGCGGTGCAGACCCCCGCCCAGCGCGAGGTGTTCGACCGGCTGACCGGCCTGATGTCCCTGCTCGAGGGGCATGCTGACTACGTGATGGACGAGGTCGGGCCCACGCACGTGCCGACGGTGGCCGTGATCCGGGCCCGGTTCAGCGCCCGGCGCGCCGAAGCCGGAACCGTCGACGGGTTCGTGCGGCGCGTGCTGGGCCTGGAGACCAAGATGCGCCAGTACACCAGCGGTTCGGACTTCGTGCGTGGCGTGATCGCCGCAGCCGGAAGCCAGGGCTTCGCCCAGGTGTGGGCCGAACCTGCGAACCTGCCCTCGGCCGCGGAGATCGAGGACCCGGCCGCCTGGGTCGGTCGCGTCCTGGGCTGATGGGCGCGCAGCGACCGGCGCGGGCCGCGGTCCGCGCTGCGGTCCGGGCGTGCCTGGCCGACCTCGAGCCCGGTCAACGGATCCTGGTCGCGCTCAGCGGTGGCCCGGACTCACTGGCCCTGACAGCGGCTGCGGTGCGGGTCAGCGCGGAGCTGGGCCTCGACTGCGCAGCGGTCGTCGTGGACCACCAACTCCAGCCCGGATCCGCACAGGTCGCTGCGCGTGCGGCCGATCAGGCCCTGGCGCTGGGCTGCGCGCGGGCGACGGCCGTGGCCGTGGACGTGGCCCAGGCAGCCGGATCCGGCGGAACGGAGGCCGCAGCCCGGGTGGCTCGATACGCAGCCCTGGACGCGGCCGCTGCGCTGGCCGGCCCGGGTGGCCAGCCAGCTTCCGCGGTCCTGCTCGGGCACACCCGCGAGGACCAGGCCGAGACCGTGCTGCTGGGCCTGGCCCGCGGCTCCGGGACCCGTTCGATGGCCGGGATGGCCGCACGAGCGGGCCTCTACCGCAGGCCCCTGCTCGGCCTGCCCCGGGAGGTCGTCGCCCGTGCGGCAGCCGACGAGGCAGCCGCCGACCCGCGGGTGGAGCCGTGGGTCGACCCGCACAATGCCGATCCGGCATTCACCAGGGTCCGCGTGCGCGCGCAGGTGCTGCCCGCGCTGGAGGCGAACCTCGGGCCGGGGGTCACGGCCGCGCTGGTGCGCACCGCCCGGCTCGCCCGACAGGACGCGGACGCCCTGGACGCCTGGGCCGATCGGGTCTGGGCGATCCTGGCCCGGGACGCCGGCACCCGCGTGGCCAACCTCCCCGTGGACGCGCTGCTGGCCGAGGACCTGCCCGAGGCCATCGTGACCAGGGTTGTGCGCCGGTTCCTGGTCGCCGCCGGCTGCCCGGCCAGCGAACTGTCGGCCGAGCATGTGTGGGCCGTGGCTGACCTGTTGCCTCGTTCGGCCGGACGCGCCGAGGTCGCCCTGCCGGGGAGCCGCCGTGCCCGCCGGGTGAGGGCTGCCCTGATTGTGAGAGCCTGACCCCCGTGGATGCGCAGCAGCTGGGAACGGACATCGAGAAGGTCCTGATCGACGAGGAGACCCTGCTGGCCAGGCTCGACGAGATGGCCGCCGAGGTCGACCGCGACTACGCCGACTGCGACGTCCTGCTCGTCGGGGTGCTCAAGGGCGCCCTGATGGTGATGGCTGATCTGGCCAGGGCCATGACCATCCACCTGCAGATGGACTGGATGGCGGTGTCGAGCTACGGGTCGTCGACCAAGTCCTCCGGCGTGGTACGCATCCTCAAGGACCTCGACACCGACATCACCGGCCGGCACGTGCTCATCGTGGAGGACATCATCGACTCCGGCCTGACGTTGTCCTGGCTGATGCGCAACCTCACCG
Source organism: uncultured Actinomycetes bacterium (assembly GCA_963781015.1). Taxonomy (GTDB): domain Bacteria; phylum Actinomycetota; class Actinomycetes; order S36-B12; family CAIYMF01; genus Prado023. The sequence continues at coordinate 93,013 of CAWAEB010000009.1, read as the reverse complement.
CCCGCGGCGCAGCCTCGGTGGAGGTGCTGACCATGCTGCGCAAGCCGGACGCGGTCAAGGTCGACCTCGAGCCCAAGTACATCGGGTTCGACATCGCCAACGAGTTCGTCGTCGGCTACGGCCTGGACTACGCCGAGCGTTACCGCAACCTGCGCCAGGTGGGCACACTGGCCCCACACGTGTACAGCTGAGGCGGCTGACTGGCATCAGCATCTGGTAAGGGCTACCTACGCCCTGTGCGAACCGCGGGGGTGGGTGTGCGCGGGTCGGTGTATTTTCTATGCACGGGCGTGTGCCCGTTCGGGTGGGCGCCTGTTCGCAGATGCCAGCCCGTACCGGTGAGTCCGGGGTGAGCCCGGGGCAGGGATGGATGTGAAGCGCTTCCTACGTGGTCCGATCTTCTGGATCCTGATCGCCACACTGCTGCTGCTCATCGGCAGCAGCCTGGTCTCCGACGCGACTGGCCCACGGCAGGTGGACACCTCCGTGATCGTCACGGCCCTGGACAAGGGCGAGATCAAGGATGCTCTGCTCGTGGACGTCGACCAGCGCATCGAGGTCGAGTTCACCGACGGGTCCAAGAAGTTCGCGGAGTACATCGATGGCCAGGGGGTCGATCTCCAGCGCAGCCTTCAGGAGAAGGTTGATGACGGGTCGCTTGAGTCCTACAACGTCAAGGTCCCCCGGCAGGGCGTCCTGATGACCCTGATCGTCTCGATGCTGCCGATCTTCCTCGTGCTGGCGCTGCTGTTCTTCTTCATGAACCAGATGGGCGGCGGCTCGCGGGTCATGAGCTTCGGCAAGTCCAAGGCGAAGCCGCTGAGCAAGGACCTGCCCAAGACGACGTTCTCCGATGTCGCCGGAGCCGATGAGGCCGTCGAGGAACTGCACGAGATCAAGGAGTTCCTCCAGGACCCGGGCCGCTTCCAGGCCGTCGGGGCCAAGATCCCCAAGGGCGTGCTGCTCTACGGGCCCCCCGGGACGGGCAAGACCCTGCTCGCCCGTGCGGTGGCCGGCGAGGCCGAGGTGCCGTTCTTCTCGATCTCCGGCTCGGACTTCGTCGAGATGTTCGTGGGTGTCGGCGCCTCCCGGGTGCGTGACCTGTTCGAGCAGGCCAAGACCAACGCCCCGGCGATCATCTTCGTCGACGAGATCGACGCCGTCGGCCGGCACCGCGGGGCCGGGCTGGGCGGTGGGCACGACGAGCGGGAGCAGACCCTCAACCAGCTCCTGGTCGAGATGGACGGCTTCGACGTGTCCGGTGGGGTGATCCTCATCGCCGCGACCAACCGGCCCGACATCCTCGACCCGGCGCTGCTGCGCCCGGGCCGGTTCGACCGGCAGATCCAGGTCTCCCCACCTGACCTCGAGGGCCGGTTCGAGGTCCTCAAGGTGCACGCCCGCGGCAAGCCGATGGCCCCCGGCATCGACCTGCACGCGGTCGCCAAGCGGACCCCCGGCTTCACGGGCGCTGACCTGGCCAACGTGCTCAACGAGGCCGCCCTGCTCACCGCTCGCTCAGGTGGGGCACTGGTGGACAACCGTGCCCTGGACGAGGCCATCGACCGGGTGATCGCCGGGCCGCAGAAGCGCACCCGGGTGATGGACGACCGGGAGAAGCGGATCACCGCCTACCACGAGGGCGGGCACGCGTTGGTCGCTGCCGCCCTGCCCGGCAACGATCCCGTGCACAAGATCACGATCCTCCCGCGCGGGCGAGCCCTGGGCTACACGATGGTGCTGCCCGACCAGGAGAAGTACTCCACCACCCGCAGCGAGATGCTCAACCAGTTGGCCTACATGCTCGGTGGGCGCGCGGCCGAGGAGCTGGTTTTCCACGATCCGACCACCGGCGCCTCCAACGACATCGAGAAGGCCACCGCGGTGGCCCGCGCCATGGTCACCCAGTACGGGATGACCGAGCGCCTCGGTGCCATCCGCTACGGCAAGGAGAACGGCGAGGTCTTCCTGGGCCGGGACATGGGGCACACGCGTGACTACTCCGAGGAGATCGCCGCAGCGATCGACGAGGAGGTTCGCAGCCTGGTCGACCACGCCCACAACGAGGCCTTCGAGATCCTGGTCGACAACCGCGACGTCCTCGACGCGCTGGTCATCGCGCTGCTCGAGAAGGAGACGTTGAACAAGGAGCAGGTGGCCGAGGTCTTCACGCAGTTGCGCCTGCGCCCCATTCGCCCGGCGTGGACCGGCTCGCAGCGGCGCACCCCCTCGGACCGGCCGCCCGTCGACGTTCCCCCGCGGCTGACCGAACCCGTGGGCGTGGGCGCCTCGATGCTGGGTGCGTACGGGCTGCCCGCACCCGGGAGCACGTACGGTGCCCCGCTCCCCGGCATGGGCGCACCACCCGCGTCCAGCGAGCACCCGACCGGCGGACCGGGCTCGAACGGTTCGCACACCCCGGCCGGGCCGGCCGGACCTGTTGGTCCTGGCGCTCCTCGCCCCGGTCCGCCAGCCGCCGGTGTGCCGAACTCCGCCGGGTCGCCTGCTCCCGGTTGGGACCCGCCGGCGCCGATCCCGCCCGTTGCGGGTCCGGCAGCGCCTGTGCCCGGGCCCACCCCGCCGGCGCCGACCCCGATCCCAGGCGAGCCTGTACCGGGTCCCGCAGACACCGCCCCGGGCCTGCCCGACCCGGCGCCCGGCCCCACTGGCCCCCCGGTCACGCCGCCGGACACGTCACCGGACCCGGACGGCACTGTGCACAGCGCCGAGGGCGACCAGCCGGGTGAAGATCGGTGAGCGTGATCGACCCGGTCCACGTGTTCGACCCCGACGAAGCTGGCCGGCCCCGTCGACGAGCTCCGGGCGGCTGCGGCTGTCCGTGAACTGCTGCTGGCCATCGGTGAGGATCCGGACCGCGACGGTCTGCGCGACACCCCCGGGCGGGTGGCCCGCAGCTACGCGGAGATCTTTCGCGGGCTGCGCGAGCGCCCCGACGAGGTGCTTTCCACGACCTTCGACCTCGGCCACGACGAGCTGGTGCTGGTGACGCGACATCGAGGTGTGGAGCACCTGCGAACACCATCTGCTGCCCTTCCACGGGGTGGCGCACGTCGGCTACATCCCGGCGAAGGGCCGGATCACCGGGCTATCAAGCTGGCCCGCCTCGTCGACGCTTACGCCAAGCGTCCGCAGGTGCAGGAGCGCCTCACGACCCAGGTCGCCGACGCGCTGGTCGAGCACCTGCAAGCGCGGGCGTCATCGTCGTGATCGAGTGCGAGCACCTGTGCATGACCATGCGCGGCGTCCGCAAGCCCGGGGCTCGAACCGTGACCAGCGCGGTACGGGGTGTCATGCGCACCCGGCGACCCGCGCCGAGGCGATGAGCCTGTCCCTGATCCTGAAGGCCTACCGGGTGCACCCGGACGGGACTGCCCGCTCACCGGCTGCCGCTTGCGGCACGCACCCTGGTGATGTCGGTGCTCAACGTCACCCCGGACTCGTTCTGCGACGGCGGGCCGCTTCGTGGACGCCGAGGTGGCTGTGGCCCACGCGCTGGCGAAGATCGCCGCCGGGGCTGACGTGATCGACGTCGGGGCGAGTCCACTCGGCCCGGCGCGAGCGCCCCCCGACGGTGAGGAGCTGGCCCGGGTGATCCCGGTCATCCGGGCGCTCGTGGGCGACGGGCGTCGAGCGTCAGCATCGACACGATGCGCGCGGAGGTGGCGGAGCAGTCGCTGGACGCGGGGGCCGCACTGGTCAACGACGTGTCCGGCGGCCTGGCCGACCCGGCGATGCACCGGTGGATCGCCACCGTGCAGGTGCCCTACATCGCGATGCACTGGCGCGGGCACTCCACCGACATGGATGCCATGGCCACCTACGGCGACGTCGTGGTCGACGTCTGCGCCGAACTGCACGCCCGGCTCGACGAGCTGGTGGCCGCCGGCGTGAACCTGGAGCGGGTCGTGGTGGACCCCGGCCTGGGGTTCGCCAAGACCGCGGAACACAACTGGGCGTTGCTCGCGGGCCTGGCCCACCTCCAGGACCTGGGCCGACCTGTGTTGATCGGGGCCAGCCGCAAGCGCTTCCTCGGCGAGCTGCTGGGTCAGCCCGACCAGCCACGGCCGGTGGACCAGCGCGATGCCGCCACCGACGCCGTCACGGCACTGGCCGGCGCCGCGGGTGCCTGGGCAGTACGGGTCCACGACGTGCGCGGCTCCCGGGATGCGATCGCCGTCGCGAGTGCCTGGCGGGCAGCCGCCGACACCGAACCGCCAGGAGGCCAGCCATGAACCAGCCCGCGCAGGTGACCGACCCGTTCGGCCGACCCGACCTGGACCGGATCACTGTGACCGGAGTCCGGGCTCGCGGGTACCACGGGGTGTTCGACCACGAGCGCCGCGACGGCCAGGAGTTCCGCGTGGACGTGGTCCTCGGTGTCGCATCGATGGATCGAGCGGCGCAGACCGACGACCTGGTGCACACCGTCGACTACGGGGCGATCGCGCTGGGCATCGTCGCGATCGTCGAGGGCGAGGCCGTCAACCTGATCGAGACCCTGGCCGTGCGCATCGCCGAGCACTGCCTGGTCCTGCCCGCGGTGGCTGCGGTCAGCATCACCGTGCACAAGCCGCAGGCGCCCATCCCGGTGCCCTTCGATGATGTGGCCGTGACGGTCACGAGGTCCCGATGACACGGCCGAAGGAGCGCGCGGTCCTGGGCCTGGGCGCCAACCTCGGGGATGCGCGCGCCACCCTTCGGACCGCGATCGGGGCACTGGCCGCCGAGCGCGACGTGTTCGTCATCGCAGTGTCGGGCCTGTGGCGTACTGCCGCTGTCGGCGGCCCGGACCAGCCCGACTACCTCAACGCGGTCGTCGTGGTCGACACCACCCGGCAGCCAGCGGACCTGCTCGACCTTGCCCATCAGCTCGAGCAGGCCGCCGGCCGGGTACGCGATGTTCGTTGGGGTCCGCGCACCCTGGACGTCGACGTGCTCGCCGTCGAGGGCGTCTGCAGCACGAATGCCGAGCTCACCCTGCCGCACCCCCGGGCCCACGAACGGGCGTTCGTCCTGGCGCCGTGGGCCCAGTTGCAGCCCGGTGCGGACCTCGAGGTGCCCGGGGTGCGGACCGCGACCGTGGGCGAGTGGGCCGCCCAGGTCAGCGACCAGTCCGTCACGCTGCTCGACGGGGGCCCATGGTGGCGATGAGGCCCACGTCGGTGGCCAGGCTCGCCGGGGTCGCCGCTGTCGCTGGACTGATCGGCTGGGTACTGGCCGACTGGGTGGACAGCCGTGGCCGGCTGCCCGCTGTGCAGTGGTCGGCCGTGGTGGTGATCTGGGTGGTGGCCGGTTTCGTGGGAGCCTGGGCGCTGGCTGCCCGCCGCCGCCTGCACCCGAAGCCCGACGACCCGCGTCGTCCGACCCCGATGAACTCGATCGTCGCGGCCCGAACCACCGCCCTGGCCTTCGCCGGCTCGCGCACCGGCGCGATCGTGTTCGGCCTGTACTGCGGGGTCGCCCTGCGCCTGCTGCAGGAGACCGGTGTGGCCGCCGCGCGGGAGCGCCTGCTCGCTGCGGCCCTGGCGGCCCTGGGCGGCGTGGTGCTGACAGTGCTCGCACTGTGGCTGGAGCGGATCTGCCGACTGCCCGGGGACACCGACGATCCCGACGGCGGGCTGCCCCGGCGCGACACGGGACCCGCCGGCGCCGCGACCTGAGTGCGGCACATCCCAATCCGGCCACGGCCACCGAGGCGTCCCGGGCGTCCACTACGGTGTGCTCCATGAGCGACCACACCGATCATCCGGACCTCGCCTACGAGGATTGGCCCTACGAGGACCTGCGCGACGAGGCGTTCGAGCGGGCCCGGCACCACCACGACCTCCAGTTCTTCATCGACCTGATGGCCCACACCCCGGCGCTGACCGCGACCGCGGACGAGGGCGGGTCGCTCGGCGAGATCGGTGGCTCCCTGATCGAGACCGTCGAGGCCGCCCGGCAGGTGTTCAGCAGCGCTGGGGTCGGGGACCTGCAGCCCATGTTCGTCGCGGTCTTCGCCACCTATCTGCGCACGCACCCGGAGTCCTGAGCGCCAGGTGCTTCTGGCCCGTGGTGGCTCACCGATCGACGTCACCGCAGACGAGCAGGAAGCTGGCGATGGCCGCCGGGACGTCAGTCAGCGCCGTGTCGACCAGTGCCGCACCCAGGGCGGCGGCGTTGCCGAAGCCCGCGCTGCGCAGCTTGAGTCGCCAGGGTGCGCGGTCGTTGCGCGAGACCAACAGGTAGCCGTTGATGCCGGTCGGGTTCTCGGTCCACGTGTAGGTCGCGCCCTCAGGCACCCGCACCACCCTGGGCAGCCGCACATCCACCGCAGCCCCGGTGGAGTTCGCCAACTGGGCGCAGGACCCGCGTACGAGTCCGATGCTGGGCCCGAGCTCATCGACCAGCAGCCGGATCCGTGCCCGTGCGTCCCCGTCTGTGCCACCCGGGACATCGAAGTCGGGATAGGGCAGGTAAGGGTCGTCGCGGCGCAGGTCGAGGTCCACGCCGCTGGCCCGCGCGACCGGCCCGGACGCACCGAAGCCCAGTGCCGCCTCGCGGGGCAGGACCGCCACCCCCGCATAGCCGGCGTCGAGGGCATCAGCCAGATCGGCCGAGTCCAGGGCCCTCAGGTCGTCGGCCCAGGTCTGCGCGATCGCGTCGACCCCGGCCACCCACGCCGCGGGAACGTCGGTGCGAACCCCGCCGATCACGGCGAACATCGGGTGCACCCGATGGCCGGTGGCTGCCTCGATCAGGTCGAGCACTGCACCGCGCCAGGCCCAGGCATGGCCGCGCCACGGCGCCGGCAGGTCGCCGGGCAGCGGTGCCAGGAACGCCAGGTGGTGGGCAATGCGGGTCAACTCGCACAGCAGTATCCGGATGTGCTGGGCGCGCTGCGGCGGGGTCAGTCCCAGCGCCCGCTCCACGCCCACCACCACCCCGATCTCGGAGCAGAACGCCGACAGCCAGTCGTGGCGGTCAACCAGCATCAGGATCTGGCGGTAGTCGCGGGACTCGAAGAGCTTCTCCGCCCCCCGGTGCACGTTGCCGGGCTGCCACTGCCCAGCGGTCACCACCCCGCCGGACTCCGCGATCCAGATCGTGGGCAGGCCGTCGAGCGTGGGGTGATCGGGACCCAATGCGATGTCGTCCGGGCTCGTCGCCTCGGCGACGATCCGATACGGGACGCCCGGCCCGCTCGTCGCCCCGTCGGGTGCACCTGGATCGATCACCCGCCAACCCTACGCATCGTAGGCTGCCGGCATGACCCAGCGCCTGACCGTCGATGACGCCTTCGCGCCCCCCGGGGAGGCCTGGCACCCCGTGTCCCCCAAGCTCGCCACCGCCCGCCGGATCACCCTCGTGGGCACCATGCTGCTCCTCCTGGTCGGCATCGGCCTGCTCGGCCTGATCCCTGAGGCTCGCCCGGCCGCGCTCGTGCTCGGCGGCATCTGGCTGGTCGTCCTGGTCTGGGCCTGGTGGCTGATCGGGCGCCGGGTGCGCTCCTTCGGGTACGCCGAGCGCGCCGACGACCTGCTCGTGACCAGCGGCATCATGTTCCGGCGGTTGGTCATCGTCCCCTACGGCCGGATGCAGCTGGTCGACATCACCGCCGGGCCGTTGGACCGTGCCCTGGGAGTGGCCACGGTGCAGCTGCACACCGCGGCGGCGAGTACGAATGCCACGATTCCCGGCCTGCCGCCGACTGAGGCAGCTGGGCTGCGTGACCGACTGGCTGCGCAGGGCGAGCAGCGGAGTGCTGGCCTGTGACCGACCTTCCGCTGCCTGCTGCGCAGGACGCCGCCGGACCGGATGCCGTTGGGCAGACGGTCGGCATGGCGACCCCACGTCGGCGCACGCACCCGCTGACCCCGCTGGTCTCCTCGGTACGCACCGTCGGCATCCTGGTCGGCGCGATCCTCCTGTTCGGTGGCGGCAACGTGCGCAGCGTCGCGGGGGAGCTCGGTGGCCTCATGGGGGTTCTGCTGATCCTGCTGGCGCTGGGACTCATGCTGGCTGTGGTCCTGGGGATCGCCTACCTTGAGTGGACCCGCACCGAGTTCTTCTTCGACGAGTCCGGCGACTTCCGGCTGGACTCCGGGGTGCTGCAGCGCAACGAGCGACGGGTCACCCTCTCTCGCCTGCAGAGCGTGGACACCACCCGTCCGCTGCTCGGGCGGGTGGTGGGCCTGTCCCAGGTGCGCATCGAGGTGGCCGGGGGCGGGGACTCCCGCGTCCTGCTGTCCTACCTGGCCGACGCCGATGCGCAGGCCCTGCGCGCGGAGATCATCGCCCGTGCCGCGGGCATGTCCCCGGACGCGGGCGAGGCCCCGGAAGCCGTGCTGGCCACGGTCCCGACCGGTGACCTCGTGGTCAGCCTCCTGCTGCGCAGCGAGACGATGATCCTGCTGCTGGTCTCGGTGGCCGTGGTGGCCGCTGTGGTGCTCACCGAGGGGGCAGCCGGGCTGGGCCTGCTGATCTTCACCGGTGGTGTTCCCCTGATCTCGGTGTTCAGTCAGTTCACCCGGTTCTTCGGCTTCACGGTGGCTGAATCGCCCGACGGGCTGCGCCTGCGCCACGGCCTGATCAACCAGCAGAGCCAGACCGTCCCACCGGGCCGGGTCCAGGCGATCGAGATCTCCGAGCCGCTGCTCTGGCGCCGGCGCGGCTGGGTGCGGGTTTCGCTGAACGTCGCGGGCCTGCAGTCCGGAGACGATGGCCAGCAGGAGCACGTGCTGCTGCCGGTCGCCCCGCAGGCGGTCGCCCGCGCGATCCTCGCCCGGGTGCTTCCGGGTGTGGATATCGGCGCGATGGGCTTCATCCCGGCGCCGGCCCGGGCCCGTCGGCGGGCCTGGCTTCAGTTCGCCAACCTCGGGGTCGCCCACGACGGGTTCGTCCTGGCCGCCCGGCGCGGCTTCCTGACCAGGTACACCGCGGTCATCCCGCACGCACGGACCCAATCGGTGAACATCAGCCAGGGCCCGTGGCAGCGTGCGTTGGGGCTGGCGTCGGTCCAGGTGGACTCCACTCCCGGACCAGTGGGCGTGCATGTGTTGCACAGGTCGACCGGCGAGGCCCGTCAGATCGCCGAGCAGCAGCTGGTCCGGGCTGCGGCCGCCCGGGGTTCGGGACTGCACGAGCGGTGGATGACCGCAGGCGCGGTGGCACCGACCTCGTCGGGGACGGTGCCGGCGCAGGCCCGACCCCATCTCGACAACGAGATCCCGTACGCCGAGCCCCACCGGGGTGACGGCCCGTCGCTGGACGCCGCGCCCACGTCGGATCCCCACGACGAATCGACGTCGGGCGCCACGCCCACGGCGGCGCCCCGGGACGAATCGACGTCGGACGCCACGCCCACTTCGGACCCCGAACCCGACGAGGCCCCGGAGTTCGGCACCGGTTTGCCCTGACGACACGCCGAGGTCACCGATCAGCCGCGGTCGGTGGGCCACGATGGAGCCATGACCTCCACTCTCCCGGCGGCTGCGCCCCGGGTCCTTCATGAGGGCCTGCGCACTCGCGCACCGCGCGGAATCCTGGACCCCACCAGCGCCACCGCGCGGCTGGCGCCCCTGCTCGGACGCAGGGTCGGCCACGTGAGTTCCGCCTGGGGCCGGGCGGTCCTGACCATTGACGCCGACCCTGCGCACCTGGTCATCCTCGGTGGATCCGTGCTCCTGATCCCCCCGGGCGGCGTCCAGGCCGGCCCACCGCTGGCCGGTGACCAGGCCGCGGCTGCACTGGCCGGCTGGTCCGGTGGCTCTGTGTCCGACCTGCGTGTTGATTCCGTCGGCGGCCTGCGGCTCGGGGTCGGAACCGACCGGCTCGTGGTGGCAGCCGATCCGATGCACGAGGCCTGGGAGATCCGGGGCATGGACGGGGGCCTGCTGGTGTGCCTGCCCGGTGGCCGGATCTCGCTGTGGGCACCCACCTTCGGCGAGATCCCGGTCGCACCCCGATCCCGGTAGGCCGTGCCGTGGCGGCACCCCAACGGGCGCCAGCCGCACGAGGATGGCAGGCTGCCAACACGATGACCGAACGCAGCCAGGGCGCATCCCCGCTCGCCACCGCACCCCGCCTGGGCGTGGGGGTGATCGGTGTGGGTCGTGCCGGCGCCCCGCTGGCCGCGGCACTGGCCCGAGCCGGTCATCCGATCGTGGGGGTGCACGCGGTCTCCGAGCGCTCGCTGGCCCGTGCGCAGCAGTACCTGCCCGGTGCCCCCATCCGTTCGGCGGCAGGGGTGCTCGCGGACTCCGACCTCGTGCTGCTCACCGTCCCTGACGATGTCCTGCCCACCCTCATCGCCGGCCTGGCCGAGACCGAGGCGATCACGCCCGGGCAGTTCCTGGTGCACGCCTCCGGCCGGTTCGGCACCGCCGTCCTTGATCCGGCCACCCGGCTCGGTGCGCTGCCCATGGCGCTGCACCCGGTGATGACGTTCACCGGCTCCCGGGTGGACATCGACCGCCTGGCCGGGTGCCCCTTCGCGGTCACCGCCCCGAAGGTCCTGCGCCCGGTGGCCGAGGCGCTGGTCGTGGAGATGGGTGGTGACCCGATGTGGATCGCCGAGGAAGCCCGGCCGCTGTACCACGCAGCCCTGGCCAGTGGGGCCAACCACCTGGTGACCCTGGTCGCCCAGACCCTGGACCTGCTGGCCCACGCAGGCGTCGCCGATCCCGCCGGGCTGGTCCGACCGCTGCTGTCCGCCGCCCTGGACAACGTCCTCCAGATGGGGGACGAGGCGCTCACCGGACCGGTCGCTCGCGGGGACGCCGGAACGGTCGCCGCGCACCTCGAGGTGCTCTCCCACGCAGCCCCGGAGGCCCGTGCGGCCTACATCGCGATGGCTCGGTTGACAGCCGACCGCGCGCTGGCTGCCGGTCGGCTGGACCCGGAGCGGGCCGAGTCACTGCTCGACGTGCTCGGCTGAGCGGCGGGTTCCGGGCCCGCAGGATGGGCGGTCGGTGCGCCGGGGCGCGCGTGGGGACTAGGGTCCTGCTCGGTGGGAGCACCGTTCGTTTCAGGAGGATCAGATGAGTGAGTCGGAGACCGTTGCCGGGCCGCCGCCAGTGCTTCGGGTGGTGCGCACGCGAGCATCGTTGGACGACGCCTACGCGCACCTGCCCCAGCCCTCGGTGCGCTCCGCGCGGGCCACCCGGGCCGCTGTCTTCACGATGGGAGCCCTGCATGCCGGGCACGTCGCGCTGATCCGGGCTGCGCGCGGGGAGGTGGGGCCCACCGGGCACGTCACGGTCACGATCTTCGTCAATCCGCTGCAGTTCGGGCCCGGTGAGGACCTCGCGAAGTATCCCCGCACGCTCAAGGCCGACCTGGCGGTGTGCGCCGAGGAGGACGTCGACCTGGTCTTCGCCCCGACCCAGGAGGTCCTGTTCCGCTCCGGGGAACCGGAGGTCCGCATCGACCCGGGCCCCCACGGGTCGATCCTCGAGGGGGCGGCCCGCCCGGGGCATTTCGCCGGCGTGCTCACCGTGGTGATGAAGCTGATGCAGATCACCCGCCCACAAGCCACCTTCTTCGGCGAGAAGGACTACCAGCAGCTGACCCTCGTCCGTCGGATGGCTGCTGACCTCGACCTGCCGGTGAGGGTGCACGGCGCACCGACGCTGCGCGACGCGGACGGCGTGGCGATGTCCAGCCGCAACCAGTACCTCTCAGACTCCGAGCGCTCCCTGGCTGCGGCGCTGCCCGCGGCCCTGGCCGCAGGCGTCACCGCCGCCGACCTCGGGCGTGCCGCCGACGCGATCGTGGGCGCCGCCGAGCTGGAGCTGCAGCGCGTGGGGCTGACCCCGGACTATGTGGCCCTGACCGATCCGCACCTCGGTCCGGCCCCCGAGCTGGGTGCGGCCCGACTCCTGCTGGCCGCTCGCGTCGGGCAGACGCGACTGATCGACAACTCACCGGTTACGTTGCGTCGATGAGCATCGCGGGACCAGCCAACGAGCGGCTGGTCATCCCCACGACGCTCGCCACCCCGGCCCCGGGGTGGTTCACCTCGGCGGACGTGGTGGTGATCGGTTCCGGCGTGGCCGGCCTGTCGCTGGCCCTGAACATCCGGCGCCTGGGTCACCGGGTCATGGTGGTCACCAAGTCGCGGGTGGAGCAGGGGGCGACCCGGTGGGCGCAGGGGGGCATCGCCGCTGCGCTGGCCGAGGGGGACTCCCCGGCTGATCACCAACGAGACACGCTCGTCGCAGGAGCTGGGCTGTGCGACCCGGCAGCGGTGCACGCCCTGTGCACGCTGGGTCCGGCCTCGGTGCGCAACCTGATCGCTGCCGGCGCGCGGTTCGACCAGGACGTCGGCGGGCACATCGCCCTGACCCGGGAGGGCGGGCACCTGCGCGACCGGATAGCGCACGCGGGCGGGGATGCCACGGGTGCCGAGATCTTCCGGGCCCTGACCGCGGCGATCGCTGACGACCCGGGCATCGAGCTCGTGGAGCATGCCCTGGCCCTGGACCTGCTCACCGACTCCCTGGGCGGCGTGCAGGGCCTCACCCTGCACGTGATCGATGAGGGCCAGCACGATGGCGTCGGTGCGGTCCTCGCCCCCGCCGTGGTCCTCGCCACCGGCGGGCTGGGCCAGGTGTTCTCCCAGACCACGAACCCCTCGGTCGCCACCGGCGACGGGATGGCCCTGGCCCTGCGCTCCGGCGCCGAGGTGGCCGACCTGGAGTTCGTGCAGTTCCACCCGACCGTGATGTACCTCGGCGCGCAGTCCACCGGCCAGCAGCCGCTGGTCAGCGAGGCCGTCCGTGGCGAGGGCGCGTTCCTCGTCGACGACGACGGGGTGCGGTTCATGGCCGGCGTGCATCCGCTGGCCGACCTGGCCCCACGCGACGTGGTCGCCAAGGCGATCATGCGCCGCATGCGCGCCCAGGGCAGGGCGCACATGTGGCTTGACGCCCGCGCGCTCGCGGATCGCTGGGCCACCCGGTTCCCCACCATCCTGGAGTCCTGCCGCACGCATGGCATCGACCCGGCCCACGATCTCATCCCGGTGGCCCCGGCCCAGCACTACGCCTCCGGCGGGGTGCGCACCGACCTGTTCGGCCGGACCACCATCCCGGGGTTGTTCGCCGCCGGCGAGGTCGCCTGCACAGGTGTGCACGGAGCCAACCGGCTGGCCTCGAACTCCCTGCTCGAGGGGCTGGTCTTCCCCGAGCGGATCGTGTCCGTGCTGGCCGAGGGCCTGCCCCGACGACGTGACCCGGTGGTGCGCTCCGAGCACCGCGGGCTGGTCTCCGACGACGATCGCCGGGCACTGCAGGTGCTGATGACCGAGCATGTGGGCGTGCTGCGCACCGGTGACTCGCTGCGCGCCGCGGCCGCCGGGCTGGCCAGTATGGTCGTCGGGGACCATGAGCAGGGTCGCAGCACGGGCGCCTGGGAGACCACCAACCTGCACGCGATCTCCTCGGTGCTCACCAGCCACGCCCTGGCCCGGGAGGAGACCCGTGGCTCGCACTGGCGCGAGGACTTCCCCGACACAGACGACGCGCACTGGCGGGTCCGGCTGGTGGCCCGCGCCGACCCGGACGGCCTCGTGCGGACCCGCCGCGAACCCGTTCCCGTCCACGACTACCGCACCCCCGGCACCTGAGAGGACACACAGCGATGGACCTCACCGACGAGCTGGCTCGCGCCGGCCTGGACCCCGACGTCATCGACGCCCTGATCCGAGCCACCCTGGCCGAGGACCTCGGCGGCGGTGTGGACGTCACCTCGGTGGCAACCGTCCCCGCCGACCAGGTCGCGACCCTGGAGCTGACCGCGCGGGAGGCCGGAGTGCTCGCCGGCCTGGCCGTGGCCGGCCGGGTCTTCGACCTGGACTCCGCGGGGGCCAGCACGGTGATCCTCACCCGGGCCGACGGTGACCGGGTGCAGCCCGGCGATGTCGTGCTGCGCGTAACCGGGGTCACCCGATCGCTGCTGATCTGCGAGCGCACCGCCCTGAACCTGCTCTGCCACCTGTCCGGGGTTGCCACGGCCACGGCCGCCTGGGTGGATGCCCTGGCCGGGACCCGCGCCAGGGTGCGCGACACGCGCAAGACCACCCCGGGCCTGCGCGCGCTGGAGAAGTACGCCGTCCGGGCCGGAGGTGGGGTCAACCACCGGATGGGCCTGTGGGACGCGGCCCTGGTCAAGGACAACCACGTGGTGGCCGCCGGTGGGGTGGCGGCAGCCTTCGAGGCGGTCCGGGCGCACTTCCCCGGGGTCCCGGTGGAGGTCGAGGTGGACTCGCTGGCACAGCTCGCCGAGGTGGTGGATGCCGGTGCGGACCTGGTCCTGCTGGACAACTTCACCCCCGCCGAGACCGCGCAGGCCGTGGCCCTGGTCGGCGGGCGCTGCCAGCTGGAGAGCTCAGGGGGGCTGAGCCTGGCCGTCGCCGCGGACTACGCAGCAACCGGCGTGGACTTCCTGGCCGTGGGTGGGTTGACCCACTCCGCGCCGATCCTGGACCTGGGCGCCGACCTGCGGACCCTGGCGGACTGAGCCATGCTGCTTGCCGTCGACGTCGGGAACACCAACACCGTCCTGGGGCTGTTCGAGGGCCCTGACCTGGCGCACTCGTGGCGGATCAAGACCGATCCGCGGGGGACGGCTGACGAGATGGCGCTGGTGTTCCGGGGCCTGCTCACCGAGGTGCCCACGGTGACCGGGATCGCGCTGTGCTCGACGGTGCCCTCCGTGCTGCACGAGATGCGCTCCATGTTCACCCGCTACTGGGAGCACGTGCCGACAGTGATCGTCGAGCCGGGCACCCGCACTGGGGTTCCGCTGCTGACCGACAATCCCAAGGAGGTCGGTGCCGACCGGATCGTCAACACGTTGGCCGCCCACCACCTGTTCGGCGGGCCCTGCATCGTCGTGGACTTCGGTACCTCCACCAACCTCGATGTGGTCAGCGCCAAGGGGGAGTTCCTGGGCGGGGCCCTGGCCCCGGGCATCGAGATCTCACTGGACGCCCTGGCGGCCCGTGCCGCGCAGCTGCGCAAGGTCGAGCTCGTGCGCCCCCGCTCGGTCATCGGGAAGAACACCGTCGAGGCCCTGCAGTCCGGGGCGCTCTATGGCTTCGCAGGGCAGGTCGATGGCCTGGTGGACCGGATCGTCGCCGAGCTGGGTGGGCGGGTTGCCGCGGTCGTGGCCACCGGCGGGCTGGCGCCCATCGTGGTTGCCGAGTCGCGCACGATCACCCATCACGAGCCCGATCTGACGCTGGTCGGCCTCAACCTGATCTATGCCAAGAACACGGGCTCGGCACGGGCGCCGCACACCACCTGACCGGTCCCACGCCCGGTGTCCCTGGGGAAGGGACCTCCTCGGACCTGGGCGCGATGGACCGCCAGGCGATCACGGTGGGGCGGATCCCACGGGGTGACATCGAGGACCCGAAGACCAGGCGCGCGTCAGGCTGGCTCAACCACGGTGGCTGAGCGGTTCGGCCCGGTCGTGTCACCCGGGTCGGCGGAGGCGGGGTAGTCCTATCGTGCGGCCATGAACCTCACCCCGGTAGCACTTCGCGGATACGACAAGTCATGGCTGGCCCGCGACGTGATCGCGGGGGTGACCCTCTCGGCCGTGGCGATCCCGGAGGTGATGGGCTACACCTCGATCGTCCAGACGCCGATCCAGACTGGTCTGTACACAGTCATCCTCGCGACGTTCGTGTTCGCGCTGCTGGGCTCCTCCCGGCTGCTGGTGGTGGGCGCGGACTCAGCCACTGCTGCGGTCCTGGCCGCAGGTCTCGCGGGGCTCGGGATCGCGGGATTGGTGCCGTACTCCCCTGAGTGGGTGGCGTGGTGCAGCCTGACCGCGCTGGTGTGTGGTGGCTTGCTCCTGCTGGCGCGGCTGCTCCGGCTCGGCTTCGTCGGTGACTTCCTGAGCACGTCGGTCCTGGTCGGGTTCCTGACCGGTGTGGGCATCCAGGTGCTCTCGGGGCAGATCCCGGACATGCTCGGGGTCCCCAAGGGGACGGGCAACTGGTTCGAGCAGCAGTGGACGATGATCACCTCGATCCCGGATGCCAACCTGACAACCGTCGCCTTCGCGGTGCTCACCGTCGTCCTGATCATCGGGTTCGAGAAGTTCCTCCCCCAGGTCCCCGGTGCGCTGGTCGCGGTGATCGCCTGCATCGCCATCTCGACGGCCATCGACGCGTCCTCGAACGGGGTCCCCACTGTCGGATCGGTCCCGGCCGGCCCACCGCCCATCGGGCTCCCGCAGGGCGTGAGCGTCAGCGATGCCCTCGCAGTCCTGCCGATCGCATTCGCCTGCTTCGTGCTGATCATCGCCCAGAGTGCGGCGACCTCACGCAGCTTCGCGGCCAAGCACGGCGAGCGAGTGGACGTCAACCGCGACATCGTCGGGCTGTCCGGGGCGAACCTCGCCGCCGGGTTGTCCGGGACGTTCGTGGTCAATGGCAGCCCGACCAAGACCCAGATCCTCGACCAGCAGCACGGGCGCACCCAGGTGTCCAACATGACGATGTCGGTGGTGGTTCTGCTGTTCGCCGTCTTCTTCACCGGCCTGCTGACCAACATGCCCCAGGCCACCCTGGCCGGCATCGTCTTCATGATCGGGGTGAGCCTGATCGACAGCCGCGGGTTTCGGCAGATCAAGCGGGAGCGCTACAGCGAGTTCCTCATCGCCTGCCTCACCGGGTTCGTGGTGTTCGCGATCGGGGTCGAGCAGGGCATCATGCTCGCGATCGTCGCCTCCATCATCGAGATCATGCGTCGCGCCTACAACCCGAAGCACTTCGTGATCCATCAGGGGGCCCATGGGGCGAGGGAGTTCCTACCGGCCACCCCGGGCACGCAGAGCGCCCCCGGTCTGATCATCTTCCGCTTCGACGCGGAGTTGTTCTACGCCAACGCGAGCCGCTTCACCGATGACGTCAAGGCCCTGGTCGAGGGCGCCCCCGAGCCGGTGCGGTGGGTGTTGATAGATGCGTCCTCACTGGACGACGTCGATTACTCGGCGGGGCTCCAGCTCAAGGGCCTGGCCGCCTTCCTCGACGCCCGGCAGGTCACTTTCGCGCTCGTGCGTGGCGACGACGAACTGCTCGACTCGCTGCGCACCTACGGGGTCGTCGGAGATAGCTCCTCAACCCGGGTGTACACGCGTCTGAAGGACGGCCTGGCCGCCTTCGAGGCCGACCGCGGGGTCACCCCCTGACTTCTGGACCTCCGGGCCGGCGGGCTCAGATCCACCAGGAGGCAGCCGCCGCGGTGGTCTGGTCCACCTCGTGCCCGTCGCGCGTCAGGTGGCCGCCTTCCATTCCCGAACGGCATGCGCGCTGGCCATCGACCTGGCGGGTTCGGTCGAGCCCCTGACGGTGTTCGGGTCGACCAACTTCGAGCACCTCGGTCACACCGGCATCGCCTGAACGTTCGTGGCCGCCTACCGGCAGTTCGCCGGGGAGAACTACGGCGACTCCTCGGTCGCGGTGCCGGGTGTGCGGGACCGCAGCCTGCCCGCCCCGTAGGCTCACGCAAGAGGCTCAGGTTGCACACGCCGGGCCCGGGGAGCGCCGTGGCGCGAATGGGGGATTTCCAATGGCCAACGCATCGATCTCGGGTCACAAGTTCGGGTGGGTATCGACTGCGGTCGCTGGCCGCCGCAATCGAACCGATGAGCCTGGACTGATCCAAGGCTGGTCGGCGACGGTAGACGGAGTGCCGGAACAGCTCCTCTTGGCCACGGAGACCGAGTTGGTCCTGGCGCTCGACGGGGAGGACCGCCGGATCGCCTGGGTGGATGTCTCATCATGGGGCCGGGGCACCCTCGTCCACGAAGGTGGATTCGTCACCATCCGGCTGACCGACGCGGAGGAGTCCCACGAATTCCGCGACACTGTCAGCCAACACGCGACCCTGCGCCCGTACACACCGCCGGTTGGTGCCCCGGACGCGGGCCCGATGATGATCCCGGCAGATCGAGTGGTCACCACGATGAGCCACCCGGCCGTGCCACGGCCACGCCCCTTGGGCCTGGTGAACGGGCGGATCGTCGTAGCCCGCAATTTCCTGTCCGACTTCGGCTCAGATGTGACGTCCCTGTCTGGAGGGCGACTGGGCGGCATCGAGAAGGCCATCGACACTGGGCTGTCCCACGCCGCCGACGAACTGCGTGCGCACGCCGCTGCGATAGGAGCCGATGCGGTCGTGGGGGTGGGCATTTCAGTGCAGACCGTGGCGGACAAGGCACAACTCATTCTGATGGTCGGCACTGCCGTGGTCAACGACTCACCAGCAGAAGGCTGAGTCGCGCCCGTCAATGACCCGCCTCACCGAACCACCGGCTCGTCACGGTCGTTGACCGGGGAGATCTTCGGGTTCCTGATGTCGGAGGCCCGCAGGCCCCACGCGGGGATGCCTGGCAATGCAGACCGCGTACGACCTGGCCGCCGAACGCATCGCCGGTGTCCGAAGGTCCGCCGCCTCGACGACGTCGCCTGACGCTGACACTCTTGTCCGGCGGCCAGGTGGCAATGGCAGAGGTCTTGGCCGCCGTGACCGGGCGCCGTCGGCCTGCGAAGCATCGATTTGGGGTGGGGCCCGACGGCGGTAGCTGCGGGTCCGAGTCCGAACACGGGTTCCATAGAACACGTCCGAGTGCTTCTGACCTGCCGACTTCTTGGTGGCCATCAGGGAGTTGCCCGTCGGCTTGGCCCGTGAACACTCTGGCCCAACGAATCGTCCGCCCCGGTGGGGGGCTAGCCTGCGCTCGTCGCCTGGTATTCGGCGATGAACGGGGGCTCCAACGGGGATCCCCCCGACGGGAGGAACTATCAATGATCCAAGAACAGTCGGCGCGCAGGCGCGTGCCCTACATGGTTGTGGTCCTGGGCACCCTGCTCGCCCTGGTCGGCGCGATCCTGCCGCTCACTGCCACACCCGCCGCGGCCGTGACTCCTGGGTGCTCGGTTGCCACCGCGACCCCCCTCTCTTTGGGCACCGCGAACACCATCACCACGGTGTGCCCTGACGAGCGCTACTACAACTACGTGGATCTCAAGTCCGGAGACGTCCTGACCATCGACTTCGACGCTCGAGGGCTCCTGCGTCGGACCTCCTTCTACCTCCTTAACCCCGGAGTCACCGACTTCACGCTCGCGGACGCCTACACGGTCGGCTACAAGGACGTCCGGACCGGAACGATGTCTCAGCAGCAGGACCGTGTATATGAGTCTGGACGGTTCATCATCCAGTGGAAGTCCGGCGGCCGAGGGATGGTCTTCTCGCCACATGTCTCCGCGGTCGCGCCAAGTGCTGGTCGCGTGAGCGGCGCCTGCAGGATCGAGTCAGCGCCGACCGCGCCGAACGGTGTGGTCCAGTACTCGGATTCGGCAAGCTGCGATCCTGAGGCGCGAACGTGGAAGTTGGCGATGACGGCGGGGAACCTCCTGTCCCTTCAGGTCGATAGTTTGAGTGGATCAGGGCTCTGGTCCGACTCCAGTCTGTATGTCTACGAGCCCGGCGTGACAGATTTCACTCTCGGCCAGACGAAGTCCTGGTGCTACGTGAACATCGACGGCCGCGCGACAGCGAGTTGTGGAAAGGCACTGAAGAGTGGCGCGTACATCATCCGACACACCTCCGGAAGGGCAAGCTTCAAGCCCATCGTCACGAGGTTGTCAGCGCCCTCGGCACCGCGTGCCGTGGTTGCAGCTCCGGCACCGGGTTCCGCCAAGGTTCGATGGACTGCCCCGGCGAGTCTGGGTGGGTCCGCTGTGAATGCCTACGTCGTGAAGGCGATCCCTGGTGGGCGGACCTGCACCACGGCGGGCGCCACGGCATGCACCGTGACCGGGCTCACCCCTGGTGCCAGCTACCGGTTCACGGTGTCGGCTCGAAACGGCGTCGGCTGGTCGGCAGCCTCGCCGGCGTCCGGAGTGGTCAAGCCCTGGTTGAACGTGACGAAGGCGCGGATCTGGACCTACAAGAAGGCCAGCCGCTTGGAGCTCGACGTCGACCCGAACCGGGGTTGGGAGTGGCGCGTTCAGCTCCAGAAGCTGAAGAAGGGGAAGTGGGTCAAGTCGGGCAAGGCGAAGACCACGATCAAGACCCATCGCAAGTTCAACCCCAAGCGCGGGACCTATCGAGTCGTGGTGTTCGGCAAGAACGGTCACGCTCAGGCAGCGTCCAACGCCGTGTACATCCGGAAGTAGTTCGATACGACTGGGCCCCCACACAACAGGGGGCCCAGTCGTGGCCTGAACCGGTGGCCAGGTCTTCTTGTGGCCCTGTTAGCATTTCCGCACGAGTGCAGTGGAACTCTTGATTTGACGGACGGGGAAGCGATCGTGGTGCGTGGGGGAGTTGCAGGGAGTTCAGTTTCCGCGACTCCTGCAACCTTGCGCGTCACTGGTCCGCAGGCACGGGGACGGGTGCGGGTGAGCTGAGGTGCGCTGGCTACGGGGACTCGCCTCATCGAGGCAGCGGACTGCCTCCAGCGTGGTTGTGGCCACCGGCGTGGCGGGCCTGGTGGTATTGGCGCTGTCCGCGGCGGGGACCCCGGGGACCCAGGCTGAACTCAACGACGGCGGAATCTGGGTGACGAACGCCAGCGGCAGCGAGTACAGCCGGTTCATCAAGGCCATCCGCGAGCAGGACAGCCCCGGTTCCGTCGATTCGAAGGATTTCGACATCCAGCAGGCCGGATCGAGGGTCTTGATCGTTGACCGGGTCGACGGGTCGATCCGGGTCATTGACCCGTCGACCACACAGCCCTCCGCACCGATCGCGCTGCCAACCGCCGAGTCGACAGTGAGCCTGGGAGGCCCGGCCGGGGCCGAGAACGTCGCGATCGTGGACCCCGCCGGAGGGCGGTTCTGGTTCATGCCGTTCGATCAGGTTGGGACGATGACCCCGAAGACCGAGCCGACGGGGAACGCGGGCGCGGGTGCGGTCGCCGCAGTCGCCATGACTGGCACGGCGTTCGTCGCAGCCCCAGCTGACAACCAGCTTCTGCGCATCACAATGGACGGAGCGGCCGCGCGCGTCGAGCCTTCGAATGCGCCAGAGGGGCTCCTCACCGCCGGTACTGACCGTTCACTGGACCTCGAGGTCTCGGCCGTAGGCGACGAGCCCCTCGTCCTCAGCCGGGGGACGGGTTCGCTGTGGTCTTCCGGGACCATCTCACAGGTGGGCGCCCTCGAGGGAGTCCACCTTCAGCAACCAGGGCCTGCGGACGCAGCCGCACTGGTGGCCTCTCGGCAGGGGCTCCTCTCCGTGCCCCTCGTTGGCGGCTCGCCGACCTCATTGGGCGAACCCGTCACTACGGTTGTCGATCCGCCGAGTCCCGTGCGGGTCGGGCGTTGCGCCTACGGGGCTTTCCAGACTGAGAATCAGACCATGCAGGTCAAGGCCTGCGAGGGTGTCGATGCGCTCTCGCAGCCACTGCTTAGCCGGTCTGGAGAACCTGTGGAGGCAAGCGGGACGAGTTCGCTGCGCTACCGGATCAACCGTGGCCTGCTGGTTCTCAACGATGCCCGGTATGGGGCCCTGTGGGATCCGGACGACCCCACGCTCAAGCGGCTCGACAAGTGGGACCAGCTGGCCGCCCTGAAGAAGGAGAAGGAGGAGTCCCAGGAGGACGACGACTCCGTTGCCGAGCTCGCCTGCCAGAAGGCTGGCGGCGGCAACAAGCCCCCCACAGTGGAGGACGACGAGGTCGGAGCGCGGCCCGAACAACCTGTGGTCATCGATGTGCTGGCCAACGACTCGGATGTCAACTGCGATGTGCTCGCGATCGCCGATCCAGAGAAGCTCGACGATTCGCAGGGTTCGATCGCCCTGGTGGCGCAGGGCCGCAAGCTGCAATTCACCCCGGCGAAGTCCGCCGCCGGGGCGACCGTGCGATTCCCGTACACGGCGACGGACGGCAGCAAGGGTGGCAAGTCCAAGGGCACCGTGACCGTCCGTGTGAGTGCTGTGGATCGCGCCAACCAGGCACCCAAAGCCGAGCGCACGGCCAGCACGGTGGTCGAGCAGGGCAAGTCCGTCACCTATAACGTGATGTCGGACTTCCTCGACCCCGATGGCGATCCGCTATACCTCACGTCAGCTGCAGTCGACGCTGACAAGGGCAGCCTCCGGTACTCCCCAGACGGGACCATCATCTACAAGGACGGCGGGCACACGATCGGGCGCGTCAAGGTCGACGTGCAGGTCAGCGACGGCCAGACCACAGGTAAGGGCATCCTTGAGGTCAACGTACGCCGGGAGGGGAACCTGGCCCCCACCGCACGCAGTGACTACGCCCGCACCCCAGCAGGGGAGCCCGTCACTGTCTATCCACTGGCCAACGACAGCGACCCCAATGAGGACGAACTCAGGCTCGTCGAGGTCACCGAGACCGACGCCAAGGGCCTCAAGGTCCGCGTCGACAAGCTGCTGGGCCGGGTGACCTTCGCCGCAGCGGACCCGGGCTCCTACGCGATGGACTACCTCATCTCTGACGGGGGCGAGGACACGATTGGAAAGATTCGAGTCGATGTGACGGGCCGCACCACCAATGCTCCGCCGGTGGCGATGGTGGACGTCGCCGAGGCCTTGGTTGGTCAGACGACCCCAGTCGACGTCCTTGTCAATGACTTCGATCCTGACGGTGATGTGCTGATCGCAGGCGACCCCGTGGTCGAAGCGTCGGCCAGGTCAGCCGTTCGCGTTGCAGCCGTCGATCACAGATTCGTCAAGGTCACGCTCCTGAAGTCGATCCCGAAGCCTGTGGCTGTCACCTACCAACTCAGTGACGGCGCCAACAGCGCGCAAGGGACCATCATCGTTCGCGAGGTGCCCGGCGGTGGAGCTCAGCCCGAGCCAGTCGC
Organism: uncultured Actinomycetes bacterium; assembly: GCA_963781015.1. GTDB lineage: Bacteria > Actinomycetota > Actinomycetes > S36-B12 > CAIYMF01 > Prado023. Next base: position 70,149 of record CAWAEB010000009.1, on the reverse strand, counting down.
GGTCGAGGACGCGGTGCGGGTTCGTCCTGGTGGTCGGGTCACGATCAACGTCCTTGCCAATGACCTCGACCCCCTTGCCGAAGGTCTCACCCTCGCTGGAACACTCGTCAGCGAGCCGACGGCGGGTCAGGCCTTCGTCAACGGCACGGCCATTCGCTACGCCGCGGGCTCCGAGCCAGGCAAGTTCCCCTTCGAGTACCGCATCATCGATGGTCAGGTCAACAGGGCTGTCGGCAAGGTGTCGGTCCAGGTGGCCGACGTCGGGCAGAACTCCCCACCCAACCCACCTGCGGTCGAGACGCGGGTGAATGTCGATGGCACCGTGAACATCGCGCTTCCGCTGGTGGGTACTGACCCCGATGGCGATCAGGTCATGTTGGACAGCGTGGCTGGCTCCAAGTTCGGCAACCCCGTTCGGATACTGCCAGGTTCGACAGACACGATTGAGTACCGGGCAACCGCCATCAAGGTCGGCACGGACGTGGTCGAGTATGAGGTCTGTGATCTCGTCGCGGATCGCAGGTGCGTCACCGGGATCGTGCGCGTGGGGGTCATGGCAGGTGGTCGGAACTCGCCCCCCGTGGCGCAGGCCGACCGGGTGACGGTGCGCCCCGATCGCCAGGTCGGTGTTGACGTCCTCGCCAACGACGCCGATCCGGACGGCGACACCCTCACCCTGGACCCGGCCGGGCTTCGTTCGAAGGATGCCCTGGCAGTGGAGGCCGTGGACAACCTCGTGGTGTTCACCGGCCCCGCAGAGGGCGACTATTCGGTCACCTATGCCCTCACCGACAGCATCAACCCATCCGAAAACGGTCATCTCGCGATAGCGGTCAGGGCAGACGCCCCACTCCTGGCTCCGATCGCCAGGGACGACACAATCGATCTGTCAACCCTCGCTGTGGGGCAGAAGTCAGCGGCCGTTCCCGTCCTGGCGAACGACGTCGACCCGGACGGCAATCGGGCTGATCTGCTCGTGGAGGTTCCGACGGGTACTGCGGGTGCGTTCGCCAATCCCGATGGGACTGTTCAGGTCGATCTCGGACCCCAAGCCAGAGTCGTCGAGTACTCGATCGTTGACCCCGACGGCAAGCGCGGCCACGCGTACATCCTTCTCCCGCCCGTCCAAGGGGCGCAGCCTCTCGCCCTCAAACCCACGCCGGCTCTCGAGGTGGAGGCCGGGAAATCGCTGTCGATCGAGCTGGCATCGGTCGTCACGGACCCCGACAACGGACCCGACCCGCTGCGCATCGTGGCCGACGCGACCTCGGCCAACCCAACGTCCCAAGGCACGCTGGTGACCGGCCCGACCTCTTTGGGCTACCAACCCGCTGCGGACAGCTCGGATGACCAAGCTGTGATCTCGGTGGCTGTCACGGACGGGGAGTTCGACCGGACGTTCCAGATCCCCATCCGCGTCATCATCCCGAACCGACCTCCTCAGTTCTCGGAGGTGGTCGAAGATGTCGAGAAGGCATCGACCCAACCGCTCGTCATCGATCTGCAGTCCGCAGTCAGTGAACCAGACACCGCCGATCGTGACACGCCGGCAACTTTCAGTGGACTCACCCGTGCGGGCGCCCGAACGGTCAAAGGCGACTTGAAATCCGACGGGACGTTGACGGCCTCGGCAGAGGGCGGCGCCTCGGTCGGTGACACCGCCACATTCACTTTCACAGTGACGGACGCAGGGGGCGAATCGGTTCAGGGTTCCGCCGTCATCTCCGTCGTGGCGACCAAGAAGGACCCGCCCGCCACCTCACCGGACACGATCGAGCGACTCGACGAAGGCGCCACCAAGTCCAAGAACGTGGTGGACAATGACTTCGATCCTTTCGAGGGTGAACCCAACGCAGGATTGACGCTGACCCAGGCATCAGCGCAGTCCGGCGGAGTAGGCGTCACGTGGACTCCCGATGGGAGCATCAGTGTCACCGCCAAGGGTACATATGCTGGCACGGCCCGCGTTGTCTATACAGTTCGTGACGCCGCCGAACGCACGGCCGACGGCGTGCTCGAGATCTTTGTGTGGGGCCGTCCGACCGCTCCTGGAGCGCCTACCGAGGCCAAGGACGGCGCGACAGCCACCTCGGTGAGGTTAACCTGGGCTGGCTCTGAGGCCAATTCCTTCTCGCCCGACCCCGATGCCCGCCAACTCACCTATCGAGTCGACTACGCCGGTGGATCCAAGGAATGCCTGGATGCATCGTGCACCGTGGGCAGTCTGACCCCCGGGAAGTCCTACTCATTCACCGTCACCGCTATCAATGCCGTGGGGGAGTCACCACCATCTCGGCCATCCGCGCCGATAGTCCCGGACGCGCTACCCACTGCCCCCTCTTTCAGGCCGCTGGCCGGCGACGCTGCCTACGGGGACGGCAGAGTGGCGCTCGCGTGGAGCCAGCCCTCATTCGAGGGTTCCCGAATCTTGGAGTACGAACTCCAGATAAGTCCCGGTGGCAGGAAGGAGAAGGTGGCGTCTGGCGCCTCGTCGATGACCGTGAGCGGCCTCAAGAATGGAACGGAGTACTCGTTCACGCTAACGGCAATCAATGCAAAGGGCAGGACCAGCAGCCAGCGCTACCTGGAGACGCCCACAGCTGTGCCGGGAGCCCCGGGCGGCGTCAAGGCAACGGCTGATGACGGTCCGGCGGGCAAGGCCATCGACGTCACCTGGCAGGCTGCGGTCAACGGTGGGGACGACGGCATGACCTACACGGTCGTGCTGTACAGCGGGACGAGCGTGGTCGCGACAAAGAAGGACGTCGCCGGGACGAGTATCGGCTTGGTTGGTGACAACGGGAAGACCTACAGGGTGGGCGTTACGGCGACGAACCGGAAGGGAACCGGGCCAGAGGCCAAGTCCGATGCGGTCACGCCTTTCGGCGCGCCCGGAGTGGTTGGGGGCCTGTCGGCCACTGCCACGGGGGTCGACGGTGAGGTGCAACTCGCCTTCTCAGCGCCGAGCCAGACCGGAGGAACGCCGGCCGGATCAATCACGTACGACGTGGATACGGGGTCTGGGTGGCGCGCGCTTGCGGGTAGCAAGATGGTCACGGGCCTGAAGAACGTGAGCCAGACAATCAAGGTTCGGGCCAACAACCCAAAGTCGGGTGACTCCTCGGCTGTGACCGTCACTCCATATGGGCCGCCCCTATCGCCCGAGGTAACCATCTCAGGGGTGACAGACAGCGGATTCACTCTGGGGTGGCAGCGAGTGCCCGACAATGGTCGACCTGTCGACCATCTGCTATGGGCGGTCAGTACCGGAAATCCGTCACAATCGTGGGACAAAGCTGACCTGGTAGTGCCCAACTCGAACGGGAGCGCAGTCGTCTCCGGTCTTTCCTGTGGCGTGAGGTACAACGTGCTTGTGTCGGCACTCGACGCTGCTGGAAAGGAAGGGAGCACGACCAAGCAAGTCACGCTGCAGGGGTGTGCCCCTCCTCCGCCGGCACCATACGTCACGATTTCTCGAGGTGCGGCTGGGTCGGGCGGCCTCTTCTACATTCGCTTCGAGATGTTCAACGGCCCAGCTGGTGCGTTGATCGGGTGCAGTTTTACAAACCCTCAGCGATCCAACTGGCAACGGAATATCCAATTGAACGGAAACGGATACGGATCATCGGCCTCACAGGAAGGAACGGGGACAACGTGGTATTGGAACTTCGCCGGAAACATCTCAGGCGAATGCAACGGGATTCCGTATTCGCAGAACTTCTAGGGCGGTTGGTTAGTCAAATGAGCAAACCCCGTACAAATCGAGGGCTTCGATTCGCAGTCACCGGGACTAGGCTGTGACGACGGTCACCCCCGATCAGGCCACCTGGTTCGCCGGAACATTCGACCGACTGGTCGCCAACGTCGAGAAGGCTGTCCTCGGCAAGGACAACGTCGTCCGACTGGCCCTGACGTGCCTGCTGGCGGACGGCCACCTGCTCCTTGAGGACGTTCCGGGCACCGGCAAGACCTCGCTGGCGCGCGCCATGGCCAACACCGTTGAGGGCACCTCGTCGCGAATCCAGTTCACGCCCGACCTGCTGCCCAGCGACGTCACGGGTGTGACGATCTATGACCAGCGTTCCGGGCAGTTCGACTTCCACCCGGGTCCGGTCTTCGCCACGGTCGTGCTCGCAGACGAGATCAACCGGGCCTCACCGAAGACCCAGTCGGCCTGCTCGAGGTCATGGAGGAGGGCCGGGTCACAGTCGACGGCCATCCACATCCGGTTGGCCCACCATTCATGGTGATCGCGACCCAGAACCCGATCGAGCAGGCCGGCACCTACCGGCTTCCCGAAGCCCAGCTCGACCGGTTCCTGATGAAGACCTCGCTGGGCTACCCCGACCACGAGACGACCGTCCGACTGCTGGGGGAGTCCGCACAGCGGGACCGCGCCTCCACGGTGACCCCGCTGATCACCGCAAAGGCAATCTCGGACATGGCGCACCTTGCTTCTGGCGTGCATACCGACGATGGCATCCTCACCTACGTCTCACGTCTGGCTCAGGAGACCGGGCAGGCGCCTGATCTGCGACTCGGCCTGAGTGTCCGCGGGGCAATGGCGTTCATTCGGGCGTCCAAGGTCTGGGCGGCCTCGCAGGGCCGCGAGTACGTCATCCCCGATGACATCAAGCACCTGGCCCACCCTGTCCTCTCACACAGGCTCCTGCTCCAGCCCGAGGCCGAGTTCAGCGGGGCAACCGTCGCTGGGGTCATCGACCGCATCTTCGCCGAGGTCCAGCCGCCCACGGGCGTTCTGGTCTGATCTGGGAACGCCCATGACCGCGACGATTGAGAACCCTGTTCATGCGGACGGGGAGGAAGCTCCCGGGCCTCCGGGACCAGCGGGCACGCCTCGCTGGCCGCTGCCCTCACCGAGCCAGTGGGTCTCGTCGGTCAAGTCGGCGGTCGGTGACACCTCCGCCCCGAAGTGGCTCGGTTCGCTGACCTCTGTCGGGTGGGCCGTGGTCATCCTCGGCACGGTGATGTGGCTCATTGGCGTCATCCTCGGCTGGGATGAGTTCCTCGTGGTTGCCGCGGTCGCACTGCTGCTGCTGCTGCTGTCCGTACCCTTCCTCTTCGGGCGGTTGGCGACAGCGGCCTTCGTTGAGGTGACTCCGACTCGCGTGCAGCCGGGCACCCGGGTGATCGGCCGGGTCGTCGTGCGCAACGACTGGGACAGGCGCGTCCGCGGGGTTCGGGTCGAGGTTCCGGTCGGCAGGGGACTGGCGCGGTTTGCGATCCCCAGTCTCGCGGCAGCCGCGGAGCATGAGGAACTGTTCAGCATCCCGACCCGACGTCGCGCCGTGATAGCCGTGGGCCCCGTATCCTCCACACGAGGTGATGCGCTCGGGCTGTTCCGCCGCGCGATCCGATGGGACGAGCCGATCATCGTGCGCGTGCATCCCGCCACCGTCCCCATCCCACCCATGGGAACGGGATTGATTCGTGACCTCGAGGGACACACCACCGATCACCTGAGCAACTCGGACGTTGCCTTCCACACCCTCCGCGAGTACCGGCCGGGCGACGATCGCCGACATGTGCACTGGCGCTCGTCTGCCCGTATCGGCAAGCTCCTCGTGCGGCAGTTCGTCGACACGCGTCGCACGCATGTGGTGGTCTACCTGGATCAGGCCATGTCGTCGTACAGCGCCAGGCCAGACGGTGGGCCGGCCGGCAATCCTGATGAAGGGGATCCGAGTAGTTCACAGGAGTTCGAGGTCGCGGCCAGCGTCGCGGGGTCGATAGTTCGGCGGGTCTTCACCGACGAGATGGACCTGACTCTGCTGACCGACGATCAGGCCGCGGGTGGCTCGTCACCGATTCCATCCCTTGACGCACTGTCCGCGGCTGGGCTGAGCAACACGCGCTCAGGTGGTAGCGACGCGTGGTCGCACGCTTCCGTGCGGATCGCCCGGTTCACGCCGGATGCGAGCATCGTCGTGTTCGTGACCGGGCCGTTGACCACCCCTGCACAGATCCGCTTGGCGGCCGCGCCGGTCAGCCGCGATGCACGCGTGGTAGCGATCCGGGTCTGCGGCGTCGAGCGAACCACATGGCGCGAAGTGGAGGGAATCGCTCTTATCGACCTTGCCAATCTGGGGGACCTCGCGGCTGTGCTCTTGGCGGGCACCCGATGACGGCCAGCCTCGAGCAGGAGATCCGGGAGGTGGACCCGGTCTTGGGGCCCCAGATCCGCCGACGGGTCCCGAGGGACCTGGTCGATGCCGGGGCTGTTGTCCTGCTCACGACCTTCGCCCTCGTGGGATTCCATTCCTCCTTCGGGGGGTGGACGTTCCTGCTCTCGGGAGTCGCAGGATGCCTGCTCGGTGCCGCCCTCGCCTGGTTCGCCCTGCGATTCACACTGCCCGCCGTGACGCTTGCGGCCACTGCCCTGGTGACTGTCGTGGTGATGGGTGGGGCGCTGGCCCTGCGAGCCACTGCCCTGGCCGGCGTCCTGCCCACCCTAGAGACGATGCGAGGGCTTGCCCAGGGCTTCACTCGGGGGTGGGTGGACCTGGCAACGACGCCACCCCCTGCCGGTGACGTGGGAAACCTGTTCGCGATCCCGTACCTGTGTGGCTTCCTGTCCGGAGTCCTTGCCCTCAGCATCGCGCTTCGAAATCGACGCCCCCTATTGGCTGTGTTCCCCCCTGCTGTGGTCCTGGCTGCAGGAATCTTCACCGGAGTTGAGAGCCCCGTATCCCTGCTCTTTCAGGGTGGCGCCTTCGGTCTTGTGGCCGTGAGCTGGTGGTCCTGGCGAAACTCCCGCTCGCGGACCGTGGTGGCCAGTGCCTCCGGGCGGTCACGCGTGGCCAGCGCAGGGGCACTCCTTGCTGTGGCCGCGCTGGGCGCGTTGATCGTCGGACCACTCCTGCCGGGCTCCGAGATCAACGAGCGGCTGCTCCTGCGTCAGTACGTTGAGCCGGAGCTGGACCTCTCCCGGTACCCAAGCCCGTTGGCGGGCGTCCGCAAGTACCTGATGACCAAGGATCAACGCGAACAGGTACTCTTCACGGTCAGTGGGCTCCCGGACGGCACCCCCGTACGACTGGCCGTCATGGACACCTGGGATGGCACTGTCGCCGGCGTCGCGGGACCGTGGAGGCAGCGAGTTCCGGGCAGTTCCGCAGGGTCGGGACCACCGTCCCGACCGCCGTGACCGGGCAGCCGGCGCGCGTGGAGATCGAGGTCAAGGAATACAACGACTACTGGGTCCCCACCGTCGGTGGGACCGCAGGCGTTTCCGTGGACGGAGTCCGCGCCGATGACGTGACCCAGACACTCTTCTACAACGTGGCCACCGACACGGCCATCACGACCTCCGGCCTGACCACCGGGGATCGGATCGTGCTCGACTCGGTGCTGCCGGCCGAAGCTCCCGCTGTGCAGGACTTGGCGGGCGCGTCCGTACCGCAACCACCCCTCGCTCGTCTGCCCGATGCTGTCGTTGAGATGGCTGCAGACCTCGCGGGTGACGGTGGCACCCCGTATGTACGTGCCCAGGCTGTCGCCGAGTTTCTGCACGAAGGGACTTTCTACACCCCACACGGGACCGAATTCGACCGCCCGCCCGGCCATGGGTTCCTTCGACTCAATGATCTCGCGAGTGGCGACCAGTGGGTCGGTGACGAGGAGCAGTACGGCGCGTTGGCGTTGCTGATGTCCCGCCAGGTCCAGGTTCCCACCAGACTGGTGATGGGATTCCGGGACCGGGCGGCGGGCACTTCCAGTGAGTCGTCAAGTTCTTGGGACGTCACCGGTGACGATCTGGACGTCTGGCTCGAGGTAGGCCTAGAGGGCGCAGGCTGGGTGCCGGTGCTCGACGTCTCCCCGCCGAGGGACAAGCTGCCAGCCAAGACCGAGGAGCCCAAGCCCAAGCCCCGGCCAGAGGTCCAGGTGCCGCCGAACCCCGAGCCGGAAGCCGGAACGGAGTCAGCAGCCCAGGAGTTGGCAACGGACAAGGACGATCCACAGGATTCAGAGGGTTCGTCGCTGCCCGCATGGGTGGGTGTGGTTGCTGTGGCGGTTGGCATCCCGCTTCTCCTGCTCGCGCTGTATGCGGCCACCATCGTCGGGTTGAAGCGGCGCCGGCGGAACAGGAGGCGCAGGCATCCCGACCCAGGCGTCGCGATCGCGGGCGGATGGGATGAGGTGCTGGACTCCGCACGAGACACTGGGGTCGCTGGCCCGCCCCCTGCCAGTACGCGGCGTGAAGCCTCCCACCACTTGGCTATGTCTATGGCGGCTGAGACCGAGCTCATCGAGGGGATGGCCCGGCGTGCCGATGCGGCCGTGTTTGCCCCTGCTACGCCGAGCCTGCAAGATGTCGAAGCCTACTGGTCTGACGTGCAGACGGCAGATCAATCCTGGACGGCTGCCCAGAGTCGCTGGCGCCGGGTGCGGTCAAGGCTGAGCCCGAGGTCCCTCCGGGGCTCCAAGAGGCTGACGCCGGGGATGGGCGGCCGTACTGGAACTGCAACGGGAACGTGGCGGTCGGGTTCGCGCGTGTGGTCGCGCCGCCGCATGGGCGGGCCTTCGTGATCCTGCGCCTGACCTACCGCAGGGCGGGATCGCCGGTCGATCTCGAGGTCTCGCTGGAGGCCGAGGCCACCGTCGGTGAGTTGGCTGAGCAGTTGATCCGCCTCGACCCCGGGGGCGCGCGGAGCGCGGATCCCGGGCTCAGCCTTCGAGTGGGATCTGGCCCGAGCCAGATGACCCTGAACCCGAGCATCCCGATCGCAGGTAGTGCCATCCTCTCGGGGTGCGTCATAGATGTGGCGCACGCAGATTCAGGCCCGGCATCCCCTCCAAAGTCGATCTCGGCTGCTGTCGTCGAGGTGGTTCACGGACCTGATTCCGGGGCGCGCTTCCCCCTTCGCCGTGGATCGAACTACATCGGCAGGGGGGCGGGGGCGGACGTTCGGCTGCGCGACGACACTGTCTCGAAGTCACACGCGAAGATCAACGTGTCCGACGGCATCGAGATCATCGACAACAACTCGTCGAACGGCATCATCATCGGTGGCGTCCAGGTGCCACGTGCGACGGTCCAGGACAAAGACCTGATCGAGCTCGGGGACTCCTCGATCCGGATCCGACTCACCGACTCACCCATACCGACGAACGTGCTTGAGTTCGTGGACCCGCGATTCGTCCGGCCCCCGCGGATCTCGCCGGTGTTCGACGCCCGGAAGGTGAACCCACCGGAGGTGCCCAGCGTCCCGGAACCGCAGAAGTTGTCGGTGGTTGCCATGCTCACGCCGCTCCTGGTCGGCGCAGCACTGTTCGCCGTCACGCAGCAGCCTGCCACCCTCGTGTTCGTATTGATGAGTCCACTGATGCTTCTGGGCCAGTGGATCGAGTCAAAGGTGTCACGTCGCCGCAACATCCGAAGGGCCCGTGAACAGTTCACTGCTGAGCTGACGAACCTGGGTGACCAGGTACGTGGACTGCAGGAGCACGAGCGGGCTGGCCGATGCCAGGAGGCCCCCACAGCCAGTGACGTTGGCACCGCTATCCAGGAGCGATCGGATCTCCTGTGGTGCAGGCAGCCCGACGATGATGGCTTCCTGGTCGTTCGGTTCGGGCTCGGGGACGCCCCCTCTCGGATCACGGTCGAGGTGCCGACTACCGGCAGTCGCAACATCGAGCTCGAGGCGATGCTGAAGGACGTCATTGAGTCCCTCGCGATGCTTCCTCAGGCTCCGATCATCGCCGACCTTCGTGGTTCGGCTATCGGTGTCGGCGGCCCACGGGACTCTGGGGCGGCTGTTGTGCGGTCCTTGATTCTTCAGATCGCGGGACTACATGCTCCTGAGGACGTCACGATTGGAGCCTGCATGAGCAGTCAGGGCGTCGATGCCTGGGACTGGCTGAAGTGGTTGCCACATGCCTCGTCCGCTACATCGCCGATCAGTTGCCCGACGGTTGCTGCCGGACCTGGTGGAGTCGGGCAACTGGTGACCGCCATCGAGGAGTTGATGGCAGCACGTCAGAAGGCTCAGTCGGCCCCGGGGGAATCCTTCGCGGGATCCCACGTCGTGCTCGTGGTCAGCGACGATGCCCCGGTCGATCGGGCTCGGCTGGTTGCACTGGCCAGCAAGGGCGCTGACTTGGGCATCCACGTGGTCTGGCTCGCCTCGGACGTCAGCCGCCTGCCAGCGGCGTGCCGGGCCTTCGTGTCGGTGGATGAGTCTGGGCAGGCATCGGCGGGATTCGTCGAGGAAGCCCTCCGTGTGGTCCCCCTCGACCCTGAGGGGGGGGACTTCGCCGAAGTGCAGTCCTGGGCACGACAACTGTCCCCAGTCGTGGATGCCGGCTCTCTCATCCACGATGACAGTGACCTGCCTCGTTCGGTGTCGTTCCTTACCCTGGCCGATCCAGGTCTGGGTCGAGATGCCAAGGCCGTGGTCGAGCGCTGGCGCGAATCCGACTCCCTTTCGCGTTACCGGAAGCCCGGATCGCGTCGCAAAGCGGGGACGTTGCGGGCCCTGATCGGTCAGTCGAGCGCAGGTCCACTGACTGTGGACCTGCGCTCCGACGGCCCGCACGCTCTGGTCGGCGGTACGACTGGGTCGGGCAAGTCCGAATTACTCCAGACGTGGGTGCTTGCGACCGCTGCGGCCCACAGCCCTGAGCGGGTCACCTTCCTGTTCGTCGATTACAAGGGCGGATCGGCGTTCGGGGAGTGCGTCAACCTACCCCACAGTGTCGGTCTGGTGACGGACCTCAGCCCTCACCTAGTGCGCAGGGCCCTGGACTCGCTGGAGGCGGAGGTGCGCCACCGTGAGCGGATCCTCAACCGCGCACGCGCCAAGGACCTTCTCGACATGGAGCGCGCCGGTCACCCAGAGACACCACCGAGCCTGATCATCGTCGTTGACGAGTTCGCGGCCCTTGTGCATGAGGTCCCGGAGTTCGTCGACGGTGTTGTGAACATCGCCCAACGAGGTCGATCCCTGGGCCTGCACCTCATTCTGGCGACCCAGCGGCCCGCGGGAGTAATCAAGGACAACCTTCGGGCAAACACGAACCTGCGCGTGGCGCTGCGCATGGCTGACGATGAGGACTCCTCGGATGTCCTTGGCACCACTGCAGCCGCTGGATTCGATCCGAGTGCGCCGGGCCGGGCAGCGGTGCGGATGGGCCCCGGCCGGCTGACGAACTTCCAGTCGGCATACGTAGGTGGGTTCAGCTCCGACGTGACCGCTCTACGCGAGATCACGATTCGCGAGCTTTCCCTGATCGACCCGCAGGTGTGGGTGGCGCCAGAGGAGTCCGACTCCGACGAGGGCCAAGCGCAAACGGACCTTCAGCGGACCCTTGGCACGATCACACAGGCCGCGGCGTCAGAGCAGGTTCCTGCCCCCCGGCGTCCGTGGCTCCCCGAACTGGCACCCGTGATCGACCTTGCGCACTTGAGTTCGCCGCGCAACGACGCTGAACTCGTGTTCGCTCTTCAGGACGAGCCCGAGAACCAGGCCCAACTCACAAGCGCGTTTCGTCCAGATCTGGACGGCAACCTCGCGATCTTCGGAGCCAGCGGGTCGGGCAAGTCCGCCGCGCTGCGTAGTCTCGCGGTCGCGGCCGGCTACACGGTCCGGGGCGGGCCCGTCCACGTCTACGGTCTTGACTTCGGTGCTCGTGGATTGCAGATGCTGGAGGCTCTGCCGCATGTGGGCGCGATCATCCCGGGTGAGGATACCGAACGGGTCTCGCGCTTGCTGCGCACTGTGCGGGACCTGATCAACGAGCGCGCCGAGCGGTTCTCGATCGTGAACGCATCCTCGATCAGCGACTTCCGTAGGGACGCTGGCCGCCCGGACGAGCCGCGTATCCTCCTACTCCTCGACGGGTTGGCCACGTTCCGTCAGTCCCACGATCTCGGATCGACGAGCGGGCTGTTTGAGATCTTGACGTCCATCTGCGCAGACGGGCGTCAGGTGGGCGTCCATGTCGCCGTGACTGCTGACCGCCCCGCCACTGTCCCGTCAGCTCTCAACTCCCTGATCTCGCGCCGGCTGGTCCTACGGATGGCCGACGACAATGACCTGTCCCTCCTGTCGGTGCCGGGCGGAATCTTCACGCTCAAGTCGCCTCCGGGGAGAGGATTTCTCGACGGGCACGAGGTTCAGGTGGCCGTCCTCGGCGGGGACCCCTCCGGACCAGTCCAGGCGAACGCTATCGCCCGTTTCGCCCGGGCGATGCGCAAGAACACGACGTGGCCGACGGCACCCGATGTCCGCAGGCTGTCGGAGGACCTTCGGTGGTCGGACCTCCCAGCTATGCAAGCGGGTTTGCCCGTGTTCGGAATGCTCGACGAGGACCTCTCGCCTGCTACCTTCGCACCGGAGGGGACGTTCGTGATCGTTGGACCGCCGGCGAGCGGACGCACCATTGCCCTGGGATCGATGATCCGTGCCGCGTCATCTGCCCTGCCTGATTGCCGCGTCGCGGTCTTCACGACCGCACGGCGGCCAGCCGTGTCACTCGACGGTGTCAGGGATCCCGTCCTGGCCTGCGGGCATGACGAGGCCGCTGCGGTCGCGACCCAACTGGCCGAAGCCCTGCGCGAAGCCGGTGATGGGGCGACGCCCTGGGTCATTGCCCTGGAGAGTCCTGGCGAGTTCCTCAACGGGACCGCAGACTTGGCCCTCCAGGAACTCCTGAAGGTCGCTCGCAATGCTGGGCACTTCGCAGTCGCGGAGGGCGAGACCCAAGCGATGTCCGGGTCCTGGCCACTCCTCCAGGCTGTCCGCTTCAGCCGCAGAGGTCTCGCACTCCAGCCGGACCAGACCGACGGTGACATGGTCTTCAAGACCACGTTCCCGCGGGTCCGGCGCTCTGACTTCGTACAGGGTCGCGGGATGCTGGTCGGCGAGGGGCGAGCCCGAAGGGCCCAAGTTGCATGGTCCGGTGAGTTGCGTTGAGCCGGCCACTGGTACGGTCGGCGCGGCAGTTCGGGCCACCGAGCTGAACACAAGGGAATCGATCGGGCTAGGGGCCCCGAAGCCGATCGCTCTTTCGACGGGGGCAGGATGAGGTTCGACGCATGGCGCAGTTCACCGGAATGGACATCACAGAGGTCCGCGCACTCTCGGCGCAGTTGACCCACGCAAGCGAAGAGATCAATCAACTCGCCAACACGCTGACCACGAAGTTGGAGGGCACGCCCTGGGTCGGCCCGGACCGCGAGAGGTTCGTCTCTGACTGGCACGGTCAGTACAAGTCCAATCTGCTGCAGATCTCCCAGGCCCTCCAGAACGCAGCGACGTCAGCAACGCAGAATGCGCAGGCGCAGGAGCAGGCGTCCAACAGCTAGCGACACGACTACCCCGGCGCCCTAACGCCGGGGTAGTCCCGGCCAGACGGGGAGCAGCAAACGTGACACAGCAGCGCATGTGGGGTGCGGACTCCGATGCCCTCGATACCTTGGCGCGCGACATGCAGAATGCCTCCGACCGGCTGGACTCAATATCGCGGCAGTTGACGGCCCGGTTGATGAGTTCAGCATGGGATGGGGGCGACGCCGACCGGTTCCGCGCCGAGTGGAACCAGAAGTACCGCGGGCAACTACGCAGTTCGGTTCAGTTCCTGCGCCAGTCCCAGGTCCATCTGTCGAGTTCCGGCGCTCAACAGCGCGCCGCGTCCGCGGCCGATTCCACCACTGCCGCTGCAGGTCTCTCGGCAATTGCCGCAACCCAGACCCCCGGATTGGGATCGGCTCGAGGCGCCTATTCGCGCGGAGCTGACGACGACGCATTCATGAATTTCTTCTCGGAGGTCTTTCCGCTGGCAGCGGAAATGGCCGATCTGATGGACGTATTCCCTGGGGGGTTGGGCACCACCTTGGGTGGGGCCACGAGTGCCTTCGGCTTCTTCAGCGGTTGGATGGATCTCGTCTACGAGCAAAAGCACGAGGGCAATTTCGGTTACCTCGAGATCGGCGGCGATTCACTAGCAATGCTAGGGGGTGGATTGGGGGTTTTGGCCCTTCTGCCTACCCCAGCGTCGCCGGTGTTGCTCGTAGCCGGAATGGCGGTGTCTGGCCTCGGCATGGGCATCAACATGGCACTTGATGGATGGGATGGAGGGGGTCGTGAGGCCGTGAGCGCAGTCGGCACGTGGGCCTCTCCAAGAGTCGAGGCCGCTGCCCGCGAGATTGATCTGGCGTGGGACTCGGCTTACGAGGCTGGGCTGGATCAATCAGCCGCAATCGTCAGCGGGATGGGCAAAGGGCTCCACCGGGCCACCGACGAAGCGCAGGAGCAGGCAGGCGTGGTCTGGGACAAGGCGACGGGGTGGCTACCGTGGTGATGCAGGCTGCTGGCTACGTGGACCTCTCCATCGACGAGATCGCGTCCCTCTCGGTCGGACTTGAGACGCCACCTCTTACATGGTTGTACCCCGCAGCGTCGGGGAATGACCGAAGTCGAGTTCTGACGGCCAAGGACGGGCTCGTTGCTCGCGGGTTGGTGCGTGACGCTGGCGACGGTTTCGAAGTGGATGCCTACGTGGCTGCCATGATCGCTGTCGCCGCGTCACCCGGTGCCTTCATCACGTCAGTGACCTCAACGGCGCACGACGATGGAACGCAGGTCGAGGTCTCATGGCTTCGCGTGTCTGGCGAGCATGCGGTCGTTGTCACTCGAGCGACTGGAACACCGAGTTATCGGCTGAGGTTGATCCCTTCGGCAGGAGTCAAGCACGCAGCCATCCGTACCGTGGAACTTCGATCGGACGCCCCAGCTGGACCCGACTCACTGGCCTTGACCCCGGAACAGATTCGGAAGTTCGCCATTGGATCCAAGGCGAGTAGCGATGTTCGGGCACTGGCTGCCAACTCGGCAATTGATTTGGAATCCTGGCAGGCCGTTCTGGAGTCGACTCGACGTGTCACCATCCTCAGTGTGACGACTCCGGCCCCCGAAGGGGAACCAGTCTCTGCGGCGATCGCCTGGCTCACTGCGGCGGACGGCTCGGTCCTCCGCATGGATGTTTCGACGGATGGGGCAGTGAATCTGCACCCGGCCAGCGGTGCCGAGATGGTGGACCTGGTGTCGGACCTCATCGGTGCACCGGCACCGCAATGATCTCAAGTGGATCGAGCGGTTTCACGGCCACCACAGCGAGACCAGCGGCATGACCAACGCGGAGCGCATCAGTGTCCAGTCCGGGCATCAGTCCACTGTCCTGTCCGGTATCGAAGTTCAGTGCCGGTGGGCTGCTGCAACGGATCAGGGGCTTGTGCGCGCAGCCAACCAGGATGCGGTCCGGGTCGGTGAACTGGTCTTTGTGGTGTGCGATGGCATGGGCGGGCACTTGGGTGGTGAGGCAGCAAGCAGTATCGCTGTCGATGCGCTCGTGGATATCCCCTCAACAATGGAACGTGCCCCCACTGACGTCTCGGCGGCCTTCGGCGTCGCCCAGCAGGTCATCGAGGCGACTGCTGAGAACCACCCTGACCTGCTCGGGATGGGTTCCACCGGGACCGTCGTGGCCGTATGTGACTCCGATGGCGGCCCCCTTGCAGTCGTGGCCAACGTGGGGGACACCCGCGCCTTCGTGGTGGACTCGCTCGGATTCCGTCAGGTCACCGTCGACCACACCATCGTCCAGGAACTCGTCACGGCAGGTGCACTCGATCCCGAGGACGTGGCCACCCACCCAGAACGTCACGTTCTGACTCGGGCGATCGGCGGGGAGGAGCCCGTTGCGGTCGACCTCAGATCGCTTCCATTGAGAGGTCAGGCCAGGTTCATGCTGACCACGGATGGGGTTCATGGGTTCGTCCCCGCTGCGCGCCTGGCCACTCTGACGACGATCGGTGATCCCGAATCAGTGGTGGCTCGAGTAATGGCTGCAGGCTTCGCTGAGGACGCCCCGGACAACCTGACATGTCTGGTGGCTGACCTCACGCTGGTTCCATCGGGGGCGGCAGTCGAAGGGCTGGAGGAACACACGGTTCCCCGGGTTGCTTCCATCCATGATCACGGGGCGACGCGGGGCAGTTCCGGCATGCAGATCACTGCGAGTTCTGGGGAGTAGGACATGGATTGGTGTCTTGAGTACCGACCCGGCTCGTCGCTGCTGATCGTCTCGGGGCCGCGCCTGGTCATGCTGCGGGGGGATGAGGTGGGGGACATCGTCGGTGGATTGTGGGACCTCGCACAGCAGCAGGCGGGGATCCTCGACCTGCTTGAGGCGCTTTCCGCACACGGGCTGGCCGCCGTTCCTGATGCCGTTGTCACGGTCGAGGACCACGACGGGTGCGTCATCCTGCTCAAGGGCAGCATGCAGGGGCAGGCCGACGGTCGGACCATCGATGCCACCGGTCGATACACGTGGACTGAGACCAGGATTGACGCGCAGGAGTTCCAGATCTTTGCGGATCGGGCAGACGCGCAGGTCCGGATGGCTGACGAGCAGTCGTCAATGAACTGGCTGCCGGTCCAGTCTGGAATCGTCCTTTGCAGTGAGGTGCGAGTCACCCGGAGGGAGGGCACGCAATCAGGGCCGGTCGATGAGCGCCCGGAAGCGGTGGTGATGAAGCAGCAACGGACCCTGCCCGAGCCCGAGCCTCGGTCCGAGTCCGACGGTTCGCCCGCGGATGAGGTGCATGACGGCGGTCTGGACTCGGAGGAAGAGCGGGCCGGGCATGAGGAACCCGGGATCCCTGAGCCCGACCCCACCGATTCGGATCAACTGGAGAACGAACCGGGGGTCGACGCGGAGCCGGAGGACGACTACGACCGGCTGTTCGGTGAAACAAGCCTAGTCAATCGACGATCCTCTGAGGGAACGACCGAGGAGCTGCAGGTCCCGGAGGCCGACGCGGATGAGAGCAGCAAGGTGGCAGCCGCGGGTGACACCGAGACTGCCACCTTGCTGCCTGTGCGCTCACTGCAGCCCTCGGCCCCACAACCCCCAGCCTCGGTCAAGTCCCTGGGTTCCGGTGGCTTGATCGATGAAGTCCCCGGCATGTCGGGGCCAGTCGAGCCACCGGACGCTGCGGAGTCACGAGGGCTTCAGCCGTCCGTTCCGATCTTGCCCCCAGCACCTACGAACGTCGACCACCCGATCACCGGCGCCAGCTCCCCACCCTTGGTACTGATGGATGACGGCATCCAAGGCGATCACGACGGGCGGACGGTCCTTCGCCCGAGCCGTCGCCCTTCCGGCGATTCAGCCTCAGTCCGTGCGATCGTGTGTCCGCAGGGCCATGCGAACCCGCCCGAGGCGGTGGCGTGCAGGGTCTGCGGGTTTGATATCGGTGACGTGCCCATCCAGACCATCGCACGCCCCTCGATCGGGGTACTGCGCCTGCTCAACCCCGTCCAGGGCGCCCCAGATTCCGTTGATCTCGATCGAAGTGTTGTCATCGGTCGCAAGCCCCATCACGCAGCGGGAATGGACCCGAGCGACCGACTCGTCGTCGTGGACGTTGCTGGTGGGGAGTTGTCCCGCAATCACATGCGGGTGACCCTCGAGGGCTGGCACGTCCTTGTCACCGATCTGGGGTCGACGAATGGGACCGTGATCACCCCCCCGGCCAATGAGCCGGTGCGTCTGCGCGGGCGGGACGCCACACCGATCTCGGCCGGTACCCTCATCACCCTCGCCGAGACGATCACGTATCGCTTCGAGGTGGGTTGATGGGCGGCGTCGACGACGCGCCGATGATCCAGGGCTTCACGCCCCTCGATCTGCTCGGCGCAGGTGGGTTCGCCGACGTCTACCTCTACGAGCAGGCGATGCCCCGGCGCAAAGTCGCCATCAAGGTCCTTCGGGACCGAAACCTCAGCGCATCGAGCCGTCAGGTGTTCGAGTCCGAGGCCAACGTCATGGCCGAGCTCTCGGCCCACCCCTACATCGTGACCGTGTACTCGGCCTCGGTCACCATGGATGGCCGGCCCTACCTGGTGATGGAGTACTACCCAGGGCCCTCTATGGGTCGGCGTTATCGCGAGCGACCCCTTCCTGTGGACGAGGCCGTGCGCATCGGCATCCAGATCTGCGGGGCCGCGGAGACCGCCCACCGGTCCGGCATCCTGCACCGGGACCTCAAGCCCGCGAACATCCTGACCAGCGCCTACGGTCGACCCGGCCTGACGGACTTCGGTATCTCGGTGGTCAAGGGTCAGGCTGCGGCTGTCGAGGGAATGTCGGTGCCGTGGTCGCCCCCAGAACTGCTCGATGAGTACGGCGAGGCTGACGAGCGGTCAGACGTCTACTCCTT
Organism: uncultured Actinomycetes bacterium; assembly: GCA_963781015.1. GTDB lineage: Bacteria > Actinomycetota > Actinomycetes > S36-B12 > CAIYMF01 > Prado023. The sequence continues at coordinate 51,902 of CAWAEB010000009.1, read as the reverse complement.
GGCAGCCACCACGTACTCCCTTCTGGCTGGCAGGTCACCCTTCGAGGTCCCGGGTGGTCGCAACGACGCGATGTCGCTCACATCCCGCATCCATCTGGATCCCCCTGCGCGCATCGGCCGCTCGGACGTGCCTGTTCCCTTGGAGCGCATCCTGCAGATCGCCATGTCCAAGGCCGCGGGTGCCCGCCCGTCGAGCGCACTCGAGTTCGGTCGTCAACTCCAGGAGATCGAGAGCGAACTCAGGTTCAGCCGCACCGACATCGACGTCCTGGACGTGGTGCCGGAGGCCCCGGTCGCCGTTGCACCACCGTCCGCGCCTGGTGCGGCGGATCCAGACGGAACGTGGTACCGGGCTCCCCGGACGATCGAGGCACACACGCAACTGCGTAGTTCGGGCAAGCCCGAAGCAGCCGAGACCAGGTTGCGTGCCCGGTCTGTCGACCCGACAGGTCGCGGTTCCGCGCCAGCCCCAGCGGCCCCGGGACCGCGACCGGAGTCACCTCGGACACGTAAGCCGCGGGTGCTGATGCTGGGCGCCGCCGCGGTGGCAGTTGTCGCGGTGGGCGGTGCCGTGACGCTGACCATGCTTGGGTCCCCCGGAGAGGCGAATGCGCCTACCCCTGAACCGACTTCGGTCGTGGACCCGAATGCCGATCCGGATATCGCAGCTCCGGAGGACGTGTCCCTCACTCGCACCGGAACCGGGGTAATAGCGTCATGGACGGAACCCGGCGATTGGCTTGCCGGAGACTGGTTCGTCTACTCCATGACAGGAATGGACCAGCCCACTGAAACCGTTCGGGTCGATGGTCTGGGGCCGGTTGCCGTCACGGACGTGCCGGCGCAGGGATCTGTCTGCATCAAGGTCTCGCACCGGCGTGACGGTGCGCAGTCTCCGTTCGCGGTTGCGTGCGCGGACTGAGCCACGAGGCCGCGGCCGGGGAAGGTGAGGAGACGGCATGACGCTTGTGAGTTTCTGCGGAGAGTGTGGGACCCGCTTCGAGGCTGATGCCTCGTTCTGCGGCCGATGTGGGGCCACCCGTGTCGCGCTCGAACTGGAGGGCGGGACTCCCACGGGAGTAGCCGGTTCTGGTGCTGGTTCCGCCACGTCGGTTGGACCTCCGCAATCATCGGGCAACTTCGAGCCACGCGAGTTGCAGCCTCTCGACGATCGGACGACCCTCGTGAGGCGAGGATCGGATTCGACGCCGACTGCCGTTCGCCCTGTGGTGACCGCTGTGCTGTGGGATGGCCGGAAGGTGCCCCGCGCGGGGAGGGTTGTCTTCGGACGCGATCCGGCGAAGCTCTCTCCTGAGGACGAAGCCATTGCCACACCATCGTCAGACCTGGCCATTTCCAAGACGCACGTCGCGATTGAGCGTGAGCAGGACGACCTCTGGGTTGTCGACCTGCATTCCACGAACGGCGTGGAACTCGAACACCGCGGGAGTGTGCGACGGCTGTTGGGCCCCGGGGAGCGCGCAGCACTGCACTCAGGTGATCGGATTCACCTCGGTGAGCAATCCATCTCGGTAGTCGACCAAGAACCGCGATCACCTACGACCCGTGAACCCGTGATGGACCCGTTTGTTGGTGCACAGGAGGGGACTGGCGACCCGCCGCCTTCGACGCAAGCCGCGCGAGACCTGACTCCCGACGGGGAGGTGCCTGTGCAACTTCCTGCTCTGCCCGATCAGTTCGCGCTCAGCCGGCTTGCTTGGGGTTTCAGGCTCATGACAGCTCTGGGAGCAATTGGGCTGATCCTGCTCATCCGCAACGCATCGGACTGGTCGGTGTCGGTCGGGGAACTCCTGGGTTGGCCGGTGACCCTCACCCTGATTGGCGCATCGGGCATCGCACTCCACGCAGCTCTCCCCCCGAGGGTTGGGCAGTTGAGTAGCGCGTTCGCCGGTACCGCTGCAGCCGGGGTGATCGCTTCGCAGATGTGGACCCTGGCTGGATCATGGGACCTCCCGGCTTGGCTCGCCTGGCTCACGTTGACCGTAGCGATGGCCTGCATCCTCCTCCTCGCGGTGGCGATTTCCGGATCGGATGAGGCGGCCTCTCGGGGGATTGAAGCGGCCGACGGATTCCTCCTCGTTCTCGCGGTGGTCTCGGCGTGTTCAGCCGCTGCGATCCTGATCGGCTCCGAGCGAGGGGGCTTTGCCATCCTGATGGCGACGGGGGTGACCGGGCTGGCGAGTTGGGCACTCTGGTCCTTGCGTACCGGGCGCCGCGGCTGGGTCGTCCCGACCGTTGCTGGGCTCCTGGTTGCGGCTGCGCTGGGCAACTGGACTGACTCGTTGCCTGGAATCATTGGCTCGCTTTGTGGGCTCACAGGAGCGGTGCTGATCGTCTCGTCCGGGCTGCGCGAAGGCACGCCGTGGGCGCGGGTGGGTACCCGGAGCCGCTCGGATTCCCCGGCCCTCGGGACGGCCCAGGGCGCTGGTCCGATCTCCATCGCGTGGGCTGATCTGGTTGCCTGGGTCAGGTCCGCCTGGCCCGCGATGGCGTTGGCCGGAGGCTTGTTCTGGATGACGCTGGTGCTCCTGGTGGTGATCACCTTTACTCCCCTGTGGGTGCTGGCTCCCCTGGCGGCACTTGTCCCGTTCGGCGTCGGCGGTGACGGCGCGTCCGAAAGCACGACGGCAGCGTCGCTTGTTGCCGTGGTCTGGCTGGTGGTGGGGACTCAGGTGATTGCAACCGCGTTTGGACAGGCGTTGGGCCTCCTTTCGTCCCAAGCCCTTGCGGGTGCTGCTGCGGAGCACGACGGCGTCGGCCGAGTTCGGGGGACCGCCCTCGCGAAGCGGTCCCTGTCGATCTTCTGGTCGCAGTTGGGGACCGTCGCGCTCTATACCCTTGGCGTGCTCATCGGGACGATGTTCTGTGTCGTCCCTGGCATCTACCTGCAGATCAGATGGGCGTTCGCACTCCCTGTGGGTGCGCATCGGGGCGTGCGGGGGTCCCCCGCTCTTGGGGCCAGTTGGCGCCTGACGCAGAACCGCGTGTGGCTCACCGTCGGGGCATCCCTGACTGGAGCCGGAATTACCATCGCCGCGATCGTGGTGGGATCCGTCGTGGCGCTGGGAACGCAGTTGATATTCGGATCGGCCTTGATCGGTTCACTGGCAGCGATGGCCTTCGTGGCCTTCGGGGTCACCTGCAGCGCGGTTGTCATCGCTTCGGTCTATCGCCAGTTCGTTGCCGCTGATGCAGTCACGGGTCCCCAGTCGGCGGGTCGATGAGTAAGTGCGCGTCCATGTCTGCAGCGCCGCTCTGCCGGCGCACGCGGGAGAGCTCCATCGTCTGAACCCAAGGAGGGGTCATGAATTGTGGCACGTGCGGGCATGAGGTTCCCGACACGAAGTTCTGCATGGTCTGCGGGGCGCCAACCGGCGCTGCACCCGATCCAGGCACACGGGAAAACGAACTGAGCCAGCCCAAGCCAGTTCCTCAGAAGGCTCGGGTATGGCCAAAGGTGTTGATCGGTGCAGCTCTGGTCCTCCTCATCGGGGGTGGCCTGGCCACGTACTGGGTTGTCTCGACATCGAACCGAGTCGCTCAAGAGTTGGTCGATCAGTTCGAGGACTACCCCGCAATGGGGGACGAGCAGGACGCCTCCACACAGGCACCGGACGAAGAAGCGTTCACTGGCCAGACCCCGTCTGTCGCGACGGTCCTCGCTGGCTCGGAGGACTACTCCTGGCAGTATTCGAACGAGTTCGGGTATGAGGTGGCTGGCGTGTTGTCCGTCGGGCAGTTGACCCCAATCGACCAGGAGACACCTGACGTGCAGATCCCTGATTCCGACGCCTCAGCTGGGCAGATCTGCGATCTTGAGCCGGGGCGGGACGCTGTAGTCCCAGTCGAGGCCCGCCTAACGAACCGCTCACAGGAGTTCTCGGTGGGTGTGGCCATGAAACTCGGCTTCGGGGGCAGGGCAGACCCTGGGGCACCAAGCGTCGAGATCGCGCAGATGTTCTCCGACGACACAGAGTGTGACGCAGGGACCTATGGCTGGGATGGTGGCGGCTGGGCAGTGCAGTGGAAGGAACCTGCAGGGCCTGGGCAATCAGTGAGTTCGAGTGCGTACCTGGTGCTCAACGACTACTTCACGCCGGAGTACCCAAGCGGGAACACCGATTGGCTCAGAACGCTGGAAGCGGGCGTACTCCCCGCCACCAACGACAACACAGGCGACAGTTTTTCCGTTCAGGGCGAATCGACACTGCCAGTGGGAATCGCCCTGGCTGGAGGCTCCACTACCCCAGCCGAATCGCCGGCACCCACGGAGAACATGTACGAGGTCATTGCCAAAGCGCCCCTGACGGTACGTGACTCGCCGTCCTCGGACGGAGTTTCGGTCGGGCGCGTGTCTCCGGGTGACTTGATCCACATCGTCTGTGTGGCCGTGGGAGATCCGGTTGAGGACAACCGAGGTCGCATGATCTCGAACTGGGACCAGATCGACTACCCGGTGTCGGGCTACGTGGCCGACGCTTTCGTGGACACCGGTGGGCGTCGGGCTCCGGTTCCCGACTGCTGACGATTTGGAGGCCCACTCGCCTGCACGACGGGCTGGCGGCCTTCGAGTCCGACCGTGGAGTCACCCCCTGTCACCCCCTGAGGGCCTCCGGAACTCCGGGCCGGCGGGCTCAGATCCACCAGGAGGCAGCCGCCGCGGTGGTCTGGTCGGCGGTGCCTTGGTCGGCTGGCGGGCCTTGTTCGGCCCCGCCGTGACCCATCCGGCCACCGCCGTCCCCGGTGCCGAAACCGCCGCCCCGGCCACCCATCCCGGGTCCGCCCATGGCGCGGCCACCGAGCAGGCCGGCGAGGCCACGGCCCCCAAGAGCCGTGTCGTCGCCGGCCAGCCAGGCATCAGCCTGGGTCTTGGCCCGATCCAGGGTTGCCGTGGCCTGCTCCTGGGTGATCCGGCCCTCGGTGACCGCGGTGTTCAGCCGGGTGTCGAGGCGATCGAGCAGCGCGGCCGCGAGCTCGTCGGCGTTGCCGTTGGCGATCTCGCGAAGGGTCGATCCGGCAGCGAGCTTCTCCCGGACTGCGCTGGCGTCCATGCCCAGCGTGTCGGTGAGCAGCGCATCCATCTCCTCCTGCTGGGCCGCGCGGGTGGCGTCCCGGTCGGCGCGCTCCGCGGTCCGGGCATCGGCGAGAGCCTTGCCCACCGCGTCGGCCTGGTCCTGGGTGATCGTGCCCTTGCCGACCAGGGCCGACAGGGCATCGGCGACCCGGCTGCCGGGTCCGGTCTCGCTGGCCGCAGCCACCCCGACTCCGATCACGGCCGCAAGGGCCACTCCGGAGACAACCGCGGTCATGGCGCGCTTCATCTGGTGCTCCTCAGCTCTGGCCGGTGACGGCCGGGTCGGGTGGCGCCGGTCGGCTCGCCGGCTTCACGGGCAGCCTCGCGCGGCGGCGTTCGCCGGCGGTTGCGGCCGGGTTCGGGTCAGGTAAACGCCCGCCTGCCTTCCCGCCCGGCCGGGGTCAGTTGCGACCGACCAGTCGGAGCACCTGCTCGAGCCCGTGCGTGGGTCCGCAGGTGCGCGGCAGGATCAGGGTGCGCATCCCGATGTGCGCCGCTCCCCCGTCGTCCTCGACACTGTCGCCGACCATGAGCACCTCCCGCGGATCGAGTCCGAGCCGCTGGGCCGCGAGGGCGAAGATGGCCGGATCGGGCTTGACCGCGCCCACCTCGAAGGAGAAGACCTCCGCGTCGTAGCGCCCCGCCAGGTCGGTGCGCACCAGGACCGCTCGTGGGTCCAGGCCGATGTTGCTCAGCACCGCGGTGCGCACCCCCCGGGCGCGCAGCTCATCGAGGACCTCTGCGGCCTCTGCGTAGGGCTGCCACTGGTCGAGCATCGTCCGGTACAGGGCGTCGGCCACCGGGGCGGGCACCACCGAGATCCGCTCGATCATGGCGTCGAACACGGCGCGGTGCTTCGTTGGGGAGAGGTCGCGCTCGCTGGCCGGGTCGATCTCGCGAGCCACGTCCCAGATCCGGGTGGCCCACCCGGCGAGCGCGCTGACGTCGGGCAGGTCCTCGGCGGGCCGGGGTCCAGTTGCGGCTGGGCCCGCACCCTCGGACTCGGACTCCATGAGTGCCACCGCGGCGGCCAGCCAGGCGGCCGGGTCGCCACCGTCATGGACCAGGGTCGCGTGCAGGTCGAAGATGACCCCGCGGATGGGGGCGCCGGCGGGCGGCACTGCGTGCAGCGGCATCCCGAGAGTCTAGACACCGGCCCGGTCCCCCGATTCGACTACGCGCCTGCTGGTTGGCAGGGTCGGGGCCATGGACTACCAGGTGCAGCGCATTGAGATGGAGCCCCAGGACGTGGCTGTGGTTCGCGCAGACGTCGAAGCCGAGGGGATCGCGGCGTTCCTCGGCGGAGCGTTCGGGGAGGTCATGGGCCTGCTGGGATCCCAGGGCCTGGCCCCGTCCGGTCCGCCGTTCGCGCGCTACCAGGCCCGCGAGGGCGGGTTCGCCATGGAGGCCGGATTCCCCTTCACCGGTGAACTGCACCCTGTGGGCCGCGTCGAGTTGACCGCGCTGCCCGGCGGCCACACGCTGCTGGTGATGCACCGCGGAGCCTACGGCGAGGTGGCCGGCGCGTACGCGGCCGCGCAGGCGTGGATGACCGAGCACGAGTGGGAGCCGACGACACCGGCCTGGGAGGCCTACCTCGACGGTCCCGAGGTCCCTGAGCCGCGCACGCTGGTCCACGTGCCCGCCCGCCCGGTCTAGCCATGGAGCTCCACATCCGCCCGGCACGCACCTCGGACGTGCGCGCTATCCGTGACCTGATCGAGGTCTACGCCCCACGCCGAATCCTGCTGGCGCGGGCCACGGTCACCCTGTTCGAGACGGTCCCGGACTTCCTGGTCGCCGAGGTCGATGGCCAGGTCGTCGGTTGTGGGGCGCTGCACGTGGTCTGGGAGGACCTCGGTGAGCTGCGCTCGCTGGCCGTGGATCCCGGGCACACCGGCGCGGGGATCGGCCGACGCCTGACCAGCGCCCTGCTGGACCGGGCCCGCGGTCTGGGCGTGTCGCGGGTGTTCTGCCTGACCTTCCAGACGCAGTTCTTCGCTGCGTCGGGATTCACCGAGATCCAGGGTGCCCCGGTGGCCCCGGACGTCTACGCTCAGCTGCTGCAGTCCTACGACGAGGGCGTGGCCGAGTTGCTGGACCTTGAGCGGGTCAAGCCCAACACGTTGGGAAACTACCGAATGCTGCGCGTGCTCTGAACTCCGGGCGGGGGAGCAGGCCGCACCAGGTCGTGCGCCACGTGGCACAGCGGATCGTGCTGGCGTTGCCGGGTCGATCAGCCGGTGTTGCGCAGGCCGGTGGCGATGCCGTTGACGGTCAGCAGCAGCGCCCGGCGCAGGGTGCGGCTCGACCTGGCGTGCCCGTCGCCCGTCGTGCCGCGCACCCGCGCGCAGCAGCGAGACCTGCAGGTAGGTGCAGCGGGCGCAGGTAGCGTGTCGCGCACCGGCAGGGTCCGGGCCAGCGTCGGCTGGTTGCTCGAGCAGCAGTCGGTCTCGCCGGTGATCGCGCAGCACCTCGCGACGGTCAGCTCGTGCTCGGCGCGGATGCGCCGCGAACACGTGCTGCAGGCGCTCCGGCACGAGCGCGTCGACGTAGTGCGCGCGCCACCTCGAGGTCGGTCTTGGCCAGGGTCATCTCGACGTTGGAGAGGAAGTTGCGGAAGAAGTGCCAGTCGCTGTGCATCGTCTGCAGCACGTCGCCGAGCCCGGCCTCGCGGGCGGCGGCCAGGCCGGAGCCGACGCCGAACCAGCCGGGCACGATCTGCCGCGACTGCGTCCAGCCGAACACCCACGGGATCGCGCGCAGCGCCTCGATGCCCGCTCGGCGGACGTCGGCCGGCGCGCGGGCCGCGAGCCGAGGTGCAGGTCGCCGAGCTGCTCGACCGGCGTGCGAGGCGACGAAGTACGCGCGGCAGGTCCGGGATCGTCGACCAGCGCCCGGTACGCGCCTTCGCGGCCTCGGCGAGGCCAGGTCCATGACCGGCGTCCCAGTCGGCGAGGGTCGCCCGGCGTCGATGCGCGGCGTGCGGTGCAGCACGGTCGCCTCGCAGCACCGCCGCCAGCAGTCAGCTCGAGGTTCTCGCGCGCGAGGCTCGGGCAGCAGGTACTTGTCGGAGATGACCTCGCCCTGCTCGGTGAACTTGATCTCGCCGTCGAGCACGCCCCACGGCTGGGACAGGATCGCCTCGTAGGTCGGGCCCGCCGCCGCGGCCGACCGTGCCGCCGCGGCCGTGGAACAGCCGCAGCCGCACGCCGTGCGCGCGCGCGACGTCGCGCAGCCGGCGCTGGGCCAGGTGGATCTCCCACTGCGAGGTGGTGATGCCGGCGTCCTTGTTGGAGTCCGAGTAGCCGAGCATGACCTCCTGCACGTCGCCGCGCAGTCGCGACGATCCGCCGGTACGCCGGGATCGGCGAGCAGCTCGTCCGACCAGGGCGTCGGCCGCGCGCAGCTCGTCGACGGTCTCGAGCAGCGGCGACGAAGCCGATCGCGGGCCACGCCGGCGGCCAGGTCGACCAGGCCGGCCTCGCGGGCCAGCACGACCGCGGCGAGCACGTCGTCGGCGCCCTTGGTCATCGAGACGATGTAGGTCTCGCACGACCTCGGGGCCGTAGCGGTCCAGGGCCTCGCGGATCGCCGCGAACGTGGCGTACGTGCGCGCGGCGGCGTCGTCGAGCGGCGGCGGCGCCGGGGCCAGCGGGCGCCTGCGAGGCCAGCTCCGCGCGACAGCAGCGCGAGCCGCTGGTCGCGCGTCGAGGTCGTGCGTAGCGCCGAGTCCAGCTCGCCGAGTCGGTCGATCGAGCTGCGCCGACCGCGACGTGGTGGGCGGCGGCGTGCTCGCGGACGTCGAGCGGTGGCCAGTGACAGCCCGAACGACCGCGACGTCGCGCATCGTGCGCGCGACCGACCCGTGCGGCGATCAGCTCGCCGCGGTTGGCCAGCAGCGAGTCGCGGATCAGCACGAGGTCGTCGAGCAGCTCGGCGTCGTGCGGTAGTCGCGGCCGGGCTGGTGCGGCCGGTCCTCGCGACTGGCGCGCGCGGGTGTTGACGCAGCTTCGCGTGGATGCAGGTGAGCTTCAGCCGGTAGGGCTCCTCGGCGTTGAGCCGCCGGTAGCCGGGGATCGAGGTCGGGCAGCGCGGCCAGGTCGGCGGCCAGCGATGCACGCGCAGCTCGGCGCGTCGCCGCGGCGATCCGCTCGGAGACCGAGAGGTCCTCCGAGCTCAGCGCCGTCGATGTGCGCCAGCAGGTCGCGCACGGCGTGGTCGTGCTGGAGGGCCAGCACGCGAGCGGTCATCGTCGGGCGTGACGTTCGGGTTGCCGTCGCGGTCGCCGCCGATCCAGGAGCCGAACGTGAGCGACCGGCTGCCGGGGGGCGATCGCCAGGCCGGCGACCTGAGCCGCGCGTCGGCGAGCTCGTCCAGCACCTCGGCCAGCTGGTCCGGCGGCCAGGTCGTCGAGGTAGTAACAGCACGTTGCGCGCCTCGTCGATGACCTCCGGTGCCTCGAGGCGCAGCTCGTCGGTCTGCCAGAGCAGGTCGATCGACCTCGGCGATCTCGCGGTCGGTGTCGCTCGGCCCGTGCGCGGTCTCACCGAGCAGCGATCGGCGATCCGGCGCAGCTTGACCAGAACCGAGCGCCGCGAGGCCTCCGTGGGGTGCGCGGTGAACACCGGGCGGGCCGCAATCCGCCCGAGATCACGGGTCACCGCGGCGCCGTCCACCTCACCGGCGGCCACAGCGGCGGCGATCGCCCGACCGGCTTGGGCCAATGGCCCCCCGGTTCGCGCGCGACGGGCCGCCTGGCCGGTGGCGCGGTGCACCTGCTCGGCCACGTTGGCCAGCGAGAAGTACAGCGAGAACGCCCGAGCCAGGGTGGTGGCCTGGTCCAGGGGCAGCTCGTCGACCAGGGTCTGGGCCTGGTCGGGGTCCTCCCGAACGAGGGTGCGGATGCGCTCCACGAGCTCGAAGGTCGCTTCGCCCTCCTGACGGATCAGGGACTGGCCGAGCAGGTCCCCCAGACGGCGGATGTCCTCACGGAGCTGGGGGGCGGAAGTCAGGTGGGCCAGGGGGCTCATGCGCCGAACCCTAGTCACGGTCCGAGCGGCGCGCAGGCCCTCGTGGCTGCACGGGGTGCCCGACTGGCTCGGACCGGCGTCCGGCGGAAATCGCGCCCGAGTCGCAGGCAGCGCCCATGCCTCGACACCCAAGCGAATTGGCCTCGAATCGAAGAATGGACGTAGAATCTCGCCCAGGACATTGGCCGACCAGAATTTGAGGAGACACAAATGGCGCGCAAGGTTCATGTTGTTCTTGAGGACGATATCGACGGCACCCCCGGGGCGAAGACCGTGGTATTCGCTCTCGATGGAAAGACCTATGAGATCGACCTTTCCGAGAAGAACGCCGCCCGCATGCGCGAGTCGTTCGCCGAGTGGATCGGTGCCGGGCGCCGAGCCAGCGGCCCGGGACCGGCCGACTCCGCGCGGCCCCGCTCGGCACGACGCACCGAGGACACGGCAGCCATCCGGGCGTGGGCGCTGGAACAGGGCATCCCGGTCAGCAGCCGCGGCCGGATCTCGGCCGACCTGCGGGCGCGCTACGAGGCCGCGCACTGACCGTCGTCCCACGGGTGAGGATGCCGCGATCCTGCGGTGGCGGAGCGCTGCGCGTTCGCCGAGGGCTTAGCCGGGCTCGGTAAGGCCCCCGCCCACCGGGGCGTTGAGACCGATGAGGGGCCGCTTCCGGCCGGCTGTGCGCGCATGCGCGCCGTGTGGCCGTACCGGACAGCGGCTAGAGTCTCGTTCCACCCCGTGCTGGGGGAGGAGCATACGAACGGAAGTGGGGCCAATGTTCGAGAGGTTCACCGACCGAGCCCGTCGGGTGGTCGTGCTTGCGCAGGAGGAAGCGCGCATGCTCAACCACAACTACATCGGCACCGAGCACATCCTGCTCGGTCTCATCCATGAGGGTGAGGGCGTGGCCGCCAAGGCGCTGGAGAGCATGGGAATCTCCCTGGAATCCGTGCGCCAGCAGGTCGAGGAGATCATCGGCCAGGGCCAGCAGGCACCCAGCGGGCACATCCCGTTCACGCCCCGGGCCAAGAAGGTGCTGGAGCTGTCACTGCGCGAGGCGCTCCAGCTCGGGCACAACTACATCGGCACCGAGCACATCCTGCTCGGCCTGATCCGCGAGGGCGAGGGCGTGGCCGCCCAGGTCCTGGTCAAGCTCGGAGCGGACCTGACCAAGGTCCGCCAGCAGGTCATCCAGCTGCTCTCCGGGTTCCAGGGCAAGGAGCCCGCGGGTGCCGGGATCGGCGCCGGGGCGCAGGAGGGCACACCGTCCAGTTCGCTTGTGCTCGACCAGTTCGGGCGCAACCTGACCAAGGACGCCCGGGAGAACAAGCTCGACCCGGTCATCGGCCGCGAGAAGGAGATCGAGCGGGTGATGCAGGTGCTGAGCCGGCGCACCAAGAACAACCCTGTGCTGATCGGTGAGCCCGGTGTGGGCAAGACCGCCGTCGTCGAGGGCCTGGCCCAGATGATCGTGCGCGGCGAGGTGCCCGAGACGCTCAAGGACAAGCACCTCTACACCCTGGACCTCGGCGCGCTCGTTGCCGGCTCCCGGTACCGCGGTGACTTCGAGGAGCGCCTGAAGAAGGTGCTCAAGGAGATCAAGACCCGCGGGGACATCATCCTGTTCATCGACGAGATGCACACGCTGGTCGGTGCCGGCGCTGCTGAGGGCGCGATCGACGCGGCCAGCATCCTCAAGCCGATGTTGGCGCGCGGTGAGCTTCAGACCATCGGCGCGACGACCCTCGACGAGTACCGCAAGTACGTCGAGAAGGACGCCGCACTGGAGCGCCGCTTCCAGCCGATCCAGGTACAGGCGCCCAGCGTGACGCACACGATCGAGATCCTCAAGGGCCTGCGGGATCGCTACGAGGCCCATCACAGGGTCTCGATCACCGATGCCGCACTGGCTGCCGCCGCTCGGCTCTCGGACCGCTACGTCTCCGACCGGCAGCTGCCGGACAAGGCGATCGACCTGATCGACGAGGCCGGCTCGCGGCTGCGGATCCGTCGGATGACCGCGCCGCCGGACCTGCGCGAGTTCGACGAGCGGATCGCCACGGTGCGCCGGGAGAAGGAGTCGGCGATCGACGCCCAGGACTTCGAGAAGGCCGCCGCACTGCGCGACCGCGAGAAGACCCTGGCCATCGAGAAGGCCCAGCGGGAGAAGGAGTGGAAGGCCGGCGACATGGATGTCGTGGCCGAGGTCGACGACAAGCTCGTCGCCGAGGTGCTGGCTCTGATGACCGGGATCCCGGTCACCGACCTGTCCGAGGACGATGCCCAGCGTCTGCTTCGCATGGAGGACGAGCTGCACAAGCGGGTCATCGGCCAGCAGCCGGCCATCCACGCGCTGAGCCAGGCCATCCGGCGCACCCGGGCGGGACTCAAGGACCCCAAGCGCCCGGGCGGCTCGTTCATCTTCGCCGGGCCCTCGGGCGTGGGCAAGACCGAGCTGAGCAAGACGTTGGCCGAGTTCCTGTTCGGCGACGAGGATGCTCTGATCTCGCTGGACATGAGTGAGTACTCCGAGAAGCACACCGCCTCGCGACTGTTCGGTTCCCCGCCGGGATATGTGGGTTATGAAGAGGGTGGCCAACTCACCGAGAAGGTGCGCCGCCGGCCATTCTCCGTGGTCCTGTTCGACGAGGTTGAGAAAGCCCATCCAGACATCTTCAACTCCTTGTTGCAGGTGCTCGAAGAGGGTCGCCTGACCGACGCCCAGGGCCGGGTGGTCGATTTCAAGAACACCGTCATCATCATGACCACGAACCTCGGAAGTCGCGACGTCAGCAAGGGTGTGATGCTCGGGTTCGGCGGTGGCGGCGACGGCGACGACTACGAGCGGATGAAGTCCAAGGTCCAGCAGGAGCTCAAGGCGCACTTCCGGCCCGAGTTCCTCAACCGGATCGACGACATCGTGGTCTTCCACCAGCTGGCCCGCGGCGAGATCATCCAGATCGTCGACCTCATGGCGGCCCACCTCGATGACCGACTCAAGGAACGCGACATGGGCATCGAGTTGACCCAGGCGGCCAAGGAGTTGCTCGCGGAGCGCGGGTACGACCCCTCCTTGGGTGCCCGGCCGCTGCGGCGCACCATCCAGCGCGAGGTCGAGGATGCCCTGAGCGAGAAGATCCTCTTCGGCGATCTGCGCCCGGGCCAGATCGTCGTGGTCGATGTGGAGGGAACCGGACCGAGCGCGGTGTTCACGCTCAGCGGCACCGACAAGGTCGCCCTGCCCGACGCTCCCCCGGTCGAGGCTGCCGGCACCGGCACCGGCGAGGCTGCCGAGGGCTGATCGGCACTGACTGCCGCCCGCGGGTCCCGACCATGGGGTGCGCGGGCGCAGGCATGTCCGGGGGCGGGTTACCGTTGTCCCGTGAGTTCGGTCATGAACCCGGTCGGCCCGGAGCAGCCCAGCACCTACTGGCGCCGCCGCGCGGTGGTGATCGTGGTCCTGCTGGTCCTCCTGTGGGTCAGCTGGCTGGTTCTGCGCACCGCGTTCGGTCTCGGTGGGGATCCCCAGGCCGGCACCCCCGCGCCCTCGCCGAGCTTCGGCCTGTCGATGAGCCCGGAACCCGACGCGTCCCCGGAGCCCAGCGGATCGGGGCCACCCGATCCCTCGGCCAGTCCGGATGCAAGCGCATCGACCCTGGCTGCACCGAGTCCGAGCCCGTCGGCCACGGCGGCGTGCACCGATGCCGACATCGCCGTCTCGGTGAGCACCGCGGGATCCTCGACCAGTGTTGGTTCCGGGATGGCACTGACCATGACGGTGACCAACACCGGTGATTCGCCGTGCACCCGCGATCTGGGCGCGGGGGCCAACGAGTTGCGCATCACCTCCGGTTCGGCCGTGGTCTGGTCCTCGGACTTCTGCAACGCGACCACGGCCAAGGACCCCCAGGACCTGGCCGCGGACAAGGCGTTCACGACCTCGGTGACCTGGCCGGGTCGGGTTACCGCGAAGGACTGTCCCGCCGACCAGCCGGTGGCCCAGCCGGGGAGCTACCGGGTGACCGCGCGCAACGGCAAGGTGGAGTCCGAACCTGTGACGTTCACGGTCAAGTAGCCGCTGTCACGCCCGAGCCCGAGGCCGCGCCGCGTCAGGTCAGCAGTACCGCGCGGGGGTCGAGGACTCAGACGTAGCGCTCAAGGATCGAGGACTCGGCCAACCGGGACAGCCCCTCGCGGATGTAGCGGGCCCGGTTCTCGCCGATCCCCTCGACCTGCTGCAGGTCCTCGACCGAGGCGCCGAGCAGCGCCTGCAGGGTGCCGAAGTGCTCCACGAGTCGGTCACGCACCGGCTCCGGGACCCGGGGCACCCGCGACAGGGTCCGGTGCCCGCGGGGGCTCACGTTGGTCTCCAGGCCGTCGGTGCTGGCCGGGTACCCCAGGGCTCGGGCGACAGAGGTCAGGTCGAGCAGGTCGGTGGGCCCGATCAGGTCCAGTGCCTCGAGGGCATCGCCGGTGGTGCGCACCTTGCGGCTGGACTTGCGCCGGGGCAGGTAGTCGCGCACGACCAGGTCGCGGTCGGTCTCCACCCCGGCGACCAGTTCGGCCAGTTGCAGGGCGACCAGCCTGCCCTCGGTGCCCAGCTCGAGCAGGTAGGCGCTGATCTCGGTGGCGATGTGTCGCACCATCTCCAGGCGCTGCAGGGTGGCGCACACCTCGCGGACGGTGACCAGGTCCTCGATCTCCAGCGCTGAGAGGCTGCGGGAGACCTCGTCCAGACGCTGCTTGTACCGCTCGAGGGTGGCCAGCGCCTGGTTGGCCCGCGACAGGATCGCCGCGGGCTCCTCGAGCACGTAGCGCCGGCCCTTGAGGTACAGGGCGATCATGTTCATCGACTTGCTGACGCTGACCACCGGGAACCCGGACTGGCGGGCGACGCGGTCAGCGGTGCGGTGCCGGGTGCCGGTCTCGCCGGTCGGGATGGTGGGGTCCGGGACCAGCTGGGTCGCGGCCCGCACGATCCGCGCGGTGGGCGAGTCGATGATGACCGCTCCGTCCATCTTGGCCAGCTCACGCAGCCGGGTGGCGGTGAAGTCGATGTCCAGGGGGAACCCGCCCGTGGCGATCGCGTCCAGCGACTTGTCGTTGCCGAGCACGATCAGCGCCCCGGTCCGCCCGCGCTTGATCCGCTCCAGGCCGTCGCGCAGCTCCGTCCCCGGGGCCACCCGGACCAGGGCTGCGGCCAGTTCAGGATCGGTGCCTGCCATGAGTGACTCTCCGTGTCCGTGTGCTCGCTGGGCCGAGTCTAGGCGAGGACCGCCCGACGGTCGCCCTCGCGCGGCGGATCAGGTCGGTGGGTGGGCTCGAGGTGGCCGGGCGGGTGTCCACGGGCGTGCCGTCGACCGGATCGGCGATGTCAGCCGGTCGAGGTAGTTTCCGCCCATGACGTCCAGCAGTGCGGTCCGTGCGGTGTTCCGATGCGCCGAGTGCGGGTGGAAGGCGCCCAAGTGGGTGGGTCGGTGCGGGGAGTGCCAGACCTGGGGCAGCGTGTCCGAGGCCGCCGGGACCAGTCGGGTGCCCTCGGCTGGCCCGGTAGCGGCTGCCGCCCAGCCGATGACCCATGTCGACCTGGCCCGATCCGTGGCTGAGCCGACGGGGGTCGCCGAGCTCGATCGAGTGCTCGGTGGGGGCCTGGTGCCCGGTGCGGTCGTCCTGCTGGCCGGCGAGCCGGGGGTGGGTAAGTCGACCCTGCTGCTGCAGGTGGTCGCCGCGGTGGCCGCTCGCGGGGTTCGGGCCCTCTATGTCACCGGTGAGGAGAGCGTGGAGCAGGTCCGGGCCCGCGCCGAGCGGGTCGGCTCGGTCAGCCCGGAGGTGTTCCTGGCGGCTGAGTCCGACGTGTCGGCGGTCGTAGCGCATGCTGAGCAGGTCAGTCCCCAACTGCTGGTGATCGACTCGATCCAGACGATGAGCGCGGCCGGGGTGGATGGCGTGGTGTCGGGGGTGGCTCAGGTGCGCGAGTCCACCGCAGCCCTGATCCGGCTGGCCAAGGACCGGCACATGGCCACCATCCTCGTGGGCCACGTGACCAAGGACGGCGGGATCGCCGGGCCCCGCACCCTGGAACACCTCGTCGACGTGGTCCTGTCCTTCGAGGGCGACCGGCACGCCCGGCTGCGGATGGTCCGCGCGGTGAAGAACCGCTATGGGTCCACCGATGAGGTGGGATGTTTCGAGCTCGGCGAGGAGGGCTTGGTCGGGCTTGCCGATCCGAGCGGGCTGTTCGTCTCCGACCGGCCCGACCCCGTGCCCGGCACCTGCGTGACAGTCGCGCTTGAGGGCCGCCGACCGTTGATGGCCGAGATCCAGGCGCTCGTCGTGCCCGCTGCCGGGGCAAGCCCGCGCCGGACCAACTCCGGGTTGGAGACCGCCCGCATCGCCATGGTGCTCGCGGTGCTCGAGCGTCGGGAACGGGTGCCGCTGTCGCGGCTGGACACCTACGTCGCCCCGGTGGGCGGGGCCCGGTTGGTGGAGCCGGCCTGCGATCTGGCGATCGCCCTGGCCGTGCATGGTTCGGTGCGCGACATTTCCGTGCCCGCCGGCTGGGTGGCGTTCGGGGAGGTCGGGCTGGCCGGTGATGTCCGGCGGGTGCCCGGCGCGCGCCAGCGGGTTGCCGAAGCAGCGCGCCTGGGGATGACCGACGTGATCCTGCCCCGGGCTGATGCCTCGGGGCTGCGGGACCCGGGCCTGCGCGTGCACCCGGTCGACGACCTGTCCGGCGCCCTGCGGATCATGCCGTGGCTGCGTCCGGACCTGGTCGTCCAGGCACCACGGTCCGGGCCGCGGGCGCTGGCCCTGGTGCCGGAGCCGTAGGCCGTGGGCCGGGGGCCGGAGCCGTGGGCCGGGCTCGGGCGGTACGCGCCCCGTGGACGCCCCTACACCGCGAGTTCCTCCACGGGGGCGTCACCGGTGTGACACTTCCTCCACGTGGGGGTCGTCGCCGCGACGCTGTGGTGGAGGATCCCGGCCCGCGGCGGGCCGACGCCGGGTCGAGGGGGCCGACGGGGGATTGAGGGGGCCGAAGGGGGGCCGACGTCGGGCCGACGGTCCGGCTAGGTCGCGTCCCGGCCCGCAGCCGCCATCGCGCCGGCCGGATGCGGGGCCATACCGACAAGAGGCAGGCTGCGGGCCGCCAAGGCAGCCATCGCGTCCACCCGGGCGCCGCAGTGCTCGGCGAGCGCTGCGTAGGCAGCCGCCCCGATCAGTTCCACGAGCTCGTCGCGCGCCGACAGGTAGACCGGGTCGGCGCCGGTGTGTGCCGCTGGCGCGGTGGTGCAGTACCAGTCCAGGTCGTGCCCTCCCTCACCCCAACCGCGCCGGTCGAACTCCGCGATCACCACGATCTGCACCTGGCTGCCATCCGGGCGGGTGACTTCCTCGTAGGTGCGTCGGATGGGCAACTGCCAGCAGACCTCGGGCTTGGTCGTCGTGATGGGCACCTCGCGCTCGAGTGCCAACCTGTGCAGTGCGCAGCCCGCCCCGCCCGCGAATCCGGGCCGGTTGAGGAAGACGCACGCCCCGTCGACCACCCGCGTCTTGGCCTCTCCGTCGGCGTCAACGGCCACCACTCCCTCGGCGCGGCCGGTGGAGCGCAACTGCCACTGGGCGCTCGACAGCTGGCGGGCCATCCGCTGCGTGCGTCGTCGGTCTGCATCGTCGGCGAAGTGCGCTCCGAGGGTGCAGCAGCCATCATCGGGTCGATCGGCGTAGATGCCCTGGCAACCAGTGCCGAAGATGCAGGTCCAGTTCGAGGTCAGCCAGGTCAGGTCGGCGCGGTAGACCACTGCTGGGTCGTCCGTGGGCCCCTCGGGGTCCGGGAACTCCACCCAGTGCCGGGCGCCGCCAAGGGGAAGTTCCACCATGGGGTCAGCGTAGGGGGTTGTGCGACGCCGATCGTCAGGCACCGGACGGCAGTGGGATTACGCTTGTGGGGTGCCACCGCGTCGGCAGGACGACCCCGAGACGGTGGATGCAGCGCGTCCGACGTCAGGATCCGGTGAGGCACCCAACGCAGCGGTGCCGCCTCCCGCGCCCAAGGCCCAGCCCTCGGCCATTCCGGCCACGGCCAAGCCCGCGCCGCCTGCCAAGCCTCGGGCCAAGGCTGAATCTCCGGCGCCTGCCAAGCCTCGTGCCAAGGCCAAGGCCAAGGCCAAGGCCAAGGCATCTGCCAATCCCCGGGTCACGCGCCGGACCCGGATGACTGATGAACCGCGGACCGCGGCCCAGGCCAATCCCGCGGCGCCTGCCAAGCCTCGGGCCCAGGCCAAGGCACCTGCCAAGCCTCGGGCCAAGGCCAAGGCACCTGCCGAGCCTCGGGCCGACGCTGAATCCCCGGCGCCTGCACAGCCCCCGGTCGACGCCCAGCCCACGGCGCCTGCCAAGCCTCGGGCCAACGCCAACGCCAACGCCAACGCCAACGCCAACGCCAAGGCCAAGGCCAAGGCACCTGCCAAGCCCCGGGTCACGCGCCGGACCCGGACGACTGATGAACCACGGACCGCGGCCCAGGCCATCGCGGATGATGTCGCAGCCGGTAGCGCCCCAACTGCGGACGGACCGCTTTCCCCGGACGCGGCCTCGGCCCCGGAGGGTGCCCCCGCCGACGCTGCGTCCCGAGCCACGGCGACGCCCACGCGCCGGGCCAGGCGATCGGCCCCCGCCGTCCATAACCCTGCCGTCCAGAACCCTGCCGTCCAGAACCCCGCCGTCCAGAACCCCGCCGTCCAGAACCCTGCCGTCCAGGGCCCCGCCACGAACCCGGCAGCTCCAGACCGGATGGTCCCCGTCGCGAGCCGGACCGTCTCCGAGGTCGAACGCCCGGTCGTCCGGGTGCCTGCCGCGAAGGTGGCGCTGTCCACGGCGTCGGTCTATCCGGAGTCGACGGCGGCAGCTTTCGAGATCGCCCGGCGGCTGGGCTACGACGGCATCGAGTTGATGGTGTTCACCGATGCGGTCAGCCAGGACCCCGATGCGGTGCGCACGCTCTCGGACTACTACGGGATCCCGGTCCTGTCGGTGCACTCGCCATGCCTGTTGGTCACCCAGCGGGTCTGGAGCACCGATGCCTGGGAGAAGCTGCGCCGATCCCAGGCAGCGGCCGAACTGCTCGGGGCCTCGACCGTGGTCGTCCATCCCCCGTTCCGCTGGCAGCGCGACTACGCCCGCGACTTCGAGACCGGCCTTGCCCGCATGCGCGACGAGACCGACGTCCTGTTCGCGGTGGAGAACATGTACCCGTGGCGCGCAGCCAGCCGGGAGTGGGCGGCCTACCTGCCCGATTGGGACCCGCGCAACCAGGACTACCCGCACGTCACCCTGGACCTGTCGCACACGTCGGTATCCGGCACGTCCGCGATTGCCATGGCCGCCGACCTCGGCGATCGGCTGGCGCACATCCACCTGGCCGATGGCAGCGGGTTGGCCCGCGATGAGCACCTGGTCCCGGGCCGGGGCAACCAGCCGTGCGCGCAGATGCTCGAACAACTCGCTCATGTGGGCTTTGCCGGGACAGTCGTCCTTGAGGTGAGCACCCGCAAGGCCGCCAACCGGGCTGAGCGTGAAGCCGATCTCGCGGAGGCACTTGCCTTTGCCCGGCTGCACCTGGCCTCCCCGCTCGTTCAGCCGGGTTCGGTGCAACGGGCCTAGTCTGGGCGGCGTGAGTGAGGACCCAACAGAAGCCCTGCTGCACGTCGCCCGCGACATCATCGCCAAACGTGGCTATGTCGGGCTCACCATGCGCACCGCAGCAGCGGCCGCTGGGGTGACTCCTGAGGTGGCCCGGCGCTACTACCGCAACCGGGACGCGCTGTTGGATGCAGCACTGCGGCTGCCCGACGACCCGGTGTCTGCGATCCCGGCCCTGCTGGCCCCCGGCATCGAGGGCATGGGTCGAGCAGCTGGTCCGCTTCACCCTCGACACGCTGCGCGATCCGCAGGCGCGCGATGACCTGATGTCCATGGCGCGGACCGGAGTGAGCGCCGGGCAGGCGGTCACCGGGCTGCAGCAGTTCATCGAGATCGGCGTGGTCGACCGGGTCGCTGGGACGATCGGTGTGCCCGACGCCCGGATGCGCACGTCGCTGATCACCAGCTACCTCATGGGAGTGGCGATCATGCGCTACGGGGTGCGCCTCGAGCCGCTGGCCTCGGCCAGCGAGGAGGAGGTCATCCGCATGGTGGCACCGGTGATCCAGGACCTGCTCGACCCGCGCCGACCCATCCCCGGTTCCGCGCGCGACCGGGCCCGTGCCGCGGGCAAGAACGCCAAGGCCGCGCAGACCGGGATCCGCCGGCGCACCTTCGACCCGGATCCCGCGGCCACCCGCGCGGCCAAGGCGCGGGCCGAGGCACAAGCGGCCGCCCGCGCGCAAGCGCAGGCCAAGCGGGCAGCATCCCGGTCGGCGGCGAAGACCGCTTCGAGGTCCACGGCAAGGCCCGCGGCCAGTCCGGCTGCCAGGCGAGCAGCCGAGCCCACAGTGAAGCCCGACGCGAGCTCCACTGCGCCGCCCGAGTCCCCGGCGATGCCCGACGCCGCTGCGACGCCCGACGCGAATGCGAATGCCGAGGGGCGCGCCCGACGAGGTCGCGAGGTCCCCGGCGACCTGGCTGCCGCCTCCCATCCGGGGTCCGCACGCGCAGATGTCGGCGAAGGCGCAGCAGATCCCGCAGATCCCGTGGAGCCGACGGCCACCGGGACAACTGCCGCGAAGCCCGGGTCCGCCCGGAAGGCGGCAACGACGTCGCCGCCGGCCCGGAGGAGGGCCACACCCACGGAGCAGGAACGAACCTCCCCGGCATCGGATCCCCGCGCAGGCTCGCGCAAGCCCCCCGGTGCCACGAGCGGCGAGGCAGACTCGGCGGCGGCCCCGGACCATGCTCAGGAGCCCCCGGGCGCCGTGCCCGCTTCCGATGACTAGGGCTCAGCCGTTCTGGAACTCCGCGGCGACCTCCGCTGCAGTCCCCTGATCGACCAGCCCCAGCTGCCAGGCGACTGTAACCGCCTCCGCCGCGTTGGCCACGTAGTACATCGGGATGCCGTCCTCGCGCAGCGCCGTCGCGCGTTCCTCCACCTCGGCGGTGCGCTCGGCCAGGTGCGAGCCGACGTACACCAGGAAGATCGCCCGAACCCGGTCCGGGAACTCCCGAGCCATGAACTCGTAGGTCTCGGGGTCGCCCTGCCCGACGTCACCGATGAGCACGAATTCGTGGTCGGGATGTCCCTGCATCAGCGCCCGGATGCTGGTGCGCTTGTGCTCGCGACCGTCGCGCATCAGCCGGTCGGCGGTGGGTCCCCAGTCGGTGAGGAACAGCGGCCCGCGGGGGAAGCTGTGCAGGTTCATGAACGACACGAGGTAGTCGTAGATGTTCCACGATCCGGTCGAGACGTAGAAGAACGGCACCGTCCGGGGGGTCCCGTCTCCGCGCGCCAGACCAGCGTAGAAGGCGGACATGCCGGGCACGGCCTTGCGGCCGGCGACGTCGCGGAACAACGTGCGCCCCACCGACGTCCAGCCCTGAGTCAAGCCGGTCTTCATGATGGTGTCGTCGATGTCGGAGATCACAGCGATGTCGCTGCCCGGATCGGCGACCAGCACCCGGCCGGTCGCATGCGGCACCGAGCCATCGACCGGATCGATGTCCAGGACATGCCAGCCCGGGGACAGCGGCCCGACCCGCAGGGTGATGTGCAGGTATCCCTGCGCATCGCTGGTGAACTCCCCCGACACCTGCCCCAGGCTCGCCCGGACCCGGACTCCGGGCATCGTGAGCACAGTGAAGCGACGCAGGTTCGTCCGCACGATGTCGGTGCGGCCGGTCGCCGCGTCCTCCGGGCCGAAGAGTGGCTTCTCCATCGTCCGGGCCGTCAGGTGGGCCACCCCGTCGGCGTACCAGCCCCGGTAGGGCACGGCAACGGTCGGCCGGATGCCCTGCCGGGAACCTTTGTACCGGACCCGGGCAGCGTCGACCGACGTCTCGATGGTGTGCGCTGTGGCTACCCAGTCGACGTCTTCGACGGCACCAGAGACCCTCGACTCGATGCCGTGGATCGCGCCGGAGACCCGTGACGCACCCGGCAGCTTGGAGAGATTGGGAATCCGCACCTGCCCACCTTTCCCGTGTTCTCGGCAAGGGTAGCGGTCATGCCGACTGTCGTCGCCCGTTCGCTCACCCGCCCGTTCGCTCACCCGCCCGCTCGCTGACCCTGCACGCGGAATGCGTCGTCGTGCCGTGCCGGCCGGGTGGGCCGAACCGTCGATCCGCGGGGCGTCGGGTCTTTGGTCCGCGTAGCCTTCGCCACGGAGGTACGCAATGGTGGATTTCTATGAGGTGCTCGATCGGCTGCCTGGCCGCGAGCAGGTGGCCGCCTCGATGGAACGGGTTCCCGCGGTCCGGGGCGCGGCCAGCCCGTTCGTCGCCGGGCTCGAGGTCGAACAGGCACTCGGCGCCGTGGGCGAGGTCCACGGATCCGGGATGTCGGCCACCGTGGTCTTCCTGCCTGGTCCGGACCCCTACCTGCCCGGGCTGCTCGCAGGAATCGATGCGTTGGCGCAGGCCAACCTCGCGGTCGGCACGGACCTGCTGGTGGACCTGGTCGGACTCGGGCTGAGCTCGGCGGCTGACGCGAACACGGCGGCGCACGCGGACTCGGCCCGGGCCGGCCTGGAGTCGCTGTGCAGGGCTGCTGCATCGGCTGGCATGACCGTGACCATCGCCAGCCCCCCCACGAGCACCTCGGCGCCGCGCTGACGATCCGTGCGGACATGGCCGACGAGTATCCGGACCTCGGGATCACCGTGGCCGCGAACCTCCTGCGCTCGGAGGCCGACTGCGGGGACCTGGCCCGCACCGGTGCCCGGGTGCGCCTGGATCGACAACTGGCCCGCGCCCATGCGGGTGCCGCCCTGCGTGGTGGGCACGAGATCGACAAGGCCTTCGTCCGATGCGCCCGCGTCCTCACTGCGTGTGGCGCGCGCACGACCATCGCCACCGACGACCCGCGCCTGATCGAGATCGCCGGGGCCCTGGCCGCGCGCAGGGACAACGCGCCACTGCGCTATGAGTTCCGCCTCGGTCTGGTCGGCAGCTCAGGCCACCGACCTTGTGGTCACCGGGGCGGGAGGTCTCGGTGGTCGTGCCCTTCGGGCCGGGGTGGCCCGCGTACGTCATACGGCATGTCCCAGCCCGACCCACGTCGGTGGCCGCGGCTGTCCGGGGTGCCTTCGGCGGGGACCAGTGAGCCCCGACCAGCCCCGGCTCGCCCTGCTCGGGGCTGGTCGCATGGGCCAGGCGATCGTCGCCGGCCTGCTCGCCTCCGGATGGGTGCCGAGCAGGATCGTGGCGGCCGAGACCCATGAGCCCACCGCTCGCGACGTCGCGGCCCGACACGGCATCGACGTGCGGACCGCGCCCGGACGCGGTCGCCGATGCCGACATCGTGGTGGTGGCGGTCAAGCCCCACCACGTCATCGGGGTGCTCGATGACGTTGCACGGGTCCTGCCTGCCGAGGCCGTGGTCGTCTGCATCGCGGCGGGCGTGTCCACCGCCACGCTCGCCGAGCATGTCCCGGCCGGAACGCCGATCGTGCGGGTGATGCCGAACACCCCGGCGCTGGTCGGGATGGGGATGTCGGTGCTCTCCGCTGGGCCCGGGTGCCCTCCGGAGGCAGTGGCCCGGGCCCGCGAGGTGCTGTCGGCGGTCGGCGCGGTGCGCGAGGTCGCGGAGAGCGACCAGGACGCGGTAACCGCGGTCAGCGGGTCAGGTCCTGCCTACGTGTTCTACCTGGCGCAGGCGATGATCGAGGCCGGCGCTGAACTCGGCCTGGACCGGGCGCTTGCCCGGGACCTCACCGTGCAGACGATGCTCGGGGCCGCCACCATGCTTGCCTCCGCCACGGAGGAGCCCGAGGTGCTCCGAGCGCACGTGACCTCACCTGGCGGAACGACCGCCGCTGCGGTGGCGGTCCTCGAGGACGCCGATGTCCTGGCCACGGTCGGCCGAGCCATGCGGGCCTGTGCTGAGCGCTCCACCGAACTGGGTCAGTCAGGCTCACACTGATCAGAGCAGCAGCGGGGACACCTCGTCCTCGGGGCCGCAGACCACGAGGACGTCGTCGGCGCCGAGCACCAGGTCCGGGCGGGCCAACTCGGGGATCCCGAGCCCGCGGCGGCTGACGGCCATCACGAGGATGCCCCGGTCACCCAGCCCGTGGGCCTCGGCCAGGGTCTTGCCGACCAGGGAGCGGCGGACCGGCAGCGCGGCGTAGGCCAGGCCGTCGACCGTCGGGATGTACTCGGTGCGGTGCCCGAGCAGGGAGTGCGCGACCCGGCGGCCCACCTCCAGCTCGGGGTAGACCACCTCGGTGACGCCGATCTTGCGCAGGATCTTGGCCTGCTGGGTATTGATCGCCTTGGCCCAGATCTCCGGGATCTTGAAGTCCTCCTTGAGCACGAGCGCACAGACCAGGGACGATTCCACCGCATCGCCGATCGCGACGACCGCCCGGGTGTACTCCCCGACGCCGAGCTGCTCGAGAGCATCCCTGCTGGTCACGTCGGCCTCCACGGCCAGGGTCACGTGTTTGCTGATCTCGCGCACGAGGGTGGGATCCTGGTCGATGGCCAGCACCTCGCAGCCCTCCCGGGTCAGCGCAGCGGCGACCGACCGGCCGAACCGCCCGAGCCCTAGCACCACGACGGGCTCCACCTCACGAGCAGACATCAGCCTCTCCTCTGTTCATCAGCCGATCATGGGCCGGCCCTCGGGCAGCCGGTAGGCGCGGAACGTGCTGCGCAGCGTCAGTGAGGAGGCCAGCGTCAGGGGCCCGACCCGACCCAGGAACATCAGGACCACAAGGAGCAGTTGCCCGCTCTCCGGGAGTCCCGGCGTGACGTTGGCGGACAGCCCGACGGTGGCCAGGGCTGAGGTGACCTCGAACAGCGCGTGGTCCAGGCTCAGATCGGTCACGGTCAGCAGGGCCATCGTTCCCAGCGCCACCGCGGCCAGTGAGATCATCGCGACCGCGATCGCCACCCGGACCGTCGTCCCAGCGATCCGCCGGTCGGTCACGTTGACGTCGCGATGGCCGCGGATCTCGGCGCGCACCGCAACAGCCAGCACCATCAGGGTGGTGACCTTGATGCCTCCAGCGGTGCTGCCGCTGCCGGCGCCCACGAACATCAGCCCGTCGGTGAGCAGCCGGGTCTCGGGTGCGACCGCCGCATAGTCGACGGTGTTGAATCCGGCGGTTCGCGGTGTGATACCACCGGAGAAGAACGCCTGGTTCAGCTTCTCCCACCACGGCATGGCCGCAAGCGTGCCTGGATTGGCCCATTCGAAGGCAAGGAACCCCAACGTCCCGACGACCATCAGGACGGCGGTACCGGTCAGCATCAGCCGGGTGTGCAGGGACAACGGCACCGGGTTGGCCCAGCCGAATCGTTCCGGATGGAATCCGCCGAGCCGGTAGCGTGAGCGCCGGGCCAGTTCGCGACCGCGCGCCAGCACCTGCTCGGACGTCATCGGTTGCCTCGCCCGGCTCGGGCGCAGGGTGCGCTCCCCGGTGGTCCGTCCGAAGATCTCGCGCACGACCAGGAACCCCAACCCGCCGATCACGATGGCGATCGAGATGGGGAACAGGATCAGGGGATCCTGACCGTAGGTCGTCAGCGAGTCCGACGCAAGGGCGAAGCCCGCATTGTTGAACGCGCTCACGCTGTGGAACACCCCCGACCAGGCCGCCTCAGCCCAGGGCATGTCGTAGCTCAACCAGAGCCGGACACCCAGCAGCGCCGCGATCGCGGACTCGACGGTCACCGTGATGATTGCCAGCAGGCCGAGCACTCGGCGCACGTCGCCCTGGGTCAGGACGCCGGTCTCAGTCTGCGCAGCGAGCCGAGAACTCGTGCCCAGCCGCCGGTTGAGCAGCAGGATCCACAGGGTGCCCAGCGCCTGGATGCCGAAGCCGCCCACCTGGATGAGCACGAGGATCGTGAGCTTGCCCCAGACAGACCAGTAGGACGCGGTGTCCACGACCGACAGCCCGGTCACGCAACTGGCGCTGACCGCGGTGAACAGCGCCGTCCCGGGGCTCGCCGACCCCTGGCCCGTGGTCATCTGGGGGAGCATGAGGAGCAGGGTGCCAATCGCGCAGAGCACCACGAACGAGGTCGTGATGCTTCGGGCCGGCGATCGTCGCGCCAGCCGCGACTCCTTGGTCCGGGTTCGAGCGGCAACCCGTGAGTCAGCACCGGTCGGCCCCGGCAGGGGAACGCCCACCGAGGCTTCCGATTCGGGCACCTGGTGCCGACGGGCCCGCACCACCCGTTGCCGGGGCTCGTTGCGGGCTCGGCGACGGACCATGCCGCTGAGGTTATGCACCACTGGGTGCCCATGCCCGCTGTGCGCCCATGCCCGCTGTGCGCCCCCCACCGCATGTCGTCGTACCCGCAACGGGACTACGGTGGGCAGGTGAGTGATCGGGTAGCCGTGATCGCCGACCCCAGCCTGTCGGCGTACAACTTCGGCCAAGGGCACCCGATGGCACCCATCCGTGTCCAGCTCGCGCTGCGCATGGCCGGCGACTTCGGGCTGCTGGGCGCCCCCAACGTGGACCTGATCGCAGAGGTTGCTCCCGCGGGGGTCCATGACCTGGTCAAGGTGCACACCCCCGATTTCCTCACCGCTGTGCGCACCGCCGGGCACACTGGCGACGCAGGGGACGCCCGGTACGGGATGGGCACCGACGACGTGCCGGTCTTCCCCCGCATGCACGAGGCAGCCTCACATCTGTGCGGGGCAACCCTGCGTGCAGTCGCGGAGGTGCACAGCGGCCGGGCTGCGCACGCGGTCAACCTGTTCGGCGGGATGCACCACGCGATGCCCGATCGGGCAGCCGGTTTCTGCGTGTACAACGACGTGGGGGTGGCCATCCGCTGGCTGCTCGACCAGGGCCTGGAACGGATCGCCTACGTGGACGTCGATGCCCACCACGGCGACGGCGTCGAGGCGATGTTCTACGACGACCCCCGGGTGCTGACGATCAGCCTGCACGAGAGCGGTCGCACGCTCTTCCCCGGTACCGGCTGGCCCTGGGACGTCGGCGGGCCGCAGGCGCGGGGAGCCGCGGTGAACGTCGCGCT
Organism: uncultured Actinomycetes bacterium; assembly: GCA_963781015.1. GTDB lineage: Bacteria > Actinomycetota > Actinomycetes > S36-B12 > CAIYMF01 > Prado023. The sequence continues at coordinate 24,623 of CAWAEB010000009.1, read as the reverse complement.
GCCCGCCGGTACGGGCGACAACGAGTGGCTGCGCGCCTTCAACGCGGTGGTGCCCTCAGTGCTCGAGGAGTTCGACCCGCAGTTCCTGGTCAGCCAGCACGGCTGTGACTCGCACTTCGAGGACGCGATGGCCCACCTGCTGCTCAGCGTGGATGGGCAGCGCTCCAGTTACGCGGCTGTGCACCGGCTGGCCCACCGCCTCGCTGGCAGTCGCTGGGTGGCGGTCGGAGGTGGGGGCTACGAGGTGGCCGATGTCGTCCCGCGCGCCTGGACCCACCTGATCGCCGAGGCGGTCCACGCCCCCATCGCGCCGACCACGGAGGTCCCCGAGGCGTTCCGTGTGTTCACCCTGGACCTGCTGGGCCGCGCCACTCCCGGTCGGATGACCGACGGCAACGACCCGTGGGCCATACCCTTCGAACGCAGCTACCACCCGGAGGATCCGCTGGACCGGGCGATCATGGACACCCGGCAGGCGGTGTTCCCGCACTGGGGGCTGGTCGCCGACCCGTTCGGGTCGTTCTGAGCCCAGTTGCCACGGAACTGCCCCAGCCCCCCGCTGGCCGTGTGCGTGCGGCTCAGGACGCGTAACATGAATGACCCAAGCGGGAGGCAGGTGGTCTCGGATGAGCGAACGACCTCTGGGCGAGGTACGGCTGCTGACCGTGGCTGAGGTCGCGGCGATCATGCGCCTGTCCAAGATGACGGTGTACCGGATGGTGAACGCCGGGACGCTGCCGGCGCTGAAGGTCGGGCGCTCTGTTCGGATCCCCGAACACGTGGTCGACGACTACCTGCGCCGCTCCTTCGTCGACACGGCCTGAGTCTGCCTGCCATCCGGGGGAAGGCCAGCCCGCGCACAGCAACCAGCCGGCTGGTTATCGAGCGGGGCGCGGCGGCGGTAGCATGGGGCCCTCTTCCCGGCACGTAGTGAGGTCTCCCTGTGGGTTCTGTGATCAAGAAGCGTCGCAAGCGGATGGCGAAGAAGAAGCACCGCAAACTGCTCAAGCGCACGCGGGTCCAGCGCCGTAACGCCAAGTAGGACCTCATGGCGCGCGTCGTCCTCGTGACCGGGGTGTCCCGGTACCTCGGTGGTCGGATGGCGCGCCTGCTCACCGAGGACCCGGACATCGACCGGGTGATCGGTGTGGATGTGGTCGCCCCTGCGGGGGACATCGGGGGCGCGGACTTCGTGCGCGCCGACATCCGGAACCCCATCATCGGCAAGGTCATCTACACCGCTGAGGTGGACACTGTCGTGCACATGGGCGTCATCGCGACCTCACGCCAGGCCGGTGGGCGCGCCCCGATGAAGGAGATCAACGTCATCGGGACGATGCAGCTGCTGGCGGCCTGCCAGAAGGCACCGACGGTGACGAAGCTGGTCGTGAAGTCCTCCGCATCGGTCTACGGGTCCGGTTCGTCGGATGCGGCCCTGATGACCGAGGAGATGGAGCCTCGCTACCTGCCCACCTCGGGCTGGGCCAAGGACTCCGTCGAGGTGGAGTCCTATGTGCGTGGTCTGGCTCGGCGCCGGCCCGACCTGACGGTCACCACGCTGCGCTTCGCCAACTTCCTGGGCCCGACCGCCAACACCCCGATGGCCCAGTACTTCTCGATGCCGGTCATCCCCACCGTGCTGGGCTACGACGCCCGCCTGCAGTTCGTCCACGAGGCCGACGGCCTGGAGGTCATCCGTCGGGCCACAGTGGCTGACCACCCGGGCACGTTCAACGTCGCCGGTGACGGCGTCCTGGCCCTGTCCCAGGCCATCCGCCGGGCCGGCCGGGTGGAGATCCCCGTGCTGCCGCCGTTCGTCGGGATGGTGGGGCGGTGGGTCCGCCGTGACGGGTTCGCCGACTTCAGCCGGGATCAGGTCCGACTGCTCACCCACGGGCGAGCGGTGGACACGACCCGGCTCAAGCAGGACTTCGGCTACACGCCGGACTACACCTCCATGGCGACCTTCGACGCCTTCGTCCACTCCCGGCGGCTGAACAACGTGCTGTCCCCCGAGCTGGTCACGGGTGCCGAAGGCGTGGCCAGCCGGATCCTGTCGGGGTGGTCGACGTGACTCAGGCGCGCATCCTGCACATACCGGGGCCGGACGGCTCCGTAGGGGAGGTGGCCGTGCCCGAATCGGGATCGACCTGGTCCGAGCAGGTGAGTGCGGTCATGGAGTTCCTGCGCCGGCGCGCCCTGGGCCAGTACGAGGTCGATGACTTCGGGTTCGACGCCGAGCTCACCGACGACGTGCTGCTGGCTGTGATCCGTCCGCTGTACCGGCACTGGTTCCGGGTCGAGGTCCGCGGCATCGAGAACATCCCGAGCACCGGGGGCGCCCTGGTGGTGGGCAACCACGCGGGCATCATCGGGGTGGACGCGGCCATGGTGCAGTTGGCCATTCACGACGAGCATCCCGCGCACCGGCACCTGCGCCCGCTGGCCGCCAACCAGCTCTTCGACCTGCCCTTCCTCGGCATGCTGGCCCGCAAGGCCGGTGCGACCGTGGCCTGCAACGCTGATGCCGAGCGGCTGCTGGCCGACGGCGAGCTGGTCGGGGCGTGGCCCGAGGGATACAAGGGCGCAGGCAAACCGTTCTCCGAGCGCTACCGGCTGCAGCGGTTCGGCCGCAGCGGTTTCGTGTCTGCTGCGCTGAAGACCGGTGCGCCGATCGTGCCGGTGTCGGTGATCGGGTCCGAGGAGATCTACCCGATGCTGGGCAACCTGAAGCTCGCCGCCCGCCTGTTCGGCCTGCCCTACGTGCCGGTCACGCCCACGTTCCCCTGGCTGGGCCCGCTGGGGCTGATCCCGCTGCCTTCGAAGTGGGTCATCGAGTTCGGCGAGCCGATCGATGTCGATGGGCTGGGCGCGGCGGCGGCGAAGGACCCGATGCTCGTGTTCGAGGTCACCGACCAGGTCCGCGAGACGATCCAGCACAACCTGTACCGGATGCTCGTACGTCGGCGCGGGTTCTTCCGCTGAGGTTGGTGGCTCAGCTGGTGGCGCGCCCGCGGATCACCGAGATCCCCTTGGCCACCCCGACTGCGGCGCCGACTGCCAGGCCCGCTGCTGCCGCTGCCGGCACCCCGCGGCGCACCGACTGCTTGCCCCGGATCCGGTAGTCGCGGATCGGCCATTTCTCGGCGCGGGAATGGGCCCGCAGCGGGCCGTCGGGGTTGATCGCCACCGGGCAGCCGACCACGTTGAGCATCGGGATGTCGTTGGCCGAGTCCGAGTAGGCAGCGCATCGGGCGAGGTCCAGGCCCCGTTCGTCGGCCAGCCGTTGCACGGCTGCCACCTTCGCGGCACCGTGCAACGGCAGGCCGACGAGGCGCCCGGTGTAGCGGCCGTCCTCCACCTCTGCGATGGTGCCCAGCCCCCCGGTCAGGCCCAGTCGGCGGGCGATCACGGTCGCCACCTCCACCGGGGTTGCGCTGACCAACCAGACCTCGTGGCCCAGGGCCTTGTGCGCCTCGGCAAGTTCGACGGTGCCAGCCCAGAGTCGGCCGACCATCCGCTCGTCATAGGCGACCTCGGCCACGTCCTCGATCTCGGCCTGCTCGCGATCCTTGACGAACATCAGCCCGTTCTCGGTGGCCTGGGCCATGTCGTCGAGGTTCTCCTTGCCCGACATCACGTACTTCAGCTGCTTCCAGGTGAACTCCACGACCTCCGAGGTCGTGAAGTAGTCCCGGTCAGCCATCCCGCGGGCCAGCACGGCGAAGCTCGAGCCGCGGATGATCGTGTTGTCGACGTCGAAGAAGGCGGCTGCGCCGGGGCCGGCGTTCTCCGGGTCCAGGGCGCTGATCCCGTCGGTGATCCAGGCGCGGTTGGCGGCGGGGTCGGTGTCCGCCACCTCAGTCTCGGTCGCAGGCTCGGGCGGGGACTCGCCCTCGGGCTCATCCTCGGGACCCAACGCCGGGGGCAGGTGCGTCCCGGCCACGTCCCCGGGGGCAACTTCGAGCTTCGGAGGACGCTCGTCGGAACCCTGCCCAGCCCGCGCATCGGTGGTGTCCAACGGCTCTTCCGGGGCGTGCGAGGAATCGGCCACGGGGCGAGCCTAGCCCGATCCGGCATGCCACACTGCTCGTGTGAGCAACCTCGCGGACCTCGTGCGGCAGTCGGCCGCTGCCCGCCCGGACCATCCGGCGCTGGTCACTCCCAGTTCCCAACTGACCTGGGCCCAGGTGGACGCACGCGTCGACCGGGGCGCCCGGGCGCTGACCGAAGCCGGGCTGAACCGCGGGGACCGGGTGGCCCTGATGATCGGCAACCGACCGGAGTTCGCGATCGCCTACTTCGCAGTGCTGCGCGCGGGGCTGGTCGCCGTGCCGCTGAACACGGGATACACGACCACGGAGGTGATCCGGCTGTGCAGCGACGCCGGCGCGCAGCTGCTGCTCCACGATGCGGCTCGGATGAAGGTGGGCGTTTCGGTCAACAAGCGCGCCACGGGGACCCGGGCCGTCGGCCTGGACTCCCCCGAGGGGGAGGCGTTGGTCGGCGTCGGCCCGGGCGGGCGGGGGGCGTTTCCCGCGCCGCGCACGCGCCCGCGCGACCTGGCGGTGCTGATGTACACCTCGGGCAGCGAGGGGCAGCCCAAGGGCGCCATGCTCAGCCACGGTGCACTGCGGGCCAACATCGATGCCCTGGCCCGGATCAAGCGGCCCGCCGCGATCGAGGCCGACGACCGGCTCCTGCTCGTGCTGCCGATGTTCCACATCTACGGGTTGAACGCCGGTCTGGGCCTGGCCGCCAGGGCTGGGGCGACCTGCGTCCTGCTGGAGCGCTTCGAGCCGCGGACCTCGCTGCGCCACATCCGGGAGCTGGAGGTCACCTCCATCGTGGGGGCTCCGGCGATGTACGTCTCGTGGAGCGCGGAGGGCAAGCTCCGGGAGTCGATGGACGGGGTGCGCCTGCTGGTCAGCGGGGCCTCCGCGCTGCCGCCCGACGTGTTCGCCCAGTTCCAGACCATCACCGGCAAGCCGATCTGGGAGGGCTACGGCCTGACCGAATGCGCCCCCGTGGTGACCACGACGATGGTGTCCAGGCGCCCGAAGCCCGGCTCGGTCGGTCGGCCGCTGGCCGGGGTCGCGGTGTCGTTGCGCGACGTTGACGGCTCCGAGGTGCTCGAGGGCGATCCGGGCGAGGTGTGGGTGAAGGCACGGTCGCTGCTGTCGGGCTACTGGCCCGACGGGGACGGTGGGGTGGACGCCGACGGCTGGTTCCACACCGGCGACGTGGCAATCCTCGACGCAGACGGTGACTACCGGCTCGTGGACCGCCGCCGCGACCTGATCATCGTGTCCGGGTTCAACGTGTACCCCCGTGAGGTGGAGGCCGTGATGGCCACCCATCCGGCGATCACGGAGGTCGCGGTGATCGGCGTGCCGCACCCGCTGACCGGGGAGTCGGTCAAGGCGGTCGTCGTGCTGCGCAAGGGCGTGCCGGAGCCCGCGGACCTGCGCGCGTTCTGCGAGGCGCGGCTGGCCCGGTTCAAGTGCCCGTCGATCATCGAGTTCGCCCCCCGGCTGCCCCGGGCTGCGACCGGGAAGATCACCAAGGGCAAGCTCAAGGACACCGGGGCGTGAACGCCGGCCCGGACATGGGTACCCAACAGCTGCGGCCAGGCCGGCGATGACGGCGCGCGTCCAGCTCGTCGGCAAGCCCGGGTGCCACCTCTGCGACGACGCGCGCGTGGTCATCGAGCGGGTCTGTGCCGAGACGGGCGTGCCCTGGGCCGAGCTGAGCATCCTCGAGGACCCGGTGCTCGCCGACAAGTACTGGGAGCTGATCCCGGTGACCCTCGTCGACGGAGCCGTTGTCGGCTCCTGGTACATCGACGAGGCAGTGTTGCGCACCGCCCTGACCTGAACTGCCCCGAGCCCCTCGACCGAAGCGCCCTGGGCGGTCGGCATTGGACCCTCGGAGCCGTCAAGCCGGCGAGTTCCTCCACCCCAGCGCCCTTCCGACGGCGCTGGGGTGGATGGAGTCACGATCCCGCGACGCTCGTGAGGAGCAATGCGCCACGAGCCAGCAGGGCAGCCCGCGCTGAGCGGCCAACGTGGTCGCGTGAGCCGGTGCTGGTGGTGCGGGCTAGCCTGTGGGGCATGTCGGTTCGCGTCGCGCTGCTCCAGGTGTCGATCACCGATGACGAACCTGTCGTCGACCGGGTGCAGCGGGTGCTGGCCATGGCCGCGCGGGCTGCGGCCGAGCACGACATGGTGGTGCTTCCTGAGCTGTGGCCGATCGGGGCGTTCGCCACGGATCTGGTGGTCCCGCACGCGCAGCCGGTGGCCGGACCATGGAGCCGGGCGCTGGGTCAGGTGGCCGCCGGATCAGGTGCTTGGGTCTTCGGCGGTTCGATCCCCGAGGTCGCAGTCGATGCCGAGGGTGTCACCCGGCACTTCAACACGCAACTGGTCTTCGACCCGTCGGGAACGCTGGCGGCCAGCTACCGCAAGGTGCACCTGTTCGGTTTCAACGGCGGCGAGACCACGGTGATGAGCAGCGGTGAGCAGGTGGAGGTCGTCGACGGTCCGCTGGGCCGTATCGGGCTGGCCACGTGCTACGACCTGCGCTTCCCCGAATTCTTCCGGGCCCTGGTCGACCGTGGCGCGCAGGCGTTCGTTCTGCCCGCCGGTTGGCCGGAGCGGCGCTTGGCGCACTGGCACGTCCTGGCCCGGGCGCGGGCCATCGAGGACCAGGCCTATGTGCTGGCTTGCAACGAGTCCGGCACCCACGGTGGGGTCCCGATCGGGGGTGGGTCGCTGGTGATCGATCCCCAGGGTGAGGTCCTGGCGGAGGCTGGTTCCGGCGAGGAGGTTCTCAGCGTGGCGATCGACCCGGACCGGGTCGCTGCGTGGCGGGGCGCATTCCCGGCCCTCGACGATCGTCGGATGGGCTGAGGGCGGCGACTGGCGCCTGTGCGTGGGTCGGGTTGGTCAGCCAGTCAGCCGGCCGGTCCGCCGGTCGGCTGAGCCGGGTCAGCCGGGTTCAGCCGGCCAGTCGGCCGGTCGGCTGACTGGGTCAGCCGGTCACGATCGGGGCGCCTGCGGCCTGCAGGTCTGCGATCCCGCCGTCGAGGTTGATCACCGAGGTGAAGCCTGACTCGCCCATCTGGGTGGTGGCGACGCCCGAGCGCCGACCCGAATGGCAGTAGACCGCGTAGGTGCTGTCCTTGGGCAGGGCCTCGATCTGGGTGCCGAAGTCCGCCGCCTCCACGTCGATGTTGACCGCGCCGTCGACGTGCCCGGCGCTGTACTCGGCCGGGGTACGGACATCGACGATGACCGTACCCGGCTGGCTCATCGACGTGACGAACTCGGCGGGGGGCTGCGTGGTGACGGATTCGGAACCGGAGGAGCAGCCAGCGAGCAGGAAGGTGATCCCGAGGGCGGCGGCGAGGAGGACGAGGATGCGGCGCATACCCCCAAGGGTATATGAGTCTCGCTGATCCACCAACTGCCAGCCCAGCGCCGGTCCGAGTCGATCCGACGGCCCGACCGCCCGGCCGCCCGGCGCCCCCACAGCTTCCTCCTCACCGGCGTCTCCCAATCTGGACTCCATCCTCGCCAGTGTCGGCGAACCGGCGCTGTGGTGGAGGAACTCGACACGGCGGCTGCTACCGTCCGCGCCGTGCAGATCCGACGAGCCACCGAGGCCGACTGGCCGGCGATGTGGCGGTTCATGGCGCCGGTGGTTGCCGCGGGTCGGACCTACACCTACCCGCAGGACTGGACCTCGGACCAGGCGCGCGAGGGGTGGCTGCGCCTGCCGGGCTGGACCGTCCTGGTCGCCGAGGGTGAGGATCGCCTGCTCGGCACCGTGAAGTTCGGCCCCAACTTCGAGGGTCGCGGATCGCACGTGGCGAACGCCAGCTTCATCGTCGATCCGGACGTCTCCGGGCAGGGTGTGGGCCGGGCGCTCGCCCAGTACGCGCTGTCCGCCGCACACGAGCGGGGGTTTCGGGCGATGCAGTTCAACGCGGTCGTGGCGAGCAACCAGCCTGCGATCAGGCTGTGGCGCTCACTCGGCTTCGAGATCCTGGCGACCGTGCCGGAGGCGTTCGACCATCCGGAGCACGGACTTGTCGGGCTGCACATCATGCACCGCATGCTCTGACCCGCGACGGTCGGCCGACTCACGGCGGGCCCGACCTGGTGCGCTGCCTGGCGCAGGTTCCTCCTCGTGGGCTCCAGCTTGTCCGGGGTTCATCCTCATGCGCGTCGGGCGATCAGCGCTGAAGTGGATGAAGTGGCCGAAGTGAGCCCGGAACGCGCCGAACCCCCGCCGCGACCAGCGCGACGGGGGCTCGAACCACTGCAGCGTTCCTTGTGTCATCGATCCAGCAGTTGAAGTGCCAGATCGATGACACGGGCGGGTTCGATCAGAAGTCGCCCTCGGGGAGGTCCATCAGGTCCAGCGTGGTGGTCTCGCACACGACACGCTCGGCAGCCAGCAGCGGCAGTCGGTTGGCCGCGAACCAGGAGGCCGCAGCGAGCTTGCCCTCGTAGAACGCCACGTCCTTGGCCGCGGGGCCGGCCGCCAGGGCCCGGCCCGCGATCTCGGCCTGCTTGAGCAGCAGGTAGCCCACGACCAGGTCGCCCATCATCATGAGCAGGCGGGTGGAGTTCAGGCCGACCTTGTAGATCTCGGTCGGGGTGGTCTGGGCGGCCATCGCCCACCCGCCCATCACGCCGATCACGGCCTGGGTGTCCTCCAGCGCCTTGCCGAGCAGTTCGCGTTCGTGGGTCAGCGAGCCGCCCTCGTCGCCCTTGACGAACTCGGACACCTGGGCGCCGAGGTACATCACGGCCTTGAACTGGTCGCGGACCATCTTGCGGAAGAAGAAGTCCAGGCCCTGGATGGCGGTGGTGCCCTCGTAGAGGGTGTCGATCTTGGCGTCGCGGATGTACTGCTCGATCGGGTAGTCCTGCAGGAAGCCCGACCCGCCGAGTGTCTGCAGCGAGGTCGCGAGCAGTTCGTACGAGCGCTCTGAGCCCACGCCCTTGACGATCGGCAGCAGCAGGTCGTTGATCCGCACGGCCATGTCCTTGTCCACGTCCACGGTCATCCCGCGCTCCGCGAGCTCGATCTGGTCCTGGTAGTAGGCAGTGAGGTGGATCAGCGCACGCATGCCCTCGGCGTAGGACTTCTGCAGCATCAGGCTGCGCCGCACGTCGGGGTGCGCGGTGATCGCGACGCGCGGGGCCTTCTTGTCCATCATCTGGGTCAGGTCCGCGCCCTGCACACGTGCCTTGGCGTACTCCAGGGCATTCAGGTAGCCGGTGCTCAGCGTGGCGATCGCCTTCGTGCCGACCATCATCCGCGCGTACTCGATGACCTTGAACATCTGGGCGATGCCCTCGTGGACGTCGCCGATCAGCCAGCCTTGCGCGGGTACGCCGTTCTGGCCGAAGGTGATCTCGCAGGTCGTGGAGACCTTCAGGCCCATCTTCTTCTCGACGTTGGTCACGAAGGCGCCGTTGCGCTCGCCGATGGTGCCCTCGGCGTCGAAGTGGTACTTGGGCACGAAGAACAGGCTCAGGCCCTTGGTGCCCGGGCCGCCGAGGCCCTCGACGTTGGCCGGCCGGGCCAGGACCAGGTGGACGATGTTCTCGGCCATGTCGTGCTCACCGGAGGTGATGAACCGCTTCACGCCCTCGATGTGCCACGATCCGTCCTCCTGCAGGAAGGCCTTGGTGGTGCCTGCGCCCACGTCCGAACCCGCGTCGGGCTCGGTGAGCACCATGGTGGCGCCCCACTCGCGGTCGATCATCGTCTGGGCCCACTGCTTCTGCTCCTCGTTGCCCAGCGCGTCGACGATCGAGGCGAAGCCGGGGCCGGACATGTACATGTAGGCGGCCGGGTTCGCGCCGAGCAGCATCTCGGCCACCGACCAGCGGATCGACGCCGGTGCGCCGGAGCCACCGAGGTGCTCGGGCAGGTCCACGCGCCAGAAGCCGGACTCCATCAGCGCTGCGAACGACTTCTTGAACGACTCGGGCATCGCCACGGTCATCGTGGCCGGGTCGTACTTCGGCGGATTGCGATCGGCGTCGGTGAACGACTCGGCCAGGGGTCCCTCGGCCAGCACCTTGATCTCACGCAGGATGTCGCGGACGGTGCCCGGATCGAGGTCGGCCAGCGGACCGTGGCCCAGCCGGTCGGCCCCTCCGAACACCTCGAAGAGGTTGAACTCGATGTCGCGCAGATTGGCCTTGTAGTGGGACATCCGATCTCCTTCAGCAGTGGCGGGAGCGTTCGGGTGCGCGCCAGCGCAGGCGGTTACCCGTCAGTAACCCCATGATGCTACTGATGAGTAACAAGCGCAAGTCCCCCCCGGGGCATGCCCTGTGGGGGTGGCGAGGATCACATCCGGAGAGGGCGTGTCGGCGGTGCCGGACTGCCCAGGATCAGACGACGCCCTGGTCGATCATCGCGTCGGCCACCTTGCGGAAGCCTGCGATGTTGGCGCCCAGCACCAGGTTGCCCGGTGCGCCGAACTCGGCAGCCGTGTCCCGGGCGGTGTCGTGGACCTCGGCCATCACGCGCTGCAGCCGGGCGTCGACCTCCTCGAAGGTCCACTGGCTCATGCCGGCGTTCTGGCTCATCTCGAGCTGGCTGGTGGCCACGCCGCCGGCGTTGGCTGCCTTGGCCGGGCCGTAGTCGATCCCGGCGGCCAGGAACTTCTCGATGGCCTGGGCCGAGGACGGCATGTTGGCCCCCTCGGAGATCACGCGCACACCGTTCTTGAGCAGCTCGGCGGCGTCCTTGCCGTTGACCTCGTTCTGGGTGGCACTGGGGAACGCGGCCTCGCACGGCACCGCCCACACACCGTTCTGGCCGGCCGGGTAGTCCTCGACCGGGGTGTAGGCCGCGCCCGGGCGCTCGTCGAGGTACTGGCTCAACCGCCCGCGCTGGACCTCCTTGAGGTGCTTGAGCAGTTCCAGGTCGATCCCCCGCGCGTCGTGGATCATTCCGTTGGAGTCGCTGGCGGTCACCGGGACGGCGCCGACCTGCTGGAGCTTCTCGATCGTGTAGATCGCCACATTGCCCGACCCGGACACGGTGCAGGTCTTGCCCTCCAACGAGTCCCCGTGCTCGGCGAGCATGTTCTGGGCGAAGTACACCGCCCCGTACCCGGTGGCCTCGGTGCGGGCCAGTGAGCCGCCCCAGCTGATCCCCTTGCCGGTCAGGACGCCCTCGTAGCGCCCGGTCAGGCGCTTGTACTGGCCGAACAGGTATCCGATCTCTCGGCCACCGACCCCGATGTCGCCCGCGGGCACGTCGATGGTCGGCCCGATGTGCCGGTACAGCTCGGTCATGAACGACTGGCAGAACCGCATGACCTCGTTGTCCGAGCGGCCCTTGGGGTCGAAGTCCGACCCGCCCTTGGCCCCACCGATCGGCAGGCCGGTCAGCGCGTTCTTGAAGATCTGCTCGAAGCCGAGGAACTTGATCACCCCGGCCGTCACGCTCGGGTGGAAGCGCAGGCCGCCCTTGTACGGTCCGAGAGCGGAGTTGAACTCGACCCGGTAGCCCTTGTTCACCTGGACGTCCCCGCGGTCATCGACCCACGCGACCCGGAAGATGATCTGGCGCTCCGGCTCGACGATGCGCCGGATGATGTTCTGCTTCTGGTAGCGGGGATCGTGATCGAGGATCGGCTGCAGCGAGCCCAGCACCTCTTCGGCGGCCTGGTAGAAGTCGGTCTGGGCAGGGCTGGACTGCTCGAGGCTCGCGATGGTGTCTGCGATGTATGACACTGCGCATCTCCCGGGGTGGTGGGCTCGGAGCGCAGCCTGTCGGCCTGCACCGGGGGGGATCCTATTGGCCGATATGTCAGACTCCGAATCCCGGGGGTCGTCCCCGACCCCCGGCGCGGGCATCATGTGGGCAGTGGTGCCTTCCCGATCAGGGGCTCCGCAGGGAGGTGGGGACCATGCCAGTGGAGGTCGTCACGACCGGCCTGCCCGGCCTCGATGCCCTCCTCAATGGGCTGCGCATGGGCGACAACGTCGTCTGGCGCGTGGAGGATCTCGAGGACTACCGGGCGTTCGTCGGTCCCTTCGTGGCCGCAGCCCTGGCTGCCGAGCGCCGGGTGGTGTACGTGCGGTTCGCCCGCCATGCGCCGCTGTTCGAGCCCGGTGGGGCGGTGGTGGTGCACCACCTGGATGCCTACGAGGGGTTCGAGCCGTTCACGGTGGGGCTGCACACGATCCTGGCGCAGGAGGGCACCGGGGTCTGCTACGTCTTCGACTGCCTGTCGGACCTGCTGGATGCGTGGGCCACCGACGCGATGATCGGCAACTTCTTCCTGGTGACCTGCCCCTACCTGTTCCAGCTGGACACGATCGCGCACTTCGCCCTGCTGCGGCCCAGCCACTCGCTGGCAACCGTTGCCCGGATCCGGTCGACCACCCAGGTGCTGATCGACGTGTACCGCAGCGAGGGCGAGCTCTACCTGCACCCGGTGAAGGCCGATGGTCGCTCCTCGCCCACCATGTTCCTGCCCCACCGGCGCGTGGGCGATGGGTTCGTCCCACTGACCACCAGCGCGCAGGCCACGACGCTGTTCTCCCGGCTGCGCTCGGTCGAGGCCAGCCAGGGTGCTGCCGCCCGCCTGGACCACTGGGACCGGCTGTCCCTGCGGGCAGCCGAACTGGTCGAGGACCCGGCCGACTCCGATGAGCGCGAGGCGATGGTCGAGCAGCTCTGCCGGGTCCTGATCGGGCGCGACGAGCGGATGCTGGCCCTGGCCCGCCAGCACTTCGACCTCGCCGACCTGTTGGAGATCAAGGTGCGGCAGCTGGGGACCGGCTTCATCGGGGGCAAGGCGGTCGGCATGCTGCTGGCCCGCCAGATCCTGCTCGGTGACGAGGGCGCGAACTGGGCCGAGGTGCTGGAACCGCACGACTCCTGGTACGTGGGTTCCGACGTCTTCTACGCCTACATCGTCAACAACGGCTGGTGGCCGCTGTTCCTGGAGCAGAAGACCGACGACGGGTACTTCCCCGCAGCCAGGGTCCTGCGCGAGCAGATGCTGCACGGTGACTTCCCGGCGGAGGTCGCCGAGCAGTTCCGCACGATGCTGGAGTACTACGGCCAGTACCCGATCATCGTCCGCTCCAGTTCCCTGCAGGAGGACGGCTTCGGCAACGCGTTCGCCGGCAAGTACGACAGCGTGTTCCTGGTCAGCCAGGGCACGCCCGAGCAGCGCTACGAGCAGTTCGTCGACGCGATCCGCACGGTCTATGCCAGCACCATGAGCCAGGAGGCACTGGCCTACCGGAAGGCCCGCGGGCTGGACCGGGGCGAGGAGCAGATGGCGCTGCTGGTCCAGCGGGTCTCCGGCGCCCACCAGGGTCGGTACTTCTTCCCCGAACTCGCGGGGGTGGCGATCTCGTACAACACGTTCGTCTGGCACCCGCGGCTGGACCCCCACGCCGGGATGGTGCGACTGGTGCTCGGGCTGGGCACCCGGGCTGTCGACCGGGTGGGCACCGACTACCCGCGGATCGTCTCCCTGGACCACCCGTTGCTGGTACCACACGCCGGTGCCGAGCTGGCCGCTCGGTTCTCCCAGCACCGGGTGGACGTCCTGGACACGCAGGACAACTGCTGGCGCACGATCGATCTGACCACCCTCACGAGCGGCGAGGTGGGCCTGCCCTGGGAGTTGTTCGCCGTGCCGGACCGGGCGGCCAATGAACGGGCGGCCAGGCTCGGGCGTGGCGGCGGCCCCCACTGGACGCTGACCTTCGAGGAGCTGCTGGCCGGAACCCGGTTCCCGGAGGTCATGCGCCGGATGCTGGGCGTCCTGGAGCACGCATACTCCTACCCGGTGGACGTGGAGTTCACCGCGGAGGTCGGCCGGGCCGGCGAGCTGGCGATCAACGTGGTCCAGTGCCGGCCGCTGCAGACCCGGGGGATCCAGGGTCGGCGGGTGGAGATCCCCGCGGATGTCCCCGAGTCGCGCACCCTGCTGCGCAGTGTGGGCAACTTCATGGGTGGCAGCATCGTCGCTCCCGTGCGGCGGGTGATCACTGTGGATCCGCATGCATACGCTCGGCTACCCGTGGCTGCGCGTCACGAGGTCGGACGGGTCATCGGCCGGCTGAACCGGTCCACCGATCGTGCGCAGTGCCCGACGGCCCTGATCGGCCCGGGCAGGTGGGGGACCAGCAGCCCGGAGCTGGGCGTGCCGGTCCGGTTCGCCGAGATCCGTCATGTCGCGGTGCTGGTCGAGGTCGCGGTCGCCGAGGGCGGGTTCGTGCCGGACCTGTCCTTCGGCAGCCACTTCTTCCAGGACCTCGTCGAGTCCGAGATCTTCTACCTGGCCCTGTATCCCGAACGAGCCGACAGCCTGCTGAACACCGCACTGCTCGGGACGTGGCCCAACCGGCTGGCGGAGCTCAGCCCTGACGACGCCGCGCTTGCCGACGTGGTACGTGTGGTCGACCTCCGGCAGGACGAGGAACTCGTGCTGCTGGCCGACATCCTCAGCCAGCGGGTGCTGTGCCACCAGCCGCGGGGCTGACCGGTACTCACGCCCCGCAGCGAGGTGCCGCGCGGGCCTTCGTCCGGGCCAGCAGCGGACAGGTTCGCCCCACGCGGGTCAGTCGGGCGCGGATCAGCCGGGCGCGGGTGCGGGCGCCTGTGCTGGTCCGGGCTGCAGGGCCGATACGCGGCGTTCGCCGGCCATCCGGCTGAGCAGACCGACGACCGTGCCCACGATCGCCAGGACCGTCGTGGCTCCCCCCGCCGGGTAGGTCAGCAGGACCCCCATCGTCAGGGCGGTGAACGGCATCCGCAGGGCGGCGGCCGTTCCCGCCGAGATCCCGGCGGCCGCCAGGGCGGAGCTCGAGGTTCCGTCGATCATGAGGGTCCCCATGGTTGCCACGATCGCCCCAATCGCCACGGCGGGGAAGATCGGGCCACCGCGGAAACCGCTGCCCAGGGACACGGAATACCCGATGAACTTGCCGATCAGCACGACGGTGGCGGTGCCCACCGAGGTCAGGGCGAGGTAGTCCGGCATGGCTGCCTGCCCGGAGAACAGGACCAGTTCCAGTCCACCACCAGTGATGGCGTCCACCGCCAACGCGCAGGCGGCGATCGCGAGGGCTGACACCAGGATCGTGGCCAACGGTGATCGGGCGGCCCGCAGGGCGACCTCCTGCCCGCCGAGCCGGGCGGCCATCGTGAACAGGGCGACCACGATCGCCACCGGGAACGCCATCGCGACGTCGATCAGGTGAACTGAGGGGTAGGCCGCCAGGCCCGGCAGGCCCAGCGACAGCGACGCCTCACCGAGGCCGGACCAGTCGGCGACCCCCACCTGCAGGGCGTAGCTGCTGGCCATTCCCACCAGGGCCGGCATCAGGACCACGGGGGTGGCCATCGCCGCGCCTCCTGCCAGGGCCAGCTCCAGCATGAGGATGCTGGTGATCAGCGGGTTGCCGAAGATGGCGGTGATCGCCGACATGGCGCCGACCACCATCATGATCCGGCGGATCGGGTTGCCGGTGTCGCGGAAGGCCAGCGCGCCGATGGCAGTGCCGATCGCGATGAGGGGCGCCTCCGGGCCGAGCACGGCACCGAAGGACAGGCTGCCCAGTGCCACGAGGATGACTGAGCCGATCGCGCGAGGCCCGATATCGATGCCGAAGCCCTCCAACGGGCTGTGCCCCCCGTGACCGGGCAGCCGCGAACCGAAGTAGGCGATCAGAGCGCCGCTGACCAGGATCCCGACCACCAGCCAGGCAGGTGCCTGGTCGTGGCCGAGGGCCTCGGGCAGGTCCTCCCAGAGCAGCTTCTGCAGGTGGTGCTCGACGGCGATGAACCCGGAGGCGCCGGCACCGCCCAGCAGCCCGACCCCGAGGGCCATCAAGGACAGCGCAGCGATCTGGCGGGCCACCTTGGGTTCGGGCCCCTGCCGCGCGGGGGTCGGAATCGGGGCGTCGGACAGTGAGGTGTGTGCCGTCGCAGCGCCAGAACCGTCGGGATCTGCGGAGCTGGAACCACTGGTCATCGAGGGCATCTGCCCGCCTCCACCCACCCGGTTGCCGTTGATTGCGTGATGGCGTGAGGCTACCGGAGCACTACCGTGGGGTCATGGCGCTGAGGGCTCGTGTGGGCGCCGGCCTGGCGATCGGGCTGCAGCTGGTCGTGCTCTACGCACCCCGGGCCCCGCAGGTGGACAGTGGCGGCCTGCCGCTGGACAAGCTCGTGCATGTGCTGGTGTTCGCCGTGCCGACGTGGGCGCTGGTCCTGGCCGGGCTGCCCCGGTCCTGGGCCGTGGGACTGATGGCCGCCCAGGCCGTGCTCAGCGAGGTGGTCCAGCACCAGTTCCTGGCCGACCGCTCCGGGGACCCGCTGGACGTGCTCGCTGATCTGATCGGGGTGGGGATCGGGGCGCTGCTGGTGGGTGGTCGACGTGTGGGTGGAGGGCCTGCCGCGAGCGGCGTCGGCTGACACCTTGGAAGTCCGGGCAGTCGCGGTCGCTCAGGCGTCGACCTGGCCGACCATGTCACCGGTGGGAGCCCTGGACCCACCCGGGGGCTCAGTGGTGATGACGAAGCCCGCGGTGTCCGGGGACCCCTCGAGGACGACGGCCACATGGCCATCAGCATCGGGGGTGAAGGTCCCGGCGGACTCCTTCGTCCCGTCGGCCGCCACCCGCCACACCTGGTAGCACATGCCCTTGGCCGGCGTCGGCAGATCCGAGGCGAGGAACGCAGCCTTGCCCATCTCGTCGCTGGCCAGGACCCGGGAGGTGGTCCCCATCATGTCCACCGGCAGGACCGTGGCGTCCGGGGCTGCGGCCACCGCGACGATGTCGGCCATGGCCTGATCGTCCCCGGTGGCGACCTCGGCATTCACGGACTGCCCCTGGCCCACGCCGAACCCGGCCGCGAACAGCAGGCCCCCGCAGGCCGCAGCCGCCAGCCAGCCGGCCGCGCGGGGCCAGCTACGCCGCCGGGACAGGTCGTGGACGGTTGCCTCGGGTGCGAGCGCAGCGGGCGCCCCTGGCTGGCCCGTCGTCGCTTCCGCCGCGGACGGGGCGTTTCGGGCGCCCGGGGCTTCTCCGGGCTCCGCCGGGCCGGTGGTCGCCCGCACCCGTGCGATGACCGCGTCCTCGAGTTCGGCCGGCGGACCCACCGGGTGCGCGTCGGCCAGCGCGGCGAGCACCTCGCGCAGGTCGGTCTCCTCCGCGCGGCAGTCCGCGCAGTTGCCCAGGTGCGCTTCGAACTCGGTCCGCTCGTCGGGGTCCAGGGCGTCGGTGACGTAGGCGCCGAGTAGTTCGTGTTGGTCGTTCACAGCTGGCCCTCCAGATCTGTGCGCAGGGACCGCAGGGCGTCGCGGATGCGGGTCTTCGCGGTGCCCAGGGGGATGTCGAGCTGCTCAGCGACCTGTGTGTGGGTCAGCCCACCGGTGAAGGCCAGGTCCAGGGCCTCGCGCTGCAGGCGGGTCAGCCGGCCCATCGCTGCCCGGACCCGCCGGTGCTCGGCGCGCAGCTCGACGACCTCGGCAACGGAGTCGTGTTCGCGCTCCTGCGCGCCGGCGGCCCAGCGCGACACGCGGTCGCGGTCGGACTGCTCGCGGCGCACCCGGTCGACGGCGCGCCGGTGCACCAGCAGCGTCACCCAGGCGCGCACCGAGGAGGCCGTTGGGTCGAAGCGATCGGCCTGGGCCCACAGGTCGGCGAAGGCCTCCTGCAGGACGTCCTGGGCCAGGTGCTCGTCGCGGGTCACCCGTAGCGCCAGGCCGTACGCGGCCGCTGAATGCGTCCGGTACAGCGCACGGAACGCGTCCTCGTCGCCGGTGGCCACCGCAGCCAGCAGTTCGCGGGAGGAGGGCTGAGCCGCCGGGGCCGTCATGTGGGGCATGGTCGCATCAGCCGATGAAGTTCGCGTCGAGGTTCCACGGAGCCAACGGTGAGTTGGTCACCAGCCAGGCCTCCAGGGCCTTCATGGCCCCGGTCGCCACCAGCAGGCCGACGACGATGAACACGATGCCCAGACCGCGGCGGAACCAGCCGTGCGAGTCCGCGGCCCATCCGAACCGGGACACCACCCGCTGGCCCGCCAGGGCGATCACGAGCAGCGTGAGGCACAGCCCCAGGATGTAGGTGCCAAGCAGGATCAGGCCGCGGACCGGCTCCGCCGGGAGCACGGTCACGATCACGTAGCCGTCCAGCGGGGAGCAGGAGGTGAACACCGGCCCGAGGGCAGCCCCGGTCAGAGCATTGCCGGCCAGGCCCTCGCGCTGGCGGGCCGAGCCCAGGCCCTGCGCGGTGCGCGCCTGCAGGGACAGCCGTGCCGACAGCCGCTCCCACAGGTCAGGGAACGCACCCACGATGCCCAACAGGATCAGGAGCCCACCGGAGATCCACTGCCAGACCTCGGTCGGGATCCCGATCAGGCTGGTCGTGGCCTTCAGCGCGAGGGTGAATACCAGGATCGAGATGCCCAATGAGGTCACGATGACCAGAGCGCGGGTGACGGCCGCTGATCGGGCGGCCCGGACCGCGGTCGCTGTGGCCGTGCCCCCGGCCGCACCCGTGGCAGTGTCGGCCCCGGCCGTTGCCGCGGGCACGGCGCCGACCGCACCGGCCATCGAGCCGCCGACGATCACGGGCAGCAGGGGCAGCACGCACGGGGCCAGGGTGGTCAGCACCCCGGCGACGAATGCGCCCAGCAGCTCGATCATGTGAAGGTCCTCTGGTCGGATTCGTCGGCGAGTCGGTCGGGGGCCCTGCGCGGCCGGTCAGGCGAGCTGGTCGGCGATGTCCTGGCCGGAGACCGACCCGGTGAACTTGGCCTGCTCCGCGCCTGCCTCGTCGACGGCCACGAAGGTGTGCTGCACCGTCACGCCGTACTGCTGCTTCAGGTCGCTGCTGTTGTCGTAGTCGACGCTGACCACGGTCAGGCCCGCGGGTACACCCTCGGCGTCCAGGCTCTTCACGGTTGCCTGGCAGGTCGGGCACCAGGATGCGTTGAAGAACAGCACCACGTCACCGGCTGCGTGGTACTTGGCCGGGTCGGCGTCGTAGGCGGCCTGGTCGATCCAGGCACCCTCCGTGCTCATCGCCTCGTCGTCCATTGCCATCGCGGACTCGTCGGTGGCCATGGCCGAGGCGTCGCGGTCCTGCGCCATCGCCGAGGCGCTCGGGTCCGCCGCCATGGCGCTGGTGCTCATGGCGGCGGAGTCAGCGGTGGTGTCGTCGGAGGCGCACCCGGCCAGGGCGACGCTGCCGAGGATGAGGGCCAGGGCTGCGGGGATCGTGCGGTTCATGTCGTCGTCCTTCACTGGTGGGGGTGCGTGGTGCGTGTTGACGGGGGGAGTTCGGAGCTGCTTGCCGATCGGATTGGTCGGGGCACGGCATCCTGCGTAGTCGATTCGACGGTTCCAACGGGGCCGATTCGACGAGGCAGACGAACTGGGGCGTGATCAGCCGAAGGTGAACGCGTAGGCAGACATGCCCGACTCGAGGGCAAGGGTCAGCTGGGAGCGGCCCGGCTCGCCGGAGCGCAGCGTGTAGAGCGTGGGAGCGCCGCTCACCTCGATCTCCTGGGACGTGCCCGCCTCGGTGACCGTGGCCGTGCCTTCGCCGCCGATGACCAGGTGGACCTTGGCCGCGGAGTAGTCCAGGGTCAGGGAGGCGTCGGCACCGGCGTCGACCCGCTCGTCGCGCACCGTCCAGGTGCCCGCGAGGGTCACCAGGTCCTGGCCGGCCCCGCCGGTGGGGACCGGATCGGTGTAGGTCGTGGCCTCGTCGCGGACGACGTCGTGCGAGTACCCGCGGGCGCGGTCGTAGCCCAGGTAGGTCTCCCGCGTACGGGCCGAGTTCGGCGCTGCGGTGACCGGTGCGGATGCGGCTGCGGGGGCTGGGCCGTCCTCGGCCAGGAGTTCGCGGATCAGGGCCTCGGTCTCGGCATAGGCGCCCTCGCCGTAGTGCACCTGGCGCACGGTTCCGGACTTGTCGATCAGGTAGTGCGCCGGCCAGTAGCGCTGCGAGTACGCCCGCCAGGTCGCGAAGTCGTTGTCGATCGCGATCGGGTACTCGACGCCGAAGTCCGCGGCGCGCTCGGCGACGTTGTCGACCTCACGCTCGAAGGCGAACTCGGGGGAGTGCACCCCCACGATGGTCAGCCCCGCATCACGGTAGGCGGAGTCCCAGGAGGTCAGGTAGGGCAGCGTTCGCTGGCAGTTGATGCAGCTGTAGGTCCAGAAGTCGACCAGGACGACCTTGCCCTGCTCCTGCAGGCCGGCCAGCGTGAGCGGGGCATCGCCGGACGTGTTCAGCCAGTCGACGATGCCGGTGAACTCAGGGGCCGGTCCGCAGTTGGCCAGCACGGACGGGTCCTCATCGCAGTCGTCGAAGGATTTCTGCGCGCCGGTGCCGGCCTGCGCCGTGGTGCCATCCAGTGAGTCGAGGGCTTCCCGCGCAGCGTCGCTGTCCTCGACGCTGCGCTGGACCGCTGACACGTAGCCGGGGACGGCGCGCTGGGCGATATCGGCCACGCCCAGGGCCAGGGCAAGCCCGGTCGCCACCAGGACTGCGCCGGAGACCCGGCGGACCAGGGGCATCCGGTGGGACAGGCGCCGACCCATCCCCGCACCGAGTCGCGCCACGAGCAGCAGCGGGACGGCCAGACCCGCGGAGAACGCGAGGGTGAGGACCACCAGCCCGGCGCTGATCCCCTGGGTGGCGGCAAGCACCGTGATCGCCGCGAGCACTGGCCCCGCGCACGGCACGAATGCCACCCCGAAGGTCATCCCGAACAGGAACGCCGAGCCGCCCCGGGCCGGGCCTCGTTGCGGGATCCGGTAGAACAGCGCCTCGAGTCGATGGCCGACCGCCGGGACCAGCAGCCCGATGCCGACCAGGATCAGCGCCGCCACGCCGATGTTGCGCAGGATGCCCTCCGGGATGCCGAGGGCGGCGACCAGGGCAGTGCCGAGCAGGGTCAGCAGCGTGAAGGAGGTCAGCAGCCCGGCGATGATCAGGTAGGGCCGTCGGCGGTCGGGGGTGGCTGCCGTGCGTGCGGCTGGGGCCGATGCGGGATCGGCCGCGTCGGTACTGGCTCCGGGGAGTCCTGCGCCGCCGGTGGCCACGCCGGCGGGGGTCGGCGTCAGCGAGGAGACGGCCAGGATTCCGGGAAGCAGCGGCAGCACACAGGGGCTCAGGCCGGTGACGAGGCCCGCGACCAGTCCGATCGCGACGAGGGTCAACATGCCGGAGGTTCGCTACCGACCGCCTGTCGGATGGGTCGGCGCCTCCCGTGCGTCGGCCACCTTCCGCGCATACGCTTCCCTTCGTCCGATCTGCTTCCCGAATTCGAGAAGCGGATCGGCAGAAGGGAAGCAGCTGCGCAGAGAGGGCAGACGCTCCCGCGGCCCGCAGCCGGGTGCACCTCTCAGGACTGGCGCTGGAACGCTGCCAGATGACGCTGACTGCCGGCCAACAGGTCCCCGGCGACCGCGGTCACGTCCGCCGGCAGGTCGACGTTGGCCAGCAACTCCTCGAGGTCGGCGATGTCGGTCTGCTCGATCAGCACGCCCGCAGCCACGGCCGAGGCCCGGTCGGTGACCACCTGCGCGGCGAGTTGGTCGTAGAGGGCCTGCAGGGTGGGATGGTTGAACTCACCCGCCGCCGCGCCCTCGGTCGGATCATCGAGGCCGTAGCGCTCGAGCAGGACCTGGACGGAGGCCAGGTGACGGTCCTCGGCCAGGCCGATGTTGGTGAACGCGCGCAGGTCCTGATGCGCAGCGGCCAGGTCGTACACGTCGCCCGCGAGCTTCTCCTCCTCGGCCAGGAACAGCAGCTCAGCCTCGACCTCGTCGCTGATCGTCGCGCCGGGAACGGCCGGTGGCAGCGACTGCGAGTCGTGGTCCCGCCCAGGCCCTGCCCGCCGGCGCCGGCGCCCGATGCGCCGCTGCCTGCACCGTTGCCCTGGCCCACCCCGGCCCCGTTGCCCTGGCCCGCCCCGGCCCCGTTGCCCTGGCCGGATCCGGTCGTGCCAGTGGCGCCGCTCCGGTTGCCCATCCCGCCCCAGAATCCGCGAGTCCGAGTCGCGTCCTCGGTGCCCTGCGAGTCGCACGTGCCGGAGCAGACCGGGTTGGTCACGCCCGTCGGCTGCGCGCTGGCCATCGTCGCCACACCTGCGCTGCCCGCCACTGCCAGGATCATCGTCGCAGTTAGCGCGCCCCGGGTGATGCTCATGTCGCTGCCCCTCTCATCGGTTGACTTCCTGGCTCCGACGATGCCACGGGGGGCATCGGACGAGGTTCCGCGTGGGTACTGATCAGGTAAGGGCGCGTACCCCTTGCGACCGACAGTTCAGTGCGCCCAGATGGTGCCGGCCCGCACGCCCGCCAGGGTGCGGGCGGCCACGTAGAGCCACAGCGTCACCAGGGCGGCCAGGCTCACCCAGCTCAGGGCGGTCAGCAGCCCGGAGTCCCAGGCCCGGGCCAGCGCGATGCTGCCGATCGTCCAGGCGGCCAGCGGGAACGTGAACCCCCACCACGACGACGAGAACGGCAGCCGCCCGTAGCCGCGGCGCAGAACGATCAGGGCTGTCACCATCCACCACAGGCCGAAGCCCCACAGCATCGTCGCGGCTGGGAGCAGGGCGGTGATCAGCCCGGCGTCGGCGACGCCCACAGCCACGCTGACCTGTCCCATCCGGACCAGGTCCAGGCCGAGCAGGCCGGCCGGACCCATCCCGATGAACAGGGTCGGGGCCAGCGCCCCGGGCGGCAACGGGTGGCTGATGCTGCGCACGAACAGGGTGACGGTGACCACCAGGTAGAGCACGGCGCCCGCTCCCAGGAACGCCCACGACAGCGCGAGCAGGTCCGCTGCCATGTCCGGGTTGGCGACGATCAGCGGCAGCAGGGCCAGGGGCACGATGATCGTGACGACCGGGGGTACGAACCACGCACCCGACACGTGGACCAGGCCGTTGTCGGCGGCAGTGAACACCTCGGCGAGGAACTCCCATCCGATCAGCAGCGCGAGCAGCGCACCCACCACGGCCAGCACGGTGACAGTCGGCAGGATGATGGCCTCGGGCAGGAAGCCGGGACCGACCTTCCCGATCGCGACGGCCAGGGTCAGCAGGGCGCCGGCTGCAGTGGCGGTCATCGAGCCCTTGACCGGGTGGCGCAGGTCAGCCTTGGCCTCGGAGGTGAACCTGGCCCACCGCGCGGCAGTGGCGCCGAGGACGAGGGCGCCGAGCACCAGGGCGACCACCAGGACGACCCGGGCCATCGTCGTCAGGACCCCCTCGACAGAAGTGCCCCCGCCGGCGGCGAGAAGTGCAACGGACAGGGCGGAGGTGCCCATCACCGACGATCCCCAGCTCGGCGCGAAGCTGCGCAGCTGGAAGCTGGCGCGCTGCGGGGCGGTGGTTGTGGTCATGGTGCCTCCCGGAGTGGGTGGTCGGGGCTGGGCCCGTTCAGTGCACGGTCCCGTGCCTGGGATCAGTCTGGTGCTGGGGTTGAGTCGTATCGAGCAAGAGGTCCAGTTCCGCGCACCCGCCCTCGAGATACTCCAGCCACGCAGGGGAGGAGCCGCGCTGGTGGTGGGTCGCTTCGTCGGTGCGCCACTGGTCACGGAGCACGGACAGTTCCGCGGCCGCATCCTTGTTGAGCAGCCGTCGCGCAGCCATCAGTGCTGCGGTACGACCCTCGAGGTTCTTCGCGGTGCCACCGGTGCCGTCGATCCGGCACAGTGCCTGCCCGCCAGTGGCCGCGTTCAGGGAGTCAACGACCGCACCGAGTCGTCGTTCGACGACGGCCAGTCCGGGCTCGCCGGGGGCGGCCGTGGAGCTCATCGGACCGTGAGGCTACGGACCGGCCTGCCCGCCGAGCGCCAGGCGTCGGTCCCACCGGCGACGGTGCGCGCGTCGTAGCCGTGCCGGTCGAGGTAGGCCGCGACCCGCTGCGAGCGATTGCCGCTCTCGCACACCACGTACACCGGCCGGCGCAGGCGCAGCTCGGCCAGGTGCAGGGGAACCCGATCCACCGGCAGCGACCGGGCGCCGGGCACGTGGCCGGCCCGGAACTCGTGCGGCTCACGCACGTCGATGATCTGGCAGCCACGCTGCCGAGCGGACTCGAGCTCGTCGATCGTCGTGGTCATGAACATGGGCACTCCTGCGGTCGCGACCGGAACCGGGGTCCGGACTGTGGTGAAGTGATCCAATAATACCCCAGGGGGTATCCGCTCGGTCAACTCGGACTGCCCGCAGCCAGCGCTCGCGAACACTTGACAGATACCCTAGGGGGTATGCATGCTTGGTGGCGAGCACCCGATCTTCCGACCGCCTGCCAAGGAGAGCCCCACATGATCGATCAGATCACCACCGACCAACTGCACGAGCGGATGGCCACCGCCGAGGTCACCCTGCTGGATGTGCGTGAGGTGCACGAGTTCCGCGAGGGCCACGTCCCCGGGGCGATCAACATCCCCCTGAGCCTGGTGCCGGTCCGCATCCAGGAACTGCCCACCGGTGGCGACCTCGTCATCATCTGCCGCACCGGCAACCGCTCCCAGCAGGCCTGCCTGTGGCTGGCCAACCAGGGCCGGACCGCGGCCAACG
>CAWAEB010000008.1:0-48056 GCA_963781015.1 uncultured Actinomycetes bacterium | reverse complement strand
TCCAGGGCCGCGATCGCGGTCTCCACGATCTCGCGCGGAACCCGCTGCATGCTGGCAAGGTACCCGCCGGAACCGCGCACGCCCGCACCATCCGCGCCGCCCAGGTGTTCTCCCAGACGATGACCAGGGCCGAGGTGCTGGGCTCCAGGTCGGCGGCCATCAGCGAGAGGTCCTCGTCGCTGAGCAGATCGACCTGATCGCCGGCGAGCGCATCGAACGCATCGGAGATCTCGCGATTGGACACCTCGACGTAGCCGATCGATCCGCCGCAGCATCCTTGGTCGAGGAGCGACCAGGTCGACGACGTGACGGTGCCCGTCGTCCTGGAGCCCGGCGAAGCGTGCCAGGTGCGACGTCGCCGTTAAGTCGTTGCCCTCGAAGACGACCGAGCGATGTCCAACGGAACGACTGCGTCGGGGTCGCAGGCGCGGCGCACGGGCGAGCTCCTGGACCGTCGAGATGATGGGCGGAGCCTATCCCGGCCGCGCCTGCGCCGCACCGCAGACGCGACCGTGCAGCCACGCGATCCGCGCGCCAGCTGGCGGCCCGGCATCGGCGTCGATGCCGAGTCGCTGCCTCAGCGCCGGAGCCACACGCGGCGCGTCTACGCCCGCGGCCTGCGCGGCGACGGCCCGATCTACGGCCCGACCATCGACGTCGTCATCGTCGGCGCCGGCCTGGCTGGTCTACACCGCACCGCGCCTGGCCGGCGCGGGCTGATCGGCACCATCCTCGCAGCGGGAGGCCGTAGCCCGGGGCCGCGCCGGGCTCCTCGAGGAGTCCGGCTACCGGTTCGACACCGGCCCCGACCGTGCTACCATGCCCGGACTGATCGAGGATGCGTTCGCCTGCGTCGGTGCCAGAAGATGCGGACCTGGCTGGAAGCCGGTCCTGGTCAGCCCGGTGTACCGAAAGCACCTCCCGCACCGGCCACAGCCGGACGTGCACTCCGACGTGGACGTGATGGCCGATGAGATCGCCGTGGTGGACTGCACCGACAGGAGGCGTCCGACGACCGCCGCTACATCGACTCGGCACCGAGCGCTACCAGCTGGATATGGCTCGACTTCATCGACCGCAACATCGACCTCGCCGCGGACCGGCGCACCCCAACCTGGGCCCGGCGGGCCTGGCCATCGCCCACCCCCTCGCCATGGTCCCGAAGGCCATCATCTACCTGGACCCGCGCACCAGTGGGTGTTCCTTCCAGCCATGACGTCGGGCATCGCCTGCACCACGTGCTGGCCATCTACTCGGTGATCGCCTACATGGCGCGGTGGCTGGCGGGGCCTCCCCAGGGGGCATGCACGTGCCTCCACAGAGGCGACGGCCGCGCAGTGAGTATAAGGATGGGGTCACCATCCGCTACTCCACCACCGTGAGCGCGTCGAGCACACGGCTCGCGAGCCCCGCCGCGACGATCACCACGGCGAGCCATCGTGGCCGTGTCGTGGTGCGGCAACGCCGATCTCCCGTTGCTGCCTACCGCGACCTTCTGGGCATCAGGCCAGCCGGTGGGCCGGCCGTGCTCACCCACCTCGCCGAGCTGCGCGGGCCTGCCGGCGGTGGTCCTCGGCGCAAGACCCAAGATCGCCCACCACAACATCTCACTTGGCGGCAGGACCTGGAGGTGAGTGTTCCACCCACCTGGATCCACCGTGGAGCCCTGACGGGCCACCCGAGCCTGTTCCTCGACCAACCCCACCCGGTCGGCAACCCCAACCCCGCCCGAGGGCAGGCATAGTCCTATCTACTGTCCTGTCCCCGACTCCACCTCGACGCCCCATCCACTGGACGCAAGAGGCCGCGTCGCCGGGACCAGTGGTCTCCGGTGCTCAGCACGTGGCTACGTCGGGTACCGCGACGCGATCGAGGTCGAGCACCGTACCCACCCCACCGGGCGGCCCAGGGGATGGAGCGCGGCTCGCCGTTCGCCTCGGGACACCGTCGGCCAGACCCGGCCGTGTCCGCCCGGGCAACAGGCTGGGCGAGACGTGGTGATCACCGGCCCGGGCACCCAGCCCGGGGTGGGGGTGCCGATGGTGCTCATCTCCGGGTGGATCGCCGCCGAGCGATCGTCGGCCGCTGCCGTCGCTCGCCGTCCAGCCGACCCGGCAGCCCCGCCCCGGTCGGGCGGCGTGGCCGACGGCCCCCTGCGCTCACGCCAGGCCAGCCCCCTCGCCGCGGGGCTGGCCGTCGGTGCGAGTCAGACAACACGGTGCGAGCCAGGGAACGTGCGCATGCCCAACTGTAGCCAGGCCGCAGGAGATCGATGAACATCGCAACGCGATGACCCGGAAGGCACCAGGTCGTGGTGCGGACGGCCAGTCGGCTGGTGCCGGTACGCCATGTCCCGATGGGGAAGCGGCCGCAGGATCGACCAGGTGAGCGTGAAGCCCATGTTGCGCGGGTGGGTGCGGATCGTCAGGGCCGCGGCCATGGGGAAGACATCGCAGCATCATGAACCCAACATGGGCACCCCAAGAGACAGCGAAGGCTTCCATCGCGGCTCGGAAGAGCGCGCGTGGCACCTAGATCAGTGTGGCCGGTGCCAGTGACCCGGACGCCGTGATCGCATCCTGGCCGACGGGCCGAAGCACCATCCAGAGCGTCGGTACTCGGCGGAGCCAGAGCTGCCGAAGTGCGCGAGCCGGCTCCAGATCGGGTGATGATGATCAGTGCTGCCACCAGGCTGATCCCGAAGCACGCGTAGCAGGAACATCAGCACGGTCCCGCGCAACTGCCGCGCTGGGGTGTACGGATGAGCGGCAGCCCCGACCGCTGTGGACACCATGGGCGGACCATGGGCACCAGCGCATCCTGCCCGAATGCTCCTGTCGATGGCGGCACCTCGCTAGGCGGGTGGACAGCCGCACAGGAACGGCGATCGCCGTCGCGATCCCCAGCACGTCGCCACCCCCACAGTACCCAGGCCAGGGTCTCGACGGCGAGTAGGCACTGTCCGAGGTACTGCGGGCCCACCAGGACGGGGGCAGAGGCCACCGCTATTCATCGCCATCGGCAAGGTGCGCCGAAGGAATCTGGACGCCACCACGTCATCGGCGATGGCCCGGAGGTGCTGGGTGCCGGTCGACTCAACGGCATGAGGGATCGAGGAGCCGATGAGCAGTGCGACGGCCAGCACCGCACGCAGTGGCGAGCACGCCAGCGACGGCATCTGGAAGCTGGAAGTGCCTACACCGGCACAGCGACGATCGCCTCGGCCCATCACGGGAGGCGAACCAGTTCGGTCCGATCGACGACCTGCCCTCCGACCGGGGTGGCGAGGACTCCGAACCGAGCGGGGTCGAGCACCCGGACGGTTGATCGCTTGACCATGACCCAACCAGTCGGCGGGCGGCCGGCGCCTGCCTGACGAGCCAGTCAGGTCCTCGACGGCGCGAGTACCCGTCGAACCATCATGGCGGCGCTACGGGGGACCTCGCGGTGTCCGGGCCTGCACCCCGGCCATGCAACCACTACGACCTGCCCGGCCTGCTGGGCAGCGCCGCCTGCACCTCGGTGGCGCCGGGCGTGGCCTGCTGCTGGCCAACTCCCCGATCCTGCAGATGGACCCCTGGTCGTGGTCTACCTGCCGCTCGACCACCGCGGGCGAGGCGCTGTCCCGGGTGGCGGTGTCGCCGGTGTGGCGCTGCTGCCGGCAGGCCTGGCTCGTGCTCGGCGATGACGTCCTGGACAACCTGGAGCGCAACGTGACCGACCTGGCGCTGATCCTCACCGCGTGGACGGCACCGCTGCCGCCGATGCCGCTGTTTTCAGCCGGGACGCCTACTCCTACTTCGTGCAGGGTCAGTCGGCGCTGCCGGGCTACTTCTCAACCTGATTATCATGGGTGCTTGGTACTCCCGGGCTCGGTCCTGACCGGTGCTGACCCGCTGTGGGCGGAAGCTACCCCAGCGCCGAACGACGCCCAGGATTCCCGATCCTCCAGATCAGCGCGGGCGGGCCTCTCCCGCGGCTTCTCCACGCCTTCGTCGGGGACGCTGCCGTTCCGGAACTCGATCGCCCTGACCGGGATCGTGATGCCGGTCGCGCCGTCCCCCGGCTGGCTGATGCGCACCGCGCCGACCTCCGAAGGCGCTGTTCTGGCTACCCGGCCGATCCGCCTGCCCCCGACTGCACTTCCTCGCTCGGCGCGCCAGATGACGCACTCATGGTCGGACTGATGGTCGCCGGCCTGGCGCTGGCCGTGAGCGCCATCCCGTGGTGGGCATCGTCCTGATCGGCATGGCCGGCGCAGTGAAGCCCATCGCCCTGGTCGGTGCTGCCCTTCGCCGGCCTGATCTGGGCCGGCACCGGCGCCACCTGGACCCAGCGGATCTGGGCGTGGGCGGAGTCGCTGGCGATCGTGCTGGTTGTCTTCGCGGTGCTCTCCCTGGTGGTCGGCGTCGGTCTGGGCTGGGTGGCGTCGCTGAGCACCCCCGGGCACGGTCCGGACCTGGCTGTCCCCGACCACCGCACTGGGCATGATCGTGGGCACCGGCCTGGACTGGACCTCGGCCTGGGCACCGTCGACGGCGCCGTCAGCTTCTTCCGGGCGGCCGGGATGCTGATCGGTGCCGCCATCGCGCTCTCCCTCGTCCTGCGGCCGCAGGGCCGCTCCCCGGTGCGCGGCGCGGCACTGGTGCTGCTGGCCGCCGTGGCGCTGGGGCCAGTGGTGCAGCCGTGGTACCTGCTGTGGGTGCTGCCGCTGCTGGCAGCCACCGGCCTGACCGGTCGGCAGCTGCGGGTGGTGATACTGCTCTGCGCGGTGCTGGTGCTGCACGGGATGGCGGAGGCGAACGCCACTGCCGACACCCTGGTCGACGTCCGTGACGGGCTGGCCTCGATGTTCGCCCTGATCATGGTCGGCGTGGTCCTGCGTCTCCAGCCCGGGCGAGCGCCGGCTGATCATGGGCAATCCTGTGGACCGCGGCATCCGCCCCTCGGACCCGGACGCCCGGGCGCGTGCCGGGTCGATGGTCGTTCAGCCGGCAGGTTCCTCGATCTCGTAGTCCTCGTCGATGAACACCTCGCGGGCGAGCTTGTGCTGGCCCAGCGTCAGTTGCGGACCCTCGCCGATCAGCACCACCCGGGCGGCCAGGTCGGCCTCCTCCCACGCGCGAAGCACGTCGCGAAACACGTCGATGGCGATGGCGAACTGCTCGGGCTCGTTGGTGGCCAGGTCCGCCCAACCTGACCACAGGACCAGGAGGCCGTCTGCGTCGTCGAGGTCCTCGACCTCGTCGAACTCCTGGGACTCCAGGCACTCCTCGAAGGCGTCCCAGTTGTGCCCGAAGTAGTCCGGGAAGCCGAAGGCCGAGGAGCAGGCCTCGAAGAACTCCGCACGCCCGCCCCCCTCAGGGACCTCGATGAGCACCGAGGCCCATCCGAGCAGCGCGGCCAGTTCCGCAGCAGCATCGTCGTCAGGCGCATCGCGCCACAGAGCGATCCGATTGGTCATCGGGACACCACCTCTCGGAAACTGTCGTAGTGATCCTCGGTGTAGAACCGGGATCCGTCATCCCCGGCGACGATCCGCCGGGCTCCGCGATCGTCGGATCCCGGGGTGACCACGGTGTACTCCGCGTAGAACCCTGAGGGTGCCTGCGGCAGGATCTGTTCCCGGTTGTTGAACGTGGAGCCGTCCTGGCTGTACGGGAACGGCCCGCCGTCGGCGATCAGCACGAGCGTGTCGATCCCCTCCGGGGGCAGGTCCGCGATGGGCATCGTGGGCAGGTCGGTGGTGGGTTGCGCGGGGGCCAGGTCCGCGTACTGGTCCTGACCGAGGGCCTGGGAAGCGGGCGCGACGCTGGCCGTCCCTGCTCCCGATTCCAGGCCGGCTGCACATCCGGCGAGCAGGCCCACGGCGAACAGCACGGCGATCACGCGCGCGATGGACGACCTCACGCCCGTCAGCATGGCACACCCGCTGGGCATGGCCCGTGCCGGTCCGACGGCAGCAGCGCCCTCCCGGCAAAGTACGCGAGCGCCGCTGCCCCGGGGATGCGAGGATTCGCCCATGTCACGGCGGGAACTCGATGCGGCCGGCATCACCGATCCGCAGTTGCGGGGGGCCTACGAGGCCTGCCAGGCACTGCACGCCAAGCACGGCCGGACCTACTACCTGGCCACCCGGCTGCTGCCCCCGGGCCAGCGCCCGTTCGTGCATGCCCTCTACGGGTTCGCGCGGTACGCCGACGAGATCGTCGACGACCTCGACTCCGCCCTGAGTGACCAACAGCGCGCCGACGCCCTGGCCTCGTGGGGTGACCAGGTGCTGGCCGACCTGGCCCGCGGGCACAGTGCGGACCCGATCGCGCGCGCCCTGGTCGACACGGCGACCAGGTTCGCCATCCCACACGAGCACTTCGCGGACTTCCTGGCCTCGATGCGGATGGACCTGACCGTCACCGAGTACGACACGTTCGAGGATCTGTCGGTCTACGTGCACGGCTCGGCCGCGGTGATCGGCCGCGAGATGGTGCACGTGCTGGGCACGACCCGCCCCGACGACCTGCCCGAGGCGCTGGCACGCGCCGACGACCTGGGCGTGGCCTTCCAGCTGGCCAACTTCATCCGTGACGTCGACGAGGACCTCGATCGGGGTCGGGTCTACCTACCGCTCGAGGAGCTGGACCGGTTCTCAGTCAGCCGGGCAGATCTCGAGCGCCGCGTACTGACCCCGCCGCTGCGCAGCGCCCTGGAGTTCCAGGTGCACCGGGTCCGCGACCTGCAGGCACGCGCGGAGCCGGGGATCGCGCTGCTGCGGGCGCCGGCCCAGCCGTGCATCGAAGCCGCCAGCGTCCTGTACTGCGGCATCGTCGACGCCGTCGAGGCCATCGACTACCAGGTCTTCGACCAGAGGGCGACGGTGGGAAATGGTCGGCGGCTCCGGGTGGCCGGGGGTGCGTGGGCACGGGCAGTGCGGGCCCGCCAGCGCAGCCGACGGGACGTGCGGCGCGCGGTCATCGCAGTCTGAAGCCACCGCGCGTGACCCGGAGCCCCTCCTACTGCGGGGCGCGACCGCCCACCTTGGCCAGCAGCGGGACCAACCCGGCCCGCGGCGGGCCGGCGAACGGCTCGCGCTGGACCCCGCGCCGGCCCCAGAAGACCCACAGGCTCAGCGTCAGCACCACGAGTGCGAACCCGAACATCAGGTCCTCCACGGGCGCGAACAGGATCCGGCCGTCGCCGAACGCCGCCGGCGGGCCGGTCTCGGGCGTGCTCGACCCGATGATGTCCGCTCCGGAGTAGCGCACGATCCGGGTGCCGGTCAGCACACCGTTGGTCAGCAGTTGGAAGAACACGATGATCGGGTAGGACATCCAGAACAATCGCCGGGTCAGCAGCCGGGTGCGCAGTACCCACAGGTCCCAGGCGATCACCGCCAGCACGGCCAGGACCGCCATCTGTGTGTAGGTCATGCGGTGGTCTCCCCTGGGTCGGCGGCCACGGTCTGGGGCGCCTCATCGCCCGCGGGCAGGCCGGTCGCCGACCGCACCGCCTCAAGGGTCAGGATGCTGGCGATCGGCACGACGATGAAGAACACCAACTCATCGAGCGGCAGCTCCCCGGGCAGCCGGATGCCGGTGATGAGCGACTCGTCGAACCACCAGTGCCCCGCAGCGATCGCGTGCATGTCCCACAGGGCGAATATCACCACGACCGGCAGCACGGACAGCCCCAGCCGGCGCCAGCGCCGGTACACCCGGGTGCGCAGGGCTACCTCCAGCCAGACCGTGCCCAGGAAGATGAACACCATCACCGTCAGGTAGCTCGCCCGGCCCATGCCTCAGCCCTGCCCGAGGAACAGCGCTGCCGGTGCGGCGTCGGGGTCGGCCAGCGCCGCCGGGTCGACCCGGGGGGTTCCCTGCGGATCCGCCAGCATGGCGCGTCGGGCTGCGGCCAGGTCCCGGGGGCGACCCACAGTGCACAGCCCGACCAGGCGGTCCTGCGCGTCGAGGCTGAACGCGGTCCATGCCTCGTCGGTGGCCCCGGGCCGGCGCTCGTGATCGGTGGGCAGCGGCCCAGGTGCGGGAAACGGTTCGGACTCGCGCCAGATGACCCGTCCTGCTCCCGGTTCACCAAGGGTCAGCAACCGGCGACCGGCGATGTCACTGAAGACGTACGGGATGGGATCCGGCGCCGGTTCGGCGGCCGACGCCCGCCAGGTGAGCGGGTCGCGAACGCCCGCTGCCCACGCCGCCACGGCCGGCCCCACCACCGCGGGAGCGTTCAGCGCCTCGGTCCAGTGCCCGCCTGGCCGGTGCGTCCCCGCACGATCCGACCAGCGCGCCGCCGCATCCCCGAGTGCGAAGAGCCCCGGGACGTCCGAGCGTCCCCACCGGTCGACCAGGACGCCCCCGTCGCCGGCCATCCCCACGCCCGAACCAGCCAGCCATCGCGTGGCCGGACGCACCCCCAGGGCGGCCAGGACCACGTCAGCTCGGAGGTCCCGGACCCGCACCATCGGGCCATCGGCGCTCATCGCCTCCACGGACTGGCCCAGCTGAAGGCGGACACCCAGGCCTTCTAGCCACGCGGCGACCCGATCGGAGACCTCGGCGGGCACTCGCCCGGCCAGCAGCCGGGGCCCCGACTCGAACAGTTCCACCTGCGCGCCGCGGGTCGCTGCGGTCGCGGCAGCCTCGCAACCCACCCAGCCGCCGCCGACCACGACCAGGCTCGCCCCCAGCCCGACCCGCGGCCAGAACTCGGCGGCATCCGATCGCGTGTGCAGCACGTGCACACCAGGCAGGTCCCAGTCGGCCCCCAGCACCGGGTCGGCGCCCGTGGCCACGACCAGGTCCCGGCCGTGACGATCGATCCGTCCGAGCAGGTCAGCTGCCAGGCTGCCCCGCCCGGCACCGGCCCGCCAGGCACCGGGCTCTCGGCCGGCACCGGGTTCTCGGCAGGGCCATCCACTGCCTCCACACGAACCCCGAGCCGGACCTCGTCGGCCAGCGCCCAGACGTCCAGGCCCATCGCGGCGCGCAGGTCCACGTCCTCGTCCGGATCCTTGGTCAGGGGAGGTCGGTCATAGGGCGAATCCGACTCGGCGCCGACGACGAGCAGCGTCCCGGCGAAGCCGGCAGCCCGCAGCTCGGCACAGGTCCGCACCCCGGCCAGACCGGCGCCCACGACCACCACATCCGCCACAGTCACTGAGCCTAACCGGCAGGCCCGCTCCGGGCTCCTAGACTTGCCCCGTGACGCCCACCCAGCCACCCACCCCGCCAGCGGTCGATCCGCTGCTCGGGCGGGTACTCGACGGGCGATACCGGATCGAGTCCTTCCTCGCCCGCGGCGGCATGGCCACCATCTACCGCGGGGCGGACCTGCGCCTGGACCGCACGGTCGCGATCAAGGTCATGCACCCCTCGTTCGCCAGCGATCCGGGCTTCGTGGACCGCTTCGAGCGCGAGGCACGGGCCGCCGCCCGGCTCAACAGTCCCTATGCGGTGGCCGTGCACGACCAGGGCAACGACGCGGGCGTCACCTACCTGGTCATGGAGTACGTCCCCGGGCACACCGTGCGCGACGTGCTGCGCACCCACGGCGCGCTCCCCCCGCCCAGGCCCTGGCGATCATCGAACCGGTCCTTCAGGCGTTGGCAGCCGCCCACCGAGCCGGGTACATCCACCGCGACGTCAAGCCGGAGAACGTGCTCATCTCCGAGGACGGCCGGGTCAAGGTGACCGACTTCGGCCTCGCG
Organism: uncultured Actinomycetes bacterium; assembly: GCA_963781015.1. GTDB lineage: Bacteria > Actinomycetota > Actinomycetes > S36-B12 > CAIYMF01 > Prado023. The sequence goes on along the minus strand of CAWAEB010000008.1, from coordinate 38,338 downwards.
CGCGCCATCGAGGGCTCGGACTCCGGAAAGACCCAGGGCCTGCTGCTGGGCACGGTGGCCTACCTGTCCCCCGAGCAGGTCGAGCACGATCGAACCGACGCCCGCTCCGACGTGTACAGCGCCGGGATCCTGCTCTTCGAGCTGCTCACCGGGCAGGTGCCCTTCTCTGCGTCAGCGCCGATGCAGGTGGCCTACAGGCACGTCCATGAGACTGTCCCCGCCCCCTCACGCATCCGGCCCGACCTGTCCGAAGGGCTCGACCGGCTGACCCTGACCGCCACCCGGCGGCAGCCGGTCGACCGGTTCGGGGCTGCGGACGCGTTCCTGGCCGCCGTGCGCGAGCAGCGCGCCGCGCTGCCACCGGCACAGCCCTGGGCACCGTCGCCCAATGACACCCTCGTGGTGCCGCGCGCTCCCGAGGCCCTGGGAGCAGCGGCCGCGGGCGCGGCTCTGGTCGGCGCGGCCGCAGGTGCGGGCACGGATGGTGCAGGCACGGATGGCGCGGGCACGGATGGCGCTGGCACGGCGGGCACCACTGCGGCGAGCACTGCGGGTGGAGCAGTTGCTGGTGCTGCCGGGGGTGCCGACCCGGGTCCCGAGGCACCGGCGTGGGTCAACCAGCACGACAGCGGCCCGCAATCCCCCGACGAGCAACCCGCGGAGCAACCCGCGCCCGACCCTCAACCCACTCCCGAGGGTGTTGCCTCGTCGGACACGCCGCCCACCCCCGGACCGGGAGCCGCGCAGGTCGAGCCGCCGCCCGCCGAGTCCCCCGCCGCGATGGATCTGATCCACTCGACCGAGGTCAGCCACCACACCGCCGAGGACGGCCTGCCGCAGCACCGTCCGCGCCGCGGGCGCAAAGCGATCTGGCTTGGAGTGCTCGCCCTGTTCAGCCTCGGGGCGCTGCTGTTCGTCGCGTTCGGTCCGCTGCAACGGGTCGACGTCCCCGACGTCACGAACAAGACCCCCACGGAAGCGGCGACCATCCTGGCCACTGCCAACCTGAAGCTCGACGCATCGGAATCCGACTACTCCGAGGACATCGCCAAGGGCCGGATCATCAGCACCGACCCGGGCGGCCGACTTCTCCACCCGCACGGGGACGCACGGTGACCGCCGTCGTCAGCCTCGGCCCGGAGCGCTACGACGTCCCCGACCTGGAGAAGCTCACGGTCAAGGAGGCGGAGGTGGCCCTCGGCGCGGCGAACCTCGCGCTGGGTGAACAGACCAAGGCCTTCGACGAGGGGATCAAGAAGGGCGACATCATCAGCAGCAGCCCTGCGGCCGGGGAGTCAGTCAAGCGCGACACCGAAGTCGACGTGGTGGTGTCCAAGGGACCGGAGCCGATCCCGATACCGGAGTTGGTCGGCAAGAACGGCGACGAGTCCGAGGCCACCCTGAAGGACCTGGGCCTGAAGGTGGACCGGACCGACGAGTTCAGCGAGTCCGTGGCCGCGGACCTGGTCATCAGCACCGACCCGAAGGAGGGCGCGACGGCCTTCAAGGGCGACACGGTCACCATGGTCGTGTCCAAGGGTCCGCCGCTGGTCGAGGTGCCCAACGTCGTCGGGCGCAACGAGGCGGAGGCGCGTTCAGCGCTGGAGGACGCCGGGTTCGTGGTGAAGGTCAACAAGCCCCTGGGGTTCGTGGTCTTCGGGGTCAACTCGCAGGACCCCCGGGGCGGTACCAAGGCCCCCGAGGGCTCGACCGTGACGATCACAGTTGTCTAGCGCCTCCTGGGCGCGCAACCACCACACCCTGGCGACCCTGGCCCTGGTCGCCACCACCGCGGTCTGGGGCGGGACCTTCGTGGTCGTGCAGGACGCCGTCGAGCAGATGCCCGTCCTTCCGTTCCTGTTCTGGCGGTTCGCGCTGGCGGCCCTGGTCCTCGGCGCCCTGCGCCCTGGCGCGGTGGGGCGCCTGGACCCGGTCAAGCGGCGGCACGGCATCTGGCTCGGCCTCCTGCTCGGCAGCGGCTACGTGCTGCAGACGTTCGGCCTGCTGCACACCTCAGCCACCGTGTCCGGATTCATCACCGGGATGTTCGTGGTGTTCACCCCGCTGATCGGCTGGGTGGTGCTGCGCCAGCCGATCAGCCCCGCGGTCTGGGTCGCGGTCGGCCTGGCCACCCTGGGCCTGGCGCCTGATCAGCCTCACCGGCGTCTCGTGGGCTCGGCGAGCTGCTCACCCTTGGCTGCGCGGCGCTGTTCGCCGGCCACATCGTCGGCCTCGGCCAGTGGTCGACCGCCTGCGGACGCCTACGGCCTGACCGTCCTGCAGCTGGGGGTGGTGGCCCTGATGTGCCTGCTCGCCTCGCCCCTGCAGGGCGGGATGGCGCTGCCGCCCAGCCCGAGGTGTGGGCGGCTATCGTGTTCCTGGCGATCGCGGCCACGGCGCTGGCGTTCCTGGCCCAGACCTGGGCGCAGACGCACATGAGCGCCCCGCGGGCGGCGATCGTGCTGACCCTGGAGCCGGTGTTCGCCGGCATCTTCGGCGTCACCGTCGGTGGGGACACACTGACCGGGCGGATCCTGGCCGGCGGGGCGTGCATCGTGGCGGCGATGTACCTCACCGAGTTCGGTGACCGCATCGGTCGACGCACGAACCGTCTCAGCGACTGCCCGCCCTGACCGTCGGACGATCCAGCACCGGCCACCGCGCGCCGAAGCCGAACTCAGCGGCCGATCAGGCCGGTGAGCACCTCGATCGCCCGGTCGGTGCCCGCGTCGTCGACGTCCAGGTGGGTCACCAGCCGCGCGGTGTGCGCACCGAGCACGCTCACCGCCACCCCTGCTCGCCCGGGCCGACGCGGCCAGGTCCGGGGCGGTGGGCCCCCCAGCAAGGTCGAGCACGACGATGTTGGTGTCCACCTCGGCCGGGTTGACGACGTCGGGACGCACAGCTGCGATCGACTCCGGCCAGTGCGCGGGCGCGGGCGTGATCCTCGGCCAGCCGGGCACACGTTGTGGTCCAGGGCGTGCATCCCGGCCGCGGCCAGGATGCCCACCTGGCGCATCCCGGCCCCGTAGCGCTTGCGCCAGACCCGGGCTGCGGCGATCCGCTCGGCCGAGGAGACCAGCACCGAGCCGACCGGGGCACCGAGCCCCTTGGACAGGCAGACCGACACCGTGTCGAACAGGCCGCCGAACTCAGCCAATGCCACCCCGGTGGCCACGTGCGCGTTCCACAGCCGGGCCCCGTCGAGGTGCAGCGCGATGCCGGCGCGGTCGGCGAACACGCGCAGCGCCTGCAGGTCGGCGCAGGTCCTGCACCGTGCCGCCGCCGAAGTTGTGCGTGTCCTCGACCGCGATCGCGGCGGTGGACACCAGGTAGGGCCCCGCGTCCGGTGCAGCCATCTCGATGACGTCGCGCGGATCGAGCTTGCCGCGCGGCGCCGACCAGGTGCGGGTGGTGATCCCGCCGAGCACCGCGTGGCCGCCCAGCTCGGCGCGGACCACATGCGCCATCCGGTCGCAGAGCAGCTCCGCGCCCGCGGCGCGACGAGCAGCCGGACGCCCAGCTGGTTGCCCAGCGACCCGAGGGCACGAACAGCCCCGCCTCGTGGCCCAACAGGTCCGCGACCCGCGCCTCGAGGGCGTTGACGGTCGGGTCCTCGCCGTACACGTCGTCACCGACCTCGGCCTCGGCCATGGCCGAGCGCATGGCCGGGCTGGGACGGGTTACGGTATCCGAGCGCAGGTCGACGAGGTCCATGGACCGACAGCCTACGCAGGCCGCACGACCTCGCTGCGCGGCCCAGCGACGCGCACATGAGGAGGCCTGCACCGGTGCCCAGGACCAGGACATGGCGCTCTGGCGCAGCGATGGTCGTCGCAGGCGTGCTGCTGCTCACCGGATGCGGTCAGCTGCAGGAGATCAGCGACGCGCTGGGCGATCCCAGCGATGCCGACCTGCTCGCCGCCGTCTCTTTGACGGATCAGGACGCCGCTCCGGGTGCCGCCCTGACGCCCTACGAGGGAGGCGACGAGGTGTTCGGGCGGGTGTCGCTGGACCTCTGCTACGGCGACTTCCCCAGCGAGAGCCTGCGCACCGGGCGCCACCAGGTGGGGATCGCCGACTCCGCCGGGGAGGCGTGGGTCAGCAGCGAGGCGATCCTCTACTCGACGCCGGCCGACGCCGAGCAGGCGATGGCCGAGCTGGCCAGCGCAGAGGCCGACTGCCCGGACGGCCCGGTCGAACCACCGCAGGCCGACCGGGAGCCCTTGACCTGGCAGTTCGAGGACGCACCGGATGCCGACTGGCCGCAGCAGCCCGGGGTGGCACGTCAGGCCTACGCCTTCGCGGTGACCAGCCCCGCGGAGGAGACCATCGACAGCACCGCGACCTACCTGCAGCGCGGCCGGATGATCCTGGCGCTCTACACCACTCCCCCCGACAGCCCGGCACAGGCGCTGAAGAACGCCCCGGACCCGGCCCGATTCGTCTCGGTGATGTCCGCCCGACTGGCGGCACTGCCCGCCGACGCGCTGGTGTACGGCCCGCCGCTTGAGGATCCCGACGCGCTGGAGGCGTGACGGAGCAGCAGCGAGGGGACCGGCGCTCAGCGCTTGTCCAGCATCTCCGCGACGAGGAACGCCAGCTCCAGGGACTGCTGGGGGTTCAGCCGCGGGTCGCACGCCGTCTCGTAGCGCGGCGCCAGGTCGCTCGTCGGAGATCTCCTGCGCCCGCCGAGGCACTCGGTGACGTCGTCGCCGGTGAGCTCGACGTGGATGCCGCCGGGATGGGTGCCCAGGCGCGCGGTGCACCTCGAAGAAGCCCTGCACCTCGTCGACGATGTCGGTCGAACGTGCGGGTCTTGTAGCCGGTGAGGTGGCCTCGTGGTGTTGCCGTGCATCGGGTCGCACTGCCAGATGACCGGGTGCCCGGAGGCCTGGACCGTCTCGATGAGCGGCGGCAGCACGTCGCGGATCTTGCCGGTGCCCATCCGGGTGACGAAGGTCAGCCGGCCCGGGGTCGTGGTCCGGGTCGAGCCGTCGACCAGCGCGACGGCGTCAGCCGGCGTGTCGTCGGGCCGAGCTTGACGCCGATCGGGTTGCGGATCTCGCGGGCGAACGCGACGTGCGCGCCGTCGAGCTGGCGGGTGCGCTCCCCGATCCACAGGAAGTGCGCCGACAGGTCGTAGGGCAGTCCCGGTGCGCGAGTCGATCCGGGTCAGCGGCCGCTCGTAGTCCAGCACCAGGCGCCTCGTGGCTCGGCGTAGAACTCGACGGTGCGAGCTCGCTCGGAGTCGGCGCCGCAGGCCGTCATGAACCGCAGCGCCCGGTCGATCTCGCCGGCCAGCGCCTCGTAGCGCTGGCCGGCCGCGGTCGAGGCGACGAACTCCTGGTTCCAGTCGTGCACCTGGCGCAGGTCGGCGAAGCCGCCCTGCGTGAACGCGCGCACCAGGTTCATCGTCGCGCTGGCCGTGTGGTAGGCGCGCACCAGCCGCGACGGGTCGGCGCGGCGCGCCGCGGCGGTCGGAGTCGAAGCCGTTGACCATGTCGCCGCGGTAGGCGGCAGCGCCAGCGCGTCGATGTCTCGGTGTCGCTGGGCGCGGCTTGGCGTACTGGCCGGCGATGCGGGCCACCTTGACCACCGGCATCGATGGCGCCGTAGGTCAGCACGACCGCCATCTGCAGCAGGGTCCGGATGTTGGCGCGGATGTGCGTCGGTGTTGCCCGGCGAACGTCTCGGCGCAGTCGCCGCCCTGCAGCAGGAACGCCTCCCCACGCGCGCACGTCGGCCGAGCCGCTCGCGAGCTTGTCGACCTCGCCCGCGAACACGAGCGGGGGCAGCCGGCGAAGCGTCGCGGTGGCCTGCGCCAGCGCTGCCGGGTCCGGCCAGGTCGGCTGCTGGACAGCCGCGCCGAGGCGGACGGGGTTCTCGGGGGCCGCGGTCAGGGCCGCATCCTGCACGGACATGCGTCCTAGGGTATGCCAGCGAGCCCACTGGGTCCGACCGCGTCACGCCACAGAGACGCCAGCGCCTCACCAGCCAGCAAGGCAAGGCACCAGCGGCGGTTCAGTGCTCCACGGTCACCTTGGCGCGCTTGGGCTGGCCGATGCCCTCGAGCAGCTCCCCGAACCAGGCCACGTCGATGTCGAAGTTCTTACCGCCCTTGATCCGGTCGAACTCGATGGCGCGCAACTGGTCGCCGCGCTCCTCGTCGTGGCCGACCAGCCCGGTGCCGCCGGCCAGGGCGACCTCCACGGCCGTGTCCACGCACGACCTGATCAGCTCGAGGTCGCGGGTGTTGGCCGCGGCTGCCCGCGAGTAGTAGCCGCTCTTCTGGATCAGTACCTTGCCGGCCTCGATCATGGGGGCGAACTGCTCGGCGAACCACTGCCCGGGGTTGATCTCATCGAGACGGACGTGGCCGAAGGCGTCACGCGGCACGGTCTCGCCGGCAGCCTCCATCTGAGCCACGATCGAGTCGACGCCAGCACCCTCGGACAGGAAGATGTTGACGTTGCCGACCTCGTCCATGACTCCCTTGAGCCGCTCGGCCTCCGAAGCCAGGTCCAGCTCCATCTCCGGCACGAACACGGCGTGCACGTCGCGGCGCGCGCGGGGCACGCCGAACTCCGGCAGCCACTCCTTGTGGTCGAGCAGCCTGCGGTAGGACTGCGCCGTGGCTGCGGTCAGCCAACCGCAGTTGCGGCCCATCACCTCGTGGACGACCAGCGTGCGCGGGTTGGCGCTGTGCTCCGAGACGACGTTCCAGAAGAACTCCGCACCCTCGTCAGCAGCGGTCCACGCACCCAGGGACTGGCGGATCGGGATCACGTCGTTGTCGATCGTCTTGGGCAGTCCGACCACCTGGAGCTCGTAGCCGTTGTTGCGCAGGAACGCGGCCAGGTCGGCAGCAGCGGTGTTGGTGTCATCGCCACCGATCGTGTGCAGCACGTCCACGTCGTCAGCGACCAGCTGGTCGGCGGCGACCTTCTGCGGGTCCTGTCCCTCGGCGACGAGTCCGCGCTTGACGCAGTCAGCCACGTTGGTCAGCTTGACCCGGCTGTTGACGATCGGGCTGCCACCGAAGTCGTGGAGCAGGTGCGCCTTCTTCCGGACCAGCGGGGTGACCTCCATCTTCTCGCCGAGCAGCAGACCCTGGTAGCCCCCGCGGTAGGCGATGATCTCGATCTCCGGCGCCACCTCGGTGTATCGCTGGATCAGCCCGCCCACGGCGGAGGACAGGCAGGGCGCGAGCCCGCCAGCGGTGAGCAGGGCAACCTTCTTGACTGTCATGGGGCAACCTTCCGTGAGCTGGTTCGTCGACGGGGCCACGCTACCGAGGCTGCCGCCGCGACGTCGGTCGACGACGGGCTCCGGGCCCTATCGACGGAGTCGACAGCACACCAGGACCCAGCCCCCGTCATGGCGGACACCGGACCTGGGCCCTGCCGAGCGACGACCCATCGAGGAGCAGGGTGCACCATGGCACCCATGCCGGACCCCAGCGCACTGCTCGCCGCCTATGACCGGCAGCTTCGCACCGACGCCGAGACCCCGAGCGCGGTGTCGCTGACCTGCCACGGACCGCTGCGCCTGGTCACCTTCCGCGGGGGACGCGGCTTCGTGACCTACCGGGACCTCGGGGATGCCGACGCCGAGCGGATCCGAGAGCTCGTCCCGGCTGCGCTGGAGCACTATCGCAGCGATCCCGACATCGTCCGGGTGGAGTGGAAGACCCGGGGACACGATCAGGCCCCAGGTCTGCATGACGCGCTGGTGGACAACGGGTTCGAGGCACAGGAGCTGGAGTCGATCATGCTCGGTCCGGCCCAGCTGCTCGCGGTGGACGTGGCGCTCCCCGATGGCGTGGCGCTTCGCACCGTGACCTCGCCCGAGGACGTCGCTGCGATGTGCCAGATGGCCGACGAGGCCTTCGGGGACCCCGTTTCCCAGGAGATGATCGCCGCGCTGCTGGACCGGCTCTCCCGGGATGACGGGATGGAACTCTGGGTGGCCGAGCACGCGGGGCAGATCGTCTGCGCGGGCAGGCTCGAACCCGTGGCAGGGACCGACTTCGCCGGGATCTGGGGCGGCGCGACCCGCCAGGCGTGGCGAGGTCTGGGCATCTACCGTGCCCTGACCGCGGCCCGGGCCCGCAGCGCTCTGGCGATGGGCAGGACGCTGATCCACAGTGACTCGACCGAGTTCTCCCGCCCGATCCTGGAACGCGCCGGGCTGGTCCGGGCATCCACCACGACGCCCTACCTGTGGCAGCACTGATCCTGCGGGGGCGCTGTCCTAGGGTGGGCGCCCATGAGCATCCTCGCCCTCGACGCCGGCACGACCGGGGTCACCGCCCTGCTGATGTCCACGGAACTGGAGATCGTCGCCCGTGGCTACCGGGAGTTCCCCCAGCACTTCCCCGCCGACGGCTGGGTGGAGCACGACCCGAGTGAGATCTGGGCCGCCACCCTGGACGCGACCCGCGCGCTGCTGGCGACCGAGGCCGCGCAGGCCGACCCGCCGACCGCGGTCGGCATCACCAACCAGCGCGAGACGATCTGCTTCTGGGACCGCGAGACGATGGGCGCACCCCGGCGGGCCATCGTCTGGCAGGACCGCCGGACAGCCGGGATCTGCGCGAGCCTGCGCGAGGCCGGTCACGAACCGCTCGTGGAACGGCTGACCGGCCTGCGCCTGGACCCGTACTTCTCGGGCACCAAGCTGGCCTGGGTCCGCACCGAGGATCCGCAGACGTGGCGGCGGATCGTGGCCGGTGAGGTCGCGGTCGGCACGGTGGACTCCTACCTGATCGCCCGGTTGACCCGGGGACTGCACCACGTCACGGACCCGTCCAACGCCTCGCGCACCCTGCTCTACGACTTGAACACCGGCGACTGGGGCCCAGAGCTGCTCGACCTGTTCGGGGTGCCGCGCGCAGCCCTGCCCACCATCGTCGACTCCTACGGGGTGCTCGGGCGCACCGACCCGGCCTGCTTCTTCGGCCTGGACCTGCCGATCGCGTCCATCCTGGGCGACCAGCAGGCCGCTCTGTTCGGACAGGGCTGCTTCGAGGTCGGGTCCAGCAAGTGCACCTATGGAACCGGCTCCTTCGTGCTGGTCAACACCGGTGAGCAGATCGTCGAGTCGCACAACGGACTGCTCACCACTGTGGCCTGGCAGCACCCCGGGGGCGTTCGCGAGTACGCGCTGGAGGGTGCAGTGTTCGTGACGGGTGCCGCAGTCCAGTGGCTGCGCGACGGGCTGGGCATCATCGAGAGCGCCACGGAGACCGAGCAGCTGGCCCGTTCGGTAGCCGATTCCGGCGGGGTGGTGTTCGTGCCTGCCCTCACAGGGCTGGGCGCGCCCGACTGGGACCCGTACGCACGCGGGACGATCCTGGGCATCACCCGCGGCACGACCCGGGCGCACCTGGTGCGCGCCACACTGGAGGCGATCGCCTTCGAGGTGCGTGACGTGGTGGACCTGATGACCCGGGAGGCCGGGCTCTCGCTGCCCGAGCTGTCCGTGGACGGCGGCGCTGCGGTCAACGGGTTCCTCTGCCAGGTGCAGGCCGACGAACTCGGTGTCCCGGTCCGGGTGTCGGCCGAGCTGCAGGCCACCGGGCTCGGTGCAGCAATCGCGGCCGGCCTGGGTACCGGACTGTGGGCCTCCCCGGCTGAGCTCGGCGCCCGGTTGCGCGAATCCGCGCAGGCTCGTTACGAACCACGACCGCATGATCCGGGCGCCCATCGTCGCTGGCGCGTGGCTGTGGAGCGGTCCAAGGGCTGGGCACGGTTGGCCTAGTCGCGCCGTGTCTGCCCGCCCGCCGTGTCTGCCTGCCCGTCAGGCGCGCTGCCCTGCGGCGCGCTGTCCGCCTCAGGCCGGGTGCGCCTGCGTGGCGTCGACCTCGGCCACCTGCGCCGCCGTGGGCGTGGAAGTGCCGTACGTCTCGATCAGTTCCTTGGCCTGGTTGGCGTAGACGTCGACGTACTCCTGGCCGGAGAGCTCCATGAGCTCGTACATGATCTCGTCGGTCATGCTGCGCAGCACGAATCGGTCGTCGGCCATGCCGGCGTAGCGGGAGAAGTCCAGCGGGGCGCCGATCCGGATCGTCAACGGATACAGGTTGGGGATCTTCTGCCCTGTGGGCTGGATCTTGTCGGTGCCGATCATGGCGACCGGAATCACCGGGGCAGGTGCGGCCAGGGCCATCCGGGCCGGGCCCGTGCGGCCGCGGTACAACCGGCCGTCCGGGGATCGGGTGCCCTCGGGGTAGACACCCAGCAGCTCACCGTCGCGCAGGACCCGCACCCCGGTGTCGATGGCGGCCATGCTGGCCTGCCCACCTGATCGGTCGATCGGCACCTGCCCCACCCCGGAGAAGAACTGCTTGGACAGCCAGCCCTTCACCCCGGGCCCGTCGAAGTAGTCGCTCTTGGCCAGGAACGTGATCTTCCGATCCACGACCACGGGCAGGAAGATCGAGTCGGAGAACGACAGGTGGTTGCTGGCAAGGATGGCCGGACCGTCGTCGGGGATGTTCTCCAGGCCCTCGACCGTGGCGGGGTACAGCGCCCTCAATGGTGGACCGATGACCACGTGCTTCATCAGCGAGTAGAGCATCGGTGGTCCTCCCTTGGCCAAGGCCACGGTAGGGGACGGCGCCCGGAACGGGCAACGTGAACGCATCCGCGTCCCCAGGCGATGTGCGACGATTGCCGCCAGGACCGAATGACCCGCCCAGGAGACCCGGATGCACCCCTGCCGCCCACGACCGACTGGTGGGCTGGCCCATGGCTGAGCCACCCGGACGGCAGGAGGACTTCGACGCTGCATGGGCGCGCATCGTGGCTGATCTCACCTCAGACACCGCGCTTGACGATGCGGCCGCGACACCGGGGACAGTGTCGAAGGGGCCTGATGATGGGGTCGACCCGGTTGATCCTGCTGGTCCTGGGTCAACGGCGCCCGCCGCGCGCACGCCGACCGACCAGCCCCCGGCGGGTCCCCGCGAGACCGGGTCCCAGGCGGGCCTGGAACGGCTCTTCGAACCGCTGCGGCGCGCCCGGCCGCCTGACCCCCCAGCCCCCTCCCCGGACACCCCGGACGCGTTCGTCGACAACTGGGACGACGAGGGCCACTTCACCCCGCCCGAGCCGCCGGAGATCCCCATCGGGACCCCGATCGCTCGGCTGGGCTGGGCGGGCACGATCGGCGGCCCAGTGATCCTGCTGCTGATCGTGCTGACCGGCTGGGACCCACCGCGGATCGTGAGCATCGGGGCCGGACTGGCCTTCCTTGCGGGCTTCGCCACGCTGGTCTGGCTGCTGCCGGAGTCGCGCGAGGACGGTTGGGACGACGGGGCGCGGCTGTAACCGCTGCCGTCCGGCGTGCTCCGCGTGCGGTCCCCTGTGCTACTGGATCTGATCGTCCGGGTCCTCATCGGGGTCCTGGTCCGCTGCGAGCGGCGCGTCAGGCGCACTGTCCTGCTCATCGCCACGATCGGCGCCCTGACCGGTTCCGAAGGAGCGGTTGTCCGCCGCCGCTGCGATCGCTGAGCCCAGCCCGAGGACGAGGCTGCGCGCCACCTCGGTGACATCGGCGAGGACCTGGGGGTTCACCTGGTCCAAGGTGGCTGCGGCCTGGCAGATCGGGCAGGAGTCACAGACCGACTGCGGGACCACCGGACGATCCTGTGCGTCCGGGTCACTGGGCAGCAGCAGGCCGGCCGAATCCGCCCAGGAGCGCACGGCTTCCCAGAAGGACGCCGAGTCTGAGGTGGCCATCTCCGCTCAGCTCTCGACCCGGCGCTTGAGCCCCTTGAGGGCGGAATCGATGACCGCCTTCTCGCCGCGACGGCGCAGCATGCTCACGACTGGGACAACCAGCTCGACGGCGAGCCGGTACTCGACCTCGGTCGTGCCGTCACCCAGGTCGGTGCATACGTAGGTGCCGTGCAGGTCGCTGATCTTGTCCCCATTGGTCAGGTGCCAAGAGACCTCGGTCTCGGCCCAGTCGTAGGCGACGGTGTAGCTGTCCCTGATCATCCCGAGATTGCCGTGGAAGGTTGCCGAGGCCGGCCGTCCGGACTCCTGCAGCTCCTCGGCGTTCGCGGCGTCCACACCGGAGATCCAATCGGGATAGGCCTCGACGTCGGCAATGACGTCCATGATCTCGGCAGGATCCGCATTGATCACGATGCTGGAATGCGTCAGTTCAGCCACATCCGCAGGGTAGCCGGTCTGGCGACCGGGCGTCGGCCGGGCGCGATAGCGTGACCGGGTGCCAGGAACGGAGCGGCACGGCGGAGGGGGTGGAGGTGACCGCAACGATCCAGACATCCGTTGACGGACTGCGCGTGGTCGTCGCCGAGGCGCATCACCTGCTGCGCCATGGCCTGGTGGAGGTGCTGAGCACCGCTGGAGCGATCGTGACCTCCGTCGCCGACTCGGATGCCGCCCTGCGTTGCGTGGGTGAGCAGGATGCGCACGCCCTGCTGGTCAACCTCACCCTGCCGAGCAGTGAGCGAGGGCATGTGGTGGCCATCGCGCGGGATCGTTGGCCAGAGCTGGCGATCGTTGCGCTCAGCGCCGTGCCTGACCACGCCGCGATGCTCCACGCCCTGGACCTGGGCGCCTCTGCCTACCTGCCCAGCACGGTGGCTCCTGAGCAGGTGCTCAGCACGCTGGCACAGGCTGTCAGTGCCCCACGCGCCTTCCTGGCCGATGACCTGCTCGCTCCGCGCCGGCAGGCCCGCGGCGGCCCACGGCTCACCCGACGCGAGTCCGACGTGCTGGCCCTGGCCGCCGAGGGGTTGACCGTGGCGGGCATCTCCGAACGGCTGTACGTGTCGCCGGCGACCACCCGCTCGCATCTCTCGGGCATCTATCGGAAGCTGGGCGTGACCTCGCGCAGCCAGGCGGTGCTGGCCGCTGAACGACTGGGCATGCTGACCGACGTCCGGCGGGTGGCGGGTTTCGAATGACCGGTCGGTCCCATCCCGGCGCGGTGGACTGGGCGCTCTGGGGCGGGCTGCGCCTGCTGCTGATCGCCATCATCACCGGGACGATCGCCTGGCCCGAGCAGGTCAACGACTTGAACATCTACGCCGACTGGGTCACGGACGCACTGCGCTCCCAGCGGTTCCCCACCGACCAGATGTGGCAGTACCCGCCGTTGGTCGGCCCGTTGCTCCTGCTCGGGGCGTGGCTGCCAGGAGAGCGGATCGGCTTCGTGCTCCTGTTCCTGGCCTTCGACGCGCTGATCATGGCGATGCTGAGCGCGCAGGGACGACGCACCCAGCAGCTCAGTGGGGTCCGGCTCTGGGCACTGCTGCCACTGCTGGTCGGTCCACTGCTGCTGGCCCGGTTCGACGTGGCGCCCACCGCATTCGCAGTGGCGGCGGTGCTGCTGGTCAGCCGTCCGGCGCTCAGCGGCGCACTGGCCATCACGGGCGGCTGGCTCAAGGCGTGGCCCGTGCTGGTCCTGGCGGCCCTGCGGCGCAGGGACCTGCCCCGCGCAGCCGCCGGGGCGGTCGCGGCCAGCGCACTGATCGCCACGGGGCTGCTGGCCACCATGACCGACCCCTGGTCGTTCCTCACCGGGCAGCGTGATCGGGGTCTGCAGATCGAGGCCGTGGCCGCGTGGCCGTTCCTGGTCGGCCGGGCCCTCGGCGCACCGGTGGAAGTCGTCTACCGCTACGGCGCCCACGAGGTGGATGCCGCCGGGGTCGACCTGATGGCTCGCGTGGCAGCAGTGAGCACCGTCCTGCTGCTGGGCACCGTGGCGGTGCAGCGCCTGCGGGGCGCCCTGGAGCAGATCCCCGGGCCAGATGTGGCGCTGGCTGCGGTGCTGTTCACGGTGGTCAGCAGCCGGGTGTTCTCCGGTCAGTACTTCATCTGGCTGCTGGGCCTGGCCGCGGTCTGCCTGGGCGATCCCGGCACCCGGATGCGGCGCACAGTCGCGCTTCTGATCGGTGCGAGCGCGGCCACCCAGCTGATCTACCCCTGGCTCTACACGGCTCTGCTGGAGGGCAACCCGGTGGCCGTGCTCGTGCAGACGGTCCGCGTCGGCCTCACCCTGGCTGCGACTGTGACTGCCCTGTCGATCCTGCTCTCCCAGAAGCCCCCGGCCGAGGCCGCCCGCCCGAGTCTCCCCTCATGACTGGGCGGCCGCTGAGCACGTGCCGTGCGCTGGGCTGAGGCGCGCTGCCGATCGGGGCTCTGCGGGAGCCAACCTGCGGGAGTCAACCTGCGGCAGCCACCGCGTCGGGGTCCCGGCCGTCGAGCATGATCCGCAACCGATCGGCGGAGTGCTCCCACGTCCAGGCGGACTCCACCCATTCGCGCCCGGCTGCACCGAGGCGCGCAGCGAGTTCCGGGTCGGTCAGCAACTGGCTGACCCGGCCCACGAGGGCATCCTCGTCGAGACCGCCCACGACGAAGCCGGTCTCCCCCGCCAGCACCGCATCCGGAGCGCCTCCCGAGTCACCGGAGACCACCGGCAGCCCGGTTGCTGACGCCTCGAGGTAGACGATCCCCAGGCCCTCGACGTCCCAGCCCCGCTGCCGGGTCCGGCACGGCATCGCGAACACGTCACCCGCCGCGTAGTGCGCCGGCAGCTCCGACCACGGCACTCCGCCTGTGATGACCACGTCGCGCTCGAGCCGGTGCTCGGCCACCAGCGCGGACAGGTCCTTGCGGTAGGGTCCCCCACCGACGATCAGCAGGGCGACGTCCGCCCCAGCGGCACCCTGGATCCGCGGCAGGGCCCGGATCAGCGAGTCCTGGCCCTTGCGCGGCATCAGTCGCGACACGCAGACCACGACCCGACGGTCGGTCAGGCCGTGCCGCTCCCGGATCTCCCGCCCCTGGGCCGTTCGGTCGGGATGAAACGTCTCAGCGTCGACCCCGGGAACCAGTTGGCGCATCCGGGCGGACGCAGCCGGGGTCAGCGCCGAGGCGATCCGGTCGCGCGTGTACCCGCCCAGGTACGTCACCCGGTCCAGGCGGGTACCGATCCGGCGAAGCATCTGTCTCGAGCCCGGCGTCCTGGCCCATGCCGCCTCGTGCCCGTGGGTCATGCCCACGCTGGTGTGCACACCAACCTGCGCCAACGATCCGGCAAGCAGGCCCAGCGGGGCCGCCGCCCCGAACACCACCCGGTCGCAGCCCTCTGCTCGGGCGATCTCCCTGGCCCGTCGCAGCACCATCGGCTCGGGGAGCATCAACGACGTCCGGTGGCGGACCACGGGGAACGGCTGCTGCGCGTCGAAGGCCGCATCGCCCTTCCACTTCGGGGCGTAGACAACCACCGACCCCTCGGGCTGACGGACCAGGACTCCATGGACGAAGGCCTGGATCCCACCTGCCCGCGGGGGGAAGTCGTTGGTCACGCACAGGACACGCATGGACCCATCTTGGCCCACGGACTGTCACGACGAGGCCCCTCAGGCCGTGGCGGCGCCTGGCGGGCGCCCCGCCCGCGGCGCCCGGCCCCAGCCCGGGCCGTCGCCCGGCACCATCCGCAGCGGAGGGACAAGCCCCCCATCAGCCAGCACGGCCAGGGCCGTCTGCTCCGCCGAGCCCAGTCCACCCGGTGGCCCGAGCAGGTGGGTGACGACGCAGTCCTCGCACGCCAGGTCCCGCATCTGGCATCCGTCGCAGTCGATGATCATGGTCCCTCCCTCACGCCTCGTGTGCTGGGCAGGACGCTACGAGGGGGGTCCGACATCGGCTGCGGCAACAGCACCGGCAGGCACCTTCGAGGTGGGCGGCGTCTGTGGTTCAGTGCGGCGACCCGCAACGGCCAATGACACGACGACCAGAGCGCCGGACAACCAGAACTGGTTGTAGAAGGCCTGCTTGTTGACAAGGTTGGCCACCAGCAGCAGAAGTGCCAACCACCGCAGGATCTCGCCGAGGTCGGGCTGGCGGCGGCGCACAGCAAGGGCGATCGCGACCAGAACACCCAGCACGATGATCCCGGTGATCCAGAACGGCAGTTCGACGCCGAACACGTTCAGCGCCAGCAGGTACCAGGTGTTGGCGAACAGGATCGCGTGGAAGGACACCAGGAGGGTGACGGTGTCGTGGATGAAGTCCGCCGGACCTGCCAGGAACCAGGGTGCGATCAGCGCAGCGGTCAGCGCACCGGTGGCCACGGCCCGGCGCATCCCGAACGGTCGCCACAGCATCAGCACCGGCAGGAGCAGGGCCAGGTGCTGCTTGCTCGCACACGCCAGCGCAAGCGGTATGACCGCCCACCACGGGTGGCCCCGATGCACCAGAACAGCCCACCAGACCAGACCAGCCAACAGCAATGGCTCGGTCCACGCCTGGTCCACCTGGGTCAACGTGCCCGGGGCGAACAGCAGCAGCGCGACGATCGCGGCGCCGACCCACGTCCCTGATGAAGGACCCTGGTCACCGGGCCCCCGATCCCGGCGTGCCGTCGTGTTCGCAAGCACCCACGCCCCGAGGGCCGCAACAAGGGTCCACCCGATCAGGGCCCAGCGAACGTCACCGGCCAACCACCGCCCGGGCGCGAGCAGCACTGCGGTCCAGGGCAGATATGTGAAGGCATCAGGAACCCCGGGCGACCCAGTCCAGCTGATCGCGTAGAAGTTGACGCCGGTCCGCAACGCATCGCTGGCCTGCTGGAGCGCGACCCAGACATCGATCTTCGGAGCCGGGTCGGCAACCACCGCGACCGCACCGACCGCCACGTACGCGAGCACGGACACAGCCAGGGCCACCAGGGCAGGCCGCGGACGTCTGGACCAGATCAATGCGGCGAGGACCATCGGTGCGACAACCAGCACGGTGCGGGCCGCGGTCAGTCCAGGTGGATCGAGGTAGCTGAACAGCGGCACGAGCAGCGTGGCGGCCGCGCTGCCCAGGAGCATGAGTGCCACGGCCGGCGGCGTCAGCGTGACACGTGGTCTGCGCACCTGCCACACCGCCAGCCCGATCGCACACGCCGTGAGAATCACCACGATGGGAACCTTGAAGCGCACGACACTCCATTGAAGTGCGGTGAAGTACGCCAACCACCCGACGGCGAGCAGCAGCGAGGGCCGCACCCGATCGTCGGTGAACACGGGCCGGTTCAGCTGACCGGGCGGGCGATGACCTCGATCGACGCGCCGGTGCCGCACCACCGACAGCTCACGGACTCCACCGTGTCATCGAGGACCTCGACGGACTCAACCGTCGGCACGCCAGCCAGGTCGATGTGCCAGAACTCCCGGGTGCGGGCCCGGTGCATGACATCGAAGCGGGTCAGGTTGCCGCACTGGGCACAGCGCCAGCGGTGTGCATCATCGGGCACGCGCACGTCGGGCATGGGGGGCAACTCCTGGGTCGTTTCGGTGGGCCGAGCGCCGCCAGGTGGTCACGGGGGCCGAGCCCGGGGGGCGCCTGCGAAAGCCTACCTGTCCCGGCGTGGGACCCGAAGCGTTGTCGCACCCCGCACCTACGGTGGGGGCCATGAGCACGGCGACGCAGATGACCTTCGATGACATGGCCCCCGGCCTGCACGAGGTCACGTTCGTGGTCGTCGACCTGGAGACCGATGGCGGGCGCCCACAGGGTGCGGGCATCACAGAGATCGGCGCGGTCAAGGTCCGCGGTGGCCAGGTCGTCGGGGAGTTCCAGACCCTGGTCAGGATCGGTCGGCCGCTGCCCCCGTTCATCCGGGCGCTGACCGGGATCACCGACGAGATGCTCCTCGGCGCTCCGCCGCTGTCCGCAGCGCTGCCGGCCTTCCTGGAGTTCGCGCACGGTGCGGTGCTGGTGGCGCACAACGCGCCCTATGACGTGGGTTTCCTCAAGGGGGCCTGCGCGCAACTGGACATGGTGTGGCCCGATCCGCAGGTGCTGGACACCGCGCGGCTGGCCCGGCACGTCCTGACCCGTGATGAAGTGCCCAACTGCAAGCTGGGCACGCTCGCGCGGCACTTCCGAACCCAGGTCACCCCCAACCACCGGGCCCTGTCCGATGCCCGGGCGACCGTCGACGTGCTGCACGGGTTGATGGAACGGGTCGGCAACCTCGGGGTGCACAGCCTGACCGAGCTGCAGGGCTACAGCAGCCGCGTGCCCGACGCGAGGCGTCGCAAGCGTGGGTTGGCCGACGGGCTGCCCGACGGGCCCGGGGTCTACGTGTTCGAGGACGACCAGGGGGTGGCGCTCTACGTCGGCACCTCCCGGTCGATCCGCCGCCGAGTGCTCAGCTACTTCACCGCAGCTGAGCAACGACGCCGGATGACCGAGATGGTGGGGCTGGCCAGCAAGGTGGTCGCCGTTCCCTGCGCCACGGCGCTGGAGGCCCAGGTACGCGAGCTGCGCACCATCGCTGCCCGGGCTCCGAGGTACAACCGACGCTCGACCCGGCCGCAGAACGCGGTGTGGCTCAAGCTGACGGTCGAGCGGTACCCGCGGATCAGTGTCGTGAACAGCGTCCGCGCCGATGTAACTGCGGGTGCCCGGTACATCGGCCCCTACACCAGTCGCCGCACGGCGCAGGAGGCCGCCGAAGCGATCGCCGAGGCTCTGCCGCTGCGCACCTGCAGCCAGGCCCTGGGCAGGCGACCCAAGGCCTCCGCGTGCGTCCTGGCCGACCTCGGACGCTGCCCGGCGCCCTGCATCGGGCAGATCTCGGCGCAGGCCTATGGGGGCATCGTCGCGCGTGCGCAGGTCGCGCTGGTCCACGATCCAGGTGAGGTGATCGAGACGATCGGCACGCGGATGGAGGTCCTCGCCGGGCAGGAGCGCTACGAGGAGGCCGGCGTGTGGCGCGACCGGTTGGCGGCCCTCCTGCGCGGCGTCGACGTTGCAGCCACGCTCGACCTGCTGGGTCAGACCCGGCAGGTGGTGGCTGCCCGGCCGGCCGACGACCTCGGCTGGGAGGTCCACGTGATCCGCCATGGTCGCCTCGCTGGTGCCGGCCGGATCCCCGCCGGCACCGACCCCGCCGGGCCGCTGAGCGCGATCCTCGTCGCCGCCGAGGAGGTGGCCGAACCCGAACGGGCCGCCAGCGCCGCGCTTGCGGAGGAGACCCAGATCCTGGCGCGCTGGTTGTTCAGCGAGGGGGTCCGATTGGTCGACCTCGATGGGCCGCCGCTGGCCTGCCCGATCCGCGCCGCCGCCTCGCATCGGCCCACGTTCGAGGTCGACCTGCGCGATCGGCACCTCGACCTGGTCACCTGAAGCCGCGGAGCCGATCGTCGGCCGCTGCGCGCCCCTGCAGCCCCGGGGACGGTCGGGTCAGAGCGGCTCGATGGAACTCGGGTCCTCCGGGACGTCCACAGCGTGCTCTGCGAGCACGTCGAACGGCACCAGCGCCAGCACCGCCTCGTTCGTGGCCGCGAGCACGACCGGGGACGCCACGCCGTCCCGGTGGGCGCGCAACCAGTTAACCGCTGTCACGCACCAGCGATCCCCCGGCACGAGTCCGGGGAACCCATACATCGGGCTGGGCGTGGACAGGTCGTTGCCGATGCTGCGCTGGTGGGCCAGGAACTCGGCTGTGACGACGGCGCAGATCGTGTGGCTGCCCTGATCCTGCGGACCGGTCGTGCAACTGCCGTCCCGGTAGAACCCGGTCACCGGGTCCGTGCCGCACGGGTCCAGCGCCCCGCCGAGGACGTTGCGCTGCGTCACGGCCGACCTCCTGCGCATCGCACGAGCGGCCGGCCCCCAGAGGGGAACCGACCGCTCGTGGTGTGCATCGAAGGTTCTAGTGCTGGCCCTGGCCCGAGATCTCGGCCGCAGCCTGCGAACCGGACTCGACCGCATCGTGCAACTCATGTTCGATGTGCGCATTGGCCTCGGCGAGTTCCTCGTCGGTGGGCAGCGCGATGTTGTCGCGGTAGAAGAATCCCGAGACCTTGGCCCGCGCCCGGTCCTTGCGAGAGGCGGGATTGGTCACACCGTTGTCGTCAACGCCCTCCGGCAGGGCGAGCGGCTCGCGGTCGGTCTTCGACATGATCTTGGCTCTGGTCTCATCGTCGACCGGCTCGTGGATCTCGAGGAACTCCCCGCTGGGCAGCCGCAGCACGCGGCCGGTCTCCCGGCCGTGCAGCAACATGTCGCGGTCGCGACGCTGCAGCGACAGCGCCCAGCGCTTGGTCACGATGAACGTCACCACCGGTGCCACGAAGAGCAGAACCTGCAGAATTCGGATCATCGTGTTGAAGCTCATGTGGAAGTTGTAGGCGATGATGTCGTTGCCGCCACCGATCATCAGCACGATGTAGAAGGCCACCACAGCAGCGCCCAGCGCGGTCCGCGTGGGGACGTTGCGGGGGCGATCCAGCAGATGGTGCTCGGAGTTGTCCTTGGTCGCGTAGCGCTCGATCCATGGATAAGCCCCAACCAGCAGGAGCAACACGGGTGGGATGATCAACGCGGGGATGACCAGACTCAATGTCAGCGTCACCCCGAACGCAGCAATCTCCCAGGCCGGCATGAGCCGCAGGGCGCCGTCAAGGAATCCGACGTACCAGTCCGGCTGGGACCCCGCGGTGACCTGATCGGGCATGTAGGGGCCATAGGCCCAGATCGGGTTGATCTGGAAGATGCCGGACAGCGCCACGATCGTGCCGAAGACGACGAAGAAGAACCCGCCGGCCTTGGCCATGTAGATCGGCATCAGCGGGTAGCCGACGACGTTGGTGTTGGTGCGCCCGGGGCCGGGGAACTGGGTGTGCTTCTGGTACCAGACCATCATCAGGTGGGCGGTGACAAGCGCCAGGATCAGCCCCGGGATCAGCAGGATGTGCAGGCCGTAGAGCCGCGGGATGAAGGCGGTGCCCGGGAACTGGCCGTCGAAGAGCAGGAACGAGAACCACGTCCCGATCACCGGACTGGCCTGGATGATGCCCTGGGTGATCCGAAGACCGGTGCCCGACAGCAGATCGTCGGGCAGCGAGTAGCCGGAGAAGCCTGCGGCCACGGCGAGCAGGAACAGCACCAGCCCGATCACCCAGTTGAGTTCGCGGGGCTTTCGGAACGCGCCAGTGAAGAACACCCGCAGCAGGTGGATCGCGATCGCGGCCACGAAGAACAGCGCCGCCATGTGGTGGATCTGGCGGATCAGCAGGCCGCCGCGGACATCGAAGGAGATGTCGAGGGTCGAGGCCATCGCCTCGCTCATCTTCACGCCGTTGAGCGGGGCGTAGGACCCGTCATAGACGATCTCGATCATCGACGGCTTGAACCACAGGGTCAGGTAGACGCCTGTGAGCAGGATGATGATGAACGAGTAGAGCGCGATCTCGCCGAGCATGAACGACCAGTGGTCGGGGAAGACCTTGTTCAGGCTGCGCCGCAGGAAGTTGGAGTTGCCCAGCCGGTCATCGACCCAGCCGGCACCCTTGCCCCCGGTTTCCATCACGACACTCATCCGCGCTCCCAGAAACTCGGTCCCACGGGCTGCTGGAAGTCGCTCACGGCGACCAGGTAGCCCTCGTCATCAACGGTGATCGGCAACTGCGGCATCTCGCGGGCCGCAGGTCCGAAGACCACGGTGCCCGAGTCGGCAAGGTCGAAGGTCGACTGGTGGCACGGACACAACAGATGGTGCGTCCGCTGCTCGTAGAGCGCGATCGGACAGCCGACGTGGGTGCAGATCTTGGAGTAGGCCAAGATCCCCTCGACGTCCCAACCCTCACCCTGCTGGGACACGATCTCGTCGGGAGCCATCCGGACGAGGATGATCGCGGCCTTGGCTCGCGCGTTGAGGCTGCCCTCGGCGTGCTCGACCTCGCTGAGGTTGGCCGGGACCGCGGCGACCAGGCCGCCGACGGGGATGTCCTCGGGCTTGAGCGGGTTCAACGACACGTCCGTGAGGATGCGCACGTCCGTGTCCCAGATGGTCCTGGACAGTTGCTCGGCCGGACTCGGGGCCCCGGGCGGGGCGGTGTACATGTCACGCAACAGGATGACCAGGGGCAGCGGGAGCACCAGCATCGCGCCGATCAGGGTCCGGCGGATGATCGGCCGGCTGGCGAAGCCCGAGTCAGCAGCACCGCGCTCGAATGCCTCGACCGCAGCTGCCCGCTCGTCGGCGGTGGACCGCATCTCATGGCGCTGGGCCACGACCTCGTTGCCGGGCATCAACTTGCGCGCCCAGTGGATGGCACCCAGCCCGATCAACAGGATGCCCAGGCCCATGCTCAGGCCCAGCGCCACGTTCAGCGCGCCGATCGGGCCGAGCAGGGGGATGTTCACCCCCGCGTCGACCGGGATCACGACATAGGCCACGACCGCAGCGATGAGCAGGACGGTGGCCAGGACGAACATCGTGGCGACCTGGCGCTCAGCGCGCTTGGCCGCCCTCGGGTCCACATCGGTGCGCCGGGGGTGATGGACAGCCGTCGCGGTGACGAAGTCCGGCTCGGTCTGGGAGTGTTCGCTCATCGGACCTTGGCTCCGATCCAGACTGCCGCGCCGGCCATCAGGCCCAGTGCGAGGGTGAAGAGCATGGTTCCCTCAGTCACCGGACCGAACGATCCCATGCCCCAGCCACCGGGCTGGGTCTGCTCCTGCAGGTGGGCGACGTACTTGAGGATGTCCTGCTTCTCAGGGACGCTGAGCGTCCCGTCGCCGAAGACCGGCATGTTCTGTGGACCAGTCAGCATGGCCTCGTAGACCTCCTGCGGCGTGGCCTCCATCAGGCTCGGTGCCCACTTGCCCTCGGTCAGGGCGGCACCGCGGCCGGCGAAGTTGTGGCACTGGGCGCAGTTGGTGCGGAACAGTTCGCCACCGACCGCGAGATCCGCATTCGTCGTGTCGAGCTCCTCAGCGGTGGGGATCGCCGGGCCGGGGCCGAGGGTCGCGATGTAGGCCGCGAGGGCTGCGATCTGCTCCTCGTTGTAGCTGGGCTTCTTGCGCTCGACCTGCACCGCAGGGGCTGCCATCGGCATTCGCCCGGTCGCCACCTGGAAGTGCACGGAGGCCGCACCGACTCCGATCAGGTTCGGTGCCACCGAGGTCCCCTGCGCATCGATTCCGTGGCAGGAGGAGCACCCCTCGAGGTAGATGGCGCGGCCTTCCTCGACCTGGGTCTCGCTCGTCGGGGCCCCGGCGGCTCGTGCTTGACCGCTGGTGGTGACCAGCGTGTAGACGGTGCCGATGACCGCCAGTGCCCCGAGCAACAGCATCATCAGTGCTGCCGGGTGCCTGCGGGCTGCTGGACTGTTCACGGGCCTACCTCTGCAAGGTGTGTGGATGCCGGGGCGGGTGCGGGCTGGGCTACTTCATGACATAGATCGTGAAGAATAGGGCGATCCAGACCACGTCGACGAAGTGCCAGTAGTAACTGGTGGCGATCGCAGCCGTGGCCTGCTCGTGGCCGTAGCGACGGGAGGCGTACGAGCGGCCCAGCACGAACAGGAAGGCCACGAGCCCGCCGACCACGTGCAGGCCGTGGAACCCGGTGGCCAGGAAGAACGCGGAGCCGTAGGCGGATGAGGACAGTGACAGGCCCTCAGCCTGGATCAGGTGGGCGTACTCGTAGATCTGGCCGCCGATGAAGACCGAGCCCATGATGAACGTGATGATGTACCAGCGCTGCATGCCTCGGACATTGCCGCGTTCGGCGGCCAGGACACCCAACTGGCAGGTCACGCTGGAGGACACCAGGATCAACGTGTTCACCGTGGCGAAGGGGACGTTGAGGTACTGCGTCTGCTCAGCCCATATCTCCGGGTTGGTTGCCCGTAGGGTGAAGTACATCGCGAACAGGCCGGCGAAGAACATCAACTCGCTGGCCAGCCAGATGATGGTGCCCACGGCCACCTTGTTCGGGTGGATCGGGTGGGCGCCCGGGTGCGCGGAGGTCACAACGGTTGTCGAAGCCACGCGCGCAGTCTGTCAGATGTGTCGGGAACTTCCCACCCGAACCCCACAGTCCAGCACCGCGTGTCTGGACCTGCGCCCGACTGTGCGCGGCCAGACCAAGTAGCATCCCTGCGACAGCTATTCACAGGAGAGCCCATGCCCACGTCCCAGGCCCCTCGCACCCTGCGCATCATGGTCTACAGCGACGATCGCACCGTGCGCCGCGCCGTGCTGACCGCGCTGGGTACCCGCCCGGATCCGAGCCTTCCCGAGCTGGAGCTCGTGGAGGTCGCCACCGGCCCGGTCGCCGTCCGGACCGCCGATGCCGGGGGCCTGGACCTGATGATCCTCGATGGGGAGGCCACGCCGTACGGCGGCCTGGGCCTGGCTCGACAGTTCAAGGACGAGATCCACCGCTGCCCACCGATCCTGGTGCTCACCGGTCGCCCGCAGGACGCCTGGCTGGCGACGTGGTCGCGCGCCGAGGCTGTCGTGGGCCACCCGATCGACCCGGGCCAACTCGCCGATGCCGTGTCCGGGCTGCTGCGCCGGCGGCTGCCGGCGGTCACCACGACGTGAACGACACCCCGCTGACCGACTGGGTCGATGTCCTGGAGGCCCTGCTGGCCGGCGAGGACCTGAACTCCCCCACCACGACGTGGGTCATGGCCGAGATCCTCACCGGTGGGACGCCGCCGGCCAACACCGCCGCGTTCCTGGTCGCGCTGCGCGCCAAGGGTGAGACTGCCCACGAGGTCGCCGGCCTGGTCACCGGCATGATGAACGCCAGCGTCCCCCTGGAGGTGCCCGGCCCGGTGGTCGACACCTGCGGAACCGGCGGGGACCGCGCGCACACCGTGAACATCTCCACGATGGCCGCCGTCGTGGCTGCGGCCGCCGGCGCACGGGTGGCCAAGCACGGCAATCGGGCTGCCTCGTCGCAGAGTGGCTCGGCGGACATGCTCGAGGCGCTCGGGGTGGCCATCGACCTGCCGGCGGCCGCGGCCGCGCAGGCCGGCGAGCTGCTCGGCATCACGTTCTGCTTCGCACCGGTGTTCCACCCCGCGATGCGCCACATCGGCCCGATCCGTCGGGAACTGGCCATCCGAACCGTGTTCAACATCCTCGGCCCGCTGGCCAATCCCGCGCATCCCGCCGCCCAGGTGCTCGGTGTGCCCACCGAGGCGATCGGTGAGTTGATGGCCGGGGTCCTGGCCGCGCGCGGGACCCGGGCGTTGGTCGTCCACGGTGACGACGGCCTCGACGAGCTGAGCATCCACACCACCTCCACCGTGTGGGACCTCACGACCGACCAGCGCCGGCGTGCCGTCGTCGACCCCGCAGCGTTGGGACTGCCGGCCCGCGCCCCTGACTCGCTTCGCGGTGGCACCGCGCAGCGCAACGCGAGCCTGTTCCGCATCCTGCTGGACACTCCGGACGATCCGTCGATCGCCGGGATACGGGATGCCGTGACACTGAACGCCGCGGCTGCGCTGGTGGCCTACTCCGCCGCGGGCGGGGAGTTGCCCGTGACCATCCCGGACCCCGCCACGGACCTGATGACGCGCCTGTCCGTGGCCCTTCCCGCGGTCACCGACGCACTGACCTCAGGCGCGGCCCACGACCTGCTCAGGCGCTGGATCACCACCAGCGCGGACCTGACGGCCTAGCGCATGGAGCCCACGGCCCGCTCCGAGCCGGACTACCTGATCTCGGGGACCGACTGCGTCGGCGGGCATGAGCATGGGTTGGAACTCGACGCCGGGCGGATCGGAGCCGTGCCCACCGGGCGGCAGACCTGGTTCGGGCTGGGACTGCTGGTGTGGATCCTCGGTGGTGCGTTCCTGCTGGGTTGGGCCAAGTGGGCCTCCCTCGGCATACAGGTGGCCGTCCTGTGGCTGGGTCTGGCCGCGCTCGTGGTGCGCAGCATGGGGCACCGGGGCAAGTGCTGGCGGACTCGCACCTGGCGGCACGCCTGGGGCGGCTTGGTCCCGGTCGGCTCGGACCCAACCCGCCCCGCGGGCGAGGACGACGACGACTGAGCCCTCCCGGACATGGGAATGCTCCCGGGCAGGTCCGGGCACGGGAAGGGAATGGCCCCGGACGATGCCGGGGCCACCCTCATGTGCTGGGCGAACAGGTCCTGCGCGAATGGGATCAGAATTGGCGCGCCGGCCCGCGGTAGTACTCGAACACCCAGTAGGCCGAGGACATGACGACCAGGACGAGCCCCGCGGCGACGATCCAGGCCGCGAAGGCCAGACCGGCGAAGGTGATGGCTGCCGAGGCGCCCACCAGCAGCGGGGCCCATGAGTACGGGCTGAAGTAGCCGTAGTCGGCATCGGCATCCCAGATCTCGGCGGAGGCGAGGTCCTCGGGCTGGTCGGGCAGCCGGCGTGCCGTGACCAGCAGGTAGAACCCGATCATCGCTGACAGGCCACCGGTCAGGGCCAGCGCGGTGGTGCCGACCTCGTCGTGGGACATGATCCAGTAGATGCCGGCGACCAGCAGGTAGAAGACCGCCCCTCCGATGAAGAGCTTCGCGGCAAGCTTCACGTGATCGCCCCCTTGGAGTCGGCCTGGGTGTCGACACTCGCCGTGGCCTTGGTGCGTGCGTCGAGAGTGGCGAGGTAGCCCTCGACATCCCACTCGGCGAGTTCGGGATGGTGCAGGTCGAACGCCGGTCGCTCGGAACGGATCCGCGGCAGCGAGACGAAGTTGTGCCGAGGCGGCGGGCTGGATGTCGCCCATTCCAGGGACGCCCCCCAGCCCCAGGGGTCGTCCTCGGTCACCAGCGGCGCCGTTCGCCACGTCTTGTAGACGTTGTAGAGGAAGAACAGCGTCGAGATGCCCGAGGACCAGGGCGAAGAACGACGAGATCTCGTTCTCCAGAGTGAAGCCGTCACCGGGCAGGTAGTCGCCGTAGCGGCGCGGCATCCCCTCGACGCCCAACCAGTGCTGGATGAGGAAGGTGCCGTTGAAGCCGATGAACGTCAGCGCGAAGTGCCACTTGCCCAGGGTCTCGTCGAGCATCCGGCCGAAGATCTTGGGCCACCAGAAGTAGAACCCGGCGTACATCGCGAAGACGACGGTGCCGAACACGGTGTAGTGGAAGTGCGCAACCACGAAGGCCGTGTCCGAGACGCTGGAAGTCCAGCGGCGGCGAGGCCAGGATCACCCCGGTCAGGCCACCGAACAGGAACGTGAGCAGGAAGCCCATGACCCACAGCATCGGGGTCTCGAAGCTGATCGACCCGCCCCACATCGTGCCGATCCAGTTGAAGAACTTCACGCCGGTCGGCACTGCGATCAGCATCGTCATCAGGGAGAAGAACGGCAGGGACACCGCGCCGGTGACGTACATGTGGTGAGCCCACACCGCCATCGACAGCGCGGCGATCGCGATCGTCGCGAAGATCAGGCCCTTGTAACCGAAGATCGGCTTGCGGCTGAACACGGGCAGGATCTCGGAGATGATGCCGAAGAAGGGCAGGGCGATGATGTAGACCTCGGGATGTCCGAAGAACCAGAACAGGTGCTGGAACAGGATCGCCCCACCGTTCTCCGGCAGGAAGACCACCGACCCGAACTTGCGGTCGATCTCGAGCACGATCAGCGTCGCGGCCAGGACCGGGAACACCATCAGCACCAGCACTGAGGTCAGCAGGACGTTCCACGTGAAGATCGGCATCCGGAACATGGTCATTCCGGGCGCACGCATCGTCAGGATGGTGGTGATGAAGTTCACCGCGCCCAGGATCGTTCCGACGCCACCGAGGGCGAACCCGAGGATCCACAGGTCCGCGCCGACGTTCGGGGAGAACTCCGCGCCCGAGAGCGGGACGTAGAGGAACCAGCCGAATGCGGCCGCCCCGCCGGGGGTGAGGAACCCGGTGAGCACGATCAGTCCACCGAAGAAGTACATCCAGTAGCCCAGCATGTTCAGACGTGGGAATGCCACGTCCGGGGCGCCGATCTGCAGGGGCATCAGGAAGTTCGTGAACCCGACGAACAGGGCGGTGGCGAACAGGAGCAGCATGATCGAGCCGTGCATCGTGAACAGCTGGTTGTACTGCTCCAGGGTCACGATCTGCAGACCAGGCCGCGCGAGCTCGGCGCGGATGATCAGGGCCATCACGCCACCGATGAGGAAGAACATGAAGGAGGTGCCCAGGTAGAGCCGACCGATTGTCTTGTGGTCGGTGGTGGTCAGCACCGACACGATCTTCCGGCCCAGGCCGGACTCCGGGCGCGGCGGCGGGGCGCTGATCTCGGCGGGCCGCTCGTTGAGTAGCGTCATTGCGCGACCTCCGTGTCCGTGAAGCCCGAGTACCTGTCAGCCTCCCAGTACCGCTCACCGTCTCGCGTGATGCGGTCGGTCTCGATCGAGCCGGTCTGGCCCTTGGTGCGCAGTTCGTCCATGTGCTGGTCGTATTCGGCACGATCGACGACCTTCACACGGAAGAGCATCCGGGCATGGTCGACTCCGCACAACTCGGCGCACCGACCGGCGTAGTCACCGACCTTGTTCGGGGTCACCTCGAACTTGTTCAACCGATCTGGGAAGACGTCCATCTTCATCAGGAAGGCCGGAATCCAGAACGAGTGAACCACGTCCGGGCTCTGCAACTCGAAGACGACCGATTCGTTGACCGGCAGGTACAGCGTCGGGATGTCGGCGATTTCGGCCGTACCGACCTCGTAGACGTCGTCGTCGACGTAGTTGAACGCCCAGCTCCAGCGGAAACCGACCACGCCGATCGTGTTGTCCGGGTTCTCGGACACCTTGACCAGCTCGCTCTGGTCACGGGCTGTGAAGAAGAAGAAGCCCAGGATCATCACCAGGGGCACGATCGTGTACATGACCTCGAGCGGGACGTTGTAGCGCATCTGCGGCGGAGCATCGGCGTTGACGTCCTTGCGCCGGAACCGGATGGCGGCGTAGAGGATCAGCGCCCCGGTGAACAGGCCGACCAGCGCAACTGCGACCCACGCGCCGAACCAGAGGTCCTCGATGATCTGGGACTGCTCCGACGCGAGGTCGGGGGCGTTCATCGAGAAGCCCTCGCGCACGCTGCATCCTGAGGCCAGCAGGGTGACGGCCAGTGCACCGGCTCCCACCCCCCACCGGCGCAACGACCGGGAACGGTCGGTGCGATCTGCTACCACGTCAGGTGTTCCCCTCATAGATGGCCTGGTGTATCCGCGTTCTGCGGGCACCCCACGACTCGGACGCTGGACAGGGCGAGGGTAGCGCAGTCAGGGGCCTACCTGCCACGGGGCTCGCGATACCGTGTGGGGCATGTCTCGCCACTTCGACGCAGCCTCCGGGCTTCCCCTCGAGGAGAAGGCGGGGCAAGCCCTGGTAGCTGCGTTCGCGCATGGCTGGGCCGATCCCGCGCGGCTGTACCGCGAGGGCCGGCTCGCCCGGCAGCTGCTCGATGCCGCCCGGGCCGCGGTTGCCACCTGCATCGGAGTCCTGCCCCAGGAGGTGACTTTCACCGCCTCGGGCAGTCAGGCCCTGCACCTGGGCCTGCTGGGACTGGCTCGGGCTCGGCAGGGCGCCAGGGCGCACGGAGCCGGGGCGCACGGGACCGGGCAGCAGGTGGTGGCCAGTGCGGTCGAGCACTCGGCGGTGCTGCGCGCTGCCGATTGGGTGCTGGCCGGAGCGGATCCAGTCCTGGTGCCGGTGAACCTTCATGCTGAGGTTGACGTTGAGGCCTTCCGTGCTGCAGTCCGCTCCCCCGGGGTGGCTGTGGCTGCTGTGCAGCAGGTCAACCACGAAGTGGGCGCCGTCCAGCCACTGGCGCAGGTGCATGCGGCCGCCCGAGCGGCTGGCGTGCCGCTGCTGGTCGATGCCTGCGCGGCGCTGGGGTCGACCCAGGTCACCGAGCACTGGGATGTCCTGGCAGGCAGTGCGCACAAGTGGGGCGGCCCACCCGGGGTCGGCATCCTCGTGGTGCGCTCGGGTGTGCGCTGGCGCAGCCCGATGCCGACGGATGAGGCGGGTCGATCGGCGGGCTTCCCGAACATCCCGGGTGCAGTGCGCGGCGGCCACAGCCCTGGAGCAGGCGACCGCGCGCCTGCCGCGAGACTGCGGCGCAGCGCACCCGACTGTTGGAGCTGCTGCGCACGGAGGTCCCCCGCTCGGCGCCCGACATCCTCGTGCTGGGTCGGCCCGGGTCGGCACCGCACATCATCTGCTTCACAGTCCTCTACGCCGATGGGGAGGTCCTGGTCAGCGAGCTGGACCGGGCCGGGTTCGCCGTGAGCTCCGGCTCGGCCTGCACCTCGGACACCCGCCGGCCCAGCCACGTGCTGGCCGCGATGGGGGCGATCACGCACGGGAACCTGCGGATCAGCCTGCCCCCGGACATCACGGCCGCCGATGTCGAGGCATTCCTGGCCGCACTGGCACCTGCTGTGGCCGCAGCCCGAGACGCCGCTGAGCACGCATGACGGCCACCGAGGACCAGGCCGCCGGCAACGCTGCGGGCGCGGCCGATGCGCCGACCCCGGACGTGGTCGTCGAGGCCCGTGGGGTGCTCTGCCCGGTACCGATCATCCGACTGGCCCGGGCAGCCGCGTCCCTGCCCACCGGCACGGTGGTGGAACTGCGCACCGACGATGTCGCCGCCGAGCATGACGTGCCGGCCTGGTGCCGGCTGCGCGGGCATCACCTGCTGCACACAGGGGCGCTGCGCCCTGACGCGGACGGTCCCAAGGCGCAGCGACCAGCGGTCACCGAGCCCGAGCCGGACGTCCCGAACCGAGATCCGGCGCCGGCTCAGCGCCACCTGATCCGTCTGGCCGCGGGGAACGTGGCCGCACCCGGCAGGCCTGGCTGATCCACGCCGAGACCGGGCAGGTCGCCGAGCACCGGTGGGCACCCCAGGGCGGCGGGCAGGGCGCGCAGGTAGAGCTCACGGGGCACCGTACCGGCGCCCAGGGTCGCCAGGTGCTCGGTGCACCACTGCACGTCGATGATCCGGCGTGTGTCCGCGTCGGCGCCCAGCAGCGCCGCCAGGGCCACGACAGCCACCTTCGAGGCGTCCGTGCGGGCGTGGAACTTCGACTCGGCGGCGAACAGGCCGCCCAGCTCCACGCCGAACAGCCCACCAGCCAGCGTGCCGTCGTCGGCCCACACCTCCACGGAGTGCGCCCAGCCCAAGTCGTGCAGCACCCGGTAGGACTGCTGGTAGTCGGTGCTGATCCAGCCGTGCGGGCGACCCGGGTCGGCGCACTGGGCCAGCACGGCGTCGAACGCGCTGTCGACGCTGACCTCGTAGCGGCCCAGTGCACGACGCAGGGACCGCGAGACATGCACCCCACCGGGCAGCAGGATCCCGCGTGGGTCCGGACACCACCAGCCCGGGACACCACGTTCGGGCATCGCGAACAGCCCGGACCGGTAGCCGGCCAGCAGCATCCCCGGGGACAGGTCGGCGCCGACGGCCACGAACTCCTGACCCGCAGGCAGGCCGGCGAGATCGGCTGGTTCGGGCAGCGCCCAACGCGGGAGGGGTGGCTCGATCGGCACGGTGCGGGGCTCCACTCGGGCTGCTGCGGATCGCCGCGCGGTCAGAGACGGGCCAGCAGGACGTGGGCGCCGATCTCCTGGGCAGCCTGCTCGCCGTACGTGTCGTGCAGGCGGGTCAGGAACGCCATCGTGGCCAGCTCGTACTCCTGGGTGCCGACGCTCTCGATGACGTGCGTGGCCAGCAGCGACCCGACCTGGGCGCACCGCTCCAGCGACAGCCCCCAGGCCAGGCCGGACAGGAATCCCGCCCGGAACGCGTCGCCCACGCCGGTCGGGTCGGCCTTATGGGTCTCCTTCGGCGTGTCGACATGGATCGCCGGCTCCCCCTTGCGCTCGATGCGTGCCCCGTCCGGGCCGAGCGTGGTGACCCGGATCCCGACCCGATCGAGGATCTCCGCACTGCTCCAGCCGGTCTTCTGCTCGGTCAGCGCTGCCTCGTACTCGTTGGTGAACAGGTAGGCCGCGCCATCGACGAGCAGCCGGATGTCGGGACCGTCCATTCGCGCGAGCTGCTGGGAGGGGTCGGCTGCGAACGGGATCCGCCGGTAGCGGCACTCCTCGGTGTGGCGCAGCATCGCCTCGGGGTCGTTGGCCCCGATGAGCACGAGGTCGACGTTGCCCACCCGGTCGGCGACCGGCCCCAGCTCGATGTCGCGGGCCTCCTGCATCGCCCCTGCGTAGAAGGTGGCGATCTGGTTGGCGTGCTCGTCCGTGGTGCACACGAAGCGTGCGGTGTGCCGCACGTCGGAGACGTGCACCGACGTCGGTGTCCACCCCGTGGCGGTCCAGCCAGGACCGGTAGTCGGCGAAGTCCGGCCCGACCGCGCCCACGAGGACCGGGTTCAGGCCGAGCATGCCCATCCCGAAGCAGATGTTCGCCGCGACACCGCCGCGGCGGACCTCGAGCTCGTCGACCAGGAAGGACAACGAGATCTTGTCCACCTTGTCCAGCGACCATCGAGTCGGCGAACCGCCCCGGGAACGTCATCAGGTGATCGGTGGCGATCGAGCCGGTGATCACGACGCGCATGCGCAGTACCCCCTGATCGATTGGGCGACGGGGGCGACCCTAGTGCGTCAGGTCAGTGGAACGAGTCACCGCATGCGCACGAGCCGGTCGCGTTCGGGTTGTCGATTGTGAAGCCCTGCTTCTCGATCGTGTCCACGAAGTCGATCGTCGCGCCGGTCAGGTACGGCGCGCTCATGCGGTCGGTGACGACCTCGACACCGTCGAAGTCCTTGCGCACGTCGCCATCGAGGGCGCGCTCGTCGAAGAACAACTGGTAGCGCAGGCCCGAGCAACCGCCGGGCTGGACCGCGACGCGCAGCGCCAGGTCGTCGCGACCCTCGGAGTCGAGCAGCGTCCGCACCTTGTCGGCGGCGGTCGCGGTCAGCACGATCCCGTCGCTGACCGGGGCGCTCGTCTCAGTGGTGGTCTCAGCAGTCATCGGTGGAGCCCTCCTGGAAGTGGTCTGTGCTGGAAATGGTCTGTGCCTGAGCAACGCGCGCGGCGGTGCACGCATTCCCGGAACATGCTCGCACGGCTCGCGGGGTTCGACCAATCATCGCGGCGTGGCCACC
Organism: uncultured Actinomycetes bacterium; assembly: GCA_963781015.1. Taxonomy (GTDB): domain Bacteria; phylum Actinomycetota; class Actinomycetes; order S36-B12; family CAIYMF01; genus Prado023. The sequence continues at coordinate 5,410 of CAWAEB010000008.1, read as the reverse complement.
GTCTAGCATTCGGCCATGTCCCAGCAGGAACCCGACCCCCGGCCACGCCTGACGGCATGCAGGAGGCCGCGACAGTGACCACGCCGGCCAACGACCCGGCAGCGACCAGTGCCTGGGCCGACCGTCTCGAGTTCATCACCGTCGTGGTGCTGTCGGTGACCACCATCCTCACGGCCTGGTCGGCCTTCGAGTCCAGCAAGTGGGGCGGTGCGATGTCGATCGCCTTCTCGCAGGCCTCGAGCGCCCGCATCGAAGCGTCCCGGTTCGCCGGTACAGCCAGCACCAGGAGCAGCACCCAGGTGCAGATCTGGACCAGCTGGCTCGTGGAGTCCCCCTCCGACCCCGAGGTCGCGGAGTTCCTCGAGTCCCGGTTCCCCGAGCCGCTGGCTCGGGCGCAGACCGAATGGCTGGCCGAAAGTCCACTGGAGAACCCTTCAGCGCCCGCGTCGCCGTTCGACATGCCGCTCCTTCGTCCTGCCCGAGAACGTGCAGGCCGCGCCAGGCCGATGCCCGCGCCGACGCCAAGTTCACCGAAGCGCTTGCCAACAACCAGCGCGGCGACAACTACACGATCATGACCGTCCTCTTCGCCTCCGTGCTGTTCTTCGCGGCCATGTCCAACCGGATGCGCAAGCTGCGTTCGCGGGGCCTGCTGCTCGGCTTCGCCATCGGGCTGGGCCTGTTCGGCGTGGCTCTGCTGCTCTCGTACCCCAAGCTGATCTGAAGCACGGCGGTCGGCTCAGGGCAGGCGCTCAGGACCGCGACCACGTCCGTGCCGCGCGGGACGCCGCCCGGGCCAGCCCCTCGGCGGGGTCCTGCCCCGGCTGTGCGGCTGCCGGAAAGGCCGCAGCGATCCCCGAGGTCATCCACTCCCGACGGTTGACCTCGACCCGGCCGGCCAGGACCACCACGGGCACGGCCCGTTGCAGTGCGGCAGCCGCGACCCCGGCCACGACCTTCCCGCGCAGCGACTGCCAGTCGAATGCACCCTCGCCGGTGAGGACCAGGTCGACGCGGTCCATCAGCTCGTCGACCCCCGCGGCAGCCATGACCGTGGTGATCCCAGGCACCCGCTGAGCACCCAACCGGACCATGGCCACACCCAGGCCCCCACCTGCCCCGGCGCCCAGGGCCACGGCCGGCGCGCGCCCACTGTCGGTGCGCCCGAGCAGGTGCGCCCAATGCCGCATCGCGGACTCCAAATGCTCGACCTGCTCCGGGCCTGCGCCCTTCTGGGGGGCGAAACCGTGTGCCGCACCCCGCGGCCCGAGCAGCGGAACGTCCACATCCGTGGCAACTTCGAGGTCAACCCCACTGACCGCCCCCAGGGCTGGTGCCAGGTCGACGTGGCCGACCTCGATCAGTCTGGCTCCACCGGCCAGCAGCGCGTCGGGCACGTCCGCGACGGCGCCGAGCGCGCCCAGCAGCCCCGCTCCCCCGTCGCAGGTCCCCGTCCCACCCACTCCCAGCACGATCCGACGGGCACCGCCGGCCAGTGCGTGCGCGATCAGTTCGCCTACGCCCCGAGTCGTGGTCCGGGTCGGATCCCGGCGCGCTTCGGGGATCAGGTGCAGCCCGGCCGCTCTGGGCGCTCTCGATCCACGCGGTGCCGTCACGCCCGATGAGGTACTCCGCCGGCACCTGCTCACCCAGCGGCCCGGTCACGGTCCGTTGTACGACCTCGCCATTCGCGCCGGCACGAACCGCGTCAATGAATCCCGGCCCCCCATCGGACAGGGGCCGCAGGGCCAGACGATCCTCGGGCGCCTGCTCGGCCCAGCCGCGCGCGATGGCGTCAGCCTGCCTGCGCCGCCGTCAGCGTCCCGGTGAACGAGTCGGGACAGATCAGGACCTCCACGGGTCAGAAGTCTCGCATCCGCCCTTCGCCACCGCACCACGCTGCGGTGAGGACCCATGAATGCCGGCTTCGTCGATCTGGTCGTGATGCGCTCCGGCGGGCAGGGCCGCAGCGAACTTTGCCGGAGGTCTGGTCGCTGCCGGCCGATCGAAGTGCCTCGGAAACGACCACATCGGCGGCAGGGTTGGCCGCATGCTCCGCGCGTGGGGCCCTGAACGACCACATCGACGGCAAGGTTCAGCACTGCGGACCGACGGCGCGTCCCTCCAGTTCGGCGACCAGGGACGGGCGCGCCGTCCTGCGGTACGAAGCCTCGATGAGTTCGGCGATCTCCGACCAATCCGGTTGAGCCAGGTCGATGCCCAGCCACCCCAAAGGTCCGAGGTAGGCCGGGACGAAGCAGCGCGGGTCCAGCGCCAGGGCCGCCCGCTCGTCGGGGTCGAGCAGCACCATCACGGACTGCCCGTGCTGGACGTAGTGGCCGTCGACCTTGACCGAGCCCCCGTAGTACGCGAACACCTTGGTCGTGAAGAAGGCGGGGCGCCCGTGCGAGACCTTCTCCCCGACGCCGGGAAGACCCCGAGCCATGCCTCGCACCCTGACCAGGACCGGATCGTGCTCGTCGAACATCAACGGGTGGCTCATGTGGGGGCTGCTCCATGTTCGAAGTTCGGGGTTCGTGGTTCGGGCACGGGTGGTCCCATCATCGTCGACGCGTCAACGTCCACCGTGGACATCTGCCTGCGCCGGGATGAGTCACCGCGCTCGCCCACAGTCTGTGGAACGATGAGCGCCTGCACTGCCACGCAGCACGCACCGAGGAAGGCCACGCGATGACCGACACGGCCGCATGGACCGAGCCGCAACCCACGCCTCTGGCACTGCTGCTGCTCGGCCAGGGCAGCGACCCGGACACCGAGAAGGGCGTGGACTGCCCCGGAGCGCTGCCGGCCGCCTCCGACCCGGACCTCGTCGCCCGGGCACAGGTGGCCCGGGCCGCGCTCGGCTCGCGCGCCTACGTCCTGGGCCACCACTACCAGCGCGACGAGGTGATCGCCTTCGCCGACGTCACGGGCGACTCGTTCAAGCTCGCCCAGCAGGCCGCGGCCAACCCGGAGGCGGAGTTCATCATCTTCTGCGGCGTGCACTTCATGGCCGAGAGCGCCGACATCCTCACGGGCCCCGCGCCAGCAGGTGATCCTGCCGGACCTGGCCGCGGGCTGCTCGATGGCCGACATGGCCGAGATCGGGCAGGTCGAGGACGGCTGGGCCCGATTCGCGGAGCTGGGCCTGACCGAGGGCACGATCCCGGTGACATACATGAACTCCACGGCGGCGATCAAGGCCTTCACCGGCCGCAACGGCGGCACGATCTGCACCTCGAGCAACGCCAGGCAGTCCCTGGAGTGGGCCTTCGACCACGGTGATCGGGTGTTCTTCCTGCCCGATCAGCACCTCGGGCGCAACACCGCGGTCCTCGACCTTGGCCTGGAGTTGGCCGACTGCGTGCTGTTCGACCCGCACAAGCCCGGTGGGGGGCTGACCGACGACGAACTGCGGGCCGCGAAGGTCGTGCTCTGGCGCGGCCACTGCTCGGTGCACGGCCGGTTCACCGAGGAGGTCGTCGACGAGGCCCGGGCAACCATCCCCGGGGTGAACATCCTGGTCCACCCGGAGTGCCGACATGAGGTCGTGGAGAAGGCCGACCACGTGGGATCGACGGAGTACATCATCAAGGTGCTCGACGCCGCCGAGCCTGGCTCGTCCTGGGCGATCGGAACGGAGCTCAACCTGGTGCGCCGGCTCGCTCTGGCCCACCCGGACAAGCAGGTCAGCTTCCTGGACCGCTCGGTCTGCTACTGCTCCACGATGAACCGGATCGACCTGCCGCACCTCGTGTGGGCGATGGAGAACCTCGTCGCAGGCAATGTGGTCAACCAGATAGTGGTCGACCCGGACACCGCGCACTGGGCCAAGGTGGCCCTGGACCGGATGCTGACCCTGCCCGGCGTCGGCGCCACGCGCACGCCGGACTGACCCGGCCGTACTGACCCGGCTGGGTGACTGGGCCAGGGTGACGAGGCCGCCCCTACAAGCCCGGCGCGCCCCAGATCGGGAACCACCGGGACAGGTCGTCCTCCAGGGACAGCTCGTCGCGGAGCAGGTCGCGGATCTGCAGCTCGAGCATCGTGTCGCGGGTCTGCCCACCGCCGGGCATCGGCGCGAACGGGTAGAACGCCCCGGCCTTGAACAGGTAGACCATCGCCAGGGTCCGCTCACCGGGGCCGGCGAACGTGGCCATCGCGCAGAGCAGTTGCGGGCCGAACCCGCTGTCCTGCAGCGTGAGGTTGACCGCGTGCAGGTGTGTGACCAGGGCCCCGGCGTCCGGCGGGTCGGTGCGTACCACGAGCCAGGTGTAGCCGTACTGGTCGGCGGTCACCTCGACGGCCGGATTTCCCGAGGCCGCGAGCAGCGCCTCGATCTCTGCCTGGATCGCGGCGAAGGCACGACCGTCGGGGACCCGGAAAGCGACTGCACCCGCGCCGGTCGCCTGGAAGTCGAGGCTCGCCTCGAGCGTGATTGCTGCCGACGGGAGGCCGAAGATGGCGTCGAGGTCAGGTCGGGCGGGCTTGCGCCGACCCATGATCGAGTCGAAGAGCCCCATCACTGGCCCAGTTGCGCCGAGATGCGGGCCAGCTGCTCAAGGCGCTTCTCCAGCGGAGGGTGCGTCGCGAAGATGCTGGCCAACGACTGCCCGCCGCCGATAGCGGGGGTGATGAAGAAGGCGTTCATCGCCTCCTTCTGGCGCAGGTCGCGGGTCGGAATGGCACCCATGTCCCCGGAGATCTTCTGAAGCGCCCGGCCCAGGGCCGCCGGCCTACCGGTGAGCAGCGCGCCGGCCCGATCCGCGGACAGCTCGCGGTAGCGCGACAGCACACGGATCAGCACGAAGCTGATCGCGTAGACCACGATCGACACGACCATGATCGCCAGGAACGCGATCGCGCTGTTGCTGTCGCTGTCGCGGCGCCGGGTCATCCCACCCCACATCCAGGACCGGGTGAGGAACCCGGCCAGAACACCGACGAACGAGGCGATGGTCATGACGAGGACGTCGCGGTGGGCAACGTGGGCCAGTTCATGGGACAGCACGCCCTCGAGCTCGTCGGCGTCCAGCCGACGCAGCAGGCCGGTGGTGACGCACACCACCGCCCGGTTGGTGCTACGCCCAGTCGCGAAGGCGTTGGGCATGTCCGTGTCGGCGATCGCCACCGTGGGCTTGGGCATGTCGGCCATCGCGCACAGCCGGTCGATGATCGCGTGCAGCTGTGGGGCCTGCGCCGGGGTCGACGGTCCGCGCATGCATCGAGAACAGCGCGACCCGGTCGGAGAAGTACCACTGCGCCCATGCCGAGCCGCCGGCGATGATCAGGACGAACCACCACTGGATCCCCGCGAAGATCAGCACGCCCATCAGGACCACGTAGAGCAGCCCCAGCAGGAACATCGTGCCGCCCATCCGGGCGATCAGGCCCCGATCCGGGGCGTACC
>CAWAEB010000007.1:0-8312 GCA_963781015.1 uncultured Actinomycetes bacterium | reverse complement strand
GGCAACTGATGCCCAGGCGCAGGGGACGACCCGGACTGGCGGGCACCATGGCACGTACGGCGGTGGTCGCAGGTACGGCCACGGCGGTGTCCGCGGCATGCGCAACGCCCAGGCCGGCAAGCAGCAGGCTGCCGCACAGCAGCAGATGCAGGCCGACCAGCTGGCCCAGATGCAGGCGGCGGAGGCAGCAGCGAATGCGGCCGCGGCGCAGCAGGCGGCAATCGATGCCGCGGTGGCTCAGGCCGTTGCCGCCCAGCAGGCGCCGGCAGCAGCGCCCGAAGCACCAGCTGCCCCGGTCGGTGGCGGGACCAGTGACACGATCGCCCAGCTGCAGCAGTTGGGCGAGCTGAAGGCCGCCGGAATCCTCACCGACGACGAGTTCGCCGCGCAGAAGGCGAAGATCCTCGGCTCCTGATCAACCGCACCCGCGGCGGGGACTGGATCATGGTTCGTGCTTTCCCACCGGCGGGGCGTGTCCATGCTCGGGCGTTGTGCCCATGGTGCCGGCCATCCGGCCCGCCGGACAGGCCGGGGCCCTAGGCTGTCGGCCATGACCTCCGACCCCCGCCTCACCGCGGAGCAGCTGCGTAGCTCGGTGCAGGGCACCCTCGATGCGTTCGTGGCCGAGCAGGCATCGATCCTGGCTGGGATCTCGGCGGATCTGGTGCCGTTCACAGACACCCTGAGCAACCTCCTGGCCGGTGGCAAGCGGCTGCGCCCGGCGTTCTGCATGTGGGGGTACCTGGCGCCGGCGGCACCGACCTGCCCACCGCGCTGCGCGCCGCCACCTCGCTGGAGATGCTGCAGGCCTGCGCGCTGGTCCACGACGACGTGATGGACGACTCGGACATGCGCCGCGGCCAACCGGCCGCGCACCGCCAGTTCGCGACCATGCATCGCGGGGAGGGTTGGCTGGGTGACGCGGGTCGGTTCGGCGATGGGGCGGCCATCCTGCTCGGCGACCTGTGCCTGAGTTGGGCCGATGAGCTGCTCTACCGCTCGGGGTTCGACGCCGCCGCCCTGGCCCGTGCCAAGGTCGTCTATGACCGGATGCGCACGGAGCTGATGGCTGGCCAGTACCTGGACCTGCTCGAGCAGTCGCACAGCGATGGCTCCGCGCAACGCGCGCTGCTGGTCGTGCGCTACAAGTCGGCCAAGTACACGATCGAGCGGCCCCTGCACCTGGGTGCGGCGCTGGCCGGGGACGACGAGCTGCCGCGGCGCTCTCGGCCTACGGGTTGCCCCTCGGTGAGGCGTTCCAACTGCGTGACGACGTGCTCGGCGTGTTCGGCGATCCAGCGGAGACTGGCAAGCCGGCCGGCGACGACCTTCGTGAGGGGAAGCGACCCTGCTGGTGGCCACCGCGATGCAGCGCGCCGATGCCGTGCAGTCCGCCCACCTGCGCGCGGGGTTGGGCGATCCGCACCTGGGCGCTGCGGCCATCGAGTCACTGCGGTCGATCATCGTGGCCACCGGGGCCCTGGCCGAGGTGGAGTCCGTGATCGGTCGACGGACCGAGGAGGCGATCACCGCCCTGGACGCCGCTGGGCTGGCCCCCGACGTGCGCACCAACCTGAACGACCTGGCCATCGCGGCAACTGCCCGGAGCATGTGATGTCGATCGCGCTGGCCGAGCGCCTGGGCTCCGGCGAGCCGGTGTTCTCCTTCGAGTTCCTCCCGCCGAAGACGACGAGGGGGAGCGCCAGCTCTGGTCGGCGATCAACGACCTGGCACCGCTGGCGCCCACCTTCGTCTCCGTGACCTACGGCGCCGGCGGGTCGACCCGGGACCGGACGGTGCGCATCACCAGCCGGATCCTGGCCGAGACAGGTATGGATGCGGTGGCGCACCTGACCTGCGTGGGGTCCACAGAGGACGAGTTGCGCGAGGTGCTCACTCGCTACCAGTTCGCCGGCATCACCAACCTGCTCGCGCTGCGCGGGGACCCGCCGGGTGGGCCGGGCAGTCCGTGGACCGCGGTGCCCGGTGGGTTGTCGCACGCCGACGAGCTGATCCGCCTGGCCCGGCGCGCGGGGGACTTCACGATCGGGGTTGCGGCGTTCCCCGAGGGTCATCCGGAGTCCGGCGACCTCGATGAGGATGCCCGCGTGCTGGCCGCCAAGCAGGCCGCTGGCGCCTCGTTCGCGATCACGCAGTTCTTCTTCCGCGCCCAGGACTACGTCGACCTGGTGGCGCGCGCCCAGACACACGGGGTGACCATGCCGATCCTGCCCGGGATCATGCCGGTGACAAACGCGCGCCAGCTCGAGCGGTTCGCCGTCCTCTCCGGAGCGGCGTTCCCGGCCGAGCTCGCCGATCGCTTCCAGGCGGTCGCTGACGATCCGGGTGCCGTGTCCGCTCTGGGCATCGAGGTTGCCACCGAACTGTGCTCGGAGCTGCTGGCTGCGGGCGCACCCGGGTTGCACTTCTACACGCTGAACCGGTCGACTGCCACGCGCCAGATCTTCACCCAACTGCGCCGGTAGCTGCTGGTCAGGAGGAGCAACGATGGTTAAGGGGATCCGAGTCACCTGGTCGGGAACCGCCACCGGCGCAGCCAACGCGTGCGTGCGCACCACCGCTGCGCATCCGCGCGGACCGGTGCACATCGCGGCGTTGGCCGACTCCGGTGGACCGGCCCGGATGTCGATGGTCGGCGGTGCGGGCTCGGTGGTGGTCAGCCTGACCGTGGGCTGGTCGTTGCGCTCGATCATGGACCGTTCCACCTATCTCCAGCAGTGGTCGGTGCTGCATGGTGGTGCCCGCCCGACGGGGGTCGTGGGCGGCTGGCTGACGGTGGTGCATGTTCTGGCCACACCGTTGGCGCGCCTGCGGGTGCCACCGGACGCGGTCACGCTGTTCGGGCTGCTGATCGCCGGGTGCGCGCCGCTCCTGGCGGGCCAGGGCAGCGCGGCGGCGGTGTTGGGCTCCGCACTGGTGATCGCGCTCAGTGGGCTGGTCGACTCCCTCGACGGTGCGGTGGCGGTGCTGACCGGGCGGACCAGCCGTTGGGGTGCGGTGCTCGACGGGATGGCAGACCGGATCAGCGATGCCGCGTTCGTGGCTGCGCTCTGGGTCACCGGGGCTCCCGGCCCGCTGTGCGTTGCAGCGGTCGGGCTGGGTTGGCTCCAGGAGTACGTGCGAGCGCGGGCCGGCGGGGTGGGGATGACTGACGTCGGGGTGCTGACGGTCAACGAACGGGCCACCCGGGTGATCGTGGTCGTGATGTTCCTGCTGGCCGGGGTCGCCCGCCCCGACGACAACCCGAACTGGTCCACCCTCGGCGCGGGAGCCCTCGTGGTGCTCGGGCTGGTGGGGCTGGCGCAACTGCTGGTCGTCGTGCGCCGGGCGCTGGGTGGGGGCCGCTGATGGACACCGAACAGGCTGCCCAGCTGATGCTGATCGTCGGGGTGATCGTGCTGGCTGCGGTGGGCGGCATCCGGCTGGCCTCCCGGTTCGGCCTGCCCGGCCTGCTGTTCTACCTCGCGCTGGGGCTCCTGCTCAGTGACGAGGGGATCGGTGGGATCGCCTTCGACAACGCCGAGCTGGCGACTGCGCTGGGCTACGCGGGGCTGGTCATCATCCTGGCTGAGGGTGGCCTGACCACCAGGCCGTCCACGGTGCGGCCGGTGATCGTCCCGGCAGGCATCCTCGCCTCGGTCGGGGTGGCGCTGAGCATCTTCCTGGTCGCGCTGCCGCTGAGCTGGATCGCGGGGCTGGACCTGCGGGTTGCGGTGCTGATCGGGGCGGTGCTGGCCCCGACCGATGCGGCGGCGGTGTTCACGGTGGCGCGCGGGCTGCGCCTGCCCTCGCGGCTGCAGACCCTGCTCGAGGCGGAATCGGGGCTCAACGATGCACCCGTCGTGGTCCTGGTCGTGCTGCTGTCCACCACCGCCAGTGGCGAGCTGGCGCCCTGGCTGATCCCGATCATCGTGATCGCCGAACTGGTCGGTGGTCTGATCCTGGGGGTACTGGTCGGGCTGTTCGCGCGCTGGCTTCTGCCGCGACTGGCCCTGCCGGCCGCCGGGCTCTACCCGGTCGCGGTGGTCGCCCTGTTCATGCTCAGCTACGGCCTGGCCGTGGTGCTGCACACCTCCGGCTTCGCGGCGGTGTACGTCACGGCGCTGGTCCTGGCCGCCTCGCCACTGCCGCACCGGCGGTCGGTGCTGGGGTTCGTCGAGGGCCTGGCCTGGGCTGTGCAGATCGGGCTGTTCATCATGCTCGGCCTGCTGGTGGTTCCCGACCGGCTCGTCCAGGCGGCCGGCATCGCACTGCTCGCGGGGCTGCTCCTGCTGTTGGTGGCCCGTCCCGTGAGCGTGGTGGTCTCGTTGGCCCCGTTCCATCGGCCGGGGTGGGCAACGCGCACGTCGCGGACTGCGCCGATCCCGTGGCAGTGGACCGCCCTGGCCTCGTGGGCGGGCCTGCGCGGTGCGGTGCCCATCGTGTTCGCGACGATCCCGCTGGGTGCGATCGGCGACGACGGTGAGCTGGTCTTCGACGTGACGATGCTGCTCGTGGTCGTGCTGACGCTGGTGCAGTCCCCGACGATGCCGGCATTCGCCCGGCGGCTGGGCTCGTGCGACCCGAGCAGGTCGGCGAGCTCACAGTCGATGCCGCACCCCTGGACTCGATGCAGGCGGCGCTGCTCGACCTGGACATCCCCACCGGCTCGCGGATGGCGGGCGCCTACGTCAGCGAGCTGCCGTTGCCCCGGGGGGCGGTGGTCTCACTGGTCGTGCGTTCGGGGCACACCCTGGTGCCGGACCGGAACACCCGGATCAGGACCGGCGACCGGCTGCTCATCGTGAGCACCCTGCAGGCGCGCCCGGCGGCCGAGAAGGTCCTGCAGTCGGTGTCGCGGGCCGGCCGGTTGGCCGGCTGGTCAGAGCCCGGCGAGTCCGGGCCGCCCGAGTAGGGCTGCCGAGTCCGGGCCGCCGGAGATGGCCCGCCGGAGTGGGGCTCGGCTGGTTCCTCCTCATCAGCGTCGTCGGGGTGGCGCCCCGGTGGAGGAACCACTGGGTGGGTGACGTCGACGTGGAGGAAGTCGCGTCGAATCTACGCTGGAACTGCGCGGGCTCGCTCGGCGAGAGCCACCGGCTCAGGCGCGGCCCACCAGGTTTGCCACGATCTCCGCGGACATCCCGACCAGGGGCAACCCGCCACCAGGGTGCGCCGACCCGCCCACCAGAAACAGTCCCGGCACCGGCGAGGCGTTCTGCGGGCGCAGGAACGCTGCGCGGGTGCCGTTGGACGAGGTGCCGTAGATGGCCCCGCCCGGGGCACCGGTTGCGCGCTCGAGATCCGCAGGCGTGCGCAGCTCGCGCCAGCGGATGCGCCCGGTCAGGTCGATGCCTCGCTCGGTCAGCCGGGCCAGCACCCGGTCGGCGTAGGAATGCGCGAGGCCGGGGGTGTCCCAGTCGATGGTGCCGCGGTCGAGGCCACCGGTGGAGTGCCGGGGTGCGTTGACCAGCACGAACCATGACTCACCATCGGCCGGGCGCATCGCCGGGTCGTCAGGGACGCAGGCGTAGATGATCGGGTCGTCCACCGGGGCCGGAGATCGGCCGAAGATCGCGTCGAACTCGGGGTCGTACTCGGCGGGGAACCACACGTTGTTGTGGCTGAGTCCCGGTGTGCGGCCCTGCACGGCCAGCAGCATCACGAACCCCGACAGCGACGGGGTGGCCCGGTTCAGCCGCCGCAGCGGGCCCTTCGGGGTGCGTTGCCCGAGCAACGGCCCGTAGACCGAACGCGCATCCGCGTTTGCGACCACCACGTCGGCGGGCAGCACCTCTCCGTCGGCGAGCTGCACCCCGCAGACCCGTCCGGAGGATTCCCGTTCGATCTGGATGGCTGGGGTCAACAGGCGCACGGTCACGCCCCGCTCGTCGAGTCGGGTGCGCAGGGCGTCGCCGAGGATGCGCAGGCCCCCGGCGATGTGCCACGCGCCGAACGTGGCCTCGACATAGGGGATCGTGGCCAGGACTGGCCGTGGCCCGGCGCGGGTCCGAGCCGGAGTAGGTCGCGTAGCGGTCCAGGACCTGGCGGGCCCGCCAGTCCGAGAGCGTGTGGCGGCCGAGGCTCCGCAGGGTCTGCCATGGCGCAACGGTGCGCACCGCACCCAGATCGCGCGCCAGCGGCACCAGGTCCGCGCGCACCGGTCAGCGGGGACTCCAGGAACGGTCGGCGCGTCGTCGCCCACATCGCTGCCCGCCCGCTCCTGCAGCGCACGCCAGTCGGTGGCGGCCTGCCCGCCGAACGCATCGCCCATCGCAGTTGCCCCCAGGCCCACCCCGGCGCCCGGCATCGGCAGGTGCGTCCCGTCGGAGAACCGGTAGGTGAACCCGGGATCGAGCGGGACGAGTTCGACACTGTCCTCCAGCGCGGCCCCGGTCTTGAGGAACAGGTCCCGGTAGACCGCGGGCAGGGTGAACAGGCTCGGGCCGGTGTCGAAGGCGTATCCGTCCCGACGCAGCACGCCGAGCTTGCCGCCGTGGGTGTCCGACGCCTCGACGACGGTGAGATGGCGGCCCTTCACACGCAGCCGGGCGGCCGCGGCCATCCCGCCCATTCCGGCCCCAATACCACCACGCGTGCCATGTCGGCCACCCTACGTGGGCCGCTGCGGCAGCAGACGGTGGGCCGCTCGGCAGCAGGGTCCAGCCAGGTCTGGAGGTTCGGTCAGCCGGCGGAGCCCCAGCCGGCGTGTAACCCCCGCCCGGCCGGGCTAGGTTGGCTGCGTGAGCGACACTGCGCTGTTCATGCGCGACCTCGATGACCGCAGGGTTCCGCTGTCGGCGGGCACGATCGCGCGCTGGATGATGAAGGGCGGCCGGACTCGACGGCCGCGGACGCGGCTGCCAGCGTGACCGTGGCCGACATCGTGAAGGCGTACGCAGCCGAAGCGCCGGTGCCGACGACATCATCCCGCCCGGATGCGTGTCCGCCCAGATCAGCCGGGTCCTGCTCGCCGAGGACCTGGTCGACGTCGAACGGCGGGTGCGGATCCGCCGCTGGGTGCGCACCGCAGGCCAGCCGTTCGTGGTAGCCATCGGCGGCTCGTCCGGCGTCGGCAAGTCCACGGTCAGTGCCGAGGTCGCCGACCGGCTGGGGCATCGGCGTGGTGATCTCCACCGACCAGGTGCGCTCGGTGATCCGCAGCGTGCTGGCCCCCGACCTGCTGCCGGCCCTGCACCAGAACTCGCTCTCCGCGGCGAAGATGATGCTCAACAACCTGTCGGGCAACCGGCTGCTGTTCGCGTTCGAGGAGCAGGCCCGGATCGTCCAGCACGGCACTGCAGCGCTGGCGGTCCGCTCGGTCAGGAGGGCCAGCAGGTGCTGGTCAACGGCGTGCACATCGTGCCGGGGCGACGGCAGGTCGACCCCGAACTGCCGCTGTTCACCTACGTGCTGACGGTGGCCGGTCCGCAGGAGCATCGTGGTCGGTTCATCCAGCGATTCCTCGACCGGTGATCGCAAGCCCACGGCCTACCTCGAGCGGATGGACGCCATCCGTGAGCTCGACGACTACATCGTCGAGCAGTGCCACCGCCATCATGTCCCGGTGATCACCAGCACCACGTTCGAGGCCATCGTCATGGCGGTCACCGACGTCGTCAGCCGGGATCTCGAGGCCCGCTTCGACACGCACCCGAGGCCTGGTCCGGTCGGTCGCGCATTTGGGGGAGCGCCGAAGCTGGCCCGGACAGATCCCCTTGCCCTTGGGGTATGGGGTAATTGGCAGCCCAACTGATTCTGGTTCAGTTAGTCGAGGTCGAGTCCGGGTACCCGAGCTTGATGTGGTGAGCGTTCCCCTGATCTGGGAGTCTCTGCACCTCGCGCCGAGCGATCGGCACTGCAAGGAACGGACGGCCCCGTTGTGTAGTGGCCTAGCACGCCGCCCTCTCAAGGCGGTAGCGCGGGTTTGAATCCCGTCGGGGCTACGCGAAGGGGACCTCCCACCGCTGGTGGGGGGACCCTCGACTTGTCCTACGGCACGGTGGCCGACGCGACCAGCTTCGTCACGCCCCGTGCCACGGTCGCACACCGGTCGCACACCGCGGCGAGGGTCGCCCCCGGCGACGTCTCAGTCCCGGCGCAGTGCCTCGGTCAGCCGCGCCGCCGCGCCAGGACCGCATTCGAGTGCAGCCGACCGGTACCCGACCCATCCGGTCCAGTGGGCCGGAGACCGACACCGCGGCGATCACGTTGTTCGACGGCCCGCGCACCGGGGCGCTGACCGAGGCCACGCCCTGCTCGCGCTGGCCATGCTCTGCGCCCACCCCCGCCGGCGAACCCCGGCCAGGGTCGCG
>CAWAEB010000006.1:0-225000 GCA_963781015.1 uncultured Actinomycetes bacterium | reverse complement strand
GGGGAGTGAAATAGTACCTGAAACCGTGTGCCTACAAGCCGTTGGAGCCTAGGGTCTTAGGACCTGGTGACAGCGTGCCTTTTGAAGAATGAGCCTGCGAGTTAGTGGTGCGTGGCGAGGTTAACCCGTGTGGGGAAGCCGTAGCGAAAGCGAGTCCGAATAGGGCGAATTAGTCGCGCACTCTAGACCCGAAGCGGAGTGATCTATCCATGGTCAGGGTGAAGCGCCGGTAAGACGGCGTGGAGGCCCGAACCCACCTAGGTTGAAAACTGGGGGATGAACTGTGGATAGGGGTGAAAGGCCAATCAAACTCCGTTATAGCTGGTTCTCCCCGAAATGCATTTAGGTGCAGCGTCGTGTGTTTCTTGCCGGAGGTAGAGCACTGGATGATCTAGGGGGCCTACAAGCTTACCAAAATCAGCCAAACTCCGAATGCCGGCAAGTGAGAGCACGGCAGTGAGACTGCGGGGGATAAGCTCCGTAGTCGAGAGGGAAACAGCCCAGATCACCAACTAAGGCCCCCAAGCGTATGCTAAGTGGAAAAGGATGTGGAGTCGCAGAGACAACCAGGAGGTTGGCTTAGAAGCAGCCATCCTTGAAAGAGTGCGTAATAGCTCACTGGTCAAGTGATTCCGCGCCGACAATGTAGCGGGGCTCAAGCATACCGCCGAAGTTGTGACATTCGTATAAGGCCGGCCTTCGGGTCCAGCTGTACGGATGGGTAGGGGAGCGTCGTGTGGGGAGTGAAGCGGCAGGGTGACCTAGCCGTGGACGCCACACGAGTGAGAATGCAGGCATGAGTAGCGAAAGACGGGTGAGAAACCCGTCCGCCGAATGACCAAGGGTTCCAGGGCCAGGCTAATCCGCCCTGGGTAAGTCGGGACCTAAGACGAGGCCGACAGGCGTAGTCGATGGACAACGGGTTGATATTCCCGTACCCGCGTTAACACGCCCATGCTGAGGCCACCAATGCTAAGTGCCCAAAGCCGCGCGGGTCTTCGGACCTGCAACGTGGAGCGCGCGAACCGAAGTGGTAGTAGGCAAGCGATGGGGTGACACAGGAGGGCAGCTGAACCCGGGCGATGGTAGTCCCGGGCTAACCGTGTAGGGCGAGGTGTAGGCAAATCCGCACCTCATGCGCCTGAGACGGGACAGGGAGCCGATTAGGCGAAGTCAGTGATCCCATGCTGTCAAGAAAAGCCTCTAGCGAGTGTTATGGCGGCCCGTACCCCAAACCAACACAGGTGGTCAGGTAGAGAATACTAAGGCGATCGAGATAATCATGGTTAAGGAACTCGGCAAAATACCCCCGTAACTTCGGGAGAAGGGGGACCAAGGCCGGTGTAGGGATTTACTCCCGAAGCTGGCAGTGGTCGCAGAGACCAGGCGGAAGCGACTGTTTACTAAAAACACAGGTCCATGCAAAGTCGCAAGACGACGTATATGGACTGACGCCTGCCCGGTGCTGGAACGTTAAGGGGACCGGTTAGGCCTTCGGGTCGAAGCTGAGAACTTAAGCGCCAGTAAACGGCGGTGGTAACTATAACCATCCTAAGGTAGCGAAATTCCTTGTCGGGTAAGTTCCGACCTGCACGAATGGCGTAACGACTTCCGCGCTGTCTCAACCATGAACTCGGCGAAATTGCACTACGAGTAAAGATGCTCGTTACGCGTGGCAGGACGGAAAGACCCCGGGACCTTTACTATAGTTTGGTATTGGTGTTCGATTCGGTTTGTGTAGGATAGGTGGGAGACTTTGAAGCTCGGACGCCAGTTCGGGTGGAGTCAACGTTGAAATACCACTCTGATCGTATTGGATGTCTAACCTCGGTCCATGATCTGGATCAGGGACAGTGCCTGATGGGTAGTTTAACTGGGGCGGTTGCCTCCTAAAATGTAACGGAGGCGCCCAAAGGTTCCCTCAGCCTGGTTGGCAATCAGGTGTCGAGTGTAAATGCACAAGGGAGCTTGACTGTGAGACCGACGGGTCGAACAGGGACGAAAGTCGGGATTAGTGATCCGGCACCGGCATGTGGAAGCGGTGTCGCTCAACGGATAAAAGGTACCCCGGGGATAACAGGCTGATCTTGCCCAAGAGTCCATATCGACGGCATGGTTTGGCACCTCGATGTCGGCTCGTCGCATCCTGGGGCTGGAGTAGGTCCCAAGGGTTGGGCTGTTCGCCCATTAAAGCGGTACGCGAGCTGGGTTTAGAACGTCGTGAGACAGTTCGGTCCCTATCCGCCACGCGCGCAGGAGTCTTGAGGAGGGCTATCCCTAGTACGAGAGGACCGGGATGGACGAACCTCTGGTGTGCCAGTTGTTCTGCCAAGAGCACGGCTGGTTGGCTACGTTCGGAAGTGATAACCGCTGAAAGCATCTAAGCGGGAAGCACGCTCCAAGATGAGGACTCCCACAGGGTTGACCTGGTAAGGCCCCCAGTAGACTACTGGGTTGATAGGCCGGAGGTGGAAGCACGGTAACGTGTGCAGCTGACCGGTACTAATAGGCCGAGGACTTGTTCACTCTTTTCAATCTTATGCATTCGCGTCCACTGTGCGGTTCCCGAGATACGGTCGGGGACTTATCTCAATAGAGTTTCGGCAGTCATAGCGTGAGGGAAACGCCCGGTCCCATTCCGAACCCGGAAGCTAAGCCTCACAGCGCCGATGGTACTGCAAGGGGGACCTTGTGGGAGAGTAGGACGCTGCCGGACATACTTCACAAAAAGGGCCATCCCATTCCGGGGTGGCCCTTTTTGCGTTGATCAGGGAGCTGGGGTGAGACGGCTTGATCGCATTCAGGCGCCGGGCCGCTCCGGGTGATTGAGGTGTCCTCGGGCGTGGGGCGTCAGGCGGGGAGGCGGAGTTCGTCGTCGGTTTCGGCGGGAGCCCTGTGCGGGTATCGCTGGGCGGTATTGCTGGGCGGTCACGGTGACCAGCGCCGATAGGCTGGCCCGCAACGAGAGGAACGGCATGTCAGATCAGGGCACGAGTCCCGCGGGAGACCGTGGGCGTGATGATCGGTCTTCGGCAAGGTCGACGGGGGAGGGCCGTGCCTCGGGGACCCGATCCCCTGGCTCCGGTGGCGCGGTCTCTGGTGGAGGTCGCTCTGGTGCTGGGAGTCGATCCACTCGAAAGCCCGGAGCTGGGCGACCACCACCGCGGACTGATGGTCAGGGTGGATCCGCGGCCAGCAGTGGGGCCGAACGGTCCACGTCGGGTGGCACGGCCTCCGGTCGGGCGCCTTCTGGCGGGCCCGCATCCGGTGGGCCGTCGTCGGGTGGGAGCGCCTCCAGCAGTCGATCGCGCAGCGGGTCAGGCGGGGCTGGCCGTTCTCCTGGTCGCTCCGAGGGCGCGGATTCGCGTGGCCGATCGCCCGCGCCCGGGGGGAGCAGCGCCGGCAGGCCCGAGGGCTCCCGGGGTGGTACACCCAGCCGTAGCAGTGGGCGTCCCGCGCGCGATGGGCAGGCACCGCGCGATGGGCAGGCACGCAGCCCTCGGGTGGGGGCCGCAGCCGGTGGCGCCGATCGTCGCGGGGGCTCGGGAAGTCAGGGCCTGCGCGACGACACGCGCCCGCGCCGGCGCCCTGACGGACCGCCCGACCCGCAGATCCCCGACTCCGTGCAACCCACCGATCTGGACCGGGTGACCCGCAATTCGCTGCGCACGTTGCCCGACGGTCTGGCCGAGATTGTCGCCCTGCACCTCGCGGCTGCTGCGGCGGTGCTGCCCGACAATCCGGAGCTGGCTCTGGCGCACACCCGGGCCGCCTCCCGGCGTGCCGGGCGGGTCGCGGTCGTGCGTGAGGCTGTCGGGGTGGCCGCCTATGCCGCTGGCGACTACGCAACGGCGCTCACCGAGCTGCGAGCTGCGGCACGGATCTCCGGTGCCACTGACTACCTGCCGATGATGGCCGACTGCGAGCGCGGCCTGGGTCGTCCCGAGCGCGCGCTTGACCTGGCCTCGTCGCCCGATGCCAGCACGCTGGACCGGGACGGCAAGGTGGAGCTGTTGATCGTGGCTGCCGGAGCGCGGCGCGACCTGGGTCAGCCGGAGGCCGCGGTGCTGACGTTGCAGGTGCCGGCACTGCGTGCGCGCTCGGGGGGGTACTGGTTGCCGCGGTTGCGCTACGCGTACGCCGATGCTCTGCTCGAGGTTGGCCGAACCGACGAGGCCCGCAACTGGTTCGTCCAGGCTGCCGAGGCTGACCCGGAGGGAATCACGGACGCGGTGGATCGTCTCGATGAGTTCGAGGGCATCTCGTTCGAGGAAGTCGAGGACCCGGACGCAGTTGTCGAGGAGGAGGTCCCCGCCGAGGCCCCGGCGAACGTCGAGGGCGTGGAGGGTGCGGAACAGCCCGAGGCGATGGTGGGCCCGGAGACGGAGGTGGCTCGAGGTGATGCCGCGATCCCCGTCGAGGGTTCGGCGGAGGTCGAGGACCCTGCGGCTCAGCCACGCGCTGATGTCGGCGGGCAGGAGGTGATTTCCCGCGCACCGCACTTCTCGAACGGCGATGAGCACTGAGGTGCCGACGGGTTTCGCCGCCACCGACGGTCCGCTCGCAGCTGCGCACGACGTCGCCCTGCTGGACCTCGACGGCGTCGTCTACGTGGGGCCCTATGCGGTGGAGCACGCTGCACAGTCGCTCGATGAGGCCCTGGCCCGGTATGGGATGCGCGCTGCGTTTCGTGACCAACAATGCGTCCCGGCCACCTCAGGTGGTCGCCGAGCACCTGCGTGAACTCGGGGTGCATGCTGCCGAGGCCGACGTGGTCACCTCCGCACAGGCCGGCGCGCGGATGCTGGCCGAGTTGCTCCCGCCCGGCGCGAGGGTCCTGGCCGTGGGGGTACTGGAGTGGCACAGGCCCTGGTCGCGCGGAACCTGGTGCCCGTGACATCGGCCGACGAGGAACCGGTCGCGGTCATCCAGGGGTACGGCCCCGACGTGGGCTGGCGTCAGCTCGCGCAAGCCTCGTTGGTGATCGGACGCGGCCTGCCCTGGGTGGCGACCAACCTCGACGCCACGATCCCCACCCCGCGCGGGCGGGTGCTCGGCAACGGGGCGTTGGTCGCCGCGTTGCGGCATGCCTGTGGCGTCGAGCCCTTGGTGGCGGGCAAGCCGGAGCCGCCGCTCATGCTCGAGTCGGTCGAGCGGACGGGCGCCCGCCAGCCCGTGGTCGTCGGCGACCGGTTGGACACCGACATCGAGGGGGCGACCCGCTCCGGGCTGGCGTCCCTGCTGGTGCTGACGGGGGTGACCGACTGGCCCGAGCTCTGCATGGCCCCTGCTGCGCGCCGACCCACCTACCTGGACCGGGACCTGCGCGGCCTGCTCGAGACCCAGCCTGAGGTGCCGGTGCGTCGGGAGGCCGACACGCTGGTGGCGACCTGTCGCGGGGTGCAGGTGCGCGTCCCGGTGCAGGGATCCACGCCGTCGCCCGGTAGTGCCTCAAGTCTCCATCCGGATCCCGCCGGGCCGAGCCGTTCCGGGCCGGTGCACACCGGGTCTGTCCTGGAGACCGGCGCGCAGACCCGGGGGACCGAGGATCCCGCGTGGTGGCTCTCGGCAGCGGACCGGCCCGCGCAGGGCGCTCGGTCCACGGAACTCGACGTCGTCCGCGCCGCAGTGACCTGCGCCTGGCGGGCCATGGACGCGCACCTGTCGGTGGTCGGGCCGGCCACCGTGCGCCATTCGCCTGGCTGACCGGCACCGGCTCCGCCGCGGGCAGCGGTACCCTGCGGACAGGGAGAGGGGTACACCGTGATCGACATCGTCAGGGACTACACCGCCATTGCGTTGGGCAGCGCGCAGGCAACAGCGAGCCGGATCGCGCAGACCGGCCGAGTTGGCGTCGAGCAGGTCAACGCGCTGGTCGCCGAGCAGTTGGCCGACCCGCCCGGCGCCGGGGTCGTGCGGCACGTGGTCCGCAGCCATGAGGTCCTCGGCGAGCGGGTGCACACCGAGGTCGAGGACGAGATCCGTGCCCTGCGCGAGCAGGTGGCCCGCCTCGAGCGGATGATCGCCGGCCTGCGGGGCGACCGGTGACCGACGGTCCCGAACCGCATGCTCCCGATCTGGTGCACCGCGGCCCCGGTGCAGCCGTCGGACCCGACAGCGGCGTCGGTCCTGGCGCCCGGGGTGGCCCCGACCGACCAGGCGAACTCGAGGCGGCCGTGCGGACCCCCACCAGCGACGCCGGGCACCCTGGCGGGGTCGGACCGGAGCGACCCGGCAGCCCCGCGGGGCGCCACCCCTGCCTCCACCGGATCGGCAGCAGGCGCGTCCGACCGGCAGCCAGCAGGCGGGCCCGCCGCTGCTGTGCCCGGTACCGGCGACCCACGGGTCGATGATGCGCTGTCCCGGCTGGCCGAACTCGATGACCTCCCGCTGGCTGACCAGGTCGAGGTGTTCACCGACATCCATCGACGATTGGCTGGCGTGCTCGCCGACCCCGACAGTCAGGCCTGAGCCATGGCCCGACGTCGCCTGGACGCCGAACTGGTGCGCCGGGGGATGGCTCGTTCGCGTGAGCAGGCCCAGCAGTTGATCGATGCCGGCAGGGTGCGGGTGGCCGGCACGACGGCGACGAAGCCGGCCACCCAGGTCGATGCGGCGGCCGCGCTGGTCGTGGCCGAGGCGGCTGAGGGGCCCGACTACGTCTCGCGTGGGGCCCGCAAGCTGCTGGGTGCGCTCGCGGAGTTCGACCCGGACGGGCGGCTGGTGACCGGTCGTCGAGCCCTCGACGCAGGGGCCTCGACCGGCGGCTTCACCGACGTGCTGCTGCGCGCCGGAGCCGAGCACGTGATCGCCCTGGACGTCGGCTACGGGCAGCTCGCCTGGTCGCTGCGCACCGATGACCGGGTGACCGTCCGCGACCGCACCAACCTGCGCAATGTCAGCGCCGAGGACCTGCCCTACAGCCCGGACCTGGTGGTCGCGGACCTGTCCTTCATCTCCCTGCGGCTGGTGCTGCCGGTGCTGGCAGCCGTCGTTGCCCCGGACGCGGACCTGCTGCTGATGGTCAAGCCCCAGTTCGAGGTGGGTCGTGAGGCACTCGGCAGCGGTGGCGTGGTCCGCGAGCCGGCGCTGCGCGAGGCGGCCGTGCTCGCTGTGGCGACCGCCGCCCACGGGTCCGGATTGGGCACCGTGGGCGTGGTGGCCAGCCCGTTGCCGGGTCCCAGCGGCAATGTCGAGTACTTTCTTCATCTACGGGCCGACGCCGGTCCGCCGGATCCGCAGGACATCCACCGAGCCGTCGAGGAGGGTCCCGCATGAGCAGCGTGCCCAACGACGCCGCCGGGAGCTCGGGCCCGGTGGTCCAGCAGAGCGGTACCCGCACGATCCTGTTGGTGACCAACACCCGCCGCCAGGAGGCACTGCAGGCAGCGCGTGCCACCGCGCAGTCGCTGCTCGATCGCGGATTGGCCGTCGCGGCCCCCGCCGACGAGTGGGCCCACCTGTCCGTGCCGGGGCTGATCTCGGTGGTCCCGGATGCCGGCGGCGCGGCAGCCCACGGCTGCGAGCTGGTCGTGGTGCTCGGCGGCGACGGCACGCTGCTGCGCGGGGCCGAACGCGCCCGCGGCCTTGGGGTGCCGCTGCTGGGTGTGAACCTCGGGCATGTCGGATTCCTTGCCGAGTTCGAGCGCGAGGACCTCGAGGCGGTCGTCGACGCCGTCGTTGCCCGGCACTACCGGGTCGAACAGAGGATGACCGTCGAGGCCCGGATCCTGTCCGGCAGGGGTCGAGGTCGAGCGCACGTGGGCGCTCAACGAGGTCTCCATCGAGAAGGCGCCCGAGGACCGGATGCTCGACCTCATGGTCGAGGTCGACGGCCGGCCGTTGTCGCGCTGGTTGTGCGACGGCGTGGTCTGCGCGACCCCGACCGGATCCACGGCCTACGCGTTCTCCGCGGGCGGCCCGGTCGTGTGGCCCGCGGTCGAGGCGCTGCTGCTCGTGCCGCTGAGCGCCCATGCCCTGTTCGCGCGACCACTGGTCACCGCGCCGGACAGTCGGATCGTGGTCGACAGCGTTGCCCCGGACAAGCAGGGAGTGCTGTGGGCCGACGGCCGTCGGTCGTTCGTCCTGCCGCACAACGCCCGGATCGAGGTGGTGCGCAGCCCCGAGCCCGTGTCGTTCGCCCGGCTGCGCGACGCGCCGTTCACCGACCGGCTCGTGGCCAAGTTCGCGCTGCCGATCGACAACTGGCGAGGGGCGGCGGAGGGCCGCCGGTGATCCACGAGCTGCGCATCACAGGGCTTGGCGTGATCGCCGAAGCGGCGTGCCCGTTCGCGCCCGGCTTCACTGCGGTGACCGGTGAGACCGGGGCGGGCAAGACCATGGTGGTCAGCGGCCTGGGCCTGCTCGCCGGCGGTCGTGCGGATTCCGGCCTGGTCCGGTCGGGCTCCGAGCGCGCCGCGGTGGAGGGCTGGTTCGACCAGCCGGGCCCGGAACTTGTGCAGGTCATCGAGGACGCGGGCGGGGTGCGTCGACACGAGGGCCTGACCGCCGCCCGGATCGTGGCCACCCGCGGCCGCAGCGTGCTCGGCGGCGTGGAGTTCCTCAGCACTGCTCGGTGAGGTGGTCGGACAGCTGCTGGTGATCCACGGCAGCACGACCAGACCCGGATCGGTGCGCGCGCCCTGACCCTGCTCGACGCCTTCGCAGGACCGGGCACGACGCGGTTGTCGGCACGGGTCAGCGCCGCCGTCGGCGAGCTGCGGCACCTGGAGGAGGAGATCGCCGTCCTGCGCCAGGGCGTGATGGAGCGTGCCCGCGAGCTCGATGTGCTGGAGTTCTCGTTGGCCGAGATCGCCGAGGTCGACCCGCAGCCGGACGAGGACCGGACCCTGGCCGCTGAGTCCGAACGGCTGGCCAATGCTGACACCCTGGTCGGAGCCGCGCACACCGCCCGCGAGGCGATCGCCTCGGACTCCGAGCGCGATGGCGCTGCCGATGCGATGGGGCGCCTGGCCCTTGCCCGCCGTGAGCTGGAGTCGGCTGCTGCCCACGACCCGGACCTCTCCGGTCCGGGGGAGGCGATCCGTTCGGTGATGGCCCAGCTCGGGGAGGTGGCTGCCGACCTGTCCCGGTACGCCCAGGACATCGACGCCGACCCGCGGCGCCTGGCCGCGGTGCAGCAGCGCCAGGCCGACCTGGGTCGGCTCGATCCGCAAGTACGGCTCGGACGTGGGCGAGGTGCTGGCGTGGGCGCAGGACGCAGCCGGCCGGGCCGCGACGCTGACGGGAGCCGACGACCGGATCGAGGGCCTTGCCGCGCAGATCGCCGCACTGCGCGCGCGCCTGGCCGACATGTGCAGCGCGCTGCACGACCAGCGCGCCGCCGCCGCGGCCCGGTTCGCCGAGCAGGTCACCGCCGAGCTGTCGGCGCTGGCGATGCCCCGGGCCCGGGTCGAGTTCGCGCTGTCGAGCTCCCCTGACCCCGCCGGGCTGGACGTGCCCGGCCATGTCGAACCGGTGGCGTTGCGCCCGACCGGCATCGACGACTGCGCGCTGCTGCTCGCAGCGAACCCGGGCGCCCCGTTGCGGCCCATCGCCCAGGCAGCCTCCGGGGGCGAGCTGTCCCGGGTGATGCTGGCCGTCCAGGTGGTCCTGGCCGGTGCTGATCCGGTGCCGACGATGGTCTTCGACGAGGTGGATGCCGGTGTGGGTGGGGCAGCGGCCATCGAGGTCGGGCGACGGCTGCAGGCCCTGAGTCGCAGCACCCAGGTGATCGTGGTGACCCACCTGGCCCAGGTCGCGGCGTTCGCCGACCGGCACCTGGTCGTCACGAAGGACTCCGACGGGTCGGTGACCGCCTCCTCCGTGGTACCGGTCACCGACCAGGCCCGGGTTCGCGAGCTGTCGCGGATGCTCGGCGGGATGGCGCAGTCGCAGGCAGCCGGCGAGCACGCCCGCGAGCTGCTCGACCTCGCTCACGGCGCGTCCCGCGCGTCGGGCCCCGATCGGTCCTGAGCCGGCTGTCGGCGCGATAGTCTGGCGCCCCATGGGTGCTCCTGCGACAACCAAGCACGTGTTCGTCACCGGAGGCGTCGCCTCCTCCCTGGGCAAGGGGCTCACGGCCTCCTCGCTGGGCAGTCTGCTGAAGGCTCGCGGCCTCCGGGTCACCATGCAGAAGCTCGATCCCTACCTCAACGTGGACCCGGGCACGATGAACCCGTTCCAGCACGGCGAGGTGTTCGTCACCGACGACGGCGCGGAGACCGACCTGGATGTCGGGCACTACGAACGATTCCTGGACACCGACCTGCACGGCTCGGCCAACGTCACCACCGGGCAGGTGTACTCCACGGTCATCGCCCGCGAGCGCCGCGGCGAGTACCTCGGCGACACGGTCCAGGTGATCCCGCACATCACCAACGAGATCAAGCGCCGGATCCTGGAGATGGCCCAACCCGGGGTCGACGTGGTGATCACCGAGGTCGGCGGCACCGTCGGCGATATCGAGAGCCTGCCGTTCCTGGAGTCGGTGCGCCAGATCCGCCACGAGCTCGGACGCAGCAACACCTTCGTGCTGCACGTGTCGCTGCTGCCCTACATCGGCCCGTCCGGGGAGCTCAAGACCAAGCCCACCCAGCACTCGGTGGCAGCACTTCGCAACATCGGCCTGCAGCCCGACGCCATCGTCCTGCGCGCCGACCGGCCGGTCCCCGAGGGCATCAAGCGCAAGGTGTCACTGATGTGCGACGTCGACGACGAGGCCGTGGTGGCCGCGGTCGACGCCCCCTCGATCTACGACATCCCCAAGGTGCTGCACAGCGAGGGCCTCGACGCCTACGTGGTGCGTCGCATGGACCTTCCGTTCCGCGACGTCGAGTGGACCACCTGGGGTGAGCTGCTGCGCCGCGTGCACAGCCCGGCCCACGAGGTGACCGTCGCCCTGGTCGGCAAGTACGTGGACCTGCCCGATGCGTACCTGTCGGTCAGTGAGGCGCTGCGGGCGGGTGGGTTCGCCAACGATGCGCGGGTCACGCTGCGCTGGGTCGCCTCCGACGACTGTGCGACGCCTGCGGGCGCCGACGCCGCGCTGGCCGGCGTGGACGCGGTCTGCGTGCCCGGTGGGTTCGGCGTGCGGGGCATCGAGGGCAAGCTCGGCGCCCTGACCTGGGCTCGTGAGTCCTGCACCCCCACCCTGGGCCTGTGCCTGGGCCTGCAGTGCATGGTCATCGAGGCCGCCCGCAGCCTGGCGGGCCTGCCGGCGGCCAACTCGCTGGAGTTCGACGAGGCGACCCCGGACCCGGTCGTGGCGACCATGGCTGACCAGGTGGACGTGGTCAGCGGCGAGCGCGACATGGGCGGCACGATGCGCCTGGGCCTGTACCCGGCGACCCTGGTCGAGGGGTCGGTGGTGGCGCAGGCCTACGGCAGCACCTCGGTGGCCGAACGGCACCGGCACCGCTACGAGGTCAACAATGCCTACCGCGAACGGCTCGCCGAGGCCGGGCTGGTGTTCTCGGGGACCTCGCCGGACGGGCGCCTCGTGGAGTTCGTCGAGTTGCCTCACGAGGTGCATCCCTACTACGTGGGCACCCAGGCGCACCCGGAGTTCCGGTCCCGGCCCACGCGTGCGCACCCGCTGTTCGCGAGCCTGATCGCCGCGGCGCTGGCCCGGCAGGCGGCAGTGTGAGCGTCGAGGACCACCGCGAACTTCCCCTGGTCGACGAGCCGCACCGGTTCCCGGTGCTCGCCGAGGTGGAGCAGTTCACCGGGGCCAAGTGGTCGGTGTGGTCCGAGACGGTCGACATCGACGGCCACGTGGTGGTCCGCGACGTGCTGCGCCATCCGGGCGCCGTGGCCGTCGCCGCGGTCGACGACCAGGGCCGGATCCTGTTGATCCGCCAGTACCGGCATCCCGTTGGGGCCTACCTGTGGGAGGTACCTGCCGGGTTGCTGGACAAGCCTGACGAGGACCGCCTCGAGTGCGCCCGCCGGGAGCTGGCCGAGGAGGCCGGGGTGAGCGCCGCGCACTGGTCACCACTGCTGGAGCTGGCGCTGAGCCCGGGAGGCACCAGTGAGCGGATCACCGTCTTCCTGGCCACCGGCCTGACCATCGATCCGGATTCCCGGCCGCACACGGGGGAGGCCGAGGAACGCGAGCTGCCGCAGGCCTGGGTGGCGATCCCGGATGCGCTGGACCGCTGCCTCCATGGCTCGATCACGAACGCAACGGCGGTGGCCGCGATCCTCGCGTTGGCTGCGCGGCCTGCGCTGCTGCCCGGTTCAACCGACCTCGTGGCCCCCGACGCGCCCTAGACTGCCGACGCGCGGGCAGCCCGCGGGCAGGTCCGTCGGACAGGAAGGTCGCCCAGATGAAGGTCGGCATCCCCAGCGAGGTGAAGAACAACGAGTTCCGGGTGGCGATCACGCCGGCCGGGGTCAACGAACTGCGTCTGAACGGCCACGACGTGTACGTGCAGCGTGGCGCGGGACTGGGCTCGTCGATCACCGATGACGAGTTCCAGCGGGCCGGCGCCACGATCCTGCCCACAGCTGACGAGGTATGGGCCACCGGCGAGCTGATCCTGAAGGTCAAGGAGCCGGTCGCCGAGGAGTACCACCGGATGCGCTCCGGCCAGGTCCTGTTCACCTACCTGCACCTGGCGGCGTCGCGGGCATGCACCGACGCCCTGATCGAGTCCGGGATCACGGCGATCGCCTACGAGACCGTCGAGCTGCCCGACCGCTCGCTGCCACTGCTCGCCCCCATGTCGGAGGTGGCCGGCCGGCTCGCCCCGCAGGTGGGCGCCCAGGCGCTGATGCGCGCGCACGGCGGGCGCGGCACGCTGATGGGCGGGGTGTCCGGCGTGTACGCGGCGAAGGTCGTCGTGATCGGCGCGGGCGTGGCCGGCCAGAACGCGGCCACGATCGCCCTGGGCATGCAGGCCGAGGTCCTGCTGATGGATCGCAACATCGCCCGGTTGCGCGAGATGGACGCCCAGTACCACGGCCACATGCAGACCATCGCGTCCAACGGGTACGAGGTCGAACGCGCGGTGCTGGATGCCGACATAGTCATCGGAGCCGTACTCGTCCATGGCGCGCGGGCGCCGAAGCTGGTCAGCAACGAGCTGGTGTCACGGATGAAGCCCGGCTCGGTCCTGGTGGACATCGCCATCGACCAGGGCGGCTGCTTCGAGGACTCCCGGCCCACCACGCACGCCGACCCGACCTATCGGGTGCACGAGTCGGTGTTCTACTGCGTGGCGAACATGCCCGGGGCAGTGCCGCACACCTCGACCTACGCACTGACCAACGTGACCTGGCCCTACGCCGTCGCGCTGGCCAACAAGGGCTGGCAGCAGGCCTGCCTCGATGATCACTCGCTGGCCCTTGGCCTGAACGTGCATGCTGGCGAGGTCGTGTACCGGGCTGTGGCCCAGGAGTTCGGGCTGGCGCACCGGTCGCTGGAGTCGGTGCTCGCCTGACCGGGCGCACCCTGCCGACCGTGACCCCACCCTCGCTGCCGTCCTCTTCGGCCTCGCCGCCGCCCGTGGCGAGTTCTGGGGCCCCGGAGCCGACTGGGCGTCCCGAGGTCGCGCCCCAGGCGTCAGGGCCTGCTTCCTCGACTCCGTCGCATCGGACTTCGGTGCCGAGTCCCACGTCAGCAGTGGGTGTCGCGAGTTCCTCGTCAGGGGATCACGCTGGTGCTGCGCAGACCCCGATTGCTCGATCGGCGCGGGCCTACCGCGACCACCTGACCGTTGAGCGGGGCCTGGCAGCGAACTCCCTGTCGGCCTACAGCCGGGACCTGCGTCGGTACCTGGAGTTCTGCGCCGGGCGGGGGATCACCGCCGCCGACCAGGTGACCGAGGCCGACCTCGGCGCGTTCCTGGCCTGGTTGCGGCAGGGCAGTGCGGGTCATCCGCCGCTCGCGGCGGCCAGTGCCGCGCGCACGCTCGTGGCGGTGCGCGGTTTCCACCGGTTCGTCGTCGCAGAGGGAATCGCGACCACCGACCCTGGCCGGGATGTCAGGCCCCCCGCAGCCGCCAAGCGCCTTCCCAAGGCCCTGACCGTGCACGAGGTGGAGTCGATCCTGAACAGCGTCGGCGGGGTCGCGGCCGAGCCGCTGGGCCTGCGAGATCGTGCGCTGCTGGAGTTCCTGTACGGCACGGGTGCCCGGATCAGTGAGGCGGTCGGCCTCGACGTCGACGACCTCGACCTTGATGCCGGCGTGGCGCTCCTGCACGGCAAGGGCGGCAAGTCCCGGCTGGTGCCGATCGGCAGCAAGGCCCGCGAGGCGCTGGCCGCCTACCAGGTGCGGGCCCGGGCCAGCCTGCTCCGCGGTTCCCAGCCCGCGGTGTTCCTCAACGCGCGCGGCGGCCGGCTTTCCCGGCAGAGCGCCTGGACCGTCCTTCGCTCGGCCGCCGACCGAGCCGGGGTGACCGCGGCTGTCTCCCCGCACACGCTGCGGCACTCGTTCGCCACCCACCTGCTCGACGGGGGTGCGGACGTGCGGGTGGTGCAGGAGCTCCTGGGGCACGCATCGGTGACCACCACGCAGGTCTACACGAAGGTCACGGTCGAGCACCTGCGCGAGGTGTACGCCCTGGCCCACCCGCGTGCACGGGGCTGAGGGCTGGCGCTGGGCGTGGATCCCTTCGGGCCGCACACCCCACCCCCGCAGCCCGCGGGGGCTGGAAGCCCGCACGCGGCAGTCGGTTCCTCCTCGGGGGCGCCGCCCGCACGGCGCGGGTGAGGAGGAACCAGCGGTTGCGTGGCACTGGTGAGGAGGAACTCGTGGCGCAGGCGGTCGACTAGGCTGGGCGCGGTTTCGCCGACGCCAGGAGGTGTGACATGGCGGCAGCACGCAGGACCCAGGACGGCATGGGCCCGACGGGTCGACCGTTGCCCGCATTCGGTGTGCCCGGGCCGAGGTCGAGCATCGGCACCGCCGACGTCATCGCGCTGTGCAACCAGAAGGGCGGAGTCGGCAAGACCACGACCGCGATCAACCTCGGGGCCGCGCTGGCCGAGCTGGGCCGGCGCGTGCTGCTCGTCGATTTCGATCCGCAGGGGGCGCTCGGTGCAGGTGTGGGCGTGCACCCGCACACCCTCGAGCACACGATCTACGACGCGATGATGACCGACGAGGTGAACGCCCGCGAGGTCATCCGGTCCACCAGCGTGCCCGGGATGGACGTGCTTCCGGCCAACATCGACCTGTCCGGTGCAGAGCTGCTGCTGGTCTCCGAGGTCGGTCGTGAGCAGGCCCTGGCCCGCGCGCTGCGGCCGATCGCCGAGGACTATGACGTGATCCTCATCGACTGCCAGCCATCGCTGGGCCTGCTCACGGTGAATGCGCTGACCGCCGCGCAATGGGTGCTGATCCCGGTGGAGTGCGAGTACTTCTCGCTGCGTGGGGTGGCGCTGCTGCAGGACACGGTCCGCAAGGTCCAGGAGCGGATCAACCCGGACCTGCAGGTGCTGGGCGTGCTGGCCACGATGGTCGACCGGACCGTGCATGCCCGGGAGGTGCTCGGCCGGCTGGTCGAGGCGTTCAGCGACGGGGTGTTCCACACCGTCATCACCCGCACCGTGAAGTTCCCGGAGACGTCGGTGGCCGGCGTGCCGATCACTGTCTACGCGCCCGCCAGCGCGTCGGCGGACGCCTACCGGCAGCTGGCCGTCGAGGTGCTCAACCGGATCGACGCGGGCTGCATGGGTCCACCCGCGGCGGATCAGGTTCCGGATGCTCCCACTGACGGCCCGGCCGAGTCGCAGCAGCTGGCGCTGGGCTGAGTCGGTGGTCGAGGCAGTGATGGTGCACGCCGATGATGCCGGCGTGCCGGGCGACGACGGTCCGGCCGAGCCGGTCCCCGCTGCCGGTCCGGAGCCGGTGGTCGGGGACGACCCCGACTCGGTTGCGGATCCTCACCCGGGCGTGCCTGGTCACGCCCTCCCTGGCTCGGGCGGTGGGCTCGAGGCCGACTCATCCGGCCCGCGACCCTTCGCGGTGCGTGTGGCCGGTTTCGTGGGTCCGTTCGACCTGCTGCTGAGCCTGATCGCCAAGCACCGCATCGAGGTCACCGAGCTCGCGCTGCACACGGTCACCGATGACTTCATCGCCCACGTCCGTGCACAGGGGCCGGCGTGGGACCTCGACGAGGCCACCAGCTTCCTGGTGATCGCCGCGACCCTGCTGGACCTCAAGGCGGCTCGGCTGCTGCCGGACGGTTCAGTCGAGGACGAGGAGGACCTTGCCCTGCTCGAGGCGCGCGACCTGCTCTTCGCCCGGCTGCTGCAGTACCGGGCGTTCAAGGAGGTCGCAGTTCGCGTCGACAGGCTGCTCACTGATGCCGGCACCCGGCGGCCCCGCGATGTCGGCTTGGAGCCGTGGCTGGCCCAGCTGCTGCCCGAGGTCCTGCTCGGGCTCGGGCCCGGTGAGTTCGCGACGATCGCCGAGCGGGCGTTCGCCCCGCGGCCACCGGAGCCGGGTGTCTCGGTGGCGCACGTGCACGCGCCGGCGGTCAGCGTGCGTGAACAGGCGGCAATCCTGGTCGAGCGGCTGCGCCGACGCGGCGTGGCAACGTTCCGGTCCCTGACCGACGACGCAACAAGCACGCTGGTGGTGGTCGGGCGGTTCCTCGCCCTGCTCGAGCTCTACCGCGACGGAGTCGTCACCTTCGACCAGGCCGCGGCACTCGGGGACCTGAGCGTGCGCTGGGTCGGCCCGGACAGCGACGCCGATGCGATGGCCATCGCCGAGCGGGCCGTCACCGACGAGTTCAGCGGGGTCGTGGCGGCCCCGGACCGTGCAGCAACCGACGCGCCCCTCGACGCCGCGGCCGCCCCGGACCGTGCAGCAACCGACGCGCCCCTCGACGCCGCGGCCGCCCCAGAGGAGTCAACATGACCGATCAGCCCATGGACGTCGACGTCGACGTTCCATCCGATCTGGACGATCCGGGTGACAACGGCGGCGTGCCTGCCGAGGTCAGCGCTCCGGCAGGAACCATCGAGTCCACCGGAGCTGTCGCGGCCGAGGACCGCGGACCCGACGGCGTTCCTGGGTCCGATCCGGGCGACATCGTCGCGGCCGACGATGCCCTGATCGCCGATGCCCTCGGTGCGCCCACGCTCGACGCGGCGTGCGAAGCTGTGCTGCTGTTGGCCGACCAGCCGCTGGACCTGACGTCCCTGGCTACGATCGTGCGCCGCCCCGCCGACCAGGTGGAGGCGGTCGTGCGCGGCCTCGCGGCGCAGTACACCGAGGACGGCCGCGGCTTCGACCTGCGCGAGGTGGCTGGCGGCTGGCGGTTCTACACGCGCGCCGACTGCGCGGACGTGGTCAGCCGCTACGTGGTCGACGGCCAGCAGGCGCGCCTGACCCAGGCCGCGCTGGAGACCCTGGCGATCATCGCCTACCGCCAGCCGATCTCCCGCGGGCGGATCAGCGCGGTGCGTGGGGTCAACGTCGACGGGGTGGTGCGCACCCTGCTGACCCGCGGCCTGATCGACGAGGCCGGCACCGAGGAGGGTGGGCATGCCACGCTGCTGCGTACCACGCCGTACTTCCTGGAACGACTCGGTCTGGTCGACCTGTCCGAACTGCCCCCGTTGGCCGAACACGTGCCGACCTACTCCGAGATCGGTGATCTGGTGGACCTCCCATGAGTGAACATGACGATCCAACCCGTGGCAGTGGCACCGCTGAGGGCGTACGTCTGCAGAAGGTGCTGGCCGCGGCCGGTCTCGGCAGCCGGCGGGCCTGCGAGGAGTTGATAGCCCAGGGTCGCGTCGAGGTGGACGGCAGGCCCGTGCGCGGGCAGGGCATGCGCGTCGATCCGCAGACGGCAGTGATCCGGGTCGACGGCCAGCGCGTGCCGACTGCGGCGGGCACGGTCGTGCTCGCCGTGAACAAGCCGCGCGGGGTGCTGTCCACGATGTCAGACGATCGGGGCCGGGAGTGCCTGGGCGACCTGGTGGCTGACCGCAGCGAGCGGCTGTTCCACGTGGGCCGGCTCGATGCCGACACCGAGGGCCTGATCCTGTTGACCAACGACGGGGAGCTGGCCAACCGGTTGGCACATCCCTCGTTCGGGGTTGCCAAGACCTACCTGGCCACGATCGCCGGG
This sequence comes from uncultured Actinomycetes bacterium, assembly GCA_963781015.1. Lineage (GTDB taxonomy): Bacteria > Actinomycetota > Actinomycetes > S36-B12 > CAIYMF01 > Prado023. The sequence goes on along the minus strand of CAWAEB010000006.1, from coordinate 206,905 downwards.
CCGGTGGCGCGCTCGGTCGGCCGCGAGCTGCAGGCGGGCATCGAGTTGGAGGACGGTCCGGCGCGGGTGGACTCGTACAAGATCGTGCAGGCGCTGCCCGGGCAGGTGCTCGTCGAGGTAGTGCTGCACGAGGGGCGCAACCACATCGTGCGCCGGATGTTCGAGGCGGTCGGCCATCCCGTCCAGGGGCTGGTGCGGACTCGGATCGGGCCGATCGCGCTCGGGCAGCTGCGCCCTGGGACGTTCCGGGTGCTCTCCGGCGCTGAGGAGCGGTCGCTCTACACCGAGGTCGGCCTGTAGCTGCCGGGGTCGCCCCAGATGGGGCGTGCCGGGCGGGGTGGGGGTTGCTCGGGCGGGGTGGCCAGGGCTGGGGTCAACTGCGTGCGGCGGGAGCCGCTATTGAGGTCCCGAGTCGGTCTCGGCAGGTCGATCCACGCCCAGAATTGGCTGATGCGGACAACGCCCGGCCGCCCGCGGACACAGGTGTCCGGATCAGACGATTGCCGCACCGGGACTGGTCACCACGGGTGGCCCCGCGCACAGCGGGAAGGCACCCTCGCTGCCGGCGGGGTCGGGCGAGCACCGCCCGTTAGGCTGGGCGCCGACGATCCTGGGAGGAAGCCGTGGCAGTGCGGGCAGTGCGTGGGGCGACATGCCTGGGTGTGGATGATTCCGACGAGATGCGCCAGGCGGTGGTCGAGCTGCTCTCAGCGATGCTCGACCGGAACGACCTTTCCACCGACGCGCTGATCTCAGTGCTGTTCACCGCCACACCTGACCTGGTTTCTGCGTTCCCCGCAGGCGCGGCCCGGGCGCTGGACATCGGCGACGTCCCGCTGATCTGCGCCCGCGAGCTCGACGTGATCGGGGCGATGCCCCGGGTGGTGCGCGTGATGGCCCATGTGGAGTGCGACCTGCCCCGCGCCGAAGTCGCTCATGTCTACCTGCGCGGGGCCGACGCACTGCGCGCGGACCTCGCCCAGTGAGCGGTCCGGGTCCGGTTCGCGGAGTTCGCCCATGGGACGGTCCGGGTCCGGCACGCCGAGTTGGCTCAGGGAAGGGCGTGGCCCAATGAGCGGACTGCCCCATCCGGTGCTCGTCGTCGGCACCGGGCTGATCGGCACGTCGCTGGCCCTGTCTCTGCGCCGGCGTGACGTCGAGGTGTGGCTGACCGACAGGGATCCGCAGGCTGTGGCCGTCGCGGTGTCCCGGGGGGCCGGCCAGGCGACGTGTTCCGGAGGTCCGGCGCCGGGTCTCGTGGTGGTGGCCGTGCCCCCGGCCGCGACCGCCGCCGCCGTGGCCCGGGCCCTGCGCGAGCACCCGGATGCGGTGGTGACGGACGTGGCGTCGGTGAAGGTGCCGATCCTGCGCGCGCTGGCCGCCATCGGCGCCGACACGTCGCGGTACGTGGGGGGCCACCCCATGGCCGGTCGTGAGGTGTCCGGTCCGGCGGCCGCCCGAGCGGACCTGCTCGATGACCGACCGTGGGTGATCGCGGTACATGAGGGTGCCGCCGAGGCCACGGTCGACGCGGTCCAGGAGCTGGCACTGGCCACCCGGGCGCTGCCCGTGGTGATGCCCGCTGCTGAGCACGACCAGGCGGTGGCGGTCGTGTCACACACACCGCAGGTGCTGGCCTCCCTGTTGGCAGCCAGGCTGGTGGACAGCTCGGACGCAGTGGTCTCGATCGCAGGGCAGGGTCTGCGCGACATGACCCGGATCGCAGCCTCGGACCCCGACCTGTGGGTCGAGATCCTCGCGGCCAACGCCACCCCTGTAGCCGGAGTGCTGGCGGCGCTGCGCGCGGATCTCGATGAGCTGCTGGGTGCACTCGGGTCCGTCGAGGAGGGCGGCCAGCAGGTACTGGCCGGTGCGCTCCGGCGCGGCAACGAGGGGCGCGACCGGGTGCCGGGCAAGCACGGAGCCGCGCAGTCGCCGACCACCGTGGTACCGGTCGCGGTGCCCGACCGACCCGGTGAACTCGGCCGGTTGTTCGCCGCGGTGGCCGAGGCAGGGCTCTCGATCGAGGACGTCCGAATCGAGCACGTGCTGGGCCGGCCGACCGGAGTCGTGGAGATGACAGTGGGGCAGGCTGCGGCGCAGCCCGTGATCACGGCGCTGGTCGCCGGCGGTTGGGACGTCCGCGCCTGAGCTGCCCGGCGGGGGAGGTGAAGGTCGCCTCCACGGCTCAGCGGCCACTTCCCTGCGGCCTGCTGTTGAGTTGGGAGGGATCACGCTGGGGGAGTGTTCAGCAATCAGCTCCCTGAGGCGGGTCGGGGAGATGGGGGTCGCGCTCCGCGGCTCCTCAGCAGTCCGTTCCGTGGGGCGGGTTGCGGGATGGGGATCGTTCTGGCGCTTGTCCAGTGACCCGGTTCCTGGGTCGGTTGTGGAGTTGGATCAAGCTGGCGGGCTGCTGGGCGACCAGATCCGCAGGGTGCCCGCTAAGGTGTCGCGACGTGGACGCCAATACCGCAGTCGTGGCCATCGACGGACCGTCGGGCAGTGGCAAGTCGAGCACCAGTCGCGGCGTGGCCCGTGCCCTGGGCCTGGACTACCTGGACACCGGCGCGATGTACCGCGCGATGGCCTGGTACATGCTCGACCGGGGAGTGGACATCACCGACCCGGCGGCGATTGCCGCGCGCGCCGACGAACCGACGCTGACCTCGACGATCGACCCGGATGCACCGACCATCGCGGTCGACGCCCGTGACGTGAGCGAGGCGATCCGCGGTGAGGCAGTGACCGGGGCCGTCAGCCCGGTGGCGGCGGTGCCCGAGATCCGCACCCGACTGGTCGCGCTGCAGCGGGCGGTCGTCGAAGCGGCGCAGGCCGCCGGGCGAGGGATCGTCGTGGAAGGCCGCGACATCGGCACGGTCGTCCTGCCCGACGCGACCGCCAAGATCTACCTGACCGCCGACGCCGAGGCACGAGCGGCCCGGCGCGCCCTCCAGGACGCCGACCGCGAAGGGCTCGCCCAGCAACCGGCGACCGGTGACCTGGCGGCGACGGCCGCCTCCCTGGCGGCTCGCGACGCCATCGACTCCGGGCGGGCGGTGTCCCCGCTGCGTGCGGCTGACGGCGCCGTGCACGTCGATGGCACCTACCTGACCCTCGTTGAGGTCATCGACATGATCGTCGGGATCGTGCGCGCGGCCAGCGTGTAGCTTCCGGGCCGGCTTCGCCGGGCGTTCCGTGCCGGCTGGAGCGGACGGCGGCGTGCTGCTGGTTGGTCGGCGTCGAATGCTCATCGCCTGTCCCGGGGACCCTGATCGAGCGGATCGGACATCTGGGCGTTGGCGACTACCCTTGCGACGTGACTGACACCTCGACCCCCGACCCCATCGAGCGCCGCGCCGGGGGTGGGCAGCCAAGCGCTGGGCCCCGCGCCACGGGCATCGAGCCTGGTGCTGAGGCCGACACGGACGGCTGGGTGACCCTCGGCGAGATCGACCCGACCGCTGGCGACGGCACCTTCGAGGTCGTCGGCGACGCCTGGGACTACGACGAGGCAGCAGAGCGGGCGGCGCTGGCTGCCGCGGCGGAGGAGTTCGGCGTCGACCTGGACGCCGACGACCTCGCGGAAGCGTCCGGCCAGGCGCTGCCGGTGGTGGCCGTGATCGGTCGGCCCAACGTCGGCAAGTCGACGCTGGTCAACCGGATCCTGGGTCGGCGTGAGGCAGTCGTGCAGGACGTGCCCGGGGTGACCCGTGACCGGGTGGCCTACGAGGCGGAGTGGTCCGGGCACCGGTTCGTCCTTCTGGACACCGGCGGCTGGGACCCCGATGCCCGGGGGATGGCGGCCCAGATCGCTGCACAGGCCGAAGTCGCGGTGGCCCAGTCCGACGCCGTGGTCCTGGTGGTGGACGCGACGGTGGGGGCGACCGACTCGGAGGAAGCCGTCGTCAAGGTGCTGCGCCGCGCGGGCAAGCCTGTCGTGCTCGCGGCCAACAAGGTCGACGACGCACGTGCGGAGGCCGATGCCGCGCTGCTCTGGTCCCTGGGCCTGGGCGAGCCGTACCCGGTCTCCGCCCTGCACGGCCGCGGCAGCGGCGACCTGCTCGATGCGGTGCTCGAGGTGCTGCCCGCCGAGGGCAGCGGACGTTCCCGCGACGGTGGGCCGCGGCGGATCGCGCTGGTCGGCAAGCCCAATGTCGGCAAGTCCTCGTTGCTGAACAAGGTGGCTGGCTCGCAGCGAGCGGTCGTCTCGGAGGTGGCCGGCACGACGGTCGATCCGGTCGACGAGGTCGTCGTGCTCCGCGATCGGGAGTTCCTGTTCGTCGACACTGCGGGCATCCGCCGCCGCGTTCGGGTGGCCAGCGGGCATGAGTACTACGCCTCGCTGCGCACGCATGCCGCGCTGGACAAGGCCGAGGTTGCCGTCGTCCTGGTCGACGGTGGCGAGCCGATGAGCGAGCAGGACCTGCGGATCACCTCCATGGTCGTGGAGTCCGGGCGCGCGATGGTGCTGGCGATCAACAAGTGGGACCTCGTCGACGAGGAACGTCGGCGCTACCTGGAGCGGGAGATCGAGCGTGACCTCGCACCGGTGGCGTGGGCTCCGCGGGTGAACGTCTCGGCGCTGACCGGGCGCGCGGTCGACAAGCTTGTGCCGGCGATCGACGCGGCCCTGGCGGGCTGGGAGACCCGGGTGTCGACCGGGCGGCTCAACCAGTTCCTCAAGGAGTTGGTTGCTGCTCATCCGCATCCGCTGCGTGGTGGCAAGCAGCCGAGGATCCTGTTCGGCACGCAGGCCTCCACGAGTCCGCCGACGTTCGTGCTGTTCACGTCCGGGTTCCTCGAGGCGGGCTACCGACGCTTCGTCGAGCGTCGGCTGCGTGAGGAGTTCGGATTCGTCGGCACGCCGATCCGGATCAACCTGCGGATCCGGGAGAAGCGCGGGGCGAACCGGTAGTGGCGGGGGCAGGGGAGTCGGGCCTGGTTCGGCGGGCGGCGGACTGGCTGTTCATCGACAGGGAGAGCGGGCAGTACGTCGTCGGGCAGTTCCCGAACCTGTCGCTGATCGTCTTCGTGGTCGCGCGGGGGCTGGCGTGGCTGACCAAGGCTGCGGGGACGTGGGGCTCGGTCCTGTACTGGGTGGGCACGGGTGCGCTGGTCTGGTGGGCCGCTGACGAGCTGATTCGTGGGGTGAACCCATTCCGGCGGATGCTGGGTGCGGTGGTGCTGGGCTTCACCCTGTGGGGCGTGGCCGCTCGGGTGGCGTGACCGCGACCGAATGTGCCGACCCGGACCCCTGTGTCCGCGGGCGGCCGGTAGGTGTCCGGATCAGTACATCGTCGTGGTGAGCGCGATCAGCCGGCGGAGCACCTGGCCGCTCAGACCGTCCTGGGGACCTTGCCAGTCATCTTCAGGATGCCGCACATGAGCCGGTGGCCCCCGTCGGATGTGGGGCCGAACATGAGCGGGCATCCGCCATCGATCACCGTGACGCCATTGCTGCGCCCGAGCTCCGTGGCCGTCGCCGAGACGCTGCCCGACCCGAACGCACGGTGCATCCAGACCGCTCCGATGCCCAGGTCGATGACCTCGCGCATGGTGGCATCCGCGTGCTCCGGGCGCGTGCCGATCACGACGGCCTGCACCCCACCGGGGATCGACCCCAGGTCCGGGTAGGTGGCGTCGCCCTCCGCAGTCGGGGAGTTCGGGTTGACCGCGAACACCTGGTAACCACGCTCGCGCAGGCGCGTGTAGACGGCGTTGCTGCCATGCCCCTGAGGGTTGGCCGAGACGCCGGTGACCGCGATCCGCTTGTGGGAGAGGAACTGCGCTGCCGCGTCCTTGATGAGGGTCATATCGACCTCCTGCTCCTCGGTGCCGTCCCTCGACACCTCACCGTCACGCTACGGCGCATCCCCTCGGTGGGACACGGGCGATGGTCCCGCGATGACTGCAAGTCTCGTCGGACCGTGGCAACAAGCCCGCAGTCGCCTAGTCTCTCGCTCACGGACTCACCCACGGGAGCAGATGCATGAACGCTGGCCGACGGTACGGACGATTCCTTGCGATCGGGGCGCTCCTCGCGGCCTCGATGACTGCCCCGGTGGCTGCGCAGGCATCTGGGCCCCCGGCGCGAGCAGCCGGTTCTACGACCGCGGTGGTGCAGGCGGCCGGGACCACTGCGCCGGCATCGGTGACGATTGCGGGCAGTCTGCAGAGCGAGCTCGGCTGCCCGGGTGACTGGCAGCCGGAGTGCGCCACAACGCACCTGGCCGACAACGCCGACGGGGTGTGGCGCTCCGAGTTCGCTCTGCCGACAGGCGACTTCGAGTACAAGGCCGCCCTGGATGACAGTTGGGACGAGAACTACGGCGCCAATGCCACCCTCAACGGTGCGAACCTGGCCCTGTCCCTGGCCGAGCCGACCGCTGTGAAGTTCTTCTACGACCAGGAGACGCACTGGGTCACTGACAACGTCAACGCCGCGATCGCCACCGCGGCGGGCAGCTTCCAGAGCGAGCTCGGCTGCTCGGGTGACTGGCAGCCGGCGTGCCTGCGGTCCTGGCTGCAGGACGTCGACGGCGACGGCACCTACACCTACTCGACCGACGCACTGCCCGCCGGCAACTACGAGTTCAAGGTCACCCGCGACGAGGCGTGGGACGTCAGCTACGGCGCCGGCGGCGGTGCGGACAACATCGCCTTCACGGTGGCCCGGGCCGGCGACATGGTCACGATCTCCTACTCGCCGTCGGACAACGTGCCGTCGGTGGAGGTCCCCGGCCAGGGGACGGGGACGCTGCCCGGCGACGAGGACCTCGCCGGCCAGAGCGTGCGGCAGAGCACCGTGGCCAGGACTTCTACTTCGTGATGCCCGACCGGTTCGCCAACGGGGACCCGAGCAACGACACCGCCGGAGTGGATCCGGCGCAGGGTCGGCTCGTGCACGGGCTGGACCCGACCGACAAGGGCTTCTATCACGGTGGCGACCTCGCCGGTCTGGCCGACAAGCTGGACTACCTCGACGACCTGGGTATCGACGCGATCTGGATGACGCCGATCTTCAAGAACCGGTCGGTGCAGGGCGCGGGGTCAGACATCTCAGCCGGCTACCACGGCTACTGGATGGCCTGGACTTCACGCAGATCGACCCGCACTTCGGCACCAACGCCGAGATGGCCGACGTCATCGACGAGGCCCACGCCCGCGGCATCAAGGTGTTCTTCGACATCATCACCAACCACACCGCCGACGTCGATCCAGTACGAGGAGAACACCGACTGCTACCGGAGCAAGGCTGACTACCCCTACCGCGACGCCAGCGGCACGACCTTCGACGACCGGCGACTACGCCGGCACCGGCCACTTCCCGGCGCTGGACGCGGCATCGTTCCCCTACACGCCGATCGTGCCCGCGGAGCTGACCGACGCCAAGACCCCCGCCTGGCTCAACGACCCGATCTATTACCACAACCGCGGCAACTCGACCTTCGCCGGCGAGAACTCGCTAGTACGGCGACTTCTTCGGCCTCGACGACCTGTTCACCGAGCACCCGCGGGTGGTGGACGGGATGATCGACATCTACACGTTCCTGGATCAGCGAGCTCGGCATCGACGGCTTCCGCATCGACACCGTCAAGCACGTCAACGCCTGAGTTCTGGCAGCAGTTCGCCCCGGCGATCCTGGCCTACGCCGCCGCCAACGGCAAGCCGGACTTCTTCGTCTTCGGCGAGGTGTTCGACGGCAACCCGGCCTGCACGTCGCGCTACACCACTGAGCCGAAGCTGCCGGCGGTGCTCGACTTCGCCGTTCCAGGGCAAGGCCGCGCGAGTTCGCCCAGGGCGGCCGGCACCGACGGGCTGGCGAGGCTGTTCGCCGAGGACGACTGCTACACCGACGCCGACTGCAACGCGTACGCGCTGCCGACCTTCCTCGGGCAACCACGACATGGGCCGCATCGGCTACTTCCTGCGACAACCCGAGCGCCACGACGCCAAGCTGGCGCGTAGCGAGCTGGCGCACGCCCTGATGTACCTCGCGCGCGGCAAGCCGGTGGTCTACTACGGCGACGAGCAGGGGTTCACCGGCGACGGCGGCGACAAGGACGCCCGCCAGGACATGTTCGGCTCCCAGGTCGCGTCCTACAACGACGACGACCTGATCGGCACCGACGCAACGACGGCCGACGACAACTTCGACCCCACCCACCCGCTGTACCAGCACATCGCGGAACTGGCCACCGTGACCGACGCCAATCCGGCCCTGCAGACGGGCCTGCAGCAGCACCGCTACGCCGCCGACGGGGCTGGCATCTACGCGTTCTCCCGGATGGACTGGGCACAGGGCATCGAGTACGTGGTCGCGCTGAACAACGCGACCACCGAGCAGACCGCCTCGATCCCGACGTACTCGCCGGACATGGGGTTCACCGGGGTGTTCCCGGCAGGCCTGCCCGCCGGTACGTCCAGCACCGGCGGCACGCTCGAGGTGACCGTCCCGGCGCTGTCCGCGGTCGTCTACAGGGCTGACGCGGTTGTCGCTGACTCCGCTGTCCCAGGCATCACCTTGAGCAAGCCGCCGGTGGGCTCCGAGGTGACCGGCGTGATCGACCTGGCGGCCAACGTGGGCGGGGACGCCCCCGCCCAGGTGACCTTCGCCGCGCGCACCGACGGCGGCGACTGGACCGTCGTGGGTACGGATGACAACAAGCCGTACTCGATGCAGTACGACCTGTCCGAGGTGGCCAAGGGCGCAGCCGTCGACCTACGGGCGATCGTGAAGACCCGTTCGGGAGAGCTGAACGCCGACATGATCGCGGTGACGGTGGGCGAGGTCGTCGAGCCGCCGCCGGCGACCAGCTCGGGTGCCGATCACCTGATCGTGCACTACAACCGACCGGACGGCGACTACGACGGATGGGGGCTGCACGCCTGGGGCGACATCGAGGGCACGGTGGACTGGGCCGACCCGATCCCGTTCACCGGCGAGGATGCGTTTGGACGCTTCGCGTGGGTCCCGCTCACCCCGGGTGGCAGCGATGTGGGCTTCATCATCCACAACGGGGATGTCAAGGACACCGACGGCGACCGGTTCGCCAATCCGCAGTTGACCCCGGAGATCTGGATCAACTCGCAGGACGCCGCCGTGCATGAGTCGCTCGCCGACGCCCGAGGACTCGCGCGGATCCACTACAACCGCCCCGACGGTGACTACGGCACCTGGCCGTCCGGGGACTACAACGACTTCTGGGGCCTGCACCTGTGGGGCGATGGGCTGGCAGATGGGGCGGGCACGGCCTGGGACCAGCCCCTGCCCCCGACGGGCACCGACGACTTCGGCGTCTTCTGGGATGTGCCGCTCAGGGACCCCCAGGCGGCCCTGAACTTCATCATCCACCGCGGGGACACCAAGGACGTGGGGGCAGACGAGGCCCTCACACCCGCAGCCAACGGCGAGGTGTGGCGAAACCAGGGCGTGGCCACGATCTTCCCGACCCTGGCCGCAGCTCAGAACAAGGTTGCCATCCACTACCACCGCGCCGACGGTGAGTACGGGGACTACGACTCAAGCGACTACAACGACTTCTGGGGCCTGCACGTCTGGACGGGGGCGGCTGCTGAGACACAGTGGACTGCGCCGCTTAAGCCGGTGCGGACCGACAGCTTCGGGCCGGTGTTCGAGGTGCCGCTGGTCGAGGGCGCCTCCCGGCTGAACTTCATCATCCACCGCGGCGATGCCAAGGACCCGAACGGTGATCAGGCCCTGGACCTGTCGGTGTACGGCAATGAGACCTGGTACGTCTCCGGGCAGGAGAAGGACAACCAGATCCAGTGGCTGCTGCCGATCGTGGGTCGTGGCGTGGATGCTGACCTGACCAAGGCGCAAGCCCAGTGGGTGGGGCGCGACACGCTGCTCTGGAAGGCCGAGTCCCCGGACGCGCTGTCCTACTCGCTGCGGTGGAGCACCGACGGCGATATCACCGCTGGCTCCGCGGGTGTCGAGGGCGGGCGGACCATCCGACTGTCCTACGACCCGCAGGGCATGACCACCGAACTGCGCGAGAAGTGGCCGCACCTCTCGGACTACCAGGTGTTCAAAGTGCGCAGCAGCGATCTGGACGATGTGCCCGAAGCGTTGCGTGGGCAGATCGTGGCGGTCGAGAAGGCAGCCGACGGTGCGCTGCGCCGCGCGACGTCGGTGCAGATCCCCGGCGTGCTCGACGACCTTTACGCGGCGGCCGCGAAGGACGTGGAGCTCGGGCCGACGGTGGGCAAGCACACCACCACCCTGCGCGTGTGGGCTCCGACTGCACAGCAGGCCAAGGTTCTGGTGTTCGACTCCGCCACGGTGACCGACCCGAGTGCCACGCTCGACATGACGCGCGACGAGGACAGCGGGGTGTGGTCGGCCTCGGCCAAGAAGCTCGAGGGTCGCTACTACCTGTTCGAGGTGAAGGTCTGGGCACCGGGTCCCCAGGAGGTCGTCACGAACCTGGTGAGCGACCCCTACTCGTTGTCGCTGTCGACCAACAGCGCGCGCAGCCAGGTTGTGGACCTGTCGTCGAAGAAGCTGGAGCCCAAGGGTTGGGACAAGCTGGCCAAGCCCAAGTTGAAGGAGCCCGAGGACATCTCGGTCTACGAGCTGCACGTGCGGGACTTCTCGGCCAGCGATCCGTCGGTCCCGGCCGACAAGCGCGGCACGTTCGAGGCCTTCGCCCTCGAGGGGACGAACGGCACCGACCACCTCGAGGAGCTGGCCGATGCCGGGTTGTCGCACGTGCACCTGCTGCCGGCGTTCGACTTCGCCACGGTCAATGAGGACCGCAGCACGTGGGAGTCGCCCGACCCGGCGGTGCTCGCAGCTCTGCCCCCGGACTCCGAGGAGCAGCAGGCGGCAGTCTCGGCCACCGCGGGCAAGGATGGCTTCAACTGGGGCTATGACCCCTGGCACTACACCGTTCCGGAGGGCAGCTACAGCACCGACCCGCAGGGCTCGGCGCGCATCGTGGAGTTCCGTGACATGGTCAAGGCCCTGAACAATGACGGCCTGCGCGTCGTGATGGACGTCGTCTACAACCACACCACGGCGGCAGGCCAGGACCCGAAGTCCGTGCTCGACCGGGTCGTCCCCGGCTACTACCAACGGCTCAACGATGTCGGCGGTGTCGAGACGTCGACGTGTTGCTCCAATACCGCCAGCGAGCACGCCATGATGGGCAAGTTGATGATCGACTCGGTCGTCACGTGGGCCAAGGACTACAAGGTCGATGGGTTCCGCTTCGACCTGATGGGTCATCACTCGAAGCAGAACATGCTGGACCTGCGTGCCGCCCTGGACGCCCTGACGATGCGCAAGGACGGCGTCGACGGAAAGGCGATCTACCTGTACGGCGAGGGCTGGAACTTCGGCGAGGTCGCCGACAACGCCCGGTTCGTCCAGGCGACGCAGGCGAACATGGCCGGAACCGGGATCGGCACTTTCAACGACCGCCTGCGCGACGCGGTCCGCGGTGGTGGACCATTCGACGGCGGCGACGCGCTGGTCAGGAACCAGGGCCTGGTCAACGGGCTCTGGTACGACCCGAACGAGATGGTCGAGGCGCCGGGCGGTCCGTCGGTGGATGACCGGAAGGCTGAGCTGCTCCTCTCGGCCGATCAGGTGCGGGTGGGTCTGGCCGGAAACCTGGCCGACTACGAGTTCGTCGACCGCAACGGCGATACGGTGACTGGCGCCCAGGTGGACTACAACGGTGCGCCGACCGGCTACACGGCCGACCCGCAGGAGAACATCGTCTACGTCGAGGCCCATGACAACCAGACGCTGTTCGACATCTCTGCGTACAAGCACCCGCGGGACACGAGCATGGCGGATCGGGTGCGGGCGCAGAACCTCGGCGCGGATTACACGGTGCTCTCGCAAGGGATCCCGTTCGTTCATGCGGGTGCCGAGCTGCTGCGCTCGAAGTCGTTGGACCGCAACAGCTACGACTCCGGGGACTGGTTCAACCGGCTGGACTTCAGTGGTCAGCAGAGCGCGTGGGGCAGTGGCCTGCCTCTGGCGGCGGACAACTCCGACAACTGGCCGTTGATGCGGCCACTGCTGGCTGACCCCGCGCTGAAGCCAGCGGCGTCGGACATCGCCGCGGCGAACGCGCACATGGCTGAGATGCTGGCCATTCGCAACTCCTCGAAGCTCTTCCGGCTGCGGACCCAGGAGCAGATCACGCAGCGCGTGTCGTTCGCCAACACCGGTCCCGACCAGGTGCCGGGGCTGGTCGTGATGCAGATCGCTGACCAGGGGAAGGAGAAGCTGGCAGGCGGAGACCTGGACCGCAAGTCCGATGGTGTCGTGGTGCTCTTCAACGCCACCGATGATCCGGTCGACTACAAGCTGGCTGACGCCAGGGGCGCTGGCATGATGCTCCATCCGGTGCAGGCCGCGTCCGCTGACCCCGTGGTGCGTTCTGCCGCATTCGACAGCGGCACCGGCACGTTCACGGTGCCGGCGCGGACGACGGCCGTGTTCCTCGATGTGAAGGACCGGAAGCCGCCTGTGGTTACGGCGGCGCTGGAGCCGTTGTGGGTGGGCAGCACGATCGGCCAGTTCCGAGTGGCCATCACATGCATCGACGACGTGACCCGCGACTGCAGCAGCAAGGCCGACCTCAATGGCGTCAAGGTCGCCGACGGTGACGTCGTCCAGTTGATCCGCAAGCCGGGTCGGACCATGAGTTGGCGCAATGCGAGGACGGGCGTCATCACGATCCTGGCGCCGTCGTTCACGATGACGGTGACCTGCACGGATGAAGCGGGCAATGCTGCGACCAAGGAGGTGCAGCCAGAGTTCGGGAAGCCGTGGGGGCCATGGCATGGCTGGGATCACGGCAACCTGAGCTGATCGGGAGTGGCACTGCCCGGGCGGGCGGCGGTGCGGCGGATTTAGGGTCGGCCCCGCCGCTGGGCTATCCTTGGCGCGCCCCGTAGGGGTGGACGGGCTGTAGCGCAGTTTGGTAGCGCACTTGACTGGGGGTCAAGGGGTCGCGAGTTCAAATCTCGCCAGCCCGACAGGTATCACCGCAGGTCAGAGGCCGGGTTCGCAGTCGCGGAGCCGGCTCCTTGTTGGCGTCTGGAGCCTGAATGTAGCCAACGCACATGCGGGGCCGCACGAATCAGGCTTGAGGACCTCGTCGCGGACAGCCCGCGCCGAAGGCGGCCGGGTCCTGGCCGCGTAGAACGTGTTCGGGGCGATCGGCACCTCCGCGCTGGTCAGCGCGGCGCAGATCGGCTCGATTCCGAACATGGTCCTATTCGCTTGGATGTAGTCGATGATCAACGGGACTTGCGGTCGAGCTCCGCCGCGAAGAAGGCCGACGCCGATCGCAGGATCGCCTTCGTGCGCCGCAGCTCGCGGTTGTCCCGCTCCAGCACCGCGATCCGCTCCGCCTCGCTACTCGTCGTCCCCGGCCGGCCGGGCACCCGCATCGATCTCGACCTGCGTCACCCACCCCCGCAGCGTCTCCGAGTTGATCCCCAACTGCTCCCCGATCCGCTTGCACACCCCCGGCCGAGACACGGGATCCCCGCGCGCCTCCACCGTCAGCCGGACCGCGCGCTCCCGAAGCTCATCGGGATACTTCCGTGGTGCCACCATGCCCGAACCGCCGTGGATTGATGGTCCCCATCAAACCCGGTACGAGACGACGTTCCCGATCCCGTCCAGGTTCGACACGAAGCCACACCGCTGGAGGACGTGCGGGATCAGGTGGTCCACGTCCGCCAAATCTGCCGATCCGGACACTCGGGGTCGATCGCGGCGTCATAGCAGTAGAAGCAGGCGCCTTTCTGGCACCCGCTCAGGGCATCACGCGCGCCGGTGAGGGCCTTGCATCGGGCCCTCGTCAGCATGCCGAGATCGCCATCCAAAGTGATCAGCGACCTGCCTCGTGACGATCATGGTGACCAAACGTAGAGGGCGCCGGGACGATGACGCAGCTGGCACCTCAAGCATCGACTCAAGTCGACCAATATCGAGCCCGAAGCAGCCCTTAGGGGATGGCCCCGCCGCCGGCAGCGTGACATGGCGGGCGGGGCGTGGCGTGCACCGGAAGGGGAGCAACATGTACCGCACTGCACTTGAAGGCATTTGCGTCAGCCAATCGCAGGGCCCTCACCAGCCGGGGCATAGGCCACCGCGGTTCATGGCCTTGTCGATCCCCATTGTGACGGTCCTTGCCTTAGGCGCCTGTGGAACGGGCTCGGCGTCGGACCCACAGGTCGTCGTTACCGTCACCGCCACGGCCGCGGCCACGGTTGCACCACCAGAGATCTCGTCCCCTGAGCCAGAAGTCACGGGGGCGGAAGCCATACCGGAGGACGAGGAAACCCCAGCAACGATCGTCAAGGTGCCGGACGCGGTTGGCAAGAACTACCAACTTGCCCAGGACATGTGGCGGGCCGCAGGGCTCGTCGTGATGCCAGCCACGGACGCATTGGACCTTGGTCGTTACGCATTCATCGACGAGAACTGGGTCGTCGTGAGTCAGTCGCCGAAGGATGGAACCAAAGTCGAAGCGGGCTCCGACATCACCGCGACCATCAAGAAGTACACGGACTGACGAAAGCCTTCGGCTGCGGTCGACCCGGGGTGCTGGTCCAGCGTCCGTTAGTCACCTTGCCCCGAGAGCCTGCCAGTTCCGAAGAAGTCCATTCTGTTTCACAACTGCGATGAAGGGGGAACGTACTCATGAATGAGGTTTCACCGGATGGCCTGTGGCGCTGGAACGGCACAGAGTGGGTGCCCAACGAGGCCACGACCTCCACCGCCACCACGCCACCATCAACGGTTCCTGCACCCACCAAGAAGAAGATGAGCACCGGGATGAAGGTCCTGATCGGGGGAGTCGGGGCCGTACTCGTGCTCGCTGTGCTCGGGTCATTGGGCGGTGGTGACGAGCCCACAGCAGCCCCACCACCCACCCAGTCAGCGACAGAAGAGCCGACGACTGAGCCGACTGAGGAGGCCACACCCGCCGAGGAGGCCGTACCCACGGAGGAGGCCGTACCCACGGAGGAGCCAGTCGTCGAGGAGGAGCCGGCCGAAGCGGAGCCGGTGGCCGAGGAGGAGCCGGCCGAGGAGCCCGTGGTCGAGGAGGAGCCAGCCACAACCCCAGCCCAGGACAACGCCCTACGTGCAGCCGAGGACTACCTTGAGTACACCGCGTTCAGCAAGGCCGGGCTGATCGACCAGTTGTCCAGTGAGTACGGCAGCGGGTTCGACAAGGCCGACGCGAAGTGGGCCGTGACACATCTGAACGTGGACTGGAACGAGCAGGCCGTGAAGGCGGCCGAGGACTACCTTGAGTACACAGCGTTCTCCCGTAGCGGCCTCATCGACCAGCTGTCCAGCGAGTACGGGTCGCAGTTCACCAAGGCGCAGGCCGTCTACGCCGTGGACAAGATGGGCCTGTAACAAGAACGACGAGTAGGGTCCCTTCGGGGTCCCCTACTCGTGAGCCTTGAGCGGTGCCGGATTCCGTCATGTCACCAAGACAGGTGGCTAGAGCCCATATCGCGATGGGACCTGCCGGACCCGCTCCGCATGCCAGCATGCGTCGCAAGGCGCGCGCTTGGGCGGACTGCGCCGCGCCCACGTCAGCAACTCGGCGACGCCCGCCTGTAGCCAGGGACGTGGCCATCACGTACGCCCCGCCCCGCATCGCAGCGGTACGCGGGCGCCCGTCGCCTCGATCCCCTGAGTGCGCGGACCCGCGCGAACGGCCCCGAACCGCTTGACGACTCCTGGGAGTCAACCGGTCATGGATGTTGGAGGAGCGACACACAGATGATCAGGGCGTTTCCGATGCCCGCGATCGGTCGTCCGCGGGGCAGATGACGAAGGGCCCTGTCGCTGAGACCCGATGAGCGCGACGATTGTTTCTTGGCCAGCGAACTGGATCGCACCCGACGACTCGCTGAGGATTCGTGGCACGAGTTCGCTGCTGACGACGCCGACCGCAAGGAGCGCGAGGCCGAGCGGCTCACCGCGGACCCCCCTGCCGAGCCGCCGCCGCCTGTGCCGTCTGCGGGTGGGTTCCAGGGGCGCCTCCAGACCCTCCTGGAACTGATCTTCGGCCACGGGCCCCTTCTGCTGATCGCCGTGTTCGTGGCACTGATCCTGGTCTTCGTGGCCGTCATGGGTTCACGGGGACGCGGCAGCGGGGAACCAAGCCAGCCGAGCCCGGGCCAGAGTGCCGCGACGGCGGTGGTTCCGGGTGCCGATCCGGACACCGCGGCTGGATCGACCATCCCGGCGGGGACCTACACAGGCGTGTTCACCGATGACATCGGGGACACCGGCCGGATCTGGGAGAAGGGAGCCAAGGGCGAGACGGGCCGTTCCGAATTGGCCAACGAGGTAGTTCTCACCGTTGCGACCGACGGCGTGGTCAGTGGCGCCTTCAACTGGCACGGCGAGCTGTACCTCGCCACGGACTTCTGCACGGCCGTAAAGGACTCCGAGCACTTCGGGACGCTCGAGGGCGTGGCTGACGAGGCCGGCCACGTGACCGGATCTGCGTTGATCAGTGATCGTGGGAGTTCCACCGCCACGTGTCATGGCGAGGTCGCTCCGCCCGTGACCTGGGACCACCCGGAGAACGGGCTGTTCCCCTTCACCGCCTCAGTGGTCGATGGCCACGTCGAAGGCGAGATCACCGACATCTTCGCCTTCACGGCCGATCTCGGCGGATGACGGCTCGGAATGCGAATTCACTTGCCTCGGTCTGGTTGAGGTCCGCGAACGAGCAGGCGGAGTGGAGCAACTCCTTGACCTTGGCGGCGGGAGTCGGTGCGGGCATGGCCCTGCCTGTCCTGTGCGGCACCACAGAATCCCAGCCCTGCCGACGCCGACTCAAGAAGGAGGTGCCGAAGTTCGAAGGAGTCATCCCTGCAAGGGGTCAGGCGCAAGCGCCCCGATCTGCGGCCCGCCCTGGACTCCGTCCTGGCCGAGATCGACCAATGGGTCGCCGTGGTTCCTTGGGCACGGACCTCGTGGTGGGTCGGCTATCCTCGCGGGCACTCCCAAAGGACCCGGAGGCGCGACCGCATGGACGATCTGCTCGACCCCATGAAGAACCCGCTCACCTGGGCGATCCCGTTCTTCCTGCTGTTCATCGCGATCGAGCTGGCCGCCCTGAAGTGGCTGGACCACGACGACGACGTCACCGGCTACGAGCGCAAGGACGCCACCGCCAGCCTCACGATGGGGGTCGGCTCGATCATCTTCACCACGCTGCTCAAGGTCGGGTCGTTCGTCGTCTTCATCGTGATCTACCAGAACTTCGCCCTGTTCCACCTGCCCACGAACACGTGGTGGTACTGGGTCCTGGTGCTTCTGACGGTCGATCTGGCCTACTACTGGCAGCACCGGTTCGTGCATCGCGCGCGGGTCGGATGGGCGGCCCACCAGGCGCATCACTCGAGCGAGTTCATGAACTTCGCCACGGCGCTGCGGCAGAAGTGGAACCCCTGGTTCGACTTCTTCTTCTGGCTGCCGCTGCCGTTCCTGGGGTTCGCTCCGTGGTCGATCTACTTCGCCTACAGCCTCAACCTGATCTATCAGTTCTTCGTTCACACCGAGACCATCGGCAAGCTCCCCAGGCCAGTCGAACTGGTGATGAACACGCCCTCGCACCACCGCGTCCATCACGGCTCGGACCCGGAGTACCTGGACAAGAACTATGCCGGGATCCTCATCATCTGGGACCGGATGTTCGGCACGTTCGTCCCCGAGGTCAGGCGCCCGACCTACGGCCTGACCAAGAACAAGGACACCTACAACGTCATCAGCCTGCAGTACGGCGACTACGCCGAACTCTGGCGTGACCTGCGCTCAGCCAGCGGCTGGGGCGACCGGCTCAACTACATGTTCCGCCCCCCGGGCTGGCGGCCGTCCGGAGCCGGCGATCTGGGTGCTGCGGAGTGAGCGGACGGGGCTGACCCGGCCACCGAGCCGAGCATGGACCACGTTGGAGGCGACGATTCGTTCAGTCAACCGTCACGCCCTGCGGCCGAGTCGCGCAGCGCGTGGGTCAGAACGTCCGGGGGACTTCAGGGCCCAGAGGGTCGACCAGTTCGAACCTCCTCGTCGCCCAAGCGCCGAGCCCCCGCCGGGACCTGCGGACGCACGCTGTCGTGCAGCACCCAGGTGCCGGCAACGTCTGGTAGCCCTTTGCCCAGCGGGACAACAGCGAGCGCCCGCCCCACGGCAACGGCGAAACGCGGAGCGAGCCGTCCGGGGCGGGGTGACGTTGGGCTCTTGTCTGTCTGGTTGCTCGCGCGTACACAGGAGGTGGCGGCTCCCGCGCGTGGGGCGCGGGAGCGCAGCACGCGAGGCGGTGAAGATGATGGTTGCTCAGGGGCTGAAGGCCGATCTCGTGCTCGAGGGCGGTGGTGTGAAGGGGATCGCCCTGGTCGGGGCGGTGGCGGTTCTGCAGGAGGCCGGGTACACGTTCCCGCGGGTCGCTGGGACGTCGGCCGGGTCGATCGTGGGGGCCCTGGTAGCGTCCGGCATGCCTGCCGAGCACATGCTGGAGGTGATGCGAACCACGGACTACTCGAAGTTCCAGGACGGCACGATCCTGGACAAGCTCGGGCCGCTGGGGCAGGGCGCATCGATCCTCTTCCAACAGGGCATCTACGAGGGCGAGTACCTCAAGGAGTACCTGCGGGGCCTGCTGCCCGATGAGATGGAGACGTTCGCCGGCCTGCGGCTGCCCGAGGACCCGAAGAGCGACCTGCCGGCAGAGCGCCGGTACAAGCTCGTGGTGATGGCCTCGGACGTGTCCAGGCACGTGCTGGTGCGGTTCCCGTGGGACTACCCGGACTACGGCCTGGAACCAGATGCCCAGTCGGTGGTCGAGGCAGTCCGTGCGTCGATGTCGATCCCGTTCTTCTTCGAGCCCACTCACCTGGACTTCGTCCGCACGGACGAGATCGGCAAGGAGCATCGGGACAAGTGCACCCTGGTGGACGGCGGCATGCTGTCGAACTTCCCCGTCGGCGCATTCGACCGCACCGATGGTCGACCGCCTCGATGGCCCACGTTCGGGGTGAAGCTCTCTGGCAAACCGGGGGCGCCGCCCAAGCCGTCGCCGATCTACGGACCTCTGAGCCTGACGTTCGGGATGTTGGCCACGCTGATCGGCTGGAGCGACCGCGGCCACGTCAATGACCCGTCAATCTGCCAGCGCACCATCTTCGTCGACACCTTCGGCATCTCGGCGGTTGCCTTCGACCTGTCCGCGTCGGACCAGACGCGGCTCTACGATTCGGGTCGCACGTCAGCCACGCAGTTCCTCGAGACCTGGGACTTCGACGCCTACAAGTCCGACCGGGCCCGGGAGGCTGACAACCTGGGGGCGTAGCTGGGGAGCGAACATCAGGTCATGACCCCAGGCCCTACGAGAACCTACGAGCGGTCACTGGGAGCCTGCGAAGACGACGGTCCATACCTCGGAGTGGACGTCGATGATTGAGTGACGCCCTGTTCGCCCAGCGCAGGGCCTGGTAGGGCTTGGCGCGGTGCCGTGGCGCACTGTCGCGTCGCGGCCACGGATTGGTCGATCCCGCCGATGGGCTCCTACCCTTCACACATGGCTCTCGCGACCACGTCGATCGCTCCACGGCAGGGCGTGCATGCCTCGAGCTTCCGGCCGGATGTCGAGGGGATGCGGGCCCTGGCCATCGTCCTGGTCGTCGTGTTCCATGCGGGATTCACTCCATTGTCCGGCGGATTCATCGGCGTTGACGTGTTCTTCGTCATCTCGGGCTTCCTGATCACCCGGCTGCTGCTGGCCGAGGTGCGCCGAGGGGGACGGATCCGCCTGGCCGAGTTCTGGGCACGACGAGCGCGCAGGCTCCTGCCTGCCTCCGCGTTGGTCCTCGCTGTCGTGACGGCGGTGACCCTTCTCACTGTCGATCCGCTGGGGCGGGTCGAGACCGGCCGCGATGTCACCGCGTCGGCTGCCTTCGTGGCCAACTGGTGGTTCTCGCACCTGTCGATGGACTACTTCGCCGCCGATCGTTCCCTGAGCCCGGTGCTGCACTTCTGGTCGCTGTCCGTGGAGGAGCAGTACTACCTGCTGTGGCCACCGGCGCTGGCGCTGCTGTTCGCCGTCGCGTGGCGAGTGGGCCTGTCCCGACAGGCCGCCCTGCGCTCAGCGGCCGTGCTGCTGGGTGTCGTTGCTGTGGGATCGTTCGGTTGGGCGCTGTTGGAGACCGCCCGTACCCCCGTGCAGGCCTACTACGGCACGCCTGCCCGCGCCTGGGAGCTGGCGGTCGGGGGGCTCGTCGCGATGATCTCCACCACCCGGTTCCACCTGCCGGGGCGCGTCGCTGCGGTCACGGGCTGGTTGGGCTTGGGTGCCATCGTCGTGGCGGCCTTCGTGATCACAGATCAGACTCCGTTCCCGGGCGTCGCCGCACTGGCGCCGGTGCTGGGCACGGCTGCAGTCCTGGTGGCAGGCGCGACAGCCGGGCTGCCCGGTCCCCTCGGCATGCTCGGGTCTCGGATTCCCCGCGAGATCGGCAAGTTGTCGTACTCGTGGTACCTGTGGCACTGGCCCTTCCTCATCTTCGCCCCGCTGATCTTCGGCGAACTCGATGCCGTCGGCACATGGGTGGTCGTGACCGCCAGCCTGGCGGCGGCCTGGTTGACGTTCCGATTCGTGGAGAATCCGGTCCGCCGCAGTCCCCGACTGGCCGCCTCGGCACCCCTGAGCCTGATGCTTGGGGCAGCTCTGATCCTCGTGGGACTGGCCGCCGGCCTGGCTGCCGCCCGCGCCCCGTGGGTACCAGGTGGACCCTCGGCCCAATCCGGCGCCAGTGAAGCGGAACCAGGGACCCCGGAGGCCAGCGATGCGATCACCCCCGACCCCCTGGTTGCCCGCGAGGACACCAATCGGATCCGGTCGGACGAGTGCCAGTCGCTCTTCGACTGGACCGAGGTGAAGGAGTGCGTCTACGGCGACGTCGGTTCTGATCGTCGCTGGGTGCTGTGGGGTGACTCGCACGCGGTCCAATGGTTCCCCGCCCTGGAGGCGAATGCGATCGAGGCAGGGGCGGCCCTCCAGGTCTTCGGCAAGACCTCATGCCCCGCCAGCCAGGTGACCCTGTTCTCGCGCAAGTGGGACAGGACCTACACCGAGTGCACGCAGTGGCGCGATGAGGTCTACCGGCAGGTGCGAGCCATGCCCAAGGGGACGGTGGTGTTCCTGTCCGGGATGAACGAGTACGCGGTCGAGGTGGATGGGCGCAGCCTCTCCGAGGAGCGGAGCGCCGACCCGATCGCAGCAGGGCATCGGGACATCGCCGCGACGTTGGTGGAGCTGGGGATGACCGTGGTCTCCATCCGCGACACCCCCTTCCCGGATCGCGATGTGCCTGCCTGCGTGGCCGGGAACCGAACGGACCCCTCGGTCTGCGACTTCCCGCGGACGGCGGCCGATCGCGGGCGGTCGTGGGAGGAGCGGACCCTCGGCGACGTCCCTGGCGTCCTGTTCGTGGACCTGATCGACGAGGTGTGCACACCCGTGAGCTGCCCGGCCGTGGTCGACGGGATACTCCGGTGGCGCGATCAGGACCACCTGACCGCCACGTACGTCGCCACCCTGGACGAGGCCCTGGCCACTCAGCTCCGGGACCTCGGGATCCGCTGACCTGGCCCTGCCTGGATGGCACCCCGGGCCAGTGGTCCGGTGGGCAGTCCGGAGGTCCCCGGCCGCCGGGGTCCGAGGAGCGTGGTGCAGGTGGTTGGATCGTGGGGAAGTCGAACAGCGCGGGGGGCCTGGACGTAGGAGGAGTCGATGAAGTACCTGGAGGGCGTCGCGAGCGCCAAGCCCATCTCGCGGATCGGCCTGGGCACGTGGCAGTTCGGGTCCCGCGAGTGGGGCTACGGCGCGGACTACAACGACACAGCCGCGCACGAGATCGTCGCCCGGGCCGCTGACCTGGGCATCACCCTGTTCGACACCGCCGAGGCCTACGGCTTCGGCCGCAGCGAACGGATCCTCGGTGCCGCCCTGGCCTCGCGCGGGGTGCGCGACGAGGTGTTCATCGCGACCAAACTGTTCCCGATCCTGCCCATCGCCCCGGTGGTGCGGCAGCGGGCGCGGGCCAGTGCGGGTCGGCTCGGGGTGGCCTCGATCGACCTGTACCAGGTGCACCAGCCCAACCCGATCGTGCGCGACGGAACCACGATGGCCGGCATGCGCGACCTGCAGGATGCCGGCACGGTCGTCGAGGTCGGGGTGAGCAACTACTCGCTGGACCGGTGGCGGGACGCCGAACGGGAGCTTGGCCGCCCGGTGGTGTCCAACCAGGTGCAGTTCAGCCTGGCGCACCCGGGTCCGCTGGACGACCTGGTCCCGTACGCGGCCGAGCAGGGCCGGGTGGTCATCGCGTGGAGCCCGCTGGGGCAGGGCCTGCTGTCCGGGCGCTACGACGTCAACAACCAGCCATCGGGTGCCGTGCGCCGGGCCAACCCGCTGTTCCTCGAGGAGAACCTGCGGCGGGCCGCTGGCCTGCTCGATGCGTTGCGCGACATCGCCGGCACGCACGGGGTCACGCCCGCGCAGGTGGCGTTGGCGTGGCTCATCCACCACCCGTCGGTCATCGTGATCCCGGGCGCGTCGAGCGTGGCGCAGGTCGAGGCCAACGTGGCCGCGGCCGATATCGACCTGACCGACGACGAGATCGCCGAGCTCACTTCTGCGGCGCGCGCGTTCCACCCCCAGCCGGGCTGGACCTCAGCCAAGGAGATCGCCCGGGCGCGTCTGCCCTGGTAGGTCCGGTCCGGGGGAGTGACGCGTCAGCTGAAGTCGGGGCCAGTGGTGCGGGTGCGCTTGAGCTCGAAGAAGCCGGGGGTTCCCGCGACCGCGAGAACGCCGTCCCACAGCTGCCCGGCCGCGGCACCTCGGGGAGTGGGGGTGACGACCGGCCCGAAGAAGGCCATCGTCGACCCCTGGGCGCCGGGGACGTGGATCACCGGGGTGCCCACATCCTCGCCCACCGGGTCCATTCCTCGATGATGCTCGGCGCACAGCTCGGCGTCGAAGGTATCGGTGTCCGCGGCGGCCATCAGGTCGTCGGGCAGTCCCACCTCGGCCAGGGCCTCGGCGCAGACCGTGGCGTAGTCCGAACGGCCGCCGGGGTGGATGCGGGCGCCCATCGCCGAGTAGAGCGGCAGCGTCACCTCGTCGCCGTGCTGGAGCCGTGCGGCGGTGAGGATCCGCACCGGACCCCACGCCTTCGCCATCAGGTCGAGGTAGTCGTCGGGCAGGTCGCGACCCTCGTTGAGCACAGCCAGCGACATCGTGTGCCAGCGGACGCGAACGTCGCGCACCTGCTCGACCTCGAGCATCCAGCGGGAGGTCATCCACGCCCACGGGCACACCGGATCGAACCAGAAGTCAGCGTCTACCATGCGGGGATCATCACATGGGTCTGCGACACCCAGCCACCGGCCCCGCCACCGGGCGTGTCCGCCTCTGGTCAGACGACGGGTTCCGGCGTAGAGTCCCGACCGATGGCCCACATGCGGTCGTCCGATGGGTGCTGGGTGGAGGCGAGCGGTGACGGTTCGATCGCTGTTGGCGGGGACCGCGCTGACGCTCGCACTGGTGGCCTCATCCACGACCGCCTCGGCGGTGGAGACGCTCCCGACACCCGACGTGGAAGCGGCCCGGATGTCCACGGCGACCGCCGCACCGAGCTCCCCGACGAAGGTCGCCACCCTGACGCTGACCTCGTCGGTCGCCGCGGACGGTCGCGTTGAGATCGTGGCCACCTCGAACGCGAAGTCCGTGCAGGTCACGCACCAGACGGCCTCCGGGGACAAGCGCCGCACGACGGAGAGCGTGCGCTCCGGGCAGGCCCGGATCACGCTGGCACCGGGTGCGACCTCGATCCGGGTTCGGTCGCGGGCGACCTCGAAGTTGGCGGCCAGCCCCTGGGCGGCGGTGTCCAGCGAGCCGGCTGCGGAACTCGCGCCGACTCCGGGCCGTACGTACCGGGTGACGCCGTCCTCGAAGATCCTTGGTCGGCTGGCCCATTTCTCGTCGGTGAACCGCTACACCCACGACTACTACCTGATCCGCTCCTACATGCAACGATTCGAGGCAGAGGGCGGGGGCACGCTGGTCCTTGGTCCGGGCCGGTACGAGATCTCCTCGGCGATCTACGTGCCGAGCAACACGACGATCAAGCTGTCCGAGGGCACCACCCTGGTCAAGCTGAACCGGACCGGCACCAAGAAGTTCGGGGCAGCCAGTGCGATGTTCATGCTGATCCGACCGTCCCACGGCAAGAAGCACGGCGCGGTCGGCGGGCACGACGGGGACGCTGACATCACGATCACCGGCGCCGGGGCGGGACGATCGATCATCGACCTGGCCGATGTGCGCGACTCGCTGGCGATCATCGCCGGGCACAACCGCCGGGTCACGGTCTCGGGCATCACCTTCCAGAACATGAACAACAACCACTTCATCGAGATGGACGGCTGTGCGGACTGCACGATCACCGGCAACGAGTTCCTCGACGCCGCAGCCGGCACCCGGCACACCGCCGAGGCGATCAATCTCGACACCCCCGATCCGAAGACTCACGGGTTCGGCTCGATCTGGAGCAACCAGGACCGGACCCCCAACGAACGGGTGACGATCTCGGGCAACCGGTTCGACGGGATGCAACGCGCGCTGGGCACCCACAACTTCTCAGCAGACCGCTACCACACCGACATCGTGGTCACCGGCAACACCATCACCGGGAACTCCGATGACGCGATCCACATCATGAACTGGGCCAGCCCGGTGTTCACGGGCAACATCATCAGTTCGCGCCCTGGTTCGGTCGGGATCCGGGCCTGCGGAACGAGCAACCCGACGATCACCGGCAACACGTTCGCGGAGTCCGGGGCCCCTGTGGTGTTCCGCACCTGCCGCGGGGAGAACGGGAGGACGCACGCCAACGAGGTCACCTCCGACAATGTGACCAGCTTGCGTTCCAACCTGGCGGGGGAGGGCTTGACCAGGACCTCGATGGCCGTCCCAACGGGGGGATCGGTGGCCCTCGAGGGCAGCGTGCAGCCCAAGGGCCTGCCGCCCCAGCCGACCATCAGCTCGGTGGTGGCAGGTGATCGGCAGGTCACTGTGCGCTGGACGTCGGTCGTGGACGACCCAGCCGCGCCGGTCACGGCCTTCCGGTTCCTGGTCCAGGGCGCTGCGGAACCCGTCATCCTGGATGCCCCCGCCGACGCGACCGAGGCGACAATCACCGGGCTGACGAACGGGATCACCCACGTGGTCACCCTGGCGGCCGTCAACGGCGCCGGGCCGAGCCCGACGGGTGTGTGGAACGCGACCCCCGTCATGCCCCAGGGCCCACCGTCGGCCGCCCGGAAGGTGACTGCCACCAGCCCGTCACCCGGTTCGGTGCACCTGAAGTGGAAGGGCCCGAAGAACGACGGCGGGAAGCCCCTGACCGGCTACCGCGTCGAGGCGTTCGAGGATCCAGAAGCCACGACACCTCTGCAAGGCAGCCCCTGGGAACGGAAGGCGGATGCCAGCGGGCGCAAGTGGACCGACCTGGCCGAGGACTCGGTGGTGTACCTGCGCGTCACAGCCGAGAACGAGCTGGGCGAGGGGCCCGCTTCGGATCTGGTCCCGGTCCTGGTCAGCGCCGCGCCCGTGGAGGCCGTGGTCGACCCCACTGAGGATTCTGCCCAGGGCTCGTCGGGTTGGCGGCCCACCACCGGTGCGATCGAGCGGATGAACGCCCTCAAGCAACCGTGATGCCCCCTGGGTATTCCTGAGTTGTCAGGTGGGCGCGAGGGCCGGTCGCGCACCACGCCCGATTGGCGAGGTGCATCAGGATCGGTGGACAGCCTGAATCCGTCGGTGCGGTTCGCAGTGTGAGGCCGAACGCCGCCCAGATCCGCCCGACGGGAGCGATCCGGCTGCCGCATACCGCGGTGGTATTCTTCTGGTATGTCTGTGCAGATGACTATCCGAGTCGACGACGATCTGGCCGCCTTCATCGACGAAGCGGTCAAGGCCGGTGAAGGCAGCCGGGCCGAGGTGATCAACCGCACCATCAAACGCGAAATCCGACGGCGCACCGCCGAGCGGGACGCGCAAATCTATGCATCCGTTCCCGATTCCGACCTGGAGTCCGCTTCTCGTCGAACGTGGGCCGCGCGAAATGCCGGCCACGTGTGGTCGGAGCTCGACTGATGCACCCGATCTGGCTCGCTCGACTCGACAAGGTGCGTCCGGTGCTGGTGCTCACCCGCGAGGAAGTCCGGGGCGTGCGCAACCTGGTGACGGTCGCACCGATCACGAGCACAATACGGGGGTTGAGCAGTGAAGTGATCGTTGGGCAACGCAATGGGCTTGACGGGGACTCAGCCGTCAACCTGGATTCCATCGCCACCGTCCCACGGGACCTGCTGGTGCGCCCCATCGGTACACTTCTGGAGGCACAGGAACGCGACCTGACCCGAGCCTTTCACGACGCATTCGACCTAGCAGACTGACCAACGGCGCGCCGTGCGTGGCATAAGTGGCATGAATCGCAGACGTCTGAGTCCCCGTCTCCCCTTTCGCAGTGGACTGCCCCTGACGCCAAGCTGCTCGCGAAGGCATTGCTGTACGGGCGTCTGCGCCGCCTCATGGCATCCATCGGCACGGTCCAGTGCTCAGGAATCGCGGATCGATCGGCCATCTGAGGCATGATCGCGCTTCTGGTCGCGTTCGCGGCTGGGTCGCAGCTGGTAGTGCGCACGGCTGCTGACCACGGTCCGGCCACGCGTGTCTTCACCCTGCAGATCCAGGGTGAAGCTCGACCTGCCCTCGGCATCCGCCTGCTCGGCGAGCGTGCGCAGTTCGGCAACGCCCATGTGCGCGGTGAGGGTGACGTCCGTGTGCGCCGCGGCCAGGAACTGGATCTCGATCCCGGTCACGATGGGCGTGTACCGCCCGACCCCCAGAGCGGCCAACGGGATCAGGCCACCGGGCAGCTCCGCGAGCGCGAACAACGCCCCCGCGTACATGGTGCCCATGTGGTTGGCGTTGCCCTCGATCGGGACGCGCAGGCTGACCGTCCCCGGCGTGATCGCCGTGACCACGACACCGAGCCGTCCGACCGCCGGAACAGCCTGGTGGACGAAAGCGGTGGCCATCTCGGGCGTGAACTCGGGCATGGCTCAACGGTAGGCGGTCGGAGCACTCTCGGCGGCAGTGCCTTGCAGATGGCGAAGGCCGTCCGCGCTCGGGCGCGACCGGCACGGCGGGCGGCCACGCTCGGTGGGCCCGCCTCGAGGTCGCGATCCGAGCCTGATCTGCCCGGGCCCCTGCTACCCGGCGGGACGGATCGACCGGAGGGTGAATTCCCGGACCGGCACGGCGTGCGTGGCGCGGCAGGTGCTGAGCAGCGGCTCGGACTGTGTCGTGCCGATGTCGACCACGACGGGTGCTGACTCGTGGTCCAGTTCCACCCGCCAGCCCCCGTCCGCCGGGATCTCAGCGACCGGCTGGTAGGCAGCAATCCGGTCATCGCCCGAGGCCTGCGCCGCGAAGGCCTGCGCGGCCTGCGTGATGTTCGACAGCGAGGCCCGGCCGCGGAAGTGCCGCGGGTCGACCCGCCCGGCGCGGTAGCGCTCATAGAGGCTGACGGCGTCCTCGGCACCCACCCGGCCGAACATCAGCGACTCGGGGAAGACCATCATCGTCGCGGCGAACCGGTCACCGCCGAGGTGTGAGCACTCCCAGGTGAGCTCGGGGTATTCCCGTGCGAACGCCGCGACCAGTGGCCGGCCGCGTACGGCACAGCACTGGTCGTGGCGTGCATGCGTGCAGACGCAGATGACCGGATCGCTGGACGGGACGCCCGCGGAGCCGTCCAGCGGGACCGTCAGCAGTTCGGCCTGGTCCTGCGCTCGGCCCCACCGGACCTGCTCGTGGCCCGGTCGTGCATCGACCAGGGCCCACGCGTAGGACGACTGCGCACGGCGTTCGTCGGCCCGACGGCCCGTGCGCCGGATCGCGAGCGGCCGGATGCCGGCGCCCTCGACCCGTGCGACCAGGCGCTCGGCCAGGGCGGGGTCGAGCCGGGAGTCGAGGAAGGCGTGCGATCCCCAACCACCGTCGATCTCGACCAGGAGCCAGCGCTCCCCACGGCCCGCCGTGGCGGTCAGCGGGTCCCCTCGGTCGCGCGATCGCGCGCTGCACGGCAGCCAGTCGCCGGTCGCGGTCACGCCCGCACCACAAGGACTGCCTCACGCAGCAGTCGCCGTACGACGACCCGCGCGGAGTCGGCGTCGAGCTCCGGCAGGTCGCCGACCCGTACCGGGGATCCGCTCAGCGCCAACTCGAGTGCGGGACGGGCCTCAGCGGGCAGCGTGATCCGCTTGCCGGGCACGATGACGGCCACCTGTCCGTCCACGTCCTCGATGCGGGCCGGAAGACCGTCGCGCAGCCCGACGGACGTTCGGGCACCCAGGTCGGCGAGTGCGTCGAGGGCGGCCAGGGGGCGCACCCGTTCGGGCCGGGTGTCTGCGGCGAGACGGGACCTCAGGTCGGTCGCGATCCGCTCGGCGAGGTCCGGGTCGGAACCGAGCCGCTCCAGTGCGGCGATCAGGGCGTCCAGCGTCGCCTGCACGCTGGGGCGCAGCGCATCTGGGTCCGCGTGCCCGGCGCCGACCGGCAGCGACCCGCGCAGTTCGGCGGCCTCGGTGGTTGCCGAGTTCTGCGCGACGAGTGCCACCGCAGCCTCGACGATGTCGTGCCGGGTGTAGGCCGGGACGCCGATCGTCAGGTGGATGGAGGTGCCGCCCAGTGCGGTGGCCGAGTGGATCCACCCTCGCGGCAGGTAGAGCGCATCGCCAGGCCTGAAGGTCGCGTCGATCGCCGGCTCCTGCTCCGCCCGCGCAGCCACCTTGGCACTGCGCTGCGACCAGGGCTGGGAGCGCAGCGGATCGGGATGCACCGGCTCGTGGATCGTCCAGTGCTTCTCGCCGTGGATCTGGAGGACGAAGACGTCGTGGATGTCGTAGTGCGGGTCGAAGCCCCGGGAGGACGCTGGGGTGATGTACGCGTTGACCTGGCACGGATGCCCCAGGTCGGCGACCAGGTCTCGGGTGAACTCGGCCAGCGGGGGCCAGGTGCGATGCAGGCCCTGCAACACCAGCGAGGAACCGGCCGCGAGCTCGGAGAGTACCTGCTCCGGGGCCAGCTGGTCGGCGATCTCGGCCCCCAGCCCGCCCGATGCGGTGTAGCGAGATGGCGCGAGCAGCACGCCCTCCTTGGCCATCCGCGCGAACGGCGTGCGCAATGCGCGATCGGCCACCAGCTCGTCGACCGCAGCCGCGGAGAAGAGATCAGAGAAGCCCCCGCCCAGGTCCGCGGCGCACGACAGCAGCGGTCGGCGGCCCCAGTAGGACTCGGCGAACTCCGCGGGGTCGATGCTGATGCAACGGGCCAGGGCGGGCCGGTCTCCCGGCCCGCCCCCGGGACTCGTGCTCAAGCTGAGCCGTCTGCGCCGCCGTCGTGGCCTGCGGGGTTGGCTCCGCCATCCGCGGTGCCCTCGCCTGCTGAGCCGTCTGCGCCGCCGTCGTGGCCTGCGGGGTTGGCTCCGCCATCCGCGGTGCCCTCGCCTGCTGAGCCGTCTGCGCCGCCGTCGTGGCCTGCGGGGTTGGCTCCGCCGTCGGCGGTGCCCTCGCCTGCTGAGCCGTCTGCGCCGCCGTCGTGGCCTGCGGGGTTGGCTCCGCCGTCGGCGGTGCCCTCGCCTGCCGAAGCTGCGGCGGTCGTGATGTCCTCGTCGCTGATGCTCATTGAAGATGCCTCCGGGTAGTGGGATGTGACGTGCCCAACATACGCGGCAACGCGCGTCGGGCAACCGCTGGCGTGCAGCGACCGCGCGGTCTCGAGCCTTGTGGTGGGCGGGTCCGCAGTCACCCGGTCCATTCCGCGGCGCGTGGTCCAGAACTCCGGGGAAGGCATCCAGAAGGGCGCGATCGGGTCCGGTGCCCGCTTGCGCGTGAGACCATCCAGTGTGCACATGGTTGCAAAGAAGCACTACTCCGTGCGCGACACCTACGGCATCACCGCGCAGGCCGTGCGCACCGTGGTGCGGATGCGCAGGGCCGACATCACCTGCAACCAGGTGTTCGCGCAACGAATCAGATTGGCAGTCACTGAAGTCAACGGTTGCGAACTGTGCTCCCACGCCCACACGAGGTATGCGCTGGAGGCAGGGATGGACCGCGACGAGGTGCGGAACCTGCTCGGCGGCATCACGGAGGGTGTCCCGGACGACCAACTGCCCGCCGTCGCGTTCGGCCAGCACTACGCCGACACCCGCGGACATCCTGATCCAGGCGCTTGGCAAGCCGTCATCGAGCAGTACGGCGAGCAGCAGGCCCTGTGCGTCCTGGTCGCCACCCGCACCATGATGTGGGGCAACGCGATGGGGATCCCCCTGAGCGCGTTGCTCGCACGGGTCCAGGGGCGTGCGGACCCGAACAGCTCGTTGGGTTGGGAGGTCTCCACCATCCTCGGACAGCTGCTGGTGATACCGGTCGCAGCACTCGACGGACTGATCTCGGAGCCGCGGGGATTCGCCAGGGAGCGCGATCTCACCATCGCCGCCCCGTAGCCCGGCTGTCACCCGCCCGGACATGCCTGAGGGCGGGGGAGCCTCCGGCCCACCCCGCCCTCGGATGCGTACGAGCTACAGCGCCTCGACGTCGGACATGATCGCCGTGACGGCGTCCTGGCCGATCATCCCGCCGGCCATGCCCACGGCCTGCGCGGCCGGCATGCCCTTGGCCATGCCGAGCATGGGGTTGGAGGTGATGCCGGGGGCGTGCTTCTCCATGATCGCCACAACCTCGGGGTCCTCGAGCAGCGAGCCGAGGGTCGTGGTCGTGAGGTCGTACTTGGCCATGGTGGTTCCCTTCGTGGTCGGTAACGGTGCACAGATCCTTGCATGCCCGCAGGTCAGCCCACGCCGCGGGCCCGCAGGGCAGCCCACCCCCGGGCCGGCAGGCTGGGCTACTGGATCATCGCTGCCAGCCCGTGCAGCGGGATACCGACCCATTCGGGCCGGTGGTCCAGCTCGAAGCGTAGTTCCTGCAGCGCCTTCTGAAGCTCGAAGAGGCTGACGAGAGGGAGCTGCGCGTCGAAGGCTGCATCGTCCGCGTAGAGACCGGCGGCGACAGCCTCCTCGCGGTATCCAGCAAGGAAGGACCCCCTCGTGGAATCCAGCCAGGCTGCGGCCGCCGGGGCCATGCGTTCCAGGTCACCCTCGTGCTGGGTGGCCCGGTCCTGAGCGGCCCGGCGTGCGTAGTCGAAGCTGCGCAGCATGGAGGCAACGTCGCGCAGCGCTGAACTCTTCGCCCGCGCCCGCGCCAGCGAGACGCCCTGCTCGCCCTCGAGGTCCATGATCACCACATCGTTCTCCACGAGCATCACCTGATCGAGGTGGTAGCTGCCGTGGTAGCGGGTCTTGACCCCGGCTGCCCGGTGGTGCCCCCACTCATCGATCCTGTTGACCAGGGCGGGTGCGGTGCCGAGCAGCTCCGATGCCAGCGGTGCCAGGCCGGCGGGCAGTTGGTCGAGGTGCGCCTCCAGGGCGGACATGGTCGCAGCTACGTCCTGGCGGGTCAGCTCGGCCCAGTGCTCTATGTCCGCCTGGACGACAGGCTCCGGATCGAAGGCCGGATCCCCGGTGCGCAGGGTCAGCGCAGCGTGCAGCTGCGCGGTCCGACGGCCCAGACTACGAGCCAGCGGTTGGTAACCGTCCAGGCTCGGCGGGTGCTCCGCACTGGTGATGATGGGAATCGAGGTCGTGGTGCTGATGGCCTCGTTGGGGACACCGTCGGCAGTCGAGCGGGCCGGCATGATCGGGGTGGTGCCAGCGGCAGGCGTGGTCAGCGAATCCTCGAGATGCCTGGTGAGCTCGTCGACGGTGAAGGTCCAGACGTCTCCCTGGTTCGGTATGTGGGTCTGGAGCAGGGCCAGGACTGTGACCTCGCCGTCCTTGTCGACGTACTCGGCGTGCCCCACCACTGGCACGCACCGGTCGAACCTGGCGACCTCGGTGAGGAAGCGACCGACTTCGAGCTCGGGGTTCATCCCCGGGCGCAGCCGGCGGAACGTCTTGAGGAAGAGCGCATCGCCGAGCACGCTGTTGCTGTTGCTGCCCAGGCCAGGCAACCGGTTGGGGGCCAGGTCGGTGGGGATCTCAGGGACCAACTCGCTGAACCCGGCAGCGGCGACGAAACGGATCTGTCCCGTGCGCGTGTCCAAGGTGCGCCCGGCCCGGATCGCGCGGACGAGCGCGCGGTAGTAGGCCTCGTCGTAGGTGGCGTCAGCCACCAGGCCGACATGTGCCTGCTGGCGCACCCGGGCGACCGCGCCACCGGCGATCTGCTTGATCCGTTCCTCCTCGGTATCCTCCCAACCCAGTGCCAGGGGCAGGGAGTACCGCTCGGACTGCTCCGCGGTGTGCACCTGCACCACCACCAGCAACCACGTGTGTCCCTCGTCCTCGAGCACGGCATGCTCGCCCAACTCCACTCGATCGATGGGCGCGCCCCGCATGCCATACCAACGACTCCGGGCGACGTGGGCGGGCAGCAGGTCGGTCTCGAACCTGGCGCGCAGCTTGGTCGGCCATGCCTGCTCGCCACACAGGAATGCGCTCGCGGAACAGGCTCGACCAACCGGCGAAGAACACGACGAGCGGCAGGGACTCCACCGCAGGTCGGTCCTCGTGCCAGTTCGGGGCCTCGACGTCGGTCATCAGCTTGAACCAGAAGAAGCCGTGGGCCGGCAGTGTCAGCACGTAGGGCCGATGCGAGATCGGCGGGAAGGCGTTGCGCCCAAGCATCTCCACCGGCACCCGATCGGCGAACGCCGACAGGTCGAGCTCGACCGCTTGGGCCGACCGGCTGACGTTGGCCACGCAGAGCACGACATCGTCGCCGTGGGTGCGGATGTAGGCCAGCACCTTGCGGTTGCCCGGATGCAGCAACGTGAACTCCCCACGGCCGAATGCGTGCGAGGTCTTGCGCACGGCCAGCATCCGCCGCGTCCAGTTCAGCAGCGAGGCAGGCTCGCGAAGTTGGGCCTCGACGTTGATCGCCTCGTAGCCGTAGATCGGGTCCATGATCGGCGGCAGGTACAGGCCCTGCGGATCGGCCCGGGAGAAGCCGCCGTTGCGGTCCGGGGTCCACTGCATCGGCGTGCGCACCCCGTCGCGGTCGCCGAGGTAGAAGTTGTCGCCCATCCCGATCTCGTCGCCGTAGTAGATGAACGGGGAGCCGGGCATGGACAGCAGCAGGCTGTTCATCAACTTGATGCGCTCGGGGTCGTTCTCCATCAGCGGCGCGAGCCGACGCCGGATCCCTAGGTTGATGCGCGCCCGGGTGTCCTCAGCGTAGGTCGACCACATGTAGTCGCGTTCCTTGCTGGTGACCATCTCGAGGGTGAGCTCGTCGTGGTTGCGCAGGAAGATCGCCCACTGGCTGGACTCCGGGATGTCCGGGGTCTGCGCCAGAATCTCGACGATGGGGTGGCGGTCCTCCTGGGCGATCGCCATGTACATGCGCGGCATCAGCGGGAAGTGGTAGGCCATGTGGCACTCGTCGCCGTCGCCGAAGTACTCGCGGACGTCCTCGGGCCACATGTTGGCCTCGGCCAGGAACAACCGGTTCTCGTGCTGCTCGTCCAGGCCTGCCCGCAGCTCCTTGATGACCTCGTGGGTCTCGCGCAGGTTCTCATTGCTGGTGCCGTCGCGCTCGATCAGGTAGGGAATGGCATCCAGCCGGAACCCGTCGACGCCCATATCGAGCCAGAACCGCAGGATGTCAAGGATCTCCGCACGGACCGCCGGGTTGTCGAAGTTCAGGTCGGGCTGGTGGCTGAAGAAGCGGTGCCAGAAGAACTGACCCGCCTCCTCGTCGTAGGTCCAGTTGGACCGCTCTGTGTCGGTGAAGATGATCCGCGTGCCGGCGTAGAGCTCCGGGTCGTCGGACCACACGTAGAAGTCGCGCTCCGGGGAGCCCTTGGGCGCCCGGCGCGCTGCCTGGAACCACGGGTGCTGGTCGGAGGTGTGGTTGATGACCAGCTCGGTGATGACCCGCAGGCCCCGGTCATGGGCGGCCCGGACGAACTCCGGGAACTGCGCCAGGTTCCCGTAGGCGGGGTGCATGTCGCGGTAGTCGGCCACGTCGTAGCCGTCGTCGTGGAACGGTGAGGGATAGAACGGCAGGAGCCAGATCGTGTTGACGCCCAGGTCGGCCAGGTAGTCCAGCTTCTGGGTCAGCCCGGCGAGATCGCCGATCCCGTCGCCGTTCGAGTCGAAGAACGCCTTGACGTGCAACTCGTAGACAACTGCATCCTTGTACCAGAGCGGATCGGCGACGGGCTCCCGATCAATGGTCAACCCGGGGGTCAGCCCGGTGATCGACCCGGTGCTCGACCCGGTGCTCATGATCGCTTCTGCCGCTCGGTCTGGCTGCAACTCCGCACATCCTGTCTTGTCGCCGACGTCCGTCCCACCGGTGCGCACGTTCGGCTCGGTTGTGGCCATTGGACTGGTCTGAGAGCCTAGCGGCGACCTGGTGTTGCGTCGTCCGGGATCCGGATGGCGGTCGGTGGGGCCGCCGGGGACCTCCACCGGACGCGGAGAGGGTCATCGGACGTAGGTCGTGGGAGGGTCCTCGCATGACCGCTGCCATCGCACCCCCAGGACCGCAACCCCAGGTGGCCTCCGAGCCGTCCGCTGCAACGGCGCGGCAGGGATCCCTGCACGGCCTGCTGGCTGAGGCCGGCCCTGACTCGCCGTCCAGCCCTGAGGACCTGCTCGAGGCGTACACCGCGTGGGCCACGGCCAACGGCTATCCGCCCTACCCGGCGCAGGAGGACGCGCTGCTGGAGTTCGCCTCAGGCTCGCACGTGATCCTGGGCACGCCAACCGGCTCGGGCAAGAGCCTGGTGGCGGTCGGGGCCATGTTCTTCGCCCTGGCCCAGGGCCGACGCAGCTACTACACCGCGCCGATCAAGGCCCTGGTCTCGGAGAAGTTCTTCGACCTGTGCGACCTGTTCGGCGCAGATCAGGTGGGCATGGTCACCGGCGATGCCGCGGTCAATCCGCAGGCCCCGATCATCTGCGCCACCGCCGAGATCCTGGCCAACCTCGCCCTGCGCGAGGGGTCGGCCGTCGATGTGGACGTGGTCGTCATGGATGAGTTCCACTACTACGCCGACCCGGACCGTGGATGGGCCTGGCAGGTGCCGCTGCATCGAGCTCACGGGTGCCCAGTTCCTGCTCATGTCGGCGACGCTGGGTGACGTGCGGCGCTTCCAGCGACGACCTGATCCGGCGCACCGACCGGCCGACCGAGTAGTCGCCCGTCGACAGCGCCCGGTGCCCCTGGAGTACGAGTTCGCCAAGACGCCCGATCCACGAGACGATCGAGAAGCTGCTCGCCGACGACCGCGCGCCCATCTATGTGGTGCACCCGACCCAGGCCACGGCCCTGGAACGCGCACAGGCACTCATGAGCCTGAACATGTGCACCCGTGCGGAGAAGGACGCGATCGCCGAGGCGATCGGCGACTTCCGGTTCACCGCCGGATTCGGCCGGACCCTGAGCCGGCTGGTCCGCCATGGGGTCGGCGTGCACCACGCGGGCATGCTGCCGCGCTACCGACGACTCGTCGAGCAGCTGACCCGGGCCGGGCGGCTGAAGGTCGTCTGCGGTACCGACACGCTCGGCGTGGGCATCAACGTGCCCATTCGCACTGTGCTGATCACTTCGTTGAGCAAGTACGACGGGCGGCGGGTGCGGCTGCTGCGGGCCCGCGAGTTTCACCAGATCGCGGGTCGAGCTGGTCGCGCCGGCTACGACACCCAGGGCACCGTCGTGATCCAGGCCCCCGAGCACGAGATCGAGAACGAGCGCCTGCTGGCCAAGGCCGGCGACGACCTGAAGAAGCGCCGCCGGGTGGTCCGCAAGAAGCCGACGGAGGGGGTGCCGACCTGGAGCCAGGCCACGTTCGACCGGCTGGTTGCTGCCGAGCCGGAGCCGCTGCGCTCCCGGTTCGACGTGACGCATGCGATGCTGCTCAATGTTGCGCACCGGGCCGACGCCGCCGCCGCGATGGACCACCTGCTGGTCGACAACGACGAGGAGCCCGAGGCCCGCGAACGCCTGGTCGAGCGCACCGCAGCCATCCGGGACTCGCTGGTGGCC
Source organism: uncultured Actinomycetes bacterium (assembly GCA_963781015.1). Classification (GTDB taxonomy): domain Bacteria; phylum Actinomycetota; class Actinomycetes; order S36-B12; family CAIYMF01; genus Prado023. The sequence continues at coordinate 170,627 of CAWAEB010000006.1, read as the reverse complement.
GCCGGCGTGCTGGAGCTGCTCGATCCGCCGGACGCAGATGGGCGCACCATGCGGATCGTCGACGAGCTGCAGGTCGACTTCGCCCTCAACCAGCCACTGTCCACGTTCGCGCTGGCCGCGATCGAGCTGCTCGATCGGGAGTCCGAGACGTATGCCGTGGACGTGCTGTCGGTGCTCGAGGCCACCCTTGAGGACCCTCGCCAGATCCTGTTCGCGCCAGCAGCACCGGGCCCGCGGGGAGGCCGTCGCGGCGATGAAGGCGGAGGGCATCGAGTACGAGGAACGCATGGAGCGTCTCGAGGAGATCACCTGGCCCAAGCCGCTGGCCGACCTCCTCGAGGCTGCCTACGACATCTACGCCGAGGGCCACCCCTGGGTCACTGAGTACCCGTTGCGACCCAAGTCCGTGGCTCGCGAGCTGCACGAGTTGGCGATGACGTTCGTCGAGTACGTCGGGTATCACCGCTTGGCCGCCTCCGAGGGTCTGGTGCTGCGCTACCTCGCTGACGCGTACAAGGCGCTGCGGCGCACGGTGCCCGAGGAGGCACGCACCGAGGAGCTCGAGGACCTGACCCAGTGGCTCGGTGAGCTGGTGCGCCAAGTGGACTCCAGCCTGCTCGACGAGTGGGAGCAGCTGCTGCACCCCGAGGATGCCCGCCCCGTGCGCGACCAGCTGGTCCCCACCGGCCCGCCGCCGGTGACCGCCAATGCTCGGGCGTTCCGGGTGCTGGTGCGCAACGCGCTGTTCCGCCGCGTCGAGCTGGCCGCTCTGCGGCGCTGGCACGACCTCGGCGCACTGGACGCCGAATCAGGGTGGGACGCCGACCGCTGGGCGGCTGCGATGGGCGACTACTACGTCACACACGACGAGGTGGGCACCGGCCCGGCGGCCCGCGGTCCGCTGCTGCTGCAGGTCGAGGTTCGGCCCGGCCGGTGGGAGGTCCGCCAGGTGTTCGACGACCCGGCCGGCGACCACGATTGGGGGATCAGCGCCGAGGTGGACCTCGCAGCCAGTGACGCCGAGGGGGTCGCGATGGTTCGGGTCACCTCCGTGGACTGCCTGTGACAGTGGGGCCTGGGCCGGCGCGCGGGGTGGTCCGGTCCGATTGGGCTCCGCTGTGATCAGCCGAGGATGAGCCGCGCCACGTCGGCCGGGGTCTCGGCCCGGACATCGATCTCGTCGTCCGGGATCCCCGGTGTCTGGTGGCCCCAGCCGGCGGCCACGGCCAGGATGCCGACGGTGCGCGCCGCAGCCATGTCGGCCCGGCTGTCGCCCACGAACGCGACCTGCTCGGGCGCAACGCCCAACCGGCCCAGGACGACCTCGACCATCTCGGGGTCAGGCTTGGGTCCGCTGACCCGGTCGACCGTGACGATCACGTCGAACAGCGCGTCCAGCCCGTGCGCCCCCAGCACGACCTGCGCCGAACGCCCGTCGGAGTTGGTGGCCAGCGCCGTGCCGATGCCTGAGTCACGCAGTTGCACCAGCAGGTCCACGATCCCCGGGTAGGGGTCGATCTGCGTGACCTCCTGTGCCAGTGCGTCGTGGAAGACATCGTTGTCGGAGTCCGTGGCCGCCCGACCGAGCAGCGCGCTGAGCAGGTTCCGTGCTGCGCCGAGGTGTGCCACCGGCTCAAGCTCCTTGAGGGTGATCGTGCGTCCAGTTGCCGCCGAATAGGCGTGCAGCGCCGGGATGAACGTGTTGATCAGTGTCCCGTCCTGGTCGAAGATCACAGCCTTGATGGTGGGGTCGGCCATGGTGTTCTCCTCAGGGGTTGGCTGGTTGCGTGGCCAACTCTTGCAGGTCGACGGCGCCGATGCCCCTCGGCTGTTGACCGAGGACTCGATGCCCACCGCCTCTGGCGGCGCTCAGAGCTGATCGACGACCACGTCCACGACCATGCGACCCCGCGCACCGCCCGATGAGCCGACCGGCTCGGCCTGGAATCCCACAGCTCGGATCGCGTCCACCAGCTCGTCGGGCGTGGTCGGGTCGGCTTCCGCGCCGGCCAGGGCACGCAGCAGCCGACCTTTGGTCGCCTTGTTGAAGTGGCTGGCCACCGTGCGCCGGTCGCCCTGCTGGTGGATCACCCGGACCGCAACCGTGTGCTCCGCAGGCCCGGTCCAGTAGGTGGCGTACGTCGCCGAACGCAGGTCGAGGATCACCTGGCCGGCCACCCGATCGACCAGGACCATGCGCAGCGGGGCTCGCCAGTACGACGTCAGCCGGCCCGGGCCGGGCAGTGTGACTGACCCGGACAGCCGGTAGGCCGGGATCAGATCGGCCAGCCCGACCGCGCCCCACAGACCGGACCAGACCAGGACGTTGCTCGACAGCCGCTGACGGGTTGCGGGCGGACTGCCTGCCATGCCCAGGGCGGCGAACAGCACGCCGGTGTAGACCTGCCAGGCCGGTGCCGTCGGGGCCGTGTGGAGCGTCGCATTGGCCTGGACCGCGCCCACCTGCCGGGGGCGAAGGCCAAGGATGGCAAGCGCACCAGGGGGATCGGTGCGGCACAGGCTGACCAGGGAGTCGAGGACGGTCTTCCTACCCTCCTCGAGGCCGGGCAGGCTGAGCGCGGCGAGGTCCAGCTCAGGCCCGGATGCCGGAGTGGTCTTGCCCTCGCTGGGCGGTAGGAGGGTGAGCACCGGCCCATCCTGCCCTGCCAGTGGTGAGGGCCTCAGGCCCGGTCCGGGGCAGTGGCGAGTCCCTGCCACCGCTGCCCGGTGACCAGCAGGCGCACGCCTCAGCGCACCGACACGTGCACGTGGTCGTAGTGGTTGGCAGTTGTCGACCCACGGTCCGACATCCCGCGCCAGCCCTCGCCGGAGCGCTGCGTGGTCCAGATCTTCTGCGAGTAGATGACCTCGGTGACGCCCAGGCGCGACGCGTTGGCACGCACGTAGTTGGCGATGTCCCAGCCGGTTCCCCCACTGATCATGATGTCCAGCGCGAGTCCGGCGCCATGGTTGCCGCCCCCGCCCCGGGTGCCGCCGTAGCTGGAGACCTGTGGGAACCGGTTGCACACCGCACGGTGCACCTTGATGGTGTTCGAGCGCAGGCCCGACTCCACACCGGACCCACTCGCGCAGGCACCGCCGGAGACCCCGCCACCCGAGCCACCCGAACTGCCGGAGGACGTGGCCTTGGGCAGCGCCTTCGGCTTGGACTTGGACAGGAAGTCGGCCTTGATCCAGCGGGTCTCGTCCTTGATCATGACCATGCGCCAGCCGTCGTCCTTGACGTCGGTGATCTTCACCTTGTCGCCGCGGTCGAGCACGGTGACAACCTTGGAGTCCGTCGTCGGCTTGGATCGCACGTTGACCCCCGCCGTGGTGTAGCGGCTGCCCACAACCTCGGGCTCGGGGTCCGGCTCCGGTTCAGCCTCGGGTGCCTCGGCGGGGGGGATCGGAAGCGTGCCCCGGCTCGCCGACCGCGAGGCGCGTGCGTCGGCGGCGGCCTGGCGCTCCGCCAGGAGGTTGGGGTCGATCTCGACTTGGAACGCAGCGCCGGCCGCGGGCTGCGCGGCGTGCGCCACGGGAACCTCGGGACTGCTCAGGGGCACGACGACGGCGGCGCCGGCCGCGGTGAGCAGGGCCAGCGACATCACCGCGGTGCGCACACCGGCGCGACGGGCGGGGCTGGTGGACGTGGTGGACTGGCGGGACGTGGTGTCGGGGCAGTCGGTGGAGTCAGGACGACTCATGGCTGCGGACCTTCCTCGTGACGACGGATGAAGCCCGGCTGCGCTTCCTACTGGGACGATCGTCGCACCGGCCGCTATGGGGGCCTTGTGCCGCGGTGGTTTCCGCTGATCGGGTCCGGGCTCGTCCATCGTGCATGCCCCTGGTGGCATATGTCGAAACGGCGTGTGGCCCAGGTCACAACTCGGGGGAGGACTCGGAGCCGCGCAGGGTGAAGACCTGACGGCGAGTTCAGACGTGTCCGGGGTGGGAAGCTCAGGGCTTGCCGAGCGACCAACGCTCTGCTGCATCGGCAGCAGTGAGCGCCGTCAAGTAGATGGCGGGCTCGTCGATGTAGCCGATGAACGTCTGGTTGACGGTCAGGTCGCTGGGGACAGTGCCGGACCAGTCGCCCGCCCCGGTCCAGCCGGTGAGGTTCCCGCAGCCAACCCGCCATCGGCCCGGGAAGTTCTGGGCCGTGATGTTCGTGCGGCTGGCCGCCAGCACTCCGTCGACGTAGAGGCGCTGCGTGCCGTTGGGACCGTTCAGCGTGCCCATGAGGTGATGCCAGGCGTTGTCGTTGAGCGGCGTCGGTGACTTGACGGTGCTCGTGGCACCGGTCCAGACGCCGAAGTACACGTAGCCGCTGCCGTCCTGGTAGAGATGACGGTCGTACTGGCTGGACACCGTCGTGTTGCTCGCCTGGTTCTCGAAGCCGAGGATCTTGCCCCCGGCGCTACCTGTGCTGCGGATCCAGGCCTCCACCGTGACTGCCGCTGGGTTGGTCAGGGCGGGCTGGCTGCTGGGTGGGAGGACGCAGGCCTCATCCTGACGGAACTCCGCGCTGGTGTTGGGCGCAGGGGTGAGGTTGTCGCTGCCCGCTCTCTCCAGCCGGATCGACTGATTGAAGTTGCCCGTTGATGCCCGCGTGTAGAGCTGGTCCAGTGCGCTGGAGCCCAGGTTCGCAGCCGGCGCGGTCACTGAGGCGTTCCCCGGGCGGGCCTCGTTCAGGCGCAGGTAGATGTATGGGTTGTCAGCCAGGACCGTCGCCGCGTAGCTCAGGGGAGTGGTGATCGCCGCGGTCCAGGTGTTGCCCACGTTCGTGCTCCTCGCCGTGAAGGCCGCCGATGTCGGCCGGGCAGCCCCGATGCCCAGGGGAAGGACCAGCAACAGGGCACCCGCGGGCACGAGCAGGGGTGCTCGACGACCGCGCCTCGGGGTGGCCGGTGGGGGCGGCGGGCCCGGGCGGTCGGCAGCCACGGCCGCAGCCGCGAGCAGCAGCGAGACGACGAGGGCCAGCAGCGCCAGCCACTGGCCGGTGTGGAACCAGACCCAGGGCAGGCCGGCGAACATGACCAGGACCCGGCCCAGCCCCAGAACGTCCTCGCGCGGCACCGGAGCGCTGTCAGCGGTCGGGTTCGCGTCGCCCTTGGTGGTGAACTGCTCGCCGTCGATCGACTGCAGGCGGTGGGTCATCGCGCCTCGGTCCGCGTCGTCGAAGACGATCACCTGACCCGGTCGGTAGTCATCGCGGTCCTGGGAGATCACGACGTCGCCGACGTTGATGCGTGGCTCCATGCTGCCCGAGACGACCACGTGTGCCTGCCATCCTGGCAGCAGGAGTGCCGGCAGGGTGGCGATCAGCAGGGTGCCGGTGACCAGGGCCAGCCAGAGCCGTCCCAGAACAGCCGCGGTGAACCCCCACCAGGGCAGCTGCCCGAGTTCGGGTGACGACAGTTCGCCGGCTGGCACCGCGGGCCCTGTCGTGACGTTCGGCGCACCGGCCAGGGGCGCGAGGGGCTCGACCGTGCTCCTGTCGGTCATCGTCACCCCTCCACAGGCGGTTGTGGTGATCGCCCGATTGGTCGGGACCCGGCGGGCCAAGCGCCGCGAGCCCCGACCACGCCGTGCGCAGACGATCAGGTGCTCTGGATCTCCCAGTTGAAGTCGGCCGTGGCCGTGCCGCCCTGCACCGCGTCGTTGGTGGTGTTGTTGGGCAGCGTCCAGGTGACCCGGTAGGTCCCGAAGTCGTCCGCCCCGCCGCCCACAGGGTTCCAGATCCCGGCGGCCGCACCCGCGTACGAGGTGGGCATGGCGCCGACCAGCCCACCCGCGGCGCCACCGAAGACGTTGGTCGGGGCGGCGGGGAACGCCGTGCAGCCGAGGAACTGGCCAGCCGCGAAATCAACCGTCACGAGCAACTGGGTCGTCAGGGCGGCGTTACCTGGCGGATTGACGGATCCAGCGACGCTGTCGGCGAAGAACCGCACCTGCCCATTGACGCTGGACGAGTTGGCGACCACGATGCACTTCGAGCCGGTGTCCCCGGGCTTGATCGTGAGGTTCGTGCCGCCTCCCGTGGCCGGGAAGGCCGCCGGTGTGCTGCTGACGTCGAAGGCAGCAGTGGCCTTTGCGCCGTTGTTCTTCAGCTCCGCCTTGCCTGCGGTCCAAGTGTTGGCTGCGTTGTCCGTAGTGGCCGTGAAGGCCGACTGGGACCCGGCGAAGACCAGCGCGCCGGAGGCCAACAGGCCGATCGGGATGGCGGCAGCGCGGGTGAATCGGCGCCGGCGGGACTCGTCCATGATGTGTGCCTCTCTGACGTGGGACTGCTCCCTCTGAGTCCGGCAGTGACACAGTGGAGTCAGCCGGTCGCATTCCGATATCGACATGCATTGTGATGAACTTGAGATCGAGTCGAGACCTTCGGCGCCGGACCCTGATCGCCGCCTCCGATGAGCGCTCTCCAAGCACGAATGGCGACATGGCGTGCCCTCATTGGGGCAGAAGACCCGCACCCCAGGCCTGCTGGGCCAGACCGGGTACACGGCCCGTTCGGCCTAGACTCACGGGCGATGTCCGGCACCCGGGTGGGTGACCACAGCCCTGTGCCCGCCTGCCCGTGATGTGCGGACCGGCGACGACGATGAGGGGCTCATGACACCGCCAAGTGCACGCAACAGATTCGGGATTCGCGCGGCGGTCGTGCTGGCCGCGGGGTCCGATGACAGCTCCCGCGAGTTGCTGACCAGGCCGTTGGGCGGCTCGACCGTCGTGGAGCTGGCTGTGGCTAACGTCCGGGCGGTGGTGGACCCCGACCGGATCGTCGTCGTCGTGGCACGAGGGGACCGCCAGATCCGTGACCTGCTGGGCAACGACCTGGTCTACGCGGAGCAGGCTGAGGCGCTCGGCACAGCCGATGCCGCCCTGCTTGGGTTGGGGTTCCTGCTCTCCGACGTGGATCAGGTGCTGGTCACGTATGCCGACACCCCGATGCTGCGCTCCGAATCGCTGCTCGGGCTCTTCACCCGCCACCGGCTCAAGGGTGCGGACCTGTCCCTGCTCACTGCGGTGCTGGAGACCGCGCCGGAGGCCTACGGCCGGGTGGTCCGTGAAGAGGGCCGGATCGTGGCGATCGCGGAGGACTCCGACCGTTCCGATGCCCAGGACGCCATTGCCGAGGTCAACGTTGGCAGCTACCTGGCCAGTTCGCACCTGCTGTTCGGCGAGCTCGCCACGATGGTCGCCGCCGGCGAGCACCGGCTGACCGACCTGGCCCGGCGCGTCATCACGCGTGGCGGGCGGGTGCACAGCTACCAGATCCACGATCCCGACGAGGTCCAGGGCATCAACTCCCCCGAGGAGCTCGGCCTGGCCCAGGACATCGTGCTCAAGCGCCTGTTCGTGCCCCGCAAGAACACCGACACCGCCATCGTGTTCGGCACCGGGGGTTGGCGCGCGGTCATCGGTGAGGGGTACACCATGGCCAATGTGCGGCGGCTGTGCCAGGCGATCGCCAACGAGACCATCCGCACGGGCCTGGACTCCCAGCCGATCGTGGTCGGTGGGGACCGGCGCTTCCTGTCCCGGGACTCCGCAGTGGCGGCCGCCGAGGTGTTCGCCGGCAACAACATCCCCGTCGTGCTCCTGCCCGACGACGTCCCCACGCCGTTGGTGACCTTCGCAGCCCCCCACCTGAATGCCGCCTACGGCGTGATCATCACCTCGAGCCACAACCCGCCGGAGTGGAACGGCATGAAGGTCTTCCGAGCCGACGGCTCGCTCCCGTTGGACGAGGAGACCGACCGGTTCCAGGACGAGGCCAACGCCCTGGGCGTCGACGATGTGATCACCCTGGACCTCGACCTGGCCAGACAAGCAGGCATGATCGTGGAGCGCTCGCTGACCAACCCCTACGTCGACGCCATCGAGACGGTCATCGATGTCGACGCCGCCAAGGACGCGGACCTGCACGTGATCGTCGACCCGATGTACGGCACCAGCCAGCTCACGCTCGGGATGGTGCTCAACGACATGCGGGTGCGCACGGAGTTCATCCACGCTGCGCACAACCCCTTGTTCGGTGGGGTCGCCCCCGCACCGGACCTCGAGCGGCTCTCGGCACTGATCGCGATGATCACCCAGGGCGGCGGTCGCTACGACCTGGGTCTGGCCACCGACGGCGACTCCGACCGGATCGGGATCGTGGACGAGGCCGGCGAGTACGTGAGCACCAACGACCTGCTGCTGCTGCTCTACTGGTACCTGCATGAGGTCCGCGGCGAATCCGGGGGAGTGGTGCGCAACCTGGCCACGACCCACCTGCTCGACCGACTGGCCGCGCACTTCGGGGAGAAGTCCTACGAGTGCCGGGTCGGGTTCAAGTACGTGACCGCCGGGATGGACGAGATCGGCGCGGTCCTCGGTGGGGAGTCCTCCGGGGGCCTGACCATCCGGGGCTGGATCAAGGGCAAGGACGGAATCTTCGCCTGCGCCCTGGTCGTGGAGATGCTGGCTCGCACGGGCAAGCGGATCTCCGAGTTGCGCGAGATGATCTACGAGATCACCGGCCGGCTCTACGCCCTGGACGAAAGCGTCGCGGCCACGCCCGAGATGCGCCTGGAGGTGCCCCGACGGCTCGAGGCCGAGCCGCTGACCCACATCGGCGCCTACCCGGTGGTCAGCGTCTCGCACCTGGACGGCACGAAGATCCTGCTCGAGGACGACAACTGGGCGCTGCTGCGGTTCTCGGGCACCGAGCCGGCCCTGCGCCTGTTCGTGGAGGCCGACAGCCCGGAGAAGGCCGCTGAGTTGTTGACCTGGTTGCGCGGCTTCGTCACTGCCGGCTGATCAGTCGGTCCTTGCGGCCACACCCACGCCCGCCCCCGACCCCCGACCCCCGACCCAACGACCCGAGGACCCACGATGCGCTACGGGCACTTCGACACAGACGCCGACGAGTACGTGATCGACAGGCCGGACGTGCCGGTCTCGTTCACCAACTATCTGGGCGCCAAGGACTACTGCGTGGTGCTGTCGCACAACGGCGGTGGCTACTCCTACTACCGCTCGCCGCAGACCGGGCGGGTGACCCGGTTCCGGCCCAACGGCGTACCGCTGGATCGGCCCGGGCGTTATGTGTACCTGCGTGACGACGCCGATGGGGACTACTGGTCGATCTCCTGGCAGCCGGTCGGCAAGCCGCTGGCTGCGGCCGGGGCCGACGGTGGCGCGATCCACACTGCCGCCCACGGCATGGGCTATACACGTTTCGAGTCCACCTACCGTGGGATCCAGGCAAGCCAGACCGTGTTCGTGCCCGTCGATGACCCCCTCGAGGTGTGGGACGTCCGGCTGACCAACACCGGTGACACACCGCGCACGATCACCCTGGCCACCTACGTGGAGTTCAGCTTCCACTCCATCACCATCGACAACCAGAACCTGCAGATGTCGCTCTACGCCGCCGGCTCCTCCTACGACGACGGCATCATCGAGTACGACTTGCACTACGAGCCATGGACCGCGCACTACTTCACCTCCAGCCGCACCCCGGACTCCTACGACTCGCTGCGCGAGTCCTTCCTGGGCCCCTACCGCACCGAGACCAATCCGGTCGCCGTGGAGCGCGGCAGGGGCAGCAATCACAGCGCAACGACCCAGAATCACTGCGGGTCGCTGTTCCACACCGTCACGCTCGACCCTGGGCAGACGGTCAGGATCGCCTACGTCCTGGGCCACGGAACCCGCGACGAGGTCGGCCGGGCGATGCAGGCCAAGTACGCCGACCCGGCGGTCGTCGATGCGGAGTTCGCCGCACTGCGGGCGTACTGGCGGGCCAAGGCGGACGTGCTGCAGATCCGTACCCCGCACCCGGGCATGGACACGATGATCAACACGTGGACGCTGCTGCAGGCCGAGACGTGCGTGCAGTGGTCGCGGTTCGCGTCGTTCGTCGAGGTCGGGGGTCGTACCGGCCTGGGCTACCGGGACACCGCCCAGGACGTCATGAGCGTCCTGCACTCCAACCCGACCAAGACCCGGGCGCGGATCATGGAGCTGCTCCGCGCCCAGACCCGGGCGGGTTACGGCCTGCACCTGTTCGATCCGAAGGCCTTCGATCCGGATGCGGAGCCGCTGCCGGAGATCCCGTCACCGACGGTGGTGCCCACCGCCGCCGGGGCGGACCTGATCCACGGCCTGGAGGACACCTCCTCGGACTCGCACCTGTGGTTGGTGCCCTCGATCGTGGAGTACGTCAAGGAGACCGGTGACCTGGCGTTCCTCGACCTCGAGGTTCCGTTCGCCGAGGGCACCCCGGCCACCGTGTACGAGCACCTGCGCGCCGCGCTCGACTTCACTGCCGCGCAGGTCGGCGACAACGGGGTGGCGCTGGGCCTGCGCGCGGACTGGAACGATTGCCTGAACCTGGGCGGCGGCCAGAGTGCGCTGGTCACGTTCCTGCACGCCTGGGCGATCCGGGCGTTCCTCGAGGTGGCCGAGCACCTGGGACGTACCGAGGGCGTGGACCGGTACCTCGCCGAGCTCCAGCGGATCGCCGCAGTGGCCGAGGATGAGCTCTGGGACGGGGCGTGGTGGATCCGCGGGTTCACCAGCCAGGGGGCACGGATCGGTTCCGCAGCCAACGACGAGGGCCGGATCTTCCTGGAGCACCAGGCCTGGCCGGTGATCGCCGGGATCACGACCCCCGAGCGTGGTCGGGCCGCGATGGACTCGGTGCGTGAGCTGCTCGGCTCGCAGTACGGCACCCACCTGAACTGGCCCGCATTCACCAAGGTGGACGACTCGGTCGGGTTCGTCACCCGGGTATACCCGGGTGTCAAGGAGAACGCCGCGATCTTCAGCCACCCCAACGCCTGGCCGGTCATCGCCGAGGCCATCCTGGGCCGCGGCGACGAGGCCGTTGCCTTCTACGACTCGATCCTGCCCTACCACCAGAACGACCACATCGACGTGCGCGGTGCCGAGCCCTACTCCTACGTGCAGTTCATCTACGGCCGCGACCACGAGTGGTTCGGCAAGGCGCAGAACCCCTGGCTCACCGGAACGGCAGGGTGGATGTACACGGCGATCACCAAATGGGTGCTGGGCGTGCAGCCCTGCCTGACCGGGCTGGTGGTGAACCCGTGCATCCCGCGGGACTGGGACGGCTTCACGATGCGCCGGCAGTGGCGCGGGGCGACCTACCTGATCGAGGTGCGCAACCCGGACGGGGCATCGTCGGGGGTCTCGGCGGTCACGGTCGATGGTGTGGACCATGATCCGAAGGTGCCGATCTCGCCACGGGTCTCGGGAAGCGAGGTCCGCGTCGTCGTGACGCTGGGTGTCAGCCACGCGGCGAGCACCGCAGCGGGCAGCGGACGCGACCATAGGTAGCCCTGGCCCCACCTGACGCCCAGGGAGTCCAGTATCTCCAGCTGCCCCCGTGTCTCGACCCCCTCGGCGATGACCTTCAGGTCCAGTGACTCGGCCATCTTGACGATCGCGTCGACGATGGAGACGTCCGAGGACCCCCGGCCCAGTCCGTCGACGAAGGACCGATCCACCTTCAACGTGGTCACCGGCAGTCGCTTGAGCCGGGCAAGCGACGAGTAGCCGGTGCCGAAGTCGTCGATGATCAGGTTCACGCCGAGGTGGCGCAGCGCGTCCAGCGTGGCGGTGGAGACCTCGTGCGAGCGCATCACCGCGGTCTCGGTGATCTCCAGGTGCAGCTGTGCTGCGGGCACCCCGGTCTCGGCCAGGGCCCGGTTCACCTTGTGCAGCAGGTCCGGGTCAGTCAACTGGCGCGCCGAGAGGTTGACGGCCACCCAGAGATCCCGAGTGGCGGGAATCTCGCGGCGCCAGCGCTGCAGCGCACCCAGGGCGTGATCGAGCATCCACGCACCGACCGGCAGGATGAGGCCGGTCTCCTCAGCCAGCTCGATGAACTGATCGGGTCCGATCAGCCCGCGATCGGGGTGCTGCCAGCGGATCAGGGCCTCGAAGCCGACCGGCTCGCCGGTGCGCAGGTCCACCACAGGCTGGAAGTGCGCCCGGAGCTCGTCTCGTTCCAGCGCTCGGCGCAGGCCGAGCTGGTCATCCAGGCGCGCGGTCGCGGCGTCGTGCATCTCCTGGCGGAACCGGGTGGCCTGGTCGCGCCCGGCCTCCTTCGCCCGGTACATGGCCGCGTCGGCCTCGCGGAGCATCGACTGCGGGGTGGCTCCCGGTGTCGCGGGCGCCACCCCGATGCTTGCCGTCACCGAGATGTCCAGCTGGCCGACCCGGAACGGTCTGGCCAGGGCCTTGCGGATGGCCGCGACGAGGTTCTCGACCTCCTCGTCTCGCACGGACTTGCAGACCACCGCGAACTCATCACCGCTGAAGCGGGCCAGTGTGTCTCCGGTGCGCATCAGGGTGGACAACCGGTCGGCGACATCGACGAGAAGTGCGTCGCCGACCCCGTGCCCGAGACCGTCGTTGACGTTCTTGAACGAGTCGAGGTCCAGTAGCAGGACGACCGGACGCTGTCCTGGCCGGGCGGCCCGGGCCAGCGCATCCTCGATCCGCTGGGCGAGCAGCAGCCGGTTGGGCAGGCCGGTGAGCGGATCGTGCAGGGCGCGGTGCTCACGCTCCTGGGACAGCTGGGACTGGCGCTCGAGGGCGAGCAGGGGCACCAGCAGCAGTGGCAGCAGCGCCCAGGAATGCGGATTGGCCACTGCCACCACGGCGACCAGCGGCGAGAGGGCGAGAACGGCGAACGTGGAGGTCGTGTAGAACCAGAACTCCTCGCTGAACGAGGCCCACCAGGACTGGTCAGGGGTCACGCAGGCCACCAGCGCCAGATTGAGCAGGTGGAAGGCCAGCCAGGACAGGAAGACCAGTCCGAGATCGTTGAGGGTGAGCTGGTCCAGCGGCCTGGGCCCGGACTCCGGCCACCAGCCCCCGAGCGCCAGAACCGCACACGCCGCTCCGACGGACAACGTGTACTGCCCGACGTTGAACGCGAACTTCCAGGCAGCCTTGCGAGCCACGAGTTCGCTGGTCGTCACGGCGCCGGCGATCAGTACCAGCGCCGGCCACGGTCCCCAGATGTAGAGCGCCGCGAAGACGAACGCCCACGAGATGGAGACGGGGTCGCCCTCGATCTGGGTCATGACCAGGGGGCGCAGTTCGGCGATGAACACCAGCACCGCCAGGGTGAGCAGGGGAGCGAGTTCGGAGACGGGCAGGTCCGACAGGTCCTGCAACTGGATCACCGCCACAATGGCCAGTCCCCAGCCGAGTGCGACACCGCCGGTCCAGCCGATCACGAACAGAGCGGGATAGCGCGCTCTGGACAGGCCTGCCTGCATTACCTGCCTCCTCCCGCGCCTTATCGGAGAGTTAGTGTCCAGTAGCGCACGGTAACAAACGTCGATCCCGTGCACAAGGCGTGGAGGCCCCTCCCTTGCGCTGGGTGGTGGGCGGCGGTCTTGAGCGACGCGGACAGCGACCGGTACCGGACTGCCTCAGCAGGCGTCGAAGCCTTCGACGCAGATCTGGTTGCCGCCTCGGCGCTTGGCCCGGTAGAGGGCCTCGTCGGCCCGGCGCAATGCCTCGTCGGTGTCTGCCGTTCCTTCGGCAAGCACCGCACCCACCGAGATGCTCACCTCGACGGCTACCTCAGGAGTCTCGACGGGATGGCTGGCCGCAGCCTGCACGTTGCGGGCCACCACCGCGAGCTCCTCGTTCGATGCGCAGTGGTCGAGCACGATGAAGAACTCGTCCCCGCCGTACCGGGCGACCTCGTCCTGACGGCGAATGGCGCGTTCCAGCCGGCTGGCCACGGCGGAGATGACTGCGTCGCCGATCAGGTGCCCGTACCGGTCGTTGATCGGCTTGAGGTTGTCGATATCGCAGAACAGGACCCCCACGGTGTCGTCGGACTCCAAGGACAGGCCCAGCCGCTGGGTCAGGCGGGTGCGCAGCGACTCTTTGTTCGCCAGCCCGGTCTGCAGGTCGTGGCTGGCCCGGTAGGCCAGGTCCGCCTCGAGGCGCCGGGCGGCGGTCCGGTCAGCGAACTGGTGCACGAACAGTGCAGGATTGCCCAGCTCATCGCGCATGATCCCGACCGAGTGATCCACCCAGACCTCGTTGGTGGTGCTGGCCAACCGGTGCTGGCTGCGCTCGATCGAGGAGTTGCCGCGCAGGAGGCGTTCACGCCACCGGTCCACGGACTCGCGCTCGTCGGTGGGGATGAACTCGCGGAACCGATGGCCGATCAGGGCCCCAGATGAGATCCCGAGCAGTTCGCACAGCGCTGGATTGACCTGCACGATCCGGTCCTGCGAGTCGGCCACCGCCATGCCCTCGGGTGCCCCGAGCATCGCCATCCGGAACTGCGCCTCGCTTCGGGCCTGCTCGCGCTTGGCCCGATGCTCCTCGGTCACGTCGCGCATCGCGACCGCGATGTGCAGCCCGGTGCCGTTGTCCGGGACGGGTCTTGCGGTCACAGACATGTAGCGATAGGCCCCCGACTGGGTCCTCAGCCGCACGGTTCGGGCGATCGTTTCCATGCCGGGCTCCGCTCCGGCCAGCGCATCGGCGTAGCCGCCGGAATCGTCCTGCGCCACCAGGTCGACGAGTTCGCGTCCGACCAGCGTCTCGGGCCGCCGGTCGAGGACTGAGGCGATCGAGGGCGAGGCCCAGGTGATGATCCCGGCCTCATCAACGAGCGCGACGACGTCCAGGACGTTGCGGCTCATGACCTCCAGGGAGTGCTGGGCCTGCACCGACTCGGTGATGTCGATCAGCTGGGCGAGCATGGCTGGGCCGGTGTCGCCGTGCCGCGGCATCAGGCTCAGCGAGACGTGCAGCCACGTTCCGGGCTGTGGTCCGTGAAGTCGGGCCACCGTGACGTGGTCGGGGCCCAGCCCTGCCAGCGCTCGCTCGACCTCGGCACGGTCCAGGCGTGACACGAGTTCCGGCAGCCGGCGACCCACCAGTTCGTCGGTGGTCAGCTGAGACAGGGACTCCAGGGCCGCGTTGGCCCACAGCAGAGTGCCCTTGTCGTCGAACACGGCGGCTCCCACAGCTGCCGTGCGGTGTGCCTCGATGATCGACTCCGGGACGGCAGCGTAGCTCGCGGACTGCTCGTCCAGGGCGTCAACCAGGTGGGCGGGTTCGGTCGTGGCCACGGGACGACTGTACGTGAATCCAGGGGCATGCGAGGGCAGATCTCGGTCCAGAACCCCCATCAGCTCCGCGGCTGCGTGCCCAGGTGGGGGCGAGGCGTTGACCGTCCGGCCAGGGTCGGCGATGCTGGCCCGACACGGTTCGGTCCGGGTCGGGAGGGTGGTGGCAGTGCGCGTCATCGACCTGAACGCCGACCTCGGGGAGGGGATCGGCGACGATGACGCCCTGCTGCGGATCGTGACCTCGGCCAACATCGCCACGGGCGCACACGCCGGTGGGGGTCGCGTGCTGCGTCGAGCCGTCCAGAGCGCAGTGGCCGGCGGGGTCTCGGTGGGAGCCCATCCCTCATATCGTGACCGCGGCGGGTTCGGGCGAGCCTCGCACCTGGCAGCGTTGCAAGCCGAAGCTGGCGCACGGGCTGCCCTGGTGCGCGACCTGGTTGACCAGATCCTGTCAGTGGCTCGTGCCGTCGAGCGGGCGGGCGCCCCATTGACCCATGTGAAGGCGCACGGATCGCTGTACAACGAGGCTGTGGCCCATCCGGAGCCGGCCCGGGTGGTGCTCGACGCGGTCCATTCCATCGCCGATCGACTCGGCTACCCGGTCGCGGTGATGAGCCAGCCGCACGGGCACCTGGCCCAGCTCGCCCGAGCGGCTGGCTCCCCGTTGGTTGCCGAGGGGTTCGTTGACCGTGGCTACGAGCCGACGGGGCAGTTGGTCGCTCGGGGTCTGCACGGTGACCTGCACGGCTCGATCGCGGCGATGGTCGCCCAGGCGCTGGACCTTGCTGCCGGGCGCGTGCGGTCCGTCGACGGGTCAACCCTGGACCTGGTGGTCGGTTCGATGTGCGTGCACGGCGACACGCCGGATGCGGTCGATGTGGCGGTGGCGGTGCATTCGGCCCTGCTGGACGCCGGGTGGCAGGTGAGCGCTCCCTGGGCCCGGATCGAGTCGCCCAGCCCCCAGGTTGCGTTGGTGCCTGGGGATGCCCACCCGGCGCCGCGGATCCGGGCGTTGCCGTTCGGTGACCGGGCCGTGCTGCTCGAACCGCTCGGGCACGCGGGGCCTGCGACCGCGTGGGTCCTGCGGATCGCCGCGCGGGCGCGGGCAGGTTGGCCGGGAACCGAGGTGGTCGCCGGCCTGGCCAGCGTGCTGGTGGTCTTCGACCATCCCGCGGCCCGACCCCCGCCCGCGCAGATGGGTGCGCGCCTGGCCGCCGGCGGTGGGGTGCATGGTGGCCGCAGCGGCAGCCCTGGCACCCGCGACCACCAGATCGACGTGCACTACGACGGCCCCGACCTGGCTGACCTGGCCCACGCCCTCGGGGTGAGCGCCCGAGAGCTGGCCGCCCGGCATGCCGGGGCCCACTGGACCGTGGCCGCGGTGGGCTTCTCGCCCGGATTCGGCTACCTGACCAGCTCGGACCCCATCTTCGAGGCCATCGCGCGCCGAGCCGACCCGAGGCCGCGGGTGCCGGCCGGATCGCTGGCGCTGGCTGCCGGGATGTGCGCGGTCTACCCGTCCGAATCCCCGGGTGGCTGGCAACTGGTCGGCCGCACGGACACGGTCCTGTTCGACGCTGGCGCAGACCGACCGGCTCTGCTCGAAATCGGAGACGTGGTCTCCTTCCGTGAGGCAGCCCGGTGATCGAGGTTGTCGAGCTGGCTGGTTCCGCGCTGTTCCAGGACGCTGGTCGAGCACATCTGGCCAGCGGGGTGCCGGTCTCCGGGGCGTTCGATCGCGCCGCGGCGGCCGCCGGCGTCTCGCTCGTCGGTGGCGCCCCGGGCCAGGCGTCGCTGGAGTTGGTGGGTAGGGCCGTGCTTCGTCCGAGCACCCGGATCACCGCAGCGGTCACCGGCCGTGGACAGGCGTGGATCGACGGCGGTCGGGTACCACTGGGGACCTCGCTGGACCTGGCCCCGGGCGCGGCGCTGGCACTGGCTACCGAGGGGCGGTTGTACCTGGCAGTCGCGGGGGGCCTGCGTCCCGGTCCAGTCCTCGGATCCCGATCGACATCGGTGCTCGACGGGCTCGGCCCGCCGCCGGTGCGGGCGGGACATCGGATCCCGATCAGCAGCAATCCTGAATCGGACACGGTCGGCGACGTGGTGAGGTTGGCACCTGGCGTCGGTGCGGTTCGCGCGGTCGCTGGCCCGCACCTGGAACTGGGGCCCAGCGTGGTCGAGGTGGTGGACACCTCCCGGATCGGCGTACGGCTGCGGGTTGTGACGGGCGGTGGTCGGGGCCGGTCCGCGGACCGGGGACCAGCCCCGCGCGGCGAGCTGCCCGGGGGCCTCATGTCCTGCGGGGTGCTGCCGGGTGCGATCCAGGTGCTGCCGACGGGGGAGTGGATGCTGCTGGGCCCGGATGCCGGGACGATGGGCGGCTACCCGATCATCGGGGTGGTCGTGACCGCGGACCTGGGACGTTGGGCGCATGTGCAGCCCGGGGAACGTGTCGAGTTGCTTCCGGTGGACTACTCGCCGCCCGTGGTGGAGCCGGTCATCCTGCGGATGGGCCGACTCGGCTGACTGAACACGCACGAGGACCCCGGACACGGCGGTCCGGGGTCCTCGTGGGATCAGCGGTTGCTGATCAGGCGTGCGTTCAGGCCAGTGCCTTGGCCTTGAGGGCGTCGAACTCCTGCTGGTTGATCGCACCGGAGTCCAGAAGCCCCTTGGCGTGGGTGATCTGCTCTGCCGGCGTGACCGTCTTCGCGGCCACGGTCTGGATGTACTTCTCCTGCTGCGCCTGGGCGTCGGCCATCTGTGCGACCTGACGCTCGCCCATGCTCTTGCCGCGGGCGATGAGGTAGACCAGCGTGGTCAGGGGCGCGAAGAAGATGAAGCAGATCACCCACAGCGTCTTGGCGAAACCGCCGAGGGTGTGGTCGCCGAAGAGGTCGAAGACGCAGCGGACCCAGATGAAGATGAACGCGATCCAGATGAAGAACACGAGCATCCACATCAGGGCGTCGAGCAGACTGTTGTTGTTGAAGTCCCACATGGGCTTGCCTTTCGTGAGGAATGTGTCGTTGGTGACGTGAGGATTCTACGTCCGCTGGCACGCTGCGGTTCGCAGATCCACCCGGCGCGCCGAATGCGGAGCACATCGGTGCCGATCGAACCGGCCGTGGTACCTGGGTGCGCAGACCGCGCGCAGCGATTAGCGTTGGCCCATGGCTTCCGCTGAACTGGTCCTGACCCGCGCGAATCCCTCGCTGTTCACCGCCACGCTGGCGGGTGTCCAGGTGTGTCGGGCCTCCGTGGCCGAGGCTGATGGGGTCTGGGAGCTCTACTCCACGGTCACCTCGCCTGGGTACGAGGGCCGGGGGATCGCCGCGAAGCTCGTGGGCTTCACCCTGGATGCCGCCGAGGACGCAGGGGTATCGGTGATCCCCAGTTGCTGGTATGTGGATGGATTCATGCAGCGGGTCTCGCCCAGGTACGACCACCTGCGGGTCGGCCATGCGCTCCCGGCCGCTCAGGACGGCGACGCCTGCCGGATCGCCCCGGCCGTCCTTCCCAGCGCCGATTCGGGGTCCGGGCCCGAGTAGGCCGATCAGCCCGAGTGGGCCGATCAGTTCGGGTGGGAGATCAGTTCGGGTGGGAGATCAGTTCGGCCGGATCAGACCGCTCAGGTCGGTCCCCGGGCAGGTGAGGTTCCGGTCCAGTGGCCGGCCGTCGCTGCCGGTGCCGATGCGCTGCACGATCGCTGGGGGTCGGCCCCCGAACGAGTCGACCCCGCAGGTCCGGGTGGCCCGGGCCCTGCTCGCGGTGCCGATGCCCACCCAGGTGGGCACGTCGACGGCGGCACCGTCGGTGATCTGCTGCCAGAGTGCGGGCGCTGAGTAGATGCCCACCCGATGGCCGGCCTCTGCCAGCACCGTCAGGTGCTCGGTGATCACCTGACGATGTCGCGCCGGCGATCCGGTCCACACCTCGGGCAGTTCCACGTCCAGCCAGACGGGCGTCCCCTTCGGCACGCCCTGCTCGGCGAGAGCTTCGAGGTCACCCTCGGCCGCCCGGCGGCCGACCCTCTTCGGGTCCCCCCGGCCGTTGTCCGCGGTGTTCACGTAGACCGCACTGCCCGCCTGGCGAAGCGCGAAGCGCCACTGCTCGGCGAAGCACGGGTTCGGCCGGTCGGGCATGCCGCCGTCGAGGCCGACGATCGCGTAGCCGCCGCCGAGGTCGCCGAGCTGTCGCCCGCACTGGGGGAACGAGACGTCGACCCCATGGTCCGGTTGGCTGCCCTTCCAGTCCACCGCTGCCGGCTGGGGGATGCCCGTGATCCGCTCGGGACCGGTCTCGATGGGTGCTACCGCACCCATCGCTCCGATGGCAGCCGCGCCCACCGCCAGGAACGCTACGAGGGTGGCGAGCGTGGAGAGGCCGAACGCCCACCGTCGGCGGCGAACGCGTCGGGACAGCGGCCGACCAGCCATGACCTGTCTCCTCCCTGCGTCGCTTCGCTGACCACCTCGCGGTGTCCTCGGCGCGGGGGCCGCGCCCGTGCGCGGGTCGTTGGTCGTTGCATCCCACACGTGCTGCCCGCGCGGCGTGGCTTCCTCGGTCAGCGTCCGCTCCATTGTCGACCACGACGCAGGGATCTGTGGGCAGCACGCGCGTGTGCCCGGCACGTCCAGTGGCCGGCCAGAAGTGCCTGGCGCACCGGGTTCCGTCGTTCTGGACTGGGGCCTACCCGGCGGCCTCCTTCGCGGGCGCCTTCTTGGCAGTGGCTCGCTTTGCCGGAGTCTTCTTCGCCGCAGCGCGCGTGGCCGGCTTCTTCGTGGCGACCGCGGGGGCGTCGTCGGCAGGCTCCGGTCCAGAAGCCTCGACGGGCTTCGCCTCGGACCCACCCCGGGCGGACTGGGAGCGTCGCACAGATTCCTGGAGTGCGGCCATGAGGTCGATGACCGTGCCGGACTCCGCGCTCTCGGCCGTGACCTCGGCAGTGATCACGTCCTCGCCGGCGAGCTTCTGGGTGACGAGGTCCAGCACTGCCTGCCGGTACTCGTCGGTGTGCGCGGCGGCGTCGAAGTCCGCGCTCAGGCTGTCCACCAGGGAGCCGGCCATCGCCAGCTCCTGGGGTCGCACGGAGATTTCCTCGTCGGAGATGCCGGCGAAGTCGGGCACCCGGACCTCGTCGGGCCAGAGCATGGTCTGCAGCACCAGCACGTCGTCGCGCACCCGCAGCAGGCCCAACCGGGTCCGCTTGCGCAACGTCATCATCACGACCGCGATCCGTTCGGTGCGCTCAAGCGCCTGGCGCAGCAGCACGTAGGGCTTGGCGGCGCCGGTGGCCGGTTCGAGGTAGTAGGCCTTCTCGAAGAACATCGGATCGACCTGCGCGGCGGGGGCGAACTCGATGATCTCCAGATCCCGCCCGTGCGGCACCTGCAGCGAGTCCAGCTCATCCTCTGCGACCAGCACTCGGCGCCCGGTCTCGTCCTCGAAGCCCTTGCCGATCTCGGCGAACGGGATGACCTGCTCGCAGGCCTGGCACTGGCGCTGGTACTTGATCCGCCCGCCGTCAGCGAGGTGGACCTGGTGGAACCTCACGTCGAGGTCCTGGGTGGCGGCATACATCTTCACCGGGATGTGGACCAGCCCGAATGCGACGTTTCCGCTCCACATGGCGCGCATCCGGCCATTGTGGGCCAGCGGGCGACTACATGCAGGTTGATCCCGGACCCCTGCCCAACCCACCGGCTCAGCCCACCGGCTCCGACCAGTCGATCCGGGCGGGCTTGCCGAGGAACTCGGCGTAGCTGGCAAGCGCGGGTTCGAGGTCCTGCCGGTCCCGTGTGCGCAGCTGGTGGAACGGCGTGGCGGTGACCTGGACGCTGCGGGTCAGCTCGCGCCGGCGCCAGGTGCCGACCACGCGGCCGTCGACAACCATCGTGTTGGCGAACATCCCGTTGCCGCCGGGCACGACCAGGCGCTCGTGCTCGGCGTCGAGTTGTGCCGTTCGGTCGCGGTAGCCGAGGACGAACTCGTCGAAGCCGGGCAGGGCGCGGGCAGGCAGTGGTCCTGCGGAGCCGGTCGATCCCGCACCGTGCGTGTCAAGGTGCTCCTCGGTGACGTGCAGGTCGCGACCGTCGAACGTGCGTGTCGTGAGCCCGGGCACCGAGGCCAGGCCCGTGCGGGCGTCGGTCAGGGTCAGGTCTGCCCAGCGGGCCAGGTCATGCGCACTGACCGGGCCGTGGCCGCGTACGAAGCGTGCAGCAGTCTCTGCCAGCGCCGTCGGCCGGTCCAGCGCCGGACCAGGCGGGGCGAAGTCGTCGAGGAGTACGAAGGTCTGCTCCTTGCCCCGGGACGGTCCGATGCAGGTGATCCCCTTCTGGCTGGCGTACCAGAGCAGGTGGTAGGCACGCTGACCGGCTGCGGGAATGCCCGCGGACTCCAGCACTTCGACGCATTCGGCCCGGGTGAGCACCCTGCCCCCCACCAGGGCAGCGCCCAGCACGTCAGCCGCACGGTCCGCGTCAGATGCGGCCAGACCCAGGACCTCGCGCCGCCGGGCTGCTCCGGCCAGGGCGCGTGCGCCCAGGTGCTCGAGCATCCAACGCGCATCTCGGCCGGGAACCACATGCAGCGTGCCACGCATCGGCCAGGTACGCAGGATGTCGCCTGAGTCGAATGCTCGGACCACGTGCTCGCGGTCGGCCCCCGTTCGCACCCCCAGTGACCACTGCACACTGGCGAAGTCCTGACCCTGCATGGCGCCCAACCATTCGACGACCTGGGGGATCGTGCGGCGATCCGCGGGCGCGTCATGCAGAAGCAGGCTGCCCATCCGGGCGGTCCGGAGGCTCCGTTCACCTGCGCGTCGCGCATCCTCGTCGGTCATGAGCACCTCCGCGGGCAGCGTAGCGCCGAGATCAGACATCGGGCCGGCCCGAGTCGGGGGATCCCCCGGTGGGCCTGCACAGATCTGTCGATGACATCCGGGTGGCACCGCGAGTCTCGATCGCTGTGTCAGACCCCCGTGTCAGGGTGTCGTCCATGAGATTGCTGCACACCTCCGACTGGCACCTGGGCCGTCGGCTGCACGGGGAGGACCTGCTGGCCCATCAGGCTGAGTTCCTCGACTGGTTGGTTGAGCTGGCCGGTGCTGAGCAGGTTGACGCCGTGCTGGTCAGCGGCGACGTGTACGACCGTGCGCAGCCGGGTGCCGACGCGGTGCGGCTCATGGACCGCACCTTGGCGGCTTTCGTCCGGGCCGGTATCCCGTTGGTCATCTCCAGTGGCAATCATGACAGTGCTGTTCGCCTCCAGTACGCCGGCGAAGTCCTTGCCGCGACCGGGATCCATCTGCGCACTGAGATCGCCCAGGTCCGGGAGCCGGTGGTCCTGTCCGATGCCGCTGGTCCCGTCGGGGTGTACGCGATCCCGTTCCTGCTGCCCGATTCGGTGATGGCCGAGTTGGCCGTCGAGAGGTCGCACGCGGCTGTGCTCGGGCATGTGGTGCAGAGCATTCGCGTCGACGCCGAACAGCGCTCCCTCGACCGAGTCGTCGTGATGGCCCACGCGTTCGTCACCGGTGGCGCGGCCACGGAATCCGAGCGGGAGATCAGGGTCGGCGGAGTTGGGGACACCCCGGCCTCGGTGTTCGACGGCCTGACCTATGTGGCTCTGGGCCACCTGCATCGGCCACAGCGGATCGCCCTGTCGGGTTCGCCGACGCAGCTGTCCTACTCGGGATCCCCGCTCGCCTTCTCCTTCTCCGAGCGCGCGCACGAGACATCGGTCAGCGTCGTGGACATCGATGCTGCGGGTTCCGTGGCGCTGCGCCGGGTTGCCACCCCGGTGCCCCGCCCGCTGGTTCAGGTGTCCGGCCGGCTTGAGGAGCTGATCGCCCGCGCCGACGGAGATCTGGCGCACCTGGCTGACGCGTGGGTGAAGGTGGTGCTGACCGACCCGGGCCGGGTGCCCAACCCGATGGACCGGTTGCGCCAGGTCTGGCCACACACGCTCGTCCTGGAGTTCGAGCCTGACCGTGAGGCTGCTGCGAGCACCGGTCCACGCCGGTACACCGAAGCCAGCGATCCCGTCCAGATCTGCGCCGAATTCGTTGCTGAGGTGTCCGGGACCGAGGTGACCGAGGTCCAGAGGCAGCTCCTCACCCAGGCTGTCGGTGCCGCGACCCGGGCGGAGTCGGTGGCCTGATGCGCCTGCATGAGCTCCGGTTGCGAGCCGTCGGGCCTTTCGCCGACGAGCAGGTCATCGACTTCGACCGGCTCAGCGCAGGCGGGCTGTTCCTGTTCGAGGGCCCGACCGGAGTCGGCAAGACGACGATCCTGGACGCGCTCACGTTCGCGCTCTACGGCGGTCTGGCAAGCGAATCCGGGGATGCAGCCCGGATGCGTTCGGACTTCGCCGCACCCGATGAGCGGCCCGAGGTAACGTGCGAGTTCTCGGTGCGCGGCGCCCGGTATCGGGTGACCCGATCCCCGGAGTACCTGCGGCTGAAGAAGCGGGGCGGCGGTTCCACCAGGGAGAAGTCCGCGGTGCACCTGCAGCAGTGGGTTGACGGCAGCTGGGTCAGCCAGTCGCACGCCAAGGACGAGGTCGGCACCCTGATCGGTGAGTTGGTGGGCCTGAATCGCGCCCAGTTCCGCCAGGTCGTCCTGTTGCCGCAGGGCGAGTTCGCCACCTTCCTGCGTGCCGACGACGACGCCCGCAAGGGCGTGCTGGTCACACTGTTCGGCACGGAGTTCTTCGACCGGATCACCGCGCAGCTGCGCGACCGTGCCCAGGAGGCCGGACGCGTGCTGGACGTGGCTGACAGCGCCCTGGAGGCTCGTGTGGCCGCGGCCTGCGAGGCCGCGGGTCTCAGCGACGCTGTGGTCGCGCAGCTCGCGAAACTCGATGGAATGCGCCTTCTCGCCCAGCTCGAGGTGTCGGGGGTGCAGGTGTCTGCCGAAGCGCAGGCAGCAGCCGAGGCGCTGCGGGCGGCGACGGAAGCAGAGCTGGCAGCGCGCAGGGATCTGGCCACGGCCTCGGATCTGGCCGCCCGCGTCACCCGGCTGACCGGGATCCGGGAGGCCCTGGCCGCACTGGAGGTGCAGCGGTCGGCGCACGAGGAGTGCGGCGAGCGGCTGGTCGCGGCCCAGCGCGCGCGTGCAGTCCGCCCGCTGCTGCAGATCGCGGAAGCCTGCAGCGCCGACCTGGCAGGCCGACGTGCGGCTCTGGAGTCCCTGCAGTCAGCCGTCCTGGCGGATGCCCCGTCGGCGGGCGCATCCGGGGCGGTGGGCGCCGAACAGGCCGGCTCGGTCTGCGTCGGCCTCGGGGGCGACCTCGCCTCGTCGTCCGAGCAGGCCACGCAGCGCGCCCAGGACCTGCGCGCGACAGCTGCGGGCCTGGTGCACCTCGTCGAGGCAGAGCAGTCCCTGGCTGATCAGGAGGAGGCACTGGTCAGTGACCGGCAGTCCCGTGCCGACCTCGGGGCCGCACTGGACTCAGCCGTTCGCCTCTCCGGCGAGTTGCCTGGCCAGGTCACCGGTGCGCGGGCCCAGATCGACGCCGCGCGGGTGACGGTCGAGCGTGCCAGCGGTGCGACCAGCCTGCTCGCCACAGCGCGGCGACAGACCGAGGCTGCCCGGCGGGTGCAGGCACTCGAACCGGAGCTCGAGAATGCCAAGCAGCAGGCACGGGAGGCCAAGCGGGCCGTAGGGGCGGCAGCCGACGAGCACGACCTCCTGCTCTCGACGCGAATGACGGACCTGCGGGTCGAGATCGCCAGCCAGCTGGCCGTTGGGGATCCATGCGGGGTGTGCGGCTCGGTCGAGCACCCGGCACCGGCGTCGGGGTCGGCGCACGGGGTCAGCGAGCAGCATCTCCGGGACACAGCGGCGGCACGCGACGAGGCTCGGCATGTGCTCGACGAGGCCGACCGACTGGTGATTCAGCTCGACGCGGAGCTGGCCAGCGCCCGTCGTGAGGCAGATGACCACACGGCCCAGGAGTGGGACGCCGTGTGCGCCGAACTCGGCGAACTCGTGGACACGGGCAGCCGGGCGCGGGAGTCGTTGCCCGGGCTGGCCGAGGAGCTCGATCGCCTGGTCGGGGCGGAGCAGGCTGCCCGAACGGATGCGGCGAGTCTCGGTGCGCAGGTTGCTGCGCTCGTTGCCCGGATCGACTCCGTCCAGGCGCAGGTCGACACCGCCGGGGCGCGTGTCCGCGATGGCCGCGACGGTTTCCCCACGGTGGGGGCCCGGGTGGCGCACCTGTCGCAGTCGGCCCAGCAGTGGGCGGACCTCGGCCAGGCGCTGGCCCAGGTCGAGCGGGCGGCGGATCGACATGCCGAGGCGCTCGCCAGCGCGTCGGGCGAGGCAGCCGCATCCGGCTTCGCCGATCTGGAGGCCGCCCGGGCTGCGATCCTCGAGCCGGACGACCTGCGGGCCCTCCAGGAAGTCGTCGCGCAGTTCGACCGGGAGGTGGCAACGGCCCGGGCCCAGATCGCCGAGCCCGAACTGGTCGAGGTCGCCGACCTCAGCACAGCCGACGTGCTGGCCCGGGTCGCAGCCCTGGAATCCGCGCGCAGCCGCACGAGCGCGTCCGCGCAGTCCGCGCATGCCCAGCATTCGGTCGCGGCTCGCACACAGGAGCGGTTCGCCGCCCGGCTGGATGAGGTCCGGACCGCCGCGGAGGAGCAGTCCGTGCTGGCCGACGCAGCGCACGAGGCACGCACCCTGGACCAGTACGCCCGCGGCATGGCCGGCGATCCGCGGATGCCGCTGGCCACGTTCGTGCTGCGCTACTGGTTCGAGCAGGTGGTGGCGGCGGCCAACCTGCGCCTCGCGGAGATGTCCGCCGGCAAGTACCAGCTCGTTCGGACCGACAGCGGGTCGCGCCGGGACGCCCGGGTAGGTCTGGGGATCTCGGTGCTCGACCGGCACACCGGCAAGGAGCGCAATCCTGGCACGCTGTCCGGCGGGGAGACGTTCTACACGTCACTGGCGCTCGCGCTCGGCCTGACCGACGTGGTCGTGGCCCAGGCCGGCGGTGCCCAACTCGACACGCTGTTCATCGACGAGGGGTTCGGCAGCCTCGATGCAGACACGCTCGACGACGTGATGGCCGTCATCGATGACCTGCGCGGCAACGGTCGGGTGGTCGGCATCGTCAGCCATGTGCCCGACCTCAAGGAACGGATCAGCGAGCGGCTGACCATCCGCAGGGTCCGTCGCGACGGACCGTCCGTCGTCGAGGTCCTCGCCTGAGCTCGTCCACCGCGCAGGCCCACTCGTCCTGAACCGCACGCAGGGCACCAGCTGCGGTCTGGTCCACGCGACGCCTACCGGTCACACGGGCGCGCTGGCCATTGCCTGGATCAGCCCAGCGCCAGGGCAGCGGCGGGATCGGCCATGAAGTCTGCGACCTCGCGGAGCACCCGCGAACCCAGCGCACCGTCGACCACCCGATGATCGAAGGACAGCGAGAGCGTCACCACATCACGCACGTCCACGCGACCATCGATGACCCACGGGCGAGGGAGAACTCGACCCAGGGCCAGGATCGCGACCTCCCCCGGGTTGAGGATCGGTGTGCCGCCGTCCACCCCGAACACGCCGACATTCGTGATCGTGATTGTCGAGCCGCGCAGGTCCTCGGGTCGTGACCTCCCTGCCCGGGCGGTCTCGATCAGGTGCGCCAGGGCCTGGCCCATCCCGCGCAGGTCGAGACCCTGCGCGGCGACGATCCTCGGCACGATCAGGCCGCGGGGGGAGTCAACCGCGATTCCCAGGTGCACGTCGCCGTGCACGACCAGGTTCTCCCCGGTGCCGTCCAGGCTGGCGTTGACGATCGGATGCGCCCGCGCCGCGCGAACGAGTCCCAGGGCCGCGAACGTCAGCGGGGTCATGGACAGGCCAGCCAGGTCGGGGCGCTCCCGCGCCAACCGGATCAGCGCGCTCATCGCGCTGACATCCACGTCAACCCACTCCGTGACGTGCGCGGCGGTGAACGCCGAGGCAGTCATCGCCTGGGCCATCATCCGGGCGACGTGCGAGCGCGGAACGATCTCGTCCGCGTCGGGCATGGCCCGGTCGGGCGCAGCTCTCGTCTGGCCCACAAGGGCCTTCGCGCCCGACGGCCGCGACGTGACACCCGTGGTGGCCTGCGCGGCGCGCTGGACGTCGGCGTGCGTGATCGTGGCGCCCGTCCCCGTGGGTGCCACGCTGGCCAGGTCGACTCCGAGGTCCCGGGCCAGACGGCGCACCGGTGGCTTCGCCCGGACCTGGTCCGCGCCGAGGCGGCGCTCGGTCCCGCGTCCCAACTCGAGTCCACCGAGTCGGACCGGGCGGGCAGGCTCACCCGGTGGCCCGGCCTCGACGTGGTCGGCGCCGTGTGGGGTCGCCCGCGGGCGTCGCTTGGGGGTCTGCCCCGGCCTGACCCCATAGCCCACCAGGACGGCCTCACGTGCCTCGCCCGTTGCCGCACCCCCACCACCGGCTGCAGCCTCACTCGTCGCCGCACCGCCGCGTGCAGCGGCACCCCCGCCGCTGCCCTGGTGCTCCTCTGCTCGGGCTTGCCCAGATCCGACCGGACCAGCGTGACCCGCGACCGCCCCGGCCGCACCATCGCTCACCGCACCATCTGTCACCGCACCACCGGTTGCTGGCGCCGCCGAGCCGCTGGCCGTCGAACCCGATCCGGGCTCCTCTCCGGAACTCCCGGGCTCGTCGATCCGGATGATGGGCTGACCCACCGGAACGACCTGCCCGGCCTCGGCCAGCAGTTCCACGACTCGGCCGGCATAGGGGCTGGGCAGCTCCACAGCCGCCTTGGCGGTCTCCACCTCCAGCAGCACCTGGTTGACGGTCACCATGTCACCGACCGCGACGCGCCAGCCGAGCACCTCCGCCTCGGTCAGGCCCTCGCCGGCATCGGGCATCCGGAACTCACGCAGCATGGCTCCTCCTCCGTTGCTCGGTGCCTGAGGTGTCAATAGGCCATCGCACGGTCCACCGCCTCCAGGATCCGGTCGAGGTCGGGCAGGTAGATGTCCTCGATCCTCGAGGGCGGGTAGGGGGCGTGGAACCCGCCGACCCGCAGCACCGGCGCCTCCAACTGGTAGAAGCACTCAGCGGAGACGGAGGCGGCGATCTCCGCGCCGAGCCCGCCGACCACCGGTGCCTCGTGCACCACGATGAGTCTCCCGGTACGAGCTACCGACTCCGTGATCGTCGGCAGGTCCAGGGGCGCCAAGCTGCGGGCGTCGATCACCTCGAGGTCGCGGGTGTCGGCCTCGGCTGCGTCCAGGCAGGTCCGCACCATCGGCCCCCAGCACAGCAGCGTCGCATCATGGCCCGGGCGTACCACCCGGGCGCGGAACAGCCCCGGCAGCGGGGCCAGCGGTGCCCCCTCGTCGACCTCGGCCTTGTCCCAGTATCGTCGCTTGGGCTCCAGGAACAGGATCGGATCAGGATGGGCGATTGCCTGGCGGATCATCATGAACGCATCGGCGGGTGCGCTGGGGCTCACGATCCGCAGCCCGGGGGAGTGCGCGAAGTAGGCCTCGGGGGACTCCGAATGGTGCTCGACCGCGCCGATCCCGCCGCCGCTGGGCACCCGGATCACGATCCGCATCGACAGGGCCCCGGCCGAGCGCAGGTGCAAGCGCGCCACCTGGGTGGTGATCTGGTCGAACGCCGGGAAGATGAACCCGTCGAACTGGATCTCGCACACTGGGGCGTAGCCGCGCATCGCCAACCCCGCCGCGGTCCCGATGATGCCGCTCTCGGCAAGCGGTGTGTCGATGACCCGCTCCTCGCCGAAGCGGGCCAGCAGCCCGTCGGTGACCCGGAACACCCCGCCGAGCCGGCCGATGTCCTCGCCCATCAGCAGCACCTTCGGGTCATCACGCAGGGCAGCCGCCAGCCCCGCGTTCACGGCCCTGGCCATCGTGAGCACGGCCATGTCAGGCCCCCCGCCCGTCGGTGAACCCGGCCAGGTAGGCGCTCAGCCAGGCGCGGTCTCGATCCACGGCTGGGTGCTGGTCGGCGTAAACGTGGTCGAACATCGAGGTCGGCGCCGGATCGGGCATCGCCCGGCACGCGGCCCGCATGCGCTCGCCGAGCGCCTCAGCACGAGAGTCGACCACGGCGAGGAACGCCGCGTCGGCGATCCCGGAACGGACGATGTGTGCCCGCACCCGCTCGATCGGGTCCTTGAGCTTCCACGCCTCGCCCTCGGCGGTCGTGCGGTAGCGGGACGGATCATCGGAGGTCGTGTGCGCCCCCATCCGGTAGGTGAACGCTTCGACCAGTGTCGGCCCGCCGCCCGACCGTGCGCGGTCCAGGGCCGCCGTCACGACGGCCTCCACAGCCAGCACGTCGTTGCCATCCACGCGCACACCAGGGAACCCGTACCCGGCGGCGCGCTTGAACAGGGGGATCCGGGTCTGGCGCTCCAGGGGCTCGGAGATCGCCCACTGGTTGTTCTGGCAGAAGAACACCACCGGAGCGTCATTGACCGCCGCAAACACGAACGCCTCGGCCACGTCACCCTGGGACGAGGCCCCATCGCCGAAGCAGACCAGAACGGCGTCGTCGGTGCCGTCGCGCTGGATGCCCATGCCGTACCCGACCGCGTGCAACGTCTGGTCGCCGATCACGATCGTGTACAGGCTGAAGCCGTGCTCGGCCGGGTCCCAGCCGCCCATCGTGGTGCCGCGGAAGAGTCCGAGCAGGGTCACTGGGTCGACCCCGCGCACGTAGGCCATGCCGTGCTCCCGGTAGGTCGGGAAGATCCGGTCAGCTGGCCGGGTGGCCCGGGCTGCGCCCACCTGCGCCGCCTCCTGACCGTTGCAGGGCGCCCAGAGGCCGAGCTCCCCGTGTCGTTGCAGCGCGGTGGCCTCGGTGTCCAGGCGGCGCACCATCACCAGGTCCTCGTAGCGGGCGCGCCACTGCTCGTCGGACAGGGTCAGGGCGTAGCCCGGGTGCTCGACCAGTTGGCCCTCAGGGCTGAGCAGTCCGACGAGTTCGGGTCCGCCGTCGATCGCCATGCCGCTACCTCCACCGCCATCGTGGCACCGACCCGCCGCACCGTCCCGCCGACGAGCGCAGACCCGCAGCCCCCGGCTCCGCCCCCGTCCGCCCCGCCGCCGCCTGCAGACGCTTCCGTTCTGCGGATCCGCTTCCCAAACTCGGGAAGCACATCCGCAGAAGGGAAGCGGGTGCCGCGGGGGCGTCAGCCCGGCAGCCAGCTGACCGAGCCGGCCAGGGCGGCGTACCCGATGAACGCCACGATGTCGATCAGGGCATGGGCCACGATCAGCGGCAGCACGCGGCCCCACCTGTGGAACAGCCACGCGAACAGCAGGCCCATCGCGATGTTGCCCAGCATCCCGCCGATGCCCTGGTAGAGGTGGTAGGAGCCGCGGACCAGCGCACTGGTGGCGATCACCGCCGGCAGGGACCAGCCGATCTGGGTCAGCCTGCGCATCAGGAAGCCGACGACCAGGACCTCCTCGACGATCGCGTTCTGAACGGCAGCGCCGATCAGCACCGGCCAGCGCCACCAGGTCTCGGGCAGGGCCTGGGCCACCACCGCCAGGTTCACCCCCGCCTCGTAGGCGATCAGGTAGCCGGCCAGCCCCACCGACCCGACCACCGCAGCCAGCGCCGCCCCACGCCCGAGGTCCCGACCGGGTTGGGACCGATCGACCCCGATCGAGCGCATCCCCTCACCGGAGCGTGCGAGCAGGTACCAGACCAGCGCCACCGGGGCCAGGGCGAACGCGATCCGCAGCAGTTGGCGGACCAGGTCCAGCAGGGGTCGACCGGGCGCCAACGTGTTGTTGAGCACCGCAGTTTGGTCGGCCAACGGAACGCCGCTGGTCAGGTCGCCCAGGAAGCTGACTATCGAGTAGATCCCGGAGCGGCCAAGAGACAGTGCGAGGACGATGAGGATCTCGGCGACCAGCATCCCCCGGGACAGGCCCGCAGGTGCAACGCCCCGCCGGCCCACCCCAGGCGTCACGGCCTGACGTCCATCAGCATCCCCGGGGGGGACTCGAAGTGCGGGGGGAGCAGTGCGTGCCGGGCCTCGGCGTTGAGGCGGCGGGGGTCGTCGGCGTCCGCGCCCAGGTTCTCGGCAGCGGCCAGGTAGGCCTCGGTCGTCCGGTGCGCGACCGACGACCACGAGTACTGCGAGCGAACGGTCGCCTCGGCGAGCTCGGCGCGCGCCCTGGCGGCCTGTGGGTCGGCCAGGGCACGCAGGACGACATGTTCGAGGCTGCCCGGCGCGCCGGGTGAGAACGTCAGGGCCAGTCTGTCGCCTGCGGCGAACTCCTCGAGGCCGCCCGTTCCGGCGACCACCAGCGGCGTGCCCATGATGGCACTCTCCAGGGCCACCAGCCCGAACGGCTCGTACAGGCTGGGCGCGACGACCAGATCCGCAGCGACCACGACCGCACGCAGGTCCGCCTCGCTGACCCAACCGAGGAATCGGACGCTGTGACGCAGGCCGAGACTCGCCGCCTGCCCGCGCACATCGTCGAGGTAACTGCCGTGACCGGCGACCAGCAGTCGGATACCGGGGTACGTCGCGCGCAGCCCCGGCATGGCCGCGACCAGGGTCTGCACGCCCTTCTCCCACTCGACTCGGCCGGTGTAGGCGATCAGCGGTGCGGCGTCGGCGTTCTCGGCCCGGATCCGGGCCACGTCGGACTCGGCTGCCACCCACCCCGCAGCGTCGATCCCGTTGGGCACCACATGGGCCTCGGCCACGCCGAACAGGTCGGCCACCTCGTCGCGCATCGTGGCCGAGCAGGTGATGACCGAGTCTGCGGTGTTCGCCAGCCACCACTCGATGCCGTGGATGGTCGTGGACAGCGCAGTGCTGACCCAGCCCATGTTCCGCCCAGCCTCAGTTGCGTGGATGGTGGCCGTCAGTGGCGTGCCGAAACTGGCGCGCAGGGCGGCCGCGGCGTGGGCGACCATCCAGTCGTGGGCGTGGATGACGTCGGGGTGCCACTCGGGGAGCAGACGGTTGCCGTGCCCGGTGAAGTCGCACTCCATCTCAGCCACGTGCGCCAACAGGTCGCTGGGATCGTGCCTGGAGTGGTCGACGGTCGCACGCAGCACCCGGACCGCACTGGTGGACCCCCACGCCATTCGGGCCGGCGCGGCGGAGTTCGGTGCCTGGGTGATCACCACGACGTCGTGGCCGGCCGCGGCCTGGGCATCGGCCAGTGCGTAGACATGCCGACCGAGCCCGCCGTACATCACGGGCGGGTACTCCCAGGTCAGGTGCAGGATGCGCATCGAGGACGAATCGTACGCCCGTGCCGGGGCCGCTGGCCGCGGACGGGCAGGCCCGGGACCTTCGACCTGTGGGCAAGGGCCGGGGTGCCGCATTGGTGCCGGTGCGGCGCCCCTAGGATTGACCCGATCGGCGGGTCTTGTTACCCGCGGGTAGCATGACCCTGCGGGCGGCGGAAGCGCCCAGCGGATCGGTAGAACTGGCCACCGGGACGCCTTTGCGCACCGGCCGAAAAGAGAGGTCGACATCGCGACCATGAAGATCGTTGTCTGTGTGAAGCAGGTACCGGACAGTTGGGCGGAGAAGACGCTGAATGCGTCCGACTACACGTTGGACCGCGAATCGGTCGACGCCGTCATGAACGAGATCGACGAGTACGCAGTCGAGGAGGCGCTGCGCCTGAAGGAGGCGCACGGCGGCGAGGTCGTCGTGATGTCGATGGGCCCCTCCCAGACGACTGACACGATCCGCAAGGCCCTGGCCATGGGTGCCGACGCGGGCGTGCACATCCTCGACGACGGACTGCACGGCTCGGACGCCGTGGCCACCTCCCTCGCGTTGGCCAAGGCCATCGAGGGCCGCGCGGCCGACCTGGTCATCCTCGGCAGCGAGTCGACCGACGCACGCATGTCGGTCGTGCCTGCCATGGTTGCCGAGCGGCTGGGCCTGCCACAGCTGACGTTCGCCAGCTCGGTGACCGTCGAGGGCAGCACCGTGACCACCAACCGCGTCACCGAGTACGGCTATGACGTCGTCGAGGCGCCCTTGCCCGCGGTGATCAGCGTGGTCGAGAAGATCAACGAGCCGCGCTACCCGTCCTTCAAGGGGATCATGGCGGCCAAGAAGAAGCCCGTGGAGACCGTCGACCTCGCAGCAGTGGGCGTGCCCGCGGCTGAGGTTGGCCTCGGGGCTGCCTGGTCGGTTGTCGAGGAGGCTGCTGCCCGGCCGCCGAAGGCCAAGGGCACCATCGTCACCGACGAGGGCAACGGTGGCGCCGCCATCGCCGATTTCCTGTCCGCGCAGAAGTTCATCTGAGGAGGCCAGCCATGGCTGAAGTGCTTGTGCTCGTCGAGCATGTCGACGGCAATGTCAAGAAGGTCACGTACGAGTTGCTCACGCTGGCTGCCCGCATCGGTGAGCCTGCGGCGGTTCTGGTCGGCCCCGGTGCCGATGCGGCGCTCCCCGGCCTGGCCGAGTACGGCGCGGCGACGGTCTATGTCGCAGACGCCCCCGAGCTTGTCGCGCACCCGGTGGCTCCCAAGGCCGAGGTGCTGGCCAAGCTCGTGGCCGACAAGGCCCCGGCGGCGGTCCTGGTGGCCAGTTCGGCCGAAGGCAAGGAGGTCGCTGCACGCCTGGCGATCCGCTCCGGCTCGGGCATCATCACAGACGCGGTCGACGTGGCCGCCGACGGCACCGCGACCCAGTCGGTGTTCGGTGGGGCGACGGTCGTGAAGTCGAAGGTGACGACCGGTACGCCGATCATCACCGTGCGTCCCAACAGCACCGCTCCCGAGGCGTCGGCTGGTGCCGGGACCCGGGTGGACGTGACCGTCGAGCTGTCGGCGGGCGCCACTGCGGCGAAGGTCACCGACCGGGTGCAGCAGGCCAAGGGCGGTCGGCCCGACCTGACGGAGGCCGCAGTCGTGGTCTCCGGTGGTCGTGGGGTCGGCGGGGCCGAGGGCTTCGGGATCATCGAGGGCCTGGCAGACGCGCTCGGAGGTGCCGTGGGCGCCTCCCGCGCGGCGACTGACGCCGGCTGGTACCCGCACCAGTTCCAGGTGGGCCAGACCGGCAAGACGGTCGCCCCGCAGCTGTACATCGCCAACGGCATCTCCGGGGCGATCCAGCACCGCGCGGGCATGCAGACCTCGAAGACCGTCATCGTGGTCAACAAGGACCCGGAGGCGCCGATCTTCGAGCTCGCCGACTTCGGCGTCGTGGGCGACCTGTTCGCGGTCGTTCCGCAGCTGACCGAGGAGGTCAGCAAGCGCAAGGGCTGATCCACCAGCCACGCACGCAGCGGGGCCCGACCACACCCGGTCGGGCCCCGCTGCGTGCCTGCGTGCGTCGCTGCGCCTCTCGGACGGTCCTCGTTGGGACGCGTTGCTCAGCGCAGAACGATCGGGGTCGTGCCCACACGCACCTTCTGGCCGCGCTGGACCGTGCTGCGGCCGCCGGTCATCGCCAGGACCTCGACCCGTGAGGTCTGCGTGACCTTCGAAATGCCCGACAGCCGCCAGAGCACCTTGATCCGGGCGCCGTTGGGTGCCTTGAACGTGCAGGTCCGCACGCCCTTGCGGGACGCGCACGACTGCATCGTGCTGCCCTTCAGCGCGCCCTGCAGCACGGCCAGGGAGTCCCGGGCGGGGTTGCCCGGGCGGGTCGCGATGTGCACCGCAGCCTGCGCGGGCCGGAACGGGACCAGCCAGGTCACGGCCGAGTAGCCACGGTAGTAGGCGTTCATCTGGGTCGCAGTCGCCAGCCGGCGCTGGGTGGCGGGCGCCTTGACGGACGCGCGCACGTTCGACGGGTTGCCGTCCCTGTTGATCAGGTTGAGGTTGGTCTCGCTGAGGGTCACTGGCAGCTTCCGAAGCTTCTTGTACTTCCTCAGCTTGCTCTGGAACGCGGCCGCCCGCTTGTCCCATTCCTTGGCCATTCCGTCGATGCTGCGGCTCTGGTAGCTGTAGACGTTGACGTGGATCACATCGACCCGACGCTTCTTGTTGTGTGCCTTGAGGTACAGCTTCGTGAACTTGTCCGATCGCTGGTAGACAGGGCTGGAGGCCAGCGTGATGGTGCCCTGCGCGCCCTTGCGGCGGATCACGTCGTAGGCGATCGACTCGTAGGTGTGCAGCGCCGAGGCTGCTTGTTCGCGGGTCTGGGCCGCGCCGGGGATCCGGAGCCGGAAGTTCAGCCCGCTGGACAGGTTGGGCTCGTTCCATGCCTCGATCTGCACCTTGAGTTGAGGATCCGTACCGGCCCCTGATGAAGTCCACGACCTTGCCGACATAGTCAGCCCAGATGCGTGCCTGAGTCGACGGGACGCCCTTCTTGCTGGGCTTCAGCGACTTCGGGCTCGGGATCGACACCCCGGACGCATGGTCACCACACGCCCACAGCTTGGTCGGAGCCACTGCCCTCGGGTGGTTGTCGAACACCCAGGGGGCGGGGTGCCCGATCGTGATGGTCGCCGTACCCTTGGCCGCCTTGACCCGGTCCAGGCTCGGGGCCAGCAGCCGGGTCAGGTTCGCCTGGACGTTGGCCTTGGCCGTGGGCTGGACGTAGCACCAGATCGCGGTGCCCCAGGTCCGCAGGCTGGCCACGCCACCGGGGTCCGGGGATCCGTACAGTGAGCCGATTGTCGCGTGAGTGACCGGCCACTGCCGCGTCGGCACCGCCTGCGATGCCCCGGCCGGCTGACCGGTCGCGATGAGGCCCGCGGCGAGGAGGCTGGCGATCACGGCTCGCAGATATCGGGACATGCGGCTCCTCCTCATTGCTGAGGCCCTGCCCGGCCCCCGCCCTGTCAACGGGCGCATCATCGCACGCTGACGCGTCCCCGATGCTGGCGCGTTGGCTGCGCATGCTCATGTGCGCCCAGGACGGCGCCGTGCGACGGTGGCCTTCGCACGCACGCCCACGGACGGGGAGCGGGTCGCACTCGGGTCCACAGCCTACGATTGGGGCCACCATGAGCACCTACCTCGACCACGCGGCCTCCACGCCGATGCTGGACAGCTCCCGCGAGGCGATGCTGGGCGTCCTGGGGTCCGCCGGCAACGCGTCCTCACTGCACGCAGCGGGCCGCGCCGCCCGTCGCCGGGTGGAGGAGTCCCGGGAGGCGATCGCCGAGGCTCTGGGAGTCACGCCCTCGGAGGTGATCCTCACCGCGGGTGGGACCGAGGCGGACAACCTGGCTGTCAAGGGTCTCTGGTGGTCCCGAGTCGCTCAGCAGCCGGCCCGTCGGCGGGTGCTGGCCGCACGAATCGAGCACCACGCCGTCCTCGACCCGGTGGAGTGGCTCGGGGAGCACGAGGGCGCGGACGTGGTCTGGCTCGGGGTCGACGCCCTGGGCCGGGTCGACCCTGATGAGGTGGCCGCCGAACTGGCCGCCGACCCCCGCGGCGCTGCGCTGGTCGCGGTCATGGCAGCGAACAATGAGGTCGGCACGATCCAGCCCATCGAGGCGATCGCCGCCGTCTGCGCGCGGGCTGATGTGCCGCTGCATGTCGACGGCGTGCAGGCCGTCGGGTCGATCCCCGTCGACGCGACGCTGTTCACCACGATGGCCGTCTCGGCGCACAAGCTGGGTGGCCCGCTGGGGGCCGGGGCGCTGGTCGCACGACGCGGTCTGGACCTGACCCCACTCATCCACGGCGGTGGCCAGGAGCGCCAGGTGCGCTCCGGCACGGTCGACGTCCCGGCGGTCGTCGGGTTCGCCGCCGCGATCGAGGACGCCACGGCGCACCTGGACGAGCGCAGCGCCGAGCTGGCGACCTTGCGCGACCGTCTCATCGAAGGCGTGCTCCGTGAGTGCCCCGAGGTGATCGTCAACGGTGTGCTCGGCGCCGGCCGACTGCCGGGCAACGCACACCTGTCGTTCCCGGGGTGCGAGGGCGACGCGCTGCTGATGCTCCTCGACGCTGCCGGCGTACAGGTGTCCACCGGCTCTGCGTGCAGCGCGGGGGTGCCCGAGCCGAGCCACGTGCTGCTCGCGATGGGGATCGACCCGGTACTGGCGCGCTCGTCGCTGCGGTTCACCCTCGGGCACACCTCCACCGACGCAGACGTCGACGCGCTGATCGCAGCGCTGCCCGCTGTGGTGGCCCGCGCCCGACGTGCCGGTCAGGTCCGGATCAGTGCGGCGCTCTCGGCAGCTGCCCGCAGCGGGACGTGAGCCCGATGCGCGTGCTGGCCGCCATGTCCGGTGGCGTCGACTCAGCGGTGGCCGCCGCCCGGATGGTCGCTGCCGGACACGAGGTCACCGGAGTGCACCTGGCGCTGTCCCGAACGCCCGAGTCCCTGCGCTCCGGGGCGCGCGGGTGCTGCACCATCGAGGACTCCCGGGATGCCTGGCGGGCAGCGGACCGACTCGAGATCCCGTTCTACGTGTGGGACATGTCCGAGGAGTTCAGCGCGGAGGTCGTCGACGATTTCCTGGCCGAGTACGCGGCCGGCCGAACCCCCAATCCGTGCCTGCGCTGCAACGAGCGGATCAAGTTCGCTGCCGTGCTCGACCGGGCGCTGGCACTCGGGTTCGACGCCGTCGCCACCGGGCACTACGCGCGCCTGGTCGACGGGCCCGCCGGGCGTGAGCTGCATCGGGCGGTGGACCCTGGCAAGGACCAGTCCTATGTGCTCGGTGTGCTGGACGCCGCCCAACTGGCCGGCTGCCTGTTCCCGCTCGGGGACTCGACCAAGGCCCAGGTCCGCGCGGAGGCCGCCGACCTCGGCCTGGCGGTGGCGGCCAAGCCGGACAGCCACGACGTGTGCTTCATCCCCAGCGGCGACACCGCGGGCTTCCTGCGTGATCGGCTCGGGGAAGCGCCCGGCGAGGTCGTCGACGCCGAGACCGGCGAGGTGCTCGGCGAACATGCCGGGGCGTACTCGTTCACGGTGGGTCAGCGGCGTGGGGTGGCCCTTGGTCGACCCGCTCCTGATGGCGCTCGGCGCTACGTGGTCGACGTCGACATCACCTCGCGGCGGGTGGCGGTCGGCCCGGTCGTGATGCTCGACGTGCATCGGATCCCCGCGATCCGGCCACGCTGGTGCGGGGCCCCGCCGCTGGACGGGGCTCGGCTGGGCGTGCAGGTTCGTGCGCACGGGGAGGAGGTGCCTGCCACGGTTGCCCGTACCGAGCACGGGTTTGTCGCCGAGCTGGAGGAACCGATCCGCGGGATCGCTGCCGGGCAGGCCGCGGTGCTGTACGAGGGCACGCGCGTGGTCGGATCGGGGACCATCACCCGGGCCGATCGGTGAGCCCCGGGTCTGCGCCGGACGAGGGTGAGTCGAAGGAGTCGGGCGCGACTGGTCCGAGCACCACGGGCCCGGGTGCCGAAAGCCCGGGTGCCGAAAGCCCGGGTACCGAGGTGCCGGGCCCGGCCACCGCGGCCCCTGATCCGGCCGGGATCAACACACGAGCACTGTCGATCGGGATCGCGGTCGGGGCCTACGCGATCAGCTTCGGTGCGATCAGTGTCGCGGCCGGCCTGACCGTTCTGCAGGCCCAGGCGCTGTCGGCGCTGATGTTCACCGGTGCGTCGCAATTCGCCTTCGTCGGTGTGATCGCAGCCGGCGGGGGCATGCTGGTCGCCGTCCTGACGGCCTGGCTGCTCGGGCTGCGCAACGGCCTGTACGCGCTGCACCTGGGCACGGTGCTGTCCGCCCGTGATCGACAGGGCGAGCGGCTGACCGGCTGGCGCCGGCTCGGGGCAGCGCACTTCACCATCGATGAGACCACCGCGATGGTCATGACCTACGAGCCGGACCGGGACGCTGCGCGCCGGGCGTTCTGGGCGACCGGCTGGGCGGTGTTCCTGCTGTGGAACCTCGGCACGCTGCTCGGGGCCCTTGGCGCGGCCTCGTTGAGCGACCCGGAGGTGCTCGGACTCGACGCGGCGATCCCGGCCGGGTTCCTGGCCCTGCTGTGGCCGCGGTTGGTCGATCGTGCCACGTGGGCGCTGGCTGTCGCCTCCGGGTTCCTGGCGCTTGCGCTCGTCCCCGTCCTGGGCCCGGGAGTGCCGGTGCTGGCCGGTGCGGGGTTGGCCGTGGCCGGTGCCCTCTGGCTCACTCGAGAGGGCGCGGGAACCGGACCTGCTCGCGGACGGACCGGCTGATGTGGCCAGGTGTCCTGGTCGCCTCGCTCGCGGCGTTCCTGAC
Organism: uncultured Actinomycetes bacterium; assembly: GCA_963781015.1. Classification (GTDB taxonomy): domain Bacteria; phylum Actinomycetota; class Actinomycetes; order S36-B12; family CAIYMF01; genus Prado023. The sequence continues at coordinate 131,340 of CAWAEB010000006.1, read as the reverse complement.
CAAGTGGGCTGGTCACCTGCTGCCCGAGGAGCTGTTGGAGCGGCCGCTGATCCGGCGCGCGACTGCGATGCTGCCGATCGCGCTGCTCGCCGCGCTCTTCGCCATCCAGACGTTCTGGGGTGCCGACGGGTTCAGCCTCGACGCGCGGGTCGCGGGGGTCGCGGTGGCGGTGGTTGCGCTGCTCCTGCGTGCGCCGTTCCTGGTCGTTGTGCTGTCCGCGGCTGCCACGGCCGCGGTGTTGCGCGCGCTCGGCCTGGGCTGATCAGGTCAGCGGGCAGGCCCGGTGCCAGACCCCAACCGCCCGCCGGCTCAGGAGTCGGAGGCGAACCGCACACCGACCTGGTCGCGCGCTTCGTCGAGGATGCGAGCAACCGCCAGCGAACGCGCCACCGGCCAGACCTGGGAAGGCCGCCCGGTGCGCACGCAGTCCAGGAACTCCGCCACCTCGTAGCGCATGTGGTCCTCGGACTGCTCGCGGGTCAGGTCCTCCACCTGCCCGCCTCGCGGGGTGAAGGTCACCTGCGTGGGCACGCTGCAGTCGTCGAACAGCAGCACACCGTCCTCGCCCGCGATCTGCGAGCCGACCCCGCCGGGAGCGATCTTCGAGTGCAGGCCGACGACCTCGAAACCGTCGTAGCCCAGCAGGATCGTGCCCTGCCCATCGACCCCGCTGGCCAGCAGCGTCCCGGTGGCGCGCACCGAGGCGGGTTCGCCGAACAGGTGCAGGGCCAGGGCGACCTCATAGAAGCCGAGGTCCATCAGCGACCCGGCGGCGAACTCGGGGTTGAACGCGTTGGGCAGCTCACCGGCCCTGAACCGGTCGTAGCGCGAGGAGTACTGGTCCTTGGCCAGCACCACCCGCCGCAGCGTGCCCACCTGCGGCAACGCGTCACGGATCGCGCGGACGTTGGGCTCCCAGGGCGCCACGTAGGCCTCCATGAGGATCCGGTCGGCAGCGTGGGCTGCGGCGGTCACCGCCTCGACCTGGGCCGCGCTGGCCGCCAGCGGCTTCTCGGCCAGCACGTGCTTGCCGGCTCCGAGGAGGGTGATTGCCTGTGCGGCGTGCAAAGCGTTCGGGCTGGCCAGGTAGGCCGCGTCCACCTCAGGATCGGCGGCCAGGGCCTCGATCGACGTGTGCACCCGGGCGATCCCGTACTGGTCGGCGAATGCCTGTCCGGTACTCGACGAGCGTGAGCAGACCGCCACCACCTCGAAACCCGCGACGGTACGGCCGGCATCGATCAGGGCTCCGGTGATCCAGTTGGTGCCGACCACGGCCATGCGCACGGTGTTCATGGCTCCATCCTCACAGTCCTGGCGTGAGTCCGTCGCGATCGTGGGCTGGTAGTGGTCACCTGTGGCCGGATCCGGGCCGACACTGGCCGGATCCGGCCGGTGTGGATCGGCCGGATCTGAGTCGGTGCCGTGCGGTGGTCCGATCCCGCCGCCCCGCCGACGAGAATGGCGGCATGCAGACCTCCGAGGCGGCCCTGATTCCCGTCACCGGTATCGGCTCGATGCCCGGCACCAACTCGGCTGAGGCCGCGCGGATCGTGGCCGGCGAGTTCGATGTCCCGCACCTCGCTGAGCTGCCCTCCCGTGGCCCCGGCGCGGACATGCTGGGCCGCACCCTGGGCCTGGTCGCCGGGGTGACCGGGGAGTTCGCAGCCCAGACGACCCCTTCTGGCTGGCGGCTGGTGGGCGGGCGGACCGGGGGCGAGCCGGGTCGTGCGATGCGCCGTGCCGCCGGATGGCTTGCCGAGGATGCCGACCACCTCGAGGAGCAGTTGCTCGGGTTCGCCGGGTTGATCAAGGTCCAGGTGGTGGGGCCCTGGAGCCTGGCTGCGGGCCTGGAGTCGGTCCGCGGCACCCGCCTGCTCGCTGATTCCGGCGCCTGCGCCGACCTGGCCACCGCCCTGGCCGAGTCCCTGGCCGAACACGTGGCGGCGATGCGCCGACGGATCCCGAACGCGCAGGTCGTCGTCCAGATCGACGACCCCACGCTGCCACTGGTGCTCGCCGGCCGGCTGCGCACCCCGAGCGGACGGGGTGCTGTCCGGGTCCCGGAGGCACCGGAGCTCACGTCTGGTCTCGCGCGGGTCAGCGCTGCGGCGAGCGCGGCCGGGGCGGGGCAGGTCGTGGCGCACTGCTGCGCCCGGCAGGTGCCGTTCGACCTGCTCGCGCGGTCCGGGTTCACGGGCGTGTCGATCGACCTGGCAGCCGTGGGCACGGCTACTGACGAGGCGTTGGGGCAGTGGTGGGACGAAGGGGGTTCGGTCGTGCTCGGGGTCGCGCCCTCGGTGGATCCGGATCCGGCTGCCGCCCGCGCGATGCCCGAGTCCCTGGCGCGCACTGTGGCCGACCTGTGGAGTCGGATCGGCTTCGGCGTGGCCGACGTGGGGGAGCGAACCTGGCTGAGCCCGGCATGCGGGCTGGCCGATGCCTCCCCGGACTGGTCGGTGCGGGTCGGCGGACTCCTGCGCGGGGCGGCCCGGCTGCTCGAGTCCAGCGACTGACGCACCCGACTCACCGGGATGGCGTCCCGGTACAGCGCTGCAGGCGGGGTCGCACCAACCTGGCGCGGCACTGTCGAGAGAGCAGCAGGACGGCACAGGCCCGACGGGCCGGGCGCGACTCCGGCCGATGTCGGTCCCCGCCGGTACATTGCGCTGCGTGAACAGCGATCCGCGGGCCCACTGGGAGCAATTGGCTGTCGAGGTGGAGACTGCCCGGGCGGCCTACTACGAGCGTGACGCCCCCACGCTCTCAGATGCCGAGTACGACGTGCTGTACGCGGCCCTGGTGGCGCTGGAGGCCGCGCATCCGGAACTGGCCGGGCCGAACTCGCCGACCGCATCGGTCGGTGGCGCGGTGGCCGAGATGTTCGATCCGGTCACCCATCTGGAGCGGATGTACTCCCTGGACAACGCGTTCACCGACGAGGAGCTGGCCGCGTGGGCCGACCGCGTGATCCGCGAGGTCGGCGAGTTCCCACCCGTGCTGTGCGAGCTGAAGATCGACGGTCTCGCCGTCGACCTGGTGTACCGGGGCGGCCAGCTGGTGTCGGTGGCCACCCGTGGTGATGGTCGGGTGGGCGAGGACGTCACCTACAACGCGCAGTTCATCGACGCGATCCCGGCTCGGCTCAGGTCGACCTCGACAGACGTGCCGGTGCCGGGCCTTGTGGAGGTGCGCGGGGAGGTGTTCTTCCCGGTAGCCGAGTTCGAGCGGATCAACGACGAGCAGCTTGCCCTGGGGCGTTCCCCGTTCGCCAACCCGCGCAACACCGCGGCGGGCACGTTGCGCCAGCGGATCGATCGCCGTGAGGAAGAACTCCATCGAGCCGAGGCGGCCCTGGCCGCAGCCAAGTCGCGGGAGGCTGGCTCCGGGGTGTTGGATCGGGGGCGGACGCGCGTGGACCGGCTGGCCGCCGAGGTGGCCCGGGTTCGCTCCAACATGGGCCGGCTGCGGCTCACCGTGCACGGCGTGGGTGTGCGCGAGGGGCTGGCGATTCAGACCCAGTCGCACGGCTACGAGGTACTGGCGTCGTTGGGCCTGCCGACCTCGGATCGGGCGAACGTGGTCGCGGACATCGCCTCGGTCCGGGAGTTCATCGCGTTGTACGCCGAGCACCGACACGACGTGGCCCACGAGATCGACGGCGTGGTGGTCAAGGTCGATGACCTCGGCCGGCAGGTGCAGCTCGGCGCCACGTCGCGGGCGCCCCGCTGGGCGATCGCGTTCAAGTACCCGCCTGAGGTGGTCCGCACCCGGCTGCTCGACATCCGGGTCAACGTGGGCCGCACCGGGCGGGTGACCCCGTACGCGGTGATGGAGCCCGCGAAGGTCGCCGGATCCACGGTCGAGATGGCGACCCTGCACAACGCCTCCGAGGTGGCGCGCAAGGGGGTGCTCATCGGCGACCTCGTGTTCCTGCGCAAGGCAGGTGACGTGATCCCCGAGGTGATCGGCCCGGTCGTCGAGGAACGCACCGGCTCCGAGCGCGCTTTCGTGATGCCCACCCACTGCCCGGAGTGCGGCACCCCGCTGGCCCCGGCCAAGGAGGGTGATGTCGACATCCGCTGCCCCAACACTCGCTCATGCCCGGCGCAGCTGCGTGAGCGGATCTTCCACGTGTCCAGCCGGGGCGGTTTCGACATCGAGGGACTGGGGTGGAAGGCCGGCGAGGCGTTGCTGGCCTCCGGGGTCGTGGTCGACGAGGGCGACCTCTTCGCACTGGACGCCGCGACCCTGCGCACGGTGCCCTTCTTCACCCGCGCGGCCAGGGCTGGTGAAGCCGGACCTCAGCTGAGCGCGAACGCCGAGCTGCTGCTGGTCCAGCTGGAGAAGGCCAAGTCCCAGCCGCTGTGGCGGGTGCTGGTGGCGCTGTCGATCCGGCACGTCGGGCCGACGGCGGCCCAGGCGCTGGCCCGGGAGTTCGGCTCCATGGACGCGATCACCGGGGCCAGCGTCGAGGAGCTCGCGGACGCTGAGGGGGTCGGGCCGATCATCGCCGATGCGGTCGTGGACTGGTTCTCCGTCGGCTGGCATCAGGAGGTGGTGGCCAAGTGGGCGGCGGCCGGGGTGCGGATGGCCGACGAGGCCGTCGATGCCGGACCACAGACCCTGGCCGGGATGACGGTCGTGATCACCGGCGCACTGCCCGGGTTCACCCGCGACAGTGCGGCCGAGGCGGTCACCTCCCGCGGGGGCAAGGTCGCGTCGTCGGTGTCGAAGAAGACCGACTTCGTGGTCGTGGGGGAGAACGCCGGGTCCAAGGCGGACAGGGCGATGGCGCTGGCCCGCCCTGTGCTCGATGCCGACGGCTTCGCGTTGCTGCTCGACCAGGGTCCGCAGGCCGCTGTGGAAGTTGCCCGAGTGGGCGAGTAGGCCACCGGCCGACTGCCCTGCCTGCGGCCGACTGCCGGCTGCCGGCTTCGCAGCCTGATACCTGCTGGGCATCCCGTGGGGGCTGAGTGGCTGACAGGCGCCACGGGCCCGGGTCTCACCGCACGGGTCTCACCTGGGGGCGGCGTGGTGTCGCGAGCATGATCAAGCCCGTCGGGGTACCCGTGCCTTGGCTGTGGACAACTCCTTGCCGGATCGCCGATGCCGTGGGAGGTTCTGGCTGCGCGATCGGGGGGCGCGCAACGCGCATCGGGGGAGCGCGGGAGGCGGGTCGGCACCGGTGGGGGGACCGGTACCGGCCCGCCTGCGCCATCCGGGCCGCCTGATCGCGCGTGTCTGAGCCGGGGGCGGCCCGCCTAGGATGTGGCCCATGCCTGAGAACTCCCCAGCGATCACCCGCGAGCAGGTGGCCCACCTCGGCCGCCTGGCCCGGCTGTCGCTCACCGAGGACGAACTCGACCACTACAGCGTGCAGCTGGCCGACATCCTCGGCGCGGTCGCCCGTGTCACCGAGGTCGCCACCCCGGACGTGCCGGCCACCTCGCACCCGATGCCGCTGGAGAACGTCTTCCGCGAGGACGTGCCCGTGCCGAGCCTGACCCAGGCCGAGGCCCTGTCCGGGGCGCCGGCCGCCGAGGATGACAGGTTCCGCGTGCCGCGGATCCTGGACGAGGAGTGACCCCGCCGATGTTCACCGAAACGATCACCGCCGAGGTTCCGGACCTGACCCGGTTCACCGCCGCCCAGCTCTCGGAACTGCTCACCAGTGACGTCGTCTCGGCCCGCGAGGTGGCCCAGGCCCATCTGGACCGGATCGGCGCCGTCGACGGCGAGATCCACGCGTTCCTGCACGTCGACACCGACGGTGCCCTGGCCGGCGCCGACGCGATCGACGCCGCCCGCGCGGCCGGGAAGCCGCTCGGCCCACTGGCCGGCGTGCCGTTGGCGCTCAAGGACGTCCTGACAATGAAGGACATCCCGACCACCTGCGGCTCGCGGATCCTCGAGGGCTGGCGCCCGCCGTACGACGCGACAGTCACCGCCCGACTGCGTGCGGCCGGCATCGTGATCCTCGGCAAGACCAACATGGACGAGTTCGCGATGGGCTCCTCCACCGAGCACTCTGCCTACGGCCCGACCCACAATCCGTGGGACCTCGACCGGATCCCCGGTGGGTCCGGGGGTGGCAGCGCCGCGGCGATCGCCGCCTTCGAGGCGCCCCTGGCGATCGGCACCGACACCGGGGGCTCGATCCGGCAGCCCGCCGCGGTCACCGGCACCGTCGGGGTCAAGCCCACCTACGGCGCGGTCTCCCGCTACGGCCTGGTGGCCCTGGCCTCCTCGCTGGACCAGGCCGGGCCATGTGCCCGCACCGTGCTCGATGCCGCCCTGCTGCACTCGGTGATCGCCGGGTACGACCCCCGCGACTCCACCTCGCTGGCCCAGCCGGTGCCGGACGTGGTCGCGGCGGCGACCTACGCGGACGTGCGCGGCATGCGGATCGGGCTGGTCCGCGAGTTGGGTGGGCAGGGTTACCAGGCTGGTGTGCGGCAGCGCTTCAGTGAGGCGGTGGCGATCCTCGAGGGCCTGGGCGCCGAGGTCGTGGAGGTTTCCTGCCCGAGCTTCGACTACGCGCTGGCGGCCTACTACCTGATCTTGCCGAGCGAGGCATCGAGCAACCTGGCCAAGTTCGACGGCATCCGCTACGGCCTCCGGGTCGGCGACGACGGCACCCGTTCGGTCGAGGAGGTCATGAGCCTGACCCGAGAGGCCGGCTTCGGCGCGGAGGTCAAGCGCCGGATCATGCTCGGCACCTACGCGTTGTCCAGCGGCTACTACGACGCCTACTACGGCTCGGCGCAGAAGGTACGTACCCTGGTGCAGCGCGATTTCGCCGCGGCGTTCGAGGCTGTGGACGTGCTCATCTCGCCGACCACGCCGACCACGGCGTTCACGCTCGGCGAGAAGCTCGACGATCCGCTGGCGATGTACCTCAACGACGTGGCCACCATCCCGGTGAACCTCGCCGGGAACGCCGCGATGAGCCTGCCGGTGGGCCTGGCCCCCGAGGACGGCCTGCCCGTGGGCCTGCAGATCATCGCCCCCGCGATGGCCGACGACCGCCTCTACCGTGTCGGCGCGGCCCTGGAGCAGGCGCTGTTCGACCGGTGGGGCGGGCTGCTGATCGATCAGGTGCCTGACCGATCGGGCATTGCGGAAGGGGTGGCACGATGAGCCAGCCGATCACGAACCCGGTCATGGACTTCGAGACCGCCATCGAGCGATTCGATCCCGTGATGGGCCTTGAGGTGCACGTCGAGCTCAACACCGCGACCAAGATGTTCTGCGGCTGCTCCACCGTGTTCGGCGCTGAGCCGAACACCCAGGTGTGCCCGGTCTGCCTGGGCCTGCCCGGGGCGCTCCCGGCGCTGAACCGGATCGGGGTCGAGTCGGCCATGCGGATCGGCCTCGCGTTGAACTGCGAGGTGGCCACGTGGTGCCGGTTCGCGCGCAAGAACTACTTCTACCCCGACATGCCGAAGAACTTCCAGACCTCGCAGTACGACGAGCCGATCTGCTTCGAGGGCTACCTCGATGTCGACTACGACACCCCTGAGGGCCGGCGCACCTACCGGGTCGGCATCGAGCGGGCGCACATGGAGGAGGACACCGGCAAGAACAGCCACGTCGGTGGGGCCACCGGGCGCATCCACGGCGCCGACTACTCCCTGGTCGACTACAACCGGGCCGGCATCCCGCTGATCGAGATCGTGACCAAGCCGCTTGAGGGCGCCGGTCGGTACGCGCCGGAAGTTGCCAAGGCCTACGTCGGCGCACTGCGCGACCTGCTGCGCGCGCTGGGCGTGTCCGACGTGCGGATGGAACAGGGATCGCTGCGCTGCGACGTGAACCTGTCGCTGCGACGCTCACCGGACGCCCCACTGGGCACCCGGTCGGAGACCAAGAACGTGAACTCGCTGCGCTCGGTCGAGCGGGCGGTGCGCTACGAGATCGGCCGGCAGGCCGCCCTTCTGGAATCCGGGGGTCGGGTCGTGCAGGAGACCCGGCACTGGCACGAGGACACCGGCCTGACCACCTCGGGGCGGATCAAGGAGGGCTCGGAGGACTACCGGTACTTCCCGGAGCCTGACCTGGTGCCGATAGCCCCGTCACGCGAATGGGTCGAGGACCTGCGCGCCACGCTGCCGGAGAACCCGGCGACGCGGCGGAGCCGACTGGCCGCCGCCTGGGGGATCAGCGAAGTGGACATGGCCAACGTGGTCAACGCCGGCGCCCTGGACCTCGTCGAGGCCACCATCGCAGCCGGTGCGGACCAGGCCGCTGCCCGCAAGTGGTGGACCGGCGAGCTGGCCCGGTTGGCCAAGGAACAGGGTGTTGAGCTCGTCGACCTGCCGATCACACCGGCGCAGGTCACCGAGGTCGAGGCGCTCGTCGTGGCCGGGACGGTCAACGACAAGCTCGCGCGGCAGGTGCTCGAGGGCGTGCTCGCGGGGGAGGGGTCAGCCGCTGAGGTCGTCGCCGCCCGTGGGCTGGCCGTGGTCTCCGACGACGGACCGCTGCTCGCAGCGATCGACGAGGCACTGGCCGCCCAGCCCGACGTGGCCGACAAGATCCGCAGCGGCAAGGTCGCGGCAGCCGGTGCGATCGTCGGGGCGGTCATGAAGGCCACTCGCGGCCAGGCGGACGCGGCTCGGGTGCGTGAGCTGATCTTCGAGCGCCTCGGCGTCGACGGGTAGCCGCGCCGCGCCGCACCTCGCCGCACCGCGCCGCGCCGCACCGCACCTCGCCGATGCTTCCCATCTGCGGATCTGCTTCCCAAATTCGGGAAGCAGATCGCAACAACGGAAGCGCCTGTGGGGTGGGCGGCAAGCCGGGCGCTCGGGCGGACATCCGAACCGTCGGATCCCCGAGGGGAACCGACCCTTCGAGCACTCAGCTACTTGGCGGTGAACTTCTCCACCGCGCGCCAGGCCAGCGGGAACAGCCCTGCGGCCAGTGCGATCTTGAGCACATCACCGATGAGGAACGGCGTGACCCCGAGCCCGATGGCCGCGCTCAGCGAAACGCCCAGGGCGGCAGCCAGCCAGAGGGTGCCCAGCGCGTAGATGACCACGTTGCCCAGGATCATCAGCCCGGCAGTACGTGGTGCGGTGCGAGTCGCGCCACGCTGGGCAAGGTAGCCGACGAGGCCAGCAGCGGCGATGAAGCCCAGCACGTACCCGAAGCTGGCGACCAGGGCGCCGCCCTTGAACGCAGACGCGGCGCCGGCGAACCACGGCACGCCGGCCAGGCCGGCGACGGCGTACAGGCTCATCGAGGCGATCGCCCGCCACATGCCCAGCGCGGCCGCCGTGAGCAGCACTGCGAAGGTCTGGCCGGTCAGCGGGACCGGTGTGAAGGGCAGCGGCACGATCACCTGGGCGGACAGCCCCACGAAGGCGGCGCCCCCGACCACGAGGACGGCATTGCGCACTGCGCTGCGGGCGAAGACATCGGCAAGGACTGCTGGTGCGGGAGTGGCGAGGGACATGTGAGTTCTCCTGATCCGCCGCCGGCTCCGGTGCCGGCGCTCTGACTGACGGCGCTGCGACTGACATGGGGAGCCTAGCGGGTGGCCAAGGCCGAGTCCCACGAGGCCGACCTGCTCGACCGTACCGGCTGGGGCGCGGGCATCCGGCGTAACCTGTGGCCATGCGAAGGCTCATCCCGGTACTGGCCGGCCTGATGCTCGTGGGTCTGGTCGCGGTGCCCGCCCAGCCCGTGGCTGTGCCCGTCCCGGCCGCAGTTGCGGCATCGGCAACGACGGCCGGTGCCATCACCCTCGCTGCCCGCCAGCTCGGCGCCTCCGGTTCCGGGGCGCGGGTGGTGGCCGTCGGCGACATCGCCAATCCCGGCAGCCCGCACGCCCGGGTCGCTGCCCTCACCGCCTCACTGCGTCCGGATCGGGTGCTCCTGGCCGGGGACATCGCCTACCCCGAGGGCAGCCTCGCCCAGTTGCGAAGCCAGTTCGACCCGGCTTGGGGCCGGTTCCGACCGATCTGGCTTCCGGTGCCGGGCAACCACGAGTACCGAACCCGCAGCGCGGCTGGCTACCGAACGTACTTCGGCGAGTCCGGGGGGTTGTGGTGGTCGCGAAAGGTGGGCAAGTGGCGGGTGATCGGGCTGGACAGCGAGCGGGTCTCCAGCTCCAAGCAGCAGGCGTTCCTCAAGAGGACGCTCAAGAAGTACAACAAGGTGCCCACGCTGGTCATGTGGCACCGGCCGCGCTACTCCAGCGGCCATCACGGCGACCAGACCAACACCAACGCGCTCTACAAGCTGGTGCGCAAGGACCGCGACGTGAAGCTGATCGTCTGGGGCCATGACCATGACTACGAGCGGATGACCCCCCCGGTCAAGGGCCGATCGAGCACCCTGACGGCATTCGTGGTCGGGACCGGCGGTGGGGACCAGCGTGCGGACACCACCCGGACGACGCGCACCTGGAGTCAGGCCTTCAACAACACGGACTATGGCGTCCTGGACCTGCGGCTGCGCAAGCGGGGATTCAGCTGGGCATTCGTGACGATCGACGGACGGACGCTGGACTCAGGCTCGCGGGCCTTCTGAACTCGTCGGTGCCGTAGGCGGATCCGGCCTGCGCGTGCGCCGCACGGGCCGGACTGGCCCGGTCCAGCGCCTCAGGTCGGTTGTTCGCCTGCGGCCCTCTCGACCAGCGCGACGAGCTTGTCCCGCACGCCTGCATTCATCGCCACCACGGCGAATGCCGTCGGCCACATGTCACCATCGTCGAGGTTCGCGAACTCGTTGAAGCCGACCTCGGCGTAGCGGACCTTGAACTTCGCGGCAGGCTTGAAGAAGACCACGACCTTCCCGTCGCGGGCATAGGCGGGCATGCCGTACCAGGTCTTGGCAGCCAGTTCGGGTGCATGGGCACCGACGATGTCGTGCAGCGTCTCGGCGACGACCCGATCGGCGTCGGGCATCTCGGCGATCTTGGCCAGGGCGTCCTGCTCGTCGGCCGCGGCCTTCTTGGCCGCCGACCCGGCACGCTTGGACGCCTTGAGCTCCGCGGCGCGCTCCTTCATGGCGGCGCGCTCGTCGTCGCTGAATCCGTCGTCCTTGCTGGCCATGGCTGCCTCCCGTATGCACGTTCGCTGGCTGTTCGGCTGATCGTAGGGCCAACAGGCGGCATGCGACGGACCTTCGGGGATACTGCGCCTGCCCGTGCGGGGACCGGCGCGCGCAGGCGCAGTTCTGGCCCAGCGCCTAGTCTTCGCGGGTGACCCGACGACTGCTGCTGATGGGTTCGGGTGAGACGACCCCGGGCATGCTCAGCGTGCATCGCGAGGTCTTCGCCGACCTCCCGCCTGACGCGAGCCTGGCCCTGATGGACAGCCCGTTCGCGTTCCAGGAGAACGCTGACGAGCTGGTGGAGAGGATCAGCGGCTACTTCGCCGAGTCACTGGGGCGCTCGGTTGCGCGGATCACGCTGCCCGCCGGGGCCGACGCGTTGGCCCAGGAACAGGCGCTGGCTGCGATCCGGGCAGCGGACTGGCTGTTCGCCGGACCCGGATCGCCCAGCTACGCGCGGCGGGCATGGACGGGCACCGGTGTGCCGGACGCGCTCGCCGGAGTGGTCGCGCCGGGTCGCTCGGCCGCGCTTGTGGTGGCCTCGGCTGCTGCGGTCACCCTCGGGACCTGGGCGCTGCCCGTCTACGAGATCTACAAGGTCGGCGAGGATCCCCGCTGGGAGCCGGGCATCGGCGTGATGGAACGGGTGCTCGGCTGGCGGTGCTCGGTGATCCCGCACTACGACAACAAGGAGGGCGGCACCCACGACACCCGGTTCTGCTACCTCGGCGGTCGGCGGTTGGCGCGGATCGAGGGCGAGCTGGATGACGGCTTCATCGTCGGCGTCGATGAGCACACTGCCGTGATGTTCGACCTCGACGCCGCCCGCGTCCGGGTCGCGGGCAGGGGCGGGCTGACGCTGCGCGTGGCAGGAGCCGAAAGAGTGGTTCCGGCGGGCTCGGAGCTGGCCCTTGCCGAGGTCGAGGCGATCATCGACGGGCTGCGGGGGTCGAGCATTGTGCACGGATCGGGCCAGGCGGCGTCGGCAGCCGCGGAGGTTGCGCCCGCCGACGCCGAACCGCTGACGCCGGCACGCGACGACGATCCCCCCGCGCCCGCTGACCTGGTGCGCACGATCCTCGACGCGCTCCCGGACTCTGCCGGCGTTGCCCGGGCGGCCGTCATCGACCTGATGCAGCGGGCAGAGCAGGCTGCCGACTCACACGATCGCGAACTCGCCGGCCGCGTCGTCCAGGTCGTCGTGGACCTGCGCGCCGCGGCCCGTGCCACCGGTGACTGGGCGGCCAGCGACCGGTTGCGCGATCTCCTCGTCGATCTGGGTATCGAGGTACGTGACACGCGCGATGGCTCGACCTGGGGCTGGTCATGACCAGCATCCCGGGGGACCAGCCGCGGGAATCATCGGATCGTCCGGGGGAGGCGCCCGGGGATGGCCCGGGGGAATTGCCAGACGTGTCACTGATCCCGACCAGCCCCGAGCAGACCCGCCCGGTCGCCCCTCGCCCGGACGGCAGCGGGCCGATCGCTCTGGTGGGCTCGGGGGAGTACCTGCCCCAGATGCTCGAGGTCGAGGGCCTGCTGCTTGCCGGGCGGGCACCTCGCTACGTGCAGATCCCGACCGCCGCCGCCCCCGAGGGTCCATCAGTCCTGGCCAGATGGACCCGGCTCGGCCGCGAGCAGGCCGACCGGCTCGGTGTCGAAGCCGTGCCACTGCTCATCGCCGACCGCGCCGACGCCGATGATCCGGAGCTGGCCGCCCAGGTTGCCGGTGCTGGGCTGGTCTACTTCTCCGGGGGCAACCCTGCGCACCTGGCCGGGTCCCTGCGTGACTCGGCCGTGTGGCGCGAGGTCCTGGCCGCGTGGCGGGGCGGTGCCGCGCTGGCAGGTTGCAGCGCCGGCGCGATGGCGATGACCGGATGGGTGCCGCACGTGCGTGCCGCGCATCGTCCGGTCGATCCGGGGCTCGGCTTGTTGCCACACCTGCGAGTGATCCCGCACTTCGACAAGATGCTCGGCTGGGCGCCCGACCTGCTGACGAGGGTGCTGCTGCATGCGCCAGCCGGCGTCACGGTGCTCGGGATCGACGAGGACACCGCACTGGTCGGTGGGCCGCACGAGTGGACGGTCATGGGTCGCCAGTCGGTCTGGACCCTCGGCCATGGTGCCCGGGTCGAGCACCCGGCCGGGTTCACGGTGATCACTCCCGACGTGTAGGGCGCACCCCTCGGCCGAGCCTTGGTGCGCCACGAATCGGAGCACGAACTCCAACCGGCGTGCGTCCTCGCGGGCCCGGGTGGACGTCAACTGCCGCCGCGGCCGTGTGGGCGTCGGCTGATCCAGAGGACTTCTCCGTTATCGTCGGCGGGTGCTCGCCATGCTGCCCACGGACGTGTTGCCGGGGCTGTCCACGGATGCTGCTCGGACGTGCATCTCCTGGGACTCCGGCGACCCGGTCCCCGAGCAGATCGACGAGGTGGCCCTCTGGGTGCCGCCCTACGAGTCGACCGCCGATGACCGCGCTCTTGCCGCGCGCATGCCTGCGCTGCGTGTGATCCAGACCCTGACCGCTGGGGTGGATGCCTACCTGCCGCACCTGCCCGCAGGCGTGACCCTGTGCAACGCGGCCGGCGTGCACGACGCCTCGACCGCCGAGCTCGCAGTCGGCCTCACCCTGGCCAGCCTGCGCCACCTCGACGAGTTCGCCCGGGCGATGCCGGAGGGTCGCTGGGCCTACGACCGACACGAGTCCCTGGCCGACAAGCGCGTGCTGATCGTCGGGTTCGGCTCGATCGGCCGGGCCATCGCGCGGCGCCTCGCGGGCTTCGAGTGCGAGGTTCTGGCCGTGGCGCGAACCGCCCGTCTGGTCGACGGTGTCGTCGTGCACGCCGTGGCCGACCTGCCCGACCTGCTGCCCACCGTGGACGTGGTCATCCTGATCGTCCCGCTCACCGACGCGACCCGGGGACTGGTCGATGCCCGATTCCTGGCCCGGATGCGCGACGGCGCGCTGCTGGTCAACGTCTCGCGCGGCCCGGTCGTCGATACCTCCGCACTGCTCGCCGAGTGCGCCGGCGGACGGCTGCGCGCTGCGCTGGACGTCACCGACCCCGAGCCACTTCCGCCCGACCACCCGCTCTGGCGCAGGCCCGGCGTCCTGATCAGCCCACACGTAGGTGGCAACACCTCGGCGTTCCTGCCCCGAGCCCGGCGTCTGGTCGCCGATCAACTCCGCCGCCTCGACGCCGGCGATCCCCTGGCCAACGTCGTCGTTGCTGGGCGCTCGGCTCGGGGCAATCGGCCAGCACCGACCTGACGCCCGCGCGTCGGCCGACCGCAGGCGTCACCACGAGGCGCCACTACGCTTGCGCTCATGACTGCCACTGACGCCCCCAGCACCACCGACGCCCCCAGCACCCCCGACATCAAGCCCCGCAGCCGCGAGGTCACTGACGGACTCGAGCGAGCCGCCGCCCGCGGGATGCTGCGCGCCGTGGGCATGGGCGACGAGGACTTCGCCAAGCCACAGATCGGCATCGCCTCCAGCTGGAACGAGATCACCCCGTGCAACCTGTCGCTGGAGCGCCTCGCCCGCTCGGCAAAGGAGGGCGTGCACGGCGGCGGTGGCTTCCCGATGCAGTTCGGCACGATCTCGGTCTCCGACGGCATCTCGATGGGCCACGAGGGGATGCACTTCTCGCTGGTCAGCCGCGAGATCATCGCCGACTCGGTGGAGGCCGTCATGCAGGCCGAGCGCCTGGACGGCATGGTCACCTTCGCCGGCTGCGACAAGTCCCTGCCCGGGATGCTCATGGCCGCCGCGCGCCTGGACGTGGCCAGCGTGTTCGTCTACGCCGGGTCGATCCTGCCCGGTCGGGTCGGCGATCGCGACGTGACCATCATCGACGCCTTCGAAGCGGTCGGGGCCTGCTCGCGCGGATTGATCAGCCGCGCGGAGGTCGACGAGATCGAGCGCGCGATCTGCCCGGGCGAGGGCGCCTGCGGCGGGATGTACACCGCCAACACGATGGCCTCGGCTGCTGAGGCGATGGGGATGAGCCTGCCGGGTTCGGCTGCCCCGCCGGCCGTCGACCGTCGCCGCGACGGGTTCGCGCGCCGCTCCGGCGAGGCCGTGGTGGAACTTCTCCGCCAGGGGATCACCACCCGCGACATCATCACCCGCAAGTCCCTGGAGAACGCGATCGCAGTGGTCATGGCGCTCGGCGGCTCCACCAACGCGGTGCTGCACCTGCTGGCGATCGCGCACGAGGCCGACGTCGAGCTGACCATGGAGGACTTCCAGCGGATCGGCGCCACGGTGCCGCTGCTCGGGGACCTCAAGCCGTTCGGCCGCTACGTGATGAGCGACATGGACCGGGTCGGCGGCGTGCCGGTCGTCATGCGCGCCCTTCTCGACGCCGGGCTGCTGCACGGTGACTGCCTGACAGTCACCGGGCGCACGGTCGCCGAGAACCTGGCCGACGTGAACCCGCCGGACCCGGACGGCACCATCCTGCGCGCCCTGGCCGACCCGATGGCCGGGGCCGGCGGCATCACGATCCTGGGTGGGTCGCTGGCCTCCGAGGGCGCTGTGGTGAAGAACGCCGGTGTCCCCGTGGAGGTGTTCGAGGGACCCGCGCGGGTCTTCGAGCGTGAGCGGGCTGCGATGGACGCCCTCGAGGAGGGCACCATCAACGCCGGCGACGTGGTGATCATCCGCTACGAGGGCCCCAAGGGTGGCCCGGGCATGCGCGAGATGCTCATGATCACCGCCGCCATCAAGGGTGCGGGCCTGGGCAAGGACGTGCTGCTCATCACTGACGGCCGATTCTCGGGCGGTACCACCGGCCTGTGCGTGGGGCACGTTGCCCCGGAGGCCGTGGACGGTGGCGCGATCGCGTTCGTCAACGAGGGCGATCGGGTGCGTATCGACATCCCCAACCGGACCCTGGACCTGCTCGTCGATGATGCGGAGCTGGCTTCCCGACGGGCCGACTGGACGCCGCTGCCCCCGCGATACAACCGTGGTGTGCTGGCCAAGTACGCGAAGCTGGTCGGCTCAGCCTCCCGCGGGGCCGTCTGCGACTGATCGCGGAGCCCTCCGGAGCCCTCCGGGGCCCCGGGCGCCTGTGCGCGCGTGGAACCGTCCTCCTGGCACGGGTGCAGACCCGTAACGCGGGCTGGCGCTTCCGGTGCCCGCTCTCCCCGCGTCCCAACCTCCCCGCGTCCCAACCTCCCCGCAGACGCTTCCCATTTGTGGATCTGCTTCCCGAGTTTGAGAAGCAGATCGCAAGAGGGGAAGCGCCTGCTGTGGGGGAGGGACGGCAGAGACCGGCCGGTGGGACAGCCTGTCTCACATGTTGGACATTTCACACAAGGGGTTGCGCGCGGGTCCCGTCGGGTGCACCATTGCGCCGTGCAGCGAATTCTTGTAGTAGCCGACGGCGCCGGGGTAGGGACCCCAGCCTGACCTTCCCCTACTTCGACGCGACCTCGTGGGCCCCCCTGGGCCACGGGGTCTTTTCATTGCACTGGCAGGATTGGCCACCGAACACCCGCACCGAGAGCAAGGACCCGAGAGATGGCGACTGATACCCAACCCCCCACGGAGACGATCAGCGGGGCCAGCAGCCTCGTCCGTTCGCTGGAGGCCGCCGGCGTCGACGTCGTGTTCGGGATCCCCGGTGGCGCGATCCTGCCTGCCTATGACCCGCTGATGGACTCCACCCAGGTCCGGCACATCCTCGTCCGCCACGAGCAGGGCGCAGGGCATGCAGCAGCGGGCTACGCGTACGCGACCGGACGGGTCGGGGTCTGCATGGCGACCTCCGGCCCGGGAGCGACCAACCTGGTCACGCCGATCGCTGACGCGTACATGGACTCGGTGCCGATGGTGGCGATCACCGGGCAGGTGAACTCCGCTGCCATCGGCACCGATGCCTTCCAGGAGGCCGACATCCGCGGGATCACGATGCCGGTCACCAAGCACAACTACCTGATCACCAACGCCGATGACATCCCGCAGGCGATCGCCGAGGCGTTCCACATCGCCGCGACCGGGCGTCCCGGGCCGGTGCTGGTCGACATCGCCAAGGATGCCCTGCAGGCCCAGACCACGTTCACGTGGCCGACGCGGATGGACCTGCCCGGTTACAAGCCGACCACGCGTCCGCACGCGAAGCAGGTGCGCGAGGCTGCCCGGCTGATCCTGGAGTCGCGCAAGCCGGTGCTGTACATCGGCGGCGGGGTCATCCGCTCCGGCGCCGCCGCCGAGCTGCGTGCCCTTGCCGAGCTGACCGGCATCCCGGTGGTGACCACATTGATGGCCCGCGGGGCGTTCCCGGACAGCCACCCGCAGCACCTGGGCATGCCCGGCATGCACGGGTCGGTGGCTGCGGTCGGCGCCCTGCAGAGCTCGGACCTGCTGATCGCGCTGGGCACCCGGTTCGACGACCGGGTCACCGGACAGCTGTCCACCTTCGCCCCCGACGCGAAGGTCATCCACGCCGACATCGACCCGGCCGAGATCTCGAAGAACCGGCACGCCGACGTGCCGATCGTGGGTGACGCCCGCGAGGTCATCGTCGAGTTGACCACCGCGCTGCAGGCCGAGTTCGCCGCGGGCCGGACGCTGGACATCGAGGCCTGGTGGATCGAGCTGGACCGCTGGCGCACCACCTACCCCTTGGGATACGAACAGCCCAGCGACGGCACGCTGGCCCCGCAGTACGTCATCGAGCGGCTCGGTGCGATCGTGGGCCCGGATGCGCTGTACGTGGCCGGCGTCGGCCAGCACCAGATGTGGGCGGCGCAGTTCGTCGACTACGAGAAGCCGGGCAGCTGGATCAACTCCGGCGGCCTGGGCACCATGGGCTTCGCGGTGCCCGCGGCGATGGGCGCCCAGGTCGGGGCCCCGGAGAAGGTCGTGTGGGCCATCGACGGCGACGGCTGCTTCCAGATGACCAACCAGGAGTTGGCCACCTGCACGATCAACCGGATCCCGATCAAGGTGGCGCTGATCAACAACAGCGCCCTGGGCATGGTCCGGCAGTGGCAGACGCTGTTCTACAACGAGCGCTACTCCAACACGGACCTGCACAGCCACGACTTCCCGGACTTCGTGAAGTTGGCCGACGCCTACGGCGCGGTGGGTCTTCGCTGCGAGTCTGCGGCCGATGTGGACGCGACGATCGAGAAGGCGATGAGCATCAACGACGTGCCGGTGGTCGTGGACTTCCGGGTGCACAAGGACGCAATGGTCTGGCCGATGGTGGCTGCGGGCACGAGCAACTCTGAGATCAAACATGCGCGCGACATGGCGCCGAAATGGGACCGGGAGGACTGAGCGATGAGCCGTCACACACTGAGCGTGCTGGTCCAGGACCAGCCGGGCGTGCTTGCCCGGATCGCCGGGCTGTTCTCCCGGCGCGGGTTCAACATCGAGTCCCTGGCCGTCGGTGCGACCGAGACCCCGGAGGTCTCGCGGATCACGCTGGTCGTCTCGGTCGAGGGCCGAGCCCTGGAGCAGGTCACCAAGCAGCTGAACAAGCTGGTCAATGTGCTCAAGATCGTCGAGCTCGAGCCGACCATCTCGGTGCAGCGCGAGTTCATGCTGGTGAAGGTGCGCGCGGATGCCAGCACCCGCAGCCACGTGCTCGAGACGGTCCAGCTGTTCCGGGCGAACGTCGTGGACGTGTCCCCGGACGCGGTCACCATCGAGGTCACCGGCAGCCAGGACAAGCTCGAGGCGTTCCTGCGCGTCCTGGCGCCCTTCGGCGTCCGGGAACTGGTCAAGTCCGGCGTCGTGGCCCTGGGCCGCGGCTCGAAGTCCATGACCGAGCGGGCGCTGCGCCCGGTGGACCGTTCCGCCTGATCCCAACCGTCCCGGCCGTCCCGACCGTCCCGACCGTTCCGATCCGATCGGCCCGCCGCCTCGTTCGTCGTGGCGCTGGGGCGGCCGGCGGGCGCCGGTCCGACCACGCCAACCCACCTGCGAGAATTCCCCCACTGACCCGGCCGGCCGACGCGCCAGCCACCAACACCACCCGAGGAGCCACTGTGGCCGAACTGTTCTACGACGACGACGCTGATCTCTCGATCATCGCGAACCGCAAGGTCGCGGTCCTCGGCTATGGCAGCCAGGGGCACGCCCACGCCCTGAGCCTGCGCGACTCGGGCGTCGACGTCCGCGTCGGCCTGGCCGAGGGCTCCAGGAGCCGTGAGAAGGCCGAGGCACAGGGGCTTCGCGTGGTCGAGCCGGCCACCGCCTGCGAGGAGGCCGACCTGATCATGGTGCTGGTGCCGGACCCGGCCCAGCGTGGCCTCTACGCCGAGGCGATCGCCCCGAACCTGAACCCGGGTGATGCCCTGTTCTTCGCCCACGGCTTCAACATCCGCTTCGGGTACATCACGCCTCCTGCTGATGTCGACGTGTGCATGGTCGCCCCGAAGGGCCCCGGGCACCTGGTCCGCCGCGAGTACGTGGCCGGCCGTGGTGTGCCCGCGATCGTGGCCGTCGAGCAGGACGCGACCGGCACCGCATGGGCGCTGACCCTGAGCTACGCCAAGGGGATCGGCGCGCTGCGCGCGGGCGGGATCAGGACCACGTTCACCGAGGAGACCGAGACTGACCTGTTCGGCGAGCAGGCCGTGCTCTGCGGCGGCGCCTCGAAGCTGGTCCAGACCGGGTTCGAGGTCCTGACCGAGGCCGGCTACCAGCCCGAGGTCGCCTACTTCGAGTGCCTGCACGAGCTCAAGCTCATCGTGGACCTGATGTACGAGGGCGGTATCGCCAAGCAGCGCTGGAGCATCTCGGACACTGCCGAGTACGGCGACTACGTGTCCGGCCCGCGGGTCATCGACGCGGCGGTCAAGGCCAACATGCAGGCCGTGCTCGCCGACATCCAGTCCGGTGCCTTCGCGCAGCGCTTCATCGCCGACCAGGATGCCGGCGCGCCGGAGTTCACCGCGCTGCGCGCCGAGGGCGAGGCGCACCCGATCGAGGCCACGGGCCGTGAGCTGCGCAAGCTCATGTCGTGGGTCAAGACCGCCGACGGCGACTACGTGGAGGGCACTGCCGCACGCTGATCCGCGGCTGTTCGGCTCAGAGCGGGGCGGCGTCCCCCTCGGTGGTCGGTTGCAGCAGGCCGGCAACCGGAGCGCCCGGCCCTCGGGGATCGGGCAGCTCCGGCACCCCCAAGGGCGCCGCTGAGTGTGGTCGACCGTCCTGGGCGTGCCCAGCGCGCCGATCAGCGGGATGAGCGCACTCACCGCGACCAGGACCGCGTTGACCGACGCACCTGCGCGCCGGTCCAGCGGCCGTCGGCTGGGCTCGGGTTGCCCGCGCATGGGTCAAGGATGGCTGCCCAGTGGTGTCTGCGCATTCGCAGCTGGCGTGCGCAATCAGCGCCGTTCGGCGGGGGAGTCGGGACCTTCGGGGTGCCGGAGACCTGTCAATGGCCCTCGGTAGAATCCGGGCAGGGTGTGCGGATCCACCGCGCGCCGACTGCCTAGAGGGTGCCTACCGTGAGCAAGCCCACCGTCCTGATCGCCGAGGAACTCAGCCCCGCCACTGTCGACGCGCTCGGACCCGACTTCGAGATCCGCTACTGCGACGGCGCCGATCGCGCGCAGCTGCTGCCGGCGATCGCCGACGTGGATGCGATCCTGATCCGCTCAGCCACGAAGGTGGACGCCGAGGCGATCGCCGCAGCCCGGCGCCTGAAGGTCGTTGCCCGGGCGGGCGTCGGCCTGGACAACGTCGACGTCCCGGCGGCCACCCAGTCCGGCGTGATGGTCGTCAACGCCCCTACCTCCAACATCGGCTCGGCCGCAGAGCTGGCCGTTGCCCTGCTGCTGGCCAGCGCCCGGCACATCGCCCCGGCCAACGACGCGCTGAAGGGCGGGGCCTGGAAGCGCTCGAAGTACACCGGCGTCGAGGTGGCCGACAAGATCGTGGGCGTCGTTGGCCTGGGCCGGATCGGCATGCTCGTGGCCCAGCGGTTGAGCGCATTCGGAGTCAAGCTCATCGCGTACGACCCCTATGTCCAGCCCGCCCGGGCCGCCCAGAGCGGCATCCGGATGGTGTCCTTGGACGAGCTGCTGGCCGAGAGCGACTTCATCACCGTCCACCTGCCCAAGACGCCCGAGACCATCGGCCTGATCGGCGACGAGGCCCTGCACAAGGTGAAGCCGACGGTACGGGTCATCAACGCCGCGCGCGGTGGCATCGTGGACGAGGTGGCGCTCTACGAGGCGATCGTCGACGGGCGGGTCGCTGGTGCGGGCATCGATGTCTGGGCCAAGGAGCCGTGCACCGATTCCCCGCTGTTCGGCCTGGAGCAGGTCGTGGTCACCCCGCACCTGGGCGCCTCCACCGACGAGGCCCAGGAGAAGGCGGGCATCGCAGTGGCGAAGTCCGTGCGCCTTGCCCTGGCTGGAGAGCTGGTGCCCGACGCGGTCAACGTCAAGGGCGGCGCGATCGCCGACGATGTGCGCCCGATGCTGCCGCTGACCGAGGCCCTGGGCCAGATCGCCAGCGCCCTGGCCGTCGCACCGGTTGCCGCGGTGGAGACCGAGGTTCGCGGTGAGGTCACAGAGAACGACGTCAAGATCCTCGAGCTGTCTGCCCTGAAGGGCCTGTTCACACCGTTGTCCGAGGAGCAGGTCTCCTACGTCAACGCCCCGCTGATCGCTGCCGACCGCGGCATCGAGGCGGCCCTGGTCACGGACGCCGACGCCGGCGACCACCGCAACCTCGTGCGCGTGCGCCTGGCCCTGACCGATGGCACCTCGCTGAGCGTCGGCGGGACACTGTCCAGCCCGCGCGACGTGGCCAAACTGGTGGAGATCGACGATTTCGACATCGAGGTGCCCCTGAGCGAGCACCTGGTCATCCTGCGCTACGCCGATCGCCCCGGCGTCGTGGGCGGCGTGGGCGGAGCGCTCGGCGATGCCGGGGTCAACATCGGTGGGATGCAGGTCTCGCGCGAGGCAGTCGGGGGAGAGGCCGTGATGGTGCTCACCGTGGACGCCTCGCCCGCCGCTGACGTTCTCGATGCGATCGCCAAGGACATCGAGGCCCACCAGGTGGTCGGCGTCGACCTGATCTGACCCCAGTCGGCCGTAAGGCCCTCGGAGGTAGGTAGACGTGCGGTCACCCGGAGGGGTTGACCGCGGGACAGGCCGTTCCGGCCCGTGTGCGGTCGTCGCATGCTCGGTTCACTCCGGCTCGTCGTGGTCGTAGCTGTCGTAGCTGTACGACTGCGGTTCCAGCTACGGCTTGTGCAGCGTGCAGGCGAGCACGGCCGTTCCCCTGACCGAGTTGGTCTCGGCTGGCGTGCCGCATCGATCTTCCCTCACGCCATGTGCCCACGGGTCACATCACCCATTGGGCGTACACGAATGGGGGACATTCACGGGGGACGATCACAGAAAGTGACATTCCAGTGCTAGTCTCCCTTGTAGAGCAATGCACGGCGGTTGATCCGCATCACGAGGGGTTAATGCGCGTCACATTCCGTGATCGCATCTCGCGAAGGAGTTTGACGTGTCTGGACGAAGCACATTCGGGCCTCGTCGGCCAGCGCGGTTCAGCGGATCACGTGCGTGCATCCCTGTGCGTTTCGAGCCAGGCGGCCGGTGCCTAGGCCGTCATCGCGGAGTCGGTGGCCACGCCGAGCGGGGCTCCAGCCGGGTGCTCAGTTCGCGATCGAGCAATTCGGGCACCCAGCGGCCCGAAGAACGAACGGGAAAGAGCGATCCAGAGCAGGTCTCATCTACCGATTCGAGGAAGGAGGCACTGCACTGATGGCTGCAATTATTGACTTGCGGCTCGGCAGGAGCCTGGGCAACGCCATGCCGGTGGAGTCGTCGAGCAATCCGTTGCTGCGACTGCGCCGCCAGACCCTCGCCGCTGATCTGGTCGCGGCGGTATTCGCTGTCCTGGTGACCACCGTCGTCCTGGGCGCATCGACCCAGTTGCTGCTCGTCGTGGCATTGTGGGCGGTGGCGCTCCGTCAGCTCTGGTACGTGGATCGACGGTTCGCCCTGAACCCGCGTGACTTCGGCGCCGTCTGGGGGATGTGGGTTCGCGCCGCGCTGCCCTTCGCTGTTGCTGCTGCGTTCGTCCCTGCCCTGAACGGTGCCTACGGGTTGATCGCCCTCACCGCACTGGCCGGCGCCACGCACGTCAGTCGCTTTGTGCTAGCCCGCCAACTCGTGCGCGACCGAAAGGCGGGCTTGGCCCAGCTCCCCGTGGTGGCATGCGGATCGCACGCCGAGCTGATGGCCCTTGAGGACGTGCTGTCCCGAGATCCGGCTCCGGCTTGGAACGTCGCCTCCTTCCGGGTCGCTGACCACACACAGACAGCGCCGGACCGGGAGGACGTCGAGACGGATGAGCATCGTGTGGTGCCCGGCCTGGGGGCGGCTGTGGACGAAGCCCTGCACCTCGGCCTGGACGACGTCATCTTGGTCGGGTCGACGGGACTCTCCAGCACGGAACTGCGCACGACCATCTGGCGTGCTCAGGCGTTGGGAATCAACGTCCACCTGGTTCCTTCTGCAGCGCCGTTCGCAGCGCCGACCGTGCAGAACTTCGGCCGGTTCGGGCTCTCCCAGTTGACCTACGGCGGCAACGCCCGTCCCGTCGAGAATCGCATGGTCAAGTCCCTGCTCGACCGAGTCCTCGCAGCACTGGGTCTGGTGGTGATCTCGCCGCTCATGCTGGCGATCGCAGTAGCCGTGCGATCCACCTCGCCAGGGCCTGTGCTGTTCCGCCAGGAGCGAGTCGGTCGTGACGGCGAGTTGTTCACGATGCTCAAGTTCCGGACGATGGTCGTGGACGCGGAGGAGAAGCTCGATCAGATCGCTGAGCTCAACGTCCACGACAGCCAGACGCTGTTCAAGGCGGTCAACGATCCGCGGGTCACGCGGGTGGGGCATTTCCTGCGCCGATTCTCTCTGGACGAGTTGCCCCAGTTGATCAACGTGGTGCGGGGGGACATGTCCCTGGTCGGGCCACGTCCGCCCCTGCCCCGTGAGGTCGAGAACTACGACTCCGTGGCGCGCCGCCGCTTCCTCGTACGGCCGGGGCTCACCGGGCTGTGGCAGGTGAGCGGACGCTCGGACCTCGACCCGATCGAGTCCGTGCGTCTGGACACGCTCTACGTGGAGAACTGGTCCCTGGGCTTGGATGTGCGGATCCTGGCGCGGACCGCCCGCGCCGTGCTCAGTTCCGACGGCGCGTACTGATTCGAGACACAGCCGGGGCAACAGCCACGGAGCGCTCCCCGGGGCCGTGATCCTCGGGTCACATCGACAACCACCCTGCGGGGCTCCTGAGTCGTACGGCTCGGATGCCGGGGGTCGCGGGGCAGTTCGATGGCTACAGGTCAGGTCTCCTCTGCGCTGCGCCGGGCGCGGCGGGCCAGGTGATGGATCGAGTCGCCGCTGGCGATGCGTTCCATGAGTGACTCGTAGGCCACGGCAACGTCGTCCCACACATAGTGCTCGGCTGCCCGCTCGGCCAGCGCAGCGCCGATGGTTCGCATACCGGCCGCGTCGGCTTCTGCCGCGACCACCGCATCACCCAGGGTCTCCGGGGAGTGGAACAGCATGGCTGAGGGCCCCAGGACCTGGTCGTTGAACACGACGTCCCAGGCGATGGTGGGGGTCCCAGCCCCCATGGCACGCAGCAGTGACGGGTTCGTGCCCCCCACGGAATGGCCGTGAAGGTAGGTGCGGGCGTTGGCGTAGAGCTGGTCGAGAAGATCCCGGTCCCAGATGCTACCCACGAGCCGGATCCGCGGATCGTCGGCAGCAACGGCCTCGACAGCTGCGGTGTACTCCCCGGAATAGGGTGCCGATCCCACGACGACCAGGGGAAGAGCCGCCGGCGAGCTCCGATAGCCACGCACGATTTCGAGCACGTGGTTCTCTGGTTCGAACCGGGCCACCACCAGGTGGTATCCATCAGCGGTCAACTGGAGGTCGCCCAGCGTCGCCGACCCGACATCACCCAGGATCGGCGCGCCGTACGAGATCTGGTCGCACGTCACCCCGAACTGGGCGTAGTAATAGTCAGCGATTCCCGCGGCATCGGCGATGAGGGCATCTGACCAGCGCACCGCCATGACCTCAACCCTGCGGTAGTACCGCCGACCGCCCCCTGCCCACTTGCTGCGCTGCCACTCGAGTCCGTCCACATGGGTGGCCACGGGGATCCTGCGCGCGCGAAGGGCCGGGAGGTAGACGGCATTGCCGGCGTTGAACATGACCGCTGCATCGGGCCGTGGCCGGTGGGCCACCAGGTGGCGAACCGACGCTCCGGTGTGCGACAAGGTCTCAAGCGACTTGACGCGCACCGCTGGCAGGGTCACGAGCTCCATGCCCGCGTACTCGCGCAGGTCCGTATCGCTGTTGCCCACCCGGCAGTACACGACCACCTCGTGGCCACGCTCGACGAGTCGTCGACCGATCTCCTCAGCTGCGGTCTCGAAGCCGCCGTACCGGGCAGGCACCCCCCGGGTGCCCAGGAACGCGATCCGCAAGTGATCAGCCGACCTCGTCGCGCTGGGCGCGATTGATCGCCGAGATGATCGCCTTCAGCGAGGCGGTGACGATCGACGAGTCGATGCCCACGCCCCACAGCACCCGGCCACCGATCGCGCACTCCACGAATGCCGCCGCCTTGGCATCGTCGCCGGCTGAGAGCGCGTGCTCGGTGTAGTCCAGGACGCGCACGTCGATGTGGTGGGCGCCCAGCGCATCGCAGAACGCCGCGATCGGGCCGTTGCCGTGCCCGATGCCCTCGAACTCCCGGGCGTGGTGGGCGTTGTCGCGGACCACGGTGCGGACCTCGGTGCCACCCTCGGCCTCGGACTCCACGATCACGTGGCGCAGCTTCAGCCGGCCCCATTGCGAGTCGGGAACGGGCAGGTACTCGTCGGCGAAGATCTCCCACATCTGGCCAGGCGACACCTCGCCGCCCTCGGAATCGGTCATCCGCTGGATGACCTGGGAGAACTCGATCTGCAACCGTCGCGGCAGCTCCAGCCCGTGCTCGGTGCGCATGATGTAGGCCACGCCGCCCTTGCCGGACTGGCTGTTGACCCGGATCACGGCCTCGTACGTGCGGCCGATGTCGTGCGGGTCGACCGGCAGGTAGGGAACCTCCCAGCGGAACTGCTCGACCGGCACGCCGGCCGCCGCCGCATCCACGGCCATCGCCCGGAATCCCTTGTTGATCGCATCCTGGTGCGAGCCGGAGAACGCCGTGAACACCAGGTCGCCACCGTAGGGGTGCCGCTCGGGCACGCGCAGCTGGTTGCAGTACTCGACCGTGCGCCGGATCTCGTCGATATCGCGGAAGTCGATCTGCGGGTCGATGCCCTGGCTGAACAGGTTCATGCCCAGCGTCACCAGGCACACGTTGCCGGTCCGCTCGCCGTTGCCGAACAGGCAGCCCTCGATCCGGTCCGCGCCGGCCATGAAGCCCAGTTCGGCGGCGGCCACCGCGGTTCCGCGGTCGTTGTGCGGGTGCAGGCTCAGCACGACCGAGTCGCGGTGGGCCAGGTTGCGGTGCATCCACTCGATCGAGTCGGCGTAGACGTTCGGTGTGGCCATCTCGACGGTGGCCGGCAGGTTGATGATCACCTTGTGCTCGGGCGTGGGCTGCCACACGTCGTTGACGGCGTTGCAGACCTCGACGGCGAACTCCAGCTCGGTGCCGGTGTAGGACTCCGGCGAGTACTCGTAGCGGACGTCGGTGTCGGGGGTCACCTGCTCGGCGTACTTCATGCACAGCATCGCGCCCTGCACCGCGATGTCCTTGATCCCGTCGCGGTCCAGGCCGAACACCACCCGGCGCTGCAGGGTGGAGGTCGAGTTGTACAGGTGCACGATCGCCTGCTTGGCCCCGCGGATCGACTCGAACGTCCGCTCGATCAGGGCCTCGCGCGACTGCGTGAGCACCTGGATGACGACGTCGTCGGGGATCAGGTCGCCCTCGATCAGCTCACGGACGAAGTCGAAGTCGGTCTGGCTGGCCGACGGGAAGCCGACCTCGATCTCCTTGTAGCCCATCCGGACCAGCAGGTCGAACATGCGGCGCTTGCGGTCGGGGGTCATCGGGTCGATCAGGGCCTGGTTGCCGTCGCGCAGGTCGACGGCGCACCAGCGCGGGGCCTGCGCGATCGCGGCATCCGGCCAGGTGCGGTCGGGCAGGTCGATCGGGGCGAACGGGGTGTGCCGCGCCCACGCCATCTCCGACGGTTGCTGGGCGACGCGCTCGGCGTAGCTGGGGACGGTGTCGTGCGAGGTGCTGTTCATTGGATCGGGCTCCTGGGGTCTTCGGCTGGGTGGACCAGATCAGGTCCGCAACCGGCGCGCGCACTCACCCACGGCAGGGGAGCCGGTTGGATCAGGCCCCGCCGCGGCTGGGAAGGAGCAGTCGCACGGTGAACATCGTGGGCAAGGGTAGCGCATGGGCCAGCAGGTGCGCGAGTAGCGTGGCTGCCATGTCCGACACCGCACAGGCTGGTCCGCCCCCGTTCACTCCGGCACCGCGATCGGCGGTCAACGACACAGGTCAGCCGGTGTTCGGTGGCTACTCGGGCATCGTGGCGACCACCGGCCTGGCCGCACTCGTCGATGACTACAGGTTCGGCGGGAACGACCCCCTGGCCCGGGCCCGGCGCGCGGTCCGGCGGAAGGCCTGGGTCTACCTGTTCGCCGCCACACAAGAGGTGTCGGTCGTCGCCGCACTGGTCAACGGCGGGATCACCGGTTCGGGCTTCATGATGATCACCGACCTGCGCACTGGGGAGGTCATCGCCGATTCCAGTCGCCAGGGCGCGCTGGCCAGAATCAACGATGCGCCCGGTGATGGCCTGCGCGCCAGCTACCGGTTGCCCGGCACGAGGTACGAGATCGCTCGCGACGGCGCCGACACGCGCTTCACGGCCTCCCTGGGTCGGGCGGTCGCATCCCTGCCGGGCCGGTCGCAGCCGTGGCTGGATGTTGACCTGGTCCTGCGCGAGACTGGCACGGGGATCACCGCGATCTCCGAGGTGCGCCACGATTCCCGATCAGCGGCCTCGGTGACGGGCAAGACCGCGGGACTGGCGGTCACCGGTGCAGCGACCGTGCACTCAGCGGGGGGAGCGTCGCGCGCGGTGCACCTCGACGGCGGGATCGGTGGGTACGACTACACCAACGGGTTCCTGCCCAGGACCACGGCGTGGCGCTGGGCCTATGCGACGGGGCCGCTCCAGGACGGCACGGTCCTTGGGTTCAACCTGTCCGAGGGATTCTCCGGCGTGGGGGAGCGGGGCCGGGAGAACGCCGTCTGGATCGATGGGCGCCCCTTCCCGTTGGACTCGCGCACGCGCTTCACGTTCGACCGCGCCGACCTGCTCGCGCCGTGGCAGGTCACGACGGTGGATGGGACAGTCCGCCTGCGGTTCGAGCCGTTGGCGCTGCACCGCGAGCACCTGGACATCAAGGTGATGCGCAGCCACTTCATGCAGCCCGTCGGGCACTTCTCCGGGGAGATCGATGTGGCCGGGCGCACGCACGTCCTCGATCGGGTCCCGGGAGTGACCGAGGATCAGGACATCCTCTGGTAGCTGGCGCAGCCGGGACGGCGCCGGCAGCCCGCTGGCTGCAGTTCAGGACAGCGCGAGCCGGGCTTCGATCTCGCCGTCGACCACTGGGGCCATTGTGTGGCCTCGTGCTCCGTTCCGTCGTAGTTGCTCCGCTCCGGACGGGAGCACCTGCATGAAATCGGAGCACGAACAGGTCACGTGGGCGCCGCCGGTAGGCTGTGCTCCCGTGACTGAACTGAAGCTTGCTGTCATCGCCGGGGATGGGATCGGGACGGAGGTCGTGACCGAGGGCCTCAAGGTGCTCCACGCCGTGGCCCCGCAGGCCGACCTGACCGTGTCCACAACTGAGTACGACCTCGGCGCGCGCCGCTACAACGCCACGGGAGAGACCCTCCCCGCGAGCGTGCTGGCAGAGCTGCGCGGGCAGGACGCGATCCTGCTCGGCGCGATCGGCGACCCGAGCGTGCCGCCGGGTGTCCTCGAGCGCGGCGTCCTGCTGCCACTGCGCTTCGAGTTGGATCACCACGTGAACCTGCGCCCGGTGAAGCTGTTCCCCGGGGTAGCCACGCCGCTGGCGGGCAAGGGCCCGGGGGACATCGACATGGTCGTCTGCCGGGAGGGGACCGAGGGGCCGTACGTCGGGTCCGGGGGCACCCTGCGCCGCGGCACGCCCCATGAGGTAGCCACCGAGGAGAGCCTGAACACCCGGTTCGGCGTGGAGCGGATCGTGCGCGACGCGTTCACCCGGGCCGCCGCCCGGCCGCGGCGCACGGTGACTCTCGTGCACAAGACCAACGTCCTGGTCCACGCAGGTGACCTGTGGCAGCGCACCTTCTCGGCTGTGGCGGCCGAGTTCCCGGACGTCACCACCGACTACTGCCACGTCGATGCGGCTGCCATGTTCTTCCTGACCCAGCCGGAGCGCTTCGATGTGGTTGTCACCGACAACCTGTTCGGCGACATCCTCACCGACATCGGGGCCGCGATCGCCGGCGGCATCGGGCTGGCGGCCAGCGGCAACATCGACCCGAGCCGGACCAACCCGAGCATGTTCGAGCCGGTCCACGGCTCCGCGCCGGACATCGCCGGGCAGGGCAAGGCTGACCCCACGGCGACTGTCCTGAGCGTCGCGATGCTGCTTGCACACCTGGGCCACCAGGGTGCGTCCGAGCGGGTCGAGGCGGCCGTGGCCACTGACCTCGCCGCCCGCGGCAGCGCGGTCCGATCGACTGCCGAGATCGGCGACGCCCTGGCCACCGCCGCCGGCTGAGGCCGATCAGAAGTGGTGCGAACCATCCCAGCACCGCGCCACGAGCGGGCCCGCCCTCTCATGTCATCGATCCGACCGCTCAAGTGCTGGATCGATGACACAGGCTCGGATCCCAGTGCGGAGGTGTCGCCCACCCGCGTGCTGGTGGGCGGTGCACGCTCCGCACGCCCCTCGCGTGTAGCCCGTGGCATCGGCGATACTGCCCCCCATGAGCAACGCCGACAGCACCTTCGCCCACCGGACCGCTGCCGAGATGGCCGCCGCCGGGATCGAGCTCTACCCGGTGACCGATCGGCGCAGTGTCCTCGTGGCCGACCGCCGGACCGGCTCGGCGCGGGCCGCGGAGGACCGGGCGGCGATCCTGGCCGATCCCGGGTTCGGCCGGTACTTCACCGACCACATGGTGCGCGCGGACTGGTCCGCTGAGGGCGGCTGGGCCCAGCCCGAGCTCGTGGACTACGCCGACCTCGACCTCGACCCCGCAAGCATGTTCATCCACTACGGGCAGTCGATCTTCGAGGGCTTGAAGGCCTACCGGCACGGGCAGGCCCGGGCCCTCTTCCGGCCCGAGGCGAACGCGGTGCGGTTCGTGCGCAGTGCGCGGCGGCTCGCGATGGCCGAGCTCCCCGAGGATGTGTTCCTCGGAGCGGCCGAGGCCCTGGTCGCCGCGGACGGTGACTGGATCGCCGACGATCCGGAGAAGTCGCTCTACTTGCGGCCGTTCGAGTTTGCCACCGAGGTTGGCCTCGGCGTGCGCCCGGCCAACGCGTACACGTTCCTGCTGCTGGCCTCGCCGGCCGGTGCGTACTTCCCGCGCGGCGTGAAGCCGGTCAGCGTCTGGTTGTCCACCGAGTTCACCCGGGCCGCCCCGGGCGGCACGGGCGAGGCCAAGTGCTCGGGCAACTACGCCGCCTCGCTGGTGGCCCAGGCCCACGCCGCCGAGCAGGGTTGTGACCAGGTCGTCTGGCTCGATGCGCTCGAGCACCGCTGGGTCGAGGAGATGGGCGGGATGAACCTCGTCTTCGTCTACGGCACCGGCGACTCCGCGCGCCTGGTCACCCCCGGGCTCACCGGGACGCTGCTGCCAGGGATCACCCGGGACTCGCTGTTGAAGCTGGCCGAGCACCTCGGGATCCCGGCGGCAGAGGGTCGGATCTCGATCGAGGACTGGCAGGCCGGCAACGCCAGCGGCGAGATCTCCGAGGTGTTCGCCTGCGGCACCGCGGCAGTCGTCACCCCGGTCGGCTCGGTGAAGTCGGCCACAGCGCAGTGGACCGTCGGCGACGGCCAGCCCGGTCCGGTGACGATGCGGCTGCGCCAGGCGCTGCTCGACATCCAGACCGGCCGTGCAGAGGACCCGTTCGGCTGGGTGCACCGGATCCGCTGACCGACGACCGAGCCAGGTACTGCTCGGGGCGTGGGTGGGCTTGTGTCGGTGGCTGTTTCGCGTGGGGCCGGTTTGCGTGGAGCGTGTTTGCGCGGCACCGGCTCACGCGGGGGTGGGCTCGCGTCGCTGCGCGGGGGCGTGGCACTATGTGCCCATGGCCGCACTGGCGATCATTATCGACAAGCGCGCTGACGTCTGACGCAGACGCAGCGCGCTTACCCCCTATGCCTCCGGGCGAGGGGGTTTTCTGTTGGAGGGGCACATGGACCGCGACGCATTCCACGTCTTCGATACGACCCTGCGCGATGGGGCCCAGCGTGAGGGAATCTCGTACTCGGTGAGCGACAAGCTGGCCGTGGCGCGCCTGCTCGACGAGTTCGGGGTGGGCTTCATCGAGGGCGGCTGGCCCGGCGCGATGCCCAAGGACACCGAGTTCTTCGCCCGGGCCGCGGCCGGTGAGCTCGAGTTGCGCAACGCGCAGCTTGTGGCATTCGGGGCCACCCGCAAGCCTGGAATCGCGGTGGCTGACGACGCGCAGGTCCGCGCGCTGCTGGACTCCCAGGCGCCCGTCGTGTGCCTGGTGGCCAAGTCCGACGTGCGCCACGTCAAGGAAGCACTGCGGACCACCAACGAGGAGAACCTGGCGATGGTGCATGACACCGTCGAGTTCCTCGTCGGGCACGGTCGGCGGGTGTTCGTCGACTGCGAGCACTTCTTCGACGGCTACAAGCACGACCCGGACTACGGCGTCGCCCTGCTGCGGACCGCGTTCGACGCCGGGGCCAGCGTCGGCGTGCTCTGCGACACCAACGGCGGGATGCTGCCGATGGGGATCAACCGGATCGTGACCGACGTGCTTGCGCGTTCCGGGGTGCGCCTGGGCATCCATTGCCAGGACGACACGTCCTGCGCGGTGGCCAACACCCTGGCCGCGGTCGAGGCGGGCGTGACGCATGTGCAGTGCACCGCCAACGGCTACGGCGAGCGCACCGGCAACGCCGACCTGTTCAGCGTTGTGTCCTCCCTGCAGCTCAAGCTCGGCATCGACGCCCTGCCCGAGGGCAACCTGCGCGAGGCCAAGCGGATCAGCCACGCGCTGGCCGACATCACCAACCTCCCTCCGGACACCCACCAGGCCTACGTCGGGGTCTCATCGTTCGCGCACAAGGCGGGCCTGCACGCGTCTGCGTTGAAGGTCAACGAGGAGCTCTACAGCCACATCGACCCCCGACTCGTCGGCAACGACACCCGGATCCTGGTGACCGAGATGGCCGGCCGGGCGACCGTGGAGCTCAAGGGCCGCGAGCTGGGTGTGGACATCGCCGCGGATCCCGCCGCCCTGGCCCGGGTGGTCGAGACCGTCAAGCGCAGGGAGGCTACCGGTTGGACGTACGAGGCTGCCGATGCGTCGTTCGAGCTGGTCATGCGCGACGAGCTGCCGGGGGAGCGCCGGCGCTACTTCGACGTGGAGTCCTGGCGCACGATCGTGTCCCCGCAGGTCAACGGCGACGGCCACGGCTCGGAGGCGATCGTGAAGGTCCACGCCGGCGGCCACCGGATCGTGCGGGTGGGGGAGGGCAACGGCCCGGTCAACGCCCTGGACAATGCGCTGCGCACAGCTCTGGAGCAGATCTACCCGGAGGTCGCGAACCTGGAGCTGGTCGACTACAAGGTGCGGATCGTGCCCGGCGCGAAGGGCACCGATGCAGTCACCCGGGTGCTCATCCAGACCGACGACTCGCGGGGCAGCTGGTCGACTGTCGGGGTGCACGAGAACGTGATCGTGGCCTCGTGGTTGGCGATCGTGGACGCCGTGGACTACGGGCTGATGCGCGCGGGCGTGCTGCCCCCGGAAGCAGCTGCGGGTGAGCCGTCGGATGATGCAGTGACCGCCGCGGCGAGGGCTGGCGCATGAGGATCGCGCGCTACTCCCACTCGGGCACAGTCCGGTACGGCGTGGTCGAGGGTGGCGAGATCCTCGAACTGCCGGGGCATCCGTTCGCGGTCGCGGGCCAGTCGTTGGAGACCACCGGCGTGGTCCACGACCTTGACGACGTCCGGCTGCTGGCGCCGGTGATCCCGAGCAAGATCATCGGGATCGGCAAGAACTACGCCGACCATGCTGCGGAGATGGGCGGCGCCCCGCCTGGGCGGCCGTTGATGTTCCTCAAGCCGACGACGGCCCTGATCGGCCCGGATGACCCGATCGTGCTGCCCTCGGAGTCCAGTGAGGTCCACTACGAGGCCGAGCTCGCGGTGGTGATCGGGCGGATGTGCCGGCGGGTCCCGGCCGATCAGGCGGCGTCGGTCGTGCTCGGCTACACGTGCGCCAATGACGTGACCGCGCGTGACCTGCAGCGCTCGGACGGGCAGTGGACCCGGGCCAAGGGATTCGACACGTTCTGCCCGCTGGGGCCGTGGATCGACACCGACCTGGACCCCGCCGATGTGCTCGTGGAGTGCGATGTCAACGGCGACACCGTGCAGAGCGCGTCCACGGCGATGTTGATCCATCCGGTGCCGGCGCTGATCGAGGCCGTGTCGGCGGTGATGACCCTGCTGCCCGGGGACGTGATCCTGACCGGCACCCCGGCGGGCGTCGGACCGTTGGCGGCCGGGGACGAGGTCGTGGTCACCGTCGCCGGACTCGGGACGCTGGTGAACCCCGTCCGCTGAGCCACACCCCCTGCAAACGCTTCCCTTCTGCGAAGGTGCTTCCCGAATTCGAGAAGCGCCTCGCAATTGGGAAGCAGATGCGGAAGGGGAGGCGGCAGGGGAGATGTGGATGGGGCCGGATCCGGAGGGGGTCTTCGTCCGGCGCCGGTAGGATTCGGCACACCATGAGCCACCTTCCTGACGTCCTCGCGCCCGTCGACCTGCCCGCCCGTGCCAGCAACCCGGCCGTCCGGGTGCGGTTCTGCCCCTCGCCGACCGGCAACCCGCACGTGGGCATGATCCGTACCGCCCTGTTCAACTGGGCCTACGCCCGGCACACCGGCGGCACGTTCGTGTTCCGGATCGAGGACACCGACTCCGCGCGCGACTCCGAGGAGTCCTACCAGCAACTGCTCGACGCGCTGAGTTGGCTGGACCTCGACTGGGACGAGGGTCCCGGGCATGGTCCCGCGAGCACCGACGAGCAGGGACCGTACGGCCCCTACCGGCAGTCGCAGCGCCTCGAGCTCTACACCAGGGCCGCGCGCGACCTGCTCGCCGCAGGCCGGGCCTATGAGTGCTACTGCACGCCCGAGGAGCTCGAGGTCCGCCGCGAGCAGGCCCGCAAGGAGGGACGCACCCCCGGCTATGACGGCCACTGCCGGGACCTCACCGACGAGCAGCGCGCAGCTCTGGCGGACGAGGGACGCCGCGCGGCGATCCGGTTCCGGATGCCGGGCACCGAACTGACCTGGGACGACCTCGTGCGTGGCCCGGTCAGCTTCGCAGCCGAGCACGTGCCCGACTTCGTGCTCGTGCGTGCCAACGGCGAGCCGCTCTACACGCTGGTCAACCCGGTCGACGATGCCCTGATGCGCATCACCCACGTCCTGCGCGGGGAGGACCTGCTGTCCAGCACTCCGCGCCAGATCGCTCTGTACGACGCCCTGGCCCAGATCGGGGTCTCCGACGGCACCACCCCGCGGTTCGGGCACCTGCCCTACGTGATGGGCGAGGGCAACAAGAAGCTGTCCAAGCGCGATCCCCAGTCGAGCCTGAACCTGTACCGCGAGCAGGGCTTCCTGCCCGAGGGGCTGACCAACTACCTCGCGCTGCTCGGGTGGTCGATGGGCGAGGATCGGGAGTTCTTCAGCAAGGAGCAGATGGCCGCGGCGTTCTCCCTGGAACGAGTCAGCGCCAACCCCGCCCGGTTCGACCTGAAGAAGTGCACCGCGATAAACGGCGACTGGATCCGCGCCCTGCCGGTGCCGGAGCTGACCGCCCGGATCGAGCTGCGCCTGATCGAGGACGGCACCCTGATCGGGCCGGTCAGCGACGCCCACCGTGCCACCCTGACCGCGGCGGTGCCGCTGGTCCAGGAGCGGATGGAGAGCCTGGGCCAAGCCAGCGGCATGCTCGGCTTCCTGTTCGCCGGGCCGGGGTTCACCCCGGACCCCGACGACTCCGCCCGGATGCTCGGCGCGGACAGCGCCCCCGTCCTGCAGGCGGCGCGCGACGCCCTCGACCCCCTGGCAGACTGGAGCGCGGCGGTCATCGAGGCGGCGCTGCGTTCGGCACTGATCGAGGGTCTGGGCCTCAAGCCCAAGCTCGCGTTCGGCGCGCTCCGGGTGGCTGTGACCGGTCGACGGGTGTCACCGCCGCTGTTCGAGTCGATCGAACTGCTCGGACGGGCCACCTCGTTGGCGCGCATCGACGCGGCGCTCGCGGACCTGGGCTGAGCGAGATGGGGTGAGCCGTCGCGAGCGCGAGCAGCGCTGCGCCGGACCTGTCCTGATGTGGCGGTGTGGCTGGTGGTCCGGGACAGAGGGACGCCTCGGCGACCAGGTACGGGCTGGCGCAGGTGTTCGCCTGGTGGGGGATCAACCCGCGTGACCCGCGGCTGAGCTGACGGGCCGCGTGGCCGGGACGACCTGGACCGCGCGGCCCTTCCACTCCAGCTGGCCCCGGACGCGCCGACGCCACGACAGCGCAGTCAGTGCGTCCAGCGCCAGGATCGACAGCGGATGGGCCCAGGCGTCTGCGGGTCGGCCTCCAGTGCGTCGGGCGGTGAGGATGCGGCCGGTGACCCCTGCTACGTATCCAGCCGCACCCATCGCGCGGGTGACGGAGGAGCGCGCGAGCAGTGCGGCCGCGGGGGGGACCACGTACGTGAAGGTGAGCAGGCCCATGGCCCCGGCCGATCCCGCTGGGGATCCGAACGCCGCCCACAGCGACTTGGTGTACCCGTCGATGAGCTCGGAGCGGGTGGTGTACATCCGGCAGGTGGCCAGGTCGGTGCCGTCGGTCACGTTCGCCCGGCCACCGCTGACCTTCACCGCGCGGGCAAGGGCGATGTCCTCCAGGACCTCGTGGCGTACCGCCCCGTGCCCACCTATCCGCTGGTGTGCCTCAGGTCGGATCGCCAGGACCTGGCCGTTGGCCGCGGTCAGGGAGGGGCGCTCCGAGGCTTCAGCCACCTTCAACGGCAGGGTGGTCAGCCAGGACCACTGGAGCAGTGGCTGCACCAACCGCTCAGCGGGGGTGCCGACCTGCTGGCGCGGGTAGGGGCTGGCCAGGTCGAGACCGGATTCGCGCATCAGGGCCGCGATCCGGGTCAGCGCGTCGGGTGCCAGGACCACGTCAGCGTCGAGGAAGACGAACAGATCGGGGGCCTGGCCCTCGGCCAGTGCGGCCTCGGCCAGTCGCTGGCAGGCCCATGGCTTGCCCAGCCAGCCGGGCGGCGGTGGCTGGTGCCCGCCGGCGATGAGTGTGAACCGGGGGTCGCCGCTGACGTGGCCGGCCACCACGTCGGCGGTGCCATCCGTCGAACCGTCATCGAGCACGAACACCCGCATGCCGGGATGCTCCTGCGCGAGGAGCGCAGCCACGCAGGGGCCGATCCGCGCGGCCTCGTCCCGGGCGGGCAGCAGCACCGTGATCGGTGCGGACTCCGCTGGATCACCGGGGGAAGGTCGGGGGGCGGGTCGCAGGTGCCCGACATTCCACGCGGTGTGCGCGGTCAACGCTGCGGCCAGAGCGGTGGCGCAGGCGACGACGATCGGGCCCGGCCTCATCGATGCTCGGCATCACGGGGCGCGGCACCCACGGTTTCGGGCACCTGCGTGCCGCGGAGCTCCGGCAGTACGAGGCGCGCCCACGGGATCACGGTCAGCCCCATTGCCACCGCACCCCACAACGCGACCACCGGGCGGCCGAAGAACACCGCAGCCGCCATCACATTGGACGCGTAGATCCACAGCATGAGGACGTGTGGCATCCGGTCGTCGGCCGGCGTACGGGGCAGGTGGTCCAGCACCCAGAAGATGAGCAGCCCGGTGGCGAACCAGCCCGCATAGTTGGTCAGCGGGATCCCCGGGGACCCGGGCAGCGCCGGTGTCGGGTTCGCGAACGCCCAGTGACCCTCGCCGACCATCTGCGGGTCCAGGAACAGGTCCCAGGCCGAGATGGTCCAGGCGCCGATGAGCACGACGTGTGCGCGGGTGCGGCCCATGCGCCACGCGAGCAGCAGCATCGGGTAGGCGGCCATGCACCAGGCCAGGGGGATCAGCAGCGGGACATCGAGCAGCATCGGCCCCAGCCGTGTGCCGTACTGGTAGGCGCCGAACGGGAAGCCGGTGGCCGTGCCCAGGGCCTCGACTGCCAGCCCGATCCCGGCAGTCGCCCCGAACAGGCGAGCGGCCCAGCCGACACCGCGATGCAGCGTGGCATGGGTGGTCGCGGCCGATGCCATGAGCAGCACGGAGGTGATGGTGGCCTCGTCGCGCTGGTCCTCGGGCAGCAGCACCCACGCGATCTGGGACAGCACCCCGGCAGCGCCGAGGATCCAGGGAATCGCGCGCAGGCCGCGCACGGTCGGCGCCTGGGGGGTCGCTGGATCCAGGCCGGTGGGCACGCCCTGAGTCTAGTGACGGCTCACGCCTGCACTCAGAGAACCACAGGTCAGCCGGGAAGGGTGAGGTGAGGGTCAGCGGTCGGCCTCCACCGGATGCGTACTCTCGGCGTAGCTGCCCGCCACGAGTTCCTGGCGGGTGTCCCCGGATCCGGTGTTCGTCCACGGCCCGCATGTCGGTGCCGGTCGGTAGGCTCCCGGCCATGGCGCTGCGTTGGTACACACTCGTGATCGATTGCCAGGACGTCGCAGCCCAGGCGAGGTGGTGGGCCCAGACGTTGGACTACCAGATCATCTACGAGGCCGACGATGAGGTGGCGGTGATCCCGAAGTGGGCGTCGGTGCAGGAGATCACGGACCCGGCCAGGTGGCGCGAGCAGCCCCAGGGGCTCGTGTTCGTCCCGGTCCCCGAGGGCAAGACCGTCAAGAACCGCCTGCACATCGACCTGGCTCCGCACTCGTCGCAGGATCGGGATGCCCAGATCGCGGAACTGGTTGCCCGTGGCGCAACCCCGGTCGATGTGGGGCAATCCCCCGACGTCACCTGGACGGTCCTGGCCGACCCGGAGGGCAACGAGTTCTGCGTGCTGTCCGCCCGCAGCCGGTAGGCGATCCGGCCCCTGGCGCGAGCGCGGGCCACGGAGCAGGAGTGGTGATGTGGCCGGTGGCGTCGTGCTGGCCGCCGTGGACCTGATGAGCCCACGGTCGAGGAGGCAATCGACCCGGTGCGCTCCATGGGCCAGGCCGGCGTCGACACCGGCCCACGCCTCGGGTCGGCCGTGGCGTTCCCGTCGGCCACGCCCGTGGGCATCCTGGCCTTCCCGTGGGCATTGCCCATGGGGACGACGCCTGGCGATCGCGAGGTCACTGCGGGCGGTGCGGTGGCGCGCTGACCGGCGCTTTCCCGGGGGTCGCAGTGCCCCGACCGCGACGCCGGGCCGACCGAACTGCGACGTGTGTGCGACCAAAGTCCCGAGCAGGGAGCCCGAAGT
Organism: uncultured Actinomycetes bacterium; assembly: GCA_963781015.1. Classification (GTDB taxonomy): domain Bacteria; phylum Actinomycetota; class Actinomycetes; order S36-B12; family CAIYMF01; genus Prado023. Next base: position 92,495 of record CAWAEB010000006.1, on the reverse strand, counting down.
GATGTGACACTGGATGTACGAGACCAACTCCGGCCAGAGGCGGTGAGGACGATGAGCGCATCACTGCTCTCGCCTCCGCGCCGGAATCCGGACCCCTTCCCGCAGTCCCCTCCTGAGGAGGGCTTGGCTGTGCGGGGCGTCATCTTCGGCCTGCTGCTGGTCCTGCCGTTCTGGGTGGTGCTGGTCTTCCTCGCCGTGACCCTGTGAGGCAGCGGGCTCATTGATTGGGCGTGGCGGCCCGCGACGGGTCATGATGGTCCCAGTCCAGCGACGTCGCCCATCTAGCGATCCGTTGGGTCAGCCCCTCGTCAGCCCACCACGGCCGGCGGGGGGCGCTTCGCGTCACGGGTACTGGCCCTGACTGCGCCTGGTTGGCGCCCGACTAGTGTGACCGTTCGTGAGAGTGGTTATCTGGCACGGCTATCTTCTGCATGGAACCGGCTCCAACGAGTTCTCACGGGGGCTGGCGCGCACGTTGGCATCCTTGGGCCATGACGTGGTGGTGCTCAGCCAGGATGCCGACCCCGGCAGCCTCGATCTCGCTGGGGCGACTGCTGGGCGCCCGGAGCTTCCCGGTCGGCTGCCGGTGTTCGTGCTCGACCGATATGCCGGGATGGAGCCGGCACTGCTGCCCACGATGGATCGGGCCGAGCTCGATGCGTTCGTCAGTGCCCAGGCCCGCGCCATCGAGGCGCTCGGCCCGGCGGACCTGCTGATCGCCAACCATGCCCTGCTCGGTGGGCCGGTTGGGGCCGCCAGTGGGCTGCCGTACGTGGTCAAGGTGCACGGCTCCGAGTTGGAGTACGCCATGCGTGGCAATCCGGCACTGTGCCGGTGGGCTGCCGAGACCCTGGCCCCGGCGCGCGCGGTCGTGGTCGGGTCGGCGCACATCGGGGCGGTGGTCACCGACCTGATCGGGGCGCTGCCGGCGCCGGTGGAGATCATCACGCCGGGAGTCGACGTCGCGATGATGGCGCCCGAGACCCGCGAGGCGGCCCTCGACGGCCTGCTGCACCAGTCCACGCTCGACCCGGACGGACACGTCGACGAGCGGCTACCCGACCTGGGCAACGCCGCCCGGTTGGAGGAGTTCCTCACCGGCTCGGCGCAGCCAACGGTGGTGTACGTCGGGAAGCTGAGCAGGGAGAAGGGCGTGCACCTGCTGCTCGACGCGCTGCCCGGCGTGGGCGCCCGCGCGGTGATCGTGGGGTTCGGCCCGGCGCGCGCGGACCTGGAGGCGCAGGCCACCCGGCTCGGTGTCCAGGCGCTGTTCACCGGGCCACTGGCTCACCGACACCTGCGTCACCTGTGGGCGCTTGCCGACGCCAGCGTCGTGCCGTCGGTGTTCCCGGAGGCGTTCGGGATGGTTGCCGTGGAGGCTGCTTCCACGGGCTGCCCGCCGGTGGTCGCCCGGCACAGCGGGCTGGCCGAGGTGGCCACGGGCATCGAGGAGCACCTGCCCCAGGGGGTATCGCTGGGGTTTGCCCGCGACGACGCGTCGGACCTGCAGCGGGTCCTCGGGGCGATCCTCGAGTTGGCACCCGAGCAGCGCGCGGAGGTGTCGGCGGGTTGCCGGAGGGCCGTTCTGGCGAACTGGAGCTGGGAGCACGTCGCCGAGCGTTTCCTGGCCGCCGGGTTGCGCTGAGCGGGCAACCCGAGTTGGTGTGCGTCTGGCGCTCGGGCGGGAATTGTCTGATCCGGACACACGGTTGTCTGATCCGGACCCCTGTGTCCGCATGCGGCCGGAAGCTGTCCAGATTCGACAATTCTGGGTGGGGCGAGGTGTGGCTCGCGCCCGGTGGTGCCGCCTCGTCAGCCCGCGTCGGCTGGCGCAGCGGGCAGGACCGGCTGGCCGGCGACCGTGCCGCGCGCGTCCAGCAGCGCGAACCGGGCGAACAGTTCCTCGGAGTACCAGTCGAGGGCCGCGGTCTGGGCGATCACCTGTTGATGTGCGGGCCGGCGGTGGGCGAAGTCGGACAGTGCCGCGCCATCGGCCCAGGTCGAGAACGTGCCCTGCAGCCCGACCGGGGCCTCACCGATGCCCATGGCGAAGGTCAGCCCGCCGCCGCCGTGCACGTCGAGGGCCACCGGGGGCACCGCTGACCAGAAGGAGCGCCACATCCGGGGCTTGATCCGTCCGCGGGTGATCGCGGCGACCGGGCCGTCCCAGCGGGTGGGCACCGGTGTGCCGAACGGTTCCTGGCCGGCCCAGCGGCCCCGGCTGCTCAGCGGGCGCATCACCCAGGTGGCGGACTCGTCGGCGATCCGATCCCAGTCGCGGGCAATCCGGGATCCCGCCACCTGCTGGGGGCCGGCCTGGTCATCCCAGCACAGCAGAGCGCCCCAGTGGTGGGCGTCGGCGTCGCGCGGGGTGAAGGTGCGCCCGGTCCCGGTGCCGAGCAGCTTGGCGAAGCGCACCCCGGGGAGGGCTCGCACCGGCCGGCGGTGGCGGGCCATGTGGGTGATCGCGGTCGGCACGTGCCGGGTGGGGACTCCCCAGATGTGCAGGCTCACGGCAGCGGGAATGTCAGACACATGACTCAGTATCCCGTGCATGGGATCTGGGGGTTGACGGGTGTCAGACCGGGGGCGTACGGTGATCCCAGTTCGAACAAGCGTTCGAATCGGTGCCCGGAACTGCCCCCGACCCAGACCTGGCACTTGTGGGGATCGGCCTGCGCATCAGCGAGGGAAGCGCAGGTGAGCAGGCCGATCCGCACGCACCGCCGTCTTCCCCGGCATCACCGACTGCTGCAGGAGGACGCCATGAGCCGCACCTATTCCGACCCGATCGATGTTCGTCGGGTGCCCGACCAGGCACCTGAGCGCGGCCCGAGTCAGTTCCTGTGGCGCGGCCGGCTCTACGTGGTGCGCGCCGTGATCGCCCACTGGATCGAGTCGAGCGCCTGGTGGGGCGGCTCGCGTCGGGCTCTGGAGGGAGCCATCGCCGCACATGAGCACGAGGTGTGGCGGGTCGAGGCCCAGGCCGGCCGGTCGGATTCCTGCGGGGTCTACGACCTGCGCCGGGACGTGGCCGCCGATCGCTGGGTGCTGGCCCGCACGCTGGACTGACAGCCCGGACGACTGAGCCCGATCACTCGGTTCGCCAGAGCCGACCCGCTACATCAGACCGACCCGTTTCATTCAGGCAGACCGTTTCACCAGATCGAGACAGGAGAGGAGCAGCCACCATGAGCGCTGTCCCCATGAGCCCGCCGGTGCCCTACCAGGCCCGGGACCTGCTGGGCAGTGCGGCCCGGGGCCTGCTTGAGGCCTATGCGACCCCGGACCCTGCCCGCCGCTACGCCACCGCCCATCTGGCTGCACTGCGTGCGGCTGCAGCAGTGCTGGCAGCCCGGGCGCACCCGGTGCGGTCCGGGCGGATCCGCAGCGTGTGGGCACTGCTACCTGTGGTCGCCCCGCAGTTGCAGGAGTGGTCAGCCTTCTTCGCGGCCAACGCCACCAAGCGGGCTGCCGCCGATGCCGGGCTGCCCGTGGTCAGCCAGCGGGAGGCCGACGACCTCGTGCGCGACGCGGAGTCGTTCCTGGTCCAGGTCGCCGCCGTGATCGGGGTCGATCAGCAGGCGATCCTGCCCGACGAGTTCTAGGGCTGGCCATGACCGGCTTCACCCACCTGCACGTCGCCTCCGGCTACTCGCTGCGGTACGGGACCTCGCGACCCGAGGCGCTCGTGGCGCGGGCCGTGGAACTGGGCCAGGACGCGCTGGCCCTGACCGATCGGGACGGGGCCTATGGTGCGGTGGCGTTCGCGCTGGCCGCCCGGGAGGCGGGCATCAGCCCGATCCTGGGCGTGGACCTCGCCGTGGCCCCATCCGGGCAGCCAGATGGATCACCACCGGAACGGCGGGTCCCCACTCCGGCGCGCGGTGGGGTCGCAGTGGACCCGGGCAATCCCCGGGTGGTGCTGCTCGCTCGCGGTGCGACGGGCTGGGGCTCGCTGTGTCGGGTGATCTCGGCCGCGCACCTGACCGGGCAGCGAGGCCAACCGTTGGTGACCCTGCCGATGATCGGGGAGCACGCCGAAGGGCTGGTTGCCCTGCTCGGGCCGAACTCCGACGTCGGGCGCGCGCTGGCCCGACGCCGGCCGGATGAGGCTGCGCACCTGCTGTCGGGCTGGCGGGAGGCTCTGGGCTCCGACCTGCACCTGGAGGTTGTCTCCCATCGCAGCAGCGCGCGGGGCGACCGGCCTGCCCTGTCCAGTGCTTTCGCCGGCCGGATGCTCAGCTTCGCCGGCCGGATGGGCGTCCCCGCGGTGCTGACCAACGCCGTGCGGCACCTGACCCCGGCGCAGGCCCCGGTCGCCGACGTGCTGGACGCGATCCGGCGGCTGGTCCCGCTGGACCCCCGCCACCTGGACCGGGTCAATGCCCAGGGGTATCTGAAGGACGGCGCCGAGATGCGAGTCGTCGCCGAGGAGATCGGGTCCGCCGCCGCGGTGGGGCGTGCGGGGGTGCAGCGCCTGCTGGCCGGCACCCGTGAACTGGCCGATTCCGTCCGGTTGGATCCGGCCGCCGACCTGGGAATCGGATCGGTGCATGTCCCCGAACTCGACGTGTTGTTCCCCGCCGGCGCGCCCGGGCTGGACCGGGAGCAGGTGCGCTCCGCGCCCGTCTCGGCGCAGGCCCGGATGGCCGACCGGGTGCTGGCCAACCGCTGCCAGTCCGAGCTGGATCGCCGGTTCATCACGCTGCGCACCCACCGGGCAGCCACCGAGCGGCTCGAGGCGGAGCTGGCCACCATCGCCACCCTCGGCTACGGCGGGTACTTCCTGACCGTGGCCGAGGTCGTGGACCTCATCCGCGGCATGGGCGTACGGGTCGCCGCCCGAGGCTCCGGGGCAGGCAGCCTGGTCAACCACCTGCTGGGCATCTCCGGTGTCAACCCGCTCGAGCACGGGCTGATCATGGAGCGCTTCCTGTCCCCGCTGCGCCAGGCCCTGCCAGACATCGACATCGATGTGGAGTCTGCCCGGCGCACCGAGATCTACACCCGCATCCTGGAGCGGTTCGGCGGCCAGCGCGCCGTGGCCGTGTCGATGATGGACACCTATCGGGTGCGTCATGCGATCCGGGACGTGGGTGCCGCGCTGGGCCTGCCCCCGGGCGAGATCGATGCCTTCGCCAAGGCCTTCCCGCACATCCGGGCCCGTGATGCCCGGGCGGCGCTGGTCGACCTGCCCGAACTGCGCAGCTCCGGCCTCGGCCGGCTGGCTGCCGGGGGTCGTCTCGACGGATTCCTGGACCTGGTGGAGGCCCTCGACGGGCTGCCCCGGCACGTGGCACTGCACCCGTGCGGGGTGCTGCTCAGCGACGGGTCGCTGCTGGACCGTACCCCGGTGGAGGCCAGCTGGATGGGTTTCCCGATGAGCCAGTTCGACAAGGACGCGGTCGAGGAGCTGGGCTTCCTGAAGCTTGACGTCCTGGGGATCCGGATGCAGTCGGCGATGGCCCATGCCCTCGACGAGGTGGTCCGCATCGGCGGGGAGCCGATCGAGCTCGATGCGGTCCCGCGGGACGACCCGGATACGTTCGCGATGATCCGCACCACCCACACGCTGGGCTGCTTCCAGATCGAGTCACCCGGCCAGCGCGAGTTGATCGGCAAGTTCGGTCCGCAGACCTTCGACGACCTCATCATCGACATCTCGCTGTTCCGACCCGGCCCTGTGAAGTCAGACATGGTCAACCCGTTCCTGCGGGCCCGCCAGGGCTGGTCAGCCGCCGAGTACCTGCACCCGGACCTCGAGCCGGTGCTGGCACAGACCTGCGGGGTCGTGGTGTTCCACGAGCAGGTGATCGGGGTGATCGCCGTGATCTCCGGCTGCAGCCTGGCTGAGGCTGACGAACTGCGCCGGTCCATGGGTTCCCCGGAGGGGCAGGCGCAGGTGCGCGCCTGGTTCTACCCCCGCGCGCTGGACCGTGGCTACTCCCTCGAGGTGGTCGAGGGAGTCTGGGACGTGCTGCGCTCGTTCGCCTCGTTCGGCTTCTGCAAGGCGCACGCTGCAGCGTTCGCTCTGCCGACCTACCAGTCGGCCTGGTTGAAGGCCCACCATCCGGCAGCGTTCCTGTCCGGCGTGCTCACCCACGATCCGGGCATGTACCCCAAGCGGTTGATCCTCGATGACGCCCGCAACCTGGGCATCAGCATCCTGGGCCTGGACGTCAACCGATCGACCAACGTGTACCGAGTTGAGCCCTGCCCGACCCCAGCAGCCCGGCCGACCCTGCCCGGCCTGCCCGACGGCAGCGGGTATGGGATCCGCCTTCCGCTGACCGAGGTCAAGGGGATCTCGGCGGCTGAGGTGGAGCGCATCGTCTCCGGGCAGCCGTATGCCTCGCTGTCGGACTTCTGGGTGCGTGCCGCGGTCGCCACCCCCGTTGTCGAGAACCTCGTGCTCGCCGGTGGGTTCGACTCGATATATGGGATCAACCTGGCGACTGGCACCCGGCTGCGCGATCAGGTCACCCGCCGGGACCTGCTTCTGGAGATCGCCGACTGTGAGCGGCTGGCACGCAGCACCCGTGCCGGCAGTGCTCGTGCCGGCAGTAATCGCAGGCGCCGAGAGACCACACGCGCCGACCCGCGCGCCCAGCGGGCAGCGGCGGTCTGGGGGTCTGGCCGGGCGGCAGGAGCAGGTGCTGAGGCTCGGGGTCCTCAACTGGGTCCCCAACCGGGAGAGGTCTTGGCCCGTCGAGGTGCTGGCGATCGCGGTGGTGCCGGGTCGGCGGGTCCTCCTGCCCTCGCCGACCCGGCGCAGGCTGCGGCGGCCCAGTCCCGGGCGCCGTCGGCCGTCGGGGTCAGCGAGGTGCAACTGTCCTTGGAACTGCCCCTGCCGGGAGTCGGTCGGGCCAGTGGATTGCCTGAGATGTCAGCAGGGGAGGGGGTGCGGGCCGAGCTCGACGTCCTGGGCATGGATGTCAGCGCGCACGTCCTTGACTTCTATCGACCGATGTTGCGCGACCTGGCCGTGGTCCCCGCCCGTGATCTGCTCGCTCAGCGCTCGGAGAGCCAGGTGTGGGTCGCCGGGGTGAAGGTCGCCACCCAGACCCCGCCGATCCGAAGCGGCCGACGGGTGGTGTTCCTCACCCTGGACGATTCGACCGGTCCGGTCGACGCGACCTTCTTCGAGGACGCCCAGGATCCATACGCCAGCACGGTCTTCGCCGGCTGGCTGCTCCTGGTCCGCGGGATCACCCGGCGGACCGGACCGCGGGGGCTGTCGATCCGGGCGACCGGGTGCTGGGACCTGGGCGTGGTCCATGAGATCTGGGTGGCGGGCGGCCGGTCCGCGGTGGCCGACTACATCGGCTCCTTCCCGACTGTCGACCTGCGCCGCAGACCAGCGCCGAAGGTGGTGGACGTCCCGGTCTCGGCGGCGGGCGGCACCGGCGGATCCGGGGCAGGCGAGGGCGCTGGTGACCCGGCGGCAGTCAAGGTCCCGGCCGGCATCGGCCGGACGGCCGCTGGTGGTATGGGTCAGCGCCGTAGGGTGCTCGTACATGCCAGCGGCTTCCGGCAGTCGCCCTACGCTGACGTCAAGCCCGCAGGCGAGGACCCCACCTCCGTGCCGAAGCCGCCACCACCCGAGGCGCGCACGAAGGCACCCGGGCGGCTCTGGCACGCCAGCCCCGGCAGCAGCGGATGGTAGGAGGTCTGATGATGCAGCGTGAAGAGGCAGACTGAGTAGGGCAGCCCGAGCGAGACGGATCCAGGGAGGTGGTGCGTGAGTCGCAGCCAGATCAACCGGCCGGATGCGCCCACCGGCTTGGGTGAGGACGACACGGGCTGTCCGATCCTGCACGTCGACATGGATGCGTTCTTCGCCTCGGTGGAGGTCGCCCGCCGTCCGGAGCTGCGCGGCAAGGCGATGATCGTCGGCGGCACCGGCAGCAGGGGAGTGGTGGTCGCGGCCACCTACGAGGCCCGCAAGTACGGCATCCACTCGGCCATGCCGATGAGCCGGGCGCTGCGCCTGGCCCCGCACATCATCGTCGTGCCCCCGAACCATTCCCACTACGCCGAAGTGTCCGCCTCGATCATGGAACTGTTCACCGCGGTCACGCCCCTCGTGGAGCCGCTGAGCCTCGATGAAGCCTTCCTCGACGTCTCCGGTGCGCGGCGCACTCACGGCTCACCCCGCCAGATCGCCGAGACGATCCGCGCCCAGGTCTACGACGAGCAGCGCATCACCTGCTCCGTCGGCATCGCGTCCACCAAGTTCGTTGCCAAGCTGGCCTCCACCCAGTGCAAGCCCGACGGCCTGCTGGTGGTCCCGGCCGACCGGGTGATCGCGTTCCTGCACCCGATGCCGGTGGGCGCGATGTGGGGGGTCGGCCAGCGCACCGAGGAGCACCTGCACCGCTTGGGCCTGCAGACCGTGGCCGACCTGGCCGCGGTCCCACGAGCCACCCTGATCCGTGCGCTCGGCCAAGCTTCTGGCGCACATCTGGCCGACCTGGCCTGGGGTCATGACCCACGCCCCGTCAGCCTGCACGAGCGTGAGCGCAGCGTGGGCAATGAGGAGACATTCGCCCGTGACATCGACGATCCCGCGGTGATCGAGGCCGAGTTGCTGCGCCTGTCCGAGAAGGTCGGTGCCCGGATGCGACGGGCCGGGCTCTCCGGCAGCACCGTGTCGATCAAGGTCCGGTTCGCCGACTTCACCACGATCACCCGCAGCCGTACCCGCAAGGTGCCCACCGACGTCAGCCGGGAGATCTTCCACGAGGCGCGCACGCTCTATCGCGCGCTGCACCTGGACCGGGCGCGGATCCGCCTGGTCGGGGTGCGCATGGACAGTGTTGTCGATACCGACGGTGTGCAGTCCCAGCTGGTCCTTGGGGCGCCGGAGCGCGGTTGGCGAGAGGCTGAGGAAGCCGTCGATCGGCTCGCCGACCGGTTCGGCCGGGGCAGTCTGCGCCCCGCACGCCTCCTGCCCGAACCCACGCTCGAACCCGCCGACAGAGAGCGGCCCCCAGGCCCTCCGAGCGCGATGCCCGGGGGGAACCTGAGGTGGGAGCGCGGGACCGGTCGCCGACTCTGACAAACTGGTTGGCCCGCACGTGTCGGTTCGGGTTTCCTATTCGGCCAACCCTGCATATCCTGTGTCGTATCCGCCGGACGCGACGGGCAGTAGGAGGTCACCGTGCCACTCTCGGATCACGAGCAACGGCTGCTCGAGCAGATGGAGCGCGCTCTCTACGCAGAAGACCCCAAGTTCGCAACCAGCATGCGCAACCCCCGCGGCTCGGCCAGTGACCGGCGCAAGGTGGCAGTCGGCATCGTGGCACTCCTCGCGGGCCTCGGCCTGCTGATCGCCGGCGTCGCCTCCAAGTTCGTGCCCATCGGGGTCCTGGGTTTCCTGGCGATGCTCGGTGGGCTCTGGTTGGCCATCAGCGCGTTCTCCGGCGCGCAGCAGACCACGGATCCATCGGCCCAGGGTGCCACCCCCAGTGCCTCGAATGGGCCCAGCCGACCGGCCGGTCGCACCCCGCGTGCCAAGCCCCGCTCGGGCGAGTCCCTGTCGGATCGCATGGAGGAGCGCTGGCGCAAGCGCCGCGAGACCGGCGACTTCTGATCCCGTAGCCCCGCGTCGCCCGATCGGCGCAATTCACGGGCGCCCGCAAGCCGTTCAGCGCCGCCTGCGCCTTGCTCGCCGGCCAGCCGAGCGCAGCCTTCAATCCCGAGGGCAACCGTCTGCCCGGTGCAGCGCGCTCCAGGTGCTGGTCAACCAGAACAGGCGGCCCATCCCACCAGGGACGGAGCCGCCCGCCTGTCGTGAGCGCGGTCGTCGGCGCCTACCCGGAGTGTGCCTGGATGAAGTCCACTGACCCGGCGAAGATCTTCTCGGCGTCGTAGTCCAGAGTCGCCACGTGGTACGAGCGATCCAGGGTGACCTCCTCGATGGGGGAACGCACCTCGGCACGGATCAGTTGGGCGTTGTTGGTGGCCAGCACATGGTCGGTGGTGGACACGGCCAGTTGCAGTGGCGCCGTCACCTTGGGCAGCGCCGGCTTGAGCTGGCTGAAGCACGAGTTGAGCGCATCGGCGACCAGCACGACCGGGATCTTGTCGTAGCCGTTCTCCTCCTTGCTCGGATCGGCGATGTCGCTGGCCACTCCGGGCAGGCTCTTGGTGACGTACGGCAGGAACCTCTGCAGTGGGGCGAGGTACTTCTGCCAGCTGGCGACCCCATCGGCGCGGACCCAGGGGTTCACCAGCACGACGCCGGCCACCTCGTCGGTGCGCAGAGCCGCCAGCCGAAGCACCAGCGCGCCGCCGAAGGACTGGGCCATCAGGAAGACCATGTCCGTGCGGAGAGCCATGTCCTCGAAGGCATCGTCGACGGCCTTCTCCAGGTCAACGAGCCGCTTGGTGTTGGCGTCCTCCCAGGTGGTGCCATGACCGGGCAGCCGGATCGCGTTTACGGTGTACCCGCGCTCATTGAGGTAGCGCGCCCATGGCACCGTGCTGTCCGGGGAGCCGGTGAATCCGTGCACCAGCACGACCCCGATCCGGGCGTTGTCACCGGAACCTTCGGCCTGGAACGGCTCGCAGCCGGGCTTGACCTGATCCAACGCATCCTGCGACATGGCACCTGCCTGTGGTGTGGGGATGTGGGCTCGATCCGGGCAGATCGACGCCAGCACAGCCTAAGCGCTGCCCAGGGGCGCCCGAACCAGGTCCGTCAGCGCCCCAGATCATCCACGTGAGCGCCGTGCCAGGCCCGGTTGCTCCACGTACGCGTCGTGAGGACTTCGCTCAGGTGGATCGACCTCGGCGGCGGGCGGACGGGCCAGCCGGCCGGGGCCTCAGGGCAGCAGGCGCCACCCGCTGGGCAGGATCGAGCGCGGGGCCACGGCGGCTCCGGCTCGACGTGACCAGGGCACCTGGTCGGACAGCGCACGGCGCACGAGGCGCACATCTGTCGCCAGGCCCGTGGCCGAGCTCACACCGGGGGCTCCACCGGCACCTGCTCGGTCGGGCGCGGGCCCACCAGCGGGCACCAGCCCATCGGCTCCGTAGCGCTGCCATTCCACCGCGCGCCGGATCCGGTCGAGTGCTTCCTGCTGCGGATCGGGGTCCCGGACCAGACCTGCGTCGCGTCCCGGATCCGCGTCCCGGATCAGGTCCGCGACCTGGGCCAGGGTCATCCTCGGCGTCGCGGCAGCGGTGCCCAGGCCGAGGTCCACCAGTGTGTCGACCACCTCGGCGAACGCGGCCTGCCCATCCGTGTCCCGCAGGCGCTCCCGGCGGCGTCGCACTCGAAGCAGAGCAGGAATCAGCGCGACGCCCAGCACCCCCAACAGCGCCAGCCAGCGCAGGGACGCGCCGCCATCGCCCGGCTGCGCAGCGTCGGTGGCGGTGACGTCCTCGGTGATCCGATCAGGTTCCGCGGCGTTCGGGTCCTGCGCAGGGGCCTGCTCCTCGGTCGGCGCGGCGCTCGACGCCGGCTGATCTGGTGCGCCTCCCCGCGAGTATGCGGGGGTTGTGGAGGTCGACGCTCCCGGGGTCGGCTCGAACCGGATCCACCCCGCGCTGCCCATCCACAGCTCGGGCCAGGCGTGCGCATCGGTACCGCGCACCACCCACTGCTCGCCCTCCTGACGGCCCTGGGTGAAGCCCACGACGACTCGAGCCGGGATGCCCACCGACCGGGCCATCAGCGCCATCGTGGCCGCGAACTGCTCGCAGTACCCGACCCGCTTGTCGAGGAATTCGGCCAGGGCCTGGCCACCCGAGCCACCCTCCACGGCGGTGGAGTACGTGAAGCCCCCCTCGGTGGTGAACCAGCGCTGCAGAGCCACGGCAGCGTCGAACGGGCTGGCGCTGCCCGAGGTGATTCCCTGCGCAAGCCTCGGCAGCTCGTCGCCGACCAGCGGAGCCGGGTCCGAGAGGTTCTCAGCGAGCACCAGCTCCGGGTCGATCGATGCCATGCTCGCCGCGCGCAACGCGTCGGTGTCCTGCTCGGGCACCTGCGCCAGCAGCCCGATCCGTGCCCCCTCGACCGTGTCGCCATCGACCCGGATGGGCAGCGAGGTGCGCTGGTCCCATTCGACCGCCCAATCGTTGAGGGAGGTCACCGAACCTGCTGGGCTGGGTAGCGTGGTGCCGCCCAAAGGGCCGACATCGAGGCGGTACTCCGCCAGCTGGTCCCTCGATGACAGTTGGTCACTCGACGCGCCTGCGCCGGGTCGCTCCGTCCCCGTGGCGCTGGCAGGAGGCGCCGTTCCGCGCTGGCTACCCAGGATCCGCGACCAGGACACCCCGTCGAAGGACTCGAGCACAGCTGTACGCAGGTAGTCCGGCTGCTCGGCAGTGCTGGCCATCGTGAGCACCGCACGGTCGTCGTTGCTGACCAGCGAGCGGCGCAACGAGACCAGGGCGTCGACCTGGATTGACCCCGTGCCGGGCACGGCTCCCAGGTCGACGTCATCGGCCGGACCGCGCAGCGTCGCCAGGCCGCCGGCGAGCAGGGCGATCGAGGTGGTGGTCACAGCGATCGTCAGGCCCAGGGCGGGGGAGCCGGCGCGCGCGCCGGGACTCCAATCGGCCGTGCGTTCGCGCTGCATCGCTGCGACCAGGGCAAGCCAGCTCAGGGCGACCAGCACGAACGCCCAGGCCGGCAGTGCCCCCCGGTTGACGGCCCATGGCACCACGAACAGGGCCGCGAGCGGCAGCACGGTCATCCCGGGGAGGTCCAGGCCGGCGGCCAGGGTGTCCACCACAAGGGCCGTGAGACCGATCCCCGCCACGATGAGCAGCAGCAGCCCCACGTTCGGACCTGCCGGGGGCGCTGTGGCGTTCGCGTACTCCCGGCCCTGTGCGGCCAGGTCACGCAGCCGGCCCAGGGCGTCTGGACCGGGTAGGACCCCCCAGCTCGCCTCGTCCCGGGCGAACAGCGCCACGAGCGTGCCCAGGAGCACGGCGAACTGCACCAGCGGCTGCAACGGTGCCACCAGCCGCAGCGTGCGGGCCACAGCGCCGGTCACCGCGATCATCGCCACGACGAGGGCCGTGCGGCCCAGCCACCAGCCACCGTCGACCAGCGGGGCCAAGCACAGCGATCCCGCCACGACGGCCAACCCGCCCACCGCACCGACGAACCAGCGTCCAGCGGCCAGACGCTGCATGAGGACCTCGCCGCGACCCTGGCGAACCCCTGGCCGTGTCGTCGTCGGACGGGGAGGACCCAGCGGTTCGCCGGTCGGCCCACCAGGCTCGCGCGGGTGCTGCCCGGGCGCGGTGTCCCGCTCGAGCACATCGGGACCTGAGCCGGACCGGTCACCGGTCCACGACGGTGGGCGCCCTGGCTGGCTCATCGCCCCGCCCCCAGCTGGGCCCAGGTCTGCGCCACTGCTGGAGCTCCGGTCGTCCCCCGGTGCAGCGTGGCTACCTGCCACCCCGCCTGGCCGAACAAGGCACGCACCTCGGCCCGCGAGACAGGAGCATGCGACTTCGGTCCGGAGCCGGCCCGATCGGGGCCCCAGCCCTGATCAGCCCAGTCCTCGGCGGCCACCGCGACCAGCATCGCGATCGGGCTGTGCCCGCGGATCCCGGCCAGCGTGCCCGCAGCCGGGGCCGTCAGGTTCCCGACGATCAGTACCAATGGGCCGTGGCCCATCGCCTGTGTCGAATAGGCAAGGGTCGGGCTCGGGGCCGCCGAGCGGCTCAGGGGCACGCGGGCCAGCGCCAGGAGCAACTCGCGGCGTTCCTCAGGCACGCCCGCCAGGGCGGACCCCGCGAACACGCCAACGTCGTCGGTCGTGCGCACGCTCAGGTCCCAACCTGCGCCGAGGGCGAGCCACCCGATGCTGGCCGCCATGCTCAGGGCGGCGTCGACCGTCGAGCGCGGCTCGACCCCCCGGTGCTCGCCGACCCGCAGGTCCACCACGATGCTCACACTGGCCCGCCAGGGGTTCTCCTCGCTGCGCACCATCAGCCCCCCGGTCCGCGCCGAAGCCTTCCAGTCGATGCGCCGGACCTCGTCGCCGGGCCGGTACTCCCGCGGGATCACGTCGTCGGTGGTCACCCCGCGGGCCCCTATGTGCGCGCTGCCGCTGCCCACCGAGACGCCGCCGAGCAGGACCGGGTCAAGCTCCACCACCGGCGGGTGCACGATCACCTCATCGCGGGATCCGGCGCTCATCACCCGGTGGACCATCCCGAACGGGTCGACCACGTGGATGCGCATCGGGCCGACCAGGTGCATGCCGCGCGCCCCGACACGCACCTGGTAGTGCGCCTGGCGGGTACCGCGGCCCGTCGTCCCACTCAGGGCGAACCGATGTGAGCCGCCGAGCGCGGCCGGGGCGACATCCTCGAGCAGCAGGCTGCGTCCGCGTGGGAGCCGACCACGGATCCCCACACTGACCATCAGGAGCTCGTCGGTGGGCAGCTCCCGGGCACTGAGCTGGCGCTCCAGGACGAGGTCGGCAGGGGGGTTTCGCGTCAGCAGCCCGGCAGCCACCGGCAACAGTGCGACCAGTGCGCCGAACTGCACCGCAGGGGTCCAACCGGCGACCATCCCGGCCACCAAGGCCGTCGCACCGGAGAACAGGAACGCCCGGCCCCGCCCGGTCAGACCGATCCGCGTGCGCAGCGTGCCAGTCCGCTCCTGGTCGGCCGGCATATCAGCTCCAGTTCGAGCGGGGGATCCGGGCCACGATGCCGCGGATCACCTCGGCGCCCGGCCGGCCGGTGGCTGCCGCCTGGGCCGAGAGCAGCACGCGATGGCCGAGCACCGTCGGGGCCAGCATCAGCACGTCATCGGGCAGTACGAAAGTCCGCCCGTCCAGGGCAGCCCAGGCACGGGCGGCGCGGACCAGGTGCAACGTGGCCCGCGGGGAGGCTCCGAGACGCAGGAGCTCATGGTTGCGGGTGGCCCCGGTCACCGCGACCGCAAGGCTGCGGACCGGGTCCGAGACCGCGACCTTGCGGACAGCCGCCATCAGAGCAGCGAGTTCGTCGTGGGTGGCCGCCGGGGCCAGCGTGGCCAGCGGGTCGTCGGCTGAGTGCTCGGTGAGCATCCGCAGCTCGTCGGCCGCACTCGGGTAGCCCAGGGAGATCCGGGCCATGAATCGGTCGCGCTGGGCCTCGGGCAGGGCGTAGGTGCCCTCCATGTCGACGGGGTTCTGGGTGGCGATCACCAGGAACGGGGAGGCCAGCGGGTGCGTTGTGCCGTCGACGGTGACCTGGTGCTCCTCCATGGCCTCGAGCAGCGCGGACTGGGTCTTCGGGGATGCCCGGTTGATCTCGTCGGCGAGCACGATGTTGGCGAAGATCGCCCCCGGTCGGAACTCGAAGTCGCGGGATTCGGGGTTGAACACCGAGACGCCGGTCACGTCGCTGGGCAGCAGGTCGGGGGTGAACTGCAGCCGGCGCACGCTCACACCCAGGGTTCGGGCCAGGCTCTTGGCCAGCAGCGTCTTGCCGACGCCGGGCACGTCCTCGATGAGCAGGTGGCCCCCGGCGAGCAGCACGGTCAGGGACATTCGGGTCGACTCCGGCTTGCCGGCCAGGACCGAGTCCACACCGGCGCGGATGCGCAGGGCGGTGTCGAGCACGGTGCGATCGAGCATGTCGGTCATCCGGTCGGCCTCCTCGCCCTGCACAGCGTGGGGTCAAGCATCACCCATGCCCCGCGGTCTTGCCACTTTCCCGCATCGCGGATCTGGGTGTTGACCGACGCACGGGTGGGCCGGAACCGGCTCCGCCGCACGCGACCCCGGTCATCGGCTCCACGTTGGCCGTGGCCAGAATGGGGTGACACCCCGTCGACACAGGAGGATCCACATGACCACCCACCCCGCAGTCCTCGGCCGGTTCTTCGATGAGTTCCAGGTCGGAGACGTCTACCAGCACCCGTTCGGCCGGACCATCACCGAGACCGACAACGCCTGGTTCACGCTGCTGACCTGCAACACCAACCAGATGCATTTCAACGCCCACCTGTCCCAGCAGAACCCGATCACCGAGGGCAAGATCATCGTGGTCTCCGGGTTCACCGTCGGGCTGGTGCTGGGCCTGAGCGTGATCGACATGAGCCAGAACGCGGTGGCCAACCTGGGCTGGAACAACATCAAGCTCACGCACCCGGTGTATGTCGGCGACACGATCTATGCCGAGAGCATCTGCACCGACAAGCGCCCCTCCAAGTCGCGTCCGGACTTCGGAATCATCTCGATGACCACCCGGGCGCTGAACCAGGACGGTGACGTGGTGATGACCTACGACCGCTCCGTGATGGTCCCGACCAAGGCATCCGGGGTCGGGCAGAACTACTTCCCGCAGGCCAAGGCCGGCCCGCTCGCCCTGCCGGAGGTCGCTGAGTAGCGTCCCTGGCGCCTGCGCCCACCAGAATGAGGAGCCGTGCCGACCTCCCTTGCCGTGCTGCTCGAGGGAAAGCCGCCGGGGAGGAGCGTTTCGGCCGACGAGGTCGCGGACCTGGCCCGTTCCGCCGGGCGTGTTCTCGTCGTTCTGGACGACGACCCGACTGGGACCCAGTCCGTGGCGAACCTGCCGGTTCTCCTGAACTGGACCACCGATTCCATGCGGTGGGCCCTGAGCCAGGGGGCTCCAGCGGTCTACGTGATGACCAACACCCGGAGCCTGTCCGCCTCGGACGCGGGGCAGCGCAACCAGGAGGTTGCCCGGGCGGCTCTCGTTGCAGCGGAGCAGGTCGGCGTGCGCGTGGACTTCGTGTCGCGCTCGGATTCGACGTTGCGCGGGCACTTTCCCCTGGAGACCGACGCTCTCGCTCAGGTGGTTCGCGCCGCCACCGGGATGCCCCCGGACGGGGTTGTTCTCGTGCCCGCCTTCCCAGATGCGGGCCGAATCACGATCAACTCAGTCCACTACGCGGGCAGCTCGTCGGACGGGTACACGCCGGTGGGGGAGACCGAGTTCGCTGGGGACGCAACGTTCGGGTACACGTCGTCTGACCTTCGCGACTGGGTGGCGGAGAAGACCGCTGGCCGGTACGCGGCGCATGACGTCGCACGGGTCGACCTGCGGACCCTGCGCACCGACCCCGATGCAACGGTGCGGGTCCTTCGTGGGCTCAGCGACGCCCAGCCGGTCGTCGTCGACATCGTGGACGAGAACGACCTGCGCCAGCTGGCGGTGGCCCTGTACGCCGCGGAACGGCAGGGCAGTCGGCTCCTCTATCGGGTCGGGCCCCCGTTCGTCCGAGCGTTCATCGGCCAGGCGATCACCGCACGCCGCTCGCGCCGGCCGACATCGTGAGGATCAGCGAGGGTGGACCTGCCGAAGACGCCCCCGGGGGGCTGGTCGTGGTCGGGTCGCACGTGTCGTTGACGACAAGCCAGCTCGACCGTCTCGCGGAACGCAGTCACCCGACGGAGCTGGAACTCGACGTCAGTGCATTTCTCGCCGGCGACGGTGAGCACCAGCGTGCGCGACCTCGCCCGCGCAGCGATCGACGGGCTCGGCACCGGGAACGTCGTGGTCCGCACGTCGAGGACGCTCGTGCGAGCCCACGACGCCGACGAGTCGCTGGCGATCGCGCGCACGGGTCTCGACGGCGATCGTCGATGTCGTCAGGCAGGTCGTGGCCGCCCGTGCCACCGAGGTTCGTCGTCGCGAAGGGCGGCATCACGTCGTCGGATGTCGCGGCCCGGGGCCTGTCGATCGGGCGTGCCATGGTCCGGGGAACGATGCTGCCCGGAATCGTCTCGCTCTGGGAGCCCATGGACGGACCAGCACAGGGCATCCCCTACATCGTGTTCGCCGGCAACGTCGGCGGGGCCGAGTCACTGGCCGATGTCGTCGACACGCTGTCGGCCTGATGCCGTGAGAAGGTCGCGACGAAGGCGTCCGTCGTGACCATCCGGCGGGAGCCTGGGCCTTGGTTGGAGGGAATCGCATGCGAGTCGTCATCACCGGCGGTCACGGGTTCGTCGGCAGGACGCTGGCCCGGGAGCTCCTCTCGCGTGGCTCGCTTCGTGGGGAGCACGTGGACGAGCTCGTTCTCGCGGACCTAGTCGCCCGACCCCGACCGATCTCGACCATGTCGGCACCGTTCACACGGTAGGCGGCGACCTCGCCGAGAGTCTGCCGGAGCTGTTCGCCGACCCGGTCGACGTCGTGTTCCATCTGGCCTCCGCCGTCTCGGCGGAGTGCGAACGCGACTTCGACCTCGGCATGAACAGCAACCTGATGGGCACCCGGGCGCTCCTCGAGGCAGCGCGAGCGCAGCGGGCCCGGGGCGGCCCGTTGGTCACGATCCTGTTCTCCAGCAGCGTCGCCGTGTACGGGCGCGATCCCGCCGTGCCCCTGCCCGAAGTGGTGTCGGAAGCGACGCTTCCGATTCCCCAGTCGAGCTATGGCGCGCAGAAGTTCGCCTCGGAGACGCTCATCGCCGACTACACCCGAAAGGGCTTCGTGGACGGACGGGTGGTGCGACTCATGACCGTCGCCATCCGTCCCGGCACACCCAATGCCGCCGCATCGGGCTTCGTCTCCGGCATCGTCCGCGAACCGCTCGCCGGCCTCGACGTGACCTGCCCGGTGTCACCGCGACCTGCCGCTCGCCATCGCGTCCCCGCGCGCGACCGTGGCGGGCATCCTCACGGTCGCTGAGGCCCACGCGCGGAACCGCCGCGGGCCAGCTGTCCGGTCGGTTGCCGGTGAACCTGCCCGCGCTCACCGTCAGCGTGGCACACATACTCGCCGCCCTCGCGAAGCTTGCCGGCGACCCGGTGGCCGCACGAGTCCGCATGTACCGCGAGCCCGCCATCGAGGCGATCGTCGCGTCCTGGCCGGCCCGCTTCGACAGCTCCAGGGCGACTGCCCTCGGCATCACGCCGGATCCTGACGTCGAGTCGGTCATCCGCCAGTACATCGACGACCACCCCGAAGCGCTCGGTGGGCTCTGACCGGAGGCGGGGTCCCGCGGCTCTCGCGGCGCACCCACGCCGTGCGGCACCCTGGAGTGTGCGTTCAAGCCCTCGCGCAATGCTGCCGGTAGTAGGTCACGCTGCGGGCTCGAGATGGTGCACGAGGTCGGGTTTGACTCGAACAGGCGGCGCTTGGACACGCGCACGTGCGACGCCGTTCCCGGACAACGCAGTGCCAGTACAGTGCCTGCCTGGCTGCAGTGCCGGCGTCGCCGGGGCTGCAGGCCCGGGGTCCGGCTGGGATCATCGAGGGGTCGCGGCTGACGCGCTGGTCTCGCATCCTGGGCAGGGTCGCGATTGGATGCTGCGCCACGAGCGGGCAGCCAGCGTCCGGACCTGGCCATCCGTGGGCCTCACCCCGCCGACCGGGAAGGCGAGACATGGCGCACCGACGTGTCAGGTACCTGCTGAACCTGCTCCTCCTGGCGGCTGCAGTCGTGGTGATCGTGACTGGCCTGGTGGTCGACCGACTGGACCTCAACGAGTTCACGCCGCATCGGTGGTCCGGCTACGCCGTGGCCGTGCTCATCGTCCTCCACGTGGGGATGCGGTGGCGATCATTCCTGCCCTCACGCTGGACCGCAGAACGCCGGTACGCCCCGGGTGGGGCGCTGCCCGCAGGCGCTCGGGTGGCGTCCGATGCAGGCGGGTCGGATTCCGTTTTGTCCCAGGCCGGCGGAGGGGTTCTGCCCGCCGCGGCGCCCCCGGATCCTGATGAGCGTCGCTCGCATCCGACGCGTCGGACCGCGCTGGCAGCCGTGGGTTCCGGCCTGGCCGGGGCTGTCGTCGGCTGGTTCGCCAAGTCCGCGGTGTCGCCAGATCCCTATCCGGGTGGTGATGTCGGGCTCTTCTACCACCGGCAGAGTTCCCTGGGCCTGCGCGACCTGCTCGGCGACGTGGTGAACTGGGGTCGCCGGCCGGCGCCCTACCGGCGGGTCGGGCAGGGCGAGCCCGTGGCGCTGCCCGACGTCGGCGACCTGCCGGAGATGAGCGTTGCGCAGGCGCTCGAGCAGCGGCGCTCCCTTCGGACCTACGCCGACCGGGCGATGACCGGCCAGGAGCTGGCCGCGGTGATCCGGGCAGCCACCGGGATCACGTCACCGCAGGGCTTTCGGACCGCGCCGTCGGCCGGTGCCCTGTTCCCCATCGAGACATACGTGGCTGTGCAGCGGGTCGCCGGGATCGACCCGGGCGTCTACCACGTCGACGTGCGGGCGCAGGCCCTGGAGCAGGTGCGGGCCGGGTCGGTGGCCGGTGACCTCATGGTCGCTGGCCTGGGCCAGGACTTCCTGCGCAGTGCTCCCGCGGTGATCGTGCTGACCGGGCTGTTCCAGCGGTCGCGCTGGAAGTACCGCGACCGCCACTACCGCTACGTCTGCTGGGAGGGCGGCCACGTCGGGCAGAACGTCTACCTCGCGGCCGAGTCCCTGGGACTGGGGGCGTGCATGGTGGGTGCGTTCGTCGACGGCATGGTCAACGACCTGGTCGACATCGACGGCCGCGCAGAGGCCGCCCTGGGCCTGATCGCCCTGGGGCCCCGCTGACGCGCAGCCGTACGGCCTGTCCGGGAGGGCCGCACCTCGATCTGCGCATGCCCGCGCTCCTGAGCCCGGCTCAGGCCTGACTCAGGAGCGCTGGGCGTCGTCCGTTGGCGCAGGGCCACCCCTCGCCCAATCTGCCGGCTCCCGCAGGGGGCGCGCAATTGTCGGGACGGGACCAACGTCGATCTGCGCCTGACCACCCCGATCCCAGCGCAACGACCCGGCCTCCTGGCCAGGCAACGACGCAGCACCACGATCACCTCCGTAGGCCTGCCCGTCGACGACCCGCAGTCCATGGTCGACCTGATCAACAGCACCCTCGGACCACAAGGCCGACGACTGACCGGCCATCAAGCAGCGTCTGGCCCCCGAATCCCAGTCCACCGCTCGAGGCGCCCGACCACGGCGGCGAAGTGCCGCAAGCCGAATGCTCAGCGAAGAGGGTCCTCGAGCGATCCCACGGTTGGTCTACGGGCCGTCGCCGCGCTGCACCGACTGGCCGAGCGCATGGAGAACATCCAGGTCGCCAACGCGCGACGCGCGGGCTGGAGCTGGGCACAGATCGCCGAGGCCCTGGGCGTGACCAAGCAGGCCGCCCACCAGAAGCACCGGAATCAGGAGGACTAGACATGTTCGAGCGCTTCACCGAGTCGGCACGGGCAACCGTGGCCGAAGCCGTCGACCTGGCCGCATCCCACGGCAGCCCGTTGGTCGGACGCGAGCACCTGCTCGTCGCGCTGGCCAGCCAGGGCGAGCCCACCCTGGTCGCAGTCATCCCGGACGCCGCAGCCGACCTCGCCGCACGCCTGTCGCAGAAGTCCCCCGAAGCACAGGACCAAGCAGATGCCCAAGCCCTGGCCGCCGTCGGCATCGACCTGGACGCGATCCGGGCCAGAGTCGCCGAGACCATGGGACCGGACGCCTGGAACGCTGGCGCGCCAGGTCGCCGGCGGCCGAGCGGTCTCATCGCCAGACTCCTGCCCGATCACCGCCCCTTCACGCCGGGAGCCCGCAAGGCAATCGAGGTGGCGCTTCGCGAGACGATCGCCGAGGGCTCCCGGGAGATCACAGCAACTCACCTACTCCGCGGCCTGCTGCGCGACCCCGGCCCCCACGCCCTGGCGATCCTCAACCCGGACCTGGTCGCCGAGCTACGTTCCCGCCTCCACAGGCCGGCGGCGTGAGCTGGTTCGCGAACCGCTGCGCGGGAGCCCCGGGTCCACAGAGATCGAAGGCCTCACACGGGTCACCATGGCCTGCCCAGGTGACTCCCGCGGGCTGCTCGGGCTACTGCGATCGCTGATCGTCACCAGGGGCAAACGAGCCCTCAAGGACGATCTCCCAACGCTCAAGCACGGGTCGGCTTTCAGTTGCTCTGATCGCGGGCTGTGGCGGGTTTGTTGCTCCTGTCGACAATCGAGCGAGTCCGGTCTCGGCGACGAAACTGTCAGCCAGGTCTGGGCAAGTGATGGCGTGACCCCGGCTCGTTCCTTGAGCTCGGCGGTGGCCGGTCATGCCGGGTGGCTGTACGGGTTGCGGATATCAGCGAGCAGGTATGGACGGAGTGTCGCGGGCGGCGCAACCGGCTGGGGAGGTGCATCGACCCCCGGTCGCCGCAGTCGGCTACCCGATGGGCTGGGGGCTGCCCGCAACTGATGGTGTCGCGATTTCGGGGACTTTCTGCCCTACCGCTCGAGGGTGTCGGCGCGTAACTGTGGAGTGTGAGCGCGCAGCGGACGGATCCGCGGTTCCCGGAGTCTCGGGTGGGGTGGTGGGCTGTGGGGCTGGCGGGGTTGACCCTCGCGAGCGTGGTCCTCATTCTGGTGTCGCTTGCGGTGGGCCTCGTCGACTTGCCGGACAATTTCTCGGAGAACTGGGTGTTCGGCGCGTGGGGAGTGTCCATCTGGGTGTGCGGGGTGGCATCAATCGTCACCGGTGTCGTGGCGATCACTCGTGGTCACGACGGGTCCTGGATGGTCCGGGTGGCCACTCTCTTGGGCCTGCTTCCAGTGGCCTTGCTGCTCGCTGAGTCGGCGTTGGGGGAGGTCTGACTCGGCACAGGAACCTTGCGCGGAACGGAGTCTGCGATGACTATGACGAACGTCGGGACCGGTGTGGCACCTGATGTGATCGGGATCGATCTGAAGCGGACGGCGCGGACCACGGGGTTGCTCTATCTCGGGTTCTTCATCGCCGGGATCTTGGGTTCCATGGTCGTTCGTGCTCAGCTCTTCGTCGCCGAGGATCCTTCGGGCACGTTGTCGAACCTGACACAGCAGGAATCGTTGGCGCGGGTGGACATCGCCTTGGAGTTGGGCATCGTGTTGGCCCAGGCGTTGACCGCGGTGTGGTTCTATCGCTTGTTCCGCAGTGTCGACACGTTCGCCGCTGGGTCGCTGGCGTTGTTCGGGATGGTGAGTGCGGGCGCGATCCTGGGCAGTGCTGCGCTGCTGGCCACGGCCCTGGACGTGGCTGGCGATGCATCGCTGGCCGGGGCCGGGGGTGCGGCGGGAACGGTCCAGTTGCTGTACGTGGCCAGCGGTCATCTGTGGGGTGTCGCCGGGCTGTTCTTCGGCCTGTGGCTGATTCCGATGGGCTGGCTCGCGCTGCGAAGTGGGTGGTTCCCGCGGCCGTTGGGTGTGCTGCTGATCGTGGGCGGGATCTGCTACGTGGCCAGCGCGTTCGTCACCTACCTGTTGCCCAGTGGTGGTTCCCTCGCCCAGGTGCTGACGGTTCCCGCGACCATCGGCGAGGTGTGGATCATGGGGTACCTCATCGTCGTCGGCGTCCGCGACCACACTCCAGGCCCCTGAACAAGCACGGCGGATCGTCCCGGGGCCAGGAGCCCGGCGCGGTGACGTGGCCCTAGCGGGCGTTTCCGGGGTAGTCGTGGGCGGTGCTCAGCATCTGATGTGTGCGGAGATCACCGGCATGTGATAGATCCCTTTGCCCCGGCGGCTGGCGTATCGGTCGCACACGACCGAACGCCGAGTGCTGCGGCTCCTATGATCCATGGGTGCCCATCCCGGTGCTCGCCACCAAGCTGTTTCCGCCGACGCCGAGGTCTGAGCTGGTGGCGCGGCCAGAACTGGCCGAGCAGCTGGACGGCACCCTGACCCGCGGTCACCGACTGACCTTGATCTCCGCGCCCGCTGGCTTCGGGAAGTCCACGCTCCTCAGCGATTGGGCAGCACGCCGCGCAGACGCCGACGTGAAGGTGGCCTGGCTCTCTCTCGACGAGGGCGACAACACTCTGCCGCGGTTCCTTGCCCACCTGTGGGCGGCGCTTTCAAGCGTTGGGCTCGACCTGGACGCCGCGGAGCTGGACTCCCTGATTGTCGCCCCCGCTTCCGCGGCAATCACCGCCGTCGTCAACGAGTTCGAGAACGTGGGGCAGCGACGACCGGGCAGTCACTGGCTGCTGGTGCTCGACGACTACCACGTGATCGTGGCCCCTGAGGTTCACGAGGCGATGACCTTCCTTCTGGACCACATGCCAGCGCAGCTGCATCTGCTCGTGGCGACACGCTCGGATCCGCCTTTCCCGCTGTCGAGGCTGCGCAGTCGCGGACAGCTGACCGAGGTTCGGGCCGCGGGTCTTCGCTTCGCACCGGCAGAGGCGCGGGCGTTCCTCAACGAGGTGATGGGTCTGGACCTCGCTGACAGCGACGTGCAGGCCCTCGAGGAGCGCACCGAAGGCTGGATCGCTGGGCTTCAGCTGGCTGCGCTCTCCCTGCGTGGACTCGCGGAGCACGTTGCAATCGCCGACTTCATCAAGGCCTTCACCGGCAGCAACCGCCTGGTCATCGACTACCTGGTGGACGAGGTCCTGGCTCGTCAGGACACCGAGGTGCGCGACTTCCTGCTGCGTACCTCAATACTGCACCGACTGACCGGTTCCCTGTGCGATGCGGTCACGGGAAGGGCTGACAGCGGCCGCGTCCTCGAGGAATTGGACCGCGCCAATGTGTTCGTGGTCGCGCTGGATGGGCAGCGCTCCTGGTACCGGTACCACCACCTGTTCGGCGACGTCCTGCGGGCTCGACTGATGTCCGAGCATCCAGAACAGGTTCGAGCGCTGCATCGGGCGGCCAGCGGTTGGTACGCCGCTCACGCCCTGCTCGCCGACGCCGTCGCGCACGCCCTCGTCGCAGGCGACGACGAGCGAGCCGCCTATTTGATGGAGTCGGCCCTGCCGGAGCTTCGCCGGACCCGGCAAGACGCCCTGATGCTGGACTGGATCCGGGCGCTACCCGAACCCGTGACGCGACGGCGCCCGGTGCTCAGCATCATGTCCGCGTGGTCGCTGATGATGACCGGTGACCTGGCCGGAATGGAACGTCGGCTCGACGATGCCGAGGCCGCTCTCGCCGCCGGCGCTCGGGACCCCGAGCTCGCGGCGAGCTGGCCTGACACCGAGGACTTGCGCACCGCACCGGCGAACCTGTGGGTCTATCGCGCAGCGTTGGCCCAGGCGCGTGGCGACGTCCCGGCCACGGTGGCCCACGCGCGCCACGCCGTGGACCTGGCCGGAGCCCAGGACCACTTCGTGCGCGGGGCAGGCGGCGGAATCCTCGGTCTGGCTGCGTGGGCAGGCGGTGACGTGCAGGAAGCCCTGACCACCTTCTCGGAGGCGGTTCGCAGCCTGCACGCGGCAGGCAATCTGGTCGACGAGCTGGACAGCACGGTGGTGCTCGGCGACATGTGGCTCACAGCCGGCCACCCGCACAAGACACGGCGGCTCTACGAGCAGGCCCTGGTGACGGCGACCCGGGGCGGCGAGCCGTACCCGCGGGCCACTGCCGACCTGCACGTGGGGCTGGCCGAGCTGGACCGGGAGTTGAACGATCTGGCAAGTTCAGCGGCACACCTCGAGACCGCGAGGGCGCTGCGGGAGCACAGCACGATAACCGAGAACCGGCACCGATGGTTCGTGGCCGCCGCGCAGGTCCGTGCCGCTTGCGGGGACCACGCCGGCGCGGTGAAGCTGCTCGACCAGGCCCAAGCGCTGTACCGGCCAGGCTTCTACCCGGAGATCCGTCCCATCGCTGCCATGCGAGCCCGGGTACAGATCACGGCCGCTGACCTCGGCCCCGCCGAGGAGTGGGCGCTCGACCGCAGCGTCACGGCAAGCGATGACGTGACCTTCCTGCGGGAGTACGAGCACCTCACCCTCGTGCGGCTCCTGCTGGCCCGGCACCTCCGCGACTCGGCTGCGGATGGCACGCGCAATCCGGCTCCGCTCAGTGATGTGCTCGCCCTGCTGGATCGGCTTGACGACGACGCCGCCCCGACGCGAGCCGGCAGCCTGCTGGAGATCGGCATGCTGCGCGCCGTCACCCTGCACATCCGGGGTGACCGGCAGGAGGCGCTCGCCAAGCTGGAGCGAGCACTCGTCCGCGCGACGGAACCGGAGGGCTACGTGCGCCTGTTCCTCGACGAGGGAGCCCCGATTCTCGCCCTACTGCAGGACGCCGTCGGGAGCGAGGGGATCGGCAGATCCGACGTTTTGAGCCAGCACGCCCGAAGACTCCTCAACGCGGCCTCCAGCGCCCAGATGCCGCCCGCGGCGATCCCCGGGGGGGTCCCGCTGGCCGACCCGCTCAGCGAACGGGAACTCGAGGTCCTGCGCCGGCTCGACAGCGACCTCACCGGGCCCGAGCTCGCCCGCCAACTGTTCGTATCCCTGAACACGCTGCGCACCCACACCAAGCGCATCTTCACCAAACTCGACGTCAACAACCGCGCTGCTGCCGTCCGCCGCGCCCGGGAGCTTGGTCTGCTGTAGCGGCCCTGGCCAGCCGGGAGGCGGCCCCGCGCTCCCGCCGCGCGAGCACAGTCACATCGCCGGTCACCACATGTGGTGACGCCGAGGTCGATCCCGCCGCCATACGTTTCCAGACGTCCCGAGGCACCCGCCGCGGACCATCGAACCAGCCAGGAAGCCGGCCATGATCCTCACACCCACCACCCTCACCCGAGCGGCAGGCTTCGCCGCGGTCGCAGCGGGCCTGATCTTCATCGGAGTGCAGTTCAACCACCCCCACCTCGATGTCACATCCATCACCAGCACAGAAGTGGTCATCCGGAACTCGCTGAAGGCACTCATGGCCGTCCTCGCGCTGGTGGGCATCACGGGCATGTACCTGAGCCAGATCCGCCGCAACGGACTTCTCGGACTCATCGGCTACCTGATGCTCGCCGGCGGCTACCTGCTCATCATGAGCACCACGCTCATCGCCGCAGCCGTCCTACCCCTGGTCGCCGGATCCGACCCCTCCTTCGTCACCGATGCGATCGCCATCGCCACCGGCGGCACCGCCAGCGGCGACGTCGGCCTGCTGCAGTACCTGAGCAAGGCCCAGGATCTGAACTACCTGCTCGGCGGCCTCATCTTCGGCATCGCCCTGTACCGCGCACACGTCCTGGCCCACTGGGCCTGCGCGCTGCTGGCCGTCGGAGGGGTCGTCACCATCGCACTGTCATTCATGCCCGACGCGTTCTACCGACTGCTGGCCCTGCCGAACGGCATCGCGATGATCGGCTTGGGCTACTCGCTCTTCAGCACCACTCGCACCAGTCGCGACCCGCTGGCGGCAGATGTCAGCAGTCGTCGGGTCGCGACCGCGCGTGCGGCATGAACGAGCCCACCGCTCTGGGCACCCGGTTGGCGCCTGAGCGCCGACCGGGGGTCCGGGGGGAGCCGATCTGGTGGGTGCCTGCCGCGCTGGTGGCCCTCACCACCATCCCGCTCATTGCCGGGTCACTCCGTCTGCTCGAGGTTGCCGGCGGTCCACAGTTGCTGCCCACCAACCCTCGGATCGATGCCTCGCCCGCACCCCTGGTCCTGCACGTCGTCGCCGCTGCGCTATTCGCCGTCGTCGGGGCGTTCCAGTTCCCCGCCCGCCTGCGCCGCGGCCATCGCACCTGGCATCGCCGGGCCGGCCGCGTGCTCGTCGCAGCCGGTCTGGCCGTCGCCGGCTCCGGGCTCTGGATGACGCTGTTCTACCCCGACGCGCCCGGCGGCGCACTGCTGTGGACCGTCCGGCTCCTGGTCGGTACCGCGATGGCCACCTGCATCGTCCTGGGCTTCACCGCGATCCGGCGCCGTGATGTCACCGCGCATCAAGCCTGGATGATCCGCGCCTATGCCCTCGCCGTGGCGGCGGGCACCCAGGCGTTCACCCAAGGCGTCGGCGAGGGCATCTTCGGAACCAGTGACCTCAGCACCGCGCTGTCAGTCACCTCCGGTTGGATCATCAACCTTGCAGTCGCCGAGTGGATCATCCGCCGACCAGGAGTCCGCCGGGCGCGGCGAGCGCGAACAGCGGTGGCGGGGGCCTGACAATGAGCAACCCCGGCCCTTCCACCCCCGCGGGCTATGAGCTGCGCATCGAGGGACACCTCGACCAGCACTGGTCGGCATGGTTCGGCAGCCTCACCATCACCCACAACGACGACGGCACGACCACCCTCCGCGGCGGCGTGACCGACCAGTCGGAGCTGCACGGCCTGCTCGCCAAAGTCCGAGATCTCGGGATCACCCTCCTGTCGGTCACACCCCTCGGCACCGTGACCCCACACCGCGGGGGGAGCCGCGCTGCGAGACTCTCGATTGCCGTCCCTGACGCGGCCGAGGAGCGCGCGCTGGACCCTTGGAGCCGTTCGCGTGCTCTCCGCGCGCGCGCGGTTGGTTGCCCTGACATGAGGAGGCCTTGTGCATGAGGACCTGCGTCGTCGGCTGACGACTCTGCTCGAATCGGATGGGTCGTCGAATGCTGCCTTCACGGCGCTGCTTGGCGACTACACCCGCTATCACGTGGCCCTGTCAGTGGTGGCGGGGATTTTCCTATTGCTGCTGCTGGCATTGAGCTTCGTCTGCTGGCGGGGATTCCGGCGGGCTCCGAGACCAGCCGGAGCCGGGCGTTGGACCTTCGAGAGGACGACGTACCTTGCCTTCGCCCTGGTCAGCGCCCTGGTCAGTCTGTTCCTCTCCGTGATCGTGGCCGCGAACGTGAGCACCTCGCTGAATCCACGTCAGGGTCTCGCGGGGTCGCTGAGCATGCTCGGCACGACGCAAGGCGGCTCAGCGACGCGCGGGCGCTATGACGCGTTCGAAGCGTGGATCGAGTCGGGTTCATCGGGTGTGCCCTCACAGGTTCAGGATCTCGTGCAGCAACGTCTGGCCTGGCAGCAGCCCAAGGCAGCGATCAGCGCCGCGCTCCTGGTGATCGTCGCGTTGGCATGCGCTGGAATCTGGCGATCCCTGATCAGGAGATCCCGACGGGGGGCCGGGCAGTGGACGCTGGGCGCAACTGCGCGGGTGCTCACTGGTATCGCCACCGCCTCGATGTGCCTGGTGCTCATGCTCATGGTGATGGGCAACACCCAGGCCTCCCTCGCCCCGATCTCGATGACGATGTTCTTCGGTTGAACTGCTGCACTGCTGCCACACGCGGTGCATGGATCGTCGCCCTGGTTCGGGGGTCCGGGGAGACAGTCAGGCGCCACCGGCGATGCGTAGTTGCCGTCGGAGGCATTGAAGGACGCCATCCTGGGGATCCCTGGCACCTCCTCCACCGCGGCCGAGGCGACCCAGGCCAACAAGGCCGCCATCGATGCCCACAACACCTCGATCGACGCTGTGCGCGCATCCGAGAACTGCTAGCTGAACCCTGCGAGACTCGACCCAGGCGAAGCAGCGAGACGAAACGAGGCCTGTCACCGGGAATCGTGCTCCGGAGTTGGTGGTCGTGGTCCACGAAACCGGTTATGGGCAAAGCTCTCTGAGCTCCTACGGCAGCCCGGATCCATCCACATGCCGGCGCTTGAGCCAGCCGAACGGCTGGAAAGCGACGAACCGCAGGAGGGCGCGGCATGACGTACTGGTGGAGCGAACCGCCAGAGGAACGCGTCTGGATCGAGATGGGTTGGCGCCCTGGCTTCAGTGCGGCGCTGTGACACACCCCTGCGGGTCGAAGGATCGACGCGCGCCTGATCGCGGTATGGGGCGTCCGGCGGGCTGGTACGTTCGCGGCGTTGGGCGGCTCGAGGCTTGGGCTCATCGGAAAGCCGCAGGGTGATGCTCGCAGCCGACGGCGTCCCGCAGGCACATCGTGCCTGCGGGGGTTCGGTGCTTGCCCTGGTCCATCCCGTAGGGCGCACAATGGGTCATGACTGACCCCGCGCCCCCGGCATCCGCAGTCGAACTCAGGATCCGCAATGCGCAACTGTTCGATGATCTCGCCGATAGTTACGACGCCGTCGGTGTCGACTTCTTCGCCCCGATCGCCTGTGGTCTGGTCGATGCGCTGGCACCGGCACCCGGTGAGCGAGTCGCTGATCTTGGGTGCGGCAAGGGTGCATTCCTGCTCCCCACGGCTCGGGCGGTCGGCTCCCGGGGCCGGGTCGTGGGGGTGGATGTGTCGCCCGCGATGGTCGCCGCCGCTGAGGGTGCCGCAGCCTGGGAGGGCCTGGCTCACGTTGAGGTGTCGGTGGGCGATGCGCAGTCGCCCCAGCTGTCCCCGGCATCATTCGATGTCCTGGGTGCGTCGCTGGTCCTGTTCTTCCTGCCCGATCCCAGGGCGGCACTCGCGGCCTGGCAGACGGCCCTGGCGCCCGGTGGCAGGCTCGGGGTCAGCACCTTCGGCCCACAGGACGAGGTGTGGCGGGCCGTCGACGATGTGTTCACCCCCTTCCTTCCCCCGGCCATTCTCGATGCCCGCACGAGCGGGGCCCGAGGACCGTTCGCATCCGACACTGGGATGGAGCAACTGGTAGCCGATGCCGGGTTCACCGAGGTGCGTACCCTCGTGACTGACCTGCCGGTGCACTTCGCGGACGCCGACCACTGGCAGGCATTCAGCATGTCCACCGGGCAGCGGGCGATGTGGCGCGCTGTGCCCGAAGCGGAGCGCCCCACCGTGCGAGCCGAAGCTGAACGCCGACTGGCCGCTGCAGCCCACCCCGCAGGCGGCCTCGTCCTGCATCAACAGGTCCGCTACACCCTCGGCATCCGACCACAAGGCGCCAACTGACTGATTGCGCAGTCCACGGACGGGCGTCATGGCCACTTGAGAGGCAGAGAACTGGTGGTCCGACGGCGGCGACTCCCGCGCAGGGCTGCAGGTGGCGATAGGACGCGTCCGCACGCGGAAAGGGGCAGGCTCGCGTGGGGCCGCGTGGCGCGATTTGGGGTGGTTCAGGGCTGGTCGTGTTCGAGGTAGGTGAAGACGGCCAGGACTCGTCGGTGTTCGGTCGGGTCGGGGGGGAGGTCGAGCTTGGTGAAGATGGTGGCGATGACTTTCTCGACGCTGCGCAGGGCGAGGTGTTCGTGGTCGCTGATTGCTTGGTTGGATCTTCCTTGGGCGAGCAGGGACAGGACGCTGCGTTCGCGTGGGGTGAGGCGTTGTAGCCGGCGGTCCGCGGTGGGCGGGTTGAGCAGTTGTTGCACGACCTCGGGGTCCAGTGCGGTGCCGCCGTTGTTGACGCGGTGCAGCGCTTCGATGAAGGCGGTGCTGGAGATGACGCGGTCTTTGAGGAGGTATCCGATTCTGCTGGCGCCCGGTTTGATCAGTCGGGTGGCGTAGGTCAGTTCTATCCACTGGGAGAAGACCATGAGGGCAATGTCGGGGTGGTTGTTGCGGATGGTCAGGGCAGCTCGGAATCCTTCGTTGGTGTGAGTGGGGGGCAGCCGGACGTCGATGAGGGCGAGGTCTGGTTGGTGGGTGTGGGTGGCGGAGATCAGGTCCTCGGCGTTGTCGACAGCGGCGATGACCTCGATGTCGTGTTCGGTGAGCAGCAGAGTGATTCCGTCGCGTAGGAGTGGGTTGTCCTCGGCGATCACGATGCGCATCAGTCAGGTCCTGGGCAGGGTGAGGGTGATGGTGGTTGGTCCACCTGGTGGGCTGTCGATGTCGAGGTGTCCGTCGAGTGCCTCGGCTCGGCGTTGGAGTCCGTGGAGCCCGGTGCTGGTGGGTTTGTCGGTCGTGGCACCACCGGTGCCGTTGTCGGCCACGGTGAGCGTGATCTGCGCGTCGGTGTCGGCGAGTGTGACCGCGATGTGGGACGCGGTGGTGTGGCGTGTGACGTTGGCCAGCAGTTCGTTGGTGGCGTAGTAGAACACGGCTTTGGTGGAGTCGTCGTAGTTGTGGTGGAGGTGCCCGGTCAGGGTGCTGGGGATCGGGCTGCGGGCGGTCAGGGTCGTCAGCGCGGTCGTGAGATCGTGATCGAGGGCGGGGGGGGGTAGACACTGCGGATGATGTCGCGGAGCTCGGTGAGGGTGTCGGTGACTGCTTCTTTGGCGGAGTTCAGGGCCTGGCGCTCGACGGGGTTCTGGGTGCGGTTCTCGATCCGGTCGAGCATCAGGCCGATGTTGACGAGCCTGGCTTGGGTGCCGTCGTGGAGGTCGCGTTCCAACCGGCGCAGGGTCGAGGCTGCGTCGGCGGTGAGTGTGGCGCGGCTGGTTTCGAGGGTGGTGACTCGCTGGTGGTCGGCGCTGGGGCGCAGCAGCGCGGTGATCAAGGTGCGGTCGACGGTCACGACGAGTCGCAGGAACCAGGGGAGCACGAGCAGCAGCGCCGCGCCTTGTGCGCCGAGCAGCCAAGAACGAGCCCACGTGTTGTTCTCGAGATATCCGA
The DNA here is from genome assembly GCA_963781015.1 of uncultured Actinomycetes bacterium. GTDB lineage: Bacteria > Actinomycetota > Actinomycetes > S36-B12 > CAIYMF01 > Prado023. The sequence goes on along the minus strand of CAWAEB010000006.1, from coordinate 60,374 downwards.
ACCCATCGGGTGAGATGAACCACCAGAGCGGATAGGTGACGGCCAGGGTGCCGGCGACGATGGCAACCGTGGCCAGGTAGGTGCCCAGGAGACTCAACGGGAACTTCACGGCCGCGTAGGCCAGGGCTTTCCAGCGTGCGTCATCCAGGAGCACCGTCCGCAGCCGAGCCCAGATCGGGCGGCGGGGGGTTCCCTCGATGCGTGGCCACGTCCACCCCAGGGTCACTCGGGCGGGGAGCAGGAACCACGTCGGAACGAACCGGGCGATCGTGAGCACCAACACCAACAGCGGGATCCCCACAACGAACAGGGACAGGGCGGTGGCCAGGACTGCGATGAGTGCCAGGATGAACGCCGGGATCGCTGGGGGGAGTCCGGCGAGCAGGTACAGGTACTCCTGGCGGGTCCGCCGGGAACCAGGTGCCCGCAGGACGTGGCCGACGGTGGTCATGGACCCACTTTGGCAGCCGCTACCACCGGTCGAGTCGTCAACCGCACGGCCGGGCCGATCATCCCGGCAGCAACCACGCCACCGACCAGCATGACACCGAGGGCCAGGATGCCGATCGGCACTCGTGGCAGCCACAACCCGAGGCTCTGGTGCAGGGCCGGAGCCATCGTCGCGCACGCGACAACCGCGGCCAAACCAACAGCGACGGCCGTGACGATGGCGGCTTGCACGCTCACGACAGTGATGATGGCGTGTCGAGATGCGCCGGCTAGTCGCATCGCCGCCAAACTGGGGCCGCGGGCGGTGATGACGCTGATGAAGCAGTTGAGCGCGGCCACCGCAGCGAACGCGCAATAGATCGCGGTCCCCGACACGTCAGCCCACACCTCATCGGCTGCCCCGAGTTCGACTCCGGGTGGTGCGCTGGTGTGGGACGCGACCTTCACGGCGGCGAACGATGCCGAGAGCACCATCGGGATCAACGCCCCGGACAACGACCGGGTCATCGTCGCCAGGTCGTCGACAGCAACGCGACCCAGCCCGCCACCGACCACAGGCCGAAGCAGCCGAGACACCTGCGACAGGATCACCGGGCCGAGCAGCCCGACGCCGATGCACTCTGCGAGCAGGACGAACACGGCCGCATCACCGGCCTGCCCCGGTGCGAGCACCGAAAGTACCGAGGACAGGGTCACCCCCGCGGCCACGAGAACGAGCCCGGCGACGGTGCGGATCGGCCCACCGCCGCGGCGCCCCGTGGTCACCTCGACCAGGGCAGCCGCGGGCGACATGCGCGAAACCCTCAGCACACCGATCGCTGTGCCCACGATGGATGTCGCCACCACGATCCCGACCGCCAACGGGATGGAGCGCACGTCCACAGCGAACCCCGTCGACGCCGGAACCACCTGATGGGCGCGCAGCGAGCCGATCCACGCCCACGCCACCGGGACCGCCAGCAGCGACCCGACCAACGCGGAGCCGATCGCGACCAGTCCAGCCTGGGTGACCAACGAGCGGCGGACCTGCCCCGGCGTCGCGCCGATCGTGCGCAACAGGGCGATGTCGCTCAACTGGGCCACCGTGGCCAGGTTCATCGTCACACCGACCACGATCATCGTGACGTACACCGAGATGCCGATGAACACCCCAGTCACCTCAAGGGCGTCCACCACCGAGGGCGGCACCTTCTGCGGCGGGGTCAGCGTGCGGTTCAACGACGCTGCTGCGTTGACCATGGTGGCGATGATCAAACCCGCGAGCAGCTGCGTCGATGCGGCGCCGACCAGCGAGCCTCGGTGACGCTTCATCGCGTGACCGGTGATGCCACTGGTCATCGCGACACCGGCGCAGGCGTCGAGACCCCGCGCAGGAGTTGACCGATCGTCGCTGCGTCCGGTGTCCCCTGATCTGCGACTAGGCAACCGTTTCGCAGCAACACCAAGCGATCGGTCACCGCCGCCGCGCCCGGGTCATGGGACACCATCACGACCGACATCCCGTCGCGGTCCACCGCCTCACGCAGCAAACTGAGCACGAGTGCACCAGTCGTGGGGTCAAGGGCACCGGTCGGCTCGTCGGCGAAGATCACCCCCGGACCAGTCACCAACGCCCGAGCGATCGCCACACGTTGGCGCTGCCCACCCGACAACGACCCGACCATTCGACGTTCAACACCATCGAGGCCCACCGCGGACAGGACCTCACCGAGCCCCCGACACGACCGCGCCCCGAGCCGGCATGGGAGCAACACGTTCTGCTCCACCGTCAAATCGGACAACAAGTTGTAGGACTGGAACACGAACCCGACCCGGTCGCGCCGCAACCGGCTCAGGGCACGCTCGCTCAACCTCGTCACGTCCCGGTCGAACAGCCGAACACGACCCGAGGACACATCCTCCAGGCCAGCAGCACAGTTCAACAGGGTGCTCTTCCCCGACCCCGTGGCACCCATCACCGCCACGAACGTCCCCTCCCCGACCGCCAAGGACACGTCATCAAGGGCAAGCACAGGCTCGCCGTCTGACAGGAATTGGCACGACACACCCTGCAGTTCCACAACAACGCTCATGTCCCCACAGTCCACGATGAACCGCATCACGACCACCGTGCCAACCGCCCAACGCGACAGGCATGAGGCCGTTGACCAAGGCATCCTGGCCGCGCGTGAATGCCCATCGACCCGATCTCTGAGCACGGGGTCCCTTGGCGCACCGGCAAGGCTCCGATCCTCCCCAACGGCTCCTGCCCGGGGCCCGTTGATTCAGACGGGAGTCGACTGCAGATCACCCATTGACGGGTTAGTCTCCGTCTCCGCCCCGCAGATCGTTCGGCTATCGAGAGGGACTGGCAGCGCAGGGCAACCGGGTACGGCGGCCCCGTGCTGAAAGGTACTTCGCGGAAAGCAGCGTCGCTGACCGGGACGGTACGCGGCGCAATGACGCGGCGGCGCCGGTGCCCTCGGGGCGATTGCCGCGGTGTCAATGGTCGGCCAGTCCGGAGTCAGGTGTCGGCGCGGGGAACGCCAACGGGGTACGGCGTGTCGCTGGTCCTAGGCGGACGGGTCGCCCCTACGCGGTGGGGCTGCTCCGAAGCTCTTTGACGTTGCGGGCATTGCTTCCGTGCATCCACAGCAGGACGTCCAGTAGTCGGAGCAGCGACACTTCACACCCGGCGGCTGCAAGGTGCCGAAGTCCCTGAGCGCCCTCGCTCCTACTCTGTGGCCTGCTGCGCCGGCTCTGAGGTCTTTGTGCGCAGCGCCTCCAGCTTGCACACAAGGAGCAACAGCCCGATGAGCGCCCATCCCCTCAGGAGGCTCACTGACGGACTCACGGCGTACCACGCCAAGGCAACGAGCAGCGGAACCAGAAGTGCCCATGGGTGACCCGTCAGCGGGCCACCGAACCATTTCTGCCCAGGCGCGAGGAACTCGAATCCCAGGAGAACCAAAGGACCGCCGGTAGGGGGTGACTGCGGTCCAGCACCTCATCCCAGCCGCCACTGAGCTGCGCCACGGCGGTGGCCAGGAAGCCCCCGATGATCAGGAGGATGGCCACGAGCACCGCAAGCGCCCACCACAGGCGTCGACGAGTCCGCGGGTTCACCCCAAACAATGTAGGCCCCGACGCCAAGCGCCCGGTAGTGCCTAGCGGCATCCGGCACAGTGCGGGAAGCCAGAGACACCTCCTTCACCGATCCCACGTGTTGATCCCCTCTTCCGGTCTGCGCTCGAGTCGGACAGGCGCCCACCAATTCCTCCGTCAAGTGGCCAGGGCACGATGCGTCCGCGCCGCAACGCGATGTCTATGGGCGATCCGTCCGCGCACATCTGGGGGCGAGGTGCAGGTTCGCTGCCTGTGAGGCTCATCGCGGCTCGCTACCACCTCTGATGGTGTCCGCGAGTTCGGCTACGTCGTTCAGCTGACCGGCTGCGACGTTCACTACCAGGTGGTATGCCTCGTCGTTGGTGAGGGTGAGCCGACGCCCGTTGATTCCGAGGAACGCGATCGTGGCCGCCAGTGCGAGTCGCTTGTTCCCATCGACCAAGGCGTGATTGCGCGCGAGCGAGTGCATCAACGCCGCGGCCTTCTCTTCCAGGGTGGGGTAGGCATCTTGCTCGAAGGCCGTGGCTTGGGGGCGGGCCAATGCGGACTGCAGTAGCCCGTGATCCCGGACGAGTACGTCGTCACCAAGCGTTCGTTCTGCGGCGCGGAGGAGGTCTGCCAGTGTCAGGTAGATCACTGGCCGAGGCGCTCCAATGCCTCCGCGTATCGAGGTAGTTCCTCATCGAGCACTCGGTCAAGCAGCTCAGCGCGGCTGTGGTTCTCGACGTACTCGCGCACTGCCTGCCTGGCCACGTCCTGCATCGAACGTGCCTCGCGCTCCGCGCGTCGACGCAACGCGTCAGCTTCGGCATCTGAGAGCCGTAGGGTCATCGCCACGGCCACACGGTATCACCAATGACACCAATGGTCCCGTTCGTGGATCGATCGGATCACCGTGGACCCACAGCCAATCGGGGCGATCCGACGCCGGGGTAGTACCGCTCGCCCTGCCGCGTCCACAGGCGGCAGAAAGCAGCGCCGCTGACCGGGACGGTACGCGGCAGAAAGCAGCGCCGCTGACCGGGACACCTACGCGGCAATGTGGGGCACCCGGTAGAGGGCCGCGTTCGTCGCGTTCACGGGGTTGTTCAAGCGCGGGATGGCCTTGTGCCGATGACGCGTGCAGGAGGACTCCATGACCGGGACGTGGATCGAGTCGAACGTGCCGACGCTGGCCCGGGTGGGCCGGCGGGGCTGGCCGTGGGCGCTGACGCTGGCTGTCACCTATGTGGTGGCGGGGCTCGCAGCGACTGCGGCGCGTTGGCGGGTGGGCCAGCTGTTGGGCTCCCCGGACTGGGAGTTCGAGCGCACGGTGTGGCCACACGCAGCCTCGGTCACGCTGGTGGTCTGGCTGGCGCTGGCGATCAGCGTGCCCCTGCTCCGTGCCCGGCTGTTCGCGGTGGCCTCCGCGGTGTGCGCCGGGGCGGCGTTCGGCCCGCTGCGCCTGGTGGCCCCACCCACCCACGGCGACCTGGAGTTCGTTGACCAGAGTCCCAGCCTCACCCAGGCTGCTTGGCCGATCGCCGTTGCTGCGGCTCTCACGTTGGTGCTGGTCTCGGTAGCGCAGGGACTGGCCCGACGCGATCCGGCTCTCGACGTCCCGCGCGGTCCGCTGATCGGGGTGGCTGGGATCGGATGCCTTGGCCTGGGGGTCCTGCTTCCACCGCTGATCCCCGAGCAGCAATCGACCCGGGCCACGCGCCCGGGTTGTCGTTCTTCATGGTGACCGGGTGGGGTCTGCTCGCCGGAGGGCTACTCGCTGCCGGGCTCCTCGGACTTGGCGCCGTCTCCACCGCCGGGTGGCGGGTCCTACTGGCCGTCGCCACCCCAGCGAGCATGTGGTGGGCCTACCACCGCGACGGTGGCTGGCCCGGCGTCCCCGGCTGGGACTATGGCCTGCAGAGCCCGCTGTATCTCACGGTGCCGATCACCGCCATCCTGTTCGGGTGCGCGGTCCTCGGGTGGGCATTGCGGGCATTCCGGCTCGGTGCCTGGCTGCGCAACACGACCGACCAACCCGCCCCATCGGCCTCCGAGAAACCCGCCCCAACCCACGGGTAGAGGCCCCGTCCGGAAGGCGCCCCCCCTCCCTGTCAGGATGTAGTGAGACACCCCGGGGCCCCGGGTCCACCGTGGAGGGTGGTGACAGGAGAGAGTTTCGTGAGTAGCGATAGTTCCGTTCTTCCCGGTGCCGGGGATCTTCCGGAGGTGTCGGTGGAGCCGGTCGATCCGGCGTCCCGCCCGGTGCGCCGGTCGTTCACGGCCGCGTATCGGGCCCAGGTTCTGGCCGAGTATGAGGCGGCCCCGCGTGGGCAGAAGGCCGCGGTGCTGCGCCGTGAGGGCCTGTACCAGTCGCATGTGCAGAAGTGGGCCCTGGCCCGCGACGCGGTGACCAGCGAGGCGTCGGCACCCTCAGCGCCTCGCCGCAAGCATCGGGCGACCCGTTCGGGGCAGGCCGGGCGGGATGATGCGGCGCGGTTGCGTGCGGAGAACCAGCGGCTGACCCGCGAGCTGGCCCAGTCCCAGGCGGTGGTGGAGATCATGGGAAAACTTCAAGGGCTCTTGGAGACCATCTCCGAGAGCTCGGGCACGCCGACGTCGTCGAAGCCGCGATGAGCGTGACATTCACCGAGCTGCGCGACGCTGGTGTGCCGGTCAACCGGTCCTGCACGCTGATCGGGCGATCCCGGGCCACCCACTATCGGCACGCCGCCGGACCGCTCCACGGTCCTCGCCCGCCGCGGCGGGTGCCCGACAACGGTCAGGCGTTGTCCGCAGCGGAGCGGGCCGCGGTCCTCACGCTGATCAACACCGCTGTGTACGCGGACCTGTCGATCGGGCAGATCTGGGCCCGTGAGCTCGACGAGGGCCGCTACCTGTGCTCAATGTCGTCGATGTACCGCATCGCCCGGGCCGCCGGTCAGACCCGGGAACGCCGCCGGCTGGCCACCCACCCGGCGAAGGTGAAACCCGAGCTGATGGCCGACGGCCCGTCGCAGGTTTGGACCTGGGATATCACCAAGCTGCGAGGCCCGGCCAAGGGCATCTTCTACCAGCTGTACGTGCTCATCGACATCTACTCCCGGTACAACCCGTCCTGGATCGTGTCCCCGGTCGAGGGTTCCCGACTGGCCGCGGACTTCATCGACGAGGCCATCGCACGCAACGGCGTCGTCCCGCACACCGTGCACGCCGACCGAGGCACCTCGATGACCTCCAAACCCGTCTCAGCGCTGCTCGCCGACCTCGGCGTCACCCGCACCCACTCCCGGCCCAAGGTCAGCAACGACAACCCGTACTCCGAGGCCCAGTTCAAGACCCTGAAGTACCTGCCCGACTTCCCGACATCCTTCGACTCGCTGGCCCACGCCCGCGAATTCTGCGCCGGCTTCTTCCACGAGTACAACTACATCCACCGGCACTCCGGGATCGCCTGGCACACCCCCGCCTCGGTCCACTTCGGCACCGCCCACGCCATCGACCAAGAACGGCAGAACACGCTCACCGCCGCCTACCACGCCCACCCCGAGCGGTACGCCCGCCGACCCCACCCACCCACCATGCCGACCCAAACCTGGATCAACCAGCCCGAGAACCAACCCCAAACAACCTGAACGCAACTGTCTCAGTTGACTTGACAGATTCCGCCCAGCTCGCGGCGGAAGGGGCTATGCCCCGGGAGGATGAGGTTGGTCCCCGGAGGGTGCCCGGTGAGGTGTTTCAGCCGGGGCCGTGCCGCCGGGTGCTTGTTCCCTGCGGTTCCTTGGGGTTGGAGGCCTGCTCGGTCAGGGCGCCAGGCCAGGCCCGGGCAGCGTCTGCCACTGCTCGGGATCGGTCGGCGCATCGTCGCCGCGTGAGTCAGCGCCGCCGAGCAGGGCACGGATGAAGTGTTCGGTGTCGCTGAGCACCACCTCTGCGAATCAGATGCCCGTGGGTCCTGTCACCCAGCGAGAGCCGGGCGTTGGCGAGCGCGGGCCCCGAGCTCTGGCCCACGGGGGCCCTGCGCGTGCTCGACCCTCACATCACTTGACGCCGCGCTGCTCCCAATCGCCCGAACGTGACGCCATCGGCTGTCTGCCACGAGGTCCGTCCGTTGCAGGACCGACCCGTCACGATCGCGCCCGCCGCCAACGCGGACGCGAACGCGAACGCGACATCACGCGTGAACACCAGATGCGCGCCCTGCGGCCGCAGGGACCCATCCTCACGGAGCTTCGAATGCAGCTTGGCGTACCCCGCGTATGCCGCCGCGGTGCTATCCGCGTGGCTCTTGCTCACGCGAACGCGGGTCCATGGCTGTGGCTGGTGCCGCCGACGACCAGGTACATCGACCAGTCTGGGCCCAGGGCGGTGAACCAGGCCATGGCGTGGTGGCCATCGACGAGTGCCGCGGAGGCCAGCGCATCGACGAGACCAGCATCGGGGCCTACGACTGTGGCGCTGTCGACGCCGGACACGGCGCGACCGGTTCGGGGGTCGATGAGGTGGTTCCCCCGCTCGTACCGCCCGGAGGTGGCCATCGCCTGGTCGCGCAGGTCCACGACCGCGATCACCTCGGTCGGCGCATGGGGGTTGAGGATGCCGATCGGCCAACCCAGGCACGATCCGGGCCGTTCATCGCCGGCCGCACACAGGTCACCTGCGGCGTTCACCAGGTGATCCACGAAGCCGGCGGCCAGGAGGAGCTGACTGGCCCGGCCAGCCGCCCAGCCCTTCACATAGCCGGAGGGGTCATAGCCACCCGGCACCGCCCACGGGTCGAACGCGCCCGCGGTGAGGTCACACACGCGCCGGCACGCCGCCGCCACCTCGACGAAATCGGCGCTCTGCTGCCCTGGCCCGGTCACGCCGTTGCGGTGCAACGAGACCTCGCTCAGGGGCTTGTAGGTGGAGAAGTCACGGTCCACCGCGTCGAACAGCGCGCAGCAGGCGCCCACGGCACTGCGGGCCACCCCCTCGCGACCACGCACCCCGGCGAGGTCGATCGTGACGGCCGTGCCCCACACGTGCTCGACGTGTGTCAGGCGGTCGGCGCGCACGACCGACCCCGACACGCCGCGGTCCCAGCCCTCGACCACGTCGCGATGGTGCGGCACGGGATCCATCATCGCTCCAAGACGTTACGTGAACTTTGCGCCCGCCTGTAACGACCGGGCCGTCTGGGCGGTGGAGCCACACTAGGCTCAGACCCGGCATCAGGTGCCACTGATCGGAGGGTGTGACATGCCCGGGTTGCCGGCAGGGAGGCCCGCTCGGGGATCCCACGTCCTGTCCCCCGGGATCGCCCACCCGCATCGCGCCCGGCGCCCCCGCGACCCGGGCGCGGCCCTCAGCGACGCGGTGATCCTTGCCAGCGCGCTGCTCGTCATGACAATCGGGATCTGGGTCCGTCACGGCGGGTGGGCCCTGATGATCGCCGGCCCGTGGCCCGAGACCTGGGGTTCGATCGGAGCCCTGACCGGGCTGCTGGCCACCTCGGTGGCGCTGATCGGCATCGCGTTCGCTGCGCGTACGCACCGGTTCGAGCGGGCCATCGGCCTTGATCGCGCATTGCTGTGGCATCGCTGGCTGGGTGAGGCCGCGGCCCTGCTACTCGTCGCGCACATCACCACGACCGTCATCTCCTACCTGGGCCGGGAGAGCCTGGCTGAGGCCATCATCGAACTCACAGGCGAAGAGCAGTTCATGGCGTTGGCCACTGTCGGTGCCCTGGGCATGCTGCTGATCACCTTCCTGAGCCTCGGGTTCATGCGCCGCCGGATGAGCTACGAGTCGTGGTACTTCATCCACCTGCTGATCTACGCGTCACTGGCCCTGGCCTTCGCCCACGAGGTCTTCCTGGGCACAGATCTCGCCTTCGACCCGTTGGCCCGGGCCTTCTGGATCGCGGTGAGCATCGTCGTCCTGCTCATGGTCGTGCTCAGCCGATGGGGCAGGGCGATCCGCGCCATGCTCCGTCCGCTGACCGTGCTGAGTGTGACCCCGCTCAACGATGTCGCCTCCGCAGTCGAGCTCGGTGGGCGAAACGTCGCCGACCTGAGGGCTGCCGCCGGCCAGTTCGCCCTACTGCGCCCCCTGAACCGGCAGCTGATCTGGCAACCCCACCCCTACTCGATCTCGGCGGCCCCCCGGGTGGACCGGATCCGCTTCACGATCAAGGCCCTCGGGGGCGCCAGCGAGTTGATGACCCGGATCCCGGTCGGCACAAGGGTGGCGATCGAGGGACCGTACGGAACGAAGATCTACGAGGAGCTGCGCGGGACCAAGCTGCTGCTGGTCGCCGGTGGGGTGGGCATCGGGCCGGTGCGCTCATTGCTGGAGGACTTCGGGCCCGATGCCCAACCTGTGGTGATCTATCGTGCCCGACGCGCCGCTGAGATCGTGCACTACGACGAGTTGGAGGAGTTGGCTGCCTCCCGCAGGGGCCGCATCATCCCTATCGTGGGTCGCACCCGGGAACTCAAGGACGGAAACCCGTTCGACCCGGGCGTCATGCGCAGGCTGGTCCCGGACGTGGCCGATCGGGTCGCCGTGGTGTGTGGCTCGCAGCCCATGATCAACGCGGCCTTCAGGTGCCTGCGTGAGTGCGGCATCGACAAGGACGACATCCACTTCGAACGGATCTGGTGGTGAACCCCGATGGCTGAGGTCGGCTTCCTACGAAGAGTCGCCCCCGCGGTGGGCCTGGCCGCGGCCGGCGGGCTCCTGCTCTACCTGCTCCCCTCCGGGGCCGACACCGATCCCATGTCGGCTGAGAACCTCCTGGCTCCTGAGGCCTCGAGCACACCCCAGGCCAGCACCGCACCCACGACCGCCTCCACCTCCGGGGGCAAACGCGTGGTGCAGGGTGATCCGATCAACTTCCGGTACGGCACAGTCCAGGCTGACGTCGCCCTCGACGGCACCACCATCACCGACATCACCACGATCACCGCTCCCGGGGGTGGCTACCAGCGCTACACCGACCGCGCCATCCCGGGGATGAAGGCCGAGATCCTCGCGGCGCAGTCAACGAGGGTTGCCGCCGTCTCGGGGGCCACCTACACGTCCCTGGCCTACGCACAATCCGTCCAGTCAGCCCTCAACAAAGCCTGATCCGAGCGGCCGGCCCAAGGCACTGCCCCATGTCCCGAGCCCCCAGCATCTCGAGGGAATTCGGGCCGGGCGCCAGTGGTGGGGAGCCGGCACCGGGGTCTACCCTCGCCCTTCCTGTGGGAGTCCGAGCGCAGGTAGTGTCCTGGCCTGGGCGAGGCAGGGCGTGGGGCTCGCCGCCATCGGCACCTTCCTCGACGCCTGGAACGACCGCTGTCAACCCTTCGTCTGGACCAGAACCGCCGACGAGTTCCTGCCCCACGCCCCACAGTCACCAACTTCAGACGCGCGACACTAGCCACGGGCCAGTGCCGGGGTCAGCTGGCGTGCTGCCCCGGTGAGTACCGAGCACGGGACTGCCCACCGGGGTAGGAGGGTCCGGTGGGCAGTCCCGGAGTCCCCTTGGAGGGACTCCGGTGTGGGGTGCTGTCAGTCGCGGGCGAACCAGGCGCGCGCACCGACCCAGATGACGGCAGCTTCGATAAGCAGGGAGATCATCCCGAGCGGCTCGGTCCAGTTGCCGATGTCGTCCATGGCTCCGGGCATCCCAATCGTCCGGTTGATGATGAAGCCGAGGACCACAGCTGCGGCCAGGCCGGCGGAGGCGGCCATCAGGCGGCGATCGGCCCGTGTGACGACGACTTTGGCAAGCAGGAGCGAGGCCGCGATCAGGGCGATGTACGCCCATCCCAGGTACGGCACTTCCTCCATCTTGCCGGGGAGGTCCGCCAGGTGGACGGCGGCGATACCGAACAGGCCGGCGGCGACCAGGGAGCGGCGGACGATCGACGTCCCGCTCGGGGTGGCCATGGCCGTGGTTTCCTCGGCGGGATACAGGACCTCGGTGCTCATGTTGTGTGCTCCTTCGTTGTTGAGGTGTCGTGCACTGGTGATGCCATGACATCGGAGTGCCAGTCAACGAGCCGCCGACACGTGGTCAACGTCGGGTAAACGCCGCGAGCCGGGCGCTCCGGGTCGTGTGGGTGCGGCAGGCTGGCCCCGTGCCCTCCACCCCGCCCGCCCTTCAACGAATCCTGCTGCGGTCGTTCATGGCCATCAACCTTCTGGCGGTGCTGCTTCTCGTCATCCCCCTCGCCGTGGTGATTGCCCGGATCTATCGGGCTGAGGGTGTCGCGACCCTGGAGAAGGAAGCCACCCGGGTTCTCGCGCTCACAGCTGAGTCATCCTTGGGGGCTCTGCCCCAGCCGCTCGACCCGAACGTGGCCACCGGCCTCTACAACGGTTCGGGAATCCTCGTCGTGGGGTCCGGGCCAACCAGCGACACGGATGCTGCCGGCGCCCAGGGCGACGGCGTCACCAGGGTGAAGGTCGAGTCCGGCCAGCTCGCCGTGTACGTCCCGTTCGAGCGGGAAGGCGGTGCTGCGGTGACGATCCGCGCGGTCTCTCCCTTGTCTGACATACGCGACCGGACCGTGCGTGCGTGGCTTGTGCTGGTGGGTCTGGTGACGGTGTCGATCGGGCTGTCCGCGTTCGTGGCGCTGCGCAGGGCTCGCCAACTAGCCCTGCCCTTCGAGCAGCTGGCCGATGCGGCCCATGATCTGCGGGCAGGCGGGTTTGCGCTGAGCATCCCTGCCACAGGCGTGGCCGAGGGTGATGAGGTGGCGCGGGCGCTTGAGGCCGCGGCACGCAGCGCGGCCGATCGCGTCGACAGCGCCCATGCGCTGGCCGAGGATGCCAGTCACCAGGTGCGCACTCCGATCGCCGCCGCCCGCCTCACGCTGGAGTCGGCGTTGGAGATCCCCGGATCGGACCTGCCGCGGGCTGCCCGGACGGCAGTCGAGCAGCTGGACCGGGCGGCGGCGTCGCTCGCCGAGGTTCTCGCGCTTCGCCGGGGCCCGGTCCCCGAGGCGCCGATCGGTGCGGCGTTGGGTGCCGCACAGGAGGCGGTATCGAGATGGCAGGGCGTCTTGGCGACGAGCGGGCGTGGCTGCATGCTCGTCGACGAGGGGCTGACCGGTGAGGTACGGGTGGCCATCACAGTGCTGCGCCAGATTCTCGATGTCCTCCTGGATAACAGCGTGAAGCATGGTGCCGGCGACGTTCGGGTGGTGGCCCGCGAGGCAGGCGACTGGTTGATGGTCGACGTCAGCGACGCGGGCAGCGTCACCGCTGCGGCCGACGTCCTGTTCATCAGGGGTGCGGGACGGGGTACGGGTCTGGGACTGGCCCTGGCCCAGTCGCTGGCCGAGAGCGTCGACGGCCGTCTCATCCTGTCCGACCACGATCCGACCCGGTTCACCCTGGCAGTACCGATCGTGGATCCGTCATGACAAGGATCTGGGTCATCGAGGACGACGACGACCTGGCACTGCCCCTGGTCGCCACCCTCCGGTCGGCCGGACACGAGGCCCACCGCCAGGCGACCATTGCCGCGACTCGAACCGCACTCGATGATCCGGCGCCACCACCGGACCTGATCCTGTTAGACCTGGGGTTGCCCGACGGGGACGGCATCGGGCTGTGCCGGGTCCTGCGCCTGAGATTGCCCGACACGGTCATCGTCGTGCTCACGGCCCGCGACGAGGAGTCCGACATCATCCTCGCGTTGGATGCCGGGGCCGATGACTACCTGCTCAAGCCCTTCCGGCTCGTAGAGCTCCTGGCCAGGATCCGGGCACACCTACGGCGCGTCCCATCCCCCCGCGCAGAGACGTACAGCGCCTCCGGGGTGACCGTGGACCCGGCCGCCCGCCGGGCTGTGGCCAACGGCACGGACTTGGCCCTACGACCCAAGGAGTACGAACTTCTCGAGGACCTGATCATCCACGCCGGGCAGGCCGTGCGCCGCGAGGACCTCATGGCCCGGGTCTGGGACGAGCACTGGGACGGATCGACCAAGACGCTGGACATGCACGTCTCCTGGCTACGCGCGAAACTGGCCGCTGCCGGGGTCACCGGTGCGCTCACCACCCTGCGCGGTGTCGGGTACCGCTTCGAGGATCGTCGGGACAGCTGATGTGGCTCCCTTGCTGATCGGCCACGTCGCTTACCCCGACGGTAGCGCGGCTGACCTTCTCGGCGTACTTCGCGCCAGACTGGTCGCGGTCTCCATCGTGTGGATGGCGGTGCCGGGCAACCACGAGTACCTCCGATGGAGTTGTCGGGTAGCTCGCATCCTTCGGTCCTCCCTCTGGCCCGTGGTACTCCATCCAGGAGGTGGGATCTTGGTTTGGCGATTGGCCTTGACAGCGAGGCACTGTCCGACCCGACCCAGATCGCCTGGCTGGAGTCACAGTTGGCCCGCCATGATGGGCAACCGACGCTGGTGATGCGGCACCGGGCCCGGTTCTCGTCGGGAGAGAACGGAGACCAGGCGGACACCGACGTGCACTGGGATGTGATCAAGGACGATCCAGACGTGCGACTGGTGCTGTGGGGTGACGACCACGACCACGAGCGGATGGCCGTCCCTGTCACGGGCCGTGCGCCGCTCACCGCGATGGTGATTGGCACCGGCGGGAGTTCTACGTCAACCACACCGGCGGGGTCGCGGACCTGCGCCTGCCCTCGGACTCATACTCGTGGTACTTCATCGACACGGGGACAGATCCAGGACAGCGGACCCCAGACCCTGACATCCGCGCCGCTGCGATCGGCAACTTCACCGCTTCCCAGTCGAACGGACCCGGCTCGCACACGTCAGGCGAGCCCCGATCATGGGGATCACGCCGGCGCTTTCGCTGGTTCGTCGCCCCGGTGGCGTTGCCATTCCCGCACGGTCAACCACGTGAGGGCGATGTCGAACAGGGTGAGTCCGATCAACCAGGCGGTCGGCTCTCGGATGATCATCAGGATCTGGTAGCCGATGAACAGGGCCAGGAACCCGATCATCCAGGGGTAGGCCCACAGCTTGTCGCGCAGCAGTGCCACCACGAGGACGAGTTTCACGACTCCGTGGGCGATCAGGTAGGCGGCGGCGAACCGCAGGCCGGTGTGGGTCAGGACGCTGCTGGTCGACAGGTGCGTGAGCCAGGTGGCCAGCAGATCGCGGGGGTCCTCGGCCAGTTCCGCTCGGGTGATCCGGTCGATCAGGCTGCGGATCAGTTCGGGGGTCGCGACGAGCAGCAGCAGTCCGCCGGCGACCTCGAGAACCCCGTTGAGGCCCTTGAGGACGATGCCGACGGCGAATGTGCGGTCCACCGAGTCGCCCTCAGCCCAACGTTTCCGCCAGCCCGCCACTGCAGATGTGGACATCGGGTCAGTTCAGGATCTCTGCTTCGGGCGTCTGGATCGTTGCCCTGCGGGCGGCTACCAGGTGGATGAGTTGCCATGCCAGGGCCACGCCCACGGTGCCGATGACCAGTGCCCCCGCGATGTCCAGTCCGTGGTGGACACCGGCGATGACGCGCGCCCCACCGATGGCCAGGGCCAGGGCGTACAGACCCGCGGACAATCGGCGCTGGAACGGCCACATGGCGGCGGCCAGGACGGTAGCCAGCAGGGTGTGGTCGGAGGGGAACCCGTTGTCGGTTGCCGACGGGAACCAGGCCGTGACCCCGTCGGCGAGGAAGGGGCGCGGGTTGCTGATCAGGGCCGATCCGGTCTTGGCCATGAGGAGAGCCAGTGCACCGCCGAGGAGGAACAGGGCGAGGTAGGTTCGCCGCTCGGGGCCGCGGGCGCGCACCCACCAGATCAGGCTGAGCAGGCCGGGCAACAGGATCAGGTACTGCCCGGCGAAGTTGTCCAGCGACCGGAGCATCCGGCGTCCCCCTCCATCGAGTCTCAGCGGTGCCCACAATAGGCATTGCGGCCTGAGGGAACCCTGAGAATGCACCCCTGCTCTCTCATCGTTCCCTCAGCAGCAGGTTCCTACCGTTGCGGCTATGAGTGATGTGGCGATTCGCACGTCGGGGCTGTCGAAGGTCTACGGCGACAAGGTTGCTGTTAGGGATCTCGATCTGACGATCGGGTCTGGGGAGATCTTCGGTCTGCTGGGGCACAACGGCGCGGGGAAGACCACCACCGTCACCATGCTCACGACGCTGTTGAAGCCCACCTCAGGGCGGATGGAGGTTGCCGGCGTCGATACGGCTGCCGAGCCGGATCGGGTGCGCCGGATGATCGGCTACCTACCGGAGAACGTGGCGTTCTACGACAACCTGTCGACGATGGAGAACCTGCGGTTCTTCGCCCGGCTGTCCGGTCTGGCCAAGCCCGACGGGCGCATCCGCGAGGTGCTGGAGTATCTGGACTTCGCCGGCCATGACCGGCAGCGGGTGGGTTCGTTCAGCAAGGGCATGCGGCAGAGGGTGGGGATCGCCCAGGCCATCCTGCACGAGCCGGCGATCCTGTTCCTCGATGAAGCCACTTCGGGTCTGGACCCTGAGGGGGTCCGCCAGTTGCGCGAGATCATCGTCGCACTGAACCGGGACCTGGGCATGACGGTGTTCATGAACACCCACCTGCTCTCCGAGGTCACCAGGACGTGCACGAGCATCGGCATCCTGCGGCATGGGGAGCTTGCCTACCAGGATTCGCTGGCGGCCACGATGGCGGCCTTCCCCGGTCAGGACTCCCTGGAGGAGATCTACCTGCAGCTATACGCCGACACCCCGGCGCCCACCCCATGACCGGGGTCCTGAGTACCGCCCGGCACGAGTTGGTCAGCCTGCGCCGGGAGCGCCTTCCGCTGGTGCTGCTGGTCGTGTTCGTGGTGATGGTGTCGGTGTCGAGTCTGATCGGCTGGCTGACCAACACCACGGTGACCTCCGTGTGGGAGACGACCCGCCACGCGGGCCTGACCACCGCCGCGAACCCGTTCGAGCACGTCTCGGCCCTGTTCTACGCCCGGAACACCGTGATCTACCTGGTCCTGATCGGGGCCCTGATGGCCATCGTCGTCGGTGTCACCTCCGCGATGCGTGACCGCAAGGCGGGCGCCCTGGACCTGGTCCTGAGCCGGCCGATCAGCGTCCCGGCCTTCCTGACCGGCAAACTGGTGGGCATCGCGGCCTGGCTGGCCATCATCCTGGCGGCCGTGGGACTGATCACCTGGGTGAGCATCTCCCTGATCACCGGCGGGCTCCTGTCTTTCGTCGACACCGGGCGCCTGATCGGGTTCCACGCGCTCGCCCTGGTCCTGCTGCTGGCGTTCGTGACCCTGGGCATGCTCAGTGGGATCCATGCCTCCCGGGAGACCACCGCGCTACTCGTCCCAATCGTGGTGTGGAGCATCGCAGCGTTCGTCCTGCCCCAGATCGGCACCTCAGCGAACCCTGTGTCTCTGCTCAACCCGGTTCCCTCGGTGGCCCCACCCGGTGGCCCATTCGACGTGTTGAACTCCGTGCTGCGCCCCCTGTCGGTCACCGAGCAGTTCAAGACCGCAGCTGGCCGGGTGCTGGGCAACCCGCAAGCGACCGGGAACCTGACGGTGGCGCTGACCGTGCTCATCCTCGCGCTGGCCGTGGGCACGATCGCCCTGCTGGCGACCCGGCGCGACACCCTGCGAGGAGCCCTTCGTGACTAGCACCGCCACCATCGCCGGCAAGGAACTGCTCGACCTGCGCCGCAACCGTTTCCTGCTCGCCGTGCTGGGCTTCGTCCTGCTGGCCGTGGTGATCTCGGTGGTGGTGTCGGCCACCGGGTTCCGGGTCAAGCTCGATGACTACAACACCTACGTCGACGCGCTGCGTGCCAGTGGCAGCACCGTCACGGCAGCCGCCCCGCAACTGTTCGGCCTGCAGATGCTGCGCGGGTCCATCGAGTACCTGGAGATCCTGGGCGCCCTGTTCGCGATCGTGCTGGGCTACGGATCGATCGCCAAGGAGAAGCAACGCGCCACCCTCGCATTGATCTACTCCCGCCCGATCGGGGCCCATTCCCTGGTCGCCGGGAAGCTCCTGGCCCTGGCTGTGGTCTGGCTTGTCGCCGTGACGGTCATCTTCGCCACGGTCACGGCCACCGTGCTCATCGTCGGCCACGCCCCACTGGCCGGGATCGACGCCGCCCGCCTGGCGGTCGCCGCCGCCACGTCGTGGGCCTACCTGGTCATGTGGTCCGCGCTGGCCCTGGGTCTCGCGTCAAGCACCCGGCGGTTGAGCACCGCGTTGATCATCGCCCTGGTCCTGTGGCTGACAGTCGTGCTGATCCTTCCCCAGATCGGGGACACGATGGACCCGGACAACCAGATCCCCGGGGGCCTGTTCAAGTCCCTGCAGGTCGCCAAACCCGACGAGAAGGCCGTCCTGGCCCACTTCACAGGCTTCGACACCGCCCGCAACGGACTGGAGGTCGCGTCCCTGACCAAGAACTACGAACGGTTCACGTTCGCTTTCCTGGGGATCAAGGACGCCTACAACCAGCAGCCCCTGGCCGTGGCCTGGGCCGGGGTCTGGAACAACGGAATCACCGTATGGCTGGCCGCAGCACTTTCGCTCACGTTCGCCACCCTGACAACCACCCGCCGCAACCTCCTGAGGAGAACCACATGAAGCGCACGAAGTTGGCCACCATCACCGCCACCGGCGTGCTGGGCGTCCTGGCCCTGGCCGGCTGCTCGTCGAGCAGCACCCCGACCACAGCACCCCCAGCCGCCTCGGCAGCATCGACTGCGGCAAGCCCCGCACCGGGGGCGGCGTCGGCGGCCGTCGGTGTCGTGCTGCCGGTGACCGCCAACCCGATCGTGAACACCTCGACCAACGATGTCCTGACCGTGACCTACGCGGCTGTGGAGGACAACGTCGACCCGGCCACCGGGCAGGCCATCGACGACCGCCTGCAGCTGACCTTGAGCAACTCGGGCAGCACACCGCTGACCGGTGTGGAGGTGTACTACGAGATGACCGATGTGGTCACCGGTGCGCAGGAGGCCTACTACCAGCCCCTGGACGGGCTGACCGTGCCCGCCGGCGGGGAGGTCACCGTCTACTTCGACAACCAGACCGGCGCCGGGCATTATCCGGAGAACCAGTTCAGCCTGTACCGCAGCTCCGCCAACGAGGTGGACTTCGCGATCCAGGTCAGCGCCCCAGATGCGCAGATCGCCACGGCCACCGCGGTGAAGGCCACCGGCACCGGTGAGAAGGTCGACTGAGGATCCGGTGTGCCCGGCCTGCCCAGATGGGCCGGGCTCACCGGAGTCGGGCACCGCTAGGTTGAGTTGTGGAAGGGGAACCGGAGATGCGCATCCTGGTCGTCGATGACGAGGTCAACCTCGCCCGCTCGATCCAACGTGGGCTGACCGCTGAAGGGTTCACCGTCGACGTGGTCCACGACGGTGAGGAGGCCCTGTGGGCGGCGACGGAACGCGCCTACGATGTGGTGGTCCTTGACCTGATGCTGCCCAAGCTCAACGGGTACAAGGTCGTGGAACGCCTGCGCCAGCGCGGGGTGTGGACCCCGATCCTCATGCTCACCGCCAAGGACGGCGAGTACGACCAGGCCGACGCCCTGGACCTCGGGGCCGATGACTACCTGACCAAGCCCTTTAGCTTCGTGGTCCTGATCGCCCGCATCCGCGCCCTGCTGCGCCGGATCGTCTCGGAGCGACCGACCGTCCTGAGCGTCGGGGACCTGCGCCTGGATCCGGTCACCCGTTCGGTTACCCGCGCCGGCACCCCGATCGGGTTGACCCCGCGCGAGTTCGCCCTGCTCGAGTACCTGATGCGCCACCCCGGCGAAGTCGCGACCAAGACCGAACTGGTCGACCACGTGTGGGACACCAACTTCGACGGACCCCTGAACGTGGTCGAGGTCTACGTCGGCTACCTGCGCAAGAAGATCGACGCCCCGTTCGCGGTGGCGTCGATCATGACCGTCCGCGGCTTCGGCTACCGCCTTGACCCGGTCACCGCGCCCGCGACCGTGGCGGGCAGCCGCAGCGAGACCTGAGCCCCACCCAGGTCACTGTCACCCACCACGCAGCGCCCGCCGTGCAGCCGGGCGATCTCGTCGGTGATCGCCAGACCCAGACCCGCGCCGCCCTGGTCACGGGACCGGTGCTCATCCAGGCGGACGAACCGGGTCAGCACAGCCTGGCGGTCCTGCGCCCGGATCCCCGGGCCGTCGTCCTCGACCACAACCCACGCAGTCCCGTCAGCCAGGGACACCCCCAACCGGATCTGGGTCCGAGCGAACCGGGCGGCGTTGTCCACCAGGTTGCGCAGCGCCTGAGCCAGGCGGTCGGGATCCCCGGTGAAACGGACCGCCTCGATCCGGGTCGTCACCGACAACGAGGTCTGTGCCCGCAGCCGACGGGCCTCGTCGGAGACCAGGTCATCAAGGTCGACGTCCACCGCGCGCAGCGTCAACGCGCCCTCGTCGACCTTCGCCAGCAGGAGCAGGTCACCCACCAGCCGGGTCATCCGTTCCACCTCGTCGCTGAGCACCGGCTGGGCATCGGCCCACGCCTGCGCCCCGCCGACACTGTGGGCGACGTCCAGGGACGCCCGCATCGAGGCCAGCGGGCTGCGCAACTCATGGCTGGCGTCGGCCACGAACTGCCGCTGCGCGGTGGCTGAGGCTTCGAGTCGATCGAGCATGCCGTTCATCGTGATCGCCAACCCGGCGATCTCGTCACGGGCCACCGGCACCGGCACACGGGCATGCAGCTGCCGGTCGCCGATCGTCTCCACCCGGGCACGTATCCGATCCACACTGCGCAGAGACCGGCCCACTGCCAGCCACGTGATCACCCCCACGGCCACCAGCAGGAACGGTGACCCAACCGCGAGCAGCAGGAACACCAGCCCGATCACCCGCTGCACGGGGACCAGGGACTGAGCAGAGATCACCGTGACCGGCCCCTCGCGGGTCGATGTGTCGACGGCGGCGACCAGGTACGGATCGTCGTCGACGAACGGCAGCTCCACGCGCACCGAGCTCACGGTGGTGGAGGTTGGCGCCTCGCTCACGATCGGTTGCTCGCCCTGGATGGCCGCCGAGGACAGCGCCACCGTTCCGTCAGCGGCAACGATCTGCACTACCGTCGCATCGCCGGGCGCGGCGTTCACCGTGGTCGTGGCTTCCTCGACACGGTTGCCCTCAACTTGGGCCACCACATCCACCACCCGCTGCTCGACGCTGGCCCGCACCCCGTTGGTCAAGGTCACGGTGAGCACGCTCAGCAGAACAGCCCCTCCGATCAGCAGCGCGAGCGCCACGACAGCCACAGCCGCGATCGTGGAGCGGGCGCGCACCCCGCGCCGGCTCCAGAACCCGGTGGCCGCCGGCGCGCTTGCCATGGGCGTGAGCATAGGCCCGCATCCTGAGTGACCACTGAGAGTCGGCGAACCGTGACCGGCCGGACCAGCGGCCGCCGCTCGCACGCCCCTCTCAGCGTTCTCTTGGCATCCGACCAGCACAGTGAGGTCTGAGCGCGGGAACTGCCCACGCCGGCACCGAGAGGCCAGGACCATGCCAGCCAACAGGCAACGCACCATCGCCGCGGCAACCGCCGCCGCCGTCGTCGTGATCGCAGGTGGGACCGGGGTGGCCATGGCCGCCGGCGGCTCCGAACCCGCGAGCCCCGCGCCGGCCAGCCAACCGGAGGCCCCGACGGCGCCGACCGACTCAGCCGTGGAGGTGGATTCCGAAGCCGACGGCCCCAACCTGGGACCCGACACCAATCCCGACGAGCCCGGGCATCAGGACGCCGACGGCGCTGACGACGCCACCGAATCCGCGGAGACCGGCCAGGAGGCTGCTGACGACGGCCCCGACCAGGGACCGGACGCCAACCCTGACGAGCCCGGACACCAGGACGCAGACGAGACCGACGACGCCGCCTAGCACCCAGAAGGTGCGCCGACCGCCGAACCCAGATGGCGATCGGCGCACCGCGGCGGGCTGGCCGCAGAAGGAACGAGATGACAATCACCTTCGAGGCGCCGGGTGCCGCGCACACCCCGACGAACCCCTCCGGCGCCCGCACCGTCCCGGTGCCGGCTGACCCCGAGACGGGCCGGTCCCGCGCGCTGACCGCCGCGGGCACCCTGCTGGTAGTCATCGGGATCGGCTACGCCGCCGCATCCCTGGCCGCCGGCAGGCGCCTGGGAATCGGCCGGGACGAGGCGGTATACGTCAGCCAGGTGAGCGGGTTCGGACCTTCTGCGTTCTTCAGCGCTCCCAGGGCACGCGGCATCACCTGGCTGGTCGCCCCGGCAGCTCACTTCACCCACTCGACGCTCGCGATCCGCCAGTACATGTCCGTGTTGTCGGGGGTGGGTCTCGTTGCGGCGTTCTGGCCCTCGCTTCGGGTCCGAGGCCTGCGCGGCACGTTCACGATCCCGCTGGCTGCGCTGCTGTTCGCCACCCTGTGGGTGGCCCGGTTCTACGGCAGTGCCGTGATGCCCAACCTGTGGGTCGCCTTCGGGGCGGTGGCCTCGGCCGGCTTCCTGGTACGGGTGCTCCAAGCGAACCGGACGCCGGTCGGGCCACTGCTCGGACTCGGTGGGTCAGTCGCATTCGTGGCTCTGTTGCGGCCCACTGATGCGGTGGCCTTGGCCGGGGCGTGTGTGCTGCTCACCGTGGTGGCGGGCAGGAGACGCGGGCTGCTGGTCGTCTCGGTGATGGCGGTGGGCGGACTGCTCGGTGTGCTGCCATGGGTGGTCGAGGCCTACGACCGGTTCGGGTCTGTGCCCGGCCGGCTGCAGGCCGGGGCAGCCACCGAGGGCGGCCTCGCGTTCACCCCGTCCCTGCTGTCGCTGCGCGTGATGGACGGGCCACTGCTGTGCCGGCCGTGCCAGGGCGACCGACCCATCCCGCTGGATGTCGGGCTGCTCTGGGCCGCGGCGGCCGCCCTGGTCACCCTGGCGCTGCTGATCGGCGCCCGACGCCGGGACCTGCTGCCGGTCGCGCTCCCGGCACTGGCCGCGCTGGCCATGGCCACGCCGTACGTCGTTGGCCTGGACTACGCAGCCCCACGGTTCCTGCTGCCGGCCTACGCCCTGACCTTGATCCCCCTCGCCCGCGGGCTGACCCTGCTCCCCGACATGGTCAGTTCCCGGGCGAGGGTCCCACTTGCCGTGGCTGCGGTGCTCGCCTTCGGGCTGTTCGCAGTCGACCAGCAGGGCCTGTTGAACCACACCACCGCACGGCAGGCCACCAAGCGCGCCATGCCGGTGGCGATCGCTGACGAACTACGGGCCCAGGGCCTCGCACCGCCGTGCCAGGTCAGCGGCGTCGACGCCCCCTTGATCGGCTACGCCCTGGGCTGCCAGTCCAGTGCGCTGTCCGGCCACGACCGGTCCACCACCCGCGAGCAGTTGGTGGCCAGCCAAGCGGCGACCGGCCAGGTCGTGCTGGTTCGCGGGCTGACTGCCAGCCCGGAGCCCGCACCTTGGATGGCCGGGCTGTGGCGCCCGGCGGTCCGGATGCCCCGTCCACCGGACCGCAACTCCGATCTCCTCGTGTTCGTGCCCAGCACGGTCGGCGCGCCCACCACGCCCGGCACGGGACCCACGCTCCGGGGGGCGCCCGAGGTCGAGCACGCGGCTATCCTGACCAGTCCACCCGTGCCAGCGATGACCGTCGGACCAGGGGGCGGAGCATGACCGACCCGTGCACTGGCCCCGCGCCCGGCTGGCCCAGGCCCGGCTGCTGGGAGCTGCCGGGTGGACGGTCACGGTGGTGTTCACCTCGAAGTCCGCCGACGAGGCCGTCGGTGGATGGCACGCCGCCTTCGACCGGCTCTGCGAGGACCGCTCCCTGCCGCAGGCCGATGCGCGGTGGCTGTGGGCGGGCACCCCGTCGGAGCGGTTGGGAACCGCCCGCGGTGGGGCGGCCCGCCTCGCCGGCTGGATCCACACTCGGGCGGCCACAGGGGGCCGTGCCCCGGTGGTGTTCGTCGACTCGCCGACCGTCCTGCCGCTCGCCGGGCGTGCCAAGCACCTCTACAACGGCACGCGCGGGTCCGGGCTGAAGGGTCGCACCCGGGTCCTGGTCAACCGGGCGCGCTGGGGCGTGCCGCAGTTCGGTGCTCGCATCGTGATGACCATGCACCTGAACCACCTCAGCTACGAGGCTGATCCGGTCACAGGTCCCCTGACGAGGCGGTTCGCCGACCGGATCGAGGATAGCTGGGCCGATGTCGACCGACTCGTCGTCATAACGCACCGACAGGCTGAGGACCTCACGGCGCGCTACCCGGACCTGGCGGGTCGGATCTTGGTCATCGGCCAGCCCGCCCTGCGGATCGACCGCAGCGTCCTGCCGGCCCGCTCCGGGGCGCCGCTGTGCGCGGTCGTGACCCGGCTGGACCCGAACAAGCGGCTCGATGCGCTGATCGCACTGTGGCCCAAAGTGGTCGGTGCGGTCCCCGAGGCATGCCTGGAGATCTGGGGCAGCGGGCCGGACGAGGCACGCCTGGCCGAACTGGCGCAGGCTAGCCCGGCCTCCGGGAGCATCCGCATGGCCGGGTTCACTGGCGCGCCGCTGGATCAGTTGGCCCGGGCCTGGTGCACGGTGTCTACATCGGAGCGGGAGGCCACGCCCCTGGCGGTCATGGTGTCCTTGGCGGGGTCGCCTTCGACGTGCGCTGCGGGTCCGCGGAGGTCATCCGCGACGGCGTCGACGGGTTCTTGGTCACCGACCGGGACCGGCCCGAGATGGCACGCGCCGTGGCCGGCCTGCTGGCCGCACGCTCCGCGGTGAACCGGATGGGGCCCTGGCACTGGCCCCGGGGAGTGTGGCCCACAGGTTCGCCCCCGACGGGATCCACCGGAAATGGCTGGATGTGGCCAGCGAGCTCAGCCGCGCCAGGTCGCCGTGACTCCCCGCGCAAACCATCCCGTCACCCCCCGCGGCTCGCCCCCTACAGGCGACCGTGCCTGCCCGCTATCCGCGCGGCAGGGTGACGTCCAACCAGGCCCCGCTGTGATTGCCGACCCGCAGGGTCACATCGCCGGCCACGGCCCGGGCCAGCCTCCGGGCCAGCGGCAACCCCAGACCCGAACCTCCCGCCGGGGAGTCCCCCCGACGGCCTGGATCGAAGATGGCCCCCCCACGGTCGGGTGCGACTCCTGGCCCATCGTCGCCGACGCTGATCGTCACGGACCCGTCGACTGTTGCCGTGACCTGCACATGTGCCCTCGCATGCCGAAGGGCGTTGTCCATGATCGGGCCCAGGATCCGGGCGACGATCTCCGCGTCGACACCCAGGACCGCGTCCTGCTCGGGTGCGGCCACGACCAACTCCCGGCCGCTGCTGCGCGCGGGTAGTTCCCACGCGTTGGCCAGTGCCGTGAGCAAAGCCCGCAGGTCGCTGACCGCTACCCTCGGGTCGGTCTCCCGGGCGGCGGCCTGCACCAGCGTGTCGATGATCGCCTGCATCCGCTGGGCCTCGTTGCGGACCACCTCGAAGCTCGCCCGGGCGTCAGCCTCGGACTGCGGGTGCCGCACGGCGATCTCGGCCTCGGCCAGCACCACCGACAGCGGGGTGCGCAGCTCGTGGGAGACCTCCGCGGAGAACCGGCGCTCGTGGCGCAGGGAGGCCGAGATCCGGGCCAGCAACCCGTCGAGGGTGGCACCGAGTTGGGTGATCTCGTCGTGTGGGTGGCCCAGGGCGAACCGTGCGTCCAGATCGTGCTCACCCCACAGGGCCGCCTGCTCGGTCATGGTCAGGACCGGGCGCAGGGCGATCCGCGCCAGCAGCCCGGCCAGCGTTGTGGCCAGAGCGATGACCAGCAGGTCGAGGAAGATCAGGATCCCCGTGAAGATGCGCGTGGCCCGCTGGTAGGCCTCCATCGACAGGGCTGCGACGACGGTGCCCACCTGGGTGCCACCGTGCAGATAGGGCTCCGAGGCCAGCCGGATCGACGCATCCGGCACGTCTACGGGTCCCGCTGCGCCTGGCGTTGCGCCCAGCTCATCTGCGGCCGCCTGCACCTGCGGCCCACCGGCCCCACGCACCAGGACCCCGTCGGGGGTGTACACCCACACCCCACCATCCAGGGCCGCCTCCCCGGGGATGTTCTCCACATCCACCTGCCCGTCGGCCACGGTCAGAGTCGACAGCGCCGCGTCGATCCGGTCGGCCAACGCCCGGTCGGCGTCGCGGTCCACCGCCCGCCCGATCAGCACGGTCGCGGCCAGGACCATCACCACACTGGCCACCGTCACCGCCGCGAACGTGGCCAGCACCACCCGGGAGCGAAGGCTTCGCCCCAGGCCCGACCCCGGACGCCGACGTGTGGTCATGGAAGTCGGTAGCCCACGCGGTGGACCGTGGTGATCGTCATGCCCTCGATAGGCCGCAGCTTGCGCCGGATCCGGGCGATGTAGGAGTCCAGGGTGTTGTCCGACACAGCTGCCCCCGGCGGCCACCCTGCGCGGACGAGTTCGCGGCGGCTCATCGCCGTGCCACGCCCGGCCAGCGCCGAGGCCAGCCGGAACTCCGTGGGGGTCAGGGTCACGGTGACCCCGGCCGCCGACACCGTCAGACCCGCCGGATCGAAGGTCGCCCCGACCGAGTCCACTGCGATCGGGGCAGCCGAGCGGCGGGCCAGTGCCCGGATCCGGGCCACGAGCTCGTCGAAGGAGAAGGGCTTGACGACATAGTCATCCCCACCCGCGCTGAAACCCGCCAGCCTGTCGCTCATCGCCGACCGCGCGGTCAGGAACAGCACGGGGATGTCGTGACCATGCGCCCGCGCGGCCATCGCCACGTCGCGGCCGTCCGCGTCGGGAAGGCCCACGTCGATGACCATCACCTGAGCGGTGCCCCGCGACATCATGTCCAGGAACTCCGCACCCGTGGCCGCGGCGCGGACCGTCATCCCCTCGGCCCGCAACCCACGGCGCAGCGACTCCCGCAGCGCCCCGTTGTCCTCCAGGAGGGCCACGACCGGTCCCTCCACACTCGCGGTCACCCCCGGACCGTAGGGCACCGGCGTCCCATCGGCCAACGAGCAGTCAGGTTCCGGTCAGGAATGGCGCCCTACCTTGCACACCATGACCAAAACAACGAGTACCCAAGCCCCCCCGTCCACTACCCATCAGGGCCAAATCACCACCCCTGCGGGTCCGACCCCTCCCACGTCCGTGTCCGTCATGAGCCGCCGGGTCCTCAACAAGGTCCCCGAGGTCACGATCTTCTTCTGGATCATCAAGGTGCTCTGCACCACCGTCGGGGAGTCCGCCGCCGACTACCTCAACGTCAACCTGAACTGGGGCCTGACCCGGACCTCGGTCGTGACCGGGGTCCTGCTGGCCGTGACCCTCGCTTTCCAGATGAGCCGCAACCGGTACATCCCAGCCGTCTACTGGCTGACCGTGGCACTGGTCAGCGTGTTCGGCACACTGGTCACCGACAACCTCACCGACAACCTCGGGGTTCCACTCGAGACCAGCACGATCGTCTTCTCCGTGCTGCTCGGGCTGGTGTTCCTGGCCTGGTACACCAGCGAGAAGACCCTGTCGATCCACTCGATCTACACCCGCCGCCGCGAGTCGTTCTACTGGCTGGCGATCCTGGTCACCTTCGCCCTGGGCACCGCCACCGGTGACCTGGTCTCCGAGGTGCTGGGCGTTGGCTACCTCGGCACCGGTTTGCTGTGCGCTGGGCTCATCGCCCTCATCGCCATCGCCTGGCGGCTGGGCCTGGACTCCGTGCTGGCGTTCTGGCTGGTCTACATCCTCACCCGCCCGCTGGGTGCCTCGATCGGGGACTTCCTCGCCCAGCCTACCGACAACGGCGGACTCGGCTGGGGCGTCACCGTGACCAGCGTCATCCTGCTCACCCTGATCGTTGGGGTGGTCATCTACCTGTCCATACGCAAGCCCGACGTCATCGCAGTCCCCACCGATCCGGAAGAGCTGGCCCGCCTCGATGAACCCGAGACCGCCCCGAACCACCACCTCGAGTCACGGCGCAGCGTCCTGGTCCAGACCGTGGTCACACTGGTCCTGATCGTCGTCTCCTTCACCGCGTTCTACGCATGGCGCACCAACACCCTCAACGCCGAAGCCGCCGCCTTGACCCCCACAACCAGCGCCGGCACCAGCCAGGGCGCCGCGTACCCACTGGGTGACATGACCGCGTTCGTCACGATCACCTCCGACACCCTCGACCTGCTGAACACCGGGCAGCAGTCCCAAGCCACCGCCCGCATCACGGATCTGGAGTCCACCTGGGACAACGGCGCAGCAACCCTCAAACGCCGCGACGACACCGCATGGCACGCCGTCGACGACAAGATCGATACCGTCCTTCGCGAACTGCGCTCAACAAACCCCAACCCCACCACCGAGGCAGCCGCCCTCCAAGCGCTCCTCACCCAGCTGGGCGCCTGAGCACCGCGGGTCTGTCCGATGAACGGTGCAAGTGGCGTTCATCGGACAGACCTTCGCACGACCCGCCGTGCGAGGGGCGGGCGGCAGGAGCTGCCCCCCGTAGGGCGCGGGGGCAGGGTGGGCCGCCGATCCTGCAAGCCCACCCACGGTGCACCGACCACGAACCATTACCGAATCATTCCCGGCGCGGGCGACGACGCAGTGGCAGCCCTTTCAAGCGCTGCCGCTCAGAGTCGCACTAGTTGCACGGCGATCGCGTCAAGGTCCCTGAATGCCTCGGGCAGCGTGTCGAGGAGGCTCAGCGTCACATGGAACGCATCGAGCGATCCTTCCGTGGCTGAGCGGTGCGGGCGTTGGCCGGCCCCGGTTCCCGGGGGACTTACAGCGCCCGGACTTCCGTCGACACGTCTCCTGACCCCAAGGTTCTACGTTGACCGCCATGACGATCAGACACGAGGACGGGCCCAGAAGCGATCTCTACCCCACGCCCGAGGGGCCGCAGGACACCGGGCTGGAGCCGGGCGACCAGTCCCAGCCAGTGGTGCCCCAGAGCGCCGTCCACGAGACACCGGGAGGTGCGCAGGCGCAGGGGATCCTCGGACACCCGAACCCGGACGCAGCCGGCCCCGCGACCCACCCCGGACAGGACTACTTGGGCGCCCCGACCGGGAGCGCATCGGGAGGCGGCGCGAAGAGCGCCAGGCCGCGCACCGGGCTCATCCTCGTCACGGCGGGCCTTGTTGCGCTGCTGGCCGGCGGTGTCGGTGGCGTCATCGGCGCCAACGCTGCGCCGACCACCACCAACGCGACCGTGGCGGTGTCGAAGGCCAACGGTGGCAACTCGGCGCGCCCCGGTGGCACCGTCGCGGCGATCGCGAGTGCGGTCAGCCCGGCCGTGGTGTCCCTGGAGGTCAGTGGGGCGCAGCAGGGTGGCACCGGCTCGGGTGTCGTGATTCGCGGCGACGGCTACATCGTGACCAACAACCACGTGATCGAAGCAGCCGCTGATGGGGGCAGCATCACCGTGCATTTCGCCGACGGGACCTCGGCTGAGGCCACGATCGTGGGCCGCGACACCAACTACGACATCGCCGTCGTGAAAGTGAACAAGGCCAACCTGCCCACCGCGGTCCTCGGTGACTCCGATTCCGCGGTCGTCGGTGATCTCGCGATCGCTATCGGCTCCCCGTTGGGCCTTGAGGGCACCGTCACCGCGGGCATCGTCAGTGCGCTGAACCGGCCGGTGACCACCGGCGGGCAGGGCGGGTCGTCGTTCATCGATGCCATCCAGACCGACGCGGCCATCAACCCGGGCAACTCCGGGGGCGCCCTGGTCAACTCGGCCGGCGAGGTCATCGGCGTGAACTCGGCGATCGCCACCCTGAGCAACGGCGCAGGTCAGAGCGGCTCAATCGGCCTGGGCTTCGCGATCCCCATCAACCAGGTCTCGCGCATCGCCGAGGAACTGATCACCACTGGGACGTCCACCAAGCCCATCATCGGCGTGAGCCTCGACCAGACCTACCAAGGGCCTGGTGCGCGCATCCAGCAAGTCACCCCGGGTGGCCCGGGCGCCGCTGCCGGCCTGCAGGACGGCGACGTCATCGTCACGTTCGACGGCCAGCCAGTCACGGACTCCACGCAACTCATAGTCGACATCCGGTCGATGAAACCAGGAGACGACGTCTCAATCACTGTGCAGCGCAACGGGTCCACCGAGGACCTGACCATCACACTCGGCTCCGATCCGTCCTCCGGGTGACGCCTGCAACCGCCGAGAGGCCCGCAAGGACGTCGCGCAAGGGTCCGCCAGATGGTGTCCTCTACGATTCTCGAAGACAGGTTTCTCCCCGGAAGGGACACTCATAATGGGCGAGGCACGGGAACCCGGGTGGTACCCCGACCACCAGGACCCAGCGTTCAACCGCTACTGGAACGGTCGCGCCTGGACCGCGCGGCGCCACCCGGTGAACGCCTCGACGCCCCCACGACCAGTCACCTACCAGCCCGCGACAGCCAGCGAACCACCCCCGGTGGCTTCCCAAGCACCGGCGAGCAAGCGGCTGCCCGTGTGGGTGTGGATCGTGGGCTCGCTGATGCTCGCCAGATCCGTCCTCGGAGTGGTCGGCGCCTTTGACAACCCGGACCCGGGATCCTCTTCAACAGTAGCGCCCCACCCCGCGGCCGTCAGCACGCCCGCAGCGACCCACTGACCCCTGATCACTCCCGGGCGAGGATCCACGTACCCGCGCTTCTCCCCTTGCTCGCAAGCCTTACCGAGAACAAATCAAGTGAGTGACGTGCGCCCACTGCCGAGAACCCGTCCGTCCGGAGGAATTCATTCTCGGTATCAGACCTGGCTACCCCAGCGGTCTCGCCAGAGACCCCGGCACGGACTCGCGTCATCCAGGTCGAGCTCGACCCAATACCGGCCAAGGCGGGGGCGTCTTTGTGGGCGAAGTGGGGCTGCCTGCCGTGAGCGGCGCGAGTACACCGCGACTGAGATCCCGGCGGCCGATGGGGCGCAGGTCAGGCCCGGGACCGGTAGCAGTCGGCGGTCGTGTTCAGGGCCTCGTCGAGCGGGGTGGCGGTGAGGTCGAACGGCTTCGGTGGCCTTTCGCTTCGTGGAGTCGAATAAGAACGGCGCGGTGAACTCGTACATCTTCTCGACGGTCTCGCCCGCTCCCGGGGTGAACGGGGGCCGATCGTGCGCGTCGGCATCGGCGAGGCGCCGTGACCTTGGCCTTGACGCCCAGGGCCGCAGCGGCTCTGGCCACCATCTCGCCCTGGGGGGCTGCCGGCACGTGCTGCGCGAACCAGACGCGTCCCAAGGCCTGCTCGCGAACCCGACTTCCGCGGCAGCACGTCCCACGCCGGCGATATGGGCGAATGAGTGCGGCTGGTTGGCGGATCCGGCGATCTGCGCGGTTTGCCGACCAGCACTCGTTCCAAGACCATCGTGCCCTCGCTGAGTCGGTGACCCTGGCCCGAAGTATTCGCTGGACCTCAGCTGGGTGGCGCGGACCTCCCCCGGGCATGGGCTTGCGGGACCTCCTCTGCCATCTGCTGGCTCAGCGCATCCCTGCGGGAGGGCGGTGCGATGCGATGCGAGCCTGCTCGGTCATGACATGCGCCGAGTCAGGCACGTAGAGGTTCTCGATGGATACGTAGCGCGCGCTCGTGGCCCGGGCTGCGGCCAGGGCCCCGGATCATCGCCCCGGACTTTCCCGCGGCCCTGCTCCCAACCCTGCTCGCAGGCTGGGTGCTGTGGCACGGGCTGGTGACCTGGAGATCGCCGGGCAGTTCACAGGGCCATTCCTGCGGATCCTCGGTTCGCCCACAGCACCGCCGCGGGACCCTTCGGCTGACGGCGCGTTCTGGCACCTCGTCAAGCCACGGCCGTGTGTGACCATGTGCGACATGCGCGCAGTCGAGGATCTGACGCGTGCGGATCCCGCCGGGGCCGGCGGGGGTCGCGGTGCACGCTGGGCCGCCATGGGCGTCGCCTTGGGGGTCGCGCTCCTCTACGGATGTTTCGTCGCTGCCGTCGCTCTCGACCGTGGACAACCTGACTACCGCGTGGACCCCAGTGGCGACGAAGCGTCCCTTGCCAACGGTCAGTGGATGGTCCAGGACTTGCCGGGCATCGTCAGGGCCGGGGTGGACTACCCGGTCCGGATCCTGATCCCACCGGCGGTGCCCGGGTCGCGGCTGAAGTTCACCTTGTTCGATCGCAGCATGCAGAGGTTGAGTGTCCCACCGATGGGCATCGCCCTGTGCGGCCCGACCGAGGACCCGGACACCGCACCATGCTCGATCACCGACCGACGCGACACCTTCGACTACCAGGCGGGGGGAGTGATGGAGCTGCCGGCGACGCTCAGCTTCACCGATGACCAGGTCGGCAGGACGTTCCGCCTCCAGTACCAAGTGCTGGCGCCGCGTTCCGCGTGGAACCCATTCGCTGAACGCTCGTACCGCGTCTACATCCTCAGTGACGTGCAGCCGACCGCGTAGCACCGGCGCCCTGTCGCTCCACCTCGGCCACTGCGAGTCACTGCTCGGCGGTGTCCGCTGGGCGCACGCCCAGCGCTGAGGCGCCGCGCACCCTCTGCCGCAGGGCTGGGCCCCGGCTGGAGTGGACCGGAGCGCTCCCGACGACACGGAGTTGGCGCCGAGGCAGCCTCGCCCGGCTCCGTGAACCGAAACGGGTGGAGGGCTTCGGCCCGCATCGCCTGGGAAATGGAGACAAGTGGAGGAGTGTGGAGTATGGTGGCGCGCGTTAGAGCCAAGTGGCTGACCCCACGGTGTTCCGGGGGGTCCGACGCAGGGGAGGTGAGCGCGCCGTGTTCCTCGGTACGCATTTCCCCAAGCTCGACGCGAAGGGGCGGATCATCCTGCCGGCCAAGTTTCGCGAGCTGCTCAGCGATGGCCTGGTGCTCACGAAGGGTCAGGACCACTGCCTGATCGTGTGGCCGCGCGCGGAGTTCGAGACCTACGCCGCCGGTCTGCGTGCCAACGGCCAGGCCAGTGCCCGGGCCCGAGCGATCTCGCGAGTCTTCTTCTCATCCGCGTTCGACGAGTCGCTGGACAGCCAGGGCCGGCTGACCGTGGCGCCGGTTCTGCGCGAGTACGCCGAGTTGGACCGCGACCTCACCGTTGTCGGCGCCGACACGCGCATCGAGATCTGGTCGACCTCCACGTGGGATGCCTACCTGGCTGACAACGAGGCCGACTTCGCCGACCTCGACCAGGAAGGGGGGATCGTCCTGCCCTGAGCCCAGAAGTCCCATCCGCCCCACAAGATTCCCCTCCGCGTGTTCGACGCCACTTCCCCGGCGCCGAACAGCCCCCGACACCACTTCCCCGGTGCCGGAGCCCGCGGCGGGGGGCCTGGTGGTACGGCCCACTTCCCAGGAGGTGCCACATGCACGCGGTCCGACGTCTCATCGCGCTGCCGCTGGCCGTCCTGGGTGCCACCGCGGTCCTGTTCGTGCTCGAGCACCTGGTGGCGTAGTGCATCCCGATCCCGACCCCGGGCACGTCCCGGTCCTGCTCGAGCGCTGCCTGGACCTGCTCGGCCCCGCGCTTGTCCGACCTGATGCCATCGCCGTGGACGCCACCCTCGGCCTGGGTGGGCACACCGAGGCGATGCTCGCTGCCTACCCCGAGCTGACCGTCGTGGGCCTGGACCGCGATGCCGACGCCCTGGCCCGGGCCGGCGCCCGACTGGCCCCGTTCGGCGCCCGCTTCCGCCCAGTCCATTGCGTCTATGACCAACTGCCTGAGGCGCTGGCCGGCCTGGGGCACTCGTGCGCCGACGCGATCCTGTTCGACCTGGGCGTGTCCTCGATGCAGCTCGACGTCGCTGACCGCGGGTTCGCCTACTCCCAGGACGCCCCCCTGGACATGCGGATGGACCAGTCCACCGGCATCACCGCCGCCGAGGTGCTCAACACCTACGAGCAGGCCGACCTCGCCCGGATCCTGCGCAGCTACGGTGAGGAGAAGTTCGCCGGCCCGCTGGCCCGGGCGATCGTCCGGGAGCGCGAGCGGGAGCCGTTCACCGACAGCGCGCGCCTCGTGGACCTGATCCGAGCCACCATCCCGGCACCGGCTCGGCGCACCGGGGGCAACCCCGCCAAGCGCACCTTCCAGGCCCTGCGCATCGAGGTCAACGCCGAACTGGATGTGCTCCGGCGGGCGATACCTGCCGCACTGTCCGCGCTGTGCCCCGCCGGGCGGATGGTGGTTCTGAGCTATCACTCGGGTGAGGACCGCATCGTCAAGACCGCCCTGGTCGCGAGGACGAATCCGCCGGTCCCGCACGGACTGCCCGTGATCCCGCAACATTTGCGACCGACTGCGCGTGTTCTGACCCGCGGATCGCAGAAAGCATCGGAAGATGAGGTCCTGCGCAATCCGCGGGCCGCCTCGGTGCGGCTGCGGGCCGTGGAGCGGATCGATCGGCACGGGAGGCCTGGATGAGTTCGACGCGCACCGCTGGTCGCAGCCAACCGCGATCCGGCACGGCGCAGGCCGACCAGCCGACTTCGCCACCGCCGCCCTCGACGGCCCGGACCTCTCGGACCTCTCGCTCTCGACCGCGCCTCGGGACCACCCGCAAGAAGTCCGCCGACGGTAGACCCAGGGTGTCGCGACGCAGCCCCGCCACGGCAGTCGATGCCCCGGACCTCGGCCTGAACCCCGCGACGACTCCTTCCGGAGGCGGTGACCCGGCAGCCGATCGCTCGCGTCGGGTGGCGCGGACGGCAAGGCCGCCGAGGTTGCGCTCACCGTGGCATCGCATGCTGCTGGCAGGCTCGGGCGTA
Organism: uncultured Actinomycetes bacterium; assembly: GCA_963781015.1. Classification (GTDB taxonomy): domain Bacteria; phylum Actinomycetota; class Actinomycetes; order S36-B12; family CAIYMF01; genus Prado023. The sequence continues at coordinate 26,145 of CAWAEB010000006.1, read as the reverse complement.
CTTGGCGTCGGGCTGCTTGCGGTGCTGCTGCTCAACACCGTCATCAGCCAGGGCGCCTTCCGCCAGTTCGACCTCGAGGTGAAGCTGATCCTGCTGGCCGAGAAGGAGGAGGCCCTGGCCGCGACCGTCCAACAGGCCGAGACCCCGATCGAGGTCGAGCGGGCTGCACGCAAGCTCGGGATGGTGCCGGCTGCTGCCCCAGTCTTCCTGCGGCTGGCCGATGGCAAGATCCTCGGCGAACCGGTGCCTGCACCCGCGCCCACCGGGAAGGTCAGCTTCAAGGACGCTCCCAGGATCCTGCCCACGCCGCGCCGACTCCGGCCGCCAGCGCCAGCGCGTCGGTCGACCCCGCGCTCGATCCAGCGCTCGACCCAGCAACCGGATCGGTCCCGCGCTCGACCCAGCCCCCGGGACGACCGTACCGAGCAGTCGACCGGCGTCGATCCGGGCGCCGGGATCGACCGGGCTCCCGTCCCGCGCCCTCACCGGCCCCGCGGCCGCTACCCCCGCGCCGCACACCCGACCCCCGCCCCAACGACGAGCCCCCAGGTGGTGCCCCAATGAGTTCCGTGGCCCCGCCTCGTCCGTCGCGCGCGGACGGCCCCTCGCCTGCCTCGGACGCGCCCAAGCTCTTCAACCGGGGCGACGGTCGCAACCGCGCGATCCTGCTGACCTTCGCGATGCTGATGCTGCTGAGCATCTACGCGGGCCGCGTCTTCGACCTCATGATCATCAAGGGCGACGGCCTGGCCGCCCGCGGTGAGAACCAGCGCATCCGGACCAATCCGTTGCCAGCCGACCGTGGGCCGATCTACGACTCGGAGGGCGCCCCACTGGCGATCACCGTCGAGTCCCGCGACATCATCGCGAACCAGCGCCAGATCGAGGATCCGGCGACGGCCGCGCAGCGGTTGGCACCGATGCTCGGGGTGGACCAGGCAGCGCTACAGGCCACCCTCACCGGCGAAGACCGGTACGTCAATGTGTCCAAGGGGCTCACCCCCGAGAAGTGGCGCCAGATCCAGGCCCTGAAGGTCGCCGGCATCTACAGCGAGAAGAAGACGAAGCGGACCTACCCCTCGGGCACCCTGGGGGCCAACCTGCTGGGCTTCGTGAACGCGGAGGGCGTGGGCTCAGGCGGGCTGGAGATGGCCCTGGATGGTCGCCTCAAGGGTGTCGACGGTTCCCGAACCTTCGAGCAGGGTGCCGCCGGGCAGGCGATCCCCTCGGCCGAGGACGTGCTGCGCGAGCCAGTCGCGGGTGAGGGCGTGCAGCTGAGCCTGAACCGCGACATCCAGTACGTGGCGCAGCGGGCGATCGCCACGAAGGTCCGTGAGGCGGCGGCCGAGAGCGGGACTGTCACGGTCCTCGAGGCAAAGACCGGTCGGATCCTGGCGATGGCCACCTACCCCACGTTCGACCCGAACAACTACCTGAACGCCGATCCCGACAACATGGGCAACCGCCCGGTGTCCGAGATCTACGAGCCCGGCTCGACCGGCAAGTTGCTGACCCTCTCGGCCGTCGTCGAGGAGGGCAAGGCCAAGCCGAAGTCGAAGATCGTCGTCCCGCCGACCCTGACCCGCGGCGGGCACACGACCAACGACCACACCCCGCACGGGACGCTGCACCTGACGCTGGCCGGAGTCATGGCCCAGTCCAGCAACATCGGCACCATCCTGTTCGCCGACAAGATCGGTGGGGACAAGCTGTATGAGTACCAGCGCAAGTTCGGCATGGGCCAGCCAAGTGGGCTGAACTTCCCCGGCGAGTAGGCCGGCCTGCTGCCCTCCCCGGACAAATGGTGGCCGACCACGTTCCAGGCGCTGGCGTATGGCCAGAGCTACTCGGTGACCTCCCTGCAGGTCGCGCAGGTCTACCAGACCATCGCCAACAACGGCGTGCGGCTGACCCCGCGGCTCATCGACGGGTACGTCGCCAACGACGGCACGTTCACACCCGCGCCGACCGAGCCGGGCATCCCGGTGGTCAGCGCCAAGACCGCCAAGACGATGCGCAAGATGCTCGAGACGGTCGTGACCGACGGCACCGCGAAGGTGGCCATGATCCCCGGCTACCGGGTCGGGGCCAAGACCGGCACCGCGGAGCGTGTGGTCAACGGTCGGTACTCCGGGCTTCACCGCCTCGTTCATCGGCCTGGCGCCCGCTGACGATCCCGAGCTCGTGGTCCAGGTTGCCCTGCAGGACCCGAAGAACGGTCACTACGGCTCGGTCCTGGCCGGTCCGGTCTTCAACACCGTGATGACCTACGCACTCCAGGAGCTCAAGATCCCGCCGTCAGGCACCAAGTCGCCTGTGATCCCGACCGACTGGTAGTCGACGTGCTCCGACCTGACGGCGTCCGCATGCGCGGGGCCGACCTGCGCCGCACCCTCGGGCTGCCCGACGGGCCACCGACGGAGGTCACCGGCATCACCCTGGACTCCCGGCGGGTCCGGCCCGGCGACGTCTACGCAGCCCTGCCCGGTTTCACGACGCACGGGGCCCGGTTCGCCGCGATGGCCCAGGACTCAGGTGCGGTGGCGGTCCTCACCGACCCCACCGGTGCCCAGATCATTGCCGACACCGAGGGCGTCGACCTGACGGTCCTGGTGGTCGACGACCCGCGGGCCGTCCTCGGTGCACTCAGCGCTGCCGTCTACGGCCACCCCTCGGAGCACCTGGTCATGACCGGGATCACCGGCACCAACGGCAAGACCACGGTCAGCTACCTGCTCGACGCAGCCCTGCGCGCCGCTGGGCGCACGACCGGGCTGATCGGGACGGTGGCCACGCATGTCGGGGCCGAGGTCCTGCCCTCGGCGCGCACCACGCCCGAGGCCCCCGACGTGCACGCCCTGCTGGCCGGGATGCGTCAGCGCGGCGCCTCGGCGGTCACGATGGAGGTCTCCAGCCACGCGATGTCCCTCGGCCGGGTCGACGGGATCTGCTTCGATCTGGCCGTGTTCACCAACCTCAGCCAGGACCACCTGGACTTCCACGGCGACCTGGCCAGCTACTTCGCAGCCAAGGCCGAACTGTTCACGCCCGCCCGCGCGGACGCCGGGCTGGTCTGCATCGACGACGTCTGGGGCCAGCGACTGGCCGCCAGCACGGACGGGCTGCCGGTCACGACCTATGCCCTGGACCGGCCCGCGGACTGGACAGCCAGCGCTCTGGCCCCCGGACCACACGGCAGCACAACGTTCACGGCGCACGGACCGGCGGGGGACCTGCCGGCTGGGGTGATGCTGCCGGGCAGGTTCAATGTCGCCAACGCGTTGGCGGCCCTGGCTGCGGCCGTGCACCACGGAGTCGACCCGCAGCAGGCCGCCGCCGCCATTGCGGCCTGCCCGGGAGTGCCGGGTCGGATGGAACGAGTCCTGGCCGGCCAGGACCTCCTGGCCATCGTCGACTACGCACACACCCCCGATGCCGTCGAGCGCGCCATCAGTGCCGTCCGCGAGTCGGTTCGGGGCCGCGTGCTGGTGGTGCTGGGGTGTGGGGGAGACCGGGACCGGGACAAGCGCCCCCGGATGGGTGAGGTGGCCGCGACCGGGGCGGATGTGCTGATCGTCACGGACGACAACCCGCGCTCGGAGTCGCCGGCGGCGATCCGGGCCGCCATGATGACCGGTGCGGCCCGGGTGCCCGGCCGCCAGCGCGCAGAGGTGCGCGAGGTGGCCGACCGGCGGTTGGCCATCCAGGCGGCGGTCGATCTGGCCGGCCAACAGGACTGCGTCCTGATCCTGGGCAAGGGTCACGAGCAGGGCCAGGAGATCGCGGGCGAGATCAGCCCGTTCGACGACCGCGCGGAGCTGGCGGAAGCACTGCGCGCGGCAGAGGAGGCAATCCGATGATCAGCATGGACATCGCCACGGCGGCGGCGGTCATCGGCGGGACGCTGGTCGACTGCCCGGACCCGAGCCTCGCCGTCACCGGCGCCGCTGCGGACTCCCGGCTGGTCGTCCCGGGCGACCTCTACGTCGCCATCGCCGGTGAGCGGGTCGACGGGCACGAGTTCGCCGCCGCGGCGTACACCGCCGGGGCGGTGGTCACCCTCGGCACACGACCCACCGGCGTACCCACCATCGTGGTCGAGGGGGACCCGGTCGACGCCCTGGGCCGGTTGGGCAGCCACGTCCTGGCGGCCGTCCCGGACCTCACGACGGTGGCGATCACCGGCTCCTCGGGCAAGACCACCACCAAGGACCTCGTGGCCACCCTCCTCGAGGACCTCGGCCCCACAGTGGCTCCAGCTGGCTCGTTCAACACCGAGGTCGGGCTGCCGCTGACGATCCTCCGGGTCACCGAGGCGACCCGGTTCCTCGTGCTCGAGATGGGCGCCCGCGGGATCGGGCACATCGCCACCCTGTGCCGGATCGCACCACCGGACATCAGCATCGCGCTCAACGTCGGCTCCGCCCACCTCGGCGAGTTCGGCAGTCGGAAGGCGATCGGCCAGGCGAAGGGCGAGATCGTCGAGGCCCTTGCCCCCGAAGGACTGGCCGTGCTCAATGCGGACGACCCGATCGTGGCCGCGATGGCCGTCCGCACGCCCGCGCAGGTGGTCACCTTCGGGGCCAGCCCTGCGGCGCAGGTGCGCGCCGTCGACCTGCAGCTGGACTCCCAGGCTCGCCCCGGGTTCACGCTTGCGACCCCCGCAGGCAGCGCCCCGGTGCAGATGTCGATGGCCGGTGAGCACATGGCCAGCAACGGGTGCGCAGCAGCCGCAGTGGCGCTGCACCTGGGGATGACGCCGGCCCGGGTCGCGGAACTGCTTGCCGGGGCGACCCCGCGCAGCCGGTGGCGCATGGAGGTCAGCACCACCGCGTCCGGTGTCACAGTGGTCAACGACTCCTACAACGCCAACCCCGAGTCCATGCGCGCCGCGCTGCGGTCGCTGGCCGCGATGAGGGGTTCCGGACGCACCATTGCGGTCCTCGGCGAGATGCTCGAGCTGGGCGCGGACAGCATCGCCGAGCACGACGAGGTCGGCCGGCTGGCAGTCCGCCTGGACATCAGCTTCACCATCGCCGTCGGGCCCGGCGCCCGGGCGCTGTACCTGGGTGCCGCGCAGGAGGGCTCCTGGAACGACGAGGCCCTGTGGGTCCCGGACGTCGCGGGCGCCATCGCGAAGGTCCGGGAGCTGGTCCGCCCCGGCGACGTCGTGCTGGTCAAGGCCTCTCGATCCATCGGCCTGGAAGCCGTCGCCGCCGCCCTGCTGGAGGACCCCGCATGATCCTGATCGTCCTCGCGGGGATGCTCTCCCTCGTGGTTGCCCTGTTCGGCACCCCGCTGGTGATCAAGGTGCTCACCCGGCGCAACCTCTCCCAGTCCATCCGCGAGTCCGCTGACGGCATCGTCTACCCCGAGCACAGTGGCAAGCGGGGCACCCCGTCGATGGGCGGGGTCGCGATCGTGGCTGCGGTGGTCATCGGCTACGGCGGGGCGCACCTGATCCGCTGGGAGGCGCCCACTGCCTCCGGGTTGCTCGCGCTCTACCTGATGGTCGGGCTGTCCCTGGTGGGCTTGGCCGATGACTACCTGAAGGTGTTCAAGTCGCGCAGCGGCGGCATCCGGGCGCGGACCAAGCTGCTCGGACAGGCCGCGGTCGCCCTGAGCTTCGCCGCACTGGCGGCCCAGTTCCCCGACGACCGCGGGGTCACGCCGGCCACGCAGGCGATCTCGTTCGTACGCGACCTGCCGTGGGCGCTGCCGATCGGGCTGTTCATGCTGTGGATCTGGTTCCTGGTCACGGCCATCACCAACGGGGTGAACCTCACGGACGGCCTGGATGGGCTGGCCGCCGGGGCGTCGGCGATGACCTTCTTCGGCTTCACCCTGATCGGCGTCTGGCAGTACGGGCAGAGCTGCTCCTACCTGGCCACCAACGGCTGCTACACGGTCCGCGACCCGCTCGACCTGGCCGCGTTCTCCCTGGCAGCCGCGAGTGCCGCCTTCGGGTTCCTGTGGTGGAACACCAGCCCGGCGCAGATCTTCATGGGCGACACCGGCAGCCTGGCCCTCGGCGGCGCGATGGCGGCGCTGGCCGTCATGACCCGCACGGAGTTCCTTTTCCTGCTGATGGGCGGGTTGTTCGTCATCGTCTCGCTGTCGGTGATCGCCCAGGTGGGCTCGTTCAAGCTCACCGGCAAGCGGGTCCTGCGGATGGCACCGCTGCACCACCACTTCGAGATGGTGGGCTGGGCGGAGGTCACCATCGTCGTGAGGTTCTGGCTGATCCAGGGCCTGTGCATCGCCGCGGGTCTTGCCCTGTTCTACGCGGAGTGGGTCCGATGAGCCTCGAGCACCTGAACCGGGATGCCGACTGGACCGGCCTGCACGTGGGCGTGGCCGGTATCGGGATCGCCGGCTTCGCCGCCGCCGATGCCCTGCTGAGCCTCGGGGCCCGGGTCAGCGCCTTCGATGCCGGCGACGGGCCGCGCCAGGTGGAGCGCGGGCAGGTGCTGGAGGTGCTCGGCGCGTCAGTCCGGCTCGGTGACGGCGACACCCTGCCCGAGGGCATGGACCTGCTGGTCGTCTCGCCGGGACTGTCCCCCCTGGCCCCGGTGATCGCAGCCGCCCAGGCTGCCGGGCTGCCCGTGTGGGGTGAGCTCGAACTGGCCTGGCGACTGCGTCAGCAGGGGGCCGCACCGTGGCTGGTCGTCACCGGTACGAACGGCAAGACCACCACCACGCTGATGCTGGAGGCGATCCTGCGCGCCGCTGGGCTGCGGACGGTGGCCGCGGGCAACATCGGGGTTTCCATGGTCGAGGTCGTCATGGGCGAGGCGACCAGTGGGGGTGCCCTGGACGCGATCGCCGTGGAGGTGGGCGCCCCGCAGCTTCCGTTCCTGCACAGCATGAGCCCACAGGCGTCGGTCTGCCTGAACATCGCCGAGGACCACGTGGACCTGTTCGGGTCCTTCGAGGCCTACGTGGCGGCCAAGGCCCGCATCTACGAGCGCACCCAGGTGGCCGCGGTCTACAACGTGGCCGACGAGGTCACCCGGGGGATGGTCGAGGACGCAGAGGTCGTCGAGGGGTGTCGGGCGATCGGGTTCACCCTCGGGACTCCCGACATCAGCATGCTCGGGCTGGTCGAGGACATCCTGGTCGACCGGGCCTTCGTGCCCAACCGCGCAGAGGCCGCCCAGGAATTGGCGACGGTCGCCGACGTCCGGCCAGCCGCCGCGCACAACGTGGCCAACGCCCTGGCTGCCGCGGCGCTGGCCCGGGCCCACGGTGTGCCGGCCACGGCCGTGCGTGACGGGCTGCGCGCCTTCACCCCCGCCGGGCACCGGATTGCCGACGCCGGCACGGTGGCCGGGGTCCACTACATCGACGACTCCAAGGCCACCAACTGCCATGCGGCCCAGACATCCCTGATGTCCTATGACCGGGTTGTCTGGATCGCCGGTGGGCTGGCCAAGGGCCAGCAGTTCGACGACCTGGTGCAGGCCACCGCCGACCAGATGGTCGGCGTGGTGCTCCTGGGTGCCGATCAGCAGGTGATCGCCGACGCGCTTGCGCGACACGCCCCGGATCTGCCGATCGTGGCGGTCACCCGCACCGACACTGGTGCCATGGCAGAGGTCGTGGCCGCAGCCGCGGCCATGGCAACGCCTGGTGACACCGTCCTGTTGGCCCCGGGGTGCGCATCGTGGGACATGTTCCGCGACTACGCAGCGCGGGGGGACATGTTCGCCGAGGCGGTGGAGTCGTTGGCGCAGGAGGGCACGTGAGTCAGACCAGGTCGGCCAGGAGCAGGTCCACGGACCAGACCGGGGCCGGATCACCCGAACTCGGGTGGCGTGATCGACTCAACCAGCACCCGATGGCGCCGTACTACCTGATCCTCGGGTCGGCGATGCTGTTGCTCCTCCTCGGGCTGGTGATGGTGCTCAGCTCCTCGAGCGTGGAGTCGGTCGCCTTGCACGACTCGGCGTTCACGTTGTTCACCCGGCAGGCTGTGTTCGCCGCGCTCGGCCTGGCCGCGATGGTGGCCATCTCCAAGATGCCCATCTCACTGTTCCGCCGCTTTGCGTTGGCGTTCCTTGTCTTCAGCATCTTCATGCTCGTGCTGACCTACGTGCCGGGGGTCGGCACCGGCGTGTACGGCCAGCGCAACTGGATCAAGCTCTTCGGCCCGTTCCGGCTGCAGCCCTCGGAGTTCGCCAAGCTGGCCCTCATCCTGTGGGCAGCCGACCTCTTCACCCGCCGTGAGGCGTACCTGAACCAGTGGCGTGAGCTGCTGGTCCCGTTCGTGCCCGTGGTCGGTGTCGTGATCGGGCTCGTGGTCCTCCAGGGCGACCTGGGCACGGCGATCATCCTGTCGATCATCGTGGCCGCGCTGTTGTTCGTGGCCGGCGCTCCAGCCCGGATCTTCGTCGGTCTGGGATCCGTTGGCCTGGCCGGCATCGCGGTGCTGTCGCTGACCGCGGGCTACCGGATGCGGCGGTTCACGGCGTGGCTGCACCCCGAGGCCGACCCGGACGGCTCGGGCCATCAGCTGATCCAGGGCAAGGTCGCGCTGGGCACCGGTGGTTGGTGGGGTGTCGGCCTGGGCGGCAGCCGGGAGAAGTGGGGTGCCCTGCCGGAGGCGCACACGGACTTCATCTACCCGGTGATCGGCGAGGAGCTCGGGATCTTCGGGGCCCTCACGGTGCTCGGGCTGTTCGCCGCGATCGCGATCTTCTCGCTCCGGATGGCCATCCGGACCAAGGACCCGTTCGTGCGGATCGCGACCGTCGGGATCGTGGCCTGGATCGTGGGCCAGGCGCTGGTCAACCTCGGTGCCGTGCTGCAGCTGCTGCCGATCACCGGCGTCCCGCTGCCGTTCATCTCCTACGGCGGGTCGTCGCTGCTGCCCCTTCTGATGGCTGTCGGCGTCCTGCTTGCCTTCGCACGGCACGAGGCCACGTCCGGCCCCGCGCCTGCGCGCTCAGGGGAACCGGGCCGCGATGCCCAGCGCACGGAGGTCTGAGCGCGTGCACGTCGTGCTGGCCGGGGGCGGAACTGCAGGCCACATCGAGCCTGCCCTGAACCTCGGCGACGCCCTGCGTCGACGCGACCCCGACATCGGGATCACCGCCCTGGGCACCGAGAAGGGCCTCGAGGGCCGGTTGGTGCCGGCCCGGGGCTACGACCTACGGATGATCCCGGCCGTGCCGCTGCCCAGGCGCCTGTCGGCGGACCTGGTCACTCTGCCGGGCAGGCTGCGGGATGCACTGCGCCAGACCCAGGCCATCCTGGCCGACGTCCATGCCGATGTGGTGGTGGGTTTCGGCGGCTACGTCGCCATGCCTGCCTACCTGGCGGCCCGGCGCGCCCGGATCCCGCTGGTGATCCATGAGGCGAATGCCCGGCCCGGGCTGGCCAATCGGGTCGGTGCCCGGTTCACCACGCAGGTGGCCGAGGCGGTGGCCGGAACGCTGCCGCACGGGACCCGGATAGGCATCCCGTTGCGAGCCAGCATCTCGACGCTGGACCGGGCGGCTGTCCGCAGCGGGGCCCGGGCTACCCTGGGGCTCGCCCCGGACGGTCCTGTGCTGTTGGTCTTCGGGGGTTCACAGGGTGCCCAGCGGATCAACGCCGCGGTTGCCAGCGCATTGCCGGGACTTCTGGACCTGGGCCTGCAGGTGCTGCACTCGGTGGGCGCGGCCAACCTCGACGCAGTGACCGACAGGCCGGACGGCTACCACCCGGTGGCCTACCTGGACCGGATGGACCTGGCCTATGCGGCCGCCGACCTGGTGGTCAGCCGCAGCGGTGCGATGACCTGCGCGGAGCTCGCAGCGGTCGGGCTGCCGGCGATCTATGTGCCCTTCCCGATCGGCAACGGTGAGCAGCGCCTCAACGCACTGCCAGTGGTCAACGCCGGCGGCGGGCTCCTGGTCGCCGACGAGGCATTGGACGGCCCAGCCCTGTTGGCCGAGGCGAGCCCACTGGTCGCTGACCCGGCTCGCCTGGAGCGGATGGGCCAGCTGGCCGCAGCCCACGGCATCCGCGACGCGGACGAGAAGCTCGCCGACATGGTCCTCGAGGCGGCTCGAGCGGGCCGCGGGAGCAGGTGAAGGTGATGGTCGTTCTGTCTGGCCACGTGCACATCGTGGGGATCGGGGGTGCCGGTATGTCCGGGATCGCCCGCATCCTGGTGGCCCGCGGGGTGGAGGTCTCGGGCAGCGACGCCAAGGAGTCCCGCCGGCTGGTCACGTTGCGGGCCCTGGGGATCGACGCCCGGGTGGGGCACAGCGGGGACAACGTGGCCCAGGCCGATGCGGTCGTGATCTCCACGGCGATCGGTGGTTCGAACCCGGAGGTGGTGGCCGCCCGCGACGCTGGCATCCCGGTGCTCTCACGTGCCGAAGCGCTTGCCGCGGTGATGGCCGGCTACCGCGGTGTGGCGGTCTCGGGCACGCACGGCAAGACGACGACGACCTCGATGTTGACCCTTGCCGTCCAGAACTGCGGTGTCGACCCCTCGTTCGCGATCGGCAGCGAGCTCAACACCACCGGGACCAACGCACACCAGGGCGCCGGGGACCTGTTCATCGTCGAGGCGGACGAGTCCGACGGTTCGTTCCTGGCGCTGCCCGCGGTGGCCGGGGTGGTGACCAACGTGGAGGCCGACCACCTCGATCACTGGGGCACCCTCGACGCGGTGGAGCAGGGCTTCTCCGACTTCGCCACGGGTATTGCAGCTGGGGGCGGCTTCGTGGTCGCCTGCGCCGATGACCCAGGGGCCCAGCGCCTGATCCAGCGCGCCCGTGCGCTCGGCGTCGACGTGCGCACCTACGGCCGTGCCCCGCAGGCCGACTACGTGATCTCCGAGGTCACCTCCGGGCCGGCGGGGTCGAGCGCACTGGCCACCCACGCCGGCGAGCCGGTGGGCCGGCTGGCCCTGCAGGTGCATGGCAGCCACAACGTCCTGAACGCTGCCGCGGCACTGGTCACGGCGATCGGGCTCGGCCTTCCCGCCGACGAGGTGATCGACGGGCTGGGCCAGTTCACCGGCACGCGGCGGCGCTTCGAGCTCAAGGGCGAGGTTGCCGGGATCCGGGTGTTCGACGACTACGCCCACCACCCGACCGAGATCGAGGCCACCCTGCGCGCCGCGCGCGAGGTGGTCGGCGAGGGCAACCTGGTGGTGGCCTTCCAAGCCCATCACTACTACCGCACGGCCATGTTCGTCGAGGAGTTCGGGGCCGCCCTCGGCCTGGCCGACCACGTCGTCGTCCTCGAGGTGTTCGCCCCGGGGGAGGAGCCGATCCCGGGCGCCAGCGGGCAGTCCATGGCCAGCAACGTGCCACTGCCCGCCGATCGCGTGGTGTTCGAGCCCTCGTGGTCCGCGGTCGCCGGGCACCTGGCCGAGCGCGCCCAGCCCGGCGACATCGTCATGACGCTCGGGGCCGGGGACATCGTGATGCTCGGACCCGAGGTACTCACCCTGCTCGCCCAACGCCATGGAGGCCAACCGTGACCGACCACGAGGCCGAGGTGCTCGATGGGCCCGTTCCGACCGCCGGCGACGAGGCGGACAGCGCCGCAGCACAGCCCGCGCCGGGGTCGGCCGACGACCCGGGGCACAGGGGGTCGCCCCCAGCGCGGGCCCGTCGTGCCCACCCCAAGCGCCGTCGCCGGATCCTGATCGCGACCGCCCTGGGGGTCGGGGGAGTGTGGTGGCTGGGCTGGCATTCGCCGCTGACCGTCGTGGAGCATGTCGCAGTCGAGGTGCCCCGAGGGATCAGCGCGGAGTCGATCCGGTTGGCCTCGGGGATCTCGGCCCAGGATCACGTGCCCTCGGTGGACGCCGAACGGGTCCGGATCGGCATCATGACCGACCAGCCAGCCGTGGCTGACGTGCAGGTCGTGCACTCGCTGCCGCACACCATCGAGCTGGTGGTCACCGCGCGGACCCCGTTCGCAGCCGTGGACGCGGGCAAGGGCTACTTCCTGATGGACTCCCAGGGTGTGGTCTACGACAAGGTCGCCAAGGCCAATCGAGTCCCCGTGATCAATGGCAAGGGCGATGCCCAGCGTGAGATCGCCCGCAATGTCCTGGTCGCGCTGCCGGACGACCTGCGCAAGCGGGTGGTCAAGATCAAGGCCAAGAGCCGCGACGACGTCACCGTGAGCCTGCGCGACGGGGCCACCGTGCGGTGGGGTGGTGTCGAGGATTCCGCGCTGAAGGCCGAGGTCCTGGCCGGACTCATGGCCGTGGGCGCCACCAGGTACGACGTCAGCGCGCCGCTGCTGCCGACGACGTCGGGCACGACGGACCCCGAAGCCGCCAGTACGAGCTGATCGGCCTGTTCGCCCATAGCGAACATGATCGGGGGCGGGGAGGGCTGTCGTCGAGGCTGGGGCGCCGGGTGCTCCGGGAGTCTCCACAGGCAGGGCCGTCGGTGTGGACGGTGTCGTCCACAGTGGTCCGGGTCGGGCCGTCCCCAGCGTGTCCCGGGTTCTCCCCAGTCCGTCCCCAGCTCGTCCCCAGGGCCGGCATCGCGCGACACCTGGCCTCGGGCGGCACCGGCGATCGGATCAGCGATGCCGACGACACGCCCACAACCGCCGGGGTGCTTGTAACCGGGCCCAGAGGCACCTAGGTTCCATCCCAACCACAGGTTGACATAACTCTAAGCCTCAGGTTGAGGGTGAGAGTGGCGGAGACCGACGGTGCAGGCCCCCGTGGCGTGGCTCAACCCTGCGTCGCACAGCCCGACCCCAACCCTTTGCCCAGCAACGATGAAATAGGAGAGCCTGACGTGGCAGCCCCCCAGAACTACCTGGCAGTGATCAAGGTCGTCGGCATCGGCGGTGGCGGTGTGAATGCCGTGAACCGCATGATCGAGGTCGGCCTCAAGGGCGTGGAGTTCATCGCCATCAACACCGACGCGCAGGCGCTGCTCATGAGCGATGCGGACGTCAAGCTCGACATCGGCCGTGAGCTCACCCGTGGCCTGGGCGCCGGTGCGGACCCCGAGGTCGGCCGACGTGCCGCCGAGGACCACGCCGAGGAGATCGAGGAGGTCCTCAAGGGCGCGGACATGGTGTTCGTGACCGCGGGCGAGGGCGGCGGCACCGGCACCGGTGGGGCCCCCGTCGTGGCCAAGATCGCCAAGTCCCTGGGCGCGCTGACCATCGGCGTCGTGACCCGTCCGTTCGGCTTCGAGGGACGTCGGCGCAGCGGCCAGGCCGAGAACGGCATCGACGGCCTGCGCTCCGAGGTCGACACCCTGATCGTGATCCCCAACGATCGGCTGCTCTCGCTGGCCGACCGGTCGATCTCGATGATCGACGCCTTCCGCCAGGCCGACCAGGTCCTGCTGCAGGGCGTGTCAGGCATCACCGACCTGATCACGACCCCCGGGCTGATCAACCTCGACTTCGCCGACGTGAAGTCGGTCATGTCCGGCGCCGGCTCGGCGCTCATGGGCATTGGTTCCGCCCGAGGCGACGACCGCGCTGTGGGTGCGGCTCAGGCAGCCATCGCCAGCCCACTGCTCGAGGCCAGCATCGACGGCGCCCACGGGGTGCTCATGTCGATCGCGGGCGGCTCGGACCTCGGCCTGTTCGAGATCAACGAGTCGGCCCGGCTGATCGCCGAGGCGGCCCACCCGGACGCGAACATCATCTTCGGTGCGGTCATCGACGACACCCTCGGTGACGAGGTTCGGGTGACGGTCATCGCGGCCGGCTTCGACGGCGGGCACCCGCCGGCACGCCGCGACGCCGTCGCCGGTCGGCGCGTGGTCGATGAGGCCCCCGCCGAGGCGCCCAAGGAGACCCCCGTCATGGCCGGGGTCGGCGCCCAGTCCGGCGTGGTGCTGCCAGCCGGTCTCGCGGGCAGCGAGCGGCCCGGAGTGGACCTGCGCCAGCCCCGCACGATCAGCTTCGACGAGCCCGACGACCTCGACGTCCCGGACTTCCTGAAGTAGTCCCGCGAAGCAGTCCGCGCCCACATGACCAGCCACCGCCTCGACCTCGCCCTGCCGGGTGGGGTCGAGGCGCGGGTGCTGTTCACCGGCCGGGGCAGTGCGGCCAGCGGCGGGTCGAGCCGCTGGCCGTACGCCTCGGCGAACCTCGGCTCGCACGTCGGGGACGAGGCGGACGCGGTAGTGACCAACCGGAGCGCACTGGCCGGGGCGCTCGGTGTTCCGGCGGCGGCGATGACGTTCATGCATCCCGATCACGGTTCGGGCGTGGCGCTGGTCGGGGTACCCACGGGTGTTCAGCCCGGCGCCGAGCTCCAGGACGTCGACGCGCTGGTCACCGACCAGCGGGGCGTCGGCCTGGTGGCCCTGGCCGCCGATTGCGTGCCCGTCATCCTGGTCGACCCTGGGACTGGGGTCGCCGCGGCGGTCCATTGTGGTTGGCGTGGTCTGGTGCTCGATGTGGTGGGTGCGGCGGTGGCGGCGATGGCCGCCCAGGGTGCGCGCACTGAGCGCCTCCAGGCGTTCCTCGGCCCGGCGATCTGCGGGGACTGCTACCCCGTCCCCGCAGATCGGGCCGAACAGGTCGCAGCGGTCAATGCCGCGGCCGTGACCACAGCTCGCGATGGCCAACCCGCGCTGGACCTGAGGGCTGGTCTGGTGGCCCGGCTGGCCGAAGTGGGGATCCCCAGCAGGTTGATCGGTGGGTGCACCGCGCAGGACCCGACGCTGTACTCCTACCGGCGCGATGGCCGGACGGGGCGTCAGGCCGGGGCCGTGGCGATCGTGGCTGCCGCATGAGCCAGATCTCGCGCCGCGACCAGCTGGTGACCAACCTGGCCACCGCGCAGGCTCGGATCGCGGCGGCGTGTCGGACTGTCGACCGGGATCCGGTGGAGGTCACGATCGTGGCCATCACCAAGACCTTCCCGAGCTCCGACGTGGCGCTGCTGGCCGGACTGGGCATCACCGAGGTGGGGGAGAACCGTGACCAGGAGGCGAAGGTGAAGGCACAGGAGTGCGCCGAACTCGGCCTCACCTGGCACTTCGTGGGTCAGCTCCAACGCAACAAGGCGGGGTCCGTTGCCCGGTATGCCGATGTGGTGCAGTCCGTGGACCGGGCTGCGCTGGTCGGTGCCCTGGACCGCGGCGCCCAGGCAGCAGCTCGGCGGCTGGGGGTCTGTGTTCAGGTGGATCTCTCCGACGCTGGAGTGGGACCGGCGCCAGAGGATGCCCTGCACCGAGGTGGGGCTCGCCCCGACGAGGTCCAGGAACTGGCCGACCTGGTGGCTGCCGCAGCCCACCTGGACCTGCTGGGAGTCATGGCGGTGGCGCCTCTGGGCGCCGACCCTCAGCGGGCGTTCGAACAGCTGGCTGGGATGCACGACCGATTGATGCTCGGACACCCGCAGGCGCGGATGCGCTCGGCGGGCATGTCCGGGGACCTCGAGGCCGCTGTGGCCGCCGGGGCGACACATGTCCGCCTGGGCAGCGCACTGCTCGGGCACCGCGAACCACTGAAGTAACCTTGACAACACAACCGGCACCGCCCTGGGCGGTCCGCGATGGCATGAAGGAGCACACATGGCCGGCACGATGCGCAAGATGGCCCTCTACCTGGGACTCGTCGAGGACGACCTGGTCGACGACTATGAAACGGATCCGCGCCCGCGTGCGCGGGAGGCCGCCGCACCCGCTGCGGCCCCACGACCCCGCCCCGTGCCCGAGGCAGTCGTTCGCCCGGCAGCCACAGCCGTGGCCGAGCGCCCGGTCGAGCGGCCGACTTCGACCTTCAAGCCCACCGGAACCTCCGCAGGAGCCGACATCTACCGGATCACCACGCTGCACCCGCGCACCTACAACGACGCCCGCCGGGTCGGCGAGGAGTACCGCGAGGGCGTGCCGGTGATCATCAACCTCACCGGCATGGACGACAACGATGCCAAGCGGATCGTGGACTTCGCCGCCGGTCTGGTGTTCGGGCTGCGGGGCAGCATCGAGCGGATCACCAACAAGGTGTTCCTGCTCTCCCCGGCGAACGTCGACGTGGGAGCGGAGGCTCGGGCGCAGATCGCGCAGGACGGGTTCTTCAACCAGAGTTGACCCATGGCGCTGATTGTTGGTCTGCTGTCCACCCTGATCTGGCTGTTCCTGCTGCTTCTGATCGCACGGATGATCATCGGGCTGATCATGGTGTTCGCGCGGGACTTCCGGCCCTCGGGCGCCCTGGTCGTGATCTTCGAGTTCGTGATGTCGGTGACCGATCCGCCGCTCAAGGCGCTGCGCCGGGTGATCCCGCCGTTGCGGATCGGTCAGGTGGCTCTGGACCTGGCCTTCCTGGTGCTGTTCATCGCCCTGCAGATCCTGCTGGGCATCCTGGCCGGGCTGGCATGATCCGGCGCTCGACCCGCGGAGGTGACCCATGGCACTGAATGCACTGGACGTCCACGACAAGCAGTTCAAGCTGGTGCGCAACGCGACCGGCTATGACATGGACGAGGTGGACGCGTTCCTCGATGAGGTCGAGGCAGAGATCGGCAGGCTGGCCGATGAGTTGGCCGACGCCCAGCAGCGCCTTGCCGAGCATGCGGCCGAGTCGGCTGCACCCGCCTCGGCTGCCTCCCCGTCCGAGGCGGCGAGCGCTGCGGCTGCCCGGATCCTCGATCTGGCCCAGCGCACAGCCGACGACTACCTCACCGAGGCGAAGCGGACGGCCGACGGTGTGGTGGCCGATGCTGAGAAGGCCGCGCGCAAGTCGGTCAAGAAGCTTGAGTCCCAGCGGGTTGAACTCGAGAACCGGGTGTCCGCGCTGCGCACGTTCGAGTCCGAGATCCGCTCTCGGCTCAGCGGCTACTTCCAGTCCCAGTTGGCGGACCTGAACGCCTTGGCCGGCGGCGAGAAGTAGCTTCCCGGTCACGTCCCCCAATCTGTGAGTGCCCGCGGGACGAGTTGGACACAGTCGAGGGCCGCTGACGTAGCGACGGTGAAGGAGGCGCGAAGCGCATGTCTACCGATGACGCCAGCAGCGACTACGTGCCGGTGACGTTGGACCGTTGTGAGCACATCGAGGGGCCCTTCTACCACGGGACGCGGCGGACCTTCGAGGTCGACGAGGAGATCGTCCCTGGCCACGGCTCCAACTTCCACCAGGGCCGGGTTTCCAACAACACGTACTTCTCTGCGCTGGTGGACACAGCCGCTTGGGGAGCAGAACTGGCCACGGCGCTGGCAGGCAGCGAGGAACGTGGCCACATCTACGTCGTCGAGCCCACCGGGCCGTTCGAGGATGACCCCAACGTCACGAACAAGCGGTTTCCCGGCAACGTCACGCAGTCCTACCGCACCCGCCACCCCGTGCGAGTCGTCGCCGAGGTGGGGGTCTGGGACGGCCACTCTCCCGAGACGGTGAAGCAGATGCTGGACCATCTGGCACTGCTCCGGGAGCAGGGCCTGGACGTGATCGAGGACTAGGCCCCTACGCTGAGGCCCTGCCCTGGGCCGACGTGGGCTGTCGGCTCGGCTGCTGGCGCCAACCATCGTGGCCATTGTTGGCGTCGACGGGGTGAGCCGTGCGCGTACCCACCCCAACCAGCTGGACGCACGGATGACATGTGCCTGACCGCCGTCATCGCCGGATCGGGTGCGGTGGGGGCGAGGGAGCCGGGTTCGCCGGTGTGCCGGGTCGCACGGCGGGGACGTCGATGCGGGTGTGGTCGGGGCGTAGGGTCTGGATCTCGCGTCCGTCGGGTGTCCAGCGTAGGTGGAATCCTCGTTCGTGGATGGCTCGGTGATGGTGGCCACAGAGCAGGGCGAGGTTTCGTTCGTCGGTGGTTCCGCCGTCCTCCCAGTGGGTGAGGTGGTGGGCCTGGCACCAGATCGCTGGCGCGGCGCACTCGGCGAAGACGCAGTGCCGGTCGCGGAGGTCGATCACCCGCCGCAGCGCGGGGCTGACCAGTCGGGCGGACCGACCCAGCCGCAGCGGCACCTCCTCGACGGTCAGCGTCTGGAGGGTCGCGTCACAGGTCACGCGTTGGCGGGCCAGGCCGGTGGGCCACAGCGTCCCGGAGCCGCCGTCGGTGCGGTCGAGGAGTTCGGCGTCCGCGGGACCTGCGAGGTCGGGAGGGCCGCTGGCGGGACCGATTGCCGCGCCGCCGTTTGCCCGGACATTGACCGCCCCGCCTCTGACTGCTCCGCTGCCCCAGCCAGCGCCGCCCGCATCGTCGTGGCCGCCGCCGCCTGCTGCGCCGACGACGACCATGACGTGGGGGCGGACTCCTTTGTGCACGGGCAGGCCGGCGGACAGCTCGCCACCGGGCAGTGCGGCCAGGGCGTCGTGACGCAGCTGCGGCAGGTCACGCTCGCCGTCCTGAGAGCGGATCGCTTCGCGCAGGGACTCAAGGGCCAGTGACCGGGCCAACCCGGTCTCGGTGTCCAAGGTCCCGGCCAGGGCCCACATCCCGTCCGACCGGTACCGGGACAGGAACAGCTCCCGGCGTTCGGCCTGCTCCGCGGCGGCATGGTCGGTTGCCGGAACGTCCACACCGTCGGCGCGAAGCTGGGCGTCGTGCTCGGCGTCGACCAGGGCAGCCCACCGTTGCACGAACCGGGCGAACCGCGGCTCGGACAACTGCGCGGCGGTGCGGGTGACCAACTCCTCGACGTCGGGCAGCGCTGACCAGCGATGCGACTTGGCCCGGGCTGCGCTGGCCAGCAGCCGGACGTGCCCGAGGCGTACCTGACCACGCAGCGCAGCGTCGGCCATCCGCGGCAGGGCGGCCAGGTCCCGCCCCGTATGGACCCTGGCCCGGGCCGTGGCCGGGTGCTCGATCGACCTCGCCGCGACCCACGCCGCCCCGGACCGGGCACCCTCGCCAGCCCACTGAGCACCGGACTCGAACCTCTGGGCCCACACCGCACGCACCACAGCCAACAGCTCCACGACCCGACCCAGGCGCAGCAGGTCATCACCATGCACGGACCCTCCCGGGTCAGCAAGGCGGGGGTCAGCTCGGCTGGGAACAATGCCACCGTCGCCGTTGGGTGGGGCAGCGCCCGCGAGCGCCACCAGGCGGTGCACCTCATGCTCCAACCCGCCCAGATCCAGCAATCCATCCATGGGTGTGGCCCCTGCCCTCGAGCCGCGCGCCTCACCTCACGCGCAGCAGTGACCGAAGAACGGGCCTTCATCCCTGACGCGAACCGCGTCGCCACCACCCACCATGGCCACGGGCATGCCCAGCACCCGCGCCGCCCGGAACCACCGCCCGGGACCTCAGTCCCATGCCACCGACCGGGTGGCCACCGCTGGCCGCCTGATTGGCAACACCGGATCATCAATCGAACTGATGTTCGAATCATTCCATCGATCAGTCGGACTGTCAAGCTCACCCGGCGACATGTGGATGTCAGTCGCCTCGGTGGCGTGCTCGTCGACTACGGGAACGTTGCCCGGGTGGGCAGGGAACCGCGGCCACGCTCCGGAGTCCCGATCCGGGACGGGACCGTTGCGGTATCCACTCGAAGGATGCAGGAGCGCCAGCGGCGGCAAGCGCTCGCGCTGCTGCCCGCACATCCTCGGCGCCGATCGCGATCGGTCCGGACAGAGCCAGCTCTGGTCAAGTCCGCGGTGGCAGCGCCAGGGTGGCGGCTCAGGAATGCATGAGGGGCGCCAGGTCCTGGGTGTCGGCCGCAGCACGATGGCTGGCATCCCAGAACGCGTCGACCCGGGCGAGCGCCGAACTCACGCGCCGATCTCCCTGCGCCCGCCGCTCACAGAGTGTTGGCCGTACTCGTCGGCAGCGCGCTCGCCTGCCCGGCGGCTGTGGATCGCGCTGCCCGCCGAACTGGCCGACCCGCGCCAGGTGCCCTTCGCGTTCGAGGCGGTGCGGTGATAGTCGGTGACGGCCACCTCCCTGGCTCGAAGCGCCACGTCCACCCGGCGTCCACGGATGGCTGGGTCCGCCTCTGGACTGCCGGTACCGGCCTCACCTCGGCGGGCCGCGGCCGCCGCCTCTGCGAGGTTGCTGCCCAGCCGGGACACGAAGCCAAGGCAGAAGGCGCTGCGCGCCAGGGCAGCGGTGACCGGTCGTGGGGGCGAACCGTCGTTCGGCAGGTAGGTGGTGCCCCGCCAGCGCCCGGCCCGGACATGGTCATGAGCCTTGGCCTGCATCACCGAGCTGGCGGTGGTGAACACAGACTCCACCCGGTCGAGGTCGGCGGGCATGCCGTAGACCAGCACATACGTCGAACCCGGTCCGATGTCGACCCGAACCCCCCATGCGTGCCCGATGACGAGCATCAGGCTGACCAGACGCTTGTTCAGCGCCCGCCGGGGTTCGCCGATGGTCAGCATCCGGTGCGTGGGGGAATCCGGCTGAGCAGCGCGGCGCTCGAGGGCGGCCAGGGCCATGTCCACGCTGTGCCGTTGAGCGACCAGCCCCGCCTTGGCCAGGTACGCCTCCGCCTCCTCGGACGACGACGTGGACTCGGCCTTGGCCAGCAGGGCTGACACCCGGCGCACCTGGTCGTCCTCGGTGGCCGGATCGACGGGCTCGGGCAGCTGCTCGAGCGGGGCGAACAGGTGCGCGAGCAGGGCCCTGGCCCCGGCACCCAGGTGCCGGTCGTAGAGGTGCACCAGAGCGGCCCGGAACTCCCGGCCGTGCCCGGCCACCCCGGCCAGGTGATGGGCGACCTCGTGCAGGACGACCGCCCGCGACAGCGCCCACTGCCCCCGTGGATCGGCCGCCGGGATGTTGATCGTCCCGGCCGAGTAGGTGGCCTTGCGAAACCCCCGACGGGACTGGACCACGACCGGCCCGAGCCCCCGGTAGCGCGCGGATGTCTCCGGCTCGTCCAGAACCGCATCCACATAGGCCTGCACCCCGGCCAGCGAGCCCAGGCGCACCTCGGCGGACAGCGTCACCACCCGTGACCCGAGCCGCACGGCGCGGTACGGCCGTCTCATCACGGAGGCGATGGTGTCCTCAGCCTGGTAGACCGCCCCCCGATACCGGTCCACCCGCGGATCCTGCGTCTGCATGGGCGTCACCCTGCCACGCACCCCTGACAATTCCGATCCATCATGCACAGGCGCACTTCCGCGCTCAACGAGTCCCTCCACGTGGGCGTCATCCGGGCGTCGCTGCGGTGGAGGAACCTCTGTTCCGGCGTCGCTGTGGTGGAGGAACCGCTGCGCGGGTGCCGCTGGTGTGCAGGTACCCCCTCCGACAGGTGCGGGCGTGCGCCCGCGGCGCAACGGGTGCCGTCACGCCCGTCGCAACCCGAATGTGAGACCCAGGTCGTCGTCGCGGCCGGCGAACACGACCGTCGGCGCCGGCCCACGCGACACCGACACGGCCAGCACCTCGTCAGCGATGTCGTCAACGTGCGCGTCCAGGGCCGAAGCCAGGTGCGCACCCTCAGCGGCCAGCCACAGCTCGATCCGGTCGCTGACCGCCAGCCCCGCAGCCTTGCGGGCCTCCTGCACCGTCCGGACCACCTCGCGAGCCAGCCCCCGGCCGATCAGCTCGGGGCTCAGCGCCAGGTCCAGGGCCAGGGTCTCTCCGGCGTCGGTGGCCACCGCCCAGCCCTCGCGCGGGGTCTCGGTGATCACCACGTCGTCCTGACCCACCTCGACCGGCGAACCGTCCACCTCGACCGTTGCCGTCCCCGAGGCGCGCAGGGCTGCGGTCAACGCGACCGGGTCCGCTGCCGCGACAGCTGCGGCAACCGGCTGGGTGCCCTTGCCGAACCGACGACCCAGCGAGCGGAAGTTCGCCTTCACCGACACATGCACCAGCTCATCGGTGGTCGCATCGGCTGACCCGCCACCGAGGCTGACCACCGACACCACGTTCAGCTCCTCGGCCAACTGGTCGCGCAGCGAGACAGGCATGTGCTCCCAGCCGGGTGCCGACACCAGTGCGCGGCCCAGCGGCTGGCGCGTGCGCACCCTGCCCTCAGCGCGGGCGCCGC
The DNA here is from genome assembly GCA_963781015.1 of uncultured Actinomycetes bacterium. Lineage (GTDB taxonomy): Bacteria > Actinomycetota > Actinomycetes > S36-B12 > CAIYMF01 > Prado023. Next base: position 4,234 of record CAWAEB010000006.1, on the reverse strand, counting down.
GGCCCAACTCCACGAGTCGGCGGATCAGCGCGACCTCCTCGGCCAGGACCGGATCGGCCAGCTCGCCGGAGTCGTCGGGCCAGTCCTGCAGGTGCACCGAGTCATCCGGAGCCGAGGCGAACAGGTCGGTCCACACCTGCTCGGTGATGAACGGTGTGAACGGCGCCATCAGCAGCGTCACGGTGCGCAGGCACTCATGCAACGTGTACAGGGCCGCCGGGTCGCCGTCCCAGAACCGCCGCCGGGAGCGCCGCACGTACCAGTTGGACAGGTCATCGATGTAGGCCGCGAGCAGCCGGCCGGCCCGCTGCGTGTCGTAGGCGTCCAGCGCGACGGTCACCTCGGCGGCCAGTCGGCTGGCCCCGGCCAGCGCCCAGCGGTCGAGCACCGGTCGCTCGGTCACGGCCGGCGCATCGGCCGGGTCGGCCGCGAAGCCAGCGGTCCGCGCGTACAGCGACTGGAAGGACACCGTGTTCCAGTAGGTCAGCAGCGTGCGGCGCACCACGTCGGCGATGGCCGTGGCCCACCCGACGGGCCTGCCACGGCGAGCCGGCAGCGAGCATGAACCAGCGCACCGCGTCGGCGCCGTGCTCGTCCATCAGGCCGATCGGCTCGAGCACGTTGCCCAGGTGCTTGCTCATCTTCCGGCCGTCCTCGTCGAGGATGTGGCCCAGGCACAGCACGGTCCGGTAGGCAGACTGGTCGAAGACCAGCGTCCCGATCGCCATCAGCGTGTAGAACCAGCCACGGGTCTGGTCGATCGCCTCGCAGATGAAGTCGGCCGGGTACTTGCGATCGAACGTCTCCACGCCCGCGTGCGGGTAGCCCCACTGGGCGAACGGCATCGCCCCGCTGTCGTACCAGCAGTCGATCACCTCGGGGACTCGCGTCGCGGTGCCCCCGCAGGTCGGGCATTCGAACGTGACGTCATCCACGTACGGCCGGTGCGGGTCCAGCTCGGAGAGCTCCGCGCCGGCCAGCGACCCGAGCTCGGCCAGTGACTCCACGCAGGTCAGGTGGTCCTGCGCGCACCGCCAGATCGGCAGCGGCGTGCCCCAGTACCGGTTGCGCGACAGCGCCCAGTCCACATTGTTGGCCAACCAGTCGCCGTAGCGTCCCCACTGGATCGTGCTCGGGTGCCAGGCGGTCCCCTCGTTCTCGCGGACCAGGGCATCCTTGATCTCGGTGGTCCGGATGTACCGGAGGGCTGGGCGTAATAGACCAGCGGCGTGTGGCAGCGCGAGCAGTGCGGGTAGGAGTGCTCGAACTTGCTGGTGACGGACATCAGGCGACGCGCCTCGAGGTCGGCCACCAGGTCGGGGTCGGCGGCCTTGAAGAACATCCCGCCCACCATCGGCACCGACGGGTCGAACGTGCCGTCGGGCAGCAGGGGAGACCAGCGGCAGCCCGTAGCCGCCGCAGGAGACGGGTCCTCGGCGCCGAACGCCGGCGCCTGGTGAGGGCCAGTCCGGACCGTCCCCGGTGGTGACGTAACTCGGCGAGGATCACGTAGTGCGCGTCCGGGATGTCGATCAGGTCGAAGGGTCGTGCGTAGCCCGTGTGCTCCAGTCCCGGCCCGGCATCGAGGCCAGTACCTCGTGGCCGTCGGGCAGCTCCGCCTGGCGAAGCGCCTCGGCGATGCGAGCAGTCAGAATCGCCGAACTCCCCGGGCACGCGGACCACCTGGTAGGTGGCATCCGGCTCGACCGCGACCGCGTGTCGGCACCAACGTCGACGGGTGGTGGTCCAGACCAGCAGGCTGACTCCGGGAAGCGGTCGGCCAGCGGGCGACTGGTGACCGGCATCCGCACGGGCACCGACGGTCGACGATGCTCCTCGTAGCCCTGTGCGAGCCATGGTCGAAAGGCGCGTGCGGCAGCGGGGGCAGTAGGGGGTCACCCGATGGTCCTGGACCAGCAGGCCCCGGGCGAAGATCTGCTGAGCGACCACCAGACGCTCTGCACGTACGAGGAGTCGATCGTCCAGTAGGCATCGTCGATGTCGACCCAGTAGCCGATGCGCGGCGGTGAGCGCGGCGGGCTGGTCGACATGGTGCAGCACCGACTCCCGGCGCCTGCGTTGAACCCTGTACGCCGAACGCCTCGATGTCGCCCTGCCCGAGAACCGAGCCCCTCTCCACAGCGAGCTCGACGGGTAGGCCGTGGCGGAGTCCAAGCCGGCCTTGCGTTCCAACGTGGAGAGCGCGCATCGTGCGAAAGCGCGGGACACGTCCTTGAACACACGATGGCCTCGACATGATGGGTGCCCGGCTTGCCGGTCGCGGTCGGCGGGCCCTCGTAGACGTCCACTCCGGGGCGCCCTCGCGCTGTGCCGATGAACGATGGAACACGTCGTGGGCAGCCCAGTGCGCCAGGACTCGCGGTCGATGGCGGGCAGGTCGACCTTCGCCGGGACGTCGCGTAGCCGGGGAGCGTTGGATGAGCCGCGTCAGGCATCGGCGAGGTGGGGTTCGCGCTCATGGGTGGAGTCCTAATCGGGGGCAGGAACTGGCCGATCTAGGTGGCGCACCGGGGTGCCGCAGCCGCATGTCGTGCCTGGCGGACCTCGCCGCGTGGGCGGTGGGTGGGGGCCGGGATAGTGACGTCATGTTCGGGGAACGGCGATGGTGTGGGCGATGCAGTCGCCCACGATGAGGTACGCGCGCCTGCGCCGGACCCTGCTGCTGCTGGGTCCGGCCTTCGTGGCTGCCGTGGCCTACGTCGACCCGGGCAACGTCGCACCAACGTCGCTGCTGGGGCGCAGTACGGCTACCTGCTGCTCTGGGTCATCGTGGTCGCGAACCTGACCGCGCGTGCTGGTGCAGTACCTGGCAGCCAAGGTGACGATCGCGACCCGGCCGACCCTGCCGGAGCTGCGCCAGGCCACTACTCCCGCCGGCGCGCGTGGGATTGATGGTCCAGTCCGAGGGGGCGGCCATCGCGACCGACCTGGCCGAGGTGATCGGCGGTGCGATCGCCCTGCAGCTCCTGTTCGACATGCCGCTGCTGCTCGGGGGGGTCGTGACCGGCCTGGTGTCGCTGGTGATCCTGGCCGTCCGAGTCGGGGCCAGGTGGTTATGAGCGCGCGATCCTCCTTCTGCTCGGGATCGTGCTCGTCGGATTCCTGTGGTCTGCGATCGCGTCGAGTCCGTCGTTCTCGGGGCTGCTCAGTGGACCGTGCCCAGGTTGGAGGGCGTGGAGAGCCTGGTGCTCGCGACCGGCATCCTCGGCGCGACCGTGATGCCGCATGCGATCTGGCTGCACGGGGCGCTCGTGCGCACCGGCACGGTGACGTGCCGCGATCCGGTGGTCGGCGGCGACCTGGCCGCCACGAAGGTCGACGTCGGGCGGCGATGTCCTGGCCGGGACGGTCAACGTCGCCATGCGGTCGCGGCTGCGGCAGCCCTGCAGGGCTCCGGTGCGGAGACATTCCAGGATGCCTACGCTGCCTTCGGCGTTGTCCTGGGTTCGGTGGCCGGCGCTGCTGTCGCCCTGGCCGTGCTGGCCAGCGCGTGGCGTCCTCGAGCGTGGGCACGTACGCCGGGGCGGTGATCCTCGAGGGCTTCGGCGGGCGGCGGATCCCGTCGCTGGTCCGCCGGATGATCGCGCTGGTCCCGGCACTGGGGATCCTCGCCCCTCGGCGTGGCCAGACCACCGAGGGCACTGGTCGATCTCCGAGGTGGTGCTGTCCTTCGGCATCCCGTTCCGCTGTGGCCGTTGGTGGCCCTGACCGCGGTCCGCCGGACTCATGGGCGATCTCGTGAACGACGCGGTACCGACGCTGCTCGCGGTGGTGGTCGCGGGCGCGATCAGCGCGCTCAACGTCGCGCTGATCCGCGCTGCTCGCGACCTGACCGGGCACCGGCCGACGTGGTCGCCGCCGGCATCGGTGCCGTGCCGAACACCGAACTCGCCGAGGGTGCCGGGCTGCCCGTCGACGACGGCGTGCGGCGTAGTCTGGAGATGGAGCCTGCGCAGGGCAGTGTCTCGTCGGGAACCGGATTGGGGGTTTGTCGTGTCGATCGAAGTCACTGGTCGCAGCCAGTCATTGGTCGCATCGTCGGGGGTGCTTCTCCTGCTGCTCACTGGGTGCGGGGGCTCGGCCACGGAACCGAGCGCACCGCCGAGCCCGTCCGAGGTTGCCGCCACTGTGAGCAGCGATCTCCTGCTGGCCCCGCAGCAGATGCCCGAATGGAACGGCGCGATCCAATGGGAGGAGGCCGGAGCGGCTGCTG
>CAWAEB010000005.1:0-142282 GCA_963781015.1 uncultured Actinomycetes bacterium | reverse complement strand
CCACCAGGGTGGCGTGGGGCAGGACCTGACGGTAGACGCTGCGGTAGGTGGCGGCCATGTCCAGGGTGCCCACGGTGATCGCGTCCAACCAGGCCTGCGGGCGTTGGTCGAGCCAGTCGATGACTGACTCGGTGTCGCGCCCCGGGGTGATGTCGATCAGCCGGTGGTTGCCCACGTCCGCGATCGTGGTGGCCCATTCCAGGTTTCGGTACTGCCCGGTGCGGGTGAACAGGGTCTCATCCAGGCCGATCGCGGTGACCGCCCCGATCCGGTCGGGATCGTCGACGAGCCCAGCGCCGTAGCCGATCACCGCGTCGTTGACGGTGTGCCAGTCACAGCCCAGCTCGCGGGCGACCGCGGCCACCGCCCGACGGGCTCGCCCGACCTGCTCAGTCATCCACCGCCCGGCCCGCTGGGTCACGGTGTAGCGGGGTGCGGCGATCCGGTCGTCCCGGCAGGTCCAGGACCCGTGTGGGCAGTCCGGGTCAGGGCAGGCCCGGCGGGTCTTGTGCCACGCCAACCGGACCGGGCGCCCGAACGCGGGCAGGTCAGTCAACAGCACGACCCGCCGGTCCTTGACCCACCCGCACCGCCCACACGAAGGGCAGTCCACGGCTTGGACCTGGGACTCGATATGGACCACCAACGGGGCCCCGGGCACGTCCTCGACACCGATGACGTTCACCTCGACCAGGCCGACAAGGATCTGACAGATACGGGTAGGGTCACACTCCACAGGGGTCCTCCTGTGCTCGGGTTCTTGGTCGAAACCGACACTGGCAGGACCCCTGCCCCACACCCCGGCGACACACCGACCACCCCCGATCAGCCCCTCACCACCACCCCCTCAAATCCGAAGGGCCCCATTGTCTCCGAAAACAGTGCCTGCAGGAGGCTGTTGCCGAATCCTGGGGGTGGCCTATGTGACGCGGTCTTGGGGTCGCGCGCGGGGTGGGGGGTTTGGGCGTTCGGCTGGATCTGTGCTGGTTGAGGGCCGCGTTGCCGGTGTGTGGGCGCGGGGGTGGCCGTGTTCGGGGCCTGGGCGGCCTGCGACGGGCTGGCGCGCGGGTCAGGCAGCCCGTGTGCGGTGGATCTTGAGCAGGTTGAACGCGGCGGCGGCGAAGTGCGGTTCGGCGTCGGCTGCTTGCAGGCCGCGGCGGGAGAACGCGGGCAGAATCTTCTTCAGGTTGCCGATGCCGGGCTCGACGGTCGCGCCGCGCCGTTTGTAGGTGGCTACGCCTTCGGGCTTGGCCAGCCGGTGGGCCATCTGCTCCCGGGTCGTCCAGTTCGGGTCGGGGTCGCCGGTGGTCGGGTCATTCTTCGCGGTGGTCAACAGGTCACGGGACTTGCCCAGGGCGATCAGCCGATCTGGGCCGTCTGCGTCGAGGTTCGCGTTGCTGGAGTAGCCGGCGTCGGCGAGCACGATCCCGATCGGCAGGGGTACGCCGGTCTGCTCGGCCAGCGTGCCGCCACGTCGATGGTCTTGCCCATCATCGGTTGGAACTGGGGGTCATCAGCACTGGATTGGCCCAGCGAGCAGGCCACGATCAGCTGGTCGCCGGTGACCGCGACCTGGGCGTTGTAGCCCTGGATCGAGCCCTTGCGGGTGGGCTGGATCCAGGACTGCGGGTCGGTGGTGTTCACCCGCGGTCCCGGATCCTGCCCCGTCTTCTTCGGCTGCGCCTTGGCCTGCGTGCTCTGTCCAACCGGACCACCACCATCATCCGGGCCGTCGTCCTCGGGGCCGTCGTCCTCGGGGCCGTCGGAGGGTGGCTGCGGGTGGGGGTTGGCGTCTCGTGCCGCGAGGGCCGCGTCCAACCGGGCCTGCGCGGCGAGCACTTTGGTGTTGGCTTCGACCGGGGCCGCGGGCCGGGCCTGGGGGATGCGTCCCGTCCGGGGAGAACCGGGCCAGCCACGCCTCCCGGCCGGCAGTCGCTCAGCACCGTTCTCCCTAGCGGGAGACGCCCGGATCGGTCGGCTGCGGCCCCTTGGGGCGCTCGTTCGTCGCCGCGATGCGTGCGTCACGACTTTCACCGGTCAAGATGCACCGGACGCTTGCGATGTGGTCCGCGACCAGCAGCAATCCACAGCACTGCGATTGCGAGCCCGGCGCAGACTGCCAAGGCGAACGGGACCGACACCTCGGCGACCAGGGCTATCCCCCCAGCTCCGACCATGAGCGCCACGATCGGTGTGGCTGCGTACCACCACGACCGACCCGCGCCGCCGGCTAGCGATGAGATCGCCGGATCGGCCAGGACCCCCGTGAGAAAGCCACCCGTGAGGTAGTCGATCGCCATCCAGCGAGCGAGGGCAACCTGTATGCCCATCGCCGCGGCCAGCGGCGCTACCACCAGGGCATTGGGCGCCCCGGTGATCCCCGCCAGAATCGCCGCGGCCGCGATCAGTACGACCTCAATGCCGATCACGGGCAGTGCCAGACGGGGCCACCTCCCGTCGCGCACCACCGGGCCAAGGAGGCGCCCACACAACGCCGCTGCAACCACGAAGCAGCCCAGCGAACTGGCCGCTGCCCGCTCGTCGACCTGCTGCTTGCCGACAAGCCGCAAGGCCATGAACAGGATGTTTCCAGTCTGGTTGGATACGAACACGCGACCGAAGAACAGGAAGGCGATCCCGTCCAGCCCGCCGGCGACCGCAGTCAACACAATCAGCGCAGCAACGGCCCTGGCCTTGTCGCGCCACGGGCCACCGCCGGGCTGCGGCTCGACATGCCTGGCCATCGGGGGAGGGTCCTGCCCTTCTTCAGTCACTGTGCGTTCGATCTCAGATCGTGCGCGGATGCCGACGCCCGCACCTGGTCCACCGCATCTGAGACGAGAGTAGGCCGCCACGCTGCCAGACAGGTACAGCCGGGCGGGGTTGCTCTCGCCGAGGACGCCTTGAGCCCGGATGCTATCCAAACCGACCGGAGGGAAGGACGCGTGTCGACCGGAGTGGAGGTGCCCCGATGGCGTGCCGGGATCCTCACGTGGAGCTCCCGAAACACCGGGGCCGACGCGTCTGCTCGGGGCGCATCGAGTAGTGAGGCCCACCATCGTTTGTGGGCTGGGAGTCCCGCCCGCTCCCGAAAGGACCACAATGAGCACCGATCCCCTGCCCAGTTGGAACGACGGCCCGACCAAGCGGGCGATCCTGGGCTTCGTCAGTGCCGTGACGACGCCTGGTGCAGCCTACGTGGCGCCGGTGGAGCGCATCGCCACGTTCGACAACGACGGGACGCTGTCGGTGGAGCGTCCAATGCCCGCGCAGTTCGAATTCGTCTTCGCCAAGTGGACCGCGCAGGTGCACGGTACAACCAGAACCACAAACACTCCGGCATCGCCCTGTTCTCACCAAACGAGGTTCATGACGGCAGCTGGCGGAAGCTCTGGACACGCCGGGAACAGGTCAACCAGGCCTACTACCAGCAGAACCCCGAACGGTTCAGGGCTCGCCCGACAACACCAGCCCCGCCCGGACTCGTCGGCATCAACATCCCCTCCGACCGAAACGCAGAAACCGAAGCCGATCGACTCCAGTCAGCTTGACAACGCCCGCAGGGCCCCGAAACCGGGGCTGCGAGGCCGACACAGCACGCCAGGCGCACCCTCGACTGCAACCCTGCCCATGCTGAACGCGCTGACGCCTCAGATGGCCTGTTGGTCAGCGATTCTAGGCGATTCGACGATGGTTGTCGGTCCTGGTCGTCCCGGACGTGTCCACACGCGGAAGCAGCCCGCTGACCGGGACGGTACGCGGCAGATAGACGCGCCTCGGAAGGGGCTTCGGCGGATGGGTGTGGCGGGACTTCGGAATGCAGTTGCGCACCACAACTCTAGGACGTACAGTTTTCTGTACTTGGGGAGGTCTGGTCGTGAAGACGATGAGTTATACCGAATCACGAGCTCGCTACGCCGAGATGCTCGATGGCGTGAACAACGACCGCGAAGAAGTCGTCATCACCCGCGCCGGGCACGAGCCTGTGGTCGTGGTCTCGCTCGAGGACTACCAGTCCCTCAAGGAGACGGCGTACCTGATGCGTTCGCCGGCCAACGCTCGACGCCTGCTCGACGCGATGGAGCGGCTGGAAGCCGGCCTGGGCGTCGCCCACGACATGGTCGAGACCGACTGACGTGCTGCTCGTCTGGGACGAGAACGCCTGGGAGGACTACCTGTGGTGGCAGGCCCAGGACCGCAAGGTCCTCAAGCGGATCAACAGCCTGCTGTCCGACATCCAACGAAACGGAAACCAAGGCATCGGAAAGCCCGAGGCACTCAAGCACGACTACGCGGCGTACTGGTCACGACGCATCACCGATGAACACCGCCTCGTGTACAAGATCGCCGGCGACGAAGTGCGCATTGCCGCATGCCGCTACCACTACGCGTAGCCCGGGCACTTCCGCCGATTCAGCGTCAGCGGCACCCCGCCGCCTGCCGAACGCGCGCGACAGGCGGCAGATAGCAGCGCCGCTGACCGGGACAGTACGCGGCAGTTATGACCGCGCCCTGTCAGGGCGGCGTCAGAGGCGCCTGGGAGACGAACCAGGCGAGTGCAGCGCAGTTGGCGATGACGGTGATCCAGAAGTTGGTGCGGAACGGTTGCTTGGTCGTCTTGTGGCGGAAGGCGTGTCGCGCGACCAGCGCACCGGGCCAGCCGCCCAGCAGGTCGATCGTGTGCAGGGTGGCCTCCGACGTGCGCCACCTGCCCTGCTCGGCTGCGGACTTGTCAGCGCGGTACAAGAGGTACGCAACTGCGCTGAACAGGCCGTAGGAGGCCAGCAGGATGACGGGCAGCTGGTCCAGTACGACGAGCCCGACCATGAGGGTGAAGAACAGCGTGGCTGTGGCGAGTGCCGGGGTTGTCCTGCGGGCCCTTGCTCGGGCGGCCCGGGGGGCCGCCAGGTACCGCACCTGGGATGCGCGCGAGCGGTTGCGCTCGTCGCGATGCTCGGCGTAGGTGACCTTGCATCCGCTGACGGGCCGCTGGCCACGCGGGAACGGACTCACGTGCACGAACACACGTGAGCCTCCAGCGGACGGCGTGATGAAGCCGAAGCCCCGGTCGTCGTTCCACTCCACCAGGACTCCCTGCTGGCGCCCGACGATGTCGTCTGGAGGCACGGCGTCGGCTCCTTGGCTCTGATACCCCGCCAGGCTGGACCGCCTGGGTCACGGTGCAGGTGGCTCAGCGCCCACGGCGCATCGAGTACCCGTGATCTGCATTCTGCGACCCTCGAGATCCCGACGGCAGCGTCCTGCGAGGAGGGGGCAGTCGCGGCAAAGTGGGGCACCTGAGTTGGCCGGATGGGGACAGCGCATTGGGGCCCCAACGTCTGGGTTCCGGGTCTCCCATCCCTGGCCGGGGAGACTTGGGCGGTTGGCTACCCGGCCGCGACGGAGGCCACCTGTGTAGCCGTCTTGAAGAGGACGGCGGGCGCCGCGGACCGCCAGCGATTCAGACCAAGCCTGTGAGTCGGTGTACGTCATCGGGCGGGAGGATGTCCGCGACGGCCAGCACCTCGACCTCGCGAAGGGTCGCCTGGCCACCGTAGGCGCTCATGAACGCTGTGTCCGAGGCGTCGCGCCCGGTCGAGATGCGCAGCAGGGACCCTCGCGGGGCGAGTGTGGTCGCGTCCACCACGTGCCAAGCGCCTTCGACATAGGCCTCACAAACGGCATGGAAGTCCATCGGGTCCAAGCCGGGGGCGTAGACGGCCACCAGCCGGGCAGGCACATCCAACGAGCGCAGCAGCGCCACGACCAGGTGGGCGTAGTCGCGGCATACGCCCCGACGTGCCAGCAGCGTCGCCACCGCCCCATCCGTGGGCAGACTCGACCCGGGAACGTACTGCAGCCGCGTCCCGACCCACGAACTCACCGCCGCCAGTAGATCGGCGCCCGCGAGCCCGGCGAACTCCGCGCGAGCCGTGGGGGCCAGCGAGTCCGATTCACAGTAGCGGCTCGGGCGCAGGTACCTCAGCAGGTCCGCCTCCCCGGAAACCAAGGGGACGCCGGTCCCGACCACGCTCGCCGAGTACTGCACGACCAACTCCCCGGATCCGGAATCCACCACGTGCATCCACCCACCGTGATCAGCCGGCACACAGCGCGGCAGCGTCTCCCGCCCGTCGATGGTCACGATCAAAGACTGGGAAACCTCGTGATTCGCCGCCGCAGCGATCTGCAAAGCGATCGTGGCGGACCCACCGACATCGACCACGAGCCGGGCCGCCACATCACGCTGCATACCCCCATTGTCCGGCATGGTCTGCGGACCCGAAACCGGCTGACAGTTGCCATCGCAGCGGGCTCTCCATGGTTCCTGCCGTGGGTTGGTTCAGCCAACCTGGACCCAGGATTGGGAACAGGCCGTCGAACCCGCGACCAGGATCAGCCGTCGCCCAACGGTGAAGCGTGGCCTGCATCTCCGATACCCGCCGCGGCGGACCCACCGACACAGGGTCGATGAGGTCGTGGTCGGTTGGGGCGTCACCATTCAGTGGCGCATCTTTCGGCATTGCAGCCTCCACTGTCTTCTCGGAACCACTGCCGTCCTTCGCCATGTGACCGGCTCTCCCGGCCTCGGACTCGTACGACGCCTCCGCCCCGTCCCGGACCGATCGGCAGACGGTGTGCCCAACCCCGCTGGCCACGTTGGTCACGTGGACAAGGGGGGCAGACCCGGGACGGTTCCCGTGTTCACTTGTTGATCGCTCGACGGAAGAGGCACCCGACTCGACCCCTGCTTCACCACGGCCTCCCCATCCGCCCGCCGACAATCCGGGGAGTTCCCCATCTCCGTGATGAGGGAGGTGGGTGCGCGTCGCGTCCGGCCCAGATCCGCCAGGTTCGAGCCGGTGCGTCTTTGAGAGGCGTAAAGCGTCGGTTCCTCGCGTATGCCTTTCCGTCACGCTCGCCACACCCGCGCCGTCTGGCAGTACCGACACGTCATGGCTTTGTCAGGGCCGCTTGCCACCTATCCCGGCACCTCCCGAGACAGGCTGCCCAGCTACGCAGTCCTGCTGCGACAGGAACAACGGTGCAGGTCTTTCACCTCCACTCAATCAACAAGCGCCTCACGGCGCACCGGCGCAATGACGCAGTGCCGTGGCATGAGCGAGCCGCAGAGCTGTGCGGTCCCAGACCCCGACGGGTCGCCGGGCTACGGTGGGAGGCGGTCCAGTAGAGGGGGCACGTATCCACGGCACACGTCGATGTCTCCGGCCGGGATCTGCCCGTAGCCTGCCGACATGAGGATCCTGGTGATCGGTGCGGGCGTGATCGGATCGATCTACGCCGCTCGACTCACCGCCGCCGGTCACGACGTGCGCCTGCTGGCCCGTGGCGACCGACACGATGCACTGGACCGCGGCGGCCTACACGTGCAGACCAAGGGACAGCACCTGCAGGCACGCCCCAGAGTCCTGGCGACCGCCGAGGTCGGCTCCTCGGTCGACCTGACGATCATCGCCGTGCGCACCACCCAACTCGAGGCCGTCCTCGGTCTCCTGGCCAGCGTCGACACTCCGACTGTGGCGTTCCTGCAGCACCTCGGGCCCTTGTCCGAGCACGTGCGATCTATCGTGGGCCCGCGAACCGTGATCGGGTTCCCGGGTGTTGGTGGACTCATCAGAGCCGACGGCTCCATTGAATACGTCGAGATCGCTGCCCAACCCACCACCATCGACACCACCGCCGACCAGGCACACGTCCTCCACGCAGCGATTGCCTCGACCGGGATGCGCACGGCGATGGAACCGGACATGCCTGCCTGGCTTGCCACGCACGAGGTGTTCGTTTCGTGTCTGGGTGCCGGCATCCTGTCCCGGGGCGGGCAGGCACCGGATCTGGCCGCTGACTCGGCCCAGCTTCGCGTTGTCGTCCAGGCCATCCACGAGGGATTCACCTCCCTGAACACCGTGGGCGTACAAGTCACCCCAACACCACTGCGCGTGTTGTTCACCCACATGCCGGGCTGGTTCGCGGCCGCCTATTGGCGTCGCGCGCTGCGTGGACCCGTGGGGACCGTGGCCATCGCCCCACACGTGCGGGCAAGCCGCGACGACGAGTTCGCTGCCCTGTGCACCAGCGTGCTCGCCGAGCGCGCCCACCCCGACCTCACACCCACCATGACCGCCCTCCTCACCCCATGGGCGAGCAAGGATCCCTGACCGGCATCCGCCGCCCGGCACTCGTTTGGCTGGAGCGCCTCGCGTACACGAGCCGTTCTGGACCGAACGCCCAGCGCCTGAACTGCAGCCACCAAGTCAGGCTCCTGAATGCCAAGTTGTCACCTGCAGACGCTCGGTCACGAGCACCCTCCGGACTCGCGCGCCTACCATTCTCGCCACTCTGTGACGTGCGCCAAACGAACGGTGGCGTGCCGTGGTCCGCTTCGCCACGCACTCAGCCGGCGGGCCCGCTCGTGGACAAGGCGCTCGTGAGCTTGATCTACCTGGTGTCGGCTTGAGGCGATCCATACCGGTCAACCACCTATGGCATATACTGCCAATGGAGGTGGTCGTGGTGGCTACACGCAATGTTGTCCTCAGTCAGCATCAGCACGAACTCGTCGAGTCGCTCACGAAGTCCGGGCGCTACCAGAACGCCAGCGAGGTTCTGCGTGAAGGCCTTCGGCTCCTGGAGCGGCAAGAAGTTGAGGACGCGGCCAGGATCGCTGCCCTACGTCAGGCCGCCGAGCAGGGTTGGTCGGACCTCGCTGCAGGGCTCTGGGACGACGTTGATGACGACGATCTCGATGACTTCATCGGGCAGATCGGCGTCCGTGCGGCCGGTCAGCGGTCAGTTGGCTGATGGCGAGGTATCGCCTGACCCATGCAGCCCAGGCCGACATCGTCTCTATTCTCGCGTGGTCCCAGGACCGGTTCGGTGCGGAAGCGCGTCAACGGTACGAGGTCCTGATCGCCACAGCCATCCGCGACGCGGCCGCGGGTACCGACGAAGTCGGGCGGGCAGAGCGCCCCGAGCTGGGTGACGGGGTCTTCCCATGGCACCTGGCGCAGAGCCGGACCCGCTCTCCCGGCGGAGCGGTGCACCGGCCACGACACTTCTTGATCTGCCGTCGCGACGGCGACGTGCTGGTTGTCGGGCGGGTCCTCCACGACGCGATGGAACTGCGACGGCACCTCGATCCTCAGCAGCCTTGGGACTAGCCTCCACACGAGGACCTGTGCCCGGTGAGAGGTCCTTGCGGGCATCGCCGCCGTGGCACCGTTCGTGGGTTTCGGCTGCCTCGAGTCTGGGTCGGGCGGAGTCGCGCCGGCTGGGCGACCAAAGGCCGGCCCGCGCGGCGGATCCGTTCTGCGGCTCGGTTGCGCACTTCGGTCACCTTCTCGCTTGGGAGCAGGGCGCTGACGTGCGGGCCGGGGTCGCGCAGGGTCCCTCTCAGCAGGTGCGTGGTGGAGGTCCCCGGCGACTGGTCAGTGGTCGCCTCGCCTCGACGACGGTCGCGCGCGCCGCGGTGCTGAGCGTTGGACCATGACTACCCCCCGGTCCCGGTGTTTCTGGTGGGCTGCGTGCTTGGAGACTCCCAGCGCGGCGGTGAGCTGGGCCCAGCTCCACCCGGTGCGTCGGGCGTTCGCGACCTGGATGTTCTCAATCCCCTCGCCCAGTCGATGCAGGGCTGCCACGGCACGCAGCCCGACCTCGGGGTCGCCCGATGCGAGTTCTGTCTCGTCCATGGCGTCAATCTCTCTTGACGCCGAGGGTGCCGTCGCGTTGCCTTGACCGCTTCCGTAACAGGCTATCCGCGTGTGTGAGCGTGACCGTCGTCGAGGTCGTCAGCCAGGAGACCCCGCAGCGCGACGAGGGATGCGCACTGCGGGGGGTCTCGGTGGCTTGGGTGGGCCAGCCGCGTGGACGACTCGCCTCCCGTAGCGAGCAGGGTAGGTATGCCCTGTTCAGTGGTCTATGGGAGGAGGTATCTGGAAGCTCACACACGGGGCCAGGCGAACTTGGTCGCTTCAGCGGACGATCTGGATGTTGAACATGGGGGTGCCCAGTGCGCTCCACAGCCGTGCCCACAGGGGCAGGTACATCTCGGTCCCGCGTGCTGTGGTGATGTCGCCGAGGTCGATCACGTCGCGATGGCCAAGCGATGTCAGGAGGCTGGTCACGGTGCCCTTGGCCGTGGCGTCGTCACCACTGACGAAGACGCTGTGCTGGCCCTCGGCAAGCTGCCCCGGGTCGACCATGAGGTAGGCGTTCATCGTGTTCAGGGCCTTGACAACGCGCACGTCGGGGAAGGCACGTTGGATCTGTTCACCGAGTGAGTCGCTGTTCGAGATGAACAGCGAGGGGGGCATACCGGCGGAGAAGTCCAACGGGTTGGCAACGTCCAGCAGCACCTTGCCCGCCAGGTGCTGGGCCCCCGCGGACTTCAGTGCCTCCAGCGATCCACTGCCGTTCGTGGCGTTCACGACGAGCTCCGCGCCCTGCGCCGCGTCCGCATAGGTAGCCAGTGCCACGTGTGGGTGCGCTTGGGACCACACCTGGAACGGGGGGTTGCCGAAGGTGTCCGGATCAGTGCGGGCCAGCGTCGCGTGCGGATCCCTGGTCCCCACGCTGACCTCGTGGCCGAGGTTGGTCAAGGCGTCTGCCAACGTCTGGCCGACTGGACCCGTGCCCAATATGGCGATCTTCATCTCGTCTCCCTGATTCTGGTACGCTCTGGGTAGACAGATCGGTCTACCTGTGGAGGACGCTACCAGACAAGTCTGTCTACCTGCAACGGGGGTCCGAGGGAGGACATCTGATGACCGCGACCGACGTCGCCGCGCCGATCACGACGCCTGTGCCCAGTGCCGCTCGGGCCCGCATTCTGGCCGCGGCTTCTCGGCTGTTCTACACCCGCGGGATCCGGGCCGTCGGGGTGGACGCCCTGATCGCCGAGTCGGGGGTCGCCAAGGCCACCTTCTACAAGCACTTCCCCGCCAAGGACGATCTGGTCGTGGCCTACCTCGACCAGATCGACACCATCTGGACTACGCAACTGCACGACGCCGCCCGAGCGGCCGGCCCGGAGCCGCAGGCGCAATTGGTCGGGCTCTTCGACGCACTCACGATGACCTGCCGGAATGACGGCTACCGCGGCTGCGGCTTCCTCAACGCAGCCGCTGAGTCACCACCTGGCAGCGTCATCCACGCTCGCACGGTGGCACACAAGGACTCCGTCCGGGCATGGGTACGTACCTTGGCCGAACAGGCCGGCGTCCACGACCCGGACCACCTCGCCCGAACACTGACGCTTGTGCTCGATGGTGGCCTTGCCGCCGGGGCACTAGATGCAGACCCGGCGGCCGCCGACGCTGCCCGTCACGTCGCGCGCGACCTGGTCACCGCGGCTCTGGCGCCAAGACCGTGATCCGCCCGGACGTCGCCCGCTGAACCATGCCGAACACGCGCCGGCAGATGCCGGGTTGGTCATGGTCGCTACTGTCGGGATCCCGCGCTGGTCATTGCACCAGGAGTTCCACGACCAGGCGCGCGTATTCGCAGCCACCGGCATGACCAACTCGCACGACTGGCCGGACTCGATTCATCCTGCGCAGGAACGACCACCCGCGTCCGGTCGCGGATCGTTGACCGTGACGGGAGGGCGGTCCTTCCTCCGCCTGGTGACCCGATGCGAGGCGTCGAGGAGATGGGAGGGGCCTAAGAGCCCCGTCCCTGGTGGGGGTCACCCTTGGCGGTGTCGTCCTGCTTCCGGCGAGGCCGTCAGTGAGACACTCCGTCCTCGTGGATAGCAGCGCACCAGCAGAAGCGACCGACGTCGATGACCGAGCCCGTGTCGAACACGCCCACGCCCAGTTCGACCCTGCGGTCACCTACCTCAACACCGCCACCGTGGGGTTGCCTCCCCGCGCCAGCATGACCGCTCTGCACTCTGCCCTACAACAGTGGCGGGCCGGGCGAGCCGACCCGATCGCCTACGACGCCTGCGTGGCGGCGGCCCGCCGGGAGTACGCCGCGCTGGTCAACATCGACGCGTCGTCGGTGGCCGTGGGTGGTCGGTGTCGGTGTTCGCCGGCCTCGTGGCCGCCGCCCTGCCCCCGGGTAGTGAGGTGCTGACCGCGTCACCTCCTCTGTCTGCGGGTCGGTCGTCGGCGGTTCCGTCTCGACGTGACCGACGACATCGAGCAGCACCGGGTCGGAGCACGGAAGAGCGCTACTTTCCGACCCGGACGCCAGGGGCTGGAGACGCACCAGATCGCCACACGCGGGCTGGGAGTCGAGTCATAGTCCTTCGGGCACGGCCCCGCAGCGGGCCCATTCCCTCACTTCGGCCCGATCGGTCCGTCTGCCACACCGGTGGAAGCTTGGGGCTGGGGTGGCAGACGCACGGAGTGCGAGCGAGGTCAGACCAGGGATGCGCACTGACCGATCGCGTGGCGGCCGACGACGTTGAAGTAGCCGGTCGCGCCCGAGATCAGTCCCATGCAGGTGAGGTTGCGCCCGATCGTGTTGCGAACGACGTAGACGTCCCCGGAAGCTTCCGGGTGATTGTCGATCGAGTGTGATGTGGAGCAGCGTCGCGCTCCCGCGGATCGAGTTGAAGAGCACGCCGAACCACTCGGTGGTCAGTCCGATCACCGTGAGGTTGCGACCGATCTCGTTGTTCTTGACCGACCACGGAATCGGGCCACCTCCACCGAGCAGTGAGATGTTGCCCTTGACAGTGATGCCGTTCAGCAGAACCAGGCTCGCGCCGACGGCTGTGACGTTGCCCTTGACAGTGATGAAGGAGCGAACTTCCGGGGCGTCTTCATTCCCGTAGCACGCATGCGCCGAGTTGCCTGTGAACGAGGGCGGCTGACAGCCCAGGCCGAGGGACGATCCGGAGGCCGCTGTGACGTTGTGTCCGACGGTGATCGTCGAGGGCGCGCGTTGCGCGTCGAGGCTGGCCCCGGCCCGGACAGACACGTTCCCGACGACGCGGATCACCGCATCCGCGGGTACGGAGCACTCGCCCTTGACTGTGATGCTGGCGTAGGTCCCGGAGGGGATCTCGCCTCCGGCACATGTGTACGCCCTTGGCGTGTGCGTGCTGGACCCACCTGCTATCGCCGGTCCGCCTGAGAGCACGAGCGCTCCCGCAACAGCCAGGGTGCCCAAGACCCTGAGTCGTCTTATTGTCCTCATGCGCATGAACCCTTCTTTCGCGATCCCCGTCCCCCAGGCCGAAAGGTCGATGTAGCCCTGTGGATGTTGTCCGGGCGCCCCGTCTGCTGCTCCCAACTGCGCGACGTCCGAAGCGGCCGCTCCAGTCGGTAGGTTAGCCTACGCTTACCTACTGGTGTCGGCAAGGAGTTCGTTCAGCACCATCGCGCCAACCACCCCGGGCAGTTATGACGCTGTGCGCTGAGTAGCAGGTCGAGGGCTGCCCCCGTGGGGCGCTTGCCGGCACGTTCGAGCCGTCCTCGACGGCAGGTGGCGCCGCGGTGAGGCACGGGAATGCAATGATTCGGCGTGTCCAACGGTGACCACGGCCAGTGCCAAGGGTGTGGTGTATTGGCGGGTGGCGTCAGCTATCGGTTGTGGGTCTGGGGCTCGCCAGGACCGCGGCGCGCAACTCCATCCCCAGCCACGCCTCGTACTCCGTGGGTGACCACCGATGGGCGTTGGTGAACTGCAGGTACACCTCTGGCATGGTCAGGGCGTCCATGAGGGCCACGAGGTGGACGCTATCCAGGCCGGTTCCAGGCTTGCCTGCCAGGGTCTCAGCCAGCCGGGTGATGCCCGCGAGGCGCCGGGCGAGCACGGCCTGCACTTCGTCGCGGAGGTCAGAATCGCAAGCCGAGGCCTCGGCGTGGACCGCCACGACGTCGGCTCCCGCCTCCCATCGGGTACGAATGGACCGCGCGAACAGCACGAGGGCCTCGTGTCGATCGCTGGCGTCCAGTGCCTGGACGTAGAGTTCCTCGGCCGCGGGCTGGTGGACCACCGACTCGCGCAGCGCCCGCAGGATGCCTGCCTTGGAGCCGTGCACTGCGTACACCGTCTGCACGGCGACTCCAGCCTCAGTGGCGATCGCCTGCAGGGTGGTGGCCCCGTATCCCCTGGCCCGGAAGAGCCGACGACCAGCCTCGGCGATCGCTGTGCGGGTCTGGGCGGCGCGTTGATCGCGCAGCGACGGACGCGGGCCGACGGGTGCGGGCGCGTTCGCGGCGTCGAGCACTTGACACGACCTTCCATCTGAGTAGAGTCACACTCTAGTGAATGAAGTACCACTCTATCCAATCACATGAAGGAGGAACATCATGGATGCAACGACGTTGGAGGCCCGAGCGCGTCGGATTGTCGAGGAGGGGATCGGAGGCGGGGATCTCAGTCTCCTGGACGAGTTGGTGGCCCCGGATGTGGTCGAGCATCAGCGTGGCAACAACCCCGGCATCGAGGGGGCCAAGGAAGTGTCACGCAACCTGCACCGCTGGATGTCCGGGTTCGAGTTGCGCGTCCAATCGCTGGTGGTCGACGGCGACACGGTCTGGGTCCGCAACCGGGCGCTGGGAACCAACGACGGCCAGGTCATGGGCCATCCACCGACCGGCCGGAAGGTGGATGTCACGGTGTTCGACGTCCTGCGCTTCCAGGATGGCCTCCTGGTCGAACACTGGGGAGTGGCCGACCAACTGGGCCTGATGCTGCAGTTGGGCCTGGTCGGCTCGCCGGGACGCCCACCCGCCCGATGATCCACGGAATCATCCGGTGGTGCAGGAGCGAGGAGGGTCTGGGTGAGCGAGACGATCGTGGTCGCTGGTGCCACCGGATACGTCGGACGACACGTTGTCGTGGCGCTCGACGCCGGCGGCTATCGGGTGCGAGCGTTGGTTCGTTCCCGGGAACGGGCGCTGGCCCCGGGCGCGTTCGGGGCGCCGGCGCTGCGCGGACACGTCGCCGAGTGGCAGCTGGTCGACTACAGCGACCCGACCACGATCGAGGGAGCCTGCCGAGACGCCGACCGGGTCATCTCCGCGTTGGGGGTCACCCGGCAGAAGGCCAGCCACTGGGACATCGACTTCCTGGGCAACGTGCGCCTGCTCGAAGACGCGGAACACCACGCCGTGGCATCATTCCTGTACGTCAACGTCCTGCACTCCCAGAGCGGCACGTCACAGACGATGCGCGCCAAGCAGGCATTCGTCGAGGTGCTGTCCCGCAGCCTCGTCCCGGGTCAGATCATCAACCCGTCCGGCTACTTCTCCGACGTCAGCGACTTCCTGCTCATGGCCAGGAAGGGGTTCGGATTCACCCTCGGCGCCGGCACCGCGAAGATCAACCCGATCCACGGGGCCGACCTCGCCGAGTTCCTCGTCAACCAACTCAGCGAACCGGCGGGCAGCTGGGACGTCGGGGTCCCGACATCCTCACCTACCGCGAGGTGGCCGAACTCGCCTTCCATGTCGCAGGCCGCCGACCGCGCATCGTCCGCCTTCGACCGGGGCTGCTGCGCCCGCTGCAATGGGCGGCCGACCGGACCTCCCCACGCGCTGGCAACCTGACCCGGTTCTTCCTGGAATCCCTCCAAGCCGACGCCGTCGGCACCCCAACCGGACACCGGCACCTCGAGCCGTACCTGCGCTCCCTGCCACGGTGACGACCAACAACCACGCCGCAGCCTGCAGAAACACACTACGGTGACCCCCGTCTCACCCACGCCATCAGGCGTGAAGCTCCTAGCGGCGGAGTACCGGTCCCTCTCCGGGCCAGGCACCACGGTCCGGTGGTCGCCCTGAAGGGGCAAGTGGTGCTGGGGCCACCACAGCGGCGGACCGGTTCACCGGCATTGCCGGCTCAGGGTTGGACCACCGCAGGTTCTGGGACGCCATGCACGCCATCACCGCCGGGGAACTGGCCCGGTGTGAGGAGCGAATCGCGGTGGCGATGATCACCGAGTTCGACCTGGACATCAGCGGTCTGGCCCTGGACATGACCAACTTCGCGACCTACACCGACTCGACCAACGAGCACGCCCCGGACGCCCATCAGGGCCGCTGGTCCTGCGGCCGATGTCCGGCCGCCCGGTCGACCGGCGTGACGTGTACCGGATGGTGCTACGGATCGCGAAGACCGCACAGATCCCCCGGCACATCAGCCCCCACTCCCTACGCCACGCCGCGATCACCAACGCCCTGGACGCCGGCGTTCCGCTACGCGACGCCCAGATCCTGGCCCGCCATTCCGACCCCCGCACCACCGAGCACTACGACCGCGCCCGCGGCAACCTCGACCGCCACGGCGTCCACTTCCTCACCGCCTACGTCGCCGGCGTCTGAGTAAGTTGAACCTTGGACCCGTCGACCTATGGATGTACTACAGCGTACGACATGGGGTACGCTGCTGTGGTGGGCGAGGAGATCCAGTGGGACGCCGAAGCCATGACGTATATCCGCTCCCGTGGCGACCGCTACCCCGACGGCGTCGGCATCGAACCGCAATGACCAGGAGGTCATGGCAGACGTGGACCTCCTGGCCCTCGAACCAGACCCGAAATCGCGAATGGGAGCTTCACGGTTCATTGGCCGCTCCCGAACCGCCGGGCGGGTCCTCGTCGTAATCGCGTATCGCGACCTCGACAGCGACCTGCACGGCATCAATGCCTGGCCCGCGACCGGTGCAGACCTGAAGCTGTACCAGCAAGGAGACGATGATGGCCAAGACGATTGATCCCGCACTTGCTGAACGGCTCCGGCGCGAGTCCGAACAGGCCAAGGACAACCCCTACCCCGCCAGCACGGCAGGCCGGCGGCCGAACCGCCAGAAGGTGTACTCCGTCCGGCTCAGCGCCGAGGAAGAGACCGAGATTCGGCGAGTCGCCGCTGCCAAGCACCTACCCGCGTCCACGCTCGTCCGGTCCTGGATCCTGGAACGACTCGATCGGGAACGCTCCGCCTGAACTGCCCCTTTCCGCGTACCGTCCCGGTCAGTGGCGCTGCTTTCCGCCGCGATCCGGGCGTCGGCGGGGCGCGTCATCGCGCCGCCTCGGGGCCGTTCACAGCGCCGGACGTCGACCGTCAGAAACCTCGTTGGTCCGCTGCCGACGTGGACTTCGAGAGGTGTCCCCTTGTGCGAGGTCACGGCGTGCGGGGTGGCCGCGGCCCTACTTTCAGGCGGCGGGGTCGAACGCGAACAGGACCAGGAAGACGATCATGCACGTCTGCTCATCGAGTGCAGCATCGCCGTCAGCCCTCAGGTATCGGGGACGCGAGCCCATTCTGTCGTAGTCGACCCTCAAGGTACCGATCTGGCGTACTCGGCCCGCGGCCATGTCGTACTCGATACTCGTATCCCCGATACGGACAAGCCGGCTTCCCAAGTGATCGTAACCAAACTCGAGGTCAC
Organism: uncultured Actinomycetes bacterium; assembly: GCA_963781015.1. Lineage (GTDB taxonomy): Bacteria > Actinomycetota > Actinomycetes > S36-B12 > CAIYMF01 > Prado023. Next base: position 124,915 of record CAWAEB010000005.1, on the reverse strand, counting down.
CGAACCGCACAGATCGGCTGCCCAGCTGGTCGTACTCGATCTGGTCCAGTCCGAAACGACGCAGGCGAGTGCCTGCCATGTCGTAGTCGAGACCGAGGTGCCCGAGCTTTGTGGGTCGGGTGCCTGCCCTGTCATAGGAGATCTGGAAGTCACCAATCTGACGGAGACGGCCGCCAGCCCTGTCGTAGCTCAACTCCACCTGCATACTTCGGAGCGTAGCCGGGCAGGTGACGAACCATCAGGGGTCCGGCCGGAATGAGCGCTCTACGACGGCCGACGGCCGACTCCTTCCACCGCAGGGCACGCTGCCTTCCGGATGCGTCCTAACGCGTCTGAGCGGCGCTGCGTTCTGGCCGCGTACCGTCCCGGTCAGCGGCGCTCGCGCTGCCGCGAGTTGACCTGGTACCTGGGCGGCAGAACGGGGTGTTTGTCAGCGCTGCTGGTAGATGTCGCGGCGGTGCCCTACAGCCACGACGAGGACGAGCAAGACGTTGTCGTGGTTCTCGTAGACGATGCGGTAGTCGCCGGTTCGGGCCCGCCACTCGCCGTCCCCACCGACCAATTTCTTGGCCCCGCTCGGCCGGGGCTGGTCGGCCAGCAGTTCGATGGCAGCCTGGACCCTGCGGCGCGCGGGAGTGTCGAGCTTCCGAAGCTGGCGCGCGGCGGCCGGCGCGATCTGAATGCGATAGGTCATGCCAGGCCAAGGTCGGCCTTGACCTGCTCCCATGGGATCGCTGGCTCGCCATCGGACATCTCGGCTCGGGCTGCTGCTGCGGCCTCGATATCGGCCAGATCCTCCGAAGCCGCGATCAGCCGGTCCAGGTCGTCGGCGTCGATCACGGCAGCCACCCGCCGGCCACGGCGGGTCAGGTAGACCGGGTCGTGCTCGACGCGGGCGGCGTCTACCACATCGGCCAGTCGGGCCCGGGCATCGCTGACGGTGATCTCACTCATTCCTCCACCGTACGCCCCAACCGCTGAATTGTACACAGTCGCGTTTATGGCATGGTTTGAATGCGGCGCCTCACAGCCGGCGCACGGACCCCTAGACCTGCCCCACTCCGCCGCGAGCGGACGCACCTCGACGAGAGCAAGGACGGTCTCGGCTACACCTGGGTGGCCGCCGCCCAATGTGACGCGCGGTCACTCAACTCAAGCGCCTTGTTTGGTAGAACCCTTCATGCCCCCGACCGGTGGTGATGGACTCGGCAAGCCCGCCGAGTCCCTCAAGGCACCTGCGATGAGGCGCGCGAGCAGTCGCTGCATCACCGCCGCCTCAGCCCGCGTCCCGCCGCGTTGACCACCTCCGCGTTGCCGCTGCGTCGCCGAGTTTACGAACCGACGGTGGAGGCTGGTGCGGTGGACTGCTCGATCGCCGCCGGAGCCTGGGTTGTGCCTGATGCTCCGTCTGAGATCACCGCAGCCAGGTTGTCTATCTGCTCGTGGGAGGTGTCTGCCGGGAGCATCCACTGGACGTCGCGCCGGTCCGTGGCTATTCCAATGGTTGACCGCACACCCGTTCCGTGGTTCGAGCGTCGGCGCACGTACCTGACCTCATCCAGCGGATAGATCGAGCCGAGCTCCCCGCGCCGCAGGAGCGTTCTCGGGGTGGCGGTAACGATCCGACGGTGCACATCTGGCCAAGTCGCTGACCTGGGACCAAGGCAAGGAGATGGCCCAACACGCCCAGTTCAGTGTGGACACCGGTGTCGCGATCTACTTCGCCGACCCACACTCACCGTGGCAGCGCGGCACGAACGAGAACACCAACGGGCTGCTGCGCCAGTACTTCCCGAAGGGAACCAGTCTCAAGCCCTACAGCGCCGACTACCTGACCGCAGTGGCACAGGAACTCAACGGCAGACCACGCAAGATCCTGGGCTGGCGAACACCAGAAGAAGCATTCAACGAACTACTATCGCAGCCAGAGGCCGATACCGGCCTCATTGCGACGACCCCTTGAATTCGCCCTGACTCAAGTGGCGAAATCCAGGAACCCCAGCCCCACCACCCCCGACCCGCTCGCCCAGCAGCTGGGCCAGGTCCAGGGGGTCCCAACACGGGGCGGCGGTGCCGGGACCTGCCTTTCCAGGGGTCCTGGCCCTGCCTGTTCCGCAGGGGCAGACCAGTACCTGGTCGAGGTGAGCACGGATACCTGGGCCGGTGGTCCCGTGAGACTGACCTCGGTTACGACAACGTCGGCAATTGTCGCCCGCGTCGGGGCACAACCGTTCCTGTGGCGGATCATGGCCCTGGACAGCGAGACGGGTCGGGGTGTCCGGGTCCACCCCGTGTTGCGGACCTTCGGCTACACCGTCTGCGCGTGGATCGGCTGCGGCGTCCCGACACAGCCGGGGCCGCCGTGGCCGAGTCCGCGGCCCACCGCCGGTCCGGGTCTCTCGCTTGGTGACCGATCCCGCAGCTCTCACCGACTGCGTGGCACCCAGCCCAGTGGTGGAGTTTCGGGTCACCTACTCGATTTCCCCCAGCAGCCCACCGAGGGAATCCTTGAGCTGGGGGGAACCTGCCGCGTTCACGAAGTCTGCAGCGCGAGAAACGACCACCTGGAACATGGGGTCGCCGAACTCCTCGAACCACTTGGGCCTCGGTGGCCCCGGCCAGTGCGGCCACGGAGTTCCACACCAGTCATCGAAATCGTCAGCTGCGACCAGAGCAGCCAGGATCTGCCGCGACCCCGTTTTGACGGGGTCCCGTCCCTTCACTGACTCGTTGGCCACCTGCGCAACCTTCGTGACGACATCGGCCGCAGCAACTCGCTCGACCGCCTTGATCACGATCGAGCCGACGATGGCGTCGATCTCGTGTGCGAACCGGGCACGGATGAGCAACTGCCACGGCACGTTGTCGGCACCTGGGAAGTCATCTGGGGTCCACATGGTTGGTTCTCCTTCTCTTCAGTTATCAAGGCGCTCGCCGGCGGCGAGACTGGGATCTCCCTGGGGAGGACATCGCGACCCAACATCTGCAAAGTAGCCCCCGCCAGTAGCCGTGGCAAGGGTCCCTCCGGGCTACCCCGCGAAGGACCAGCCTCCCCGCACCCAGCACGACTGGACAGCTCCAACGGGCGCCGGGCGGGGATCCTGGAACGGAACACCCCGGACCCGGAAGAGGAGCACAGCACCCACCAAAACGCCGTCGCCTCCGCCCGTGTCCAACCGCCGGGTACCGTCCCGGTCAGCGGCGCTGCACTCCGCCGCGATCCGGGCTACCTCCACGGGGCCAGCTACGGGCGCCCCGGGTATGACCCGACATGGCTCGTCGTCGTGCAGGCTCCCGAGCACGACATCGAGAACGAGCGCGCTCTGACCCGGGTAGGCGACGACCCGAAGAGGCGGCGCAAGCTGGTCCGGCGCAGGGCACCCGAGGGAGAGCCGAGCTGGTCGCGCGCCCGGTTCGACCGGCTGGTGGCGGCACGGCCCGAGCCGCTGCGCTCTCGCTTCCACATCGCGCACGCGATGGTGCTCAACGTGTCGCACCGGCCCGACGATGCACTTGGCCGCGTTGGATCACCTGCTCACCGATAGCGACGAGGAGCCCGAGGCGAAGGAGGCGCTGGCCACCCGCGCCGAGGCCATTCGCGGGACGCTGGTGACCGCCGGAGTGCTCAAGCTACTCGACCAGCCTGACCCCAGCGGGCGCACGATGCACCTGGAGGGGGTGACCCTGGCCGACCTGCTCGAGAACGCTATGACGTCTACGCCGAGGGGCATCCGTGGGCAACCGAGTACGAGGTGAAACCCAAATCGGTGGACCGCGAGCTGCACGAGCTGGCGATGACCTTCGTGGAGTCCGTCGGGTTCCACCGGCTGGCCTCCTCCGGGCTCGGGGTGGGGCCGGGGTGGGGGCCGTGGGCGGTCGGTCGCCAGCCCGGACTGGCCCCGCTGGGGATTCGATCGCAGATCACCCACCCCCTGGATGCAGGAGTATCGAGCGTTCCGGGCCCACGAGGGTCTAGGCTCCCGCCCAGCCAGGCGCCGCACCGGCATCTCGCTCACGGAGGATTGGGGCCCCATGTCCATCAAGGCTCGGAACAGGCGCCTGGTGGGCGCCCTGGTCACATCACTGATCCTGGCATCCGCCGTGCCGGCGAACGCGGCGCCAACAGCTGATCAGCCCACGCCCGATCCGAAGGCGCTCACCGCGACGCCGTTGACCCCGACCGAGACCATCGCGGGTTCGAAGTCGGCGACCAGCCGCCTCGCCGAGACCGACAAGTCCCTCCTGGGCAGCACGGGCACCACACCGGTGGCCGTCATGATCAAGCTCGACTACGACCCCGCGGCCACCTACGCCGGTGGCGTTGACGACCTCGCCGCGACCAGCCCGTCGGTCACCGGCAAGGCCCTGACCGGCAAGTCGACGGCGGAGAAGGAGTACAAGGCGTACGTCACCGACCAGGAGGCCCAGTTCAAGTCCGCCCTGGCCAAGGCGGTGCCCAGCGCCCGCGTGGGTTCGAACTTCCGGATCGTGTACGGCGGGGTGCGGGCGGTCGTGCCGGCCAACGAGGTGGCCGATGTGCTGGCCATCCCCAACGTGGTGGCTGTGCAGAAGGACAGGATGAACCAGCCCCTGACCGATGCCAGCCCGAAGTTCATCGGCGCCACGTCGGTCTACCCCGAGCTCGGCGGAACCCGCAACGCCGGCAAGGGCGTCATCTTCGGAGTGCTTGACAGCGGGGCCTGGCCCGAGCATCCCTCGTTCGCCGACCAGGGCAACCTCAAAGCACCCCCGGCCAAGGCCGATGGGACCGCGCGTGTGTGCGACTTCGGCGAGAACCCGCTGACTCCGGCGAACGACCCGTTCGTCTGCAACCACAAGCTCATCGGCGGACAGGCGTTCCTGGACAGTTACCTGTCCAACCCCGACGACGCGGCCGCCGAGATCTACCACACCGCCCGTGACTCCAACGGACACGGGACGCACACCGGGTCCACGTCGGCGGGCAATCGGCTCGCCTCGGCCCCGGTGCTCGGGGTGGACCGCGGGCCGATCAACGGCATCGCGCCAGGCGCCTGGGTCTCGGTGTACAAGGTCTGTGGGCTCAGCGGCTGCTACAGCTCCGACTCGGCGGCAGCCGTCCAGCAGGCGATCCTCGACGGCGTCGAGGTCATCAACTTCTCGATCTCCGGTGGGACCGATCCGTTCAGCGACCCGGTCGAGCTCGCATTCCTCGATGCCTACGCCGCCGGCGTGTTCGTCTCGGCCTCCGCAGGAAACGATGGGCCAGAAGCCGGGACGGCCAACCACCTGTCGCCCTGGACGACCACAGTCGCCGCCTCAACCCAGACCCGCGAGTTCCGTTCGCACCTCACCGTGAGCGGCGGGGGCGACACACTGGAGGTCGACGGGGTCTCGATCGGCTCGGGTTCCGGTGCGACGGCCCTGCCCATCGTGCTGTCCTCGGCAGCCCCCTACTCGAACGCCCTGTGCACGGCACCGGCAGCACCGGGGACGTTCACGGGCAAGATCGTGGCCTGCCAGCGGGGCTCCAACGCCCGCGTCGAGAAGGGCTACAACGTCAAGCAGGGTGGCGCCGCGGGGATGGTCCTCTACAACCTCCCGCCGACCACCGACGTCGAGACCGACAACCACTGGCTGCCGGCGGTGCACCTGGCCAACGGGACCGATCTGGTGGCGTTCCTGAACAGCCATCCCGATGCGACCGCGCAGTTCACGCCAGGCGCCGCGGCGGCCGGCCAGGGAGACGTGATGGCCAGCTTCTCGTCGCGCGGACCCGTCGGGGGCTCCATCAAGCCCGACATCACCGCTCCGGGAGTGCAGATCCTCGCCGGTCAGACTCCGACGCCGGAAGGCATCACGGAGGGCCCGCCGGGCGAGTACTTCCAGGCCATCGCCGGCACGTCCATGTCTTCGCCGCACATCGCTGGCTCGGCAGTGCTCCTCGCGGCGCTGCATCCGGACTGGACGCCAATGCAGATCAGGTCCGCGATGATGCTCACGGCCACGACGAAGGTGACCAAGGAGGACGGCAGCACTCCTGCTGACCCGTTCGACATGGGCGCCGGCAGGATCGACCTCACGAAGGCCGGGAACGCGGGCCTGGTCCTGGACGAGTCCGCGGAGAACATGGCCGCGCTGGCATCCACCACCGGCATGGAGGTGCATCTCAACCAGCCCTCGATCAATGCGCCGGTGATGCCCGGTCGGCTTGCAACCGAGCGGACATTCACCAACGTCACCTCCCGAACCGGGATCTACAAGGTGGAGGCCAAGGCGCCGAAGGGCACGTCCATCTCGGTGTCGCCGCGACTTCTCGTGGTCAAGCCGGGCGCGAGCCGCTCCATCACGGTCACCATCAAGGCCGAGGCCTCCGGGGAGCAGGAGTTCGGAACGGTCCGACTCGTCCCGGTCTCCAGCGGACATGACAAGGGCAAGAGCCAGGTCACGGGCAAGGGCCACGACCATGGCACGAGTCTCCCCACGTTGCAGCTGCCCGTGGCCTTCGTGCCGCAGCAGGGCAACATCGAGCTGGCCAGCTCATGTGACCCGAACCAGATCGACCGGCGTGCGTCAGCCATCTGTGAGGTCACCGCGACCAACACGACCTTCGATGACATGGCGGTCGACCTGCGCACCACCGTCAACGAGAAGCTCTCCATCACGGGTGCCCAGGGCGCGACCGTGCGCCACGGCGCTGCGTCGGCCAGTGCCACGCTGGCCGGCGGCAAGGCCGGCGTACCGTCGGTCGATCTGCTGGGCGGGAGCGGTTATTACCCGCTGGATGCCTTCGGCGTGCAGCCGACTCCGCTCGGGGACGAATCGGTCGTCAACTTCTCGGTCCCGGCCTACCTCTACAACGGCGTGACCTACACGTCCCTGGGCGTGGACTCGAACGGGTACGTGGTGGCCGGTGGTGCCACCGCCGAGGACAACAACTGCTGCAACCTGCCCACCGGACCCGATCCGGCAGCGCCGAACAACATGCTGGCGCCGTTCTGGACGGATCTGGACGGCACCGGCGCTCCCGGGGTCTTCGCGGCCACCCTTACCGATGGCACCGACACATGGGTCGTCCTGGAGTGGCGCGTGAACGTGTGGGGGACCACCTCACTGCGCACGTTCCAGACATGGATCGGGGTCAACGGGACGCAGGACATCTCCTTCGCGTACGACCCGGCAAACCGCCCGGCCGACCCGCAGGGCCAGGCCTTCCTGGTCGGTGCCGAGAACGCACAAGGAGCCGGCGACATGTCGGCAACGCTTCCCACGTCGGACCTGGCGGTCACCAGCACAGACCCGGTGCCAGGTGCCTCGTACACCTACTCGGTGAAGGTGCGCGGGCAGCGCAGCGGGACGGGGGTCGTCACCTCCGAGATGACCACACCGAACCTGCCGGGTAGGACGACGGTGGTGACCTCGAACGTCAAGGTGAGGTGAGGGGCCAGGGCGCCTGCGTCGTCACGGGCTGGCGCCCTGGCCTCCGCCCTGCGCCGGGGCGGTCGGGCTGACGCAGTAGAAGAGCGGTCGACCCGGGCCACTGTGGTACTCGTAGGTCCGGCCATCCACGGCCAGCACCACGAGCTGGCCATTCACCAGAGCCTGGGTGTACTGCATACCGGCCCTGGGGCAGCCCAGGCTGCTGTTCGGCCAGGTGACCTCACTGACTTGAACAACCGCCACGCCCTCGGTAGCGACGCCCAGACGTTCGGCGAGGTCTGCGACCGCGGCCTGAACCTCTGGTGAATCCACCACCTCGGGCGGTACGGATCCAGTGGCCGGAGCCGGGGACACCGACGGCGTGAGCGGCGTGGCCGCGAACGAGGGGGCAGCGGTCGGGCTCCCGTTGCTGGCCGGCAAACTCTCGTCGGCGCATCCGGTGGCCACGATCGCGACGATCGGGAGGAGGACCAGGAGCCGGCGCATCACGGTCGCATTGTCGCTCATGGCTGGGACTCAGCGCTACCACGTCATGCACCGCGGACTCCTGCGCCGATCAGGTTGACGAGCGGATCAGCCTGCTCTGATCAACCACGGACGCTGGGTCGCCAACGTCGCCAACATCGCCAACGTCGCGGACGTCTGGTGTCGGGCGTCTGGACCTGGCCCGAATTTCCCTTCCCCGCCCTCGTTTCCGCACTTCGTGAACCAGCCACAGAACTGATCGACGTCGTGCGCGACGCGGAGCAGCGCTCACACCGAACACCAACGTTGTCCGCCAACCAGTCGGATTCGGTCGACGGTTCAGCCGGTGATCTTCTTCGCAGCGTTCTCTGAGCAGAACCTGTCCCAGCAATAGTCGCAGTCGGGGTTGTGGGCGGTGGAGTTGACCGCGAGGATTCGGTTCCAAGACCGGCATGACCGCACCGAACCTGACCTGCCTATGCGAACGTCCCCGCCCGTTCGCCGTCGCCAACTAGTTTGCGACCAACCTCGCACTCTCGACGGACGAAACCTGCCCTTACGGCGATCAGGAGGGTTGGGCGGTGGCGGCCGCTTCGGCGGCCCGGGAGAGCCAGCCCGGTAGGTCGCCGTAGCGCTGGTTCGGGACGAGCTCGCCGGCGGCACAGCACTCAATGAGCTGTGTCATCCGTCGGTCGCGGGTGGCCTCCTGCTTGGCCGAGGTCACCCAGACCGTGCATACCTTGCGGTAGGTCGCAGTCGCGGCCTCCCAGAACGCCGTTGCGGCGGGGGATCCGGCTAGCCGCGTGGCGTACGACGTCGGGAGACTGGCCTCGTCCAGCCCGTGGCTGTAGGGGGCCGCTTCCCGGCGTCGCTGCGCCCAGATCGCCTCGCCGCTGGGCTGCATCCGCCCCTCGGCGCGCAACTTCTCGACGAGGTCGAGGTTGATCCGGCTCCAGTTCGATGTCGGTTTCCGGGGCGTCCAGCGCTGGCGCCTCGTGTCGCCGTCGATACGCTGGACGACCGAGTCGATCCAGCCCCAACACAGCGCTTCGACGACTGCCGGCTCCCAGGTCAGGCCCTGGTCCGGCACGTGCTTGCGGTTGAGGCCCATCCACAGCTCGGACTCGGTGTCGTGGTTGAGCTCCAACCAGGCCTCGAACTCCGCGGGGCCGGCGAAGAACCGCGCGGGCCGCTCGGGAGTCCCACCGAGGCGGCCCGGGGACTGGTCGTCTGCCATGCCGCTCACCCTGCCACCGCCCACCGACACCGGCACACCCCGACCGACTCGGTACCGGGTCTGGTCGACGTCGCGACATCCGCGCTCAGACGCTGGCGCAGCTGCCGAATTGGCCGCTCCACGAGCCCCCACCGTCCTCAGAGCACTGCCTGGGCATGAGCACCCAAAGCCGGCACCACGACTTTGAGCGTGGTCGGTGTTCACGCCCCGTCCTTGACGGCCGCTGCGAGAGGGCCCAAAGTCGGCGCCACGACGCTGACCCAGCTCAGTGGCCGGACCGCATGACAACCCGTTCCGACCCCAGAGCGCCCTTCGGGACACTCTGGAGAACTGAGAAGTGACCATTCGTGCCGCGAGCCACGCGCTCGCCCAGCGCGTCTTTCCGCGTACCGTCCCGGTCATCGGCGCGGCGTCATTGCGCCGGAAGAAGACCAGCCGGTGCCTCGCTTCGACCTTCGAGGAGGACTGGCGAACCCGTGTCGGTCGTGGGTTGCTCCGGCGGTCAGCCCTTGAAGGCGAGCCACTACGCGAAGGGGCCAGGATCTCGCGTCGTGTGTAGGCGCTGGAGCGCATCCTGAGCGCCTCTCGGAGCGAGACTCGGGTGCGGCTACTGGGTGCCGGCACGTCCGGGGCCCAGCGGGCGGGGACGACAGGGGGCTGGCTAGCCTCGACCAGGGCTGCCAGGCGCTGTTCGCCGATCGGCTCGTCGGCCAACAGCGGGATCAGGGCGAGCCGGCTGGCTTGCGCCGCAGCTAAGCCCCCGTCAATCGACAGGACGCCCCCGTCCACGATTGGGTGGGGTCGTGGCCGCGCGAGGGTCGAGACGCATGCGTAGTTCAGCAGGGGGCGGTGTCATGCTGGCCGTGCTGCTGGCCGTTGCGGCGGTCGTGGTGCTCGCGCTGCCGCATTCGCAGCGCTTCATCACAGCGGTGTCCCCTGACCAGTTCCAGGCGGCCCTCGACCCGGCGTTGGTGACGGAATATCCGCCGATCCTCGGGGTCGCGCACAACGCAGGCAACAGGCTCGAAACCCTGTCGGTTGCCCTCGACAGCGGCCCCGACGTGATCGAGGTCGACGTGGTCTCGACACGGGGTCGGCTTGTGGCGGGCCGTGAACAGCGACTTGCATGGATATCGAACCGGTTGTTCCGCGGTCCGACCCTCGAGGAGGTGTGGGACGCAGCCGAACCGGCCGAGGTCCTCAAACTGGACCTCCAGCAGGACGACCAGGCGTACCTCGATGCCGTCGTGGCATTCCTCGTCCCGCGTGAAGGTTCTCGGCGGGTGATGATCTCGACTCGAGACGTCGACGCGCTCCGGTTCCTTCGGGGCCGGCTGGCCGAAGTTGAACTGCTCATGTCGCTGGCAAACCCGCACGCCATTGCGACGTTCCGGTCCGACGACGCCCTGCGATCGGCGGTCGACGGCGTCTCGGTGTTTCAGGGGCTCATCGACGAACCCCTGGTGGCCTGGATGCACGAGGAGCGGCTGCTGGTGCTGACATGGACCGTCAACGATGTCGCGCGGCTGAACCAAGTAGTCCGTGCGGGGGTCGATGGCGTCACGACCGCGAACCTGGCGATTCTCCAGGAGTTGGCATAGGGGCCCACTGATGACCCGCATGCCCGTGGAGTGACTCGCCCTTTGGAATGGTTTGACCGGAAATGCGGCTCGCTGGCCACCATGACCGGCCGCGCATCGAGTACCTGCGGGCCCACATCGAGGAGTTGGCAACTGCCGTCGAGCAGGACGGGGTTGAACGTGAGGGTGTCAGCGCCGTGCAGGGTCACGAGCCGAGTGACTGGCGTGCCGACAGTTGCCATCGGCAGGATCGTCCCCGACCTCAGCCGGTGAACGCCACCCTTCCGGGCTCGGGTGGTCACTGTGGCTCCGCAGCAGCCAGTGGGAGACCACATCGTCACTATCGCCCTCTTGGGTCTACTTGCTCCATCGTTGTCGTTTCACATGGTGCTGATCGGTGGCCGCCATGGAGAACAAGCGCACGCGGGGGCGTGAACCGTGTGGCGGGGCCCTGGCGCGGCTGTCCCCTGACCTGCGGGCGGTCCTCGAAACGACCGTGCTCGATGGATTGACCACCCAGGAAGCCGGGCGTTTGCTCGGGATACCGAGCGGTCGTGGCGCTGGCCTCGGTGCTGGCTGTGGCTCGGTGGGCCCGTGACCCAGAACCCTCGCGAGCGGTGGGAGTAGGCGTGCTCATCTGGGCGGCCGCGGTGGCGCTGCTGCCCAGCAGTCAAGCACTGATCATGACCCCTGACGGAACGTGGTGCGACGCGCACCTACGCTGGCTCGCGCTCCTGATCCTGGGGACTGTGGCCCTGGCATACGGGCTGCTCGATCCGGCTCGACGCGGCCTCGTCGCCCTCGCCAGGAACGCCCTGCGCATGAGAGTCGGAACGCCGGCTACACCACACCAGACCACTGACTCCCCAGACGTGGTGCGCTGTCGATCTCGACAACGGGCGTGGAGCTGACCGGATGGACCCCCACCGGACACTGATCCCCTTCTGGACGGACCTGACTCACCGGGGCCGTAGGCCTTTCTGGCCGCCGACGCAGCAGCCCACGCGCGAGCAGAACAGATGAGGCACGCACCACAACTCGGCGAGAGAGAGTTGATACGCGGCAGCACGGGCCCGACCCCGCACCCTCCGAGTACCGGGCGCAGCAGGGAACTGCTACCCCACGCGCACCCGCGCTGCCCGGATCCGGCGCAACGTCTCGATGTCCCGGTCGTCGGCCGGCCCACCCCACCACGCGCAGGGTGAGATCGAGTTGACCACGCCCGTCGAGGTCAGGATCCGCGTACCGCCACGCATCAAGGTCCCTGCCTCGAAGCCCTCGACCTGCGACCAGGGGATCCGCCGCGTGCGCAGGACGGTGACCTCCAGATAGTCCTCCCCAAGAACGAGCAGCTGGCGAATCCGAAGCCCGCCGAAAATGACCAAGATGACGATCGCGGAGAGGCCACTCAAGTCGGAGGGCAGGATAATCGAAAGGAGTGTCAGCATCCCCGCCACTGGAAGGACGGAGGTCAGCGGCGGACGGAATCCGATGCGCTTAGACCTACCCACGACGACCTCCCGTTGCTCGCGCCGACGAGGCCCACGGCCCAGACCGCCAGTCTCAAGCCCCCAACACCCCATGTCAATCAACACACCCACGAGACTCTTGAGATGTGCCCGCGTGGGGGCCCGGAGTTCCGTTCGCGAAACGGTGTTCCGGTCAGGGCATCCCCTGCTGGATAGGCCCAACCAGTCCAGGGCCGTAGCCCTTTCCGCGTAGGTGTCCCGGTCAGCGGCGCTGCTTTCCGCCGCCCAACGACCCACACGGCTGAAGGAATGACCCGCGCTAGAGCTTGGTCAGCTTGTGGAACGGCGTCGTGATCCAAACGGTCTTGCCCATGAAGTCCACCGTCGCCCCACCCGCGTCCAGCGCCACGACTCGACCCAACCCATATGAGTCATGCGAAACCCGGTCGCCGACCATGTAGGCCTCGATCACCGGCGCGGGCTGAGCCTGGAAGGGGCTGCTGGCGTGAGGGGGACGGGGACTTCCTGATGGTGTTGCCACGCCCCAGTATGCGCGCTGGGCGGCTGTGCACAGACCCCCAGCAGAAGACTGGGGCTCAAACACGATGAACCACAGCGTTTATGACGGCTGTTGAGGGCCTGCCCCCCATGCCGCCGCGTGCGGACGCTCTCATGCCGTGGGTCGGGTCTAGCGTCGCCGCTGTCTCTGGCACGTTCGGTAGCGCGACCTTGACTCACTTTGGACTCCGAACCGGGTCGTCCTGCAAGGCCGGTTCGGTGATTCATCCCGGTTACGGGGGCCAACCGCTCGCCGACCGGCCATCACCGCATGGGCACGGCTGTCTGATGAGTTTCGTCACAGACACCGCCTTCTGGGTGTGCTTGACTTCTGGGTATCGGAGGTGGCGGGGTGTGAGTGAGTCCTGCTCTGTTGCTGCGGCGTGGTTGCGGGATTCCGTTGACGCGCCGCAGGAATTGGTCGTCGTCTTCGATGCCGAGCGTGACGCGTCGAGTGACGTGGTGAAGTCGCGCTACCGGTTCCCGGACGCGGTTGCTGAGCGCCCGTGCGGCCGGCCGTCTGTGGAGGTGGTGGGGCGCGGCAGGCTGGTGTTGTCCCCGTCGGTGGTCGGCAGGGCGTCTTCGCGTGCTCTGTCGAGCCTCTTCCTACGAGTCGGCCAAGTGCGTTGCGGGTGCCGCCCTTCGACGAAAGTGGGGTCGTGGGTGCCTTTGACGCTACGGCGCACCCCTCCTCTCAGGGTGTCGTTGTGACTGCGCATGAGGCGGCGGGCCAGGTCGCTGCCCACGGGTCGCTTGCGGATTCGGAGGCGTTGTTGCGGGTAGTGCTCGACAGCACGTCTGACGCGATCATGCGGTTCGGTCCGGACCTGCGAGTGGAGTATGTGAACCGGCGCTTGGTGGAGAACTCCGGGATCTCCCGTCAGGCCTGGGTGGGGAAGACGTTCGCGGAGGCGGGGTATCCAGCCGACTTGGCGGTCCCGTGGGACGAGTTCAGCCGCGTGGTCTTCGCCACGGGCGAATCAGTGCGTCACGAGTTCGAGATCGACCTGCCCGTGGGGCGCCGATGGTTCGAGACCCGGGTCGACCCTGAGTTCGACTCCGACGGGGCAGTAGCGCACGTGATCACCACGAGCCGTGACGTCACTGAACGCAAGGTCGCCGAGGCCCGCCTCCGTGACTCCGAGGCATTGATGGCCGTCGCGGTCGAGGGCTCGGCTGACGCCACCGCCACGTACGGGCCGGACCTACGGGTTGAGTACGTGAACCGCAGGGGGGTGGAGTTGTCCGGCATTCCGGCCGAGGAGTGGATCGGCAAGTCGATGGCCGAACTGGGCTATCCGGAGTCGTTCGTGGAGCTCTGGACAGCCCGCCTCGGCTCGGTGTTCGCCACCGGGAAGCCCGAGTCGATGGCGTATGAGGTGGATAACGCAGAGGGCCACGGCTGGTACGAGGCGAACCTGTCTCCGTTGTTCGGGCCCGATGGGTCGGTGGCCCACGTCGTCTCCACGAGCCGGGATATCACCGAGCGGGTGATCGCCGAGCAGTCTCTGCGCGAGCTGGCCACGCACGACTCGTTGACTGGGCTGGCCAACCGCCCCGCCCTGTTCGACGATATCGACCGGGGTTTGCACGCCACCGGCGCCACTGCGAGCACCACAGCGGTCCTGTTGATTGACTTGGACCGTTTCAAGATCGTCAACGACTCCCTCGGCCACGACGTCGGCGACACCCTGCTGAAGGTCGCGGCGCAGCGCTTGGCGGGCACGGTCCGCGGCGGGGACCTGGTCGGGCGCATCGGCGGCGACGAGTTCGTGGTGGTCATGCAGGAACTGGCCGAACCTGCAGAGGCGGTTCGTGCCGCCTGGCGCGTCGTGGAGGCCTTCCGGCGCCCCTTCTCCACCCCGGTCGGCGAACTGTTCTCGACTGCCAGCATCGGGGTGGCCGTCTCCCGGACCGAAAGCAGGACCGCAGACCTGCTCCGCGAGGCGGACACCGCGATGTATGCAGCCAAGGACGAAGGGCGGGACCGAGTCGCGGTGTTCAACGAAGATCTGCGAGGCGCCGTTGCCGCCCGCCTGACCATCGAGGGTGATCTCCGGCGTGCCCTCGAACGGAGCGAGCTCGCGGTGTGGTTCCAGCCTGAGGTCGACCTCGTCACCGGCCGCGTCATCGCGGCCGAGGCTCTGCTGCGCTGGCACCACCCCAGCGGCGAGACCCGCCCGGCAGCATGCTTCATCGACGTCGCCGAGGAGACCGGGCTGATCAACGACATCGGCAACTGGGTGCTCAGGCAGGCATGCATCCAGGCCGCGTCCTGGGCCACCGGCGACCAGGACCGCCCGATCACGATCCGAGTCAACGTCTCGGCGCGTCAGCTCGCCGAAGGTGGGCTCCTGAACGCCCTGGACGGCGCCCTGTCGACCAGCCGCCTGGATCCGGGACGGCTGTGCCTGGAGATCACCGAGACCGCGCTGGTGGGCGAGACCAAGACCACGCGCGACAACCTCACGGGCATCCACGAGCGTGGCGTGCACATCGCCCTGGACGACTTCGGGACAGGCTACGCATCCCTGTCCTACCTGCACCGGTACCCGATCGAAGTCCTCAAGATCGACCGAAGCTTCATCACCGGCATCACGACGAGCGCCCACGACTACCGGCTCGTCGGCGCACTCATCGCGATGGCCGACCACCTGCAGCTCAGCGTCACGGCCGAGGGAGTCGAACACGAGAAGCAGGCCGACTTCCTCAGGGCCCTGCGCTGCCCAAGCGCGCAGGGCCACCTGTACTCCCAGGCCGTCCCCCCCGAGCAGATCAGCACCATTCTGGACACCGTGTTCCCCCACCCCTGACCCCCGAGACCCACCCCTCGCGGTCCCCACCGCCGCCTGTCACGGCGCAACCCCCAACGATGACGGTTCCGGGCTGTGCCCACGGCGGGACGCCCGGGATCCTGGCGAGCATCTTCATCGGTCGGTCCACGAGGCCGGGGTAGGGAAGCAACCCGTCGAGGCCATGTCCTTCACGGCTCCGGAGAGTCATCGACGTTCAGCCCCACCAATCCTCACCGCCCGGGATGCCATGGTTCACGCCGCCTCGGAAAGGGCGAGCAGTTTCCTCGTGGCAGGGGCCGTGCACGAAACCCACCAACTGAGCACGAAGACGTTCCCGTGCAGGTTCGATGTTCACCGCCTGACCGGTGAGCGTCGTACCGAACGACCGCGGCGCTTTTGCGTCTTCCCCGACTCTGTGGGACCGCGACCCCACGACGCGTCCTTCCGGCTTGCGGACGCGGCCAGCGCCTGGGCCGCAGTCCACGATCAATAGTCCCGGTCGAGGAACACTGCCCGGCCAGGATTCCGGGAACGTCGGGCCGGCTCAGGATGCCTTTCCGGTGGGGATCTCCGAGCGGACCGCGGCCCACCTCGCCGCCGGTAGGGGCAGGGGTGGGCTTCGCGGCTTGTCGCTTGGGCTCGACAGGTGGTGAGAGGCTGGGTCAGCTGGCGAGGCTCTGATCGCGCTGGCCGACGACTCGGTCGAGCGTGTCGTCCTGCGACGTATGGGGTTGGCGTCGCGTGTTCCGTGCCTGCACCGCGAGCACGACTGCTGCGGCTGCCCACCACCCTGCCGCGGTCAGCCAGCCGAGCCGGGTAGCGTCGGTGCCTTGGAACAGTTGGCTGGCGAAGCTGCCTCCCACGGCATTGTTGGTGGCGTGCAGCAGCATCGCGATCAGCACACTCTCGCGACCGAGATGGAAGACGGCCGCGATGACGACGCTGGCTGCAACGATCACGAGCATGTCGGTCGGTAGGATCTGCCCGGCCAGGAACAGCGGCAGGTGCCAGGCCACCCAGAACCCGCCCAGCACCAGAGGCGCTGTCATCCGGCCCAAGGGCTGCTCGAGCCGGCCCAGGGCGAAGCCCCGGAAGCCTGGCTCCTCCCACGCCCCGCCGAGCCCAGGTATGAGCAGTATGAGCAGCATGGTCACGGGGATGTCGACCCAACTGTTCAGCAGTGTCGCGGACGGTCGGGCGGCGCCGAGCCATATGTTGAGGGCGACGCTGGCACCACTGATGAGCAGTGGCAGCCCCACAGCCAGCAGGTACGCCCAGACCGGCACCCGCCAGCGGACCATGCTGCGCAGCAGACTCCCCACGCCGGCGCGGCCCTGGACCAGGCCCAGCATGGTGACGGCGGCCAGGAACGGGCCGAAGCCCGCGATCGGCATGGGCGACACGCCGGCTGCGTAGAGCGGCCACGGCCACCACGAGAACGCAGCGGCCAGGACGAAGAAGACGGTCAGGGGGTGGCGTTCCGCGAGTTTTCTCATGCCTTCAACGGTCGTCGATTCCGGAGAGGACAGCATCATCCTGGGGCCCCTGGCTGATGGCCGCGAGGATGATTCGGTGACCCACGGGTCTCAGTCTGCAGACGGAGGTATCGGACCGGGCGCCCGGTCTACAGTGATCGGTGACCGCCTGCCGGGAGGAACCGTGAGCACCGCAACAGACGATCTCGACGGGCGTGCGCGGCTGTCCGCGAGGCAGACCGCTGGGGATGCGGTGCTGGCCGTGGTCGTTGTCGTGGTGGCGGTCGCGATCCAGGTCATCGGTCTCGATTCGATCCCTGCGAACCGCGATCCCGATGCGCTGGGGGTGCTGTTCACGGTCGCCGCAGTCGCCCCGCTGGCCGTGCGCCGGATGTGGCCGCTGGCTGTGCTGGTTGGCTGCCTGCCCGGTCTCTTGTTGTTGATCGCCTTGCGCTACTCGGTCGGCGCGGCGCCGCTGGGGGTAGTCATCGCGTTCTACAGCTGCATCGCGTGGGGTTCGAGGCGTGAGGCGAGGGCCGCTGTCCCGGTCCTCGGGGTGGGGGTCGGCCTGGCGGCGGCGCTCGGGCCGATCGACCTGAGCGTCGAGGGTGCCCTGGTGCAGGCCGCGTTGTACATCGGTGGGGCGGTGATCGGTTGGGGGGTGCGTGGACGCCGCGAGCTGCTGGCCGTTCGCGAGACCGAAGCGCTGCACGAGGTCCAGGCCGCCCGGCGCCAAGCCGAGTTGGAGCGTGAACGAGCCTCGCGGGCCACGGCTGAGGAGCGCCTGCGGATCACCCGCGAACTGCACGACGTCCTCGGGCATGCCGTCAGCGTGATGGTGGTCCAGGCCGGCGCTGCGCAGCAGTTGCTCGACCACGACCCTGACGCCGCCCGCGTCGCGCTGCGGGAGATCGCCGGGACCGGCAGGTCGTCGCTGGCCGACATCCGCCGGGTCCTCGGGCAGTTGCGGGAGGGCGAGGAGACGAAGGCGCGCCTGGAACCGTCACCCGGGCTGGCCGCCATCCCGGCGCTGGTAGCCCGGGTCGAAGCGGCGGGCCTGCCGATCCGGCTGCACCTGGACGCGGGCGCGTCGAGGGGTCTCGCCGGGGGTTCCTTACCGGGGGTGGAGCTGGCGGGATACCGGGTAGTCCAGGAGGCGCTGACCAATTGCTTGAAGCATGCGTCGGCATCCGTGGTCGAGGTCACCATCACTGCCGACGACGACAGGCTGTCCATCGAGGTGCGCGACGACGGTGCGGGCGCCAACGCAGCGACCGGGCCGACCGGCTCAGCGAAGCCGACGGCGCCCGTCGGGGACGGCGGCCTGGGCCTGGGCCTGAGCGGGATGCGTGAGCGGGTATCGGTGTATGGCGGGGACCTACAGGCCGGTCCGGCGCAGGGCGGCGGCTACCTCGTGGTGGCGCGCATCCCGCTGGCCGCGGACCGAACAGCCGGTGCGGCGTGATCCGACTGTTGGTGGTTGACGACCAAGCACTGGTCCGCGGTGGTTTCGCGCTCATCCTCGGCGCCGACCCGGGGATCGAGGTGGTCGGTCAGGCCGCGGACGGAGTGGAGGCCCTGGCGCTGGCCCGGGCGTTGAAACCCGACGTCGCGCTCATGGACGTGCGGATGCCGAGGATGGATGGCATCGAGGCAACCCGACACCTCGTGTCCAGCACCCAGACCGGCGACGTCCGGGTGCTGGTGCTGACGACCTTCGAGGACGAGGAGTACATCTACGGCGCGCTGCGAGCCGGGGCCAGCGGGTTCCTGCTCAAGGACACCGAGCCGGCGGACCTGGTAGCGGCCGTGAAGGTGGTCGCCGCGGGTGAGGCGCTGCTCGCGCCGACCGTCACCCGCAGAATGATCGAGAAGTTCATCGCCACAGACGCCGGCCGCGAGCCGAAGACGGTCCTGCCCGCACTGACCGAACGAGAAGCGGACGTGCTGGCCGCGGTGGCCCGTGGACTGTCGAACCACGAGATCGCCCAGGAACTGTTCGTGAGCTACTCCACGGTGAAGACGCACGTGAGCCACCTGCTGACCAAGCTTGGCGCCCGGGACCGGGCGCAGTTGGTGATGCTCGCCTACCGATCAGGGCTAGCCAATCCCTGAACCCACGCCAGTCGACCGGCGAGGTGTCCCAAGGATCCTCGTGACCGGCACGGTGATCGCCCGCGCGAACCCCCTCTGTCACCACCGACGCCAGCCATCCTGCCGACCGACGATCCCCCACCGCAGGTGTGGCGGGGTCCTCGGGTCGGGCGCGTGGTCGCGGTGGGTCAGACGAAGCGGTGCGTATTCGGTGGAACCCTTCGGCGATCTGGACGGCCCAGCGCCACCGCTGGTCGAGCGTAGGTGGGTGCGTCGGGCGCCTTGGGTGATCCGGGCGGCGACGTGCAGGACGCGGTAGCGGGATGCGTGGATCTCGCAGCGGCCCAGTATCGGCTGGTCGGCGACGGCGACGGCGATGAGTTGGGTCCAGGTGATCAGGTCGGTGGCGGTGAGCACGGTCTCAAGCCCGGCTGCGTTCTCGGCGGCTTCGCGGGGGGGCGATGCTCTCGTACTTGCTGGGGTTCATCATTCCCGTTGAGCTGCGCCGGCGGGGGAAGATCTCAACGCTCTGCTCCTGCGCTGCGCGGGTCTGGGCTGCGGCGAGGTCGCCCCGATGTTCGGTGGAGACGGGTCGGTGTCCATGGTGTGCATCTGGGCGGACCCATCCGATGATCAACTCCCGTTGGCTCCTGCCACGGCCCGGTCGGTGATGAGTCTGGCCGCCCATGGGGCTGCGCCCACGACGGTGGCCAGCATGGCCGAGGATCGATCGCAGAGGACCGTGGCCTGCCGCTTCCCGACTCCGCGCAGGATCGCGTCCACCACCTGGTCGGCGGTCTGGGTCTTCGCGGTGCCCGAGACCGCGGAGGTCTCCGGTGGCTTGAGTTCGGCCTCCGCAGCCAGCATGGGTGTGTCCACATCGCTGGGGTAGACGGCCGACACGTACACGTGGTGGGGTTTGAGTTCCATGCGCAGCGTCTCGGCCAGCCCACGGACCGCGAACTTGCTGGGGGAGTAGGCCCCGTAGCCGTACACACCGAGCAGCCCGGCGAACGAGGAGATCATGACGATGCTGCCGCTGCGCCGCTCGATCATGCCGGGGACAACTGCGCGCACGGGCCAGAGGGTGCCGAAGTAGTTGACCGACATGTGCCGCTCGAACTGCTCGTCGGGCAGCTCCCAGAACCTGCCCGGGGTCACGATCCCGGCGCAGGTGACCAGCAGGTCACAGGGTCCGTTGACCTCCTGGGCCTCGGCCATCGCCCCGGCCACGGCCAGCCGGTCGGACACATCCACCGCCGCCAGATGCAGGCGGGACGAGGGCAGGTCGTTCCGCTGGCGCAGGTCGGCGAGGTCCGTGTTGTCCAGGGCGAGCACCGACACGGCGTCGCCTCGACCCAGCAGCCTGGTCACCAGCGCCAGGCCGATCCCGCTGGACCCGCCCGTGACAATCGCGTGCATGGGGGTCTCCTCAGATGTGGACGATGGCCAGGACGATGGCGAAGGACAGCAGCCACCCCACGAGCAGGGCGTTGGTCACCCCGTCGCGCTCCCGGGCGAACATGTGCTGGCGCACGAAGTACGCCAGGTCGATCAGGGCCAGGAACAGCATCATCCCGGCGGCCAGCAGCGCGATCTGCCCGCCCACCGCCTGGTCCGCGAAGATCAGGACCGCTGAGATGCTCAGCAACGTGGCCAGGACGGAGTCGGGCAGGACGAAGGCCCGCTCGTGCTCGCCGTATGCCTGCGGCCACCAGGACGTGTCGTGGTCGGCGCGCAACCACCAGGTCCAGTAGGCGGCGATCCCGGCTGCGGTGGCCAACTGCAGCCCGGCAACAACCAGCGTGACAGTGTCGCTCATGCCGGCCTCAGACCCCCACGCGCTCGCCGGCGTCCGCGGTGTCTGCCGGCACGTCCGCCCCGTCGGGGGTGGGGGGCGCGGAAGGTCGGTCCGTGGTCAGCCGTGCGGGGATCTCGTCGCGGGCGTACACGTCCGCGGTGTTCTCCGCGCGCCGGATCACCTCGGCGCGGGTGCCGCTGACCATCACGGTGGCCGGCCGGGGTAGGGCGTTGAAGTTCGACGCGCTGGACTCCTGATACGCACCGGTCTCCAGGAGTGCGATCACATCGCCTGGGGCGGTCTCGGGCAGGGCTGCGCCGAGGATGATCTGGTCGGCGAAGCAGGACTGCCCCACGATGTCAGCCGATAGCGTCGGCTGCTCGTCGGCACGCGCGGCATGCACGTATGGGAAGCGGCTGCGTTCGAAGTGGCCGCCGGCGAGGAAGAACTCCGTGGTGTCGGTCAGCACCCACGCGTAGGGGATCGGCGTGCTCTGGCGCTTGACGACCTTGACCCGGGTGAGGTGTATCCCGGTGTTCCCATACAGCGAACGACCCGGTTCGATCTGCAGCCGCACCCCCTGCGTCGCGATGCCCGCCTTGGCCAGCGCCGCGCGCAACGTGCCCACCGTGGCCGCGGCGTACGACTCGATCGAGGGCGGAGCGGGGCGGTCCTTGTGGGAGGTGATCGCCGGCAGGACCTTGCTCATGGCACCGTGGTAGGTACGCTCACCCAGGCCACGCAGGCCCACCAGCAGCGGGTAGCCGGCCGCGGTGACCAGGAACTCCGATCGCGGGGTCTGGTCGTTCAACGGGTCACGCGGGCTCGGCCAACCGCCACCGATATCGATCTCCTTCGGCTGCCACCCACCCCACGCCGCCGACAGCTCGCCGACCATCCGACCGAACTTGCGCATCAGCCCGGTCCAGTAGCTCAGGCCCCGATGATGTCGACCCACGTGGACGTGGATGCCGACCATCTCGATGTTCGGCGCGGCGATCGCCGCACGTCCCATCGCGACGAGGTACTCGGGCGGGATGCCGGACTTGTAGACGTGGATGCCCAGGTCGATCGGGACCGTCATCTGGGAGAAGTCGGTGCGCCGCCACAGGTTCGGGACCGTGGGCTTCACCCGCAGCCGGATCTGCGCGGTCATCCCCAACTCGGCAGCGACCTCCTGGATGAGGTCCACCTCGTGCACGTCCTCCACCGTGATCCGCACGCCCTCGCGGACACAACGCGCGAGGTGCTCGCGGTCCTTCCCGCCACCGTTGACCGACACCAGGCTGTGATCGACCGACGTGCGCAGTACACCCTCCAGCTCCTGCGCGGAGTAGATGTCAGCCCCGCAGCCCTCATCGCTGAGAACCTGGCGGCTGGCCAGGGTCGTGTTGGACTTGAAGGCGGGCAGCACGTCCACCGGCCCGTCGGGCCACTGCGCCTCGAAGGCGGCACGGAACCGCTGCACATTCCGGCGCAACTGCGTCTCGGACAGGACGAACAGCGGCGTACCGAACTGCTCAGCCAGGTCATTGACGTCCAGCTCGTCGATGAACAGGCGTCCCGCCCTGATCGATACGCAGTCATAGGGTGCACTTGGCATGGGT
Organism: uncultured Actinomycetes bacterium; assembly: GCA_963781015.1. Classification (GTDB taxonomy): domain Bacteria; phylum Actinomycetota; class Actinomycetes; order S36-B12; family CAIYMF01; genus Prado023. The sequence continues at coordinate 102,415 of CAWAEB010000005.1, read as the reverse complement.
CCTCCTGGGTGTTTGCCCGCGTGAGTCGTCGGCGACCGCCGGGGTTCTGTCAACGGCGATGACCTGGTAGTCGTGAGCCCACAGGCGTGCGGCGATCTGTGCGCCGATGCCTGATGATGCGTCAGTGACCAGTGCTGACCTCTGGCCCATCACAGCCACCTCTTCGGGCGATTATTTGCCACTGACGTGAGTACCTGTCACGTTCCTACGTGAGTATGCCTCCGGTTTCGGGTAGTGTCAATGGGTGACAACAGCGGAATCGGTACCGCGCCGCCAACCGGTTCAAGCCCGCAGCCGGGCTCGAGTCGAGAGCATCCTGGGCGCCACCTCGGACCTGATCGCCGAACGAGGGCTCGACCCGATCACGATGACCGACATCGCCGAGCGAGCCGGAATGGGGCTGCCCGCGGTCTACCGCTACTACCCGAACAAGCAGTCCATCTTGCGCGAGCTCGCCGTGCGCATGCTGGAGCGCGACGTGGAACTCCTTCAACGGTCACTGCCCACCACCCTGGACGACAGCCAGAGGCAGATCGTCGCGGGGATCAGCGAGTACTGGCACCGCCACCGAGACGATCCCGCCCGAGCACGGCTACGTGCGGCCATCCACGCCGACAACGAACTGTCGGCCCTCGACCTCGCCGACAGCCGAGGAAACGCCGCCAACATCACCGCCCACATCGCAGCCCTGACCGGCCGCACCGACCTCGATGCACTCAACCGGCAAGCACTTCTGCTCCTGGGGCTCCTCGACAGCCTGATGCGCTTGGCCAGCATCGTCGATCCAGTCGAAGCCGAGGCGCTTGTCGCCGAGTACGCCCGCCTGTTCGCTGGTGCACTTGACCGGCCACCGACTCCTTAGCCCCCACCGAGCCCGCGGAGTCACCACACGCCGTGCGCAACACCGCTCGCCGACTGAGTCCGGCCTTCTGCGCTCTGGGCGCCCTCTGTAGCCTCCCCGGTGCGCCGCTCAGGGATCCACTTCTGGAGAGACCTCACCACACCGAGGCCGTAGCCCTTTTCCGAGAATGACCGCGAGTGCGTTTCCGCGGCGCTCCTTGGGAGGCACTCGCCGCCACGGAGCGCGGCAGTTCGATCCACGGTGCCTGGAGCAGGGGGTATCGCGATGTCTCGATCGGCATGCCCGATGGGGTGGCTCCAGACCTGACGACACTGGGCACGACGTCATCCACACAGTCGCTGCTGTTGTGGGTGCGCCTCCACGGGGAGGTGATAGCATTCGAACACCAGTTCGATAGATGGGGGAATCGATGGGTACCGATCGCGACCAGTTGACCGGAGTCGAGTCCGGGTCCACGGTGATTGACCTGCGCGAACAGCCCCCGGACTGCGCCGAGGTTCCCGGGGTGGACGCCTCGGGCCGGCAGGACCCACCGTTTGACGTCTCGGGCCGTCAGGACCCGCTGCGTGACGTCTCGAACGGTGTCGCGGCGCTGATCGGGGCGGTGCGGGCGCTGGTCACCGAAGGAGTCCTGCCCGTCGGCCTGGATGCCGGGGACCGGCCTACTGCTGACGTCCACGCCCTGGTGGAGGTGTTGGCCCAGGTCGAGGCGGTATTGGGCATGCGGATGGCCGCCGCGGAAGCGGGCGGGTCGTTGCCGTTGCTGTCCGCTGGTGGGATGGCCTCCCAGGCGTACTGGTCGCGGGGCCGGGCCCGGTCGCTGTCGCGGGCCGGGCACCTGGCCCGCGACCGAACCGACCTGGCCGACGCGTGGCTTGCGGGGGCCATCACTGCCGAACATGTGGACACCGCCGCGAAGGGCGTCACCGGCCTCCCCCATGCCAAGGCTGAGGCGGTCCTTGATGGGTTGACCCCGTTGTGGGGTCAGGTCACCCCGGCGACGGTGGCCACATACTGCGCGCGGGCCCGGGCCATCGTCGACCCCCCACCTGAGGACCCCGACCTGGCGGCACGCAAGGCCCACGAGGCCCGGTTCCTGTCGTTCAGCGTCCTGGATGACACCGTGCACATCACCGGATCCCTGGCCCGCCTCGACGGTGAACTGCTGATGAACACGATCCACATCACCGCGGCTCGGATGCGCGTCGCCGGTGATGGCCTCACCGCCACACAGCGCCGGGCTGATGCCCTGACCCAACTCGCCGCCGCCGCAGCCACCCCAACTACCACGGGGGCACCCACCGGGCTCACCGGACTGAGCGGCGGGGTCGGGACCGAAGCGACCCTCGGCACGGGTGCCGGTGGGACCCCAGGCTCCGGCGCCAACGCGAGTCCGGGCGCCAACGCGAGTCCGGGCGCGGGGGCGGGTGCGGGTGCGGGGGCGGGTGCGGGGGCGCCGATCGCGGTCACCCTGACCACGGATCTCGACGCCGTCACCGGTGGCGGGTTCCACCTCACCCCCGCCGACCTCCGATTCGCGCTGTGTGACCCCAACCTGACCCCAGTGCTCACCGAACAGAACGGGACCAGCCCACTGCCCCCCGACCACCACCCCCAACCCGACACGCACCCGCCACACGACCCGGGCAGGCGCCCGCCACACGACCCGGGCAGGCGCCCGCCACACGACCCGTCAATCGGGGAGCCGCCACGCGACCCGGAACCTGGGGAGCCGTCTGGGATCGACCGCCGCAGGCTCGCTGAGCTGACCGCGCACGCCATGAACGCCCCCCGACCGTTGGCCGTCGGGCGCACCCAACGGGTCGCGACCACCGCGCAACGCCGGGCCCTGGCCGTCCGCGACGGCGGCTGCATCCTGCCCGGCTGCGACGTCCCCGCCGCGCACTGCCAGATCCACCACCTGAAGCCCTGGACCGAGGGCGGACCCACCGACCTACCGAACCTGGTCACCCTGTGCTGGGCCCACCACCGCCAAGTCGACCTCGGCCGATGGGACATCCACCCAAAGACACCAGGGCATCCCGGCAGCCCCGCGAATCCCGGCACACCAGCCAACAACGGCGCACCCTTCACCATCACCCTCCGACCCCGCAACCAGTGGGGCCTACGCCAAGAACGGACCTGAACCTCGGCACCAGACACCACCGCACGAGCACGACTGCCCGGTGAGGGGACGTGTGGCCCCGCGTCCTGGGCGGCCCCAGACGAGGCGGGGCGGTCTGCTTCCAACGACCCGACCTGTTGGGGCCAGTGAGGTGGCCGTACTCACGCTTCGCGAGCAGGTTGGGTCCACTACTCCTCACGAATCTGGCTCAAGATGAACGGCCGTCGCCAGCTGCCCAACCAGCGCCGCGGTACATCCCGGTGAGGTCAACTCAACGGCGGAAGCGCAGTTGATGCCAGGGGGTCCGGCTGACTCGATCTGCCTTCCGCTCTGCGGGAACCTCTTCCCGCGGCTCCTCGGGCGGCAGTTCGCTGCGGACCCCCCGGCTGCCGCACGGTACTGATCGATGTCTTCGGCAACCTCCTCGGGAGTCGCGGAGAAGTGGGCTGTCAAACCAGGAGCCAGGGATCGCCCAGCAACGGTGCCGACCAGCGACCGCCTCCCGCTCACGAAACGGTCGCTCCGGTTCCGTGCTCGACAGATGACTATTCAGTGTTACTATCTACCAGTAGTAAGTGACACCGAGTAGAGCGAGGGTTCAGGTGGGCAACAAGCAGATGACGGAGATGCTCAAGGGCACGTCTGGAGGGCATCGTCCTGGCGATCCTGGCTGACCGGCCCGCGTACGGCTACGAGATCACCGCGTGGCTGCGGGAGCAGGGCTTCTCCGACATCGCCGAGGGCACCGTGTACGCGCTGCTGGTCCGGATCGAACAGCGAGGCCTGGTCGACGTGGAGAAGGTCCCGTCGGAGAAGGGGCCGCCGCGCAAGGTGTACTCGCTCAACCCATCGAGGTCGGGACCATCTCGACGAGTTCTGGAGGTCGTGGAGCTTCCTCACCGAACGTATCGAAAAGCTCCACGAAGGAGACAGGTAGTCATGGCAGCACAAGTGGATCGAGCGGATCACCGGATCGCTTGAGGAGAAGAAGCAGTATCGGCAGTACAAGGCCCGGATCGAGTGAGCTCCCGAGCCCTATCGCGAGGCGGTCGAGGCGTTCGACCGGTACTTCATGTACCGCGGATCGATCACCAAGGGCGACGTGCTGGTGCAGGATGCTCGAGGACCTGGTCGACCTGTTCGAGCAGAGCGCGGCGAACGGAACCCCGATCCGCGCATCGTCGGGGACGACCCGGTGGAGTTCGTCGAGACTTTCCTCGCGAACTACTCCGAGGCCCAGTGGATCGACAAGGAGCGGCAACGACTGACCGCGGCCATCGATCGCGCCGCCGGCAGAGGACCGGCACCAAGGCATGAACCCGATGACCGCACCGGAGGTCCCGGCGATCCGCGTGCAGGGGCTGGAGAAGTCGTTCGAGGACCTGCGGGTCCTGCGCGGCGTCGACTTCGACGTCGCGCCGGGAAGCATCTTCGCCCTGCTCGGCTCCAACGGAGCGGGCAAGACGACGGTGGTGAAGCATCCTGTCCACCCTGCTCAAGCCCGACGCGGGCACGGCCACCGTCCACGGTTTCGACGTCGCCACGCAGCCGGCGAGGTGCGGGAGTCGATCAGCCTGACCGGGCAGTTCGCGGCCGTCGACGAGGATCCTCACCGGACGGGAGAACCTGATCCTGATCGCCCGGCTCCGGCACCTGAAGAACCCGGACCCGATCGCCGACGACCTGCTGACCCGCTTCGAGCTCGGCCGAGGCCGCGCACCGCGGGTGGCGACGTACTCGGGCGGCATGCGCCGCCGCCTCGACATCGCGATGAGCCTGATCGGCAATCCGCCGGTGATCTTCCTCGACGAGCCGACCACCGGGCTCGACCCCGAGGCGCGGATCGAGGTGTGGAAGTCCGTCAAGGAACTCGCCGACCAGGGCACCACCGTGCTGCTCACCACGCAGTACCTGGACGAGGCCGAGCAGCTCGCCGACCGGATCGCGATCCTGCACGACGGGCGGATCGTCGTCAACGGCACGCTCGCCGAACTCAAGGCGCTGCTCCCGCCGGCCGAGGTCGAGTACGTCGAGAAGCAGCCGACCCTCGAGGACGTCTTCCTCGCCACCGTCGGTGCCGCTGACAGCACCGGCCACCCGGCACCGACGAATTGGCACGCCATGACCACCCACTTCCTCTCCGACACCGCTCGTCCTCACCGGACGCTCCCTGCGGCACATCACCCGCAGTCCGGACACGATCATCACCACCGCGGTCACGCCGATCGCCATGATGCTGCTGTTCGTCTACGTGTTCGGCGGTGCGATCGACACCGGCACCGACTCGTACGTGGACTACCTGCTGCCCGGCATCCTGCTGATCACGATCGCCTCCGGGGTGGCCTACACCGCCTACCGCCTGTTCCTGGACCTCCAGGGCGGCATCGTCGAACGTTTCGAGTCCATGCCGATCGCACGATCCAGCGTGTTGTGGGCGCACGTCCTCACCTCGCTGGTCGCGAATCTGGTTTCGCTCCTGCTCGTGATCGGCGTAGCCCTGATCATGGGCTTCCGCCCGGCGGCCGGCGTGCTGGCCTGGCTCGCCATCACCGGCATCCTGATTCTGTTCATCCTCGGACTCGACCTGGCTCGCGGTCCTGGCGGGCCTGTCGGCGAAGACCGTCGACGGCGCGAGCGCATTCTCCTACCCGCTGATCTTCCTTCCGTTCATCAGCTCCGCCTTCGTGCCCACCGACACCATGCCTGCCGCGGTGCGCTGGTTCGCCGAGAACCAGCCGGTCACCTCCATCGTCAACACCATCCGCGACCTCTACACCCAGCAACCGGCCGGAACAGACCCCTGGATCGCCCTGGCTTGGTGCCTCGGCCTGCTCATCGTTGCGTACACGGTGGCCGTGGCCACCTACCACCGCAAGTTCTCCTGAGCCCTGGTTCGCAACGAGCGAGGGTGTTCAGGTCGTGGCCTCAACCAGCCAGGAACGTGGCCATCAGCTGATCCGCGGCCACTGCCGGCGGCAGGTCCCCGGCCAGCACCCGCGCCTCGGCGTCGGCCAACTGCCCGGCCACCTTCGCCGACTCCCGGAACTCATCGAGCAGGTGGTCGCCGATCAGCGCCCACATCCACCCGATCTGCTGGCGCTGCCGGCGGGACGCCCGCTCGCCGGTGGCCGTCAGCATCTGGCGATGGCTGACGATCGAATCCCAGATCTTGGGCAGCCCCTCGTCGGTCATCGCCGAGCAGGTCAGCACCGGCGGGGTCCAGTTCGGCGAGGCCGGGGTCATCAGGTGGATGGCCCGCCGGTAGTCGGCGGCGGCCATCCGGGCGCGCTTGACGTTGTCGCCGTCGGCCTTGTTCACCGCGATCAGGTCGGCGAGCTCGAGGATGCCGCGCTTGATCCCCTGCAACTCGTCGCCGGCGCCGGCCAGCATCAGCACGACGAAGATGTCGACCATCTCCGAGACCGTGGTCTCGCTCTGCCCGACCCCGACCGTCTCGACGATCACCACGTCGAACCCGGCCGCCTCGCACAGCAGGATCGATCTCGCGGGTTGCCCGGGCCACGCCACCCAACGAGCCGCTGGACGGCGAGGGGCGGATGAACGTGTTGGGGTCGACCGACAGCCGCTCCATGCGGGTCTTGTCGCCCAGGATCGCCCCGCCGGTGCGCGACGACGACGGGTCCACGGCAAGCACCGCGACCCGGTGCCCGGCTGCGGTGAGGTTGGTGCCGAACTGGTCGATGAAGGTGGACTTGCCCACTCCGGGCACGCCGGTCAGCCCGATCCGGTCCGCGCCACCGCTGTCGGGCATCAGGGCTGTGAGCAGCCCTGCGGCAGCCCTGCGGTGCTCGTGCTTGCGGCTCTCCACGAGCGTGATCGCGCGTGCGAGCCACATCGTGTCCCCGGACCGGACCAGGGCGGCCAACTCCTGCGTACCGGGCAACGGCGCCCTCATGCGTCGAGCAGCTGCGCCATCAGGCCGTCGGCCGCCTCGGCGATCACGGTGCCCGGCGGGAAGATCGCCGCGGCGCCCGCGTCCCGCAGGGCGTCGAAGTCCGCCGGCGGGATGACCCCACCGACGACCACGAGGATGTCGGGCCGCCCGAGGTCGGTCAGGGCCTGGCGCAGCAGCGGCACGAGCGTCAGGTGCCCGGCGGCCAGCGACGAGGCGCCCACGATGTCGACATCGTTCTCGACCGCCTGCCGCGCGACCTCCTCCGGGGTCTGGAAGAGCGGGCCGATGTCCACCACGAAGCCGAGGTCGGCGAACGAGGAGGCGATCACCTTCTGTCCCCGGTCGTGCCCGTCCTGGCCCATCTTGGCGATCAGGATGCGGGGGCGGCGGCCCTCGCGCTCCTCGAACTGCGCGACGCGGTGCGCCACGCCCTCGACACTCTCGTTGTGGTCGCCCATCTCCTGTCGGTACACCCCCGAGATCGATCGGATGTCGGCCCGATGCCGACCGTACACGCGCTCCAGCGCGTCGCTGATCTCCCCCACGGTGGCGTGCACGCGAGCGGCCTGCACCGCCAGGTCGAGCAGGTTGCCCGACCCGTCGCGCGCCGCCGCCTCAAGGGCGACCAGCGCGTGGTCGACGTCGGCCTGGGTGCGCTCGGCACGCAGCTTGGCCAGCTTGGCCAACTGCCCGGCGCGCACCGTCGCGTTGTCGACCTTGAGCACCTCGATGTCCTCCGGCGCATGCGGGCGGTACTTGTTGACGCCGATGACCGCCTGGCGTCCGGAGTCGATCCGCGCCTGGGTGCGAGCGGCTGCCTCCTCGATGCGCAGCTTGGGGATGCCGGCCTCGATCGCCTTGGCCATCCCGCCGAGTTCCTCGACCTCCACGATGTGCGCCCACGCGCGCTCGGCCAGCTGCCTGGTGAGCCGCTCGATGAAGTAGGAGCCGCCCCACGGGTCGATCACGTTGGTGGTGCCCGACTCCTGCTGCAGGAACAACTGCGTGTTGCGCGCGATCCGGGCCGCGAAGTCCGTGGGGAGTGCCAGCGCCTCGTCCAGGGCGTTGGTGTGCAGGCTCTGCGTGTGCCCCTGGGTCGAGGCCATCGCCTCCACGCAGGTGCGGATCACGTTGTTGAACACGTCGGTGGCCGTCAGGCTCCAGCCCGAGGTCTGCGAGTGGGTCCGCAGCGAGCGCGACTTCGGGTTCTTCGGGTCGAACTGGTTGACCAGCCGGGCCCACAGCAGCCGGGCGGCCCGCAGCTTGGCGATCTCCATGTAGTAGTTCATTCCGATCGCCCAGAAGAACGACAGTCGCGGGGCGAACGTGTCCACGTCCAGGCCCGTGGCGATCCCCGCGCGCAGGTACTCCACGCCGTCGGCCAGGGTGTAGGCCAGCTCCAGGTCGGCCGTGGCGCCGGCCTCCTGCATGTGGTAGCCGGAGATCGAGATGGAGTTGAACTTCGGCATGTGCGTCGACGTGTAGCCGAAGATGTCGGAGATGATCCGCATCGACTGCGTCGGTGGGTAGATGTAGGTGTTGCGGACCATGAACTCCTTGAGGATGTCGTTCTGGATGGTCCCGGTCAGCTTCTCCGGGGGCACCCCCTGCTCCTCGGCGGCCACGATGAAGAGCGCCATGATCGGCAGCACTGCACCGTTCATGGTCATCGAGACGCTCATCTTGTTCAGCGGGATGCCGTCGAAGAGCACCCGCATGTCCAGGATGGAGTCGATCGCGACCCCGGCCATGCCGACGTCCCCGGCCACCCGGGGGTGGTCGGAGTCGTAGCCGCGGTGCGTGGCCAGGTCGAACGCGATGCTCAGGCCCTTCTGGCCCTGCGCGAGGTTGCGCCGGTAGAACGCGTTGGAGTCCTCGGCGGTGGAGAATCCCGCGTACTGGCGGATGGTCCACGGCTGGTTGACGTACATGGTGGGGTACGGCCCGCGCAGGTACGGCGGCAGGCCCGGGTAGGTCCGCAGGTGGTCCAGGCCCTCGAGGTCCGCGGCGCTGTACAGGGGGGCTACGTCGATGCCCTCCGGGGTCGCCCACGCCTGGTGCTCCGGTGCCGCGCCGGACGCCTCGGTGGCGGCCTGCTCCCACTCGGCTCGCTCGGGGTGCGGACGCCGGGGCGGCAGGTTGATTCCTGAGAAGTCGATCATCGTGCTGCCTCCGCTCGGGTCAGGACGTCCAGGACGTTGCAGCCCACATGGATGTACTCGTCGACCCCTGGGTAGTCGCCCTTGCCCGCGAGGTAGACCCGCCGGGCTCCGGCGGCCTTGAGGGCCGCGGCGGTGTCGGCCGCCAGGTCGGCGTAGACGTCGTCCGAGGAGCAGATGCAGGCGATGTTGGTCCCGGAGGCCTGGAACTCGGCAGCGGCTGCGGCCGCGTCGCCCTGCCCGGTGCCGAACAGCGACGTGATGCCCCCGGCTGCGAACAGGTTCGCGGCGAAGGTGGCGCGTGCAGTGTGGACGGCCAACGGGCCCAGGTTCGCAAGGAAGATCGAGGCATCGCCGGCGTTGGCACGCAGGTCCTCGAATGGCGTGGCCACCCGCCGGGGGGGCCACGCGGTGACGTTCGCCGGCGCCGCCCCGCTCAGCTCCACCGGTGGCCGCGGGTCCGGGTCAGGGGTGGGCTCGGGCTTGGGTCGCTGCTCCGTGAGCATCGGGAACTCGCTGACCCCGGTGATGGGGCGCTTGCGGGTGGCTACCTGGGCGGCGCGTCGTTCGGCCACCGCCGCGATGTCGGTGCCGATCCGGTCGAGGGCTGCCACCGCCCCGCCGTCGGCCTCGATGCGCTGGAAGAAGCTCCAGCCGGCTGCTGCGAGCTCGTCGGTGAACGACTCGATGTACCAGCTGCCGCCGGCGGGGTCCAGCACCCGGCCGAGGCCGGACTCGTCCTGGAGCACCAGCTGCGTGTTGCGGGCCATCCGGCGACCCAGGTCACCGGGCAGGCCCCACGCGGAGTCGAACGGGGCCAGGACCATCGAGTCGGCGCCGCCGACGATCGCTCCGAGGGTGGCCGCCGTGCCGCGCAGCAGGTTGACCCACGGGTCGACCTCGGTCAGCCACCGGTCGGCGGACACCGCCACGACCTGTGTCGAATCCACCGGGTGACCGAGCTGCTCGAGGATGGTCGCCCAGCAGTGCCGCAGCGCCCTGATCTTGGCCACCGTCGCGAACACGTCGACGTCGGCGGTCACCTCCAGGGTGATCTGCGCGCCGGCATTCGGCAGGTCGCCCATCGCGCGCAGGTAGGCAAGGCCCACAGCGAGCACGTACCCGATCTCCTGGGCCTCGCTTGCCCCGGTGTCGCTGGCTGGTGCGCCGGAGGCGACGAAGGCGCGCATGCGCCCCGGGTTGGTCCGAGCCAGTTCGACGGCCTGCCCGAGCGCGGCATCCACGCCCTGCGGGAGCTCGCCGGCGGCGGCCAGGTGCCCGATCGGGTCGATGCCCAGGCTGCCCGAGGGCTCCCCCTCGGCGGAACCCTGCGTGGCGAGCAGCGTCTGGAACCATTGGCCGACCAGCGCACCGTGCGCACCGGCCCGCAGCGACACGGGTGCCGCCGACAGCACCACACCGTTCAGGAGCCGTCCCAGGTCCTCAGCGCTGCGGATGCTCACGCCCTGGCCGGTGCCCAGGTCCAGCAGCACCTCCACACTGGTGGCGCCGTTGCTCAGGTCCTCGAGGATCCGGGCGTTCGCGGTGGCGACGTCGGGGTGCGTGACGCGTGTGCGGATGTCCCACTGCCCGTCCTCGCGGGGAGCCGCACCGGCGCCGCGCAGCAGCGGCTCGAACCCGGGGAAGCCGGACTCGTCGGCCGCCGTGGCAATGCTGTCCGCGGTGTAGAGCGGCTGGACGTCTATGTCGTCCAGGGTGGTGGTGACCAGGGTGCGGGCGAAGTCCTTGCCCTTCAGGACCTTGTCCACGGCGGCCAGCCACTGTTCGCGGGTCGGACTGTCTTCGGATGCGAGTTCGAGGTCGTCAGCCACCCTTGGAGGATAGTCCAGCGCCAGTGCCCATCAGCCCCCCACAGCTGCGTGGTCGATTCGCCCACGCAGCGGTGGTGAATCGACTACGCAGAACCGCGGGAGGTCGCCGACTCAGTCAGCCACCTGATGATGTCGGGGCCGAAGCGGGCCTGGGCGGGATCAAAGCCGCCCCCCAGCAGCGCCTGGGCCCCGCCGCACCTGGCTGCGTAGCGCCTGCCCGTGGCGCCCCACTCGTCCTCGATCCAGCGCGCGAAGAAGTACGCCTCACGCTCATCCTCGCTGTGCAGGGGGCCCTCGCCGATGACCGTACGCATGGCCACGGAGAGCTCGTCGATGCCCGCGCCGGTGCGCGCGCTGGTCTTGAAGATCGCGGGCAGCTCGTCGTCGAAGGGCCGGGCCAGTGACAGCGAGGAGCGCAACTGGTAGTAGGACTGGTTGGCCGCCGGGTCGTCGCACTTGTTCAGGATGAACGAGTCCGGAATCTCGATGATCCCGGCCTTGAGGAACTGGATCTCGTCCCCGCCCAGGGGCTGGAGCACCAGGTAGACGTGGTCGGCCAGGTAGCGGATGTCCAACTCGCTCTGCCCGATGCCCACCGTCTCGACGATCACCAGGTCGAAGAGGCACTTGAGCAGCCGCGAGACCTGGAACGTGGTCGGCGCCAGGCCGCCCAGCTCGGCGGCATTGGACTGGCTGCGGAAGAAGGCGCGCTTCTCGCCGGTGGCGAATCGGGTCCGGGTGCGATCGCCGAGCAGCGCCCCGCCCGAGACGTGGCTGGCCGGATCGACGGCGATGACCGCGATGCTCAGCTTCGGTTCGTCGGCCAGCAGCTGCGGCACGAGTCGGGCCAGCAGGCTGCTCTTGCCCGACCCCGGGGTCCCGGTGATGCCCAGCACGGTCGGCCGTCGGTCGACGTCGCCCAGGAGCTCCAGCACCTCAGCTCGCTGCGCCGCAGCCGCGGGTCGGGCGTCCTCGAAGACCGCCACCAGCTTCGCGACCGCGTGCTTGTTGCGCTCCCGCGCCCGATCGACTGTCTCGGCCAGGTTCACGCGCTGTCCCGCGCGCTCGGCCGTGCCGCTGTCATCGCGCTTCGAGGATCTCGACGATCGAAGCCATGATGTCCATGAGCTCGTAGTCCGTCGGCGTGAACACGCGCTTGATCCCCATCGCCTCGAGCGCCCTGGCGTCGTCGGGCGGGATGATCCCGCCCACGACCACGGCGATGTCGTCCTGCGCGCCCTGCTCGCGCAGACGCTCGAGGATCTGGCGGGCCAGATCGACGTGCGACCCGGACAGCACCGATGCGCCGATGACGTCAGCACCCTCCTCGACCGCCGACTGCACGATCTCGTCGGGGCTCAGGCGGATGCCGGAGTAGATGACGTCGAACCCGACGTGCCGGGCTGAGACCGCGATGACCTCGGCGCCATTGGAGTGCCCGTCCAGGCCGGGCTTGCCGACCACGATCCGCGGGCGGTGGCCCATCTTCTCGGCCAGGACGTTGATCCGGCCACGCAGCTCCTCGACCCGGTCACCGGTCAGGCCCAGCTGCTGGCCCTCGATTCCGGTCGCCGGGCGGTACTCGCCGAACACCTCGCGCAGGGCCCCGGCCCACTCTCCGGTCGTGACGCGGGCCAGGGCGCACTCGATGCTGTGCTCCATCAGGCTGGTGCCCTCCCGGGCAGCCGCCTTGAGCGCCCCGAGGGCTGCCTCCGCACGCGCTGAGTCGCGGGTGGCGCGCACCTGCTCCAGCGAGGCGATGATCTCCTCCGCGGCCCTGTCGTCGACCTTGAAGATGCCGCCGTCATCTCCGGTCATCAGGGGCGAGGGCAGTCCCTCGGTCCACTTGTTCATCCCGACCACGATCCGCTCGCCGGAGTTGATCTCGCTCATCCGCGCCGACATCGAGCGCACGAGCGCGGTCTTCATGTAGCCGGTCTCGATCGCGGGGATCACCCCACCCATCCCCAGGATCGTCTCGATCTCCTCGGTGGCCTCCGCGATCAGCGCGTTCACCTTCGACGCGATGACCGGGCTGCCGTCGAAGAGGTCTGGGTACTCCAGCAGGTCGGTCTCGTAGGCCAGGATCTGCTGCAGGCGCAGCGACCACTGCTGATCCCACGGTCGCGGCAGCGACATCGCCTCGTTCCAGGCCGGCAGCTGCAGCGCCCGGCAGCGGGCGTTGCGGCTCAGTGTCACGCCGAGGGACTCGAGGATGATCCGCCACGCGTTGTTCTCCGGCTGCGCCTCGGTCAGGCCCAGGCTGTTGACCTGCACGCCGTAGCGGAAGCGCCGGAACTTCTCGTCCGTGACCTTGAACCGGTCAGCGGTGTAGGTGTCCCACAGCTCGCCGAAGGCGCGCATCTTGCACATCTCCTCGATGAACCGGATGCCGGCGTTGACGAAGAAGCTGATCCGGCCCACGGCGCGGTCGAACTGCTCGTCGGTGAAGTGGCCCCGCTCCTTGAGCAGGTCCAGCAGGCTGATGGCGTTGGCCAGGGCGAAGGCCAGCTCCTGCACGGGCGTCGCGCCGGCCTCCTGCAGGTGGTAGGAGCAGATGTTCGACGCATTCCACTTGGGCATCGCGTCCAGGCAGTACTCGTACATCTCGGCGATCAGGCGCATGGAGGCCTGCGGCGGGTAGATGTAGGTCCCTCGCGCCAGGTACTCCTTGATCAGGTCGTTCTGGGTGGTGCCCTGCAGCTTCGACTCGTCCTCACCGCGCTCGCGGGCCAGGGCCACGTAGAGCGCCAGCAGCCACATGGCGGTGCCATTGATGGTCATCGACGTGTTCATCTTCTCCAGCGGGATGCCGTCGAAGAGCACGTGCAGGTCGTCCAGGGAGTTGATCGGCACGCCCACCTTGCCGACCTCGGGCCGGGCGATCGGGTCGTCGGAGTCGTAGCCGCACTGGGTGGGCAGGTCGAAGGCGATGCTCAGCCCGGTCTGGCCCTTGGTCAGGTTGGAGCGGTACAACTCGTTGGATGCCCTGGCACTGGAATGGCCCGAGTAGGTGCGGATGATCCACGGACGATCGGCGGCGGGCAGTTCGTGCGCTGGGGTGCTCATACTGCATTATCCGCACGGCCCCCCGGCCGCGCGTAGCAGGGGTGGGTCCCCGGATCAGCGACCCCAGCGCCGACGCCGGCGCCGTTCCTCGGTCAGTGGCACGACCAGGCGGGTCACGACCGGCTCGTCGCGGTCCGGGTCGTCGCTGAGGCTGGACAGCTCACGCATGAACACGCTGGTGTCCTCCCCGGAGCCGGATTCTGACGCAGACAGCTGCGGGGCGGGAGCTGGTGCCACCTCGCGCGGATATGAGGCCGGCTCGGGCGCAGCGGGGGGAGCTGACTGCGACGCACCGTCACTTCGAGGTACCAGGGCCAGCGCCGCGAACTCGCTGAGCAGCGCGCGGGTCGGGTCCGCCGACTCGGTCGGCTCTGGCGGTTCAGGCGGCTCGCACTGCTCGGGCACCCCGACCGGCTCAGCCGAGGTGGGGCCAAGAGGACCGGGTTCCAAGGGTTCGGGCTCCCCGGCGTCGGTCCCCTCGAACTCCCACTGCGGATCGAGCTGGGCCGGTTGGTGCAGCGTGAGGATGGGGGCGAGATCCAGCGGCTCGGGCTCGGTCGGTTCGGGCAGGGCAAGCACTGAGGTCAGGGTCAGGTCGGCGACGATCTGGGCAGCCTGCTGCAGCGTGAACCCGCAGACGCGAGCGAGTTCGCCGATGTCCCGTCGGCCGTCGACCCGGCAGAGCAGCGCCCAGTCGTCGGGGCCGAGGGGGGTCTGCGCCGATCCCTGGCCCGGGGGTCGCAGGTGCGGGATCACTCGTGGTCCGCCGACGCGGCGAAGCGCGTCGACCCGTCGGGCGCGCCAGTGCCGTGCGGCAGTCAGCAGCTCGTCGACCGGCGTCGGGGGGATCACGTCCTGGCGGATCCGGCGACCGGGGTGGAACCGTGCACCGAGCACCTCCAGGTCGAGCAGGTCGGCGAGCTGGTCGAGCACCTGTTCGTGGACGAAGGCTGCGACCACCTCGGAGCTGACCTGGCCGCGGGCGACGAGGACCTCGCCGATCCGCCGCGGATGCAGGTGCTCGCGCTGTTCGGCCGCGGCCTGGCTCAGTTGCTCGGGGGATACCAAACCGCCGGAGAGCAGCCGGACCCCGAGGGCTGGCCGGTAGCCGGGCACCTGTATCGCGTAGATGCCGCCCTGGCGCAACCAGACGTGCGAGATGCCCTGGCCCGGATGGCTGAGCTCCAGCACGCCGGAGGCGTCGGGCCCGCCGAATTCGCGCAGCAGGGGCTCGGTCGCCAGTGACCGGTCCTGCGACGACGACTCCACGGACATCAGAGGTCCCTCCTGCGACAGTCAACCGGGTGCACTGTGTTCGTCGGCATCCGAACAGGTGGGTCTTGAGCGGCCTTCCTGATGGATCCGCTGGTAGCCCACGGGTGCCGGGCCCCGGCTGTTGATCCCTCAGAGCGGCCCAGGGGGTGCCAAGATTGCGGTCATGCCAACGATCATCACGGTCGCGCCGACTGGTGCCGAGAGCCAGAAGGATGCCAACCCTGCACTCCCGGTGACCCTCGACGAGCTCGTGGCGACGGCCGTTTCCTGCCGGGCCGCCGGTGCGGCGTTGATCCACATCCACATCCGTGACGATCAGGGCCGTCCAAGCCTCGATCCGACCCGGTTGCGCGACACGGTCGCGGCGGTGCGCGAGTCGACCGACCTGATCGTGCAGCTGTCCACCGGCGGGGCAGTCACCGACCCGTTCACCAGCCGGCTGGCGGTCCTCGACGCGGCTCCCGACTCCTGCTCGCTGACCACCGGCACCGTCAACTTCGGCGACGACGTCTTCAGCAACCCATGGCCGTTCGTGGCTGAGCTCTACCAGCGCACGCAGGCGCTGGGCATCCTGCCGGAGTTCGAGCTCTTCGAGCTCGGGCATGTCAGCGCCCTGAATCGGCTGCTCGACACCTACGGCCCGCCGTCCGGGGGGCACGTCCACGCCGACTTCGTCCTCGGCGTGCCCGGCGGGATGCCCGGCACCGCTGCGGCCCTGGTCGCGGGGGTGGCCATGCTGCCCGCCGGAGCGACCTGGTCGGCGACGGGGATCGGGCGGACCAGCGTGCCTGTCATGCTCGCGGCCCTGTCGATGGGTGGGCACGTGCGCGTGGGCATGGAGGACACGCTCACCTACGCGCCCCGGCAGCCGGTGCGCGACAACGCCGAACTGGTCGCGCGTGCGGCCCGACTGGCTGCCGAGGCGCTCGCGCCGGCTGCGTCCCCCGACGCTGCCCGGGGGCTGCTCGGCCTGGCGGGACCGGCCGCCTGATGGACGGTCAGGTGCTGCTGGCGAACGTCACCCGAAACGGCTTCGTCGAGTCGGTGCATGCCGGGCACGCGGTGATCGTCGATCCTGCGGGAACGGTGGTGCGGTCCTGGGGCCGGCCCGAGCAGCCCTTCCTGCCCCGCTCGGCGAACAAGCCGCTGCAGGCCGCCGGAATGGTGGGCGCAGGCCTGGACCTGGTGGGCGCGCAGCTGGCGATCGCCGCGGCGTCCCACAACGGTGAGCCCATGCATCTGGCGACCGTGCAGGCGATCCTGGCCGGCGGTGGCCTGAGCGAGGCGGACCTGGCCAACACGCCGGCGCTTCCCTACGCCGCGGACGCTCAGGAGCAGTGGCTGCGGGCCGGTGGGGTGCCCAGCTCGCTGGCACAGAACTGCTCGGGCAAGCACTCGGCGATGCTGCGCACCGCCCTGGCCCTGGGTGTGCCGACCCAGGGCTACCTCGCGCCCGATCACCCTGTGCAGCGTGCGGGTGCGCGGGGGATCGAGGAACTGTCCGGGGAGTCGATCTCGGCGACAGGTGTGGACGGCTGTGGGGCACCGGTGGCTGCGATCAGCCTCATCGGCCTGGCGCGGGCGTTCTCGCGGATGGTGCTCGCCCCGGCCGACAGCGCCCCCGGCCGTGTCGCCCGGGCCATGTCCGCTCACCCGATGCACGTGGGCGGAACCGGCCGGGATGTCACGACGTTCATGACGGCCCTGCCCGGGGCGATCGCCAAGGACGGTGCCGAGTCCGTGCACGCTCTGGCCCTGCCCGACGGGCATGCAGCGGCGGTCAAGGTCGCCGACGGCTCGGAGCGGGCACGGACTGCTGTCGTCGTCGCGCTGCTGCGTCACCTCGGGGTCGCCGATGATGTGCTGGCCGCGGTGGTACCGACGCCCATCCTGGGCGGGGGACGTGCGGTCGGCTCCGTCGAGGCGGTCTTCTGAGCGGAGCCGTCCGGGCACCCGTGGCCCGTTTCCGTGCCGGACGTCGGGCGCTGCGCCCGGGGCGTGGGCACGCCACGAGGGGCCCGACCGGTTGGTCGGACCCCTCGTTTGGTCAGTGGTGCTCGCCCCGCAACTGCGGGGCGGTGATCACTTGATGGTCTCCAGCGCCTTGCGGTACATGGCGCTGGCCTGCTCCTTGGCGTCCGTGGCCCGCTCGGTGGCCTCGGTGCGCAGCTCGGCAACAGTCGGCAGCTCGACCTTGGGCAGCTCGACCTTGGCGACCAGGTCGCGCACGTCATCGACGGTCGGGACCTCGATCTTGTGCACGAGCTTCTCGGCCTCGGTGCGGACCTCGGCGACGGTCGGAACCTCGAACTTGGCGACGAACTCGCGCATGTCGTCCATGGTCGGCACCTCGATCTTGGCCACGAACTCGCGGATCTCGTCCATGGTGGGCATCTCGAGGTGGCCCACGATCTCACGGAGCTCCTCGACGGTGGGCACATGCAGCCCCTCGTGCTTGGGGGCGACCTTCTTGGCCGCGGTCTTGCGGGCCGTCGTGGTCTTCTTCGCAGTGGTCTTCTTGGCAGTGGCGGTCTTCTTGGCCGCCGTCTTCTTGGCGGCCGTGGCCTTCTCGGCAACCGGCGCGACGGTCTCGGCGAGAGCCTCGGCCGCAGTGTCCAGGGTCTCCTGGCTGGCAGTGGTGTTCTCGGTCATTCGAGTTCCCCTTCTTGGTTGTCCTCGACCAGCGTCTGCTGGCTCGAGTTCTCGGTCTGGAACGCCGCGTAGATCTCCAGCAGTGCCTTGCGCTGTCGATCGGTGAGCGTGATGTCCTCGCTGATCGCCGCGATGACCAGGTGGTCACCCCTGCGCTCCTCGAGCAGCCCCGCCCGGACGTACAACGTCTCGGCTGAGATCCGCAGCCCGCTGGCGATCCTGGTGAGGATCTCCGCGCTGGGCCTGCGCAATCCCCGCTCCACCTGGCTCAGGTAGGGGTTGGAGATGTCTGCGGCCTTGGCCAACTGGCGCACCGAGATCTGCGCAGCACCCCGCTGTTCGCGGATGTACTCGCCGAGCTTCGTTGCGTCGATCTTGGCCACACATCGAGTATCCGCCTGGGTGCTTGCAATTGCAAGCGAGTTGCTAGCGCTGGCCGCGTGAGATGGCTCACGGTTCCCGCGTCGCTTACGCTTGGGCCATGAGCCAGTTGACCGATGTGATCCAGTTTGCCATTGGCCTGGCCACGCTGATGGCGTGCGCCTTGGCGTTCCTGCATTGTCTGCGCGCCCGCCCGGATGCGTTCCCGGCCATCGGCAGGCATTCCAAGAACCTGTGGCTGGCCCTCACCGGAGGGGCGACCCTCCTCTCGCTGGTGACCCCGAACTCGATCGGCTACGTCGGCATCGCCTCGATCGTGATCTCCGGCGTGTACCTGCTCGACATCAAGCCCAAGATCACTGAGATCACCAGCGGACGCTGAACCAGAGCGGACCGCGGCGCTCGTGGCAGGTCTTCACCCGCCACACACGTAACGGACAGACTGCAGGCCCGGGCGCGATCACCTCGCCCGGGCCTGCAACAGTGCTGGGATCTACTTGCCCTGATTGGCCACTGCAGCAGCCGCTGCTGCAGCCGCCTCGGGGTCCACGTACTCACCGCCGGGGACCGTGGGTCGCAGATCCTCGTCGAGGCGGTACACAAGCGGGATCCCGGTCGGGATGTTCAACTTGATGACCGCCTCGTCGCTCATGCCCTCGAGATGCTTGACCAGCCCGCGCAGGGAGTTGCCGTGCGCGCCGACCAGGACAGTGCGCCCGGCCCGAAGGTCCGGCACGATCCCGTCGTACCAGTAGGGCAGCATCCGGGTCACGACATCCTTCAGGCACTCCGCGGCCGGCCGGATCTCCGGGGCCAACTCGGCGTAACGCGCATCGTGGGTCTGGGCGAACTCGTCCTCGGGATCGATCGGCGGCGGCGGCACGTCGTAGGAACGGCGCCAGAGCATGAACTTCTCCTCGCCGTACTTCTGCAGCGTCGCCTTCTTGTCCTTGCCCTGCAGTGCGCCGTAGTGCCGCTCGTTGAGCCGCCAGCTGCGCCGCACCGGAACCCAGTGCCGGTCACAGGTCTCCAGGGCCAGGTTGGTGGTGCGGATGGCCCGGCGCTGCAGCGAGGTGTGCGCGACTTCGGGCAGGATGCCCTGCTCGGCGAGCATCTGGCCGCCCTTGACGGCCTCCGCCTCGCCCTTCTCGGTGAGGTCGACGTCCACCCAACCGGTGAACAGGTTCTTGGCGTTCCACTGGCTCTCGCCGTGCCGGAGCAGGATCAAGGTGTAGGTCATGGCCGCCATTGTGGCCCAGTCCGCCCGCGGCTCGCGCGGCGAGCGAGGACCACCCGATGAACGCGCTGTGAACCGTCAGGCCCCGTCGGTCTTCGGGTCGGTCTCATCCCCGGAGCCGAGGTCGGCGAATGCAGCCAGGTTGGCCAGTGACTCGCCGCGGGCCTCCCGCCACGCCCACTCGCGGCGGATCGCGGTGGCGAAGCCCAGCCGCAGGATCGTGTTGAACGACTCGTCCGAGGCGCGCAGCACCGAGCCGAGCAGGCGGTCGAGATCGTCGGTGCCCAGGCCGGTCACCGGGACCCGCCCGATCAGGTAGATGTCCCCGAGCCGGTCCAGGGCGAAGGCCACCCCGAGCATCCCGGTGTTCGCCCGCAGCAGCCAGCGATAGACCTCTTCGGCGTTCTCGTCGGGGCGGCGGGCGACGAACGCGTTGATCGTCAGGGCCTGTGGGCCCACGGCCAGGCTGACCGTGGTGCGCAGCTTGGCCGCCCCCGGCAGAACCACGACGAACCTCTGTGGCTCGGGGCGCTCATGCTCGATCCCCTCGGCCTTGAGCAGCGCAGCCAGCGCCGCTGCCACGACGCCCTCCGGGTTCATCAGCTCACCTGACCCAGGGCATCGCGCGGGGCGCTCAGGGCCGCACCGTAGCTGCTCAGCAGCCCGTCGACCGTGGCATCCCAGGACAGCGTGGCCGCGTGGCCACGGGCGCCGGTGGCCAGCCGGGCGCGCAGGGCATCATCGGCCAGGACCCGGTGCAGGGCGGCGGCCCAGGTGCCCGGCTCATGGCCGTCGACCAGGAGGCCGGAGCTTCCCTCGGCCACGGCCATCGGCAGCCCGCCGACGTTCGCGGCCAGCACCGGGGTCCCGCACGCCTGCGCCTCCACGGCCACCAGGCCGAAGGACTCCGAGTGCGAGGGGACGACGACCAGATCGGCTGCGGCATACCGCTGGCGCAACCGGGCGCGGTCGGTCGCAGCGTGGAACCGGGCCGGGACGCCCAGATCCGCCGCGAGGTCGGCCAGCGCGGTGGGGTGCTCGCGCCCAGTGCCTGAGGGGCCGCCGCAGAACTCGAGGCGGACCCGGCGGGCCAGATCTGGGTGCTGGTCGCCCAGCACAGCCATGGCCCGCACGATCAGGTCCGGGGCCTTCAGCGGTTGGATCCGACCGACGAACAGGACCACCAGTTCCTCGGCGCGATAGCCCAACGCGGCGCGGGCAGCAGGCCGGTCCCGGTCGTGGAAGGCCTGGAGGTCGACCCCGGGCAGGACCACGTCCACCAGCTGCGGGTCGGCGTCGTAGAGGTCGATGAGCTCAGCGCGCTCCGTGGCGGTGTTGGCCACCAGCCGGTCGGCAGCATCGACCACCTGCTGCTCGCCGATGATGCGCAGCTCCGGCTCGGGGCGGTCACCGGGGGCCAGGTTGAGGTTCTTGACCCGGCCCATCGTGTGCATGGTGTGCACCAGGGGCACTCCCCAGCGCTCCTTGGCCAGCCAGCCCACCTGGCCCGAGAGCCAGTAGTGCGAGTGGATCAGGTCGTACCAGCCCTCGCGGCGTGCGGCCTCCCTGCGCAGGACCCCGGCGGTCACCGCGCACAGCTGACCGGGCAGGTCCTCCTTGGGCAGGCCCTCGAACGGCCCGGCGACCACGTTGTGCACCAGCACCCCCGGTGCCATCTGAACCTGGGCGGGAAACTCGCTGGACGTGGCCCGGGTGAACACCTCGACCGCGATGCCGCGCCCGGCCAGCCGACGGGCCACCTCAGCGATGTAGACGTTCATCCCGCCGGCGTCGCCGGTCCCCGGCTGGTCCATCGGTGAGGTGTGCACGCTGAGCATGGCCACCCTGCGCGGGGTGCGGCGCAGGGTGGCCAGTGCGGGTGGGGCAGCGTCCATGGGGCAACTGTCGCCGAGGCCGTGGAGGTGGGCAAATCGAACCCCGGCCCCTCCCACCGGGCGTCACTGCCCGGGCGGGACCTCCAGGCTGGTGTCCGCGTAGGGCTCGCCGGTCACCACGTGCATCACCCGGCGGGCGATGCTCACCGCATGGTCGGCATAGCGCTCGTAGTAGCGCGACAGCAGCGTGGCGTCGATCGCCTTCTCAACCCCGTGCGCCCACGACGGTGACAGGACGGTGGTGAACAGCTCGCGGTGCAGCCGGTCGACCTCCTCGTCGTAGCGCTCGATGTCCGGGCCGAGGGAGACGTCCTTGGTGGAGATGACCGTGGCGGTCTTGGCCGCAATCGCGTCGTCGAGTGCGCCGAGCTGGGCGAACGTGCCGCGCAGGTCGTTGGGGATGCTGTGGTTGGGGTAGCGCAGCCTGGCCTGCTTGGCCACGTGCACGGCCAGGTCCCCCATCCGCTCCAGGGACGAGGAGATCCGCAGCGAGCCGATGACGAGCCGGAGGTCGGTGGCCACCGGCTGCTGCAGTGCTGCTGCCTCATAGCAGCGCCGCTCGACCTCGCCGGTGAGCTCGTCGATGTGGTCGTCTCCGGAGATCACGGCCTCGGCGATGGCCAGGTCCGCGTTCAGCAGGGACTGGGTCGCCTGATTCATCGCCGACCCCGCGGCTACGGCCATCTCGGCCAGCAGGTCACTGATCTCATCGAGCTGCTCATGGAATGCTGCACGCATCATGTCCTCCCGGAAGGGCAGTCTAGTGGGCCGACCTGAATTGCAGCGCAGGCACGTGGCCCAGCGGTGAGCAGTGGGTGAACACTGCCCTCCGACGCGGTGAACATGGCCGCGAAGGCCAGCGGGACACTGTCCGGCAATCCGGCGCACCCCTATCCTGACGCCGTGGCCACCCAATCGCGACGCACGTCCGTGCAGCCGCTCGCCAGCCGTCGGCTGTTCGGCGTGCCGGCCTCGGCGCCCACGGTCCCAGCCGACGCAGCTGGGACCGACGAGCCGGTGCAGGACGCGGGTGGTGAACAAGAAGCGGCCTGGGTGCGGCCTGAGGACATCGAGCAGCTGCTTTCCGCGCTGACGACCCCGGCCATCTGGCTCGGCGGCGATGATCGCGTGCTCTGGAGCCATCCGGCGTTGGAGTCCCTGCGCGTGGTGCGTCGCGGGTCGGTCAACGTGGCCGAGATCGCGAAGATGGTGGAGCGCGCTCGAGGCACCAGCCAGATCGTCGACCGGGCACTGACAGTTCGTCGCCCGGGCCGTCGTCAGGCCGGGGTCCGGCTGCGGGTACGAGTGGCCCCCATGCCCGCCGGTGCGGTCCTCGTGCTCGTCGAGGACATCACCGAGGCAGAGCGCCTCGACCATGCCCGCCGGGACTTCGTGGCCAACGTGAGCCACGAGCTCAAGACCCCGATCGGAGCCCTGGCGCTGCTGGCGGAGGCGTTGCACCATGCCCAGGATGACCAGGAGGCGATCGAGAGGTTCAGCGCCCGGATGCTCATCGAGACCCACCGGTTGACCACCCTGATCACCGACCTGATGGACCTGTCACGGTTGGAGGGTGTGGAGCCGATGCAACCCACGGCGCTGGTGTCGGTCGACGAGGTGGTGGCCCAGGCCTGTGACGATGCGCGGGCGCTTGCCCAGGCCAAGGACATCTCGTTCCTGCGCGGCGGCGTCGCCGACCTGCAGGTCGAGGGCGTGGACGCCCAACTGGTCACCGCCGTGCGCAACCTGATCGTCAACGCGATCAACTACAGCCCACCGGCAACGAAGGTCGCGGTGACGACCGGGACCCGCGAGGACTGGGTCACCATCGCAGTCACCGACCAGGGCATCGGCATCCCGGCCCATGAGCTGGGGCGGGTCTTCGAGCGGTTCTACCGGGTCGACCGGGCTCGATCTCGCGACACGGGGGGCACCGGCCTGGGCCTGGCGATCGTCAAGCACGTGTGCGCCAACCACGGCGGGGACTGTGAGGTGTGGTCCAAGGTGGGGGAGGGATCGTCCTTCACGATCCGGTTGCCGGTCGGAGCGCCCCGTGGCCGCGGCCGCTCGGCCGGGTCGCGCGCCCGGGCCCGAGCGACATCGAATGAGGAGGCGAAGTGAGCCGGATCCTGGTGGTCGAGGATGAGGAGTCGTTCTCCGAGGCCCTGAGCTTCATGCTGCGCAAGGAGGGCTTCACCGTGGCGGTGGCCGCCTCCGGTCCCGACGCGTTGGTGCAGTTCGACCGCGAGCCGGCCGACCTCGTGCTGCTGGACCTGATGCTGCCCGGGATGTCGGGCACTGATGTCTGCCGCAGCATCCGGTCCAAGTCCCGGGTGCCGATCATCATGGTGACCGCCAGGGACTCCGAGCTCGACAAGGTCCTGGGCCTCGAGCTCGGCGCGGACGACTACGTCACCAAGCCGTTCTCGAGCCGTGAGCTGGTTGCACGGATCCGCGCGGTCATGCGCCGCAACGCCGAGGACGTCGATGACAGTCCGGTCGTGGAGGCCGGCCCGGTGCGAGTCGACCCCGAGCGCCATCACGTGACCGTGTCTGGGCAGGCGGTGACCATGCCGCTCAAGGAGTTCGACCTGCTGGAGTACCTGGTGCGCAACGCCGGCCGCGTGCTCACCCGCGGGCAGCTGATCGACCGGATCTGGGGTTCGGACTACGTGGGGGACACCAAGACCCTTGACGTGCACGTCAAGCGATTGCGCGCGAAGGTGGAGGTTGACCCGTCGCATCCGGTGCACCTGCTCACAGTGCGGGGGCTGGGCTACAAGTTCGAGGCCTGAGCCAACGAGTTGCTGCTGCTACTTCTTCGCCTGCACCGCTGCCGGGGCGTAGTCGGCGTAGTAGCCGGTCGGGGGTACGACGGCGATGGACCGGGACGCGCTGCCCGAACTGCTGAACGTGAAGGTCAGCGTCTCCCACTGGCCGGCGCGGGCCTGCATCCCGGAGAAGATGATCGTGGGATCGCCGGGTGCGCCGATGCGCAACGACGCTCCGGCGGGGATGTCCAGCGTGCCGGTGATGACTCCGGGGCCCCCGAGCTGCGCTGTGACCGACACCAGCGATTCGTCGACGACGCCGTCGTTGACGATGGTCGTCGACAGTGATGCGACGCCCGTACCGGCCTCGTCAGCCACGAGCGTGGCATCGAGCACCTTGAGGTCCCCGACCTCAAGGTCGGTGCCGTTTCCGGTGGCATCCTGTGTGTTCACGGTGTTGTCGAAGCCCTGATAGCACCCTGCGGCGGGGAGCACAGCGACGAGGCAGACGGCCAAGGCAGCAGCACGGGAACGCATCACGGGGGCACCTTATCGGGTGATCGCGATCACGGGGCCCCTCCACCCCGGCGTGTTAGACTTGGGGCCCACCGAAAGGGGTCACCCGTACAATGACGTTCAAGGTTGGCGACACCGTCGTGTACCCCCATCACGGGGCCGCGCTCATCGAATCCATCGAGGTCCGCTCCATCAAGGGTATCGACCGGGAGTATCTGGTCCTTCGGGTCGCTCAGGGTGACCTGACCGTCCGGGTGCCTTCGGACAACGTCGACCTCGTCGGCGTGCGGGACGTGGTGAACGCCGAGGGTTTGGACCGGGTGTTCGACGTCCTGCGCCAGCCCTACACCGAGGAGCCGACCAACTGGTCGCGGCGCTACAAGGCCAACCTCGAGAAGCTGGCCTCCGGTGACGTCATCAAGGTGGCCGAGGTCGTGCGCGACCTGTGGCGCCGCGAGCGCGAGCGCGGGCTTTCAGCCGGCGAGAAGCGCATGCTGAGCAAGGCCCGCCAGATCCTTGTCAGTGAGTTGGCCCTGGCCGAGCACACCAACGAGGACAAGGCCGAGGCCATCCTCGACGAGGTCCTGCAGTCCTGATCCGCTGATCGAGCCGCGACGCCCACCTCCGAGGCCGGATGGTGGGCGTTGTTGTCGGTACGGTGAGGTCCGTGCACCCCCGAGTCGTCGCGATCATCCCCGCAGCCGGGTCCGGCGAGCGTCTCGGCGCCGGGGTGCCCAAGGCGATGGTGCCCCTGGCTGGGGATCCGCTGCTGGCCCATGCGGTGCGGGGCCTGGTTGCCGACCCGCGGGTCCAGCTGCTGGTGCTGGCCGCGCCAGATGGTCTCGAGGACCAGATGGCCGTGCTGGCCAGTAGCTGCGCGGGCGGAGTTCCGGTGGTCGCGGTCACGGGCGGGGCCAGTCGTGTGCAGTCCGTGGCCAACGCACTGGCTGTGGTGCCCGAGGACTTCGAGGTGGTCCTGGTCCACGACGCAGCTCGCTGCCTGGTGCCCGTGAGCGTGGTTGCAGCGGTGATCGACGCTGTGCTCGCTGGCGCGGACGCGGTCGTGCCGGGTGCGCCGGTGGTGGACACGGTTCGTGAGGTCGGCGCCGACGGGACATCGCGAACGCTGGATCGATCCGTGCTGCGGGCGGTGCAGACGCCGCAGGGCTTCGAGCGTTCGACGCTCGTCGCGGCGCACGCGTCCGGGGATCCGGGGGCCACCGACGACGCTGGGATGGTCGAGGCGCTCGGTGGACGCGTCGTGCTCGTGCCGGGCCACCCATGGGCGTTCAAGGTGACCACAGCGATGGATCTGGTACTGGCGCAGGCTCTGCTTGCGGGTGGGAGTGGGCCGTGAGCGACCTGCCACTGATCGGGATCGGCGTCGACGTGCATCCGTTCGCCGACCCGGCAGAGGACCGGACGCTCTGGGTGGCCTGCGTGGCCTGGCCGGGTGAGAACGGCCTGGCCGGGCATTCGGACGCAGACGTGGCGGCGCACTCGATCTGCGACGCGTTGCTCTGCGCTGCCGGCCTGGGTGACCTCGGCTCCAACTTCGGCACCGCCGAACCGCAGTGGGCAGGGGCATCGGGTGCGACCCTGCTGGGCGAGACGCTGCACCGCGTCACCGCCGCCGGGTACGCGATCGGCAACGTGGCCGTGCAGGTGATCGGAAACAGGCCGCGGATCGGGCCGCGCCGTGCTGAGGCGCAGGCAGCGATGTCCGCCGCCCTCGACGGGGCGATCGTGCGGCTCTCGGCGACCACCACCGACGGGCTGGGCCTCACCGGCCGCGGCGAGGGCATCGCGGCCATCGCCACCGCCCTGCTGGTCCGCGCGCGCTGACCTGCCCGCCTCCTCCGAAGGCTCGCCCGGGTCAACCCCGTCGAGTTCCTCCACCGTGGCGACGGGCGACCGACGCTGGGGTGGATGGATCGGACTCCGGGCGGAGCTGGTGTGGAGGGAACCGGCGGAGGTGCCGCGGGCGGCTGGCCCGCTGACCGGGAATCCGGACGCCCGGCTGACCGGTGCACGGCCGGTAGACTCCACCGGTGACCCTGAGACTGCACGACACCGCCACGCGCAGAATGCGGGAGTTCATCCCGCTGGAAGCCGGACGTGCGTCGATCTATGTCTGCGGGGCCACCGTGCAGTCCGCGCCGCACATCGGTCACATCCGCTGCGGGGTCGACTTCGACGTCCTGATCGCGCTGGCTGGCCGAGTCCGGCTACGACGTGACCTTCGTGCGCAACGTGACCGACATCGACGACAAGATCCTGGCCCAGGCCATCGAGGCAGGCCGGACCGTGGTGGGCCGTGGCGGCGCACTACGAGCGTGCATTCGCTGAGGCCTACCGGATCGCTGGGCTGCCTGCCGCCGACCATCGAGCCGCGGGCCACCGGGCACGTGCCGGCGATGATCGACGCTGATGGCGCGCCTGATCGACGCCGGGCACGCCTACGCCGCCGACGGTGACGTGTATTTCGACGTCGCCTCGTTCCCGGCCTACGGAGCGCTGTCCGGCCAGCGGATCGCCGACATGCAGCCGGCCGCCGACGTCGACCCGAACGCGCGCAAGCGCGACCCGCGCGACTTCGCCCTGTGGAAGGGCACCACGCGCGGAGGACCCGGCTGGGACACCCCGTGGGGGCGTCGGCCGCCCGGGCTGGCACCTGGAGTGCTCGGCGATGGCGGCATGTACCTCGGGCCGGCAGTTCGACATCCACGGCGGCGGGCTGGACCTGATCTTCCCGCACCACGAGAACGAGATCGCCCAGTCGCACGCGGCCGGCGACGGCTTCGCGCAGTACTGGCTGCACAACGCGTGGGTGACCACGTCGCGGCGAGAAGATGAGCAAGTCGTTGGGCAACTCGCTGCTCGTGACCGAGGTGGTCCGTCGGGTGCGCCCGGTCGAGTTGCGCTTCTATCTCGGGTCGGCGCACTACCGCTCGCACATCGAGTTCTCCGAGGAGGCGCTGGGCGAGACCGCCGCCGGGTACCGGCGCCTCGAGGGCTTCGTGCACCGGGCGGTCGAGCGGGTCGGCCCCGGGAACCCGCAGGAGGCGCTGCCCGACGCATTCGCCGCCGCGATGGACGACGACCTGGGCGTGCCCGCAGCCCTTGCCGTCCTGCACGAGACGGTCTCGGCCGGCAACCGGCTGCTGGCCGAGCCGGGCAGTCCAGACGCGGCGCTGGCTGCCCTGCTGGGGGCCGCTCGGCACATGCTCGCGGTCCTCGGTGTCGATCCCATGGACCCCATGTGGGCCACGCAGGTCAGCGGCGGCGACGCGTCGCACGCAGCCCTGGACGCGCTTGTCGGCGAACGGTTGGCCGCGCGGACGGCTGCGCGGGCCGCACGGGACTTCGCCACCGCCGACGCGGTGCGCGACACACTTCGGGCTGCCGGGGTCCTCATCGAGGACACTCCCGCCGGCCCGCGTTGGTCACTGGAGGCGTGATGGCAGGGAACTCACAGCGGCGCGGCGCGATGCGCAGGCCGGGCACGAAGAAGGGCCCGGTCGTCGGCTCCGGCGGGCAGAAGAGCCAGAAGCTGGAGGGCAAGGGCCCCACGCCGCGCGCCGAGGACCGCCCCGGGCACACCGCGTACCGGCGCGCGCGCTCGGCGGAGAAGCACGCCGGAAAGGGGTCCGGCGGCCGGTCCGGCGCACGCCCCGGGCGGGCGGGGAAGAAGCCTGCCACCGAGGCGGTGGCCGGGCGCAACTCGGTGCTCGAGGCACTGCAGGCCGGGATCCCCGCGTCCGCGCTGCACGTGCAGCAGTACCTCGACGCAGACGACCGGGTCCGCGAGGCGATGAAGCTGGCGGTGGGCCGGGGGATCGCGCTGCTGGAGACCACCAAGACCGACCTGGATCGCCTGAGCGGTCGCGCGGTCCATCAGGGCATCGTCCTGCAGGTGCCGCCATTTGTGTATGCCGACGCCGGTGGCCTGATGACCAAGGCGCTCGACGCCGGCCAGCAGCCCTTGCTGGTGGCCCTCGACGGAGTCACCGACCCGCGCAACCTGGGCGCCGTGGTGCGCTCGGCCGCGGCGTTCGGCGCCCATGGCGTGGTGATCCCCGAGCGTCGGGCAGCGTCCATGACCGCCTCTGCCTGGAAGTCCTCCGCAGGGGCCGCGTCCCGGGTGCCGGTGGCCCAGGTGACCAACCTGGTGCGCTGGCTGGTGGCCGCGCAGAAGGAGGGCGCGACGGTGATCGGGCTGGCGATGGGCGGTGGGCTCGAGCTTCCCGATCTCGAACCGGATCTTGCCAGCGGTCCGCTGGTGATCGTCGTGGGCAGCGAGGGCAAGGGCCTGGGGCATCTCGTCTCCCAGACGTGTGACCACCTGGTGTCGATCCCGATGGATGCATCGACCGAGTCGTTGAACGCCGGCGTCGCCGCGGGTGTTGCGCTCTACTCGGTGTCCGTCGCGCGGCGGTGAACCGGATGGACGCCCCGGGCGACGTGCCGCTGTGGCGCTCGACGATCACCGGACGCGTCGACGTCACGCATCTGTCGCGCGCCGGCCAGCGCCGGGCTGTGCGGATCTACCTGCCGCCCGACTATGAGAGCACTGACCAGGATTACCCGGTGCTCTACATGTTCGACGGGCAGAACCTGTTCGACCGCGCCACCTCGGCCTTCGGGATGGAATGGCGCGTCGACGAGACGATCGAGGCGCTGGTCGCCGACGGGGCGTTCAGGGGCGCCGTCGTGGTGGGTGTCGACTCACCGAGCACAGCCAAGGGCCGGTACGCCGAGTACACCGCGTGGGACTGGATGCTCGCAGGCGAGCCGGTGAACGCCGACGGGGCCGCCACCGCGCAGTTCCTGGTCGCCGACGTCATCCCCCACGTGCAGGCCTCCTACCGGGTGGCCCGGGACCGCGGCCGGGTCGGGCTGGCCGGGTCGTCGTTGGGTGGGTACATGACCCTGCATGTCGGGGTCGCCCATCCGGAGTTGTTCGGCCGGCTCCTGGCGTTCTCGCCGGTGGCCCTTGACGAGCCGATGGCCGGCCACCGGCTGCACGACCAGATCGTGCACACCGGGTTCGCGCCGGGCACATGGGTCTACCTCGACATGGGCGACGCCGAGGCGCTGGACCACATCGACCACCCCGACCAGCTGGTGGAGAACCTGGCTGCCACCCGCGCCGCGGTCGCCAACAGCGTGGTGCCGCCGAGGCAGCTGGTCAGCCGGGTCATCGCCGATGCGACTCATGATGAGGACGCGTGGGCCGCGAGGTTCGGCGAGGTGCTGCTGTGGGCCTTCGCCGGGGCTCCCGACCCGCGGTAGCGACCCTGAGGTTGATGGGCTCAGTGCATCAGCCGATTCCGAGGACCGGTCACCCGGGTGCGTCAGCGAAGTCAGCATCCACGTCATCGACCAGGTGCGCCTCGTCCGCGGGTGGCCCGAGCACGGCGGCTTCGTCGGCGGCATCGCGCAGGTGCTCCTGCACGTAGTCATCGGTGGCCCATTGCAGGCCGACGTCGCGCCCGGCCCGCTCGGAGGAGAACCACCGGTGCTGCAGCACCTCGTGGACCAGCTCGGAGGGCTGCAGGCGTCCGCGCAGGTCGCGCGGGATGCGCAGCAGTATGGCCTCGAACACGTCGGTGACCCACTGGTGTGCCACGATCTGTTCGTCCTCATCGGCGCGATCCACCAGCCGGTAGGAGTCCAGGTCATTGAGCAGCCGGCGCGCCTGGTTCTCGCCCATGTCCAGCCCGGTGAGCTGCAGCATCCGGCGGCGGTGGTGGCCGGCCTCCACGACCTTGGGCTGCACGCGGATCTTGGTCCCGCCCTCGGTCAGCTCCGCGGTCAGCTCGGCGACGTCGAAACCCAACCCGTTGAGGGTGCGCATCATCGTGTGGATGTGCCGGCGGTCGGTGCCCGACACCGTCACCGGCTCGGTCAGGGTCATCCACAGGTGCTCGTAGCGGCGGCGGAACTGCACGCCGACCACGGCGGGGTCGAACCGTTCGGGCACGAACCCGCCGGCCTGCAGGTCCATCAGCTCGCCCATGATGTTCATCGCCGCAGCGTCGATGTCGTAGGCACGCTGACCCCGGGACAGTGTCTCGTGCATCTCGCCGGTCTCGGCATCGACCAGGTAGGCGCCGAACTCCCCGGCATCGCGGCGGAACAGCGTGTTGGACAACGAGCAGTCGTTCCACGCGAACCCCAGCAGGTGCAGCCGCACGATCAGCAGGACCAGCGCGTCGAGCAGGCGTTCACCCGTCTCGCGGGTCAGCGTGGTCTGCACCAGCGCGCGGTAGGGCAGTGAGTAGGACAGGTGTCGGGTTATCAGCGCGGCAGGCAGGGGTTCGCCGTCCTCGTCCTGGCGGCCCGCGATGACCCCGATCGGCTCGACGCACGGGGCGCCCGCCCGGCCGAGGTCGACGAGCAACTCATATTCGCGGGCCGCGTAGGACTCCTCAATCTCCTTGACCGCATACACAGCCCCGTTGACCCGCACGAAGCGCACCGTGTGCCGGGAGATGCCGCGCGGCAGCGCCACGATGTCCGCAGCCGGCCAGTCCTCAAGCGCCGTTGCCCAAGGCAGGAACAGCAGGTCCGGCTCGGCGGCGGACGCCGTCGCGCGCAGTGGCATCGTCGGCGGAGGCTCGATCCCGGGTCAGACTGCCGGTGTGCTGGGCTCGCCCGGGTTCAGCCGCTCGCCGGTCTCGGCGTCGAACAGGTGCACGTGGTGGGCCACTGCCTCGATGCCGAGCATGGAGCCGCGCGCCGGGTGGGTGCGCCCGTCGGTGCGCACGACGATCTCCTGGGTGGTTCCGTCGGGCAGTGCCACCTCGGTGTACACGTAGGCGTCGGCGCCGAGGCCCTCGACGATGAGAACCTTGACGGGCCAGGCCGAATCGCTGTTGGTCACGCGCAGGTCCTCGGGGCGGAACCCGACGTACACGCTGTTGCGCCCCTTGGCGGTCAGCGCCTGCGCCGCGCCCTCGGGCAGGTTGACAGCCTTGCCTCCGAGGGTGACCTGGCCGTTGGTCACCGGGGCCTCGATGATGTTCATGGCCGGGGACCCGATGAAGCCGGCGACGAACACGTTTGCGGGGGTGTCGTAGAGGTCCTGCGGCGAGCCGACCTGCATGAGCAGGCCGTCCTTGAGCACGCAGATCCGATCGCCCATGGTCATGGCCTCGGTCTGGTCGTGGGTGACGTAGACCGTGGTGACGCCGAGGTCGCGCTGCAACTTGGCGATCTGGGTTCGGGTCTGGACCCGCAGCTTGGCGTCGAGGTTGGACAGTGGCTCGTCCATGAGGAACACCTGGGGCTTGCGCACGATCGCACGGCCCATGGCCACGCGCTGGCGCTGGCCACCGGACATCGCCTTGGGCTTGCGGTCAAGGTAGGGGACCAGGTCCAGGATTCCGGCGGCCTCCTGGACGCGGGCCTCGATCTCTTCCTTGGACTCGCCGGCGATCTTCAGTGCGAAGCCCATGTTCTCCCGGACGGTCATGTGCGGGTACAGGGCGTAGGACTGGAACACCATCGCGATGTCGCGGTCCTTGGGGGCGAGGTTCGTGACATCGCGATCGCCGATGTAGATCTGGCCCGCGTTGACCTCCTCGAGGCCGGCGAGCATCCGCAGCGCCGTGGACTTGCCGCACCCGGACGGACCGACGACGACGAGGAACTCGCCGTCGGTGATCTCGAGGTCCAACTTGTCTACCGCGGGCTTGGTTGAGCCGGGGTAGACCCGAGTGGCGCCCTTGAATGTGACAGTGGCCATGATGATGGTTCCCTTCACCGGCAGGTACGTGCCGGACGATCCGGGTGGAGGGTGCTCGGGTCTGCGGATTGCGGTCCCACGCAGCACAATAGGGCACCGCGCAACCTGAAGGGCGGCGAGGCCGGCTGCTGCCGTCAGCCCAGCGCGTTGCCTGCGGCCAAGGCTGCGAGCAACTGATCTGCGTCGGCCTGGCTCATCATGCCGTTGGACACCGCCAGGTCCAGGAGTTGGCCGACGTCGGTGATGCCCAGGGTGGAAGCCAGCGACTTCAGGGAGTCCGGGAGGGGGAGTTCGGACAGGGGCAGGTCAGCGCCTGGTGCGGCCGGGTCCGCTGCTCCGTCCGGCAGCGCTCCCTCGGGGCTGGTGCCGTCCGGGGTCGCGCCGCCGGGAGCCAGCCGGTCGAGGTTCAGGTCCCCGGAGCTCAGGCCTGCGGCGAGGTCCGATGCCGAGGAGAGCAGGGAGTTGTTCGCCAGCTGCCAGGTCGCCACGCCGAGCACCAGCGCCGTCGCGGAGGCCAGCGCGGCCAATGCCACTGCGATCCGGGTCCGGGTGCGCTGCCGGTGGAACCGCTCCTGCCACGCATCCGCCTCGTGGTTCACAGGGGTGTACTCCGGGGCGTACTCGTGCCCAGGCGCGTACCCCGGCGGATACCCGGATCCGGCCGGGGAGCCCGGCGGGTAGCCGGCAGACCCCTGCGGGACGCGCGGCAGGGCAGTCGTGTCGTGCTGCCCCGCGTAGTCGGGGCCTGCTCCGGGCTGGGGGGCGACGGTGGGGGCCTGCGGCTGTTGAGTCATGCAACCATTGTGACCCGCCGCGGGCGGCACCAAACCGCGACTGGCTGTGCCAGGTTCGCAGCATGTTCGAGCTGGGTCAGGTTCTCCGGAATCGGAGCCCGCGGAGCACAGCACGGCCCCGCGAGCGCCGATGCGCCCCGGGGCCGTGCTGCCGTGGTGCTCAGTCGCGGATGGCCTGCGAAGTCTCTGGGTCGAACACGTGGATGCGCTCCATGTCCACCGAGATCTCCACTGTGTCGCCGTTGCGGACCCGGGAGCGCGGGGCGAACGAAGCCACCCACTTCACGCCCGCGCTGAGGGTGTGCAGCTCCTCCTGGCCGGATTCCTTGGCCAGTAGCTTGGTGTCCGCGGTCTCGACCCGGTCGGCATCGAAGGTGAAGTGCACGATGATCTCCGAACCCAGCGCCTCGGTGAGCGTGATCTTGGCCTGCAGACGCTGGTCGGCCGGACCCTGGCGCAGGCTGGAGTCCTCCATGTCCTCGGAGCGCACGCCCATGACCACAGGCTTGCCGACGTAGCTGCGAAGCGCAGGCTTGCGCTCGAGCAACTCCGGGGGGGCGGTGAGCTCGACCGCGCCCACCTTCAGGACCAGGTGGTCGCCCTTGTCGAGCACGTCGGCCATGACCAGGTTCATCGGGGGCGAGCCGACGAACTGCGCGACGAAGATGTTGTTCGGGGAGTCGTAGCAGTCACTCGGGCTGCCCAACTGGTTGAGTACGCCGGCCTTCATGACGGCCATCCGGTCACCCATGGTCATGGCCTCGGTCTGGTCGTGGGTGACGTAGAGCGTTGTGGTGTTCAGCGCTCGGACCACCGCGGAGATCTCTGCGCGCATCTGCACACGCAACTTCGCGTCGAGGTTGGACAGCGGCTCGTCCATCAGGAACACCTGCGGTTCGCGGACGATCGCCCGCCCCATCGCCACGCGCTGGCGCTGGCCACCGGAGAGCTGCTTGGGTCTGCGCTCGAGCAGGGGCGTCAGCTCAAGCATGTCCGCAGCCTTCTGCACCCGGGCCGCGATCTGGTCCTTGGGCATCTTGCGCAGCTTCAAGCCGTAGGCCATGTTGTCGCCCACCGTCATGTGCGGATACAGCGCATAGGACTGGAACACCATGGCGATGTCGCGATCCTGGGGTTCGAGCTCGTTGACCCGCCTGCCCCGATCCGCAGCTCGCCGCTGGAGATGTCCTCCAAGCCGGCGACCATCCGCAGCGCCGTTGACTTGCCGCAGCCCGAAGGCCCGACCAGCACGAGGAACTCGCCGTCAGCCACCTCGATCGACAGGTCCTGCACGGCGTGGAAGCCGTTGTCGTAGACCTTGTTGATCTTGTCAAGTTCGACGCTTGCCATCCCTGCTCCTGTTCATCGACCGGGACCACTCAACCCCGGCAACCGCCACATCTGCACCATCGGACCATCACCTGGCAGTTCTACCAGTCCTGCTGCCCGCGGAAGGCTCGCCCCTCCGTAGACATTGTGCGCTTGCGTGCCCTCGTCAAGTCCGAGCAGGTCGGCCGCCAAGGCTATCGGTGGCCCGGGT
Organism: uncultured Actinomycetes bacterium; assembly: GCA_963781015.1. Taxonomy (GTDB): domain Bacteria; phylum Actinomycetota; class Actinomycetes; order S36-B12; family CAIYMF01; genus Prado023. The sequence continues at coordinate 67,638 of CAWAEB010000005.1, read as the reverse complement.
GCGCGAGCGAGCAGGACGAGCATGGACTCGTCGTGCGCTTCGCGCATCCACACCATTCGATCGGCATCCACGTGGACCCAGCGCAAGCCTCCCTGACGAAGGGCAGGGGAGTCGCGGTGAACAGCACAAAGTCGTCCGAATAGGGACATGAGTTCCTGATTCCACGAATCTGGGCGGTGCCACGGGAACGGCGCGCGGCCGGCCTCTCCGGTGTTCCCCTCGAGACCGATCTCGTCCCCGGCCCAGATCATCGGGACCCCCGGGTAGGCGATCATCGCGGCGACGGCCACCTCGGTCAGCCGTGGATCGTTCGTGATGGTGGCGATCCGTGGGGTGTCGTGGCTGGACACCATCGTCAGGCTTGCCTGCCGGGCGGCCCACGGCATGGCGCTGAAGGCGCGCATGGTGGTAGCCACCGAGGGCCCGGGGAGCCGGGGCCAGTGCGCCACCGGAGCCCCCAGCCAGCCGGCGAAGGGGGAGTCCGGGCGGACCAGCCACGTCCACATCGGTCGGGCCAGCCCGGAGTAGTTCATGATCCCGTGCCAGGTGGTCCCATCGACGTCGGGCAGGGAGTCGTGGAAGTGCTCGCCGACCAGGTACGCGTCGCCCGAGACGGCGGCCATCGTGGCCCGCAGCATCCTCGCGACCTGGTGGTTCAGGTCGGTCCGCTGGTAGCGCCCGGTCATGTTGGCCACGTCGATCCGCCAGCCGTCGAGGCCGAAGTCCAGCCAGCGCGCGGCGACGCTGTCAGGGCCGGAGTGCATCCGCCGGGCCAGTTCGGCGCTGCGGTGGTCGAGCTTGGGCAGCGAGCGGTGGCCCAGCCAGCCGACGTACCCGCGAGCTGCTGCGGACTGCGCATCGAGCGGGTCGAAGAGGTAGAAGTCCGCCTCCGGGGCGGTGGGGTCCGCGCGCCCGGCGGCGAACCAGTCGTGGGTGCTGCCGGTGTGGTTCGTGGTCAGGTCGCCCAGGATCCGCATTCCGCGGGCATGCGCGGCGTCGATCAGTGACCGGTAGGCCGCGTCGCCGCCCAGGTGAGGATCGACGTGGTCGAAGCTGGAGGCGTTGTAGCGGTGGCTCGAGTCTGCCGGGAACACCGGGGTCAGGTACAGGGTGTTGGCCCCCACGGCCTGGATGTGGTCCAGGTGCTCTGCCACCCCGTACAGGTCCCCACCGTAGAACTGTCGTGCTGAGGGACGCCCGCCCGGCTCCGGGGGATCGTCCCAGCCGGCCGGCACCGCCCAGCTCGGCGTGGGCTGATCGACCAGGCCGCTGCGGGCGAACCGGTCGGGGAACACCTGGTAGACGATTGCGTCGTCGAGCCACTGCGGCGGCGGGTCGGCGACGGCGACCCGGAAGTCGGCCGCGTCGGGCAGGTCTGCCTCGATCGTCCCCGCGGCGGTCAGCCATCGGTAGCCAGTTCCGCCACCATCGATCAGGAAGCGGTAGTGCGACACGGTGTTGTGCGCCGTGAGATCTGCGCGCCACCAGGTGCCCGTGGCGTCCTGGTGGTCGATGCGGGCTGCGGCGAACTCGGGCTCGCCGTCGAGCACCTGACGCACGGCTACCGCACTGACCGGGTCCGCGGGTGAGGTCCGCAGCAGCACGGTGAACGAGTCACCGTGCTGCTGCGGCGGGTTGGGGCAGTAGCCGGGGGAGCCGTCGTGATGTGGGGCGCCGAGTAGCGAGCCCGCAGACGTCCCTCCCGTCGTCATCTGGTCAGGTCAGCCCTTGACCGCACCGGCGGTCAAGCCAGTGACCAGTTGCTTCTGGGCGAACGCGAACACCACGAGGACCGGGAGTGCGGCCATCAGTGCACCAGCGGCGAACAAGCCCCACTCCTGGCGCAGCGGGTTGCTGACGTAGGAGAACAGGCCCACTGCCAGGGTCGTGTCGCGCTGGTCGGCCAGGACCACCGAGGCGATCGCGAGCTCGTTGAACATGCCGGTGAAGGTCACGAAGAACACCACCGTGAGGATCGGGGTGGCCAGGCGCAGGATCATGCCGAAGAAGATCCGCACGTGACTGGCGCCGTCGATGCGCGCCGACTCGTCGATCTCCACCGGGATCGTGTCGAAGAAGCCCTTCATCAGGTACGTGTTGACCCCAAGGGTGCCGCCCAGGTACACCAGGATCAGGCCCCAGATCGTGCCCAGACCGATCGCCGGGAACGTGTCTCGGATCGTGGAGAGCAGTAGGAAGATCGCCGTGATCGCCAGGATCGCAGGGAACATCTGGACCAGCACCAGTGAGGTCAGACCGGCCCGGCGGCCCTTGAACCGCATCCGGCTGAAGGCGAAGGCGGCTGAAGCGCCCATGAACACAGACAGGAACGCCACGACGGTCGCGATGATGACCGTGTTCTGGAACCAGACCGAGAACGGCCGCTGCGGGTTGTTCAGGACGCCGGTGAAGTTCTGGGTGTCATACGGCGGCAGGGGCAGGATGCACTGGACGGTTTCCACGCCCGAGAGGTTGGTGGGGCACGCCGAGGTCAGCGTGTTGCCCTGGCTGAACGCCAGGTTGATGATGTAGGAGATCGGGAAGAGGGCGAAGATCACCGCGGCCACAAGGATGAGGTGCCGCCACCCGACCGTCTTCATCCAGCGGCCGAAGGACATGCGCTCGACCTTGATCGGGGTGGCTGCGGATTCGGTCGTGGTGCTCATGAGCCGATCTCCTCGAGCTTCTTGGTGTACCGGAACGAGAACGCCGAGATGGTGCCCACGACGATGAAGATGATCAGGGCGATGGCCGAGGCCAGGCCGAGTCTCTGGTTCGTGTCGTTGAACGCCATTCGATAGGTCCAGTTGATCAGCAGATCGGTCTGGCCGCCGTCAGTGATCTGGCCCGGGAAGGGCCCACCTCCGGTGAGCATCTCTATCAGCGTGTAGTTGTTGAAGTTGAACGTGAAGGACGCGATCAGCAGCGGAGCCGTGGAGATCATCAGCAGCGGCAGGACGATCGTGCGGAACGCGTGCAAGCCGCTGGCACCGTCGACAAACGCCGCCTCCTTGAGGTCCGCGGGGATCGCGGTCAGAGCGCCGGTGCAGATCAGGAAGAAGTAGGGGTAGGCGATCCAGAGGTTGACCGCGAGGACCGAGAACCTGGCGAGGTTGGCCTCGCCGAGCCAGTTGATCGCGTCGCCGGGCAACATCTGGTTGATCAGGCCGAAGTCCGTGTTGAGCATGCCCCGCCACAGCGGCGCGGTCAGGAAGATCGGCATGGCATACGGGAGGATCAGCAGGATGCGGTAGTACTTCATGCCCTTCATCCGGCGATCGGTCATGATGACGGCGAGCAGTAGTCCGAGGGCGAATGTGGTGAACACAGTCATGAAGGCGAAGAAGAACGTCCACACCGTGATCGGCAGGAACCGATCGCGGATCGTCGGGTTGTTCAGCAGCGAGGTGTAGTTCTCCAAACCGATGCCGACCTTCCAGCCCGGTTGCAGGATGGTTCCGTCAGGTGCGGCGAAGTTGCCGGTGTCGTTCGGCGTGTAGACGACGCCGGTGTTCGTATCTGTGAGCGTGTCGGCGTCCGGATCGTAAACGTAGCCGGAGCGGACCTCCTTGGCGACCGAGACGCCGGTTGCCCGCAGGAACGTGCCGGTCTCCAGGTTGAGGGGAACCCGCAGTTCAGTCCATTGGGTGTTCAGGGCGGGGTCGGCGCTGAGGGTGCCGAGGTTCAGCGAGGTGTAGCCGTTGACCCCCGTGACCTTCTCGCCGGACATCACCAGGTCGGTGGGGGGGACCGGGGTCAGGCCGTCGATGGTGCCGATGGAAGTGGTGCCCGCGGTCGGCGTGCCCTCGGGGAAGGTGACGAGCATCGAGACGGTGCCACCTGACTCGATGGGGACCACGGGGTACTCCGCGGACGTCTCGACCGGACGTTCCCCGCGGATCACCAGGGCGTTGACGGCCGAGGCCTTGTCGCCGAGGTGGCCGGTGCCGTAGTTGGTGAAACTCGATTGGGCGGTGAGCACGATCGTGTACACCTGGAACACGAGCAGGAAGACGAGGCCGGGCAGCAGGTACTTCAGGGGCAGGCCCTTGGTGAAGTACACGAGGTTCACTGCCAGGAGGGTCAGGATGAAGAACCCGACCGCGAGCGTCCACCCATCATTGAGCGCCTGGGCAAGCATCCAGATCAGCAGCGCGTCGATGAGACCGACGAGGACCAACTTAATCGCCAGTCCGCCAGCGGTGACGGACTTCGACGACTTGGGTGCGGCTTCTGCCGCCGGTCGTTCGGTGGTGAGGCTCATGGTCGGGTTCTTCATCCCTTCTTGATCAGTGCTCGATCAACCTGCAGCGATCGCCGCGTTGATGGCGTCGCCGGCTTCGGTCATGGTCGTGGTCGGGTCCGAACCCGTTGCGACCTTGAACTGGGCCAGACCCAAGGCCTCCCAGACCGAACCCATCTCGGGCACGGACGGCTGGGGGATGCCCTGCAGGCCGTACTCGATGAAGCCCCGAGTGATCGGGTCGGTGATCTTGTCCGCGGATGCGGTCCACGCCGGCGGGCGCGGATCAGCGGCGTACATGGCGTCCATGAACTCCGTGGTCATCACGTAGTCGTTGAGGAACGTCTGGGCGATGAGAACGTTCGCGGCCTTCGTGGGGACGAAGAAGGTCTGCATGCCGATGAACGGCTGGGACGTCGAGTCGCCGTTGGGCACTGGGCACACCATGGTGTCCGGGATAGCCGCCACCGCGTCGGTGGCGTTCCAAGGACCGGTGATGAACCAGGCGGAGTCGCCGGAGTTGTAGGACTCCTTGGCGATGTCTCCGGTCACCGACGCCTTGAGCAGGCCTTCGTCAGCCATCGCCTGCAGCCGCTCCGCAGCCTTGATCGAGCCCGGACCGCCGACACCCATGTCGGCGACGTTGGTGCCGCCGTCGCCGAAGATGTAGCCGCCGTCAGCGCTGTAGAGCGGGTACCAGTGGTAGGCGTCGCCCAGGTCGCCGATCTGCAGGGCCAGTGGCAGCGAGGCATCGCCGTCGTCCTTGAGCTTCTTGCCTGCGGACTGCAGGTCGTCAAGCGAAGCAGGGCAGTCCGGCGACAGCGCCGGGTTGGTCAGCAGGCCCAGGTTCTCGACCGCGTAGGGCACGCCGTAGGTCTTGGCGTCGTAAGTGACGCCGGCGACTGCCACCTCGGAGAAGTTGGCGGTGTTCGCCCCCAGGTCGACCGGGGCGACCACGCCGTTGGTGACCAGCTCGCCGAGCCAGTCGTGCGCGCCGATGAACAGGTCGGGCACATCGCCGGTCTGGTTGCCCTGGACGGCGCGGGCGCGGATGTCGCCGAAGTCGATCTGCACGACGTCGCAGGTGATGCCGTTGGCCTCGGCGAACTTGTCGCACTCCACCTGGATCGGCGGCGTCCGGATCTCGTCGGCCCAGATGGTGAACGTGCTCGTAGCGGCCGTGGGGGCCGGCGAGCCGTTGTCTGTTGCGGTCTCGCTGTCGCTGCTACAGGCGGCGAGGAGAAGCGCGAGGCTTGCGGCTGCAGCCCCGACCTTGGTTGTGCGGCGCATGAATGCTCCCGTCCTGGTGAGTGAATCCGGGACCCGTCCACACGGGGCCCAGTAATCGGCATCATGCCCGTTCGCCCACGGCATCGCTCGGCGGGGGTGGGGCCTGCGGATGTGACCGGCTACCCGTAACCAAACCGTGACCAACCGGGGTGGTGCCGGACACATCCACGCGTCTTTCGGAAGATCCGGATGGCGCTGCGGCTCCGGACAGCCTCAGCCGGCGTCGATCGCGGCTTGGATCTCTTTGCCCGCTGCCTTCATCGTGGTTGCCGGCTTCTTGCCGGTCATCACGTCGAGCTGGGCTTGGCTCAGGGGCGGCCAGACGAGTTCGGTCTCGGGCAGGTTGGGGGTCGGCACCGATGCATCGGCGTAGTCGCCGAATCCCTTGATCACCGGGTCGGCGGCCGCCGCTGCGTTGTAGGACGCAGACCAGGCCGGGCCAAGTCCGCCGGGAGCGGCTAGCGCGGTCATCGTGGCGGTGGTCATCAGGGTGCTGGTCAGGTACTGGCTGGCGGCGGGGGCATTGCGTGCGAATGCCGACTGCATCAGTCCCAGCGACGTGACCAGGGCGTGGCTCTTCGTGCCAAGGACGGTGTCGAATCCCGGCACCGCCTCGACAGTGAACGGGATTCCGGAGGTGCGCACTGGTTCGACGGCCGCCGGCCCCGCAATGAGGTACGGCGACCTGCCATCGGTGAATGCTGTGAGGGCCTCGTCGGGAGTGACGTCGGGATCGAGTGCGCCGTCCTTGGTCAGAGCGGCCAGCTGGGTGGCGGCCTCGATGCTGCCGGGCTGACCCACCTCCAGCTCGTCGGCCGTGTAGCCGCCGCGGGAGTCCATGCCGAAGATCTGCCCCCCGCCGGCGCTGTAGAACGGGTACCAGTGGTAGGCATCGCCCGATGGCCCGACCGGCAGAGCGATGGGCAGGACCTTCTTGTCCTTGTCCTTGAGTTCGAGTCCATCGCGGGCCATCACATCGATGGATTCCGGCGGCTCGGGGGCCAGATCGGTGTTGCGGAACAGGGCAAGGTTGTCGGTGGCGAAGGGAACTCCAAGGACACGGCCCTCGAAGGTGAAGCCGTCGGTGGCGACCTGGCGGAAGTTGGCCCGCTGCGCGCCGAGGTTCACTGGGGTGAGCAGCCCCGAGTCGGCGAGCGCGCCGACCCAGTCGTTGCGGCCCACGAACAGGTCCGGCCCCTGACCCTGGGGAGCGAGGGCCACGATGTCGTCGCGGATTGCGGCCAGGCCCTCGGTGGCTGTGCCGCTGGAGCCGACGGTCTGGACGATGACCTGGACTCCTGTCGCCTGCTGGTGCGCTGCTGCGGTCGCTTCGAGTGCGGCTGCGTGGTCGGGGTCCGACCAGATGAGGATCGAGGAGGTGGCTGCGCTGGCCGACGCGTCGGGGGCGGGGCTGCCGCTCGCCTGGGTCGGTTCGGTGCTGCCGCCGGACCCGCAGGCGGTCAGCAGCAGACCGGCGGTCATGGCGGCCACGACGGTGGCAACTGGTCGCCTCATGGTCAGCACCTTCCCGCGGGCGTCGGTGTTGGGGCCGTCCGCTGCCGCGCATCATGCCTTGCGGGGGCCGACTCGGGCCAACGGCCCCATCGCGGTGCTCTACCCTTGGCCACGCACCTTCGGGTGCGTGCCGGCGTGGCGCAATTGGCAGCGCACCTGTCTTGTAAACAGGGGGTTCCCGGTTCGAGTCCGGGCGTCGGCTCTGTATCACCGCAGGTCAGAGGCTATTTGTGTTGGGGTTTCTGGAATTCTGAGCGGCCTTGGTCACGGTTTGGTGGCGCACATGATTCACCGCCAATCCCCCAAGCTGCGGTTGCTTCCTCAACATGCTGCGCATGTTCCGAATCAGCCGGAACGGCCGACGTGCCACCGTGAGAAACAGGAAGCGGACGCCCAACTGCCCCTGGAACGCGATCAGCGCCTCCACGGTCGCCTCCCGGGTGGCGGTCACGACGAGGTCCAGGTGAGTAGTCTCGAGCGGGAGCATCGTTGCGTGGAGGACCCGACGGAGACACGGCCCTACCCGCGGGTGAGCCAAAGAATTGGGAGCGTGATGGAACCCGACACCGCGCACATGAGACTGGCCATACGCATCGCGCTCGACAATGTCGAATCCGGGCGCGGTGGCCCGTTCGGAGCCGTGGTCACCCAGCGGGGGAGGCTGATCGCCCGGGGAACTAACGAGGTGACGCTGTCCAGCGACCCGACTGAGCACGCTGAGATCGTTGCGATCAGGAAGACGTGTTCCGCACTCGGGACCTTCCAACTCGATGGGTGCATCGTCTACTGCAGCTGCGAACCATGCCCGATGTGCTTGGAGCCCTGTACTGGGCCCGTCCCGCAGCGGTGTTCTATGCAGGGTCTCGGCTGCAGGCGGCGGAGGTGGGCTTCGATGACGCCTTCATCTGGGCTGAGTTGGCGGCCGACATCTCCGATCGTCGCTTGAGCACGACGAGGTTCCTGGCCGATGAGGCATCCGCCCCCTTCGAGGCGTGGGCGAGCAGCACACGTCGGGTCGAGTATTGAGGTGGGCAGTGGGCGGCTCCCGTGCTCGCCTCCTGCTTGATCCGTGGGGCCTCGGCGCGCTTCTCGCACAGGGGGGCGCCGGTGTCAGGCCGGCGCGTGGAGCTTCTCGTCGAAGAACGCGAGGACCCGGTCGAAGCCCTCCTGCTGACGGTGGGCGGTGAGCGTGGAGTGGTCCCTGCCCTTGAACTCGACCCGGATGAAGCGGTCGCCGATCTCGCGGGTGAGCGTGTCGAACCGGGTGCCGACGGCGAGGTCCTTGCGGTGGCGAAGCCCGAGGACTTCGCAGCCCCCGATCGCGCGCTGCTTGACCGTGTCCAGGTCGGCGGGAGACAGGTTGAGATCGGCGGCCCGATCCTTCCCGATCCCGAACGGCGTGGACGGCTGAGCGGTACGGCTGAGCGAGTGCGGGTGTCGCTGCTGCGTCGTCGACCATCATCGCCAGCGCGAACCCGCCGGTGAAGCACATGCCCAGAGTCGTCTCGGCCGGGCAGCGGCCCAAGCAGATGTGCACACTGATCAGGGGCCGGACTGCGAGCGCAACCCGGTGCTGCGCTGGGAGCGGGCCAATCCCGCATCTGCGCGGTCCACCGGCGCGAGTCGTCACAGGACAGCGGCTGCGACGCGCAGGTCGCCGGGCCGGATGTGGCTGGACGAGCGGTGCATGGACTGCTCGGCGTGGCGTGGAAGGCGACGGTGACCTGGGCGGCGATCCGACGGCCGGTGCGGTGCCTGACGACGCAGGACTCGGAGGCGCTGCACCCGCAGTGTCCTCAATCGGACCGGCGGGCGGCACTTGGTCGGCAGCGCCTGGCGATGCGCTCTCAGCCTCTCCCATGGGGCACCCCAGGTCTCAAGGACGCACCACGATGCGGAGTGCCAGAGCCGAGCACTGCACTGTCCGGTGGACAGCGCGGCCCGTGACATGGATCCCCGCTGTTCCTGAGCCTGACCGCTTCCCGACAGGCATGTCGGAAGGCAGCCGGCTGAGGCCGGCGTCTGGCCGAGCAGGGTGCCCTCGATCCCTTCCTCCGCTGCGTCGCCCATGGGGGATCCGGGATGGGGCGCCCGACGTTCAGTCCCCGGCTGGGGCGTGCGCGTGGTCTGGGCGGACGAGGTCGACGCCGCAGGCGATGACGTCGGCGGGAGGTGGGCTGGTGTCGACTCGCCGGGCCTCGGGCCAGGGCGCGTGGGATCGCCGAGCGAGGGCTGCGAGGACCTCGGGTGTGGCGTCCGAGGCGTCGCCCCCGGCAGCGTTCCGGGCGAGGATCCGGGCGGCGGCCTCGTCGAGGGCCAGATCGCAGAAGATCTCGTGGATGTGGGCATGCCCGGCGCTGGCCACCGCCCGGGCGGCATCGCGTAGCTCGGGATCGAGCCAGGTGGCGTCGAGCACCACTGATTCGCCCCAGCCCAGGGCCAGCCCCGCTCGACGCAGCAGCGCTCGCGGTAGACCTCGGCCGTGAAGGCGCCGGTGTAGACACCCTCGAACGGGGCGGCGCCGGCGGACTCCGTGGTGTCCAGGCCGGCAAGGTTCTTGCGAACCTCGTCGCTGCGCAGCACCGCCCAGCCGAGTGTGTCTGCCAGGCCCTCGGCAAGGGTCGACTTGCCTGAGCCGGGCAGGCCCCCGACGAGGACAAGATGGATCTCGGCCTCGTCGAGGTGGCGGCCGGCCTGGACCAGGAACGCCGCCGCCTCCTGGGCAGCACCCGCCTGACCGGAGTCGGCGCGCAGGCAGGCGATCTTGGCCCGAACCAGAGCGCGGTAGGCGATGTACCAGTGCTCCAGGGAGTCCGGGTGCGTTTCGGCAGCGAACTCCCGGTAGGCGGCCAGGAACCGCCGGGCGAGGTCGAGCCGGCCGAGGTGCTCGAGGTCCATGGCCAGGAAGGTGGTGTCGTAGAGCACGTCACCCCAGCGGAACCGGGGGTCGAACTCGAGGCAGTCGAGGATCCGGGGGCCGTCGTCGAGGCAGAAGATGTCGTCGGCGAGCAGGTCGCCGTGGCCGTCGACCGTCCGTCGTTCGGTCACGCGGTGGGCGATGAGTCGGTGTCGGCCGTCGAGGTAGCCCAGCGCCTGACGGCCGATCCGGGCGAGCAGGTCGCCGTCGAGGAACCGCCCGGTGAACTCCGCGGTCTCCTCGAGGTTGGTCGACCAGAGCATGCTCAGGTGCTCGACCGAACCAGCCAGGTCGATCGCCTGGCCGCGGGAGGCTCGGGAATGGAAGGCGGCCACCTGCCGAGCCACAGCCACCAAGTGAGCCTCGTCGAAGGACGGATCGGCGACCATCGTCGCCAGCCGCCGATCGGCTGGCAGCCGGCGCATCACCACAAGGTGGTCGACGGGAGCCCCAGCCTCGTCGACGACATCGTGGACCCCCAGGTACACGTCCGGGGCGAGCCGGCGGTTGAGCTGCACCTCGGCTCGGCAGTCGGCCAGCCGCGCCTGCCTGGTCGAGAAGTCCAGGAACGGGGTCGTGACCGGCTTGCGCACCTTGTACACCCGGTCACCGAAGAAGAACAGCACGGAGATATGGGTCTCGACCACCGTCGCGCGCTCCACGTGCCTGATCCTGCGCGCCCCCGGAGGTCCGTGCCAGAGGCCAACGTCCCTGGCTGAGGAGGCTGCCATCGGCGCCATATGGTTGCGCGTCCGAGGCGGGTCAGCGTGGCGACACCCAGACGAACCCGACGCCCCAAGCAACGCTTCGCCCCCTACGGGCTGGCCTGCGCCTGAAGGCCGTGTCCTTGATGGATTCCTCGCACACGCGCAGACCAGCATCCACGTGATCGACGATGGGAGTTCCGGGGTGCCCTACAGCGGCTGGCCCTTTGCCTTTGGCTTTGCCTTCGGGCCGTCAACAGGCCTGCCGGGCTTCTTCTCGGCCTTCTTGTTGTTGGGCCGCTTCCTCTGTGGCGGTTGGGTTTTCGCAGGCTCGTGCGTGAAGAAGACCGCTCCGAGGGGTGGGATCACGATCGTGGCGCTGGCCGGGAAGCCCTGGTACGAGTCGGGTGCGGCGGTGATCTGGCCGAGGTTGCCGTGCGAGTCGGTGCCGTCGTAGACAGCGACGTCGGAGTTGAAGATCTCCTTCCAGACTCCCGCCTCGGGAAGGCCGATCCGGTAGCTGCGTCCAGGGCTCGGAGGAGAAGTTGACCGACGACCGCGATCTGCTGGCCCTCGCCGTCGCTGCGCACCCAGGAGAAGATGTTGCCGCTGGCGTCGTCGGCGTTGATCCAGCGGAACCCGTCCGGATCGATGTCGAGCTTCCACAGCGCAGGATGGCCCGGTACAGCTCGTTGAGGTCCTTGACCATGCGCTGCAGGCCGTGGTGGCCCCACAGGTCGGTGACCCACCATTCCAGGCTGGCGGACTCGTTGAACTCGGTGCGCTGGCCGAACTCGCAGCCCATGAACAGCAGCTGCTTGCCCGGGAAGGCCCACATGTAGGAGTAGAACGCGCGCAGCGTGGCGAACTGGCGCCAGGTGTCCTGTGGGATCTTGTTGATCATCGAGCCCTTGCCGTGCACCACCTCGTCGTGGCTGATCGGCAGGATGAAGTTCTCCGAGTACGCGTACACCATCGCGAAGGTCATCTCGTGGTGGTGGTACTGCCGGTAGATCGGCTCGAGCGCCAGGTAGCGCAGCGAGTCGTTCATCCAGCCCATGTTCCACTTGAAGCCGAAGCCGAGGCCGCCCTGGTCGACCGGCTTGGTGACGCCGCCGAACGAGGTGGACTCCTCGGCGATCATGACCACGCCCGGCACCCGCTCGTACAGGTGGCGGTTGACGTAACGCAGGAAGTCGATGGCCTCGAGGTTCTCGTTGCCGCCGTAGATGTTCGGCACCCACTCGCCGTCCTCGCGGGAGTAGTCGAGGTAGAGCATGGACGCCACCGCGTCGACCCGCAGCGCGTCGATGTGGAACTCCGTCACCCAGTACAGGGCGTTGGAGACCAGGAACGACTTCACCTCGTTGCGGCCGTAGTTGAAGATGTAGGTGCCCCAGTCCTTGTGCTCACCCTGGCGCGGGTCCGCATGCTCGTACAGCGCGGTGCCGTCGAAGCGGCCCAACGCCCAGTCGTCCTTGGGGAAGTGCCCGGGCACCCAGTCCAGGATCACGCCGATGCCGGCCTGGTGCAGGCGGTCGACCAGGTAGCGGAACTCGTCCGGGCGGCCGAGCCGCGACATCGGGGCGAAGTAGTTGGTCACCTGGTATCCCCACGACGGCTCGAACGGGTGCTCGGTGACCGGCATCAGCTCGACATGGGTGAAGCCCTGCCAGGTCACGTACTCGACGAGTTCCTCGGCCAGTTCGAGGTAGGTCTGCCCCTTGCGCCACGAGCCCAGATGCACCTCGTAGATCGACGCCGGGCTCGTGCGGCAGCCTGCGCGGCTCGCTGTGCCAGCCACTCGTCGTCGCCCCAGACGTACTGGCTCTCGTACACGATCGAGGCGTTCGACGGGCGCCTGCTCGGCGAAGCGTGCCATCGGGTCGACCTTCTCCCGCCACACACCGTCGGCGCCCAGCATGTTGTACTTGTACAGGGCGCCCGTCCCCGACCCCCTCGATGAACAGTGCCCAGACCCCGGAGCCGGGAACCAAGGACATGGCGTCGCCGGTCCACCAGTTGAAGTCGGCGTTCAGCCGCACTGCTCTCGCGTTGGGCGCCCACACCGCGAACCGGGTGCCGGGGACCTCGCCCCGCTCGTCGTCGGCCACCGTGACCTCGTGGGCACCGAGTCGCTCCCAGCATTCGGTGTCGCCGCCGCCGTGGAATCCCTCAAGATCCCATCCAGTCAGTCCACCTGCCATGTCATGTGTCATTCGGAGTCCCTCTCTCTGGCCGAACCGGCCGGTTCACGGGTTCGCGCCCAGCGTCGCTGCCGCTGACCTTGATTCTTCACCGGTAGCACTGCCCCGCTTCATGCACACCCAGAAACGCGGCTCTTGATTGGCCCCGGTGTGATTGCAGTGTTGCATCTCGAAGACGACCGGGCTGATCCGGACGCTGGTGATCTGTTCGGCGCGGGTGGGCGCGAGGCACCCTGTCAGAGCACCGTCAGAGGCGCCTCGTACACGAACCAGGCGAGTGCAGCGCAGTTGGCGATGACCGTGATCCAGAAGATGGTGCGGAACGGTTGCTTGGTCGTCTTGTGGCGGAAGACGTGTCGCGCGACCAGCGCACCCGGCCAGCCGCCCAGCAGGTCGATCGTGTGCAGGGTGGCCTCCGACGTGCGCCACCTGCCCTGCTCGGCTGCGGACTTGTCAGCGCGGTACAAGAGGTACGCAACTGCGCTGAACAGGCCGTAGGAGGCCAGCAGGATGACGGGCAGCTGGTCCAGTACGACGAGCCCGACCACGAGGGTGAAGAACAGCGTGGCTGTGGCGAGTGCCGGGGTTGTCCTGCGGGCCCTTGCTCGGGCGGCCCGGGGGGCCGCCAGGTACCGCACCTGGGATGCGCGCGAGCGGTTGCGCTCGTCGCGATGCTCGGCGTAGGTGACCTTGCATCCGCTGACAGGCCGCTGGCCACGCGGGAACGCACTCACGTGCACGAACACGCGTGAGCCTCCAGCGGACGGCGTGATGAAGCCGAAGCCCCGGTCGTCGTTCCACTCCACCAGGACTCCCTGCTGGCGCCCGACGATGTCGTCTGGAGGCACGGCGTCGGCTCCTTGGCTCAGATGTCGCCCAGCTGGACGGCTTGGGTCGCGGTACAGGTGGGTCAGCATCCTGGGCGCAGCCAGTACCCGTGACTGCCATTATGCGACACTCGATTTCGCCTCGGGGCGTCCTGCGAGAAGCGGGCGCAGTCGCGGCGAAAGGGCTACGGCCCCGGTGTGGTGAGGTCCCTCCAGTAGGGGAGCGGTGCCCGGTGAGGGGGCCATCCGGAAATTGCTGCCTGGGTGCGCAGCTCCAGTGCCTCATGTCCGGGTCGGGCGGAGTCGACGGGGCCAGACGATGGCGATGCCCCCTCCGAGGGGCTGTCTGCCGATCCGCTGGCTCCGGCTGAGACCGCCGCAGGCGCCGTCTCTTGAGCACCGATTCCTTGCAGGTGGCGCCGTCACGCTGCAGGCTATGGGCACCCGACCAGCGGAGGCAGAAATGGGCAAGCTGATCTACACAGCGAACACCTCGCTCGACGGCTATCTCGAGGACGAGAGCGGATCATTCGACTGGTCCGTTCCTGACGATGAGGTGCACGCGTTCTGGAACGAACAGCAGCGGCACTTCGGCACGTCGCTCTACGGCCGCCGCATGTACGAGACGATGCGCGTCTGGGAGGACGACGACTGGCTGACCGACGAGCCGCCGATCGTCCGCGAGTACGCCGGACCCTGGCGTGACTCCGACAAGGTCGTCTACTCCTCGACGCTCGAAGACGTGTCGACGGCGCGGACAAGGATCGAGCGGCAGTTCGAGCCCGAGGCGGTACGACAGCTCAAGGCGACGTCCGACTCGGACCTGAGCATTGGCGGCGCGGCCCTCGCGGCGGAGGCGTTCCGACATGGGCTGGTCGACGAGTGCGTGCTGCTCCTGTACCCCGTGGTCGTAGGCGGCGGCAAGCCAGCACTGCCCCGGGGCCTCCGACTGGATCTCGATCTACTGGACCATCGAGGGTTCAGCAACGGCGTGCTCTACGTGCGGCACGCGGTACGAAGCGCTGAGGGCCGGCACTCCAACGGCTGAGCGGGCAACGGACGCCGAACTCGGCACACGCGCACCCACCGAAACAACCGTCTCCGGTGGCGGATATCCCCTGTAGGGAAGCGGCCCGCCGCACGTCGGCCGGGTCGGGCGTTGCCGTTTGCGGCCACTGCTCTTTCGGCACCTCCGCCAAGACCTGCCACAGGTGCCCATCGGGGTCGGCGATGATCGCGCAGTACGGGCTTTCCGGAGCAGGAACGGGTGCTGTCGCCCATGACCTCGTTCAGGCGAGCGCGCGGATGAGGATGGCGTCGCCCTGTCCGCCGCCGCCACACAGGGCGGCCGCTCCGATTCCGCCGCCGCGGCGTGCCAGCTCGAGGGCCAGGTGCAGGGTGATCCGGTTGCCGGACATGCCCAGGGGGTGGCCGATGGCGATGGCCCCGCCGTTGACGTTGACGATGTCGGTGCTGATGCCCAGATCGTCGGCGGAGGCGATCCCGACGGCGGCGAAGGCCTCGTTGATCTCGAAGAGGTCGATGTCGCTGACCGTGATACCGGCGCGTTCGGCGGCGGCCTTGATCGCGTTCGAGGGTTGGTGGAGCAGGGAGGCGTCGGGTCCGGCGACCTGCCCGAAGCTGAGGATCTCGGCCAGCGGGGCGACGCCGAGTTGGTCGGCCATCTCGAGGGTGGTCACGACCAGGGCGGAGGCGCCGTCGCTGATCTGGCTGGCGTTGCCTGCGGTGATGTTGCCGTTCTTGTCGAACGCGGGGCGCAGGCCGGCCAGGGATTCGATGGAGGTCTCCCCGCGCACACCTTCGTCGTGGGTGGCGATCAGGGCATCGCCTCGGCGTTGCGGCACGATGACCGGCACGATCTCGCCGGTGAGCAGCCCGGCGTTCTGGGCGGCGTCGGCACGGCGGTGGGACTCAGCGGCGAAGGCGTCCTGACGGTCGCGGGGCAGGTCATGGGCTTGGGCGTACTTCTCGGTGCCGGAGCCCATGGGGACCTGGTCGAAGGCGCAGTACAGGCCGTCGTACATCATCGAGTCGATCACCCGGTTGTCTCCGATCCGGTAGCCGGCGCGGGCCCCGGGCAGCAGGTAGGGGGCGTTGGTCATGGATTCCATCCCGCCGGCGAGCACGATGGTGGCGTCCCCGGCGCGGATGCGTCGGTCGGCCTGGTAGATCGCGTCGATCCCAGACAGGCACACCTTGTTCACAGTGGTAGCCGGCACGGTCATCGGGATGCCGCCGTTGACCGCGGCCTGCCGGGCCGGGATCTGTCCGGAGCCGGCTTGCAGGACTTGGCCCATGTAGACGTAGTCCATGCGTTCCCCGGGCAGGTGGGCGTTCTGCAGGGCGGCGGTGATGGCGAATCCGCCGAGTTCGACGGCCTGGAACGACGCAAGGCTGCCGGACAGCTTGCCGACGGGCGTGCGGGCGCCGGCGAGGATGACGATGCGGGTGGACATGGGTGGACCTCCTCAGGTCGAGGGGCGGTCCCGATCAGGTCCGCCCGGAAGCGGTTGGGCGCCGCGGAGATCGCCCTACCGGGGCGGAGTTTCCGGCCCTGCGTCGGCAGGTGGTGCCCACGGCTGTGAGCACTTCGAGACTATGCCTGGCCTGAACAGGTTCCCGAGTTCAGCGACGTTCTCGCCCCGGATCGGGTCCTGGCTCGTCGCGTGCGCACCCCGGCCGTGCAGCGGGGTATCAACTCGGTGCTGCCCGCTGGGCCGTCGCGGCTGATGCCCGCCTCGATCGGGGCCGGCCCCATCTCGGCGCGGTGCTCTGAACCTGGCCGGCTCGGTCGGCCGCGATGGATGATGGTGGAGTCATCCATCGCGGCGGGACACGAGCCCCGGCTCAGGACCAACGCTCAGGATCGAAGTGCCTTCCGGGCAGCGTCGAGGGCCTCCCGGTATTCGACACGAGCCTTCTTCAGGGCCGCTTTGAGCTCGGCGCGCTGGGTGACAGTCGCCTTGAGGAACGCCTTGCGGGCAGCTCGACGCTCTGCCTTCGTATCAGCAGCAGCCAGCGCAGCCTTCCGCTCGGCCCTCTCGTTCACAGTCGCGGCGCGGTATGCCTTGCGGGCGGCCTTCGTCGCTGCCTTGAACTCCGCGCGTGCCTCCCGTCGGGCATCTCGGAACGCCTGGACGGCATCCGAGTTCGTTGTCCTTACCTCCTTGACCACGGCCGGGCGTGTGTGGCCACCGGGATGGGCCTGGGCAGCGCCGACCGGCCCGACGGCCCCGAAGGCCAGTGCGGCGGCGGCTGCCGCACCGACAATTCGTCTCTTGTCCATGATTCCTCCATGTCGCGCGGTGAGTGGATGAGTGTCCGACGACGACCCAAATATCGGTGTGCTGGAGGCGGATCTCCAGTCCGCAGCCGCCCAACCGCACAGTGTTATTGCTTGCCTACAGCACCCATATCCAAGCAGCGAGGCAACAGTCTCCAGACCATTGCCGCTCTCTTGTGCGAACGTGACGCAGCCATGGCGCTCCGCCCGCCCCGGCACATGCAATGGGGTCTCTCCGAGCTCGCGTCTGGGTCGTGTGGTCGTCGGGTCGCGCAGTAGCGCCGGTATCGGGGTTGCGGCGAACGAGGCGAACCGTCAATGGGGGAGTGACCCCGGCGGCGGGTCAGGTGACAGGGACTCCTTGCGCTGTGCCAGCCGATGCTCGTCGGCCAGCCAGCCGCGGGCCCCAGCTGCGGTGCATGAGACTGCGGCGATTCGCGCTGCCCAGGCCAGCCCGGCCTGCGGGTCGCCGGTCCCGCGCACGGCCAGCCAGGCGGACAGTGCGCCGTGCAGGACGTCGCCGGCGCCCAGGGTGTCCACGACCTCGACGCGCGGGACCGGGACCTCGGCGCGGTAGGCACCGATGAGCAGGTCGATCGGCCGTGGGCCACGCGATCGCGCGACCACAGACGGACCCAGGGCGGAGACCGTGGCCAGCACATCGTCGGCAGGGCGCCCACTGCTGCCGCTCAGGTCGGCTGGGACGCTCAGAGCGGCGGAGATCAGGGCGATGTCGACATGGACCAGCAGCTTCTCAAGGCCCGGCTTCCACGACCCGCCGTCGAGCAACACGGGCACACCGGCAGCCCGGGCCGCTTCGGCCAGTGGGAGCGCGAGGTCCAGATGATGGCCGTCGACGAGAACGGTGTCCACGCCGTGAACGAGCGCCCGCGCCCAGTCCGCTGAGTCCGGTCCACCGTGGGGAGGAGCGGCCGTGCGCTGCGACGCGTTGACCGAGACGACCGCCCGCTGTCCGGTGCCGCGCGTCACCAGCACCGTGGAGACGGCAGGCCGATCCAGCGGGCCGGCGCGATCAACCACGTCGACACTGTGCGCGGCCAGGTCGGCGCTGATCAGGGCGCCCAGGGCAGAGTCGCCGATCCGGGTGACCAGCCGCGCACCGACCCCGAGTGCGGCCGCGGTCACCGCGGCGTTGGCGGCCGGGCCGCCCGAGGCGACCAGCAGGTCGTTGGCGACCATCTTCTCGTCGGGACCGGGGAGGCGTTCCACAGTCTGCTGCACGTCGAGCACCGCGACGCCACACGCCAGGACCATGGACACGCCTGGGAGGCTAGCGGAGCCGCATGGGCCGGACGCGTACCTGGGCGGCCATGGCCCCTTGACCCCGGGCCATGGGGGCAGCAGGCCAGTGCAGGCGTCACGACGGGCACCCCGGGGCCTGGATCTGACGACGCGAAGTCCGAGGTTCCCGGCGGTGCAGTCGGGTGTGTGAGTGCCGCGAAGTACGTGAACATCCCGGTCGGCGCTGACGGCGTCACCGGCTGTTCGGGGCGGTCTTCAGGCGGCGCTGCCTTCATGGCCCGCATCCTTGGCCGCGAGCGTGGCCGCGCCGAACACCTGCGTCGCCGTGGGCATCGATTCGAGCAGCACCCGTCTCAGGGCCGGACCTTGGCATCAGTTCGTCGCGTGGAGGGTTGCGGACCCGGGCGGTACGCTCCGATTCGACTGGGAGGTCGTCATGACCAAGAAGCACCAAAGTACGGATTCGAAGTCTCCTGCTTCACCCACGGGTCCGCCCATCGACCCGGGGTTGAAGGCGGCAGGGCAAGCGGTCCGCAAGGAGGTGTCGCGCTCCGAGCTGGGGGCCTGGGAGGTTACCGAGGGTGCCCGGGATCCTGTTGCGATCCTCGAGGGTCAGTCCGTGGGGCGGCTGCAGGACCTCGTCCCGCTGCGGTATGCCCGTATGTCGGCCTCCGCGTTCACGTTCTACCGAGGCGCGGCAGCCCTGATGGCCCACGACCTCGGAACCCGACCGAGTACGAGCCTCACGGTGCAGTTGGCTGGGGACGCGCACCTGGCCAATTTCGGGGGCTTTGCCACCGCGGAGCGAACGTTGGTGTTCGACCTCAACGACTTCGACGAGACGCTGCCGGGGCCCTTCGAGTGGGACATCAAACGGCTGGTCGCCAGCTTCGAGGTGGCCGGGCGGCACAAGAACATCTCCCCCGAGCGGCGGGCGGACAACATCGCGGCGGTCGCGCAGGAGTACCGCAACGGCATGGCGGAGTTCGCCGGCATGACCCGTCTGGATGTCTGGTATGCACACATGGAGGCTGAGGACATCCTGCAGCGGTGGGCGACGACGGCAGATTCGGCGCACATCGAGTCGTTCAGGAAGGTGCTGGCCAAGGGGCGCAAGAAGACCAGCGCACAGGCCATGAGCCGATACACCACGCGTGGCCCGGGCGGAACCCTGCAGGTCATCAGCGACCCACCTTTCGTGGAACCGATCTCCGAGCTGTCCGGGGTCGACCCGGACAAGGTCCGCTCATGGGTGACTGACATCCTGGCTGAGTACCGCACGTCTCTTCCAGACGACCTCAAGGTGCTCCTCGACGGGTACCGCGTCGTGGACGTGGGGCGCAAGGTCGTGGGCGTGGGCTCGGTGGGAACCCGGTGCTGGATCGCCCTGCTGGTGGGTAAGAACGACCCTGCCGACGACCTGGTCCTGCAGTTCAAGGAGGCTTCTGCCTCGGTGCTGGAGTCGGTGGCCCAGCCCAGCGCGTATTCGAACCATGGGCAGCGCGTTGTCGAGGGCCAGCGGCTGATGCAGGCATCCAGTGACATGCTGTTGGGCTGGACGAGCATCGCTGGGCTGGACGGCCAGAAACGCGACTTCTACGTGCGCCAGATGTGGGACTGGAAGACCTCAGCGGACCTTGACACCATGGACGAGATGGCGTTGGCCGTCTATGCACGGGTGTGTGGGTGGACCTTGGCCCGGGCGCATGCTCGCAGCGGGGACCGGTACGCCATCGCGGCCTACCTCGGCTCGGGCAGGACGTTCACCAAGGCCATGGCGGCCTACGCATCGGCCTATGCCGACCAGAACCAGCGCGACTACGACGCGTTCATGCGGGCGATCGTCGACGGCCGGATCCAGAGCAGCCCGTTGGGGGACCGGAAGAAGTAGTGAACCTGGCGGCACCTCTGCAGGACACCCCGGGTCGAGGTCGATCCTTCGTTCACACCCCCTGGCCGGCACCTGGTCGGGACGACACGACCGCAAGCCAGCGACGGAGCAAGGCGTGACCAGTCGAGGCGGGGACCCCGGGGACCCTGGGGTCAGGCTCGGCCGTCCCCACCGTGAGGGACTGTCCCGCGGCGCCATCGGATCAGGCAGCTGCGTGCCACCGGTGGTCAGTTGATCATCGCCGAGGCGAGCACCAAGTTCATCGCCGCCTCGACCGACCAGCAGTAGTCCCGCGAACAGCCCGGTGGCAAGTTCCGGGCTCTGCGGCGTCGGCGGTGCCCCTGCGGAGGCAGAACGCGGTGGGGCTGGTGAGACGGGTCAGGCCGGCGCCTGCACGTCAGCGCCCGCCGACCGAGCCCTGCCCTTGCCCACGCGGACGCGCCACGCCAGGAAGGCGATCCCACCGACGGGCATCGGCAGGATCCAGGTCACCATTCGGTAGAGCAGCAGTGCAGTGCCCAGGGCGCTGACGTCAGAGGAGCTGGTCAGGGCCAGGATCGCTGCGATCCAACTCACCACAAGGGCGTCCTTGCCCGGGATCGGCAGCATGTTGACGCTCATCAGCAGACCGGTCGTCAACGCGATGGCCGCCGGGGGGACGACGCTCGAATCCAGCCCGGAGAAGCGCAGGACCAGACCCATGACCAGGACGTTGGACATCGCCCAGGCCAGGTTCGACACCACGAGGACGCGCCCATTCCCCGCAATCGTGGACCGGGCGCGGGTACCGAACTTCACCACGCCCTGCTCGATGCCGTCCGGCGCTGTGCGGTGGACCATCCGGAACAGCCGCTCGCTCAGCCGCTGTAACCATGCGCCGGCCTTCTGGGCGGCACTGTCGCTGCGCGCGATGCGGAGGATCAACCACATCCCGGCGATGAACACCGCGCCCAGGAGCACGAGCCAGAACAACCCGCTCCACGACCCACCGCCGGTGACCAGGACCAGCGCGATCCCGAGCAAAGGCATGAACAGGACGGTCGCGTAGCGAGCCACCATAGCAATCGTCACGGCGGCAGCGGACTGCTCGTCGGGGAACCCGTACGTTCGGTACATGGCAAACCTGATCACCATGTCTGCAGGCGGTGGAAAGACGAAAGCGCTCAGCTGGCTCGTGACCGACGATTCGGTACCCTCGTAGAGCGTCAGCCCGGGCAGAGACGCCTTCGACGTCCAGCCCAGGGCCACAATGACGAGCAATCCGGCCACGACGAGTGCGGCGATCTCGCCGGCGGACAGGGCCTGCATGTCCGCCCACACCTCGGACCAGTCGACCTCGCTCGGCAGCAGGACGAAGAAGGTGTAGTAGAGAAGCCCGATCACGATCAGGATGCCGACGACCTTCACGATTCGCCGGTTGAACCGCTTGCGCCTCGCATCCTGTGACTCCGGCTCGCGCGGTGTCGCCTGCGGCCCGGTCACGACAGATTCAGGCGTCGCGTCGCCCTGATGCTCTGCCGGTGGACCGCTCACGCCTGCATCACCTCCGGGCTTCTGGCAATTGCGGTGCGGCCTCCCACGCACGCACCATATCTCCACGGACAGGAATGGACGGTCAGGCAGCCGGGCGTAGTTCACCGCGTGGCACGCTCCGCACGGCCCCGTGAACCTGGCGGCCGGGGGGCCAGAGGCCGCCCGACCCCGTAGCGCAGGTCGGACACAGCGCGGCGAGCGGCTTGCGCATGTGTGCGGTCCTGGGCTGGTGGTCGCGCGTCGCACCGGTTCGACCTACAGAACCGCGGCGGCGGTATCCTCACTGTGCGCGATGTCGCCAACACTGGTGGGGTCATGGCGGGGAGGACGGGGGTGATCAGCGGTGGTGGACTGCCGATGCGCTGGCACGGTCTCGTGGAGTCCCGGATCTGGCCGATCAGCCCCTGGGGCGAGGCGCCCGTGGATTGCTCGGGGTGGGGGATGGCCCGCGGGGCAGGAGTCGACAGCCGCCGATCTGGTTGGCCCTGTTCGCCTCGATGGGATGGTGGGTGGCCTTCAGGGTCCACTGGGTGTGCCGGGATCGAGTCGGGTCGTGGGCGACCCGGTCATCGGATGGCGCACGGGGGGTTGGCCAACGCCGAGTGCGGGGGCCGGGTGGCTCCAGTGACCGCCTCCGGTCCCACGGCGCTCGTGCAGGGCGGTGGGGTGTGGCGCAACTCGGCGTTTCGGCGGATCTGGGCCGGGCAGGTGGTGTCCGAAGTTGGCGACTGGGCCGCTCGGCTGGCCATGTCGATCCTGGTGTTCGCCGCGACCGGGTCCGCGATGCAGTCCGCGCTGGTGTTCTCGGTTTCCCTGTTGCCTGCCCTGGGCCCGGGGCAGTGGCTGACCGTGCGGACCGGGACGCTGCCCCGCCGGACCCTGTTCCTGATCACCGAGTCCACCCGGGCTGCCCTGCTCCTGCTGCTGGCCGTGTTCCCGAGCACGGCGCTGGCACTGTTGGTCGCGTTCGCCACCGGGCTGGTCCGGGTGCCGTTCATGTCGCAACGCTCGGCGATGATCCCCGAGATCGTGGGGCGCGACCATGTGGTCTCGGCGACGAAGATCCACCAGGTCACCCAGAACCTGACCATCCTGATCGGGTACGCCACCGGCGGGGTTCTGGTGGGCCTGTTCGCGGTATCGGGGGCGCTGCTCTTCGCCGCTGGCACGTTCGCCGTCTCCGGGCTGCTGTTGGCCAGTATCAGGCACCCGGCGAACCGGACCCCGGCCACCAAGGACAACGCCCCGAGCCTGCGCGTGGGCTGGGCCGCCCTGCGGACCCTGCCCGCGGTGACCGCGGCCGCGACCCTGTCCGCGATCGCGCTCGGGGCCGGGGTGGCGATCGAATCCCAAGCAGTTCCGCTGGCCGGGACCCTGTCGAACACGACCCCCTGGTCAGCCTCCACGGTGGCCTCCGCGCTCTTGATCGGATCCTCGCTGGTGGCCGCCGCCGCCGCGGGCGCAGTCCCGTCACGGTGGCGGGAGCGGGCCTTGCTCACCTGGTCGGCGGCCCTGGTCGCAGCCCCGGCGGCGGTCGGGGTGATCGGGTTCAGCATCGGGGGGACGTGGGCATCGGCCGTGGCGCTGATCGCGTGTGGGGCGATGTTCGGGGCGGCCGGGCCAGCCAACGCTGTCGCATCGCTGCAACTGCCGCTCGAGCAGCGGGCAGCGGTGTTCGCCCTGGTCATCGGGGCCCTGTTCGCGGCCCAGGCTGCGGCCGCGCCGATCGCCGGGTACGTGTTCGACGCGCACGGCACTCCGGGCCTGGCCACCCTGCTCCTAGCCCCGATCGTGGCCGCCGCCGTCACCCACCTGACCCTGACCCGCGCCGTGCCCGACCTGTCCCAGTCGGACGCGGAGTGCACGT
This sequence comes from uncultured Actinomycetes bacterium, assembly GCA_963781015.1. Lineage (GTDB taxonomy): Bacteria > Actinomycetota > Actinomycetes > S36-B12 > CAIYMF01 > Prado023. The sequence continues at coordinate 44,077 of CAWAEB010000005.1, read as the reverse complement.
CCTGAACCGCAGCTCGACCTCGCGTGGCCGCGAGCGATCGCGGGCCGAGTTGACGCTCGTGATGGGCTTCTGGCCTGGGTCCTCAGCAGTGGTTGCATCGCGCGTCATCAACGGCAGGTTGGCCCCGGTTTCCGGGCAGGCGCACTGCCAGCCCCGACGAGACTCACGAAGAGCGCAGGCGACCATTGCCAACCCGGAAAGGTCAGCGTAGGTTCACTCAACAAGAGACGGGATCGGGGCATGCAGCACGCAACGTCGGGCGACGGCACCCGCATCGCTTTCCATCAGGTGGGCAATGGGGCTCCCGTCGTCATCGTCGGCGGGGCGTTCTCGACCGCGGAGGCGGGTGCTCCGCTTGCTGCGGCGCTGGCGGGCGCGGGATTGCGAGGGGTGACGATGGATCGCCGCGCCCGTGGGGACAGCGGTGACACGTCACCCTACGCACCGACTCGCGAAGCCGAGGACCTCGCTGCGGTCATCGACGCGGTCGGTGCTGGGGCGGCGGTGATCGGACACTCCTCCGGCGCCGTACTTGCCTTGTTCGCAGCGGCGGAGGGTGTGCCCATGGAGCACCTGTTCCTCTCGGAGCCGCCGTTCCGCTTCGGTGCGGGCGAGCCGTCTGCGGACCTGCCCGAGCGACTCCAGTCGCTCGTCGACGGAGGCCGTGCGGACGAGGCCGTGGTCCTGTTCCAGCGAGAGGCGGTGGGTCTGCCAGATCAGGTGGTCGAGCAGATCCGGGCCAGTCCCATGTTCTCCTCCCTTGTCCCGCTTGCCCAGTCGACCGTCTACGACGCCCTGCTCACCAGGTCCGTCTCCACCCCGACTGCGGCGATGCTCGGCGTGGACGTCCCCGTGACGATCCTGCGCGGCGAGCCGACGTTCCCTGTGCTTGTAGCGGCGGCCGACCGGCTGGCCGAGATGATGCCGCGCTCGGAACTGGTCGTTGTCCCGGATTCACGCGACCACGGCGTCGATCCGGCCGGCACAGTCCGTGAGATCCGCAGCCGGATCCCGGGTGCTCGACCCGTGCAGACCTGAACTGACGGCCGCGCTACTGGATTCCTGGGGGCTGGTCCGGACTCATCGCTTGGCCCACCCTCGCGCCACCATCCATCCCTCATCCTTCTGTCCGAATCTCCATGAACTCACGGCGTAAGGCAACCATGCGGTGCAGGGATGGCAGGGTCTGGACCGTCGTGGTGGGTGTGGTGCCCGTCGTGGGCGTGCTCTTCATCGTCGACGCCGACTGTCCCCGCGCCCATCCCAGCTACGCGGAAGCACGCGGCATCGTCGTGACGCCTTGCAGCGGGTCACCCCCGTCGCAGGATCTTCTCCACGGACTTCCCCTTGGCAAGTTCATCGACCAGCTTGTCCAAGTAGCGGATCCTCTGCATCAGGGGATCGGTGACGTCCTCGACCCGAACTCCGCACACCACTCCGGTGATCAGCGAGGCGTTCGGGTTCAGGCGTGCGTCGGCGAAGAACTCCTCGAACGTCGTACCCGTCGCAAGATGGCGCTCCAGTGCTGCCTCGTCAAAGCCGGTCAGCCATCGGATCACCTGATCGAGCTCCTCGCGGGAGCGACCCTTCTTCTCCACCTTCGTCACATAGTGGGGGTAGACCGAGGCGAAGCTCGTGGTGAAGATCCTGTGCACGTCGGCAAGGGTAGACGGGCGGCGCCCTCAACGCGCCTGGTGCTCCAGGCTCCAGGCAATCCCGCACTCGGGCCGGCGCGCTGGAACGCCCCGGGCCACGCTCGGGCAGCCACCAGTGAAACACCGCGCGGCTGATCGCGAGCCGGCTGGTGAGGGCGGATGTGGGGTCATTCGCCGGGGCCAGCAGCAGGGTCCGACGGCACCGCTGCGTCGCTGGTGATCGGGTGAGCCCACGGGTGCGGCACGAGCGCCTCGGCGGCCGCGAGCAGCTCGGTGGGGTCGAGTTCCGGGATGGGACTGCGCAGGGTGGCGAGGTCCTCCGCGCTCAAGGTGAGCGCGGAGGCGGGCAGCAGCGCGGCACCGGCGATCGTCGTCGGGATGCCCGAGCCGTCGAGGTCGCCAGCCCTGCCGGATGATGCCTCGGCGGCGGACTCCCCGGTCCAGGTCGAGCGGGCCACGGGGTCGTGGTCGAGCAGGAACGCAGCCACGTAGGCCAGCGCCGCGGCGTGCTTGCACCAGCCGAAGTCGCAGCCGTAGGGGCAGGTGCAGTTGGCCGCCACCCGGTCGGACCCGGAGATCGTGGTGCGGTCCAGCCGCACCGCGTAGGGCTTGGCGCCCGTGCCCTGGATCTTCGCCGAGAACGACTCAGGCTCCACCTGAAGGGACACGACCTGCCCAGCCCGGGCATAGGTGCGCCCCCGGGCCATGATCTTCGGCTCACTCTCCATCTCGGCCGCGGCGATGAGCTCCTGGGCCACCGCGTCGCTCACCTTGCCCGGCTTGGCGACCACGACGCCGCCCTCGACCGACCGCCGCGGCGGGGCGGCGTAGTAGGTCTGCCAGCGTCCCCGACTCATTCCAGGACCCGTTCCCGCACGAGGCTGACCAGTGCCGCGAGGTCGTCATCGGACATCTCGGTGATGGCGGCCTCGGTGGAGCGCACGACCGCGGAGGCCAGCTTCCGCTTGGTGGTCAGTGCCTCGTCGATGCGATCCTCGAGCGTGCCGGGGCAGACCAGCACGTGCACCGAGACCTTCTGGTGCTGCCCGATCCGCCAGACCCGGTCGGAGGCCTGGTCCTCGACGGCGGGGTTCCACCACCGGTCCAGGTGGATCACGTGGTTGGCGCGCACCAGCGTCAGCCCGGTGCCGCCGGCCTTCAGCGACGCGATGAGGATGGGTGGACCCTGTGGGTCGCTGAACCGCGCGACCGTGGCCGAGCGGGCAGTGCGGCTGTCTGCGCCGGTCAGCGTGGCCACCTCGACTCCAAGGGTGTGGCGCAGGTGCGCGGCCAGGTCGGGCACGAACGACGCGAACTGCGTGAACACCACGACGGCCTGGCCCTCGTCGACGATCTGGGCGCACAACTCGACCAGTCGGGTCACCTTGCCCGATCGCTCGCCCAGTGACCTGCGCGACTCCGTGAGCAGTGCCGGGTGCACGCAGATCTGCTTGAGGCGCGCAATCCCGCCGAGCACAGCGGCCCGGCGGCCCATCAGTTCGGGGTCCGCGCTGCGAGCCGGGCGGGCGCCGGGCCGGCCCGTTCGGCCGATCGCACCGGATCCCTCGGCTGTCCCGGATTCCGCGTCGCCCCCGGCTGCGGCTGCCGCGCGGAGTTCCTCAAGGGCCCCCATCATGTCGGCCACGACGGCCTCGTAGGCGCCGACCTGCTCGCGGGTCAGGGTGCAGTCCGCGCGGATGACCTGCCGATCGGGCAGGTCGGGCAGGATCCCCGGATCGGTCTTGACGCGGCGCAGCAGGAACGGCCCCACGACCGCCCGCAGCCGGGCCAGCTGTGCTGGATCACCGTCGGTGTACCGCTGGGCGAACTGCTTGCGGCGCGGCAGCAGGCCCGGGTGGGCGAAGGCCAGCAGCGACCACAGATCGCCGAGGTGGTTCTCCACCGGGGTCCCGGTGACGACCAGCCGGTGGGTGGCGTGCAGGGCACGGGCTGCGCGGGCCGCCCGGGTGTCGGGGTTCTTGATGGCCTGGGCCTCATCGAGGACCACCCGGTGCCACTGCACCTGCGCCAGGGACTCGTCGCGGGCCAGCAGCCCGTAGGTGGTGACCACGATGTCGGCACCGTCCGAAGCCTGGGCGAGGTCCCCCCGGGCCGACCCGTGGAAGGTGGCCACCGCCAGCCCGGGGGTGAACTGGGCTGCCTGCCGCGCCCACGTGTCCACCAGGGTCATCGGGCAGACGACCAGCGTGGGACCACGATGGTCGGCCTGGATCCAGGCCAGCACCTGCAGCGTCTTGCCCAGGCCCATGTCATCAGCCAGCACGCCGCCGACCCCGTTGTCTCCCAGCCAGGAGAGCCAGTCGAGCCCGGTCCGCTGGTAGGGCCGCAACGTGGCCTGTACGCCGTCGGGCAGGGGCACGGATCGAGCGGGCCGCAGCCCTGCGGGCAGGATCTCCTCAGCGTCCAGCTCCACGCCGTCGAACGCCACGTCGGCGAGCAGGTCCTCGGCAGTCACCGGCCGATGCAGCCGCCGGGCCAGGGCAGCCAGGCGCGCGGCGTCCTGTGGCCCGATCCGCAACCAGCGCCCGCGCACCGAGACCAGCTCGGACTTCGATGCGGCCAGTGCGGCGAACTCCTCGTCCGTCAGGGGCTCGCCGTCGACGAGCACCTGCGCCTGGAGCCCCAGCCCGTCCACGGCCAGCGCTCCCGTGCCGGTCCCGGCAGACGACAGCCGGCGGCGGACCGCCGACGTGCGCAGCAGCCCACCCGGGGCGATCACGTCGAAACCGGCAGCCTGCAGGCGGGCCGCGACCTGGTCGACGAAGGCCAGGACGCTGGCGACATCGACCCCGGCCGTGCCCCCGCTGCTCCACGCCTCGAGGACCTCCGGCAGGCGCGTTCCCCAGGCCCGGCGCAGCATCTGCGACTCGGTCTGCGCCCACTTGGTCCAGGCGTCGGGGTCCGCGCCGAACCGGGCCGGGTCGGCGCTTGCCCACGGCAGCCGGGTCGTGGGCTCGTCGATCCGGATCGCCAGGGGGGCGAGGGTCCAGCGGGGGCCCAGTGCCTGTGGGCGCTTCACGACGGTCAGGGGTTCCTGCGGATCCGGCGGGCTCAGCACGAGGGCCATCCGGGCATTCGTCGCAGCCCGGGCGACCACGTGATCCGCCCAGAGGCTGGCTCCGAGTTGGCCGGACTGGACACCGGCCGACGTCAGGGGCAGATCCGGGTTGGCCAGTCCCGCGGTTACCCGGGCGTCCGCGATGTCGTCGACCAGGCAGTGCAGCCGAGTCGTCGGTTCGTCATCGATGACCACACCGCAGGACACGCACGCGGCGACGGCAGCATCGAGCGCCTTGGCGGTGTCCGGATCGGGGGCGGCTCGCCATCGCCAGCCGGCACCCGCCGCGACCGGCACCGGCCGCTCGTGGGCGGCTCGGATCGCGGTGGCGACCAGCCGCCCGACGGCCACCGCCCGGGCGGTCGGTGCCGTGCCGGCTTCCGCGGACGGCGCGTCCAACAGGTCCGCGAGGCGGGTTCCCACCTCGACATCGACAGGAACCGCCCAGACCCGGCCCGGCGCCATCCCACCGGGCACGGGCAGCGAGCGCATCGCACCGGGACCGACGCCGGGCGCGGTGGTCCACAGCCCGTCGCGGTCCACCAGCAGGTCCACGCCAGCGGCGCCCCGGTCGCCACCGCGAGGGGGGCTGGCCCGTCGGGGGCTCGGCTGCCGGGTGCGTGCCACCGGCCAATGCTACGGCGGCCCCCCGCACTCCACGGGCGCGCGCTCCACAAGCGCCGACGGCCGATTGGAACGGCCAAGGGTTGGCTGCGCGGGCTGAAGGCCACCGGGTCGAGGGTCGCCAGCCATGGGTCAGGGGTCCCATCGCGCTGAACTGAGAGCGCGTGCATCGCGTCCCGCGTGGCGATGCGTCGGGAGTCCGCCGTGCTGAGCCTGCCGTGTTTGGGAAGGTTGGCTCACAGGGTGGCAGGATCCAGGTCGAGCAGCAGGCGATCCCGGGCGGCGAGCTGGTCGAGCAGCGGTGTCACCTTGGGCAGTTCCCTGGTGAAGAAGTACTCGCTGGCCATCCGTTTGCCGGCGTAGAAGGGCTCGGGCCCGGTGGCGACCAGTTCGACGTCGAGCCACAGCCACGCGACCACGAGGTGCCCGAGCGCCTCGAGGTAGGCGGTCGCATCAGCCAGTGCCACGACCGGGTCGGCGTCAGCCCACAGGATGCCGGTCACCTCCAGCAGCCGGTCGAGCTGTAGGCCCAGCACCCGGGCGTGCGTCGCCGGTGGGCCATCGGTCGAGCAGGCGCGGTCGATGGTTGCCCGCATGCGCCCGGCGAGCAGGCGCAGCGCCGCCCCGGACTGCAGGGTCACCTTGCGCCCGAGCAGGTCCAGGGCCTGGATGCCGTGCGTGCCCTCGTGGATCGGGTTCAGCCGGTTGTCGCGCCAGAACTGCTCGACCGGGTACTCGCGGGTGTAGCCATAGCCGCCGTGGACCTGGATGGCCAGATCGTTCGCGGCCAGGCACCATTGCGAGGGCCAACTCTTGGCGATGGGGGTGAGGATCTCCAACAACAGGTGGGCTGCGCTCGCGGTCGGGGCCGACGTGCTCCTCGTCCACCAGCCGCCCGCAGTACAGCTCCAGTGCCAGGCCACCCTCCACGTAGGACTTTGCGGCCAGCAGCATCCGGCGCACGTCGGGATGCTCGATGATCGCCACCATGGCGTGTCGTGGGGTCCTTGTCGCCGATCGGTCGCCCCTGCGGCCGGCTACCGGGCGTAGGCGAGGGCGTGCAGGTAGCCGGTGTACCCGAGGGCCACCGCGCCGATGCCGACGCCGATGCGGGCCTCGTTCATCATGTGGAACATGTAGGCCAGCCCGCGGTGCTCCTCGCCCACCAGATAGCCCCCACGGACCCGCCGGCCGGCCTCGCCGAAGTTCAGCAGCGCGTTGGGCAGCCCACGCTGGCCCATCTTGTGGTTGAGACCGGCCACGTTCACGTCGTTCGGGGTGCCGTCGTCGAGCAGTTTCGGCACGATGAACAGCGAGATGCCCTTGCACGCCGACGGGCGCCCCGGGCGCGCGGGCAAGCACCAGGTGGACGATGTTCTCGGCGAGCTCGTGGTCGCCGCCGCTGATCCACATCTTGTTGCCGCGGATCCGGTAGGTGCCGTCCGGCTGGCGCTTGGCGCGCGTGGTGATGTCGCCCAGCGACGAGCCGGCCTGGGGCTCGCTGAGGCACATGGTGCCGAAGTAGCGTCCCTCGAGCATCGGGGGCACCCAGCGTTCGACCTGATCCGGCGTGGCGTGCGCGAGCAGCAGGTTCGCGTTCGCCCTGGTGAGGAACGGGTAGCCGGCGGTAGCCACGTTCGCGGCCGAGAACCACATGCCCGCGGCCTGCGCGACCACCGTCGGCAGGCCGGCCCCACCCACCTCGGTCGGCAGGGACATCCCACCGAACCCCGCCCCGTAGAACGCAGCCAGGGCCGGTCCGACCTCGTCGTGGACACGCACCCCCGCCCCGTCGAACGTCGGCTCCTCCACGTCGCTGCGGTGGTTGTGCGGAGCGAACCGCTCGGTGGCGATCTGCTCGGCGAGCTCCAGCACCGCGTCGATGGTCTCGCGGTCGTGCTCGCTGAACGCGTCGCAGGCCAGCAGCGAGTCCAGGCCAAGCCACTCGTGCAGCAGGAAGTTGAGGTCTCGGCGGGACAGCAGGAGCGACGACATCGTTTCCTCGAATCGGATCGGCGGTGCGGAACGGCGGTGCGATGCGGCGCTGGGGTCGATGGTCTCGCGGTGATCGGGCAACCGGTCGGCGTGCCGGGTCGATTCGGCCCTGAGCCCTGAGGCTCAGACTATGGCCCGACTGCAGCGCCGCGGCTCAGGGCACGTGTTGACCCAGGGTGCGGTTCGGCGGCGCGGGCGGTCGAGTTCCGCGTAGCGGCCCTCGAGGGCTGCGGGAGCAGCACTGTGTGGACCCGCAACTCATACGCGGTCGCGGCGCGGTTCTCCTCATCCGTTCAGGCGCTGCCACTTGCGCCAACCGTCCGGTCCCGGCGCCGACTGCCGGTCGGAACCGGGACCACCGTGGTCCGCGCAGCGAGGTCGGTCAGCGGGCCGCAGGGCCAGCAGCAGCCGGCGCGGAGGATGCGGTCGCACTGCGACAGTGGGGTGGCGTCCTCGACTGATGGGACCGTGGTCGGTTGGCAGGGCCTGTCGGGATTCACTCCATATCCGCGACCGAGGTACCGCGCCGAACGGGACCATCGGCTCTTTCCCGCGCAAGCGGTGGCCCGCGACGCTGGGGACGAGCGCCCGGACTGTCGCTGCCACCGCGTCGGCGACCTGACGGCGTGATCATCTGGACGGTCGGCAGAGAGGACGGCAATGACCAACGCGATCTTCACACGCAGCATCGCGATCAACGCCCCGGTGCATGAGGTCTTTGGATTCATCAGCGACCCGGTTCGGCTGTTCGCGACGTGGCCCATGACCGTGTCCGTCAGCGACGTCCGGCTCGCGCCCGAGGGAGTCGGGACGACCTACGCGTGGGATGGTGGCAGCGAGTGGGGCCTGTCACTGAGCGGGACGATGACCAGGGAGGTGCACCTGCCCGAGGAGCGCATGGTCGAGCGATCTTCGACCCGATCGGTCTGGGACTGGACCCTGCGCCCCGAGGGCGAGGGCACCAGGTTGACGGTCACCTGCGATCACTCGGCCCGGTCGATGATGGACGGTGTGGAGGTGACGGTCATGAGGATGCAGGCGCGTGACCTGGAGCAGATGCTCGCGACCATCAAGGAGGGCGTCGAGCGCCGGTGATGGTGGGCGATCACCGTGCCGACCGTCCCTGCGATGGCCAGACGCATCTCCAGGGCAGCCTCGATGTCGCCCGAGCGGTCAGCCGGATTTCGCGGCCTTGGCGGCAGCCTTCTTCTGCGCCTTGAACTCGCGGACCTTGCTCAGTGACTCCACGTCAACGACGTCAGCCACCGAGCGGTAGCCGTCCAACGCGTAGTCCCCGGCAGCCGCCTGCCAGCCATCGGGACGCACGTTGAGTTGCTTTGCGAGCACGGCGACGAAGATCCGAGCCTTCTGCGCTCCGAAACCGGGCAGTCGCTGGATCCGGGCCAACAGCGCAGCGCCCGTGCTCGCCTCTGCCCACAGCCGGGTGGCATCGCCGCCGTAGGTGGACTCCACCAGGATCGCGAGCTCCTGCAGTCGCGCAGCCATCGCCCGGGGGTACCGGTGGATCGCCGGTGGCTGGCTGCACAGCGTGGCGAACTGCTCGGGGTCAGCCGCCGCGATCGCCGCGGGGTCCAGGGAGCCGAACCGGTCCAGCACCTTCCAGCCACCACGGAACGCATGCTCCATCCCGTACTGCTGGTCGAGCAGCATCCCGACCAGCACCGCGAACGGGTACTCGTCGAGCACCTCGTCGGCTGCGGGCACACCAGTGATGTGGAAACCCATCGCCGGATCGTCTCACGGAACCGCCACCACGCGTCGGCAGCGCCTCAGCTGCGACGCGTGGCCAGGAATCCGGCGATGCGGGTGATCGCCTCGCGCAGATCCTCCACGTCCGGCAGCGTGACTATCCGAATGTGGTCCGGGTGCGGCCAGTTGAAGCCGGTGCCGTTGGTGATCAGGATGTGGGTCTCGCGCAGCAGGTCGATCACGAACGCCTGGTCGTCGCTGATCGCGTAGACCTCAGGGTCCAGTCGGGGGAACAGGTACAGCGCCCCGCGCGGCTTCACGCAGGTGACGCCTGGGATCGCGGTGAGCAGCTCGTGGGCCAGGTCGCGCTGGGCCAGCAGCCGCCCCCCGGGCAGGATCAGGTCATTGATGCTCTGGTGGCCACCGAGCGCAGTCTGGATCGCGTGCTGGGCGGGCACGTTGGCGCACATGCGCATGTTGGCCAGCAGGGTCAGGCCCTCGATGAAGTCGACGGCCAGGTGCTTCGCGCCGCTGATCACGACCCAGCCACTGCGGAACCCAGCCACCCGGTAGGCCTTGGACAGCCCGCTGTAGGTCAGGCACACGATGTCGTCGGCATAACTGGCCGCATGCACGTGCTGGGCGTCGTCGTAGAGGATCTTCTCGTAGATCTCGTCGGCCATGAGGACCAGTCCGTGCCGGCGGGCCAGGTCGACGAACCCCGCAACGGTCTGTGCGCTGTAGACCGCGCCGGTGGGGTTGTTCGGGTTGATCAGCACCAGGGCCTTCGTGCGGTCGGTGATCCGCGACGCGATGTCCTCGAGGTTCGGGTTCCAGTCGTCGGCCTCGTCGCAGAGGTAGTGCACCGCGCGGCCACCGGACAGCGTCACGGCAGCGGTCCACAGCGGGTAGTCCGGTGCCGGGACCAGCACCTCGTCGCCGTCGTCGATCAGCGCCTGCAAGGTCATCGAGATCATCTCGCTGACACCGTTGCCGATGAAGACATCGTCGACGGTGACATCGGCCAGGCCCTCGCCCTGGTAGAACTGCGCGATCGCGGTGCGGGCCTCGAAGATGCCCTGCGAGTCCGAGTAGCCCTGCGACTGCGGCAGGTGCTCGATCATGTCCACGAGGATCGACGTCGGGTGCCTCGAACCCGAACGGTGCTGGGTTGCCGATGTTCAGCTTCATCACCTTGTGCCCGGCGGCCTCGAGCCGGTGGGCCTCCACGAGGATGGGGCCACGGACGTCGTAGCGGACGTTCTGGAGCTTCGAGGACTGCAGGATTGGGCGCACGCCCTCATCCTCGCATCCCGGACGCCCCGGGTCGGGTCCTGCATACCAGGGTCGTGTGATCCGCGTCGCAAGCCCGACCCGTGGACTGCGCGCGAGAGACCGCACGCCTGGGGTCTCACGCCGAGTCGCGCACCACCAGTGAGACTGGCAGGGACAGATGCTCAAGTCCGTACAGGTCTGGGAGCCCTGGTTCGGCGGGGACCTCGATGTCCGGGCGGTTGAGTTCCAGGAACAGCCGGACCATGACGCGCCCCTGCAGGATGATGTCCTGCCGGATCGTGGTCAGGGGCGGTTGCGTGGTGCGCGCGAACGCGTTGTCGTCGTAGCCGACGAGGGCGACGTCCTCGGGCACCCGCTTACCCGCCCGGCGCAGCGCCGTCAGGGCGCCCAGGGCCATCAGGTCCGAAGCGGCGAACAGCCCGTCCACGTGTGGGTTGCGCTGCAGGATGCGCGCGGTGGCCGCCTCGCCGCCGACCTGGGTGAAGTCCCCGGGCTCGACCAGATCTGGGGCGAAGCGCGCGCCCATCGCGGCCCTGAAACCAGCGAGTCGGTCGACGCCCGCCGACATGTCCAGGGGGCCGGTGATGGTTCCGATTCGGCGCCGTCCGATCGACAGGAGGTGACGGCCAGCCAACTGGGCGCCCAGCGTGTTGTCGATGTCGACGAATGGGGTTCGGGTGTCGGGCTGTGCGGGGCGCCCGCCGACCACGTAGGGGATGGACAGGGTGTCGAGCTCCGTGGTCAGCTGGTCGCCGGCGTGCCCGGAGATCAGCAGCACTCCATCCACGGGCGAGGACCGCAGGAAACGCATGACTCGGTGGAGGTCCTCCTGGCCCTGGGCCATGAGCAGGATCAGCTGCAGTTCCGCGCGGTTGGTCTCCATGCTGACCCCACGCACCATGGCGCTGAAGTAGGGGTCGGCGAACACGCGCTGTGCCGGTTCGGCCGCCATCAGGGCCAAGGCGTTGGAACGCTTGGTCGTCAGCCCGCGGGCGGCCTGGTTGGGCACGTAGCCCAATTCGTCGATCGCGGCCTGCACGCGTGCACGCAGGTCCTCAGCGACCGACGCCTGGCCGTTGACGACCCGGGAGACGGTGGCCGGCGAGACGCCGGCAAAGGCAGCCACGTCCTCGAGGTTGGGTCGTGTTGGCAACGGTTCTGGTTCACGCACGATGCAACCTCGGGCACCGTGATCCCAGCCTGCCGAACACGCATGCCATGCTAGCCGGTTGGTCCTGGCGATAGGGGAGTAGAGCGCGGCGCCGCCTTGGGGCGATCCACGAGGGTGTCGTGGTCGACGTGGACCGGCCCGAGCCGTTTCGAGTAGCCGTGCTCTCACTCGAAGTCGTCCAGCAGCCACGGGCGAAGTGGCCACAGGCGGCCGCCCGCAGCCGATGGTCTCGTGCAGGGCGGTCAGGTGCGCCTCGAGGTGGGAGATCCGCAGGGGCCGGCCACCCGACCCGACGCCTGGACGACATCCGGGTGGGCCCTGCTCGAAGTACCGGGACATCGGGGCACCTGTGTTCCACGACGATCATGCGGGGAGCGCCTCGCCGCTCTCGCGTGCCAGACTCGAGGCCACAGGAGGCGGTCATGGACCATCACGGCATCGAGGCTCTGGGGGGCAGGGCTGAGCATGCGCGTCGCCCCGACACCGAGCACCCTGACGGGTACGTCGAGCTGCACGGGCGCCGCTTCTACCGGATCGCCGACTATGACCGGATCCCGCCGTTCTTCATGTCGATCATCGGGGCCGGCGACCCGTGGCTGTTCGTCTCCAGCACCGGTGGGCTGACGGCTGGGCGGATCCGCCCGGACAGTGCGCTGTTCCCGTACTACACCGATGACAAGGTCAGCGAGAGCGCGGGGCGCACGGGCGGCCTGAGCCTGCTGCGGGTGACCCGATCCCAGTCGGAACCCGTGCTCTGGGAGCCGTTCGGCGACCTGGACCTGCCCGTTCCGGCCGCCCGGCGCAACCTGTACAAGGACGATCTGGGCACGACCCTCGTGTTCGAGGAGCAGCACGCCGTCCTCGGGCTGCGCCTTCGGGTCAGCTGGCAGACCAGCCCTGAGTTCGGGATCGTGCGTTCGTGCGAGTTGACCAACCTGGGCTCCGAGCCAGCCGAGGTCGAGCTCGTCGACGGCCTGGTCAACGTCCTGCCCGCCGGGGTGGATGTTGCGATCCAGAACCGGCTGAGCAACCTGCTGGACGCCTACAAGCGCTGCGAGGTCGACCCCGACACCGGTCTGGGCATCTTCTCCCTCAGCTCCCGGCTGACCGACCTCGCGGAGCCCAGCGAGTCGCTGCACGCCAACGTGGCCTGGCACGTCGGGCTGGGTGAGGTCGCCCACCTCGCCAGCACCCAACAGGTGCCGGGCTTCCGCCGGGGCGGGCACCCGGAGCTCGAGCGGGACGTGCGGGGTTTTCGAGGGGCCTACCTGGTGCATGCCCGGCTGGACCTGGCACCCGGTCGGACGCGCCAGTGGCACATCGTGGGCGACGTCGAACTGGACGGTGCCGACGTCATGGACCTCCGGGACCGCCTGACCCGGCCCGAGGAAATCGCCGCGGCCCTGGCAGCTGATGTGAGGGCCAGTCGCGCCGACGTCTCACGGATCATTGCCAGCGCCGATGGTGTCCAGCTGACCGGCGAGGAGCTGGCAACATCACATCACGCGGCCAACGTGCTGTTCAACGTGATGCGCGGCGGGGTGCCGGTGAACGGGTACCAGCTTGATGCGTCGGACTTCCAGGCCTTCGTGGCGCAGCGCAGCCCCCGGACGTCCCAGCGGTGCTCATCGCTGCTGACCTCGATCCCGCGGTCACAGACGATCGAGGAACTCATCGATGCCGCCGCGGACGACGGAGATCCCCACCTGCTGCGCCTGGCCCGGGAGTACCTGCCGTTGACGTTCAGCCGTCGCCACGGCGATCCCTCGCGACCCTGGAACAGCTTCGAGGTCGTGGTGAGCGACGCCCACGGCGAGCCGCGGCCGAACTTCGAGGGCAACTGGCGCGACATCTTCCAGAACTGGGAGGCCCTTGGCTGGTCGTACCCGGAGTACCTGGAGTCGATGATCACGGTGTTCCTCGACGCCACCACCGCCGACGGCTACAACCCGTACCGGATCTCGCGGGCCGGGATCGACTGGGAGGTTCCCGATCCCGAGGACCCGTGGGCAAACATCGGCTACTGGAGCGACCACCAGATCGTCTACCTGCGCGCGCTGCTGGACGCCTCTGCACGATTCCATCCGGGGCGCCTGCAGCAGTTGCGGGACCTGGCCGTGTTCACGCACGCCGACGTGCCGTACCGGATCGCCGGGTACGACCAGATCCTGGTCGACCCCTACGACACCATCAGCTTCGACGAGGCGCATGCGGCCCGGATCGACGACCGTGTCGCTGCGGCAGGTGCCGACGGGCGGCTCGTGCACGGCCCCGACGGGGACCTGGTCCGGGTGACCCTGGCCGAGAAGCTGCTGCTGCTCCTGCTGGCCAAGGTCGTCAACCTGGTGCCCGAGGGCGGGATCTGGATGAACACCCAGCGCCCGGAGTGGAACGACGCCAACAACGCCCTGGTCGGTCGTGGGCTGTCGGTGGTGACCCTGGCCCAGCTGCGCCGCTTCGTCGTCGTGGTCGCCGAAGTGGTCACCGACGACACGCTGATGACCGAGGAGCTTGCGGGCCTGCTGGCTGAAGTCACCGGCGCACTGGAGATGCATCGCGCCCACCTGGATGTTGGCTTCACCGACGCCGCTCGGCGCGAGTGCATCGACGACCTGGGTGCGGCGGGCACGACCTATCGCGCGCGGGTGTACGCCGGCTTCAGCGGGGTGCGCGTGCAGGTGCCCGCCGAGCGCATCCGCGCACTGCTCGACGTGGTGGGCGTGTACGTGGAGTCCACCCTCCTGGCCAACGAGCGCGAGGATGGCCTGTTCCACTCCTACAACGTCCTGGAGCTGGCCACAGGTGCGGCGGGCATCCGGCGGCTCCCGGAGATGCTCGAGGGCCAGGTGGCACTCCTGGCCAGCGGTCAGCTCGGCGCGGCGCAGTCGCTGGCGATGCTGGGAGCACTGCGTGCCAGCCGGCTCTACCGTGCCGACCAGCACAGCTACCTGCTCTACCCGGACAAGGACCTGCCCGGATTCCTCGAGCGCAACCGGATCGCCGGCGCGCGGGCCGAGGAGAGCCCGCTGGTCACCGCGCTGCTCGCCGAGGGGGATCGCAGCCTCCTCGTGCGCGACGTGCATGGCGGGCTGCACTTCGCTGCCGCGATCCGCAACGCGGGCGACGTGGCCGCCGAACTGGACCGCCTGGCCGCGCGACCGGACCTGCGGGCGGCTGTCGAAGCTGGGCGCGTCGAGCTCCTGGAGATATTCGAGCAGACGTTCGGCCACGCCGAGTTCACCGGCCGCTCGGGATCGTTCTTCGCCTACGAGGGCCTGGGCAGCATCTACTGGCACATGGTGTCCAAGCTTCTGCTCGCTGTGCAGGACACCCTGGAGCGGGCGGTGGCGGAGGGCGAGTCGGCACCGACGATCGAGGGCCTGCGCGCGGCCTACGAGGACATCCGCGCCGGGCTGGGGTACTGCAAGTCAGCGCAGGTGTACGGCGCGTTCCCGACCGACCCGTATTCGCACACCCCGGCTGGGCGCGGTGCGCGCCAACCGGGGATGACCGGTCAGGTCAAGGAGGAGGTGCTGACCCGGTTCGGTGAGCTGGGCCTACGGGTGGAGGGCGGGCGGATCGTGTTCCGGCCGGTGCTGTTGCGGGCCACCGAGTGGTTGGCCGCGCCTGCGCGGTTCGAGTACCTCGACGTGACTGGTCAGACTCGAGTTCTTGACCTGCCCGCCGACGCGTTGGCGTTCACCTTCTGCCAGGTGCCGGTGGTCTACCGGCGGGCTGATCGCCTGGGCGTCCGTCTGCAGTTGGCTGATGGCAGCGTGCTGGACTGCCCGGGAACGGCGGTGCAGGCGCAGTACAGCGCCAGCATCTTCACTCGCACGGGGATCGTTGAACGGATCGAGGTCGGCACACCGTCGGTGGGACCGGATGCCCCGAGCACTCAACCGCGAACAGTGCCGCCCGCCTGACACCCATGGCCAGCGAGATTCCGCCGCGGCTGACAGCCGGACCGGAGTCGAGCTCTGGGCCGGCCTACCTGGTGGGCACCGCCGGGGCATCGTCGGGGATGTCGTCGATCTCGGCGGCCTCGAAGGCCGCGTCCGCCTCACTCTCGATGGCGATGTTGGGCAGGACCCTGCCCAACCAGCCGGGCAGCCACCAGTTGGCCCGGCCGAACTGGTACATCACCGACGGCACGATGATCAGCCGGACGATGAAGGCGTCGAACAGCACCGCGGAGGCCAACGCCAGGCCGAAGAGCTTGATGGTCGGCTCGTTGCCCAGGACGAACGCGGCGAACACGCTGATCATGATCGCAGCGGCGAGCATGACCACCCGTCCGGAGGCGGCCAACCCACGGCGCACGGCCTTGTCGTTGTCCTGTGTGTGGCCCCATTCCTCCTGCATCCGGCTGACCAGGAACACCTGGTAGTCCATGGACAGGCCGAACAGGATGGCGAACACCATGATCGGCAGGAACGGCATGATCGGTCCGGTGCTGGTCACGCCGATCAGATCCGCGAGCCAGCCCCACTGGAACACTGCGACCGTCATCCCCATCGCTGCGCCGAGGGAGAGCAGGCTGGTCACCACCCCGGTCAGCGGCACCAGGATCGAGCGGAACAGCAGCACGAGGGCAAGGAACCCGAACCCGATGACGACCAGCAGGAACAGCGGCAGGGCGTCGGTGAGCACCGTCGTGAAGTCCGAGGTGATCGCCAGGACGCCGCCGACGTACGCGGTCAGCCCGGTGGTCGCGGCGACATCAGGGATCAGGTCCTCGCGCATGTGGGCCAACAGGTCGGCTGTGGCCTCGTCCTGCGGCGAGGTGGCCGGGATCACCTGGATGGCGGTGATGCTGGACTCGGGCGCGATCGGCAGCGGGATCGCCGCGGCCACCGCCGGATCTGCGGCCAGGGCCCCGACGAGTTGGCCCACGGCGGCCTCGTCCCCGGGCGCGTCGGTCTGCACCGTGACCAGGAACGGGCCGTTCACGCCCGGTCCGAAGCCCTCGGCGATCATGTCGTAGGCCAACCGGGGCGCACTGTCGACCGGTCGTCCGCCGTCGTCGGTGAAGCCCAGGCGCATCGAGGCGACCGGGGCCGCGACCAGCAGCATGCCGACCAGGGCAAGGGCGCCCAGCCAGCGGAAGTTGCGGTGCAGCCAGTTCCCGTAGCGGGCGAACGCGGAGCCGGCGGGGTTGTGCGCCGCCGGCCGGCGTGCCCACGGCAGGCGCAGTGCGAAGGCGCGCGTGCCGAGCAGGGACAGCACCGCCGGCAGCAGGAACGTGGCGCCGATCAACATCATCAGGACGGTGGCGATCGAGGCCACGGCGAGGCCGTTGAAGAACTCGAACCCGATGACGAACAGCCCGCTGAGCGCGATCACCACGGTCACGGCGGCGAACACCACGGCCCGGCCCGCGGTGCGCACCGCCTCGAGAGCGGCGTCGCGGGGGTTTCGTCCGGCGTCCAGGGCCTGCTTGTAGCGGTTGACGACGAACAGCGAGTAGTCGATGCCCACGCCCAGGCCGATCATGGCCGCCAGGGTCGGGGCGAACGTCGCGACGTTGAAGAAGTTGGCCGTCAGCAGCACAAGCGCCTGGCCCACGCCAAGGGACAGCACCGCGACGCCGATCGGCAGCAGGGCGCCGACCACGGATCCGAACGCGAACAGCAGGATGAACAGTGCGATCGTGATGCCGATCGCCTCCGAGCTGGGCGGCTCGACGGCCGCCGCCTCAAGGGCCTGGCCCGAGGCCCCGACCGTGATCCCGTCGGTGCCGTTGGCACCGTCGACGACAGCCAGGACGGCCTTGGCATCCACGAGCGGGATGTCCTGGGCGGGCAGGTCGAACGTGGCCGTGGCGTAGCCGACCCGCTCGTCGACGCTGACCCCGGCCGGGCCGAGACCGGCCAGGACGCGGGCCATCTCCTCGCTGGGCGGTGGGGTGGGGGCCGCTGCGTCGGTGGCCGGATCGGTGCCGGCGTCGGTGCCGGCCGTGCTGGCGGCCTGCTGATCCGTGGGCTCGGGGCACGCGTCGCCAAGCGGCGGCCCGAACGGTGTGACCACGCAGCTGACGCTGGGCACCGCAGCCACGGCGGTCAGCAGCTGGGTCATCGACTCGGTGGTCTCCGCATCGGTGGCGCTGCCCTCGGCAGGGCTCCACACGACCTTCACGCTGCTGGTGGTCAGCTCGTCGCTCACCCCGGGGATCTCGGCGATCAGCTGCTGGGCGGCGGCAGATTCGGTGTCGGGCAGTTCGAAGGAGTCGTTGTAGGTGCCACCCCAGGTGGCTGCCGATACCCCCATCAGCACCGCCATCACGAACCAGGCACCCAGTGCAGCCCACGGGCGGTGGACCGCCCACCTCGACAGTGCTCCCACAACGGGCTCCTCGGCTAGGGTGTGGATATGTGTGTCACACACGCAACGCCGTGAAGCGTAGATTATGTGTGGAACACACGCAAACTCCTCGACAGACCAAGGGGGTGCGGGTATGACCGAGCCGAGTCCTGCGCGGCCGTGCCCCGATGTCGAGCAGTGCACGCACGACCCGGTCCTGGTCGAGCGCCTGGACCGGGCCCTGCTGCGGCTGCGCCGCTCAGTGGCACGCCCCGATGTCCAGTCCGTGCCCATCCCGGTGCTGGGCCGGGCAGTCGAACTGGCCAAGGTGCTGGCCTGCATGGCCGTCTCTGAACTGTCCGATGAGGACCCGTCTGCGCCGGTGGTCACGGTGAAGGACGTCGCCGCCGCGCTGGAGCTCGAGCACTCCACGGCCAGCCGCCTGCTCGGCGACGCCGAGGCCGACGGGCTGATCAGCCGGAGCAACGACCTCGGTGACCGTCGGCGCACCCGCGTGGAGCTGACCGACTCGGGACGTGCGGTCGTGCTGCAGAGCACCAGGATTCGCACCTGGGCGCTGGATGCTGTGCTTGCCGAGTGGGATGCCCACGACGTGGACGCCTTCGCCGGCCTGGTCGAGCGGTTCAGCGCCACGATCCACGACCGGGCGGAGCTGGTCCACGAGGGGGCCTTGCGGCGCTTTCAGGGTGGGGCCGGCGGGGACCAGCGGGGGTAGCGGCGGGCCCGGCGGCGGGCTCAGGGCCGGCGTGTGCGGGCCACCCGTTCCAGCAGGGCAGCGCGGCGATCGGCGGCGGGCACGGAGTGCGTCGCCATCCAGGCGGCGGTCAGCGTCCCGGCCTCGTCCCCGGGAACCGCGCGCAGTCCCTCGACGATGCCCCGGACGTCCTCGGGGCGCTTGTTCTGGCTCATCTTCGCCTTGGCGTGGACTCGGGACAGCCGGATCTCGATGCCGACGATCGCTCGTAGCATCCGTGCGATGTAGTCCGCCGGCACATCGTCGAGGGAGTAGTCGCTCTCGTGCACAGCAGCCAGACGCCGCACGGCGTCCTCGGTCCACGCCGGGTCGTCGTGGACGATCAGGTGGCCGTAGGCGTGCACCGTGACGTAGTTCCAGGTGGGCACGACCTGGCCGTGCTCGGCCAGGGAGGGCAGCCAGCGAGGCGAGACATAGTGCTCGGCGCCGTGCACGATCACCAGCGCGTCGCCCTGGACCGGCTCGGTGGCCTGGCTGTTGTTGCGGACCACGTGGGTGATCAGCGACCCGTGATCCCCGGCGTCAGGGTCGAACACGAAGGGCAGGAACGTGGCCGCCAGCCCGGAATCGTGCACCGTCACCAGGTCGGCGGCCCCGATGCCAGCGAGCAGCTCGCCGACCTGGTCGGCCGACATCGCGAAGTGGTTGGGCACGTACATGCCCCAATCATCACCTGTGCCGGCCCGGCCCGCGCACTGCCACAGCTCGACCTGGTGCCCAACAGCCTCTCCCGCGACAGTGGCGCACCGGGTGCAGGGGCTGTGCGCAGGTCAGGCCCGGGCGCGCTCGCCGAGCACCTCGTCGACGGCAGCAGTCGCGCCCGCCATGCGAGTGCGCTCCGCGTCATCGAAGTCCGACGCGGCGGCGGTCGCCCGCAGCCTGGCGAGCTGGTCGCGGACGGCCTCGAGCGCCGGGGCGCGCTCGGTGGACCAGGCGACCTCCTCGAGCAGTCGCGCGAGGCGGGCGAGCACGGCGGGGTCATCCTGGCCGTAGCGGCGCGGCTGGGTCATGACCAGGTCGAGCAGCTCAGCCAGGGTGGGCCGAGCGAGGGCGAGTCGCACGACCCCCTGGTCGTCGTCGTAGACCGCCGGGCCCAGATCGCGATCGGCCACCTCGCAGAGCAGGGCGCTGCTGTGCCCGAGCGCGTGGATCGCGGTCGTGGGGTCGTTGATCCCCGGGGACAGCGCCTTGACCGCCACATCGGTCAGCTGCCGCAGCCCATAGGCGATGTCCTGGGCCGAGGTGCGCTCGAACGCCGTGTGCAGGCCGTCGCCGGCGCGCTGGGCAACCTCGGCGAGCCGATCCCCGGCCAGGGGCTGGTCGGGGTCGTGCGACCAGGCCCAGCCCACGGGTGTGCCGGCCACCAGCGAGTCGCCGGGGCGTTGGTCGATTCGGATGACGCAGTCGTGGCTGGTCGCCACCCCCACCAGGGCCCCGCCATCGACCGAGGCCAGGAACCCCGAGCTCCTGGCCATCAGGCGGCAGGCATCCGCGGGCCTGATCGGGACCGGGATCAGGTCGGCGGGTTCGTCCGAGGTCCCGAGGACCTGCCGCGCGGTGCGGCTCGCCTCCTGGTGCACGCCCAGCAGCATCGTCTCCACCCGGATCTCCCGGACCAGGTGCGACAGGAACGCCACGAGCGCCAGCACGCTTGCCACCGCGAGCACGAAGGCGAGCGTGACCGACAGTTGCGGAACGAATCCCGGGATCTCATCGGTCCTGGATCGCACGCTCCGCAGCACCGTCAGGGAATAGGCGAACGTCGCCAGGAACAGGGCCAGGGTGCCCTGTACCGCCCGGTCGCGGGTGAACGTGCGCAGCAGTCGGGGGGAGAACTGGCTGCTGGCCAGCTGGAGCGTGACCACCGTGAGCGAGAACGTCAGGGAAGTGACCGTGATCATCGACCCCGCGATGGCGCTGAGCACAGCGCGGGCAGCGTCCGGTCCACCGCTGAACACGTAGTCGTAGAGCCCGTCGGGCAGTTGGTCGGCGACCCGCTCGTCCACCTTGGGCAGCGCCACCCCGACGACGGTCGCCAGCACCACTGCAACGGCCGGGATGGGCCAGAGCTGGGTGCGGGCCACATCGGAGATGAGCGCCCAGCGTCCGGTGTCCGGGCCGTGGGAGCTCAAGGAAGGTCCATCGACGGGTGCTGGGCCATGCGTGCAAACTCCCAGACCGGCAGCTGTCGTGCAACACGCGGCACCCGGGAGCCGGGTCGCTTCAGACCGGGTCGCTTCAGACCAGCTCGAACCGGTCCAGGATCACAATCTTGTCCTACGCCGCGACCAAGTCGGCCACGAACTTCTCCATGGAGTCGTGGCTGGCGTACTCCTCGGCCAGGGATCACGGACTGCTGCTCGGGTGCCTGGCCCCTGCTGAACCCACGCAGCCGGGCCCAGCACGGGTAGCGTGCATCGCGTGCCTCGAGAGTTCACCGGCAGCCCGGGTTTCGTTGCTGCGCGTGCTGCCCTGGCCCTGCCGGAACCGTGGATCCGGCGGATCGTCGGCCCTGCGGTGGAGCGCGACGGCCGTACGCTCAGCCCCTCGGTGCAGCTCATGCTGCGCCTCGAGAAGCACGTGAACGCCTTGTCCGGCGGTGGGGACGACCCGAGTGCGCGGCGCACCCGGCTGCGCCGTTCAGCGGAGGCAGCGATGCCCCGGGTGCGCGGCGTGCACGCGGTCGAGCGCAGCATCCCGGGCCCGGGCGGCCCGATCCGGCTCCGGGTGTATCGCAGTGCGCACGCCCCGGCGGCGCCGCCGGCGATCGTCTTCCTGCACGGGGGTGGCTGGGTGTCCGGCGATCTGGACACCCACGACGGATCCGCCCGGATGCTGGCGCGCGAGACCTGCGCCGTGGTGGTGGCGGTGGACTACCGGCGCGCTCCCGAGCACCGGTACCCAGCGGCGCTGGACGACGCTCTCGCGGCGTTCCGCTGGGTCCACGAGAACTGGCGTGACCTGGCGTCCCGGCCTGGGGCAGTCGCGGTGATGGGGGACAGCGCCGGTGGCAACCTGGCTGCGGCCCTCTGCCTGCGCACGCGCGACGAGGGCGGGCCGACGCCCGTGGCGCAGGGACTGGTCTACCCGGCCACCGACCTGCGGCTGGGCACCGAGTCCATGGCGACGCTCGCCGACGGGTTCTTCCTGACCAGGGCGAACATCGAGTGGTTCATCGACCAGTACGCGCCCGACCCGATGCTACGAACCGACCCCTACCTGTCCCCGCTGCTGGCTCCGGACCTCGCTGGTCTGCCACCGGCGCAGGTCTGGACCGCCGGTTTCGACCCGCTGCGCGACGAGGGCCGGGCGTTCGCCGACGCCTTGGCCGCAGCCGGTGTCCCCGCCGGCTACCGATGCCTCGACGACCAGGTGCACGGCTTCTTCGGGATGGGGATGCTACCCGACGGCCTGGACCAGATCGCCGCCGTCTGCCGGGACATGGGCGCGCTGCTCGCGTCGGTGTCCACGGAATCTGAGGGCTGACAGCCCGCTGGCCGGCGGGACACGCGCGATGATTCCGACGCCCGCCTCCCGGGCGGCCGCAGCCAGGGCCTGATCCCGGGTCTCCATGCGCACCCCGTCGTGGTCATGGAACTTTCCGCCGTGCTGCTGTACGGGGGTGCGGGTCAGGGCGCACGACCCTCAAGGCGGGTGCCGTCGGCGACCACCTCGGCTGCCCCGGAATCGGGCAGGTCGACGGCCCCGGTCACGACCACGTCTGCACCGAAGGTCCAGTCGCCACGGACCGTCAGCGAGGTTGCCCCGGCCAGCGAGGGCGCCCCGTTGGGGAACCGTGCCTCGAAGTCGGCCATCGTCGTGAAGTACGCGGGATCGAGGTCCACCAGGGGTGCGGCGTCGCCGGCCAACGTGAGCCTGCCGTCCTCGCCCAGCAGGTAGGCGTCCGAGCGCAGCAGCAGCAGGTCGTTGGTGGTCTTGACGGGCAGGAATCGCTCACGGCCCACCTCGATGGCCGCAGCGCCGTCGAACACCTCGATCGCCGCACCCATCGCGGTCTCGATCTGGATCACGTCCGGTGAGCTCGGATCGGTGGGATCCACTGTCTTTGCGTTGCGAATCAGTGGCAGGCCCAGCACCGAGCCGCGCTCAGTCAGGGCGGCGTGCAGGGCCTGCAGGTCGAACCAGAGGTTGTTGGTGTGGAAGAACGGGTGCCGGTGCTCATCGGTGAAGGCGTCCATGTCCTCCGGCGCGGTCTGGGCGGAGTCGCGCAGGATCAGCCGACCGTCGGCCCGTCGGATGGCCAGGTGCCCGCCCTTGCGGTCCGCCGCGGTGCGGGGGCAGAGCTCGGCGGCGTACGGGGCGCCCGAGGCGGCGAACCAGCCCGCGAGCCTCAGGTTGGGGGCGGCGCCGAGGTTGTCGGCGTTGGAGGTGTTCGCGTACCGGTAGCCCTGTTCGAGCAGGGTCTCGAGCACCCCTGAGGTGAGGATCGCGGTGTACAGGTCGCCGTGCCCGGGCGGACACCACTCAAGGCTTGCGTCCGCCGGCCAGGTGATCGGCGTGAGGTCCTCGGCACGCAGCTTCGGTTCCTGGTTCTGCAGGAAGTCCGCAGGCAGCCCGGGCACCTCGATGTCCGGATGGGCCCCGAGGGCGGCCAGCGACTCGGCCTGCGTGCGGAAGCTGTCCATGAGCAGCAGTGGCAGGCGCGCGCCGTGGGTGGCCCGCGCGTGACGGACCTGGGCGACGATCAGGTCCAGGAACGATCGGCCGGAGCGCACCGGCAGCAGCGACTTCGGTCCGGTCACGCCCATCGAGGTGCCCAGGCCGCCATTGAGCTTGATGATCACGGTCCTGTCCAGGGCATCCCGGGCGGCGGCCTCGTCGACGTTCGCATCGGCAAGGTGGGCAGGGTCGAGCAGTGGCTCGATCGTTGCCTCGGCGATGATCCCGGTGGCCCCTGATTCGAGGGCCCGGTAGTAGTGGGTGAATACGTCGATGGCCGGCTGGGGGACGCCCGCACCCGCCATCTTGCCCTGCGCCTGCTGGAGTCCGGTATCACTCATGGCCTGCTCCGTGGTTGGGGTCTGGGGCCGGATCCAGCACTGGATCGGCGTCCTTCGGGCAGGGCCAGTCTAGGCAGCGGCATTCGCACCCGCGGGGCGGTCAGGGGGCCTGTGCGACGCCCGAGGGCTGCAGCAGCCGGGCGCCGCCGGCGACGTCCACCGTCCGGATCGCCGGCTCGGGGTACCCCGCAGCCTCGAAAGCACCAGCCACTTCGGCCGTGATCTCGGGCACCCGGTCTGGGGCGCAGAGCGCCACCACGCTGCCGCCGAACCCGCCCCCGGTCATGCGGGCCGCACTCGCGCCACCGCGAACTGCCGCCGCCACGGCCAGGTCGAGCTCCGGGCAGGAGACCTCGTAGTCCGCGGCCAGGGAGGCGTGCGAGGCGGCGAACAGGCCTCGGAGGGCGGCCCCGTCCGCGTCGGTGAACGCCTGCGCCGCGGCCGCCACGCGCGCCTGCTCACCGACCACATGCCGCGCGCGTCGATCCATCGGGGCGGGCAGCGTGTCGATCCGGGGATCCTCGGCATCCACGTCCACCAGGTGGGTAACCCCGAGCAACTCAGCTGCGGACTCGCAGTCCGCCCTGCGGGCCGCGTACCCGCCGTCGGTCAGGTCATGGGACACGCGGGTATCGATCAGGAGGATGTCCAGACCCATGTCAGCCAGGTGCAGTGGTACCTGTCGAGTGGTCAGGGTTGCGGTGTCGAGCAGGAGGGCGCAGCCGGGCTCGGCGAGCATCGACGCCGCCTGGTCCATGATCCCGCACGGCACGTGCGCGTATTCGTGCTCCACCTGCTGGGCGGCCAGGGCCAACTCCATCGGGGGGACGTGGGTCCCTGCGAGCCCCGTCAGTGCGGTGAGGATCGCGCACTCCAGGGAAGCCGATGAGGACAGGCCCGCACCCAGCGGCAAGTCACCGTCGAGGGAGACGTTCACCCCACCTGAGTGCCAGCCACGGGCGGTGGCCACCGCAACCGCGCCCACCACGTAGGCCAGCCATCCGTTGTCCGCCGCCACGTCGAAGTCAGCGGGGTAGACCTCGAGCACGACCCCCCCGGCCAGTGTGGAGGTCACTGCGATCCGGGCGTCGGCTCGCCGGGACACCCCGGCGACCGTGCCCTGGGCCAGCGCGATGGGCAGAACGTTGCCGCCGTTGTAGTCGATGTGCTCCCCGATCAGGTTCACCCGCCCCGGGGCGAAGGCGAGCGCGCCGGGTGGCTGGCCGAAGGCGGAGCTGTGCTGGCTGCGCATCCGTTGGGCCCACGTGTGATCGCTCGCACCGCTCATGGACCCCGATGTTATCGCTCTCATCTGCGACTCCGGGCATGGTGGCCTACCGAGGACCTCTGGGTCGGATCGACCCGGATGCCCTCGAGGGCAGGTGTCGAATCGCCACCAAGAGCATCTGGACTCAGGCTCCGCTACCCTCTGAGAGCGCTAACTATTTCCCATGACGTCCCCGTCGCGATGTCAACAGGGACCGCATCGGGTCGACGCTGGCAGGGAGGGAGCTGCGGTGGGCACGCGTCCAACGAGGGCTCCGTCGATGATCGACGTGGCCGCGCTGGCCGGGGTCTCGCACCAGACCGTGTCGCGGGTGGTCAACGGCCACCCGAACGTGCGTAAGCAGACGCGGCTGCGAGTCCTGGCCGCCATGCAGGAGTTGGGCTACCAGCCCAACACCGCAGCCCGGGCCCTGGCCACGGGGCGGTCCAACACGATCGGCATCGTCGCCCGGTCGACGACGTTGTTCGGACCGTCCTCGATGCTCACAGCGGTCGAGGCCGCCGCCGTGCTCGCGGGCCACCAGGTCAGCGTGTCCAGTGTCGCGGCACTGGACCAGCCCACCGTCCTGCAGGCGGTCTCCCGTCACGTGGAGGCCCGGGTCCTGGGCATCGTCGTGATCTCGCCGAACACCGACGCCGCGGACGCCGTGAATGCGGTCCCGGACGACATGCCCCTGATGACGATCGCTGCGGACCGCAGCCGCTCGACCCGGTGTGTCTCGGTCGACCAGTTCCAGGGCGCCACCCTGGCCACCCAGGCGCTGCTCGACGCCGGACACCGGACCGTGTGGCACATCTCAGGGCCGGCGGACCAGTTCGACAGCGTCGAGCGGATCGCCGGTTGGCGCTCGGTCCTGGAACGGGCCGGGGCGGAGGTGCCCCCGCTGGTGCGCGGGGACTGGTCGGCAGCCTCCGGGTATGAGGGGGGCACGATGCTGGCCCGCATCCCCGAGGTGACTGCGGTCTTCGCGGCCAATGACCAGACCGCCATGGGCCTGCTGCGCGCCCTGCATGAGGCCGGTCGGCCGGTGCCGGCCGACATCAGCGTGGTCGGCTTCGACGATCGCCCCGAGTCGGAGTTCCTGATCCCGCCGCTGACCTCGGTGCGGCAGGACTTCGCCGCGGTCGCCGCAGCAGCCATCCGGATGCTGCACGCCCAGATGCGCGATTCCAGGGAGGGCCCCAGCGAGTCGTTTCCCACGACGCTGGTGTGCCGGGCCTCGGTGGCCAGCCCACCAGGCCAGGCGTCCGCCGGGGTTGCCGGACAGGGGGCACAGGCATGAGCGACACATGGACGTTGCGCTGCGGCCAGGCCGCTGTAGAGGTCGATCTCGCGGACGGAGGCCGGCTGACGTCCCTGCGCGTCGGGGAGCTCGAACTGCTCGGGGGTGTCGCAACGACTGCCATCGGGCACGGGTCGTTCGTGATGGCGCCCTGGGCTGGGCGCATCCGGCGGGGCCGGCTGGTGTGGGGCGACCTGGAGTTCGCCCTGCCCGCCGACCGGGTTCCCCCGCACGCAGGCCACGGGCTGGTGGTGGACAACCCGTGGCAGGCGGTGCGGGTCGGGTCCCAACGGGTGCGCCTGCAGTGCCCGCTGGACGCACGCTGGCCGGCGGCGGGATTCGTCGTCCAGGACATCACTGTGGGTGAGCACCACCTGATGCAGCAGGTCGAGGTCCATGCCTCGGGCGATGCGTTCCCCGCCACCGCCGGGTGGCACCCGTGGTTCCGTCGAGAGCTGGGGATGGGCCAGCCGGCCCAGCTGCAGTTCCAGGCGTCGGGGATGCTGCAACGCGACGACGAGGGGATCCCCGACGGTCGCGTGGTCCCGGTGCCGCCAGGGCCATGGGACGACTGCTTCGTGGGTGTCCAGTGGCCGGTGGTGATCGCCTGGCCGGGGGCCCTACGGCTGTCGATCGAGGCCGACACGGACATGGCCGTGATCTACGACCACCGCAGTGCTGCGTTCTGCGTGGAGCCGCAGTCCGGCCCACCGGACGGACCCAATACGGCACCCCGTGTGGTCAGCCCGGACGACCCGCTGGTGGTCCGGACCCTCTGGCGCTGGTCCTGAGGTGATCAGGCGCGCAGCGCCTCGGCCAACTCGGTGAACTCCTCGACAAGCAGCGCCATGTCGGCCTCGGTGTGGGCCAGGGAGACCAGCCACTGCTCGTCGAGCCCGGGTGGGGTGAGGATGCCGCGGTTGACCCCCCACAGCCAGCTCAGCTCCGCGGTGGCGAAGTCCGTGCGCTTGTAGTCGCGGTAGTTGCGCACCGGGTCGGTGGCCCAGGTGACTGCCCCCTTGACCCCGAAGCCGACGGTCTGCGCGGGCAGCTCGTAGCGGGCGATGATCGCGCCGATGTCGTCCAGTGCCCGGTCGTTCAGGGCTTCTGCGGCGGCGAGGGCCTCATGCGTGCAGACCTCGTCGACTGCGGCGGCCGCGGCCATCACCAGTGGGTTGCCGTTGTAGGTGCCGAAGTGCGGCATGCGTTGGTCGGTGACCGTGGCCATCACCTCGGCACGCCCGCCGAACACAGCCAGCGGCAGGCCGCCGCCCACGCTCTTGGCCAGGCAGACCAGGTCGGGTGTGATGCCCAGCCGCTGCGAGGCGCCGCCGTGCCCGGCGGTCAGGCCGGTCTTGACCTCGTCGAACACCAGCAGGACGCCGTGCCGGTCACACGCCTCGCGGACTCCGGCCAGGTACCCGGCGTCCGGGACCACGATCGAGATGTTCTCCAGCACCGGCTCCATCACCACGGCCGAGATCTCCGAAGCGTGCTCGGCGAGGATCACCTCGAGGCGGTCCAGGTCGTTGTAGGGCACCACGTGCACCAGGCCGGCTTCGACCTCGAACGGGACCTGCGGAAGCGGGGCACCCTCTGGGCCGACCTCGGCCACGTCCGGCTTGACCGACACCGAAAGTGCGTCGTATCCGCCGTGGTAACCCCCCTCGATCTTGACGATGCCATGCCGCTGGGTGAAGGCCCGGGCGGTGCGGACCGCGTACATCGTGGCCTCGGTGCCCGAGTTGGTGAAGCGCAGCTGCTCCAGGCCGAACCGCTCCTGGAACCGCTCAGCCACCTCGGTGGCCGAGGGCGAGGGCGTGACGAAGAGCGTGCCGGTCTCCATCGCACGCCCGACCGCGTCGACCACCGCCGGGTTCAGGTGCCCCACCAGCATGGCGCCGAACCCCATCGACAGGTCGAGCAGCTTGCGACCGTCCACGTCGGTGAGCCAGGCACCCTTGGCCGACTCGATCGCGATGGGGTGCGGATCCCAGTACTGGAAGGACGACGTGACCCCCATGGGCAGCGATCCCAGGGCGCGGTCGTGGTGCTCCCTGGATGCGGGGTGCTGGGCGGAGAACCGCTCCCATTCGGCGGCCATGAGCACCTGCACCCGCGCCGTGTCGATGGGCGTCGAGTTGGTGGGCAGCTGCCGGCGGGTGGCCGGGTCGTGGGCCGGCCAGGCCGTGGTGGCGGCGGGGGTGGGCTGGGACGCGTCTGTGCTCATGTGGATTCTCCAAGGGGGTACGCGGGGTTGCTCGCTGGAGCCGAGGCTACCGCTCGCGGCACCGGTGTTGCCCTTCGATGTCGGGCTTGCACGGTAGCCTGCGCTCCATGACCACCGGGCTCCTCACCCAGGTGGTCCCCGCACCAGTTCCCCGTTCCGGACGCAGCTGTTGAAGTGGATCGGCAACAAGCAACGATTCGCGCACGAGATCGCGAACCAGCTACCGGACCTGGCGGGGGGCACCTACTGGGAGCCCTTCCTGGGTTCCGGGGCAGTGCTGGGAACGTTGCAGCCGGATCAGGCGGTCGGGTCGGATGGCTTCCTCCCGCTGATGGAGATCTGGAGGACACTGCATGAGGACGTCGATCTCCTGGTGTCCTGGTACGGGCAGCGATGGGATCGGTACTCCGCCGCGAGGGACCCTATAGACGTCTACGAGGAGATCAAGGCCTCCTACAACGCTGCGCCGAATGGTGCAGATCTGCTGTTCCTCTCCCGCTCGTGCTACGGGGGCGTCGTGCGCTTCCGTTCGACGGACGGCTTCATGTCAACGCCCATGGGAGTCCATCGCCCGGTGAGCCCGGAATCGTTCGCGGGGAGAGCTCAACTGTGGAGCGGCCGCACGAGTGGGGCGCGATTCGAGCACCTCGACTACCGGGACGCGTTCGACCGCACGCAGCGCGGCGACGTGGTCTACTGCGATCCGCCCTACACGCACACCCAGGCGATCCTGTACGGTGCGCAGGCCTTTGATCTCAAGGAGCTGTTCCTGAAGATCGCGGACGCCAGGGAACGCGGCGTTCGGGTTGCCCTCAGCATCGACGGATCCAAGCAGACAGGCGATGTTCTGCTTGACGTTGGGATCCCTGAGAGCCTGTTCGAACGGGAGGTCATGGTGAACGTGGGTCGCTCCATGCTGAAGCGATTCCAGATGCCGGGACGGTCCCTCGAGGAGTTCGTTGTCACCGACCGGCTGCTGCTGACCTATTGATGACCCTTGGCCACCAGCCCCATGAGGCCCACCGGAGGATGGGACGCGGGGCATCCCGTTCCGTTGGTGGACATGCGCGCAGGCCAGGTCGCTCAGCGTGGGCGCCAGCGCCGCCAGCGCGCCGTGGCGCTCGCCCGGGGCTTGTCCTCGACGAGCAACTCGACCTCGACCAGCATCTCCTCGGGTTCCGTTGAGGTGATGACTGCGCGCAACTCGGACTCGGCGAGCAGCGGGGTGGGGCGCAGGTAGCGCACGTCCAGGCCGGCGGTGACGTACAACAGGGGTGCGTCGGTGGCTGGCCCCAGGCCGCGGCGGTCTGCGTCGTGGAAGACCGCGGCGCCGCTGTGGCAGTCCAGCACGGTCGCGATGATCCCGCCGTTGACGAACCCGAACCCGTTGTCGTGCTCGGGCCACGGGGTGAACCGGGCCGTGACGAAACCATCACCGGGATAGCTGCGCAGCTTCAGCCCCTTGGGGTTGGCATGACCGCAGCCGAAGCAGGTCAACTGCGGGTAGAGGCGCTCCTGGATGCTGCGCTCGTCGGCCATGGGCGCTCCTTGCTCGGATGCTGGTCCTCCCACCATAGGCCCGAGCATCCGTGTGTACGGAACCGCCCATCAGATGGTCGATTCCGTACACGCCAACGCGGGCTGGTCAGTCCGCGACACCCCAGTCGAGGATGACCTTGCCGGAGTTGCCGCTCGCGGTGACCTCGAACGCCGCGGCGAAGTCGTCGATGTCGAACCGGTGGGTGATCAGCGGGGTGAGGTCCAGACCGGCCTGCAGCAGTGAGGCCATCTTGTACCAGGTCTCGAACATCTCCCGGCCGTAGACGCCCTTGATGCGCAGGCCCTTGAAGATCACCTGCCCCCAGTCGATGGCCACGTCGTCGGTGAAGATCCCGAGCATCGCCACCCGCCCGCCATGGGCCATGGTGTCGAGCAGCTGGCGGAACGCGATCGGGTTGCCGCTCATCTCCAGGCCGACGTCGAACCCCTCGGCCATGAGCTGCTCGGCCATCACGGTGCGCAGGTCCTCACGTGACACATCCACCACCCGGGTGGCGCCCATCGTCCGGGCCAACTCGAGGCGGTACGGGTTCACGTCGGTGACGATCACGTTGCGCACGCCCACGTGGCTGGCGATCGCCACGGCCATCGCGCCGATCGGGCCGGCGCCGGTGATCAGCACGTCCTCGCCCACCATGTCGAAGCTCAGAGCGGTGTGCGTCGCGTTGCCGAACGGATCGAAGATCGTGGCCACCTCGTCGGACACCGAGGCCGGCACCCGGAACAGGTTGCTCGCCGGCAGGCTCAGGTACTCGGCGAAGGCACCCGGCCGGTCCACACCCACGCCGACGGCGTCGCGGCACAGGTGCCGCTGCCCGGCCCGGCAGCGGCGGCAGTGCCCGCACACGATGTGCCCCTCGCCGGTGACCCGGTCGCCGACCGCGTACCCGCTGACCTCGGAGCCGACCGCCGCGATCCGGCCGACGTACTCGTGGCCCACGTGCATGCCGAGGGTGATCCGGTTCTGGCTCCAGTGGTCCCAGTTCCAGATGTGCACGTCGGTGCCGCAGATCGAGGACTTGTGGATCCTGATGAGCACGTCGTTGTGGCCGATGTCGGGGACCGGGACCTCGGTCATCCACAGGCCCTCCTCCGGGCGCGCCTTGACCAGGGCACGCATGGTGCTCGGGATGCCGGTGCTCACGCGAGCACCCCCAGGGCGCGACCCACCCGGGTGAACGCGCCGATGGCCGCGTCGAGGTCCCCGGTCGAGTGCGCCGCCGACATCTGGGTGCGGATCCGCGCCTGCCCGCGGGGTACCACCGGGAACGAGAACGCGGTGACGTACACGCCCTCGTCGAGGAGGCCCGAGGCCAGGTCAGCAGCACGCCGGGCGTCACCGAGCATCACCGCGATGATCGGGTGCTCGCCGTCGATCAGGTCGAAGCCGGCGGCCGTCATCCCGGCGCGGAAGTGCGCGGCATTCGCGCGCAGGCGCTCGCGCAGGTCGCCCCCGTGGGCGACCAGGTCCAGCACCTTCAGGCTGGCGGTCACGACGGCCGGCGACACCGAGTTGGAGAACAGGTAGGGCCGGGAGCGCTGGCGCAGCAGCTCGATCACCTCGCGTCGCGAGGACACGTACCCACCGCTCGCGCCGCCCAGGGCCTTGCCCAACGTGCCGGTCAGGATGTCGACCCGGTCGGCCACGCCGTGGTGCTCAGGCGTCCCGCGGCCGTGCTCGCCGACGATCCCGACCGCGTGTGAGTCGTCGACCATCACCATCGCGTCGTACGCCGCGGCGAGGTCGCAGACCGCCGGCAGGTTCGCCAGATGGCCATCCATGCTGAACACCCCGTCGGTGACGACCAGGACGAACCGGGCGCCACCGTCGCGAGCGGCGACCAACTGGCGCTCCAGGTCGGCCATGTCGCCATTGGCGTAGCGGAACCGGCGCGCCTTGCACAGCCGGATGCCGTCGATGATCGAGGCGTGGTTCAGGGCGTCGGAGATTATCGCGTCGGCCTCGCCGAGCAGTGGCTCGAAGACGCCGCCGTTGGCATCGAAGCAGCTGGAGTACAACTGGGTCGCCTCGGTGCCCAGGAAGTCGCTGATCCGGGCCTCGAGCTCGGTGTGGATGTCCTGCGTGCCGCAGATGAAGCGGACGCTGGCCAGGCCGAACCCATGGCTGTGCAGCCCTGACTCGGCGGCGGCGATCAGGTCGGGATGGTTGGCCAGGCCCAGGTAGTTGTTGGCGCACAGGTTGATGACCTGCTGGCCGTCGGCGCGCACCCAGGCCCCCTGCGGGGTGCTGATGGTGCGCTCGTGCTTGTACAGGCCCTGATCCGCGATCTGGGCCAGTTGGTCGCGGACGTGGGTCAGGAAGGTGGGGTCCACGGGGCCATCCTGCTCCCGTGCGGGCGATCCGCGCTGGCTGGACCCGCGGCGGCGGCCCTGGACCGGGGGTGGGCTGGCGGTCGCTCGGACGCGGCCCTGTGGTATCCCGGCGTGGGCCGGCGCGGACCGGCGCGGGCCCGGTATCGGCGTCGCCGAGCTCCCTCGGACGAGGGCCCCCAATCGGATCCCGGGAGCCGACTTCCCGGCGGCCGATCTCGCAGCACCCGGCCTCCCGGCTCGCGCGGCACCTATTGTGGCGCCCGGCGGGACATCGGTGAGCGGTGCAGGAGGCGTGATGGGGCTGGCCGAGACCCAGGTGGAAGCGATCGTCGTGGGTGGCGGGATCGCCGGTGCCTCCGCTGCGTTCTTCCTGGCCAGGGCCGGTGCCGGGGTGGTGCTGCTCGAACGGGAGCCGGTGCTGGCCCACCACACGACCGGGCGCTCGGCGGCCCTGTACCTGCAGAACTACGGGACGTCATCTGTGCGCCGGTTGACGCTGGCCAGCCGGGACTTCCTCGAATCGCCTCCAGCCGGGTTGGTCGAGGCTGCGCTGCTCGCACCCCGCCCCGCCCTCGAGGTGGGCGCACCCGGCGAGATCGATCTTGTGCGCAGCCAGGCCCGGGCGGCCACGGAGCTGGTGCCGAGCAGTCGGCTGCTCGATCCGGGCGAGGCCGTCGAGCTGTGCCCGGTGCTGAGGCCACAGGCCCTCAGCGGTGCGGTCCTGGAGCTCGGGTCGAGCGACATCGACGTGATGGCGCTGCATGCCGGCTTCATCCGTGGGCTGCGCCGAGCCGGGGGACGGGTGCGCACGTCGGCCGGGGTCGTGGCCGTCGATCCATCAGCGC
Organism: uncultured Actinomycetes bacterium; assembly: GCA_963781015.1. Taxonomy (GTDB): domain Bacteria; phylum Actinomycetota; class Actinomycetes; order S36-B12; family CAIYMF01; genus Prado023. Next base: position 10,909 of record CAWAEB010000005.1, on the reverse strand, counting down.
AGGGCTGGCGAGCGCGCACAGCCAGCGAGACGCTGAGCGCACCGGTGCTGGTCAACGCGGCGGGGGCCTGGGCAGACGAGCTCGCCGGGTTGGCGGGGGTGGCACCCGCGGGGCTGCAGCCGCTGCATCGCACGGCGTTCCTCGCAACCCTGCCGGAGGGGATGAACGCTCGCGGCTGGCCACTGGTCGAGGACCTCGGTGAGCGCTGGTACTTCAAGCCCGAGGGCGACGGGCTGCTCTGCTCGCCGGCAGATGCGACCCCGGCGCCGCCCGGGGACGCGCGTGCCCGCGACGAGGACGTGGCCCTGGCGATCGAGCGGATCAACGAGGTGACGACCCTCGGGCTGCGCCACGTGCGCTCCGCATGGGCAGGCCTGCGAACGTTCGCCCCGGATCGGATCCCGGTGGTGGGGCCCGACCCGGACGCGCCGGGTTTCGTCTGGTTGGCCGGCCTCGGTGGCTTCGGGATCATGACCGCACCCGCTCTGGGAATGCTCGCGGCGGGCGAGGCGTTCGGCCTGCCAGTGGACCCCCAACTGGCGGCGGCCGGCGTCGACCCGGGTGACTATCGGATCGGGCGGCTGAGGTGAACGACCTGCCCGGCGTGGACAGCGCGAAGCGACCCATGCGCCGGTTCTGGGCCTGGTGGGTGGCCGCCGGTGTCCTGGCGCTGGCTGGGGCGGCGATCCTGCTGGTGTCCACCGGCGACGTGCATCGCAGCACCGACGTGGCCGGTGCGACGCCGGTCCGCGTGCTCAGCCCAGCAGGGCAGCCGCGTGAACCGGCGGTCGTGCTGGCCCATGGCTTCTCCGGCAGTTCGGCGATGATGGATCCCATGGGCAGCGCGCTGGCCCGGGCAGGGTTCGTGGTGGTCATGCCTGACCTGCCCGGTGCCGGCCGGAACACGCTGCCATTGGCTGACGGGGCCCTGGAGCCGGCTGTCGCCGATGCGGTGGCGTATGCAGCCGAACTGACCGGGGGGCCGGTTGCGGTGGCCGGGCACTCGATGGGTGCCGGCGCGGTGACCTCCTGGGCCCTGGCCAACACCCCAGCGGCGACCATCGCCATGAGCCTGCCCAGCGCCGAGGACCTGCCCGAGGATGCCGCGCGCCCGCGCAACCTGTTGGCGATGGTCGGCTCGTGGGAGTCGCAGCGGTTCAGCCAGGCAACGGAGCAGGCGCTTCGGGCCGGCTACCCGGACGGCCAATGGGGCCAGACCTACGGCGCCGCCGATGCCGGTACCGCCCGCCGGGCGGTGCGCATCGCCGGTGCCGAGCACCTCCTGGTGATCTATCGGCAGCAGACGTACGCCGAGACGGCCCACTGGTTGGCTGCTGCGGTCGGCGCGCCAGGCACGGGGCCGGCACCTCGGGGGGACAGCCGCCTGCTGGGGGTGGTGCTGGTCCTGGTCGCAGGCGTGCTGGCCACCCGCCCGTTGCTCGCTGCCGCCGACGCCGGCCGGAGCGCGGCCCGGTCTGCCGAGCCGCCGGTGCCCGCGACGCTGGCAGCGCTGGTCGGCGCAGCGATGCTCGCCGGGCTGGGCGCCAAGGTGCTGCTGCCGGTGACCGACCAGATCCCGCTGGCGATCACCAGCTACCTGGTCGGGTGGTTCGCAGTCGGTGCCCTGGTGCTCGGGCTGGTGTCCCGGGGCCGGCCGGGTCCACGGGGCTCGCTGTCCGGAGTCGCCTGGGGTGCGTCGGCGGGGGCGATCGTGGCCGTGGCGATGGCGCTGCCCGCGCGGTTGAGCTGGGCCAGCTATGCGCTGGTGGGACCGCGGCCGTGGATGCTGGGTGGTCTGCTGGTGATCCTGGGCGGCTGGTTCTGGGCCGAGGCGCGCCTGCTCGGCGGAGCCGTGGGCGCCCGCCGGGGCCTGCTGCTGGTGGCCAGCCGGTTCATCGTCGTGGCGGGCCTGCTGGGAGCGGTGGCGCTGCTGGGTGCCCCCGGGTTCCTGATCCTGACGGTCCCCCTGGTCGTGCCGATCCTGCTCATGCTCGCAGTCATGGCGGGGTGGACCCGAGACCCGGCCGCAGCCGCGGCGGCTCAGGCGGTTCCCCTTGCACTGGCGCTGGCGACAGTCTTCCCACTCGTCGGCTGACGGGACGCGTGCTGCGACACGCGCAGTGGTCGGCGTCGGGGCGATGTCTGCCGGCTCGCCTACACTCATGTGCAGGCGGAAGGCGCGAGCTGCGTCGAATGTGAGCGCGATTCGTGACTGGTCCCAGTCGGGTCAGGGAGGGGTAGGAACCGATGGCGATGGAGTCCGGCGTGGATCTCGCGACTGCCCCATCAGCAGCGCATGTGGGCACTGTCGACCTCAGCGACCGCGACCTGCGGATACTGGAGTTCGAGCGTCAGTGGTGGCGCTACGCCGGTGCCAAGGAGCAAGCGATCCGCGAGTTGTTCGACTGCTCCACGACGCGCTACTACCAGATGCTCAACACCCTCATCGACGACCCAGACGCTCTGCGAGCCGACCCGATGCTGGTCAAGCGGCTGCGCCGGATGCGCGCATCGCGTCAGCGCGCTCGCGCTGCCCGTCGTCTGGGCATCGAGATCTGAGCTCGACCCGGGCAGGATGGCCCTCGTCCCGAGGTCGGACGTGTGCGCGGCTGTGCCCGCAGGCAGAGGGAGGGCGGCATGTTGGCTCGGCACCGGGCGCGTGCCATGGCGAACTGGGTGAACCTGTCCACGCCCGCTGGCCTGGCGCTCGCACGTGTTGCGGCCGACGGCGTGCGCCGCACCCGGTCGGGTGTGTGGCTTGCGCACGGCTACCGGTTCTCGGTGCCCGATGCCCGTGCCTTCACGTTGGGCAGCGTGGTGCTGCTGCGGGCCCCGCTGCCTGCCCGTGGAGTTGATCCGGTCGGTACGGTGCCGCGGGCGCTCCTGGACCACGAGGAGCGGCACGTGAGCCAGTACGCTCTGTGCGGCGGGGTGCTCATGCCGGTGCTGTACCTGGGTGCGGCCGGGTGGTCGTGGCTGCGCACGGGGGACTTCGCCTCCCGCAATGCCTTCGAGCGTGGGGCGGGACTCCTCGCCGGTGGCTACCGAGAGGCGCCCGCGCGCTCGGCGGCCGAGACCAGGGCTGCCCTGCGGGCCCGCGTGGGATGCGCGGACCCGCGCTGAGATCACCTCCCGGACAGGCGTCTAGACGTACGCGTTGCGGGTCAGCCACTTCATCGCCCAGGTCCCCCAGATCGGGGGTAGGTAGAACGTGACCATCCGGAACGCCACGGCCGTGGACAGGGCGATGGGCGCCGGCACGCCAACAGCCTGCAGCGCGTAGGTGAAGCCCGCCTCGGCCACGCCGATGCCACCTGGGACCGGCATCAGGCCCGAGAACAGCGAGACGGAGGTGTTGACCAGGATCAGCTGGGAGAACGAGGCGCTGCCACCGAAGGCGGCCAGGCAGATGCCCAGGATGGTGGTCTGCAGCAGTTGGGCGCCCAGGTTGCCGCCCAGCATGAGCCCGACGTTGCGCACGTGGCGTACCACGTCGAAGGCAGACTTCGATGCGTGCAACTCCTCGACCGCGGCATGGCGGATGCGCGGGATGGCGGCCATGAGCACCCGGCGCCGGCGTGGGATGAGCAGGGTCACCGCGATCCAGAGCAGGGCGATCGCAACTGTGAGCGCCAGCAGGCGGTGGTCCGACGAGCCCCCCGTGTCGGAGGTGGCGGAACTGCCGGAGTTCGACGGGTCGGTCGAGAACCCGGGCAGGCCGCTGATGCTGATCAGCAGGAACATCCCGATCTGCACGAGGAATCCGCTGAAGCTGTCGATCATGCCGATCGAGACCGCTGCGCCGGTCTTGATCCCGAAGCGCTGGAAGAACCGGACCGACAGCGCCACGCGGGCAGCCGAGGCCGGGAGTACCAGGGCGATGAACTGGATCGCGTACTGCAGCATCAGCACGGGGAAGTACCGCAGCTTCGACGTGGTTGCCCCGAGCGTGGACAGCGAGAAGAAGACCTCGATGACCGGTGAGAGAACGAGGCCCAGCGCGAGGTAGGACCAGTCGGCCGCGCTGAGTGTCGATTGCAGTTCCTCGACGTTGATACCGGCGACCAGCGAGATCAGCGAGTACGCGACGATCCCCACCAGGGCCAGGGTGAGGACCGACTTCACGGTGACCCGGCGCAACTGCTGGAGGGGCAGCGGATCGGCCCCCGTCGTCTGGATCACCTGCCCGCGCAGGTCCTGCAGGGTCCAGTCCGTGTCGTTGAGGCGTACCAGGATGCTGTGGTTGAGCACGGCCGACTGCAGGTAGGGCAGGGTCTGGGCCAGGCCTTCGACGTCGAGTGCCAGCAATGCGCCGGCCACGGCCCGGTCGGGTCCGATCGCCAGGGCGGTCGTCACCAGCATCCGGACCCGGTCGGTCATGAGGTTCGTGGTCGTCGGGGTGGTGCTGGCCTGCGCGAGGTCCGCCAGCGCCAGCGAACCGTCGTCCCGCACGACGACGCGGTGCTCGTCGACGCGCCCGTGCGACAGGCCCGCCGCGTGCAGGGCCAGCAGCGCGTCCCACGCCTGCGCGATCGCTGCGTCGTCCAGCGCCTCGGCGCCCAGCCCGGCCAGGGTGTTCGCGGGCGCCTGGCAGACCAGCACCGCGTCGCCGTCCGGGGAGAGTCCCGCGGTGGTGACCGGCAGCACGGGCACGCCCGCACGCTCGGCGATCAGCGTCAGGGTCGCCTCGTGGAAGACCCGTTCCATGCGGCCACCGCCGAGCTGCGGCTTCTCGCCCGTGCGGGTGACTGTGTTCCACAGGGAACCGACGAACTGCGAGTCCCACGAGTCCCGGCCGTACACCTTGACCAGGAGTTCGGGGCCCTGGCTCGTCTGGGCCAGGAACAGGGACTCCCCGGGGACCCGGTCGCCAGGTGTTCGGATCGACTCGACCTCGATCCCCAACTCGGCCAGTTCGTCAGCAACCTGTTCCGGGGACAGACGCCCACTGGGTGACCCCAGCAGCAGGTGTACCAGGGCGGCCGCCGAGGTGCCGACGAGCAGGCCGGCCAGGACCCCGGAGGCGTGGGCAACGCCCAGGACGGCTGCTGCCACGGCGCCGGCGAGGACCACGACCCGACCGACGAAACGGAAGGGCCGCGTCACATGCGGTGAGGCTGTCACGACGATGCCTGCGACGAGGGCGACCCGGGTTGCCAGATAGGTGGGGGTCGGATTCTCGGGAGCCAGCAGGTTGGCCAGGCTGGTGCTCATCGGCGTGCCGGCCAGCGCGCCCCACCCCACCGCCATCGCCAGGGCAGCAACGGCCGCCAGCAGGTAGTCGATGAGCAGGCGCAACCGGCCGTGCCGGCGCACCACGGGTGCCAGCACGAGGACCAGCAGCCAGAGGATCAGCGACGCGTACGCGGCCTGCCAGAACCAGTCCACTGCCCGCGGAAGCTCGGCGAGCAGGCGGTCGACGGAGGTGTCCAACGCGGTGGGGCCCGGCGCGTCCACGGTGATCAGCCCAAGGCCCAGGGTGCACAGCACGATCAGGAGCACGTCGGTGGGCCGGCGCAGCCTGGTCGCGTCCACCGTGGAGGAGAACATCCTCGGTGGACGCAGCTTCGTCAGGGTGCCAGCCATGGCTACTTGTTCATCGTGTCGGGCACTGGCAGGCGCATCGTGCAGCCGGCCTCCAGCTCGGTCAGCTCGATAGCGTTGCCGCGTCCGGTGTGCCCTCGGCCGCGTACTGGTCGATCTCTCGGTCTGTGACGGACTTGCTCACGAGCGTGGGCACGGACTCCTCCGGGACACCCCAGTCAGACAGCTTGTTGGTGACAGCCTGCTGCGCGTCGGCGAACTGCTGGTCGACCAGGCGCCGCTCGGCGAACGCGAGCTCGCGCCGGCGCAGGATGCGCTCCAATCGCTCGAGCTGGGCGGGCTGAACGGGCAGGTTGTAGGCCAGCGATGCGAAGACCGCGAGGTCCTTGCGGTAGTCGTGACCGTCGGCGACGAACTGCCCGGGGATGACGTGCATCGCGTTCTTGACGTCCATGAGCGTGATGAGGAATGTGGTGTAGGGCCGCCACCGGGTCTCTGTGGGCAGCCCGGGCTCGCGGGTCTCCGGTGGGCCCAGCCACTGCGGGGACTGGACCGCCAACGGGAACCAGAACTTCGGCATCGAGTCGTTGTGGTGGGTCAGCATGAAGTACCGGGCACGCTGCCGCACGTCGTCGGGCAGTGCGAGGTACTCCTCGTGGCTGGCGACCTCGACGATCTCGCCCTCGGGGTCCATCTGCTCGGGGTTGGACAGCCACTTCTGCCGGAACTTGGTCGCCGCCGGCGTGCCCAGGAACAGCCCGCGATCGATCCCGACGCGATGCAGGCCCTCGGTGCCCTCGTCGGCGAAGATGTCCTCGGAGGTCTGCGCCCCCAGGCTCTCCCCGAATATGGCCAGTCGGGGCCGCCGCTCCTCGGGGATCGCGCTCAGCCGCCACTTCAAGGCGTGCAGGAACGAGTTGTTCTGGTCGATGCCGATGTTCACTCGCCCCAGGGACAACGGCGATGGGCGTAGCGAGTACTGGATGCCCACCGTGGCGACGTCGCCGCGCGACAGGAACTCCAGCGACTCCGCCGTGACGTAGTTCAGGTATCCGGTCCCGGTGGGGGACATGAACACGATCAGGCTGCGCTCGAACGCGCCGAGGGCCTCCATCTCCCGCATGGCGAGGTCGGCGCGCTGGCTCGTGGTGGGCGCGGACTCGAGGCCGACGAACACCCGCACAGGTTCCTTGGTCTCGCCCGGGCCCATGACGTCGAGGATCTCCTCGGTCGGCACCGCCATGTTCACGAACCGCCGGCCCTCGCGCCCGATGTCCTCCCACGACACGTTGCTGCGCGGGCCGCCGGAGACCGATAGCGAGGTGGGCGGTGTCGCGTACGTGGCCTCCACCGCATCGCCGGCGGTCTCCGCCTTGTGGAAGACGTACTCCATGCCCTTGAACCCGCCGTAGCCCATCAGCCCCAACGCGGTGAGGTGCCCGAGGGGTCGTCCCACCGGGGCCAGGCTGGGGGCAGTCGCGGACAGTCCCCTGCCCACCTGGTGGGCGAAGAACCGTTCCGCGCTGGCGAAGGTCAGCAGGCCTGCGCCCACGCCAGTGCCGACGGCCAGTGCGCGACCGACGGAAACCGCCTGGCTCTCGTCGAGGGACACGCCCTCGGCGTCGTGGGTCACACCCGCATCGACCATCCCGCGCCGCAGACGCTGGTACTGCACGGCGGCCAGGGCCATCCCCAGCGGCAGGGCGATCGGAGCGACGCCGCTGAAGCGGCCGTCGTCGCCGACTGCGCGCACCAGAGCCATGTCGCTGCCCACGATCACCGCACCCGCGCCGCCACCGACGGCCAACCTGACAAAGGCCGTGCGGCCCCATGCCCGGGAGATCGGCTCGTCCTTGCGATGGGCAAGCAGGCGGTACATTCCGTACCCGATCCCGGCCGCGGCGACGTTGGCTGCGAGCAGGAGGCCGTTCGTCGCAGCGCGGAACTCCTGGTCGGAGGCTCTGTGGCCCGTAGCGCGCACGGCCACCGACTCGATCACCGACTCGGAGAGCGTCATTGCCGCGTAGTTCAGGGTCGCCGATGCACCGGTGACGATCGCCTGATCGATTGTCGAGCGGGGCATGAGCCCTCGCGCGAACGACTGCCCGACACTCGTGGATGCCGACAGGATGCCGACCCGCTCGGCGAACCCAAGCCCGGCGCGGGCCTGCGCAGCCCGCTGCAAGATACTCATCTCAAATCTCCCATGGACGGAACTTAGCGCCCATCCGCGTGCCGATGTTCACCCCATCGGGGTGGTTTCGACGAGGGATGCGACTGGCTGTGCGATCCCGGTGATGGATTTGGCGCTCTGGCAGGTTGCCATCGGACAAGATCGAGGAGGGCGGCCCCAGGTGGGACCGCCCTCCTCGATGCTTGAGCGTTGTGCTTGTTGGACTTCTGAGTTGCGGTGCTCGGGCTCGGCGAGTGCCGCCTCTGTGGGCGGCCCTCACTTTGAGCGTTGCGGTCTCAGGAGGCTGTGCTTGTTGTACTTTCTGAGCTGCGGTGCTCGGCTTCGGCGAGTGCCGCCCCTGCGGGGCGACCCTCACCTCAGCCTGTGCTCCTCGCTCAGAAGTCCATACCCCCGCCGTCCGGCATCGCCGGCGCCGAGCCCTTGGGCTCGGGCTTGTCAGCGATGACGGCCTCGGTGGTCAGGAACAGTGCCGCGATGGAGGCCGCGTTCTGCAGTGCCGAACGGGTCACCTTCGCCGGGTCGATGATGCCGGCCTTGAGCAGGTCGACGTACTCGCCGGTCGCGGCGTTCAGGCCCCAGCCGGGCTCGAGGTGGCGCACCTTCTCCACCACAACGCCACCCTCAAGGCCGGCGTTGATCGCGATCTGCTTGAGCGGCGCCTCGACGGCCACCTTCACGATGTTGGCGCCCGTGGCCTCGTCGCCCTCGAGCTCCAGCTTCTCGAACGCCCGGTCGGTCGCGTGGATCAGCGCCACACCGCCACCGGCGATGATGCCTTCCTCAACAGCGGCCTTCGCGTTGCGCACGGCATCCTCGATGCGGTGCTTGCGCTCCTTGAGCTCGACCTCGGTCGCAGCCCCGGCCTTGATGACCGCAACGCCGCCGGCCAACTTGGCCAGGCGCTCCTGCAGCTTCTCGCGGTCGTAGTCGGAGTCCGACTTGTCGATCTCGGCCCGGATCTGGCTGACCCGACCGGCGATCTGGTCGGCGTCGCCGCCGCCGTCAACGATGGTCGTCTCGTCCTTGGTGATGACGATCTTGCGGGCGGTGCCCAGCAGGTCCAGCGTGGTGTTCTCCAGCTTCAGGCCGACCTCCTCGGAGATGACCTGGCCGCCGGTGAGGATCGCGATGTCCTGCAGCATGGCCTTGCGGCGGTCGCCGAACCCGGGCGCCTTGACGGCCACCGAGCGGAACGTGCCGCGGATCTTGTTCACGACCAGCGTGGACAGGGCCTCGCCGTCGACGTCCTCGGAGATGATCACCAGCGGCTTGCCCGACTGCATGACCTTCTCGAGGATCGGCAGCAGGTCCTTGACCGCCGAGATCTTGGAGTTGGCGATGAGGATCTGAGCGTCCTCGTACACGGCCTCCATGCGCTCGGGATCGGTCACGAAGTAGCCGGAGATGTAGCCCTTGTCGAAGCGCATCCCCTCGGTCAGTTCGAGCTCCAGGCCGAAGGTGTTGGACTCCTCGACCGTGATCACGCCCTCCTTGCCGACCTTGTCCATCGCCTCGGCGATGACCTTGCCGATCTGGTCGTCGGCGGCCGAGATCGAAGCCGTGGAGGCGATCTCCTCGGTGGTCTCCACCTCCTTGGCCAGTTCGAGCAGCTGGGTGACGATCTCCTCGACAGCCTTCTCGATGCCGCGCTTGAGCGCCATCGGGTTGGCGCCGGCGGCCACGTTGCGCAGGCCCTCGCGGACCAGCGCCTGGGCCAGGACGGTCGCCGTCGTGGTGCCGTCGCCGGCCACGTCGTCGGTCTTCTTGGCAACTTCCTTGACCAGCTCAGCGCCGATCTTCTCGTACGGCTCGTCGAGCTCGATCTCCTTGGCGATCGAGACGCCGTCGTTGGTGATGGTGGGAGCGCCCCACTTCTTCTCGAGGACGACATTGCGCCCCGCGGCCCGAGGGTCACCTTGACCGCGTCGGCCAGGGTGTTCATGCCACGCTCGAGGGCCCGGCGGGCCTCCTCGTCGAAAGCGATGATCTTCGCCATATGTATGTGGTTCCTTCGCACGTAGTGCTGGGAGACCGGTGCGACTGCCCGCGACGGACGGCCAGTCGAACCCGGTTCACGTCACCGGTTCCGAGCGGACCTCAGTCGCACCGACCTGATTGTGCCTCGGCGGGGGGATGGTCCCGGCGATCCGGGTTGTCACTCGACCCCTCCGAGTGCTAACCCGAATATTGGCACTCGACCCCCCCGAGTGCAAGTGACCCCGAGCGGTGGAACCCACCGCGCATGGGTTCCCGATGGGTTCACCCCGTCTGGCCCTGTCATGTCCCAGGGCCTGATCTAGGCTAGCGATCAGGACACAGTCCACCGGACCGGCTCGCGTCGGCCCCGAACGCGGAAGGAGCGAGGACGATGACCGACTACGAGCGATCGCCGGGCCAGCAGTGGAAGGACGACCCTGCCGCGGAACTGATCGACGCCTACCACCACCACGTCTCCGAGGAGCTCGGCACCGACGGACCGGAGGAGACCTTCGGCCACCCGGACGAGGCTCGCGTCGGTCACCTGGTCGGTGACGACGAGCGCGTGCGCTCCGACGTCACCCCCGAGTCGATCGCCCATGACATCGCACGACGTCGAGGACCTGGCGGTCGAGGAGCTGGCCATGCACTACGTCGACGAGGACGGCGAGCCCGGCTTCGACAACGACGACCTGCCCGAGGACCTCCGCGCCGCCCTCGCCGAGTAGGCGCCCCACACCACGTCACCGCCGCAGTGCCCGCCCCGCCCCCACTCGCGCGGCCCCATCGAGGCAAACCCTCCGCGAACGGTCAGACCCTCCCGGTCGCCACGGAGGATCGTGCCCTTGGCGGAGGGTTTGGGGCCTGATGCCCGGGCGGGACGCGATCCGGCCTGGCAGTGGGTCGGCGGGATCTGGGGGACAATCGTCGGATGACTGACGGGCCCCTGATCGTCCAGAGCGACAAGACCCTCCTGCTGGAGGTCGACCACGCCGACTCCGACGCGGCCCGGCGCGACATCGCCGTGTTCGCCGAGCTCGAGCGAGCCCCGGAGCACATCCACACCTACCGGATCACCCCGCTGGGGCTCTGGAACGCCCGCGCGGCCGGGCACGACGCCGAGAGCGTCGTCGACACGCTGATCCGCTACTCGCGCTTCCCGGTCCCGCACGCGCTGCTGGTCGACGTCGCCGA
>CAWAEB010000004.1:0-121973 GCA_963781015.1 uncultured Actinomycetes bacterium | reverse complement strand
TCGGCCTGGCCGGATGCAGCTCTGATTCGGCCCCCACGGCCCCCACCGATGCGGCCACCACGCTCACCAGTCCGGTGGCCAGCCCGTCGGTGGCAGCGCCGACGGGGTCCACGGCATGCGCCGCCGCTGATGCCGCGCAGGCGTCGCTGCGGTCGCTGACCGAGACGGAGGTCCTCAAGGATGGCACCGATGCCCTCAAGGCGAACTTCGCCACGTTCCAGGCCGATGTGCAGACACTGATCACCTCGGCACGGGCCGACTTCGCCCCCGAGTCGACCGCTGTGCAGACCTCCGTGGACGCGCTGCGGACTTCGATCGACAACCTCACCCAATCACCGAGCGTGGCCGACGCCGCGACGGTGGCCGCCTCGATCAAGGCGGTTCAGTCGTCGGTGAGCACACTGGTGACCTCGGTCAAGGGTGCCTGCTGATCTTCCTCTGAGCGCGCCGCGCTGGCTGCTCCCCGGTACCGACCACGGGCTGCGCAGCGGTCGGCCAGTGTTCCGCGGTCCGACGAGGCAGTCGAGAAGTCAGCGCGGCTGCTCGACTGCCTCGACAGGTGCCACGAGGTCGGAGAACTCCGGGTTCCTGTCAACCCACGCGGCCATGAACTCGCATTCCGGCTCGATCCGCAGACCACGGGCGCGCAGGTCCTCGAAGGTGCCCAGAGCCAACCGGGTGGCCAGGCCCTGACCCTCGAGGGCGGGCTCGATCTTCGTGCGATAGAGCACGACGTACCCGTCGGCCGGGTGGTAGGCCGCGTATCCGGCCACCTGCCCGTCGCGCAGGATCTCGTAACGCTGGGCGTCCGGACGGTGCATGACCTCGATCTCATCTGACATGCCCGAGATGCTGCCGGGCAACTGCTGTTCGGGCAACTGGGGGCCGACCGCGGCGCACCGGGCCGGACGCGCCGGCACCCGACTGGGGGTGCCGGCGAAGCAGAGTGGGCCGGGCCGGCAGGCATCGCAAGTAGACTCGGGCAGTGATCGCCACCACCGACCTCGAGGTGCGCGCCGGCGCCCGGCTGCTGATGGCTGACGTCTCGATCCGGATCGCTGACGGCGACCGGATCGGTCTGGTGGGGCGCAACGGGGCCGGCAAGACCACGCTGATGCGGATCCTCGCCGGTGAGTCGACGCCGGAGGCGGGGTCGGTCACCCGCAGCGGCACGATCGGCTACCTGCCCCAGGACCCCCGCACCGGCAACCTCGAGCAGACCGCTCGCGACCGGATCCTCGACGCCCGCGGCCTGCGGGACGTCATCCGCCGGATGCGCGCCATGGAGTCGGCGATGGGCGACCCGGATCCCGACGTGCACACCCGGGCGATGCACCGCTACGACCGGGCGGAAGCCGAGTTCCTCGCCCTCGACGGATACGCAGCCGAGGCGCAGGCCGCGTCCGTCGCGGCCGGGCTGGGTATCACCGAGCGCAACCTCGGGCAGGCATTGCACACCCTGTCCGGGGGCCAGCGCAGGCGCGTCGAGCTGGCCCGGATCCTGTTCAGCGAGGCCGACACCCTGCTGCTCGACGAGCCCACCAACCACCTGGACGCCGACTCCGTGGTCTGGCTGCGCGGATACCTGGCCACGCACAAGGGCGGCCTGGTCGTGATCAGCCACGACGTGGGCCTGCTAGACCTGGTCGTCAACCGGGTGCTGCACCTGGATGCCAACCGGACCGTCATCGACGTCTACAACGTGGGCTGGAAGACCTACCTGAAGCAGCGCGAGACTGACGAGAAGCGCCGGCACCGGGAGCGTTCGAACGCCGAGAAGCAAGCGGCAGCGCTGCAGTCCCAGGCCGACAAGATGCGCGCCAAGGCCACCAAGGCCCGTGCCGCGCAGTCCATGCAGAAGCGGGCCGACCGGCTGCTGGCCGGCCTCGAGGACCATCGCGCAGCCGATCGTGTGGCCAAGCTGCGCTTCCCGGAGCCAGCGCCCTGTGGGAAGACCCCGCTGCGGGCCGCCGAGCTGAGCAAGTCCTACGGCTCCCTGGAGGTGTTCGTCGACGTCGAACTGGCCATCGACCGGGGGGCCCGGGTGGTGATCCTCGGGCTCAACGGAGCCGGGAAGACCACGCTGCTTCGGATCCTGGCGGGAGTGGAGCAGCCCGACACCGGTGAGGTGGAGCCCGGCCACGGCTTGCGCCTGGGGTACTACGCCCAGGAGCACGAGACGCTGGACCCGGACGCGTCGGTCCTGGCGAACATGCTGCACGCGGCCGGTGACCTGAGTGCCACCCAGTGCCGCAGCGTGCTCGGGCAGTTCCTGTTCACCGGGGACGATGCGGACAAGCCGGCTGGCGTGCTGTCCGGCGGGGAGAAGACGCGGCTCGCCCTGGCCACCCTGGTGGTCTCCGGCGCCAATGTCCTGCTGCTCGACGAACCGACCAACAACCTCGACCCGGCAAGCCGCGACGAGGTCCTCAGCGCACTCGGGAGCTACTCCGGTGCTGTGATTCTGGTCACACACGACGAGGGGGCCGTGCAGGCCCTCGCGCCGGAGAAGGTCCTGCTCCTGCCCGATGCTGTCGAGGACCTGTGGCGTGCGGACTACCTGGATCTGGTCGCCCTCGCCTGACCCGTCGTCGATGCGGGGCGGGGTATCTGTCTGCGTCGGTTTCGCGGGTGCGACTGCCGGAATGCGATCTTGAGATCCACTGGTCATAGTGGGTTTGCTGCCGCCACCGTGGACGGCGCAGACGGGGGGGATCGTGGGCAGTCAGCCGCGGGCGGCGCGAGTCACGGGGGAGGCGCGCATCGCGCTGACCAACGATCTGGTCGAGCGGTACCGGGCGGGGGCCAGCATCCGGGAGCTCTCAGCCCAGACCGGTCGCTCCTACGGCTTCGTCCACCGCATCCTGACCGACTCAGGGATAGCGCTGCGAGGCAGGGGCGGGGCCACCCGGGATCGGGCCTCGCGGTTGGCGGCTGGTTGACTGGGGCCCATGACTGAGACCCCAGCATTCACCCAGGAACTCCTCGACGGCATCCTCACCGTCCGGTTGACCCGGCCGGAGACCCGCAACGCCCAGGGCCCGAAGTTCTGGGCCGATCTGGCTGCCGTTGGGGACTCGCTGGACCCGGCGGTGCGCGCGATCGTCCTGTGTGCCGATGGCCCGTCCTTCTCCGCGGGGATGGACCGGCGGATGCTCACGCCCGAGGGGATCCCCGGGCAGGGCTCGATGATGGAGTTCGCGACGATGCCGGCCGAGGAGTTCGACGCCCTGATCGCGACCTTCCAGAAGGCGTTCTCCTGGTGGGGGCGCTGTCCGGTGGTGACCGTGGCCGCGGTCAACGGCCACGCCGTGGGTGCTGGGTTCCAGCTGGCCCTGGGCTGCGACGTGATCGTCGTGGCCGATGACGTGCGGTTCTCCATGAAGGAGCCCAGCCTCGGCCTCGTGCCCGACCTGGCCGGGACGCTGCCCCTGGTCGCCGCCGTGGGCTACCCGCGGGCGATGGAACTGGTGATCAGCGGTCGCTGGGTGGAGGCCGAGGAAGCGGTGCGGATCGGGCTGGCGCTGAAGTCGGTGCCCAGGGACCAGCTGGAGGACGCCGCGCGCGAGGTGGCCCGCTCCTGCGCCGCTGCCCTGCCGGGTGCGGTCTCGGCCACCAAGGCGCTGCTTCGCGATGCCGCCGTCGCGCCCGGCACCTGGGCCGAGGCCCACGATGCCCAGATGGCTGCCGAGCGAGCCGCCCAGGTGATCCGGATCCGCGAACTGGCGGCGATGTTCGCCGGGACCCGCTGACCATTCGCTCGGCCGGGACCCGCTGACCATTCGCTCGCCGGCCGCGATCGGTTGATCGCCCCGGGAACAAACCCGACATCGGCTCGCGTTGTGACCTCCGGTGGGATGGATCATCCCCGCGGGGATGACGAAGGGAAGTCCAGATGTCGATGGGCATGGGTGGTGCCAGCCCGTGGCAGATGCGTCGATCGTTCACCCAGGACCGGTCCGTGGGCCGGGCGCGGGTCAGCCGCCAGACAGTGACCCGGATCCTCGGGTTCGCGCGGCCGTACCGACGCGAGATCAGCTGGTTCCTGGTGACGCTGGTGATCGCCTCGCTGCTCGTCGTTGCCCAGCCTCTGCTCTTCCGGCGGATCATCGACGAGGGCATCACGCCCGGCAACTCCCAGGTCGTGACCACCTCGGCGATCCTGGTGCTGGTGCTGGCCGTCGCGAGCGCGGGGATCGGGCTGATCGGCCGTTGGTTCTCCGCCCGGATCGGCGAGGGTCTCATCTTCGACCTGCGCACCGAGGTGTTCACGCACGTCCAGTCCCAGCCGCTGGCATTCTTCACCCGCACCCAGACCGGTGCACTGATCTCCCGCCTGAACTCGGACGTGATCGGCGCCCAGCAGGCATTCACCTCGACCCTCAGCGGCGTGGTGGGCAACCTGATCAGCGTCATCGTCGTGCTCGTGACGATGTTCGTGCTGTCGTGGCCGATCACGGTGATCAGCCTGGTGCTGGTCCCGCTGTTCCTGCTGCCCGCGCGCTGGATGGGCCGCCGCCTGCAGGCCCAGACCCGAGAGCAGATGCAGCTCAACGCGGACATGTCCACGATGATGACCGAGCGGTTCAACGTCTCCGGCGCGCTGCTGGTCAAGCTGTTCGGCCGGCCTGCGGAGGAGTCGGGGCGTTCGCCGGCAAGGCGGCGCGTGTGCGCGACATCGGTGTCCAGATCGCGATGAGCAACCGCTACTTCTTCACCGCGCTGACCCTGATCGCGTCGGTCGCCACGGCGATCGCCTACGGGGTCGGCGGCAACCTCGTGATCGACGGGACCCTGACGATCGGCACCCTGCTGGCGATCACCGCCCTGCTGGCCCAGTTGTACGGGCCGTTGACCGCACTGAGCAATGTGCGGGTGGATGTGATGACCGCGCTGGTGTCCTTCGAGCGGGTGTTCGAGGTGCTCGACCTCTCGCCCCTGGTGGCGCAGGCCCCCGACGCCCGGGAGATCCGCCCCGGGCCCACGTCGGTGGCCTTCGACGACGTGCACTTCACCTATCCGGGCGCTGATGAGGTGTCCCTGGCGTCCCTGGAGTCCGTGGCTCGAGCGGACAGCCGCGGGCGTGGCGAGCCTGTGCTCAACGGTGTCAGCTTCGAGGTGGCTCCCGGCCAACTGGTCGCGCTGGTGGGTCCTTCGGGCGCGGGCAAGTCCACGATGACCGCGCTGGTCACGCGGCTCTACGACGTGAGCAGCGGCGCAGTCCGGGTCGGTGGCATCGATGTGCGCGAGGCGACCCTGGCCAGCCTGTCCGAGCGGGTCGGCGTGGTCACCCAGGACGCGCACATGTTCCACGACACGATCCGCGGCAACCTCGTCTTCGCCCGTCCCGGGGCCACCGACGAGCAGATCCTCGCGGTCTGCCGCGATGCCCAGATCGGTGACCTGGTGGCCTCGCTGCCCGATGGCCTGGACACCGTCGTGGGGGAGCGCGGCTACCGGCTCTCAGGCGGCGAGAAGCAGCGACTGGCGATCGCCCGCCTGCTGCTGCGTGCCCCCGAGGTGGTGGTCCTCGACGAGGCCACCGCACACCTGGACTCCGAGAGTGAGGCAGCGGTCCAGCGTGCCCTGGCCACCGCCCTGAGCGGGCGGACCTCACTGGTGGTCGCACACCGGCTGTCCACGATCCGGGCCGCCGACGAGATCCTGGTCATCGACGGAGGTCGGGTCGTCCAGCGCGGCACGCACGACCAACTACTCGCGATGGGCGGGCTGTACGCGGACCTCTCCCGGACCCAGTTCGGCATGGCCCCGGACACCGCGGCGCTCGACGCGAGGGCCGTTCCCGACCTGATCTGACCGATCGGGTCGCGCACGGGATCGCCGACGCGGTCGTCCATCCCGGGGTCATCAGGGACTCATGGCCCTGTCCGGCGGCGGCCGCAGGGCGGAGCATGGGGGTGACGCTCAGGAGGTCTGTGATGCCGGAGAATCGATCGCCAGGGGGTTCGGGGGATGGCTTGTCACCCGAGGCTGCCGAGCTCGAGGCGCATGTACGCGGGATCGTGGACGACCTCGTCGAGCCCGGAGCCGGGCCATCGCCCGACGCGGATCGCCCGGACCCGGGCGCACCCACGTCACCGACCGCCCAGGCGCCGGATCCCGGCCGCGGCGGGGCGGCTGGCGACCGGGCCGGTCCCACCGGGTCCCAACGAGGAGTCGTCAGGGACGTTGCCAGCTCGTTCTCGGGTCGTTTCGTGGTGATTCTCGTCCTGGTCGCGATTCTGGGCATTGCGGCGGTTGCGCTCATCGAACTGATCCTCGGCGACGATCCGGGCGAGGCAACTGCCAGCACAGGTGATGGGCCAGCGGTCGTTGCGCCTGCGGATCCCGGTCAGGACCAACCGGAGCAGGCGGACGCGGGAGCCCTCGGGACCCCGGAGGCCTGTGCGCTTCCGGCCGACAGGGTGGCCGTGTCGGTCAGCGATGTGTCAACCGATATCGGCAAGCGGGATCCGAGCATGTTCGTGACCACGTGGTGGGTACATGTCGCCAGCCCCGGCAACGCCCCGGTGACCGTCTCGGAGCACGTCGTGCGATCCGAGAACGGCTCAATCGCGCCGGGGACACCGGGCTGGGGCGGCGTGGGCCACACCGTGACCCCCGGTGAGGTGCTCGTACTCGGGCCCAACTCGATCGACAACAACACGAGCGGGCGCGCGGGGGAGTTGGAATGGGGGTACGTCGACCGGGTCCTTGTCCTGCGCGACACACCGCAGTGTGCCCTTCTGCATGACGCGCCGACGGCCGAACTCGAGGCGCTGGCCGTGCCCGCAGCCATGCCTGCACTTCCCGATGGGGTCGTGCTGCCAACCGAGTGACCACATGATTCTCACAGGGCGCGCAGGGAACCGCCGTCCACGGGGATCAGGCTGCCGTTGACGTAGGAGGCGGCGGGGGAGAGCAGGAACGCCGCGAGCCGGCCGAACTCGGCCGGGGTCCCGTAGCGACCGAGCGGGATCGCGGCCTCGTTTCGGCGGCGGGACGCCGCGGCGTTGCCCTGACTGGCGTCGAGGGCGACGGTCCGGTCCGTGGCGATCCGGCCGGGCATGACGCCGTTGACCCGAATCCCACGCGGCCCCAGCTCATCGGCGAAGTCCTTGACCAGCATCGCAAGACCGGGGCGCAGACCATTGCTGGCGCTGAGCCCGGGGATCGGGGACTTCGCCGAGGTGGACAGCACAGCCACGATCGCAGCCCCCGTGCCGGCGGGTGCATCGGGGTCCACGGTGGCAGCAGCGGACACGGCACGGATCAGGCGGACTGCACCGAGGAAGACCGACTCGAAGCCAGCCCGCCACTGGTCATCGGTCACGGTCATCGGGGTGCCACTCGGCGGCCCGCCCACGCTGATCAGGGCCCCATCCAGGCGTCCGAACCGGGCGATGGTGCCGGCGACGAGGCGCTCAGCGGCCGCCGGGTCAGCCAGATCGGCTGCGATCCCGAACGCGCTCCCGCCGACCTGCGCGACCGCTGCCCCGAGGATTCGCTCCGAGCGGGCCACGAGCACGACGTCGGCGCCCTCGGCGACCAGGGCCTGTGCCGCAGCGAGTCCCAGCCCCCGCGATGCGCCGGTCACCAGGAAGGTACGGCCTGTCATCTCCAGATCCATGTGGGCATTGTGCCCCAGCGCGAGCCGGCTGCGGGGACCTGCACCGGCACGGGGCCGCCGAGCGCCACCCAGCCGGCGAACGGAGCAGCCACGCGGGCGCTTCCGGATGCTCAGGTCAGTGGGGCATCGCGGGCCGGGCGGCACCGGATCACCCGCGGGCAGCCACCGCTGCGGGTGCGCTGGCACAGGGGGCACCGGAGCCGTCCCGGCGCAGGTCGGGCTCGGGCAGGTCGATCGGCTCTCCACTGGCGGTGGCGGCCACCGCCGGCCAGGTGCTGATCCACGCGCGGCTCAGCACGTCCTCGCCCTTGAGGAAACGATGCGCCCGAATCCCGCCAGTGGCCCGACCCTTCCCGGGGAACACCTCGCCGTGCGTGACCTTCAGCGATCCACCGGCGTCCAGCAGTGCCGCGGAGTCCGACGCGAGGCTCACCACCACGCCCGGCTCGCCGGCGGACCACACGCCGAAGGCCAGCACCCGCGCACCGGCGGACAGCTTGATCCCGGCCATCCCCCCGGCAGCCCGGCCCTGGGGCCGCACCGACGAGGCCGGGAAGCGCAGCAGCTGGGCGTCACTGCTCAGCAGGACCAGCTCGTCGTCCTCGGCCACCGGCCTGGCTGCCACCACCTGGTCTCGGTCGGTGAGGCGGATGACCTCCCAACTGTCCCGGTTCGGGGCCGGCTCGTTGGCCACCCGCTTGATCACGCCCGACTCGGTGGCCACGGCGAGCGTGGGCGCATCGGCCAACAGGCTGGTCAGCCCCACAACGGTCTCACCCGCATCGAGGGTGACGAACGCCCCGAGGGGCACGCCGCCGGCCAGGCTGACCGCCCCAGCGACGCCGGGCAGCGCGGGCAGGTCCAGCACATGCGCGCGCACGACCCGGCCCGCCGAGGTCACCACGCCCACGTACCCGCGCACCGTGGCGGCAGCCCTGGCGACCACGACGTCATGGGTGCCACGTGGTCCGATCGGCTCATCGTGGGTGCCGTCCGGCCCCGCGGGCGCGGACGAGGCCTCGGCCGTCCCATGGCCGACCACCGGAAGCCGGCGCGCCATCAGCCCGGTGCTGCTCAGCAGCACCTCGCAGGGGTCATCGGCGACCTCCAGCGGGGCCGCACTGGCCGCGGCCGCGCGCCGGACCGGCACCGGCCCCTCGAGGAGCACCGTGCGCCGGGGGGTCGCGTGCGCCTGCGCAACCTCCGCGAGCTCCCTGGACACCAGCGCCCGCAGCGCACCGTCGTCGGACAGCAGCTGCTCCAGCTCGGCGATCGTGCGCGCGAGGTCGTCACGCTCGGACTCCAGCTCGATCCGGCTGAACCTGGTCAACCGGCGCAACGGCATCTCCAGGATGTAGTTGGCCTGGATCTCGGACAGGTCGAACACGCTCATGAGCCGTTCGCGGGCCTGGGCGGTGTCGTCGCTGGAACGGATCACCGCGATCACCTCGTCGATGTCCAGGATCGCGATGAGCAGGCCGTCGACGAGGTGCATCCGGTCGGCGGCCTTCCGGCGACGGAACTCGCTGCGCCGGCGGACCACCTCGAGGCGGTGGGCCAGGTACACCTCGAGCAGGGCGCGCAGGCCCAGGGTCTGCGGCTGGCCCGCCACCAGGGTCACGTTGTTGATCCCGAACGACTCCTCGAGCGGGGTGAGCCGGTAGAGCTGGTCGAGAACGGCCTCGGGCACGAAGCCGCTCTTGAGCTCGATGACCAGGTGCAGCCCCTTCTCGCCGTCGGTCAGGTCGATCACGTCGGCGATCCCGGAGATCTTCTTCGCGTTGTGCAGCTCGCGGATCTTCTCGATGACCTTCTCCGGGCCGACGTTCCATGGCAGCTCGGTGATGACCAGCCCCGAGCGCCGCGGGGTGATTTGCTCGACGCGGGCGGTGGCCCGCATCCGGAACGTGCCGCGCCCGGTCAGGTAGGCATCGCGCACCCCGTCGAGACCGACGATCCGTCCACCGGTGGGCAGGTCCGGGCCGGGAACGAAGCGCATCAATTCGTCGGTGTCGGCCTGCGGGTGGGCCAGCAGGTGCCGGGCTGCGGCGATGACCTCACCGAGGTTGTGCGGGGCCATGTTGGTGGCCATCCCCACGGCGATCCCCGACGCGCCGTTGACCAGCAGGTTCGGGTACGCGGCCGGCAGCACGACCGGCTCGAGCTCGCGCCCGTCGTAGTTCGGTGCGAAGTCCACAACCTCCTCGTCGAGACCGGCGACCAAGGGGATGGCAGCGGGATCCATCCGGCACTCGGTGTACCGGTAGGCGGCCGGCCCGTCGTCCAGGGAGCCGAAGTTGCCGTGCCCGTCGACCAGGGGCAGGCGCAGCGAGAACGACTGCGCCATCCGCACCAGCGCGTCGTAGATCGCCGCGTCACCGTGCGGGTGCAGCTTGCCCATCACCTCGCCGACCACCCGGGCGCTCTTCACATGCCCGCGATCGGGGCGCAGACCCATCTCGTTCATCGTGTAGAGGATGCGGCGCTGGACCGGCTTGAGGCCGTCGCGGGCATCGGGCAGCGCCCGGGAGTAGATCACCGAGTAGGCGTACTCGAGGAACGAGCCCTGCATCTCGGTCGTGACATCGATGTCGACGATCTGGTCAGTGACGGGCTCGCGGGGCGGCGGGGTACGACGGGCCATGGTGCTCCTCAGGGCGTGGCAGGCTGACATTGTCACCGACGGGGCCCGGACCGGGTCGACCGACCTGCCGGGTGCGGCCTAGGCTGTTCCTCGTGGCACCTGAGTACCCGGCCCATTGGGAGGCCGATGTCGTGCTCAGGGACGGTCGCACGTGCCATGTGCGCCCGATCCGCCCCGACGACGACCAGCGGCTCGCCGAGTTCCACTCACAGCTGTCGGCGGAGACCATCTACTTCCGGTTCTTCGCGCCCTACCCGGAGCTCTCCGAGCGGGACATCACCCGCTTCACCACGGTCGACCACCGGGACCGCGTCGCGCTGGTGGCCACCGAGGGCGGCGAGTTCATCGCCGTGGCCCGGTACGACCGGATCTCAGGCCGGGACGCCGAGGTGGCGTTCGTGGTGCGCGACGACCACCAGGGCCGTGGGCTGGGTGCCGTCCTGCTCGAGCACCTGGCGGCCGCGGCGTGGGAACGGGGCCTGCGGCGGTTCGTCGCGGAGGTGCTGCCGAACAACCGGAAGATGATGGCCACGTTCCGCGAGGCGGGCTACGTGGTCAGCCAGCGGATGGAGGACGGGGTCTTCCACCTGACCTTCGACCTCGAGCCCACCGACCAGGTGCTGTCCGTGCGGTCCGCCCGCGAGCAGCGCAGCGAGGCCAGTTCGGTCGAGCGCCTGCTCAACCCGGTCGGGGTCGCCGTCATCGGTGCGTCGCGGACCCCGGGTCGGGTGGGTCACGAGCTGCTGCGCCACCTGCGTGACTACGGTTCGCACGGACCGCTCTACGCCATCCATCCCGAGGCCGACTCCATCCTGCGCGTGCCGGCCTACCGGACCATCGCCGACATCCCGCAGCCGGTCGACCTCGCTGTGGTGGCGGTCCCGGCCGAGGCGGTGCTGGAGGTGGTCGACCAGTGCGCGGCAGCCGGGGTCAGCGGCCTGGTCGTGGTCTCGGCGGGCTTCGCGGACACCGCGACCGACGAGGGCCGCGCCCGGCAGCGCCAACTGGTGCGCACCGCCCGGGAGTCCGGGATGCGCGTGGTGGGCCCCAACTGCCTGGGATTCATCAACACCGACCCGCGCGTCAGCCTGAACGCCAGCCTCTCGCCGATGGTGCCCGGTCGTGGGCGGGTCGGCCTGTTCTGCCAGTCCGGGGCCCTCGGGGTGACCGTCCTGGAGACCGTCGCCCGCCGCGGTCTGGGTCTGAGCAGCTTCATCTCCGCCGGCAACCGTGCCGACGTGTCGGCCAACGACCTGCTGCAGTACTGGGAGTCCGATCCCTCGACCAGCCTGATCCTGTTGTACCTGGAGAGCATCGGCAATCCCCGCAAGTTCACCAGGATCAGCCGGCGCCTGAGCCGCACCAAGCCGGTGGTGGCCGTGCGCAGTGGGCGGTACAGCCAGACGTTGCCCCTGGGTCACCAGGTGCGTCGTTCGACGCTGCCGACGGGGGCGGTGGACGCGATCTTCGAGCAGAGCGGAGTGATCCAGACCTCGTCGCTGAACGAACTGTTCGACGTCGGCGCCGTGCTGGCCTACCAACCGCTGCCGCGCGGGGACCGGGTCGCTGTGCTGGGGACCTCACCGGCCCTGGAGATCCTGGCCGCGGACGCGGTGGAGTCGGTCCGGATGACCGTGGCCTACGGACAGCCGAGCCTGCCGCAGTCCGCGAGCGCGCAGGAGATCGGCGACGCGCTGCGTGGGGCGACCGAGCACGCCGGCTGCGACAGCGTGGTGTTCGTGCACATCCCCAGCGTGGGTGCCGACCAGACCGATGTGCATGCCGCGATCACCGAGGCCAGCGTGGACTCAACCAAGCCCGTCATCGCGATCATGCCCGCGGCCGACGGCACCGGCCTGATCCCCGCGGGCATGGGCCTGCTGGCCGTGATCGGTGCCGACCGGAGACCCGAGCACGGCTCCGTGCCGACGTTCTCGAACGTCGAGGACGCGGTGCACGCCCTGGCCCTGGTGCGCGGATACGCCCGATGGCGTGATTCCGAGGAGGCCGACGTCCCCGAGTTCCCGGACGTCAACCCCGACCGGGCGCTCGAGCTGGTGACCGCATGGCTGGCTGAGTCGTTGGCGGACACCACCGTGACGATGGCCGAGATCGAGTCCGAGTACCCGGGCACTCCTGACTCCTCGGTGCCGGGAGTGGACCTCTCCGACGCCCAGACCGCGCAACTGCTGGCGTGCTACGGCATCGGGGTCTGGCCCTCGGTACACGTGGACAGCGAGGACGATGCTGTTGCCGCTGCCGAGGAGATCGGTTACCCGGTGGTGCTCAAGACCACCGCGCCGTGGTTGGCGCACCGCGCCGACCTGGGCAGCGTCCGGCTCAATCTCGAGTCCGAGCGGGGCCTGCGCTCGGCGTACCTGTCGATGGTGGCGCAGCTCGACGACCTGGCCGCCCAACGATTGGTCGTGCAGTCGATGGCCCCGCCGGGCGTGGCGACCGTCGTCGGTGCCGTCGACGACCCACTGTTCGGGCCAGTCGTCCACTTCGGGGTCGGGGGAGTCGCCTCGGACCTGCTCGGCGACGTGGCATACCGGATCCCGCCGGTGAGCATGGCCGAGGCACGTCGTCTGGTGGCTGCACCGAAGGCGGCACCCCTGCTGCGTGGATATCGGGGGGCTGACCCCGTGGACATCGAGGCCCTGTCCCACATCATCGCCCGGGTCGGCCTGCTGGTCGACGAGATGCCCGCTCTGGGGTCCCTGAACCTCAACCCGATCGTGGTCTCCGGGTCCGGTGCGGCGGTGCTGGGGGCGTCGGCTCGGATCCGGATGCACTCCTCGAGGGTGGACGTGGGGGTTCGACGGCTGCTCGATGCCTGAGCGGCGTGGGAGGATTGCGCCGTGAACCCCAAGTCCCAGTTGCGTTCCGAGATCGCGGCCTCCGGCTACTACCCGGAGCTGGTGGCCGACACGATGGCCACCGCCCTGGCCGGTGAGGAGCCGGTCAGCTACGTGATCCAGCACGAGGCGGCGTTCGACCGCGAGGAGCTACGCCGGCACATCTCGCTGCTGCTGCTCACACCCACCCGGCTGCTCGTGCTGCACATTGACGACTTCCCGCCCGACGAGACCTGTACGGTGCCCTACGCCTCGGCCAACTCCGAGGCGGTCCGGCTCCGTGATGTCCGCTCGGTCGTCGTCAACCGGATCGTGGGCAACCCCGCCCTGCACCGGCCCGGCGGCGCTGCCCGCGAGGTGATGCTGACCATCGGGTGGGGTGCGGTCTCGCGGCTGGACCTCGAGCCGGCGTCCTGCCCTGACCCGGAGTGCACCGCCGACCACGGGTTCACCGGGGCGGCGGCCAACGACGACTTCTCCGTGCGCGTCTCGGAGGCCGGTGACGGGTCCGAGGCCGTCGGGCGCACGCTGGAGTTCGCCGCTGCCCTCTCGACGGCGATCCGCACCAACGACCGGTGACCCTGCGGTCGCTGGCCGAGCTGCTGTCCGGCGCAGCGCACATGCTCGGGGTGCCGCACCTCGCCGCCCAGGGTGCGGGGATGGCCGCTGCACTCACGGATGTGGTGGGTTCGCCACGCCATGTGATCGTCGCGCTGATCGACGGCCTGGGCGATTTGCAGCTCGAGGCGCACCGCGACCAGATGCCCCAGCTGAGCGGACTTCGGGACCTCGGACCGCTGGCCGCACCGTTCCCCTCGACCACCTGCGTGTCACTGACGAGCCTGGGTACCGGCCTGCCGCCGGGCATGCACGGCATCGTGGGCACCTCGTTCCGTCTCGACGACGGCTCGACTCTGGCGCCCCTGTCCTGGGGAGAGGTGCCCAACCCGGTCGCCACCCAGCCCGAGCCGACGATCCTCGAGCGGGCCTGCGCTGCCGGAGTCCTGGTCACCTCGGCTGCACCGACGGTGCATCGCCGCAGTGGGCTGACCCGGGCCGCCCTGCGCGGCGGGGAGTATCCGGGCGCGGACACGCTGCCCGCACGGCTGGAGGTCACCGGCGCGGCGTTGGCCCGGGCGCGGGCCGAGGGGCGGGCGAGCCTGACCTACGTGTACTGGCCGGACCTCGACAAGGCCGCCCACGTGCACGGGGTGAACTCCGGGGCCTACCGGGCCGAGGCTGCGCGGGTGGACTCGCTGGTGGCGGGGCTGCGCGCGCTCACCGGCCCGGACGTGGTGCTCCTGGTCACTGCCGACCACGGGATGGTCGACGTCCCGGACGAGCGTCGGATCGACCTCGAGGCCCGACCCGCGCTGCGCCGCGGGGTCCAGACCATCCTGGGGGAGCCCCGGGTCCGGCACGTCTACACCGAGCCCGGCGCGGAGAATGCCGTGCTGGGCAGGTGGAGCGACGAGCTCGGCGATCGGGCGCACGTACGCACCCGCGCGCAGGTCGGCGAGCTGCTCGGGCCAGTCGATGACTGGTTCGCAGATCGGATCGGGGACGTCGTGGCGATCGCCACGCAGGACTGGGCCCTTGTCTCGACGCGGATCGACTCGATCGTCTCAGGTCTGCGCGGCCAGCACGGGGGACTGACCGACGCCGAGGTCCTGGTCCCGCTACGCCTGGCCGGCGGTCAGACGGGCTGACACCGGCCAGCCGCCGGTCGGCTACTGGGAGTTGGGTCCCGGGCCGAACAGGATGTCGTCGAAGCTGGGGATGCTCGTCCGACCGCCCGGCCGCTGTGGAGTCGCGGTGGGTTCGGCGTGGAACAGGGGCACATCCTCGGCATCGGCGGTGGGTCCGGCCGAGGAGTCGGCACCGTCCTGGTCGAGCTGCTCCCCGGAGTCCTCATCGGGCGTCTCGTCGAACTCGGCGTCGAGATCGACGGATTCGGCCTCGACGTCCTGACCCGCGGCATCGCCGGCGTGCAGGTTGTCGACGTCCGCATCCGGGTCAGTGCCGAGTTCGGACTCGGCCCGCTCACCGGCCCCAGCCTCGGATGCGTCGTCGGCCGGGTCCTGCGCATCGGGCCGGGTCGACTGGCCACGCCAGCCCGGGAAGGCAGTGATGATCGCCGGCGGATCCTCGGAGTCGACGCCGCCGTCGGACTCGTGCGGCACGACCGCGGCCAGCAGCGGGCGGGATGCGGCCAGATTCAGCGGCACGTCGGGATCGATGGCGGACAACGATCGGGCATTGTCGTCGACCACCGTCATGGTGCGGCTTCCGCTGTCGTAGGACCAGGTGGCCACGTGCGTGTTCGGCTCGATCGGGAACGTCGCGATGACCACCCAGATGCCGTCGTCGCGCCGCCAGGCGTCCCATTCGATGTCAGTCGGTTCCACGCCCGCGGACTCCAGGCGCTCCTCCACGAGCTCGCTGAGCTCGATATCGCCACCAGGCCTGCGCAGCTCGGTGCTCTGCGCCTGTTGGGCCACCCAGGCGCGCTCAGTGAGCACCGGGCCCTCGAAGCGCCGGATGTGCTCGATGGGCAGTCCACTGGCGGCAGCCACGTCCTCGGAGGTGGCCCCGGCCCGGATCCGGGCCTGGATCTCCCGGGGTCGCAGGAGCCCGGCCTGTTCGATCTCGACCTGGCTGATGCGGGCACGGTCCCGCCTGACGGCGGCCTCGATCCGCTCGTCGATGACGACCGACCACTTCTGGCCGTCCTTGCCGGCCAGGATCAGGCGCGTGCCATCCGGGGACAGGCCGTCGAACTTCAACTCGCGCATGCACACTCCTCCACGCCACCGACCGGTGAACGGCCACATTGTGCCCCACTCGTGGGCCTGCCGTGGCTGGCGCGGCGGATGTCGGCAAGGATCTGGGCATGGACGTGCTGCTGATCGTGTCGTTCGGGGGCCCGGAGGGGCCCGAAGATGTGGTGCCGTTCCTCGAGAACGTCACCCGGGGCCGCGCGATCCCGCGTGCGCGCCTGGTCGAGGTCGGCGCCCACTACGGCCAGTTCGGTGGGGTGTCCCCACTCAACGGCCTGAACCGGGAATTGGTCGAGCGGGTCCGTACCGAACTGGGGGAGCGCGGCGCGGCGGTTCCGGTGCTGTGGGGCAACCGGAACTGGGATCCGTTCCTGGTCGACGCGATGCGGGAAGCCAGGCAGTTGGGGGCGACCCGGATCTTCGCCTTCCTGACCTCGGCCTACTCGTCCTACTCCGGGTGTCGGCAGTACCGGGAGAACCTGCACGATGCGCTGGCGGAGGTGCGCGCCGAGGACCCGGCCTGGGATCCGACGCTGCACAAGCTGCGCACCTACTTCAACCACCCGGGCTTCGTCGTGCCCTTCGCCGAGGCCGCCGCAGAGTGCCTGGCGGCCATGCCCACCGGCAGCCGGCTGGTCTTCACCACCCACTCGATCCCCACGGCGGACGCCGAGCGCTGCGACTACGTCGCCCAGCACCGGGATGTGGCTGCCGTGGTCGCCGCCCAGGTGGGTCGGGGCCAGGACTGGGACCTCGTCTACCAGTCCCGTTCAGGGGCCCCACACATCCCCTGGTTGGAGCCGGACATCAGCGATCACCTCTCGGTACTGGCCGAGGACGGGGTGCCCGGGGCGGTCATGGTCCCGATCGGGTTCATCAGCGACCACATGGAGGTCATCTGGGACCTTGACACCGTGGCCATGCGCGACGGTCGGGAACGGGGCCTCGCCATGACACGGGCTGCCACCCCGGGTTCCGATCCGCGGTTCGTGTCCATGGTCGTCGACCTGTTCGTCGAGGCGCGCAGGCGGGCCGACGGGAGCGTCGCGGAGCAACCGGTCGTGGGTGCGTTCGGCCCCCGAGCCGTTCCCTGTGCGTCCGGCTGTTGCCCGAACCCGCGCGCCCCGCGCCCGGCCGCATGCGGGGCCGACGCATGAGCAGCACAGGACGCATCACCCCGACCGGGCCCACTGCGCTGCCCGCCGATCTGGGCCTGGCTCATGACCGGCTGGCGCTGGCCTGGTCGGCCGCCCGCGCTGCCGGGGATCTGCTCAACGCAGGCCGCACCCGGTCTTTGACGGTTTCAACCAAGACCACCCGCACCGACGTCGTGACCCAGATGGACACCGCAGCCGAGGCCAGTATCGTCGAAGCGATCGTCGGCGAGTTCCCCGACGACGGGGTGCTGGGGGAGGAAGGCGCTGATCGCCTCGCGACCTCCGGGGTGCGCTGGGTCATCGACCCCCTTGACGGCACCGTGAACTACCTCTACGGCCTGCCCGGGTGGGCGGTGAGCATCGCTGTGGAGGTGGCGGGTCGGGTCGAGGTCGGTGTGGTCGTCGTGCCCCGGTATGCCGAGACGTTCGTCGCCGTGCGTGGGCAGGGCGCTGTGCGGTGGGCCGGCGGGCGGGCGCATCCGCTGGTTCCGAACGCGCCTGCGGAGCTGGGGCAGGCGTTGGTGGCCACCGGCTTCGGGTACTCGGCGGTGCGCCGGGCCGCTCAGGCCCGCACGCTGGCAGTGGTGCTGCCCGTGGTGCGCGACATCCGTCGGGCCGGCGCGGCGGCGGTCGACCTCTGCTGGGCGGCCGATGGTCGGGTGGACTGCTACTACGAGCGCGGCCTGAACCCGTGGGACCTGGCCGCGGGGGTCCTGGTCGCCACGGAGGCCGGCATGGTCGCCGGGGGCCCGGGTGACGCTGAACCCTCCAGCGAGCTCACCTGGCTGGCACCAGCCCATCTGGCCACCGAGTGGGCCGACCTGCTCGCCCGTGCCGGTGCCGATCGGGACTGACCCATCGTGGTCAGCCCACCGGCTGCCCTCTTGGCCAGCGTCATCCGAGTCGCTCCACCTCAGCGTCGCCGGACCGTCGCCAGCGTGGATCAAGCGGCCGGACAGTGACGCCCACGTGGAGGGACCAGCACGGTCGGCCGGTCCCGGTCGGACGGTCTCGGTCGGCCGGTCCCAACGCAGCCTCGGGTCAGCCGATCCGGCGCAGCTCCGCGTTGTACCAGTGCGCATTGGCCACGTAGGAGGCCACCGACGCCGCGATCATCTCCGTGGGGGCCGCGTCGGCCACGATCCTGGCCGGCACCCCACGGGCCAGCGCCCCACTGGGCACCTCGGTCCCAGGCGCGACGAGGGCCGCGGCCGCCACGAACCCCCCGGTGCGCACGACTGCTCGATGCAGCACGACCGCACCAGAGCCCACGAGGCAGTCATCCTCGATGATGCATGCCTCCAGATGGACCCTGTGACCAATCACACAGCGGTCCCCGACCACGGTGTCGAGCTCGGAGGTGCAGTGGATCACGCTGCCGTCCTGGATGGAGGTTCGGGCACCCACGACCACTCGCCCGGAGTCACCCCGCAGCACGGCCGTGGGCCAGATCGAGGACTCCGGCCCCACGGTGACGTCCCCGATCAGCACGGCCTCCGGGTGCACGAACGCGCTCGGATCGATGGTCGGGGTGCGATCCCCGATGGCATACAGGGCCATCAGTTCCTCCTTGTTGGGTGCGTGGCCCGTGTCGGGCTGCTCCAGGACACATCATGGTGCACAATTCGCGGGCAGCGCGGGCATAGAGCCGGGCCCTGCGATGTTGTACCGTTCCGACGCCGATCCCAATCGCTGATCCAACCCCTGGGGGGAGACACCGCAATGGCCACCGACTACGACGCCCCGCGCAAGACTGAGGACGACAGTCTCGCCGAGGACAGCATCGAGGAGCTGAAGGCCCGCCGGGTCGACAAGGCGGCCTCGACCGTCGATGTCGATGAGACCGAACTGGCCGAGAACCTCGAGCTGCCCGGCGCTGACCTGTCCGACGAGAGCCTGAGCGTGCGGGTCCTGCCCCGCCAGGCCGATGAGTTCACCTGCGGGAAGTGCTTCCTGGTGCATCACCGCAGCCAGCTGGCCGGCGAGCGCGACGGGCTTCCGATCTGCCGGGAGTGCGCGGCCTGAGCCGACGCGCGCCGTTCACCGGCCGGGCTCACCGGGCGGGTGACCCGATCCCGGTGCTCCTGATCATTCGTCCCGGTCCCGTTCCAGCAAACGCCAGACCAGGATCTCGATCAGGGCCACCGTGGCTCCCATCGCCGCTGACCAGAGCACACGGGACGTCACCGAGGCCTGGCGGCGAGCGATGACAGGCGCCGGGGAGCCGGTTCCGGCCTCGTAGCCCTTGGTCATGCCCTTGCGCACCACCCAGGTGGCGCCGAGGGCGATGACTGGGGCGAACTTGGCTGCCAGATCACGCGGATCATTCGTCGTCGATTCAGCACTCGTGGAAGTCGATTCAGCACTCATGGAAGCAGCCTGCCACGGGTGAGGCCGATGGCGCGCGCCAATCGATCGGGGTGCCGCGAGGCCAGCAACCACGTCCGGTGCGGGTCCTGGGCGTCGGTGATCTCCACCACCACCGCTCCGGGGCCGGCACCGGGACGCAGGAGCATGAACGCGCTGGGATCGCCCTGCGGACCTCGAGCCCGCCGCGCCTGGTCGGCATCGACGGCAATCACCCGCCCCATCGCGTCCCATCCCAGGTGCGCTCGGCCAGCACGCAGGCCCTGATCGTCCACCTCGATGCGCACCGCTGCGCGGGTCATCAGGGCCACTGCGATCCCGGTGCCGACCAGGGTGACGAGCCATCCTGCCCGTGCGCCCAACGACACTCCGTAGGCGATCCCCAGCGCACCCACGGTTCCCAGCGCGATGATCCATGTCACTGGCCCGGGCCACAGGCGCTCTGAGTACGGGCCCGCCTCGTCGGCTGATCGCTCATCGGTCACGCGCCCACCCTGCCATCCCCCGATGAACCGTGTGCACGAAGGTCCGACGCATGGCCCCGCCGCGTGGCCCCGCCGCTCGGCCCGACACCAGGGTCCGGGACTTCGCTCGCTACTGTCGGCCACATGAGCCAATCCCAACCCGACAGCAGGCAGCGACCCGAGCCGATCGGACCGGCGACCACTCCCGGCCCTGATGCGATCCTGCCCGACCGGCACCCGCATGCCGCCGCACCGGGCGCTGAGATCGGCTCGCACTACCGGCAGTGCTTCGGGTGCGGAGCCGACAGTCCCTGCGGGCTGCACATGCGTGTGCTGGCAGGGCAGGGGCTGACCCTGTCGGCCTCGTTCGAGGTCGGACCGACCCATCAGGGAGCTCCCGGCCTGGCCCACGGGGGCCTGCTCACCGCTGCGGTCGACGAGGTGCTCGGGGCGATGAACTGGTTGCTCATGGTCCCCGCTGTGACCGCTCGGCTGGAGACCAACTTCGTCCGCCCCGTCCCGGTCGGCTCGGTGCTGGCGCTCCAGGCTCGGATCACCGGCGTGGACGGGCGCAAGGTCTACACCGCCGCCGTCGGGCGCCTCGGCGTGGACGGCCCGGTCGCGGTGACGGCCTCAGCGCTGTTCATCCAGGTCGAGATCGGGCACTTCCGAACCCACGGTCGGCCCGCGGAGGTGTCGGCAGCGATCGCCGGCGGTGACGCCGGGCCTCCCGCGGAGATGAACCCGTGACCGACGTTCTGATCACCCGCCTGGACCCGGGGGTGCCGATCCCCGCATACGCGCATCCCGGCGACGCCGGCGCGGACCTGGTGACCACCGTGGCCGCGACCCTGGCACCCGGGGAGCGAGCGTTGCTGCCCACCGGGATCGCGATCGCCCTGCCCGATGGATACGCGGCCTTCGTGCATCCGCGCAGCGGGCTGGCCGTGCGCTACGGCGTGGCGCTGGTCAACGCCCCGGGCACGGTCGACGCCGGCTATCGCGGGGAGATCCAGGTCAGTGTGATCAACCTGGACCCGGTCACCCCGGTCGTCTTCCGCCGCGGCGACCGGATCGCCCAACTGGTCGTCCAGGAGGTGGTGCGTGCCCGCTTCCACGAGGTCGGCGCTCTGCCCGGCTCCGCGCGCGGGGAGGGCGGCTTCGGGTCCACCGGCGGCCACACCGCGGGGTAGCCTGTAGGCCGTTGCGCACTTCGCTGGGAGGCTCCTGATGGCCCTGTTCCGACGCCGCTCCACCCCTGAGGGGGAGCAGTCCACGGCTGCGTCCACGGCTCCGCCGGTGGACGAGTCGAGCGAGGGCGCCACCGGGGCCGGCGACCAGGCCGCCGAGGGCAGCGATCCGGGGGCTTCCCCGCACTCCCTGCTCCGTTACGACCGGGCACGTGGGCCGTTCGACGAGAGCGAGACCGACCGTGCCGACGGCGACGTGGTCCGCCTCGACCTCGGCTCGCTGCTGATCCCGGGCCTTCCCGGGGTCGGCGTGCAGGTCGAGGCCGACCCGAACACCCAGCAGGTGCGCGCGATCACAGGCGTCCTCGACGATGCGGCCGTACAGCTGCAGGTCTTCGCCGCACCACGCTCCGAAGGTCTCTGGGACGAGATTCGCGCGGGCATGCTCACCGAGATCACCAGCACGGCCGACGCGCAGGTGCAGGAGTCCAGCGGGGCGTTCGGTCCAGAGATCCGCGCGGTGCTGCCGGCACGGTCGCCCGAGGGCAAAGAAGTGATGCAGCCGGTGCGTTTCGTCGGGATCGACGGCCCGCGGTGGTTCCTGCGCGCGGTGTTCCTCGGCAGGGCGGCCGCCGAGCCCGATCCCGAGGACCTGCTCCACGAACTGGTCCGCCAGACGATCGTGGTGCGTGGCAGCGATGCGATGGCCCCCCAGGACCCACTGCCGCTGCGGTTGCCCGAGCAGCCCGCGGAGGTCGAGGACATCCACAGCCATGACGTCGACAGTGGGGACGGGGCCGACGGGCAGCTGGACTCTGGCGACGACCGGCGCTACGCGGACATTGATCCCTTCGAACGTGGCCCGGAGATCACCGAGACCCGCTGAGCTCGCTGCCTGCGTGCACGCGGACCGGCCGACCGCTCACGCGGTGTCGACGAGCCGATGGCCGCCACCGGCTCGCGGCAGTACCCTGTAGGGCATGTCCAGCACCCGGCCGAGCGTGATGCGCAGGATCAGCGCGAGTTTGGGCAAGAGCAAGTCCGAGCAGCACGCCGAGGCCCTGCGCGGAAAGGTCGATTCCGTGGGGGCCACGCCGATCTCGGCCTGCACCCAGGGCCAGGAGGTCACCGTGTCCGGCGTGCTGCGTTCGGTGACACTGCGCCCCCGGGAGAACGTGCCCGCCGTGGAGGCTGAGCTGTTCGACGGATCCGGGCGGGTGCGCGTGGTCTGGCTGGGTCGGCGCCGGATCCCGGGGATCACCCCGGGCCGGGCGATCGTGGTCAGCGGACGCATCACGTGCAACGAGACAGATCCCACCATCTTCAACCCGCGTTACGAGCTGCGCGCCACGATGGGCGACTGATGGGTCAGGATCCCGGCGCGAGACCGGTCGATCCGTCCACTGGGCCCGGCGCCGAGCAGTTGGCCAGTGCCGAGGCGCTCGGCCTGGACCGGGCGATGCTCGACCGGGCGATCGGCGGCTGGCGGGGGATGATCGACTCGGGTGTCCCGGCCACGGTGTTCGTGCTGGCCTACCTGCTCACGGGCCAGGACCTGCACCCGGCGCTGGTCGCGGCACTGGCCTCCGGAGCCGTGATCGCACTGGTGCGGATTGTGCGACGCGAACCCCTCCAGCAGGTGCTGGCCGGCTTCCTCGGGGTGGCCGTCTCGGCGTTCGTGGCCACCCGGACCGGACGGGCGGAGAACTACTTCCTGTTCGGGTTGCTGACCAACGCGGGGTACCTGGCGGCCTACGTCGCGTCCATCGTGGCCGGCTG
This sequence comes from uncultured Actinomycetes bacterium, assembly GCA_963781015.1. GTDB lineage: Bacteria > Actinomycetota > Actinomycetes > S36-B12 > CAIYMF01 > Prado023. The sequence continues at coordinate 99,104 of CAWAEB010000004.1, read as the reverse complement.
GCCGGTGATCGGGCTGGTGGTCGAGAGCCTGCGTGGGGAGTCGCTGTCCGCCTGGCGTTCGGACCCCCAGCTGTACCGCGCGTACGCCACCGCCTCGTGGGTCTGGGTGGTGATGTTCGCGCTTCGCCTGATGATCCAGCTACCCATGTATTTCGCCGGCGCCGTCGGAATGCTCGGCGTGGCCAAGCTGGTCCTGGGCTGGCCGCTGTTCCTGCTCACTGCCTACCTGAGCTACCGGATCATCGGGCCGGTGCTCGCGGCGGCGAAGCAACGCGCCGAGTCAGTGCAGGACAGCCCCCTGGCCATCGACGCCGACCCGGCCTGAGTCCTCGGCCCCGTGCGGCGACCGGCAGCACACGCCTGTCGGGGGCTCAGCGCGACAGCAGGCCCTGGATCGCTTCCTCCTGGTCGGGAGCGGAGACGAACAGCAACTCATCACCGCTCTCCATCGGGTCATCCGGGCTGGGGGCGATCACCTGCCCGCCGCGCAGGATCGCCACCAGCGAGGTGTCCGGGGGCCAGGAGACATCGCCGACCCGCGAGCCCACAACGGGGGAGTCCGCCCGCAGGGTGAGTTCCACGAGGTTGGCGTTGCTCTGCCGGAACGTGAACAGGCGCACCAGGTCGCCGACCGTGACTGCCTCCTCGACGAGCGCGGAGAGCATCTTCGGGGTGGAGACCGCCACGTCCACCCCCCAGGCCTCGTCGAACAGCCACTCGTTCTTCGGGTGATTGACTCGGGCGACCACGCGCGGGACCCCGAACTCGGTCTTCGCCAGCAGGCTCACGACCAGGTTGACCTTGTCGTCGCCGGTGGCCGCAACCACGACCTGGCAGGTCTGCAGCTGGGCCTCCTCGAGGGCCGAGACCTCACAGGCATCGGCGCACAGCACGTGTGCTCCCTCGACGACCCCGACCTGGGCGATCGCCGCCTCCCTGTCGATGAGCAGGATCTCGTGGCCGCTGTGCAGCAGCTCGCGGGCAATGGCGCGCCCGACCTTGCCGGCCCCTGCGATGGCGACCCTCATGAGTGCGCCTCCGGAGCCGCCATGAAGATCTCCTGGATCAGTTCCTCATCCGAGCGCATGAGCAGGACGTGGATGATGTCGCCGTCCTGGAGCACTGTCTCCCGGGTCGGGAGCAGGGCCTGGCCGAACCGGGTGAGGAACGCGATCCTGGCGCCGGTGCTGTCCTGGAGCTGGTGCACGAGGCGACCCACCCAATCGGGGTGCACCGGCATCTCGGCCAGGGCCAGGGTGCCGCTCGGGTCGGTCCACTCCTCCTGCGCCCCGCGCGGCATCAGCCGGCGCAGCATCTGGTCGGTCGCCCAGGCCACGCTGGCCACCGTCGGGATGCCCAGACGCTGGTAGACCTCCGCCCGGCGGGGATCGTAGATGCGGGCCACCACGTTCTCCACTCCGAAGGTCTCGCGAGCCACTCGTGCGGAGATGATGTTGGTGTTGTCGCCGCTGCTGCAGGCGGCGAAGGCCTGTGCGTGGGCGATCCCGGCGTCGATCAGTGTGTCGCGGTCGAAACCGATCCCCACGACGGTGTTGCCCCCGAAATCGGGCGACAACTTTCGGAAGGCCTCAGCATCCATGTCGACGACGGCCACGGAATGGCCTTGGCGGTCCATGGTCTGGGCCAGGGCCGAGCCCACCCGGCCGCAGCCGAGGATCACGATATGCACGGGGGGAAACGCTACACGGGCCACCTGTCGGTGTCCGGCAGTGCGTAGCATTCGCCAACGTGGGAACCATCTCCGATGCCGCCAAGCGAGTTCTGTTCGGCCGGGCGCTGCACACCAACCAGCTCGGGGAGACGCTGCTGCCCAAGCGGATCGCGCTGCCCGTGTTCGCCTCCGATGCGCTGTCGTCGAATGGGTACGCGACCCAGGAGATCCTGCTCGTGCTCTCCCTGGGCGGCTACACGCTCTACCAGTACGCGCCCTGGATCGCCCTGGCGGTCATCGCCGTGTTCATCGTGGTGGTCGCCTCCTACCGGCAGAACGTGCACGCCTACCCGTCGGGAGGCGGGGACTACGAGGTGGTCTCGACGAACCTCGGGGCACGATGGGGCGTGTTCGTGGCCAGCGCCCTGATGGTCGACTACGTGTTGACCGTGGCCGTGTCCATCTCCTCGGCGGTGGCCAACGCGTCCTCGGCCCTGCCCTTCATCAGCGCGCACGCGGTGCCGGTTGCCCTTGGCGCGGTGACGCTGCTGGCTCTGGTCAACCTGCGCGGCGTGCGCGAGTCGGGGACGGCGTTCGCGATCCCGACCTACGCGTTCATCCTGGCGATCTTCGCCATGCTGCTCTGGGCCGCGGTGCGCCTGATCCGCGGCGACGAGATGCTGGCCGAGTCCGCGGGCTGGGAGATCGAACCCGTGGCCAACTTCTCCGGGGCGGCGTTGATCTTCCTGCTGGCCCGGGCGTTCTCCTCGGGTACGACCGCGCTGACCGGCGTGGAGGCCATCAGCAACGGGGTGCCGGCATTCCGCAAGCCCAAGAGCAGGAACGCCGCCACGACGCTGGCCCTGCTCGGGGCGATCGCCATGACCATGTTCGGCGGCATCACCTGGTTGGCCATCATGACCAAGGTCAAGGTCGCCGAGAGCTCCGAGGAACTGATCGGGATGCCCGAGGGCGCCCAGCAGAAGACCGTGATCGCCCAGGTGGCGCAGGCGGTGTTCTCGGACTTCCCGTTCATGTTCGTCGTGGTGTCGGTGACCACCGCCCTGATCCTGGTGCTGGCTGCGAACACCGCCTTCAACGGGTTCCCGGTGCTCGGCTCGATCCTGGCCCGGGACGGCTACCTGCCCCGCCAGCTGCACACCCGCGGGGACCGGCTGGCCTTCAGCAACGGGATCATCACGCTGGCCGGGCTGGCCATGGTCCTGATCTACATCTACCAGGCCAACGTCACCGCGTTGATCCAGCTCTACATCATCGGGGTCTTCGTCTCCTTCACCCTGAGTCAGCTGAGCATGATCAAGCACTGGAACCGGCACCTGGCCGGTCAGACCGACCGCGCCGCGCGGGCGGCCATGATGCGCAGCCGGATCGTCAACATGGTGGGTTTCGTGATGACCGGCAGCGTGTTGGTGATCGTGCTGGTCACCAAGTTCACCCGGGGCGCGTGGATCGTCTGCGTGGCCATGCCGGTGCTCTACCTGATCATGATGGCCATCAAGAAGCACTACGACCGGGTCGCGGTGGAGCTCATCGCGGGCGACGACGACAGGGTCGTGCTGCCCAGCCGGGTGCACGCGCTCGTGCTGGTCTCGAAGATCCACAAGCCGACCCTGCGGGCCCTGGCCTATGCGCGGGCCACCCGACCCACGGTCCTGGAGGCCCTGACGGTCGACGTGGACTCCGACGGAACGGCGGGGCTGATCGCCGAGTGGGAACGGCGCGGGATCCCGGTGCCGCTGAAGGTGCTGGACTCGCCCTACCGGGAGATCACCCGACCCGTGGTGGAGTACGTGCGGGGTCTGGGTCGCAGCTCCCCCCGCGACCTGGTGTGCGTGTACGTGCCCGAGTACGTCGTCGGGCACTGGTGGGAGCAGCTGTTGCACAACCAGAGCGCGCTGCGCCTGAAGAGCCGCCTGCTGTTCTCGCCGGGTGTGATGGTGGTCAGTGTGCCGTGGCAACTGCTGTCCAGCGAGAGGATCGTCGACGAGCCCGAGGCTCAGGCGCCCGGGGCGCTGCGGCGCGGCGAGCCCGATGCCGAGACGGCCGAGGCCTACGTGGCCGGCGAGATGGGGGCCGGGCCATCGTCGAGCTGAGTGCCGAGCTGGCGGTGGGCGACGAGCTGGTCGTCACCGTGGGGCCGGTCGCCCACGGCGGGCACTGCGTGGCCAGGCATGCCGGTCGGGTGCTGTTCGTACGCCATGGGCTGCCCGGCGAGCAGGTGCGGGTCCGGATCACCGGGGTTGGCCGCAAGGGGCGCTTCCTGCGCGCGGACGTCGTCGATGTCCTGACAGCCAGCCCGGATCGGCGCCCGGCTCCCTGCTCGGTGGCGGCCGATTGCGGTGGCTGTGACTGGCAGCACGCCACGCCCGCCGCCAGCCGGGAGCTGAAGGCCGGCGTCGTGACCGAAGCCCTGGGCCGGTTCGCCGGGATCCGGCTGGACCCGGGCGTGGTGGTCACCCCGGTTCCGCTGGACCCGGTCGGCGAGGGGTCGACGCAGGTGCCCAGCGCAACCGGACCCGACGGTCTGGGTTGGCGCACCCGCGGCACGCTATCGGTCGACGATCACGGACGGGCCGGATTCCTGGCCCCGCGAACACATCGAGTGGTGGCCACCGACCGGTGCCCGCAGTTGCACCCGCACCTGTCCGAACTCGGCCTGTTCGCCCAGACCTGGTCGATGCCTCGGGTGGGTTTCGTGGCTCCCGGGACCGGTCATCCGCAGGCGTTCGACGCTGCGGCACCGCCGCAGGAGATGATCACGGAACACGCCGCCGGACGCTCCTGGGTGGTGGCTGCCGACGGGTTCTGGCAGGTGCATCCGGGCGCTGCGGATGCACTGGTCAGGCATGTCGAGCGGATGCTCGCACCCCGGGCGGGGGAGCGGCTGGTGGACCTCTACGGCGGAGTGGGGCTGTTCGGGGTGAGCCTGGCCGCCGCGGTGGGCGGCGTGCAGGTCACGGTGGTCGAGGGCGACCGGCGGGCGTGCGAGTTGGCCCAGGTCAACGCCGGGGACCTGCCTGTCAGGGTGGTGCGCGCGGGTGTGCAGCGCTGGGTCGCGCGGCCCGGCGCGTTGGCTGGCGCGGATCTCGTGGTCCTGGACCCACCCCGTACCGGGGCGGGATCGGACGTCGTGGCCGCCATCGCCGCCGCGCGACCCCGGGCGGTGGCCTACGTCGCGTGTGATCCGGTGGCCCTGGCCCGCGACCTGGCCACGTTCCGCACCGCGGGGATGGTGCTGATCGAGTTGGTGGCCCTGGACCTGTTCCCCACCACCCACCACGTGGAGTGCGTGGCACACCTGATTCCTGCGTGATATCTTGATATCAAGAGAAATAGGGCCCACGAGCATGCGCCGGCCAGGGACTCACGCGATAGCCTTCTGCCCGGTCGAGGAGAGGATCAGCCATGGTGGCCAGCAAGGACAGCTTCGGTGCACGCGGGACGTTCGAGGTCGGCGGCACGACCCACGAGATCTTCCGGATCTCGGCGGTGCCCGGTGCAGCCACCCTCCCGTTCACCCACAAGGTGCTGCTGGAGAACCTGCTGCGCACCGAGGACGGCAAGAACGTCACGGCCGACCAGATCCGCACCCTGGGCGCCTGGGACCCCGCCGCTGAGCCGGCCGAGGAGATCCAGTTCACTCCCGCGCGGGTGATAATGCAGGACTTCACCGGCGTGCCCTGCGTGGTGGACCTCGCCACGATGCGCGAGGCGATGAAGGACCTCGGCGGTGATCCGGCGAAGATCAACCCGCTGGCTCCGGCTGAACTGGTCATCGACCACTCGGTGATCGCCGACTTCTTCGGCACCGCCGACGCGGCCACCCGCAACGTGGCCCTCGAGTACGAGCGCAACCGCGAGCGCTACCAGTTCCTGCGCTGGGGTCAGAGCGCCTTCGACGAGTTCAAGGTGGTCCCGCCCAGCACCGGCATCGTCCACCAGGTGAACATCGAGGCCCTGGCCCGGGTCGTGATGGTGCGCAACGGCCAGGCCTACCCGGACACCTGCGTGGGCACCGACTCACACACCACGATGGTCAATGGGCTGGGCGTACTGGGCTGGGGCGTGGGCGGCATCGAGGCCGAGGCTGCGATGCTCGGCCAGCCGGTGAGCATGCTGATCCCGCAGGTCGTGGGGTTCAAGCTGACCGGCGAGCTGCCCGAGGGCACCACCGCCACGGACATGGTCCTGACCATCACCGAGATCCTGCGCAAGCACGGCGTGGTGGGCAAGTTCGTCGAGTTCTTCGGTGCGGCTGTCAGCGGCGTTCCGCTGGCCAACCGTGCCACGATCGGAAACATGAGCCCGGAGTACGGCTCGACTGCGGCGATCTTCCCGATCGACGACGAGACGCTGCGCTACCTGCGCCTGACCGGGCGCAGCCAGGAGCAGGTGGCCCTCGTGGAGGCCTACTGTCGCGAGCAGGGCCTGTGGCACGACCCAGAGCACGAGGCCACCTACACGTCAGTCATCGAGTTGGACCTCTCCACCATCGTTCCCTCGCTGGCCGGGCCCAAGCGCCCGCAGGACCGGGTGGCGCTCACCGACGCCCGCGCCTCGTTCCACACCGCGCTGCGCGACTTCGTCCGTCACGAGGACCCGGCGCCGACCTCCCCGGTCGACGAGTCGGGCCTGGAGAGCTTCCCGGCCTCCGACGCCCCGGCACCGGCCCATGCCGACGCCTCCGGCACCCCCGCCGGCGTGCCAGCAGCGCCCATGTCGGCCCGGCCGACTGCGCCCACGTCGGTGACCCTCGAGGACGGCACGGTGACCGAGATCGACCACGGGTCGGTCGTCATCGCCGCGATCACCTCGTGCACGAACACGTCCAACCCGTCGGTCATGATCGGGGCGGCGCTGCTGGCGAAGAAGGCCGTGGAGCGCGGCCTGACCCGTAAGCCCTGGGTGAAGACCACGCTGGCCCCGGGCTCGAAGGTGGTGACCGACTACTACGACAAGGCGGGCCTGACCCCGTACCTGGAGAAGCTGGGCTTCGACCTGGTCGGATACGGCTGCACCACGTGCATCGGCAACTCCGGGCCGCTCCCGGAGGCAGTCAGCGCTGCGGTCAACTCCTCCGACCTGGCCGTCGTCTCGGTGCTGTCGGGCAATCGCAACTTCGAGGGCCGCATCAACCCGGACGTGAAGATGAACTACCTGGCCTCCCCGCCGCTGGTGGTCGCCTACGCGATCGCCGGGACGATGGACTTGGACCTGACCACCGAGCCGCTGGGGACCGATGGCGATGGTGCACCGGTGTTCCTGGGCGACATCTGGCCCACCCCGGCCGAGGTGCAGGCCACGGTCGACTCCTGCATCGACCCGGAGATGTTCACCTCCCGATACGCCGACGTGTTCGCCGGCGACGAGGCATGGCAGTCGCTGCCCACCCCGACCGGGGACACCTTCGCCTGGGACGCTGACTCCACCTACGTGCGCAAGCCCCCGTACTTCGAGGGCATGGGCGCGACCCCGGCTGCGGTGAGGGACGTGGCCGGTGCGCGGGTGCTTGCCCTGCTGGGTGACTCGGTGACCACAGACCACATCAGCCCGGCCGGCTCGATCAAGGCTGACAGCCCCGCGGGGCGCTACCTGGCTGACAACGGCGTGGCCCGCAAGGACTTCAACTCCTACGGCTCACGGCGCGGCAACCACGAGGTGATGATCCGCGGCACGTTCGCCAACATCCGGCTGCGCAACCAACTGCTCGACGGGGTCGAAGGTGGCTTCACCCGGGACTTCACCGTCGATGGCGCGCCCCAGGCCTCGATCTACGACGCGGCGCAGTCCTACGCCGGGGCTGGTGTCCCGCTGGTGATCCTGGCCGGTGCCGAGTACGGCTCGGGGTCGTCGCGCGACTGGGCAGCCAAGGGCACCGCACTGCTGGGCGTCAAGGCGGTCATCGCGGTGTCCTACGAGCGGATCCACCGTTCGAACCTGATCGGCATGGGTGTGCTGCCGCTGCAGTTCCCCGACGGGGAGAGCGCGGCGTCCCTGGGCCTGGACGGCTCCGAGACGTTGGACATCAGCGGGGTGACCGGGCTCAACGAGGGCACCATCCCGCGCACCGTGGCCGTACGGGCCGCCCGCGTCGACGGGACGCTCATCGAGTTCGACGCCCGACTGCGCATCGACACCCCCGGTGAGGCCGACTACTACCGCAACGGCGGCATCCTGCAGTACGTGCTGCGCTCGCTGGTCTAGCCTGCCGCCCCTCCCACGCACCCGAGGGGCACACTGGGTCCAAGGAGGTGCGTGATGAGCGACGGCAACGGTGCCGCGGCGGCTGGCGGCGGAGCGATCTACGGCCTGGGCATGTTCGGTGCGTGGGTGTTCTTCTGGCAGCAGGCGGACACGTTCTGGGAGTACGGCGTGGCGATCCTGCAGGGCGTGGTGTGGCCCGCGTACATGGTCTACGAGGTCTTCAAGGCCCTGGGTTGAGCCGCAGCTGTCGGCACGGCCCCGGAGCGGGCGAGGACGCGCCTACAGCGCGGGGCGCCAGCGTCGACCCGCCAGGGCCTCCTCGATGAGGTTCACCTCGCGAAGCTGCGCGGCCAGCAGCGCACCACTGCGGCTCAGGGCGGCCAACGCCTCGTCGACCGCTTCCGGGGGTACCCGGCCGGCCAGGTCCCGGCGGGCCCCGGCGTACGACTCCCGGGCTGCCGCCAGGGACGCCTCGGCATGCCGGTGGGCCAACCGGGCCAGGATCACCGGATGTCGGCGCAGCACCTCGTGGCTGCGGTAGTCCGGCGGGCACAGGTCCAGCAGCCAGGCCACCACGCGTGCTACGAACTCCGGTGACTCCGGGTCGGGAACCGCGCGGGGCCAACCGGGGGGAGTGGTCACCGGCACAGAGTAGGCGCGCCCGAGGGCGTTCCCCTGTGTGGTCAGCGCCGATCGCTCCTAGAATGTCCTGACGACCGGGAACGAGGAGGACACGTGGGCGTGCTGGAGCACATCGACACCCCCGCGGACCTGCGTGCCCTGGACGCTGAGCAGCTCGACACCCTGGCCGCGGAGATCCGCGCCTTCCTGGTGGAGAAGGTCAGCCGCACCGGCGGGCACCTCGGCCCCAATCTGGGCGTTGTCGAGCTGACCCTGGCCCTGCACCGGGTGTTCGACTCCCCGAAAGACGTGCTCCTGTGGGACACCGGGCACCAGTCCTACGTGCACAAGATCCTCACGGGGCGACGGGCGGGCTTCGACCACCTGCGTCAGGCCGGCGGCCTGTCAGGCTACCCGTCGCGCAGCGAGAGCCCGCACGACGTCATCGAGAACTCGCACGCATCGACCGCGTTGAGCTACGCAGACGGCGTGGCCAAGGCCTTCGAGCAGGCTGGGACGCTCGGGCAGCGGCACGTCGTGGCGGTGGTCGGCGACGGGTCGCTGACCGGTGGGATGGCCTGGGAGGCGCTGAACAACATCGCCGACTCCCAGCGGCAGGTGATCATCGTGGTCAACGACAACGAGCGCTCCTACGCCCCGACGATCGGGGGGCTGGCCCGGCACCTGGACACGCTGCGCGCGACCGGTGGGTACGAGCGGGTCCTCGACTGGGGCCGGGACATGCTGGGCCGCACCCCGGTGCTCGGTCCGCCCCTGTTCGAAGCCCTGCACGGGGTCAAGAAGGGCGTCAAGGACATGGTTGCCCCGCAGGGCATGTTCGAGGACCTGGGCCTGAAGTACCTCGGCCCGGTCGACGGCCACGACCGCGAGGCGGTCGAGGCGGTGCTGCGCGCGGCGCGTGGGTACCAGGGGCCGGTCATCGTGCACGCGATCACCCAGAAGGGTCGGGGGTACGCCCCGGCCGAGAACCACGTCGCCGACCAGTTCCACGCGGTGGGCGTCATGGACCCCGAGACCGGCATCCCGGTGAGCAACGGCGGGCCGACCTGGACGGCCGCGTTCGCCGACGAGTTGGTGGCCATAGGCAGGGAGCGTGACGACATCGTGGCAGTCACCGCCGCGATGCTCGGTCCGACCGGTCTGGACCCGTTCTCCGCACGGTTCCCGGACCGCACCTACGACGTGGGCATTGCCGAGCAGCACGCGGTGACCTCAGCCGCGGGGATGGCCTTCGCCGGGCTGCACCCGGTGGTCGCGGTGTACGCCACCTTCATCAACCGCGCCTTCGACCAGGTGCTGATGGATGTTGCCCTGCATCGCGCGGGTGTCACGTTCGTCCTGGACCGAGCAGGTGTCACCGGCGATGACGGCGCGTCCCACAACGGCATGTGGGACATGTCGCTGCTCAGCCTGGTGCCGGGGATCCGGATCGCCGCCCCGCGCGACGAGACCACCCTGCGCCAGGCCCTGCGTGAGGCCGTGGCGGTGTCGGACGCCCCCACCGTGGTGCGCTTTCCCAAGGGGCGGATGGCAGAGCCCCTGGCGGCGGTCGGGGATCACGACGGCGTCGACCTGTTGCATTCCGATCAGGACCCGCAGGTCCTTGTCGTGGGTATCGGCGGACTGGCCGGGGCAGCGCGCGAGGCGGCCGCCAAGCTGTCCGCGGACGGGATCCCGACTGTGGCTGCGTCGCCGCTGTGGGTCACCCCGTTGCCGGACGGGGTCGTCGACCTGGCCGCCCGGATCGGCCGGGTGGTCACCATCGAGGACAACGGCCTGGTCGCAGGCATCGGGTCGGCCCTGGCAGCCTGCGCTGGCCGACCGGGGAATCCCTGTGCGCCAGGCGCGACTGGGCGTGCCGCAGGAGTTCCTTGACCATGCCAGTCGGCCTGCGATCCTCGAGCGACTGGGGCTGACTGCCGATGGGTGTGCGCGCGCCGCGCTGGGCCTGCTCGAAGACCCGAGCTGAGGGTGGACGTCTCGCTGACGGTCAGGACCGACCTCGTGCCGGGCCTGCCCGGCCTTGAACGCCCCCGCTGGGGCCGGGTGATGGCGCAATCCCCGGTGGCCACCCTCATCGTCGATCTCGACGTCGACGGTGGACCGGGCGTTGTGCGGGCGGCAAACGCCGCGGCTGCCTGCCTGCTGGGTGGTGCTGGCGCTCAGGACTGTGACGACGTGATCGGGGTCAGGGTTGCGGCGCTCCTGCCCCCGTCCGCGATGCTGGTCCTGCGCTCTGCGACGGGCGCGACGGTCGTGTCCGTCCCCGCAACCGCCCCGCCGGGGGTTCGCTGGTTGGCAGCATCGATGACGCCGCTGGCGGATCCAGGTGTCGACGGGTCGCCCCGGGCATTGCTGCACGTGCACGACGTCACTGACCATTGGGCCATCAGGACGCGGTTGGATCGGGAGGCACGGGAGGATCCACTGACCGGGCTGTTCAACCGGGCGGAACTGCTGCGCCAACTCGCGGCCCTCGACCCGCGTGTCGACGGTCCGAATGTAGCGGTGGTCTTCCTGGACCTCGACGGCTTCAAACTGGTCAACGACACTCGTGGGCACCTGATCGGTGACGAGTTGCTGGTGGCGGTGGCCCGACGGATCGATGCCGTTCTGCGACCCGAGGACCGGCTGGCACGCCTCGGGGGCGATGAGTTCGTGATCCTGTGCCTCCAGGTGGCCGACGTGCATGCCGCGCAGGCCATTGCCGAGCGGGTCCGGGCCACCCTCGACCAGCCGTTGGCCCTGGGCGGGCGTTCGCACCGGATCACCATGAGCGTCGGGGTCGCGCTGTCCGACGTGACCGAGATCGAGCCGGTCGACCTGCTCCGGGCCGCGGACATGGCGATGTACCGGGCCAAGGACGCCGGGCGCAACACCGTCCGGCTGCACTCCGTGGACATGGACGCCGAACTGCTCGCAGCCGAGCAGACCCGCGAGTCGCTCCTGGTCGCGCTCGGCGAGGCTGCGGACTCCGACGTGTCGATGCCCGGTGACCCGGCACGGATGGTGATGCACTTCCAGCCGATCGTCGAGATCGCCACTGGGCGCCTGGCCTACGTCGAGGCACTCAGCCGGCTACAGTCCAGCACCGGCGTGCTGCTGCGTCCCGCGCAGTTCCTCGCCATCGCAGCCCGCGCGGGACTCAACGCTGCGCTCAGCGAGCGAGTGCTCGGCCAGGCCCTCGACCAGCGTGCGAGGTGGTGCGCCCTGGGCGTGGACGTACCGGTGGGCATCAACCTGACTCGCGGGCAGGTCGGGTCGGCGACCTTCGCCGACGACGCGTTGCGGATCATCGCTGAGCGGGGCGACAGCCCAGATTCGGTGGTCCTGGAGATGGACGAGTTCGGGCTGCTGGAGGCCACGGGACCGGCCCAACTCACGCTCCGTCGACTTCGCGCCTGTGGGATCGGGCTGGCCATCGACCATTTCGGCACCGGGTACTCGTCGTTGGGTGCGCTGCGGTTCCTTGGTCCCCATCGGGTGAAGATCGACCGGGCATTCGTGGCCAGCATCACCGACAGCGCTGCGGACCGGGCGATCGTGACTGCGGCGATCTCCGCGGCGCACGCCTTGGGCCAACGCGTGGTCGCTTCGGGGGTGGAGACCTCCGAGCAGCTCGACGTGCTGGCGGGGCTCGGCTGCGACGAGGCGCAGGGCTACCTGATCTCCCGAGTGCGCCCGGGCCCGGAGCTCGCGCTGGAGACACTGGCGTGGGGGCCGGGAACCCTGGTCCGGGTCCCCGCTCACGGATCGCCGCCGAACGCTTGACTGAGCAGGCTGGTCCTCAGCGGGCTGTGACCTGGATCCGGCGTCGTGACCGGCAATCGAGTGGCGAGGGCATCACTGTTGCCGCCCGCGCCCGCGAACCCTCCGGGAGGTGACCAGCAGGGCCGCACCGGCGATCACCAGCAGCGCTGCGAGCCCCAGCACACCAGAGCTCGGGCCGGCTCCGGTCCGTGCCAGGGCCTCGGCGTTGTTCGAGGGAGACTGGGAGGCAGACGGACTCGCCGTCGGTGACGGAGTCGGGGTGGCTGTGGGACTTGTCGTGGGTGAGGCGGTGGGACTCACGGTGGGAGTCGCGGTGGGACTCGCGGTGGGACTTGCGGCCGGCGATGCCCCGACCATCACCGAGGTGGACCCGCCCTGGCCCGAGTCCTTGTCCGTCGCGGTGTAGGACGCGCTGTAGGCACCGGCCGCCGTGTAGGTGTGCGTCACAGGTGGGTCTGCAGGCCCCACGACGGTCTCGACGGGCGAGCCGTCACCCCAGTCGACGGTGTAGGTGAACAGCGCGGCCATGTCGGCCGAGGACGGGTCGTCGGCACCGACCTTCACTGTGAAGGGGACACCCACCGTCGCGATCAGGTCACCGGTGAGAACAGAGGTCGGCGCGGTGTTGGTGACCGCCAGCGTCGTCGAGTCGAGCTGGAGGACCGCCCCGGAGCGCACCTGCAACATGACAGTGTGGTCGCTGGGTCCGTCGTTGATCCCGAGGGCCTCGAGCTGCGCCCAGGTGAGCGTGGGGGTCTGGCCCACCGCGTCGGTGAAGTCGCCGTCGTCGTTGACGTCCCAGCCGTAGGTGGCGCCCGGCGAGGAACCGGAGCCGTCCAGGGTCAGGCTGGCTCCTTCAGCGACGGTGTACGGACCCCCGGCGTCAGCGGACAGGGTCACCTCATGAGCGACGCTGTCGACGCTGGCCGCGTAGGAGGGGGTGCCGGTGTAGTGTGCGCTGATGGTGTGCCCACCCGCGGTCAGGGATGCCGTCGTGAATTCGGCCGTGCCGTCGGCCGCCAGGTCCACGGTCGCGATCGCAGCCCCGCCGTCCACGGAGAACTCCACCCCCCCCGAACTGACCGGGTCGGCCCCAGCGCTCACAGTCGCGGTGAACGTCGTCGGATCCCCGAGTGCCGACGGGCTGGACCCGGTCAGGATCGTGGTCGTGTCGACGGGGTTCACCACCTGATCGACCTCCTTCGAACTGCCGGTGACGTCGTCGGTGCCGGAGAAGGCCGCCGTGATCGCTTGGGTGCCACCGGGCAGCGCCATGGTGTCGCAGGTGGCCGTGCCCGTTCCATCGACATCCACCGAGGCACAGAGCACAGTGGAACCTGCGCTGAACTGCACGGTTCCGGCGCCGAACGGTGACCCAGCTGAGGCCACGGTCGCGGTGAAGGTGACTGACTGGCCGAACGTCGACGGGTTGGGGGTCCCTGCGAGCAGGGTCGAGGATGCTGCCTGCCCGACGACCTGATCGACACTCTTGGTGCTCCGCGCAAGTTCGGCAGTGCCACTGAAGGTTGCCGAGATCGTGTGCGCACCGGCGCTCAGCGCGGATGTGGTCAAGGCCGCCGTCCCGTCACCGGCCACGGGGACTGCACCCAGCGGTGTCGAGCCTACGGCGAACTGAACGGATCCGACGTTGACCGGCCCACCCGCCCGCGTGACTGTGGCAGTGAACGTGACGGGGGCACCGAAGACCGAGGGACTGGTGCTCGAGGTGACCGTCGTGACCGTACGTGCCTGACCAACGACCTGCACCAGGTCCCGGGTGCTGCCGTCGTAGTTGCCCACGGCTGCGAACTGCGCGGACAGCGGGTGCGATCCGACGGTCAGCGCCGAGGTGGTCAAGGTGGCTGTGCCATCGGCGCCCAACGCCACCGGCGTCCCGAGGGCGGTGCCGGCGTCGGAGAACTGGACGTTGCCGCTGGTGATTGGGGCGCCGCCCGAGTTCACGGTCGCTGTCACCACGATGGTCTGCCCGGCGACGGACGGGTTGTGGTCCGAGGTGAGTGTTGTGGTCGTCCTCACCCGGTTGACGACCTGATCGAGGGTGCCGCTGCTCGGGGCAAGGCCGGTGGAGCCTGCGTAGGCCGCCTGGATCGGGTGCGTGCCCACCGCCAGTGCGCTGGTGTCCAGCGTCGCAGTGCCGTTCACGGCCACCGGGACCGGCCCCCGATCGGGGCCCCGCTGTCGCTGAACTGCACCGAACCAGCAGCGACCGGCGACCCAGCAGAGGTGACCGTGGCCGTGAGAGTCACCGGGTCTCCCACCGTGGACGGGTTTCGTGAGGAGGTCACTACGGTAGCGGTGGGGACCGTCGAGGTGATCGTCAGGCACCAGCCGCCACTGATCGAGCCGGAGTCACCGGAGGCGTCGTCGACCACCCAGAGGCTCCACGTTCCGTTCGGGTTCGAGCCATCGAAGGTGGACAGCGTCGTGGCGCTGCTCGGCGTCGGTGCCGGGGCCGGCATGGCGTCGTTGGACTGGTCATCGGACTGGGTCGGCCGGTACGTCCCACTGACGATGGGGTCCTGCACGGTGCCGGCCGCGGCGTCGTCGAAGGTCACGTTCGCGTTGGTGACCGCGCTCTGGCCGCCCGCATCACTGAGCACGAACAGGTTGGTCGACGGGGTCGGGCCGGCGAGCAGGACGTCGAGGTCGATCGGTGTCGTGTGGGAGAGTCCCTTCAGGGTTGCCGTGACCTTGGTCACCTGACCCGTCAGCCCGGAGACCGAGATGTTGGACGGGTACGGGGTGGCCGTGCCCTGGCTCGGGACGGTGACGGCGCCGGTGTTGCAGAAGGTGTTGCCGGTGACCACAGTTGCGTTGTCGACGCGCTGGGAGACGGTGGCGTTGCTGGTCACCAGGCCGGGCGCCCCGCTGTAGGTGGCACGGATCAGGTGCGTGCCCTCGGCGAGCGCCGACGTACTGCGCACCGCGTTCCCGGATGCGTTCAGTGGCACGGCCGCGCCCAGGTTGGTGCCGTCCGCACTGAACTGGACCGACCCCGTGGTGACCGGACTCGCCCCGGCCCTGACGGTCGCGGTGAACTCGACAGAGTCGCCGGTGGCGGACGGTGAGCCTGAGGTGGCAACAGTGGTCGTGGTGGCCACGGCCGCAGCCTCGGTCGTGATGGTCAGACTCCAGCCACCAGCCATCCCTCCGAGGTCACCCGTGCTGTCGTCGTCGATGAAGAGCTGCCACGAGCCGTTCGGGTTGATGCCGTTGAAGGCGCCGGCCAGGGTCGTGTTGCTAGAGGGCGCGGGGGCGGGGGCTGGCAGAGCGTCGGTGGCCCCGTTGTTCGTGGGCAGGTACGTCCCGCTGGGGATGGGACGGGCGACCGGGACTGGACCGGCCGCGGCGTCCGAGAATGTCAATGTTGTGTTGACCGCCGTGGCAAAGGTGTTCTCGGGGTCCGCCACGTCCGAGAGCACCATGAGGTTCGCGCCGGTCGGTGACACAAGGAGTGCATCGATGTCACCGACGATCGAATGCGTGAGACCAGCAAAGGTGACCGTCACGTTGGTCACCGGTCCCGACATCCCGGCGACGGTGATGGCCGACGGGTAGGGCGAGGCGGGACCGGTCTGTTGCGCCGATTCGGCTGCCGGGATTGCGATCGACGTGGAGTTCGAGAAGGTGGTCGGCCCGTCGGCGGAGGCAGGCGTGGGTAGCAACAGCGGCCAGCCAACGGCCAGCAGCAGTGTGGTCAGGGTCGCCAGAAGCTGACGCGATCGGCTCGACTGAGGTCTGGCTGTGCGCTTCGACATCGTTGGCTCCCACTCTGGACCGGACATGGACCTCGGTAACGGTGCACACTCAGACCGGCACGCAGGGTCCGGACCGCTCGACTGGGAGGCTAGCCCTGGCACCGTTGCCGCATCATCCCGTTCCCACACTCAGGAGGCACGTCGTGGACCCAATTCTTGGTGAGATCCGCTGTTTCGGCTTCAACTTCGCGCCGGAGGGATGGGCGTCGTGCAACGGACAGCTGCTCCCGATCCAGAACAACACGGCACTGTTCTCGCTGCTCGGTACCACCTACGGCGGGGACGGTCGAACCACGTTCGCGCTGCCTGACCTGCGTGGTCGGGTTCCCCTGGGTATGGGACAGGGGCCCGGGTTGGCCAACTACACCCAGGGCCAGGCCGCGGGCACGGAGCAGGTCACACTGGCGGCGGCGCAACTGCCCGTCCACAACCACACGGTGGGCGCATCCTCGACTGCAACCTCCAAGAACCCGGGCGGTGCGTTGCCGGCGGCGACCCCAGCCGGCTCCTCCTACGGCACCACTGCGGACCTGAGCATGAGTCCCACCATGGTGGGCGGCGGCGGGAACGGCGCCCCGCACGACAACCTGCAGCCCTACCTGACCCTCAACTGGTGCATCGCGACCGAGGGAATCTATCCTTCGCGCCCCTGACGCACCGCGCCCGGGGGACGTCCTGCGACCCCCGTCACTGATCGCCGGCGATGGCCTGCTCGAGCAGGTCGGCCGTGAGTTGCACCTGCCATGGACGGGCGCCGTCCGCGGCCAACACCTCGGCGACGCTGGCCGGCGGTGTGGGGGGCTGCCACATGAGTCGTCGTACCAGGTCGGGGGTGAGCAGGTTCTCGACGGGCACCGAGAGCTCCTCGCCGAGCGAAACCAGCGCCGACCTGGCGCGATCCAGCCGGGCGGCTGCCTCGGGATCACGCTGTGCCCATGCTCGTGGCGGCGGCGGGCCATCACTGCGCAGGCTTGTGGGCGGCAGGTCCGCGTCAGGGATCGCCCACGCATCCCGCAGGGCGCCGGCCCAGGCGCGCTGGTATCGCGCGGCGCCACGGCCGTGGAACGGGCGCAGGGCGCGCAGGCCCGCTGCGTCGCGTACCTGGGCCTGCCCCGCGGCCACCAGCGACGAGTCCGGCAGCAGCCGCCCCGGTGCCGTGTCGACCTCGGCAGCCACCCGGTCGCGGGCGTACCAGAGGTGCTCCACGATGCACAGTGCGCGCCGCGAGCGCAGCCGATGGATGCCGGACGTACGCCGCCACGGGTCGACCCGCGGCGGCGGTGGGGCAGCGTCCCGGACAGCGGCGAACTCCTGCCGTGCCCACTCCCACTTGCCAGCAGCGACCAGTCGGCGGTGCAGCTCCGTGCGCAGTTCGATGAGCACCTCGACATCCAGGGCCGCATACTCCAGCCAGGGCTCGGGTAGTGGTCGTCGCGACCAGTCCGCCGCACCGTGTCCCTTGGCCAGGGACTGCCCCAGAACCTCGGCGACGATCGGCCCGAGACCGACTCGCGGCAGCCCGAGCAGGCGCCCGGCAAGCTCGGTGTCGAAGACGACCGTCGGTCGCAGGCCAACCTCGGCCAGGCAGGGCAGGTCCTGGCTGGCCGCGTGCAGGATCCACTCCGGGCCGGTCAGCGCCGCAGCCAGTCCGGGCAGCCCGGGGATGTCTATCGGGTCCACGAGCGAACTGCCCGCGCCCTGCCGACGCAGCTGGATCAGGTAGGCGCGCTGGCCGTACCGATAGCCCGACGCGCGTTCGGTGTCGATCGCGATCGGACCCGTGCCGCCAGCGATTCTGGCCGCGACCTCGGCCAGATCCTGCGGGGTCGTCGTGACCGGGGGCAGCCCCTCGCGCAGCGTGAGGGCGGGCAGTTCCGGGGCAGGCGGCTCCGGGGCCTGTTGCGCGGGCGGCTCCGACATCTGGGTAGCAGGAACTCCGGCCGGCTCAGCCCCGGTCGAGCCATCGGCTGCAGTGGCTGGGGGGTCGGCCGCTGGTGGGACCGGGACCGAGATCGGCCGGTCCTGGTCGGCGGGTCGGCGGGATGCGGGCACGTGGACACCGTACCGGGGTCCGCAGGCGACCAGCCGTGGGCGCGCAGGTCGTGGCTCAGGAGACGATCGCGCACCGCATCCCGATGGCGACCATCTCAGCGCGGTCGCCGGTGCCGAGCTTGCGTCCGATCCTGGCCAGGTGGCTCTTGACCGTCAGCGCGGACAGGCACAGGGCTTCCCCGATCTGGCGGTTCGTGTGCCCGTCAGCCACTCGTTGCAGGACCTGCAGCTCCCGGGCCGACAGCGAGTCGGCGCCTTCATGCGCGGTGCGCCGAGCCGGTACGGCGATCCCCGGACCTGCCGACCGCGCGGACGGCACGATCGCCGCGCGGGCCCCGCTCCCGACTGCTTGGCGGATCAGGTCCGACCGGCCGGTGATCACGACGACGCGCCGCCATCCCGCGGTGCGCACCTCGCGGACCTGGGCGCGCAGTTCGGGACCGGCCCCTGTGACGATGCAGACGTCATGTGGTCCGGCCGGCTGCGGCAGCGAGCCGGTCAGAGCCGTGGGCGCACGGTGCACGACCGTGGCGCCCAAGGACCGCAGTCGCGGGGCCAGACCCGCGGCCTGCAGGTTCTCCGACCCGACGGTCATGGCCGAGAATCGGCCCCTCTGGACCGGTATCAGTGCTTCGGTGGTGCTCTGGGCGACGTTGATCACGACAGCTCCTGGGACGTGTGGCGGTGACGTGCCTACGGCCCGTCAGCACTGGTATCGGCGCGGTCGAGCCGCACCTTGACCCAGCGTGCGGCCCCCCGGGGGGACTGCTCCCGGTCGTCTCAGGCGCGCGGCCGTGGCAGTTGCGCGACGCCGGCCGGCAGCGGCATGAGTCCGGCAGCCTGGCCGAGTACCTCGGCCCAGGCCAGGGCATGAGGCGCCAGGTCCGCATCTATGGGGGTCCACGAGGCGCGGACCTCGATCTGCCCCTCGAGCGGCCGGTCGGCCAAGCCGCCGAACGACTCAGAAGTCACCCTCGTGACGGTCCCCGAGATGTTGGCGAAGGCCGCTGCGTGGGTCTCGAGGGCTTCCATGAGCCACGACCAGCCGACCTCGGCCAGCAACGGGTCGGCGGCCATCTCCGGTTCCAACGTTGCCTTGATGAAGGCGACCACCCGGAAAGTTCCGCCCCAGGACTCCTGGCCCTCGGGATCATGGAGGACCACGAGCCGCCCGTTGCCGAGGTCGTCGTCATCGACCACCACATCAGCGGTCAGCGCCAGCGCGAAGGGTGCCAGTCGCTGCGGGGCGGGCGCCTCCTCGAGCTGGATCTCAGGCCGCATCCGCACCTCGTGCAACGAGGCCAGCGCGGTCCGGAAGTCCGCTGCCTCGTCGGCGGTCACGTTCATGAGCGGCAGGCTACGCCCTGACTCACCCGATGTGCGGCAGGTCAGCTCCGAGGGCGTCGCGTGTAGTCTCGGACGCCGTGGCCGCCCTGCTCGCTCTGCTCTCCAGCGGGATGTGGGGAACCGGCGATTACCTGGCCGGTCGGCTGTCGCGGCGGCGGCACGTCTTCGTGGTCCTGGGGGGTAGCCAGACGGTGGGGCTGGTGGCGATGCTCGCCATCGCCACCGCCGTCGGCGCATGGTCGGCGCCCACGGGATATGTGCCCTGGGCCATCCTGGCCAGCGTGAGTGGCGCGTTCGGGCTGGCGCTCTTCTACAGGGCGTTGGCGATCGGAACGATGGGTGTGGTCTCTCCGATCGCGTCCTTGGGGGTGGTGGTCCCCCTCGCGGTGGGCCTGGTCGACGGCGAGCGGCCGAGTACGATCCAGTTGCTGGGGATCGGACTTGCCGTGCTCGGCGTGGTCGCGGCCAGTGGCCCGGAGATCCACGGCGAGGCCGGAATCGCCCCGGTCCTGATGGCCGGTGGCGCAGCCGTCCTGCTGGGCACCACGCTTGTGGCCATCGCCCGTGGCAGTCAGGACAGTGTGGTCATGACGATGACCACCATGCGCCTGGTCACGTTCACGGTCATGGTGCTCGTCCTGGCGATCCTGCGACCCTCGGCCGCGGCCGGTCGCGGTGACCTGCCCGGGTTCGCCGCGGTTGGCCTGCTCGACGTGGGCGCCAACCTCGCTTTCGGGGCTGCGGCCACCTTGGGCATGTTGTCGCTGGTCAGTGTCTTCGGGTCGCTGTACCCGGTGGCCACGATCCTGCTGGCCCGATGGTTCGACGGAGAACGGCTGCGCCCGATCCAGAAGGTCGGCGTGACCCTGGCCCTGGTGGGTGCCGCCGCGATCAGCGCTGGCTAGCGTGCGGCGGAGGGCCGCTCAGCCCTTGGTGTCGAGCCTGGTCTGCTCCCAGGTTCCTTCCTCGAGGAACATGTCCTCACCGTCGAACTCCATGCAGCACGAGCCGATGATCCCGTAGCAGTCCTCGCACAGCCACGTGGTGCCGATGCCGAAGTCGGCCGGGGCATGGCAACGAGCGCAGGGTCGCTGGTCGAGGACGTCCATGGGCACCTCCGCGGGGGACGGTGCAGTGATCATCGCCCCACGAACGCACCACCGGCAAGGGGGCACCGCCCCGTGGGCGTCCGATGCGGACCCGGATTCAACGCAGGAGCGTCCCGAGCCGCTCGTCGGTACGGAACTCCACCGGCGCGCCGTAGACCCCGACCGGCAGGGCACGGACCGCATCGATTGCGTGCAGCGTCCGCAGGGCGTTCTCGTAGCCCTCGCTGATGAGGGTGTCCGTGGCGGTGAAGTCCAGTTGGGTCGTGTCGTTGGTCCGCCCCCGCGAGAGCCACACCACCGGCACGTCGGCGCAGGCAAGCAGGTCGCTGGCCAACTGGCGACGCGCGAAGATGGCTGAGGACTGGATCAGGACGTCCGCCAGATTCCCGGGTCCTCGCGTGTCCACCCCGGCCAGTCCGCAGTCCAGGACCACCAGGGACCTGGCTCCGCGGCTCAGCGCGACCGTCACCGGCACATTCGCTACGAGCACTCCGTCGACCAGACGTCGGCCCTCCCGTTCCACCCAGGGGAACACCCCGGGGATGGCAGAGGAGGCCAGCAGCGCCGAGCGCAGGTCCCCGGAGTCCAGCTCGGCCACGGCCCCGGTCCAGTAGTCAGTGGCCACGGCCACGAACGGGACCTGCAGCGCGTCGAAGGTCCTGGCCGGAAGTTGACCGACGAGCAGGTCGGCCAGTGGCTGGTTGTCGTAGATCCACGCCTTCGACTCCGTGAGGGTGCGCATCCCGCGGATCCAGCCTCCGGGGAAGACCTCGGCCTTCGTGACCCGTGGCCAGACCTCGTCGAGGCGACCCACGGCTGCCTGCGGATCAGCGGCGACGATGACCCCGTTCAGGGAGCCCACGCTGGTCCCCACGATCAGGTCAGGGGTCAGGTCGGTCTCGGCCAGCGCGCGGAGCATGCCCAACTGCACGGCACCCCACGAGCCGCCGCCGCCCAGCACGAAGGCGACCGGGCGGGGCAGTCGAGCAGCAAGCGCCAGGTGATCCATGCGGTTCATCGTGGTCGCCTCCGTGCTGCGCTGGCAACCGGACCAGGCGACAAGGTGCCGCAACCCGCAACCCGCGATCCCGCCCTGCCAGGCGGTCAGCCGGTGGCGGCCGCGGACATCGCTGCGCGCCGCTCGAGGGCGAGCTCGCGCACCCGGGCCAGATCCTCGTCGGAGTAGACGCCGTTCACGCCGGAGATGGCGGCCAGCTTCATCCCGTGTCGAAGGCCGATCTTGTAGATCTCCTTGACCTTCTCCCACTCGATGTTGCGACCCACGGTGAACGTCTCGAACCGACCCTCGAGGGCCAGCCCGATCGTCTCGGCCAGGCACGCGTAGGCCACTCCGGGAGGCAGCCCGATGTCGCGCATGTGCACGTCGCCGGGCAGCTCGATCTCACCGGACTCGATGACCAGCACGTCGGGCCGCTTGGCCACGTCCTCGGCCGACAGGTCCAGGGGACGAGCCACATCGGTGATGACGCAACCGGGCTTGACGGCCATGATGTCCAGCACGCGCTTGCCCGCCCCTGAGGTGGCAGTGACGATCACGTCCATCTCCGGCAGGTGCTCGTGCGGCGTGGCAGCGACATGGATGTTCGCCCGGGGATTCTCGCTCTCGATGTCGGCCTTGAGCGCCAACAGCTTGGCGGTCTCCGGGGAGATCAGGTACAGGTCGTCGCTGGCCAGGGCCAGCAGCCGGGAGCAGACCGATCCGATCGCGCCCGTGGCACCCACGACCATCGCCTTGCCCGCGATCCGACCTGAGTCGTCACTCTCGGCAAGGCCCAGGCGCTCCAGGGCGTCGTGGGCGGCCCAGAGGGCACCGGACGCGCTGTAGCTGTTGCCGGTGGTGATGGGCAGGGGAGCCTGCTTGGCCACTGTGGCGCCGGCGTCCCCGACCACCTTCGTGAAGGCCCCCAGGCCCATGATCTGGGCCCCGAGCTTCTTGGCCTGCTCGCCGGCCTGCAGCAGCCGGGCGTAGGTGAATTCCGGGCTGTGGGCCATGAGCTCCTTGGGGGTCCCACCGACCGTGATCAGCCAGCCCTCGGCCTCGTCCCCGGTGGGGGAGACCACACCGGTGATCCGTCCGTACTTCATCGGCGGTGAGTAGGCCATTCCCTTCTCCACGAGGTCCATGACCTGGCCGGGCGCGAATCGGTTGATGGTGTTCAACGGCTCGACATTGGCCAGGTACTTCTGCGACAGCGGATGGATCACGAACGCGAACCGGCTGCGTCGCCGGTAGCCGTTCGGGTACAGGACCCGTGGCTGCATCTCGGTCGAGACGATCATGTCGAGCAGGTCGTCGTTGGTCAGCCGGCCCAGCGGGCTGCTGGTGGCCGCGAGCATCATCGCCTCGAGCACGGCGGCGGTGATCGTGAAGTCGAACGGCTGGGGGGTGGAGTCCAGCACCATGTCGACGTCCTTGGCGCCCAGTTCGGCCAATCGGTCATCGGAGATCGAGGAGGTCACCACGGACTTCCCCCGCAGGTCGTCGATCCCGAAGGCCTCGAGCTCCTCGAAGGTGCCCACGATCACATGGCTGTCGGCCAGGGCCCGGCGGGTGAGGCTGCTGCTCAGACCGGCCCCGGGCGCCTTGATCTGGGCCTTGACCGCTCCGGGCAACCGGTGCACCGGCCACATACCGAGGTCGGCTGCCATGCCGACCAACGGGTTGCTCTGCGTGCGACCCGCGAGGTTGAAGCGCAGCAGCGGGTCGGCGAACTCGAAGTTCTCCGTGTACTCGCGCAGGATGCGCACGGTCCGGTCATGGTTGCTTCCACCCAGGACCACGACGCGAGCGTTCGTGTAGTAGCCAGGCATCTCGGTGTTGACCTGCCGGATCGACCACTCCTGCAGCACTGCGCGCAACGCGTGCCCGTCGGTGATGGGCACCAGTCGGCTGGCGCGCTTGACCCGTTCCACGGCCTCCAGGTCACCGTCGTAGAGTCCGGCGGCGCGGGCCTCGCGGATCCCGGTTACAGCGATCACGTCGGCATCCACCGCCCACTTGCGGACCAGGTCCTCGGCCGCGGCGACGTCGCCATCGGTGCCGATCCGACGCATGTGGAACTCACGGTCCAGGAACGTGACCTCGTGGTCGTAGTCCCGATCGGACCCGGCCAAGCTGATGTTGACCACCGACAGGGTGGGCTGAGATGTCACAGGGGTCTCCTCGAGTGTGTGACGCAGTGGTCCGGGTCAGACCATCGCGTGGGAGTCGTACTCCGGGTGGGCGATCATGAAGTCGAGCAGGACGCCTGCGTAGTCGGTGAAGGTCGGGCACGCGATGCCGGTTCCGGCCAGGTCAGCAACGGCATTCGTGGTGCTGTGCACGGTGCGATAGGCGAAGTAGTCCAGCCCCTCGGCCGGAAGGCCGAGCAGTTTCTCGAGACCGGGGATCCCGCCGAGCAGGGTGCGGGTGGCGCCAAGGGGCAGCGGCACCCAGGTGACCCGCTTGCCCAGATGCGCGGCGAACGCGTCCACCAGGGTGCGCGCCGTCGGCGGTTTCGGGTCGGTCAGGGCGTAGGTGCGCCCCACGGACTCCTCCATGCCCGAGAGCGCCTCCATCGCGTCGATGACGTAGTCGCAGGGGACCAGCCCGAAGCGCACCTCGTCGGGGTCGCCGACCGCCGGAACGACGGCAAGGGCGGGTTGCTTGCGCAGGAATGCGGCCAGGAAGTAGGGGCCGTCGTACTTCTGCGTCTCGCCGGTCCTGGAGTCCCCGACCACGACGCCGGGCCGGTAGATGGTGGCCGGCAGGCCGGCGCGCATGGCACGGCGCACGAGTACCTCGGCCTCGAACTTGGTGGCCTCGTAGTGGTTGAGGAAACCTTGGCCGACATCGAGGTCGTCCTCGGCGAACACCCCGGGGTGGTCACCGCTGACATAGCAGGTGCTCACGTAGTTCAGGCGCTCGAGCTTCGGATGGCTCGTGGCGAACTCGATCACGTGCGCGCTGCCCTCGACGTTGACCCGCCGGGCAACTTCCTCGGGCACGGACAGGTCGTACACGGCCGCCAGGTGCCAGATCTCGCTGACGTCGGCGAGACGCGCCCGGTCGGCGATGTCCAGCCCCAGGCCCTGCTCGGTGATGTCACCGACCACCAGCTTGATGCGGTCCTTGGTGTGCGGGTGCACGGCCTCGAGCTGCTTGATGCGCGTGGTCGCCAGCGGCACGTACTGGGCCTGCACGAGGCAGATCGCATGGTCGTCCGTGCGGCGCTTCAGGATCCTGGGCAGCAACGCCGAACCGAGGAAACCCGGGAATCCGGTCATCAACAGGGAACCCACGTACATCGCCTCCACAAGGTGTTCGAATCGCCCGACAACTCGAGCGGTGGTGCGAGCCTACTGACCGGTAACATCAGTTGGCGCGTCCAAAGGTCCTTCGATCATGCCCGGACGACCCGGTTCGCGCAGGTTCGGGCGGTGCGCCGGACACCGTGCGACGATTGCCCGATGAGTTCCGCGAACCCCAGTGGCAATCCCAGCGCCGACCGCGAGCAGGCGTCGAATCGCTCCGATCTCGACGCCGACCATCCTGTGGTCGCTGGCCGGACCAGCTTCAGCCCCCTGCTGCGTGCGGCCATGGGTCGGGCCGTACCGCACACCCCGGTCTGGTTCATGCGCCAGGCGGGCCGCTCGCTGCCGGAGTACCGCAAGGCCCGATCGGGGGTCGCCATGCTGGACTCGTGCTTCGACCCGGACCTGGTCGTGGAGATCACCGATCAGCCGGTCCGCCGGCACGGGGTCGACGCGGCGATCCTCTTCTCCGACATCGTGGTGCCCCTGAAAGCCATCGGGATCGACCTGGACATCGTGCCCGGGGTCGGGCCGGTGGTGTCTGCGCCGATCCGGGACGCCGCCGGGGTGGCCACGCTGCGCGACCTCCAACCCGATGACGTGGAGGCGGTGCTGCTGGCGGTGCGTCGGCTCACGGAGGCCTACGGTCCGCTGGGCGCTACCCCGCTGATCGGATTCGCCGGAGCCCCGTTCACGCTGGCCAGCTACCTGATCGAGGGCGGGCCGAGCCGCGACCACAGCCACACCAAGGCTCTGATGTATTCCGAGCCTGCGCTGTGGCATGACCTCGCCGATCGGCTGGCCCGCATCGCTGGTGACTTCCTGCGCATGCAGGTGCTGGCCGGAGCCAGCGCGGTGCAACTGTTCGACTCCTGGGCCGGTGCAGTGCCAGCCGCCGACTACCAGGAACTCGTCCTGCCGCATGTGCGCACCGCGCTGGGGATCGTCGAGGACCTCTGCCTCGAGCACGGGATCCCGCGGATCCTGTTCGGGGTTGGCACGGGCGAGCTGTTGGGCACGATGTCGCAGGCCAACAGCGAGGTCATGGGCGTGGACTTCCGGGTTCCCCTCGACGAGGCCGCCGCACGGGTCCGGCCGGGGGCTGCACTGCAGGGCAACCTCGATCCGGCCATCGTGGGGGCGCAGCCCGACGTCGTCGCTGCCCGGGTCGACACGGTGCTCGCATCCGCCCGGCGAAGTGGCCGCGGGCACATCTTCAACCTCGGTCACGGGGTGCTGCCCGACACCGATCCTGAGGTGCTGACCCGAATCGTGGCCCAGGTGCATGCGGCGGGGCCAGTCGGCTCCGTCACCGGTGAGATCACGCAGTAGCGGGGTGTCGCACGCCACAGGCTGTCCGGGGCCTCGCCCCACCGGCGCAGGTGGCACAGTGGTGCCGTGACTGCGAAGAGGACTCCCCGCCGTACCGGCGTTGTCGCCGGTGAATCGAAGCCGCCTGCAGAGCCATCGCCCCGGATGCACGTGGTCGTCATCGGGGCCGGCATCTCCGGGCTGGCCGCAGCCTGGTACCTGACCCGTCGGCAGCCTGAGGTCTGGGTGACCGTCCTGGAGGCCACGGCAGAGGTGGGCGGCAAGCTGGCCGTCAGCGATGTGGCCGGCATCGCTGTGGATGAGGGTGCTGAGTCCTTCGTGGCCTCGCGGCCCGAGGCGCTTCGCCTCGCACGGGAGGTCGGGCTCGAGACCGAGTTGGTGAAGCCGGTGGAGTACCAGGCTGCCCTGTTCAGTCGCGGACGGGTTCGCCAACTGCCCAATGGGCTGTTCATGGGGATCCCCACGAACCTGCACGCGTTGGCTGCCAGCGAGGTGCTGTCCCCGGCGGCCGTGCTGCGGATCCCCCTGGATAGGGTCCTGCCCGCCACTGCCTTGGGTTCTGACGTCTCGGTGGGGGAGTTCGTCTCCGCGCGGGTCGGTCGGGAGGTCGCCTGCCGACTGGTCGAACCGTTGCTCGGCGGCGTCTATGCGGGGCGTGCTGAGGTGCTCTCCATGCAGGCGACGATGCCCGCGCTGTTCCGCGAGCTGCGCCAGGACCGCTCCCTGCTCAGCGCGACCCAGCGGATCGCGGGGGGTGGCATGGCCGCCGCGGGAGCCCGCCGCGGCCTGCCGTTCCGCGGCGTCGTCGGCGGAGTGGGCCGGGTGCCCGGGGCGATGGCCGCCGCCCTCGTGGGCAGCGGGGTGCAGATCCGGACCCGCACCACGGCTCGTTCCCTGCGCCGGACCGAGGTCGGCTGGCAGGTCGAGGTCGGGCCGGTCAGCGCACCTGAGTTGATCGAGGCGGATGCTGTGATCGTGGCCACCCCGGCTGCGCCGGCGGCCCGGCTGCTGGCCGATGTGGTGCCCAACGCAGCTGTCGAGCTCGCGGGCATCGAGTCGGCCAGCGTCGCCACCATCGCGCTGGCCTACCGTGCACAGGACGTCCCCGGTGGCAGCACGGGCTCCGGCGTGTTGGTCCCGGCCGTCGAGGGTCTCACGGTCAGCGCCGTCGCGTACCTGGACCGCAAGTGGGACTGGGTGGCGCAGGCAGCCGAGCGCGAGGGGTTGCGGATCCTGCGCGTCACGGTCGGTCGACACGGCGAGAACGAGGCGCTGCAACGCAGTGACGCCGAACTGCTGGACCTGGTCGGGATGGATCTGGAGCACCTGCTGGGCATGACCGGCACGCCGGTCGACGCCCGGGTCACCCGGTGGGCGGGCTCCCTGCCGCAGTATGCGGTGGGCCATCGGGCCCGACTGGAACGGCTCACCCGCGAGATGCTCTCGGTTCCGAGCCTGGCCCTGTGCGGGGCCTCCTACGACGGTGTGGGCGTGGCTGCGTGCGTGGGCTCGGCCTACGAGGCGGCGGGCCGGGTGTCCAGTGTCCTGACGCATGTCGCTGACGAGGGAGGACGGCGTGGCTGACGCAGCGGAGTCGGGCAAGCGCCCGGGGCAGGGCAAGGCGGCCCGCGACCTCAACACACAGATTCGCTACACGATGTGGTCGGTGTACCGGGCGGTCCCCGGCGCGCCGGCCGGGCCCAGCCCCTTCGACATGGCGGAGGTCGTGGGCCACATGGCTGCCCGGGACGTGGTGCTCCGCGGCGCCTACGACGTGGGCGGGCTGCGAGCCGATGCCGACGTCATGCTCTGGTGGCATGCCGCGTCCGCGGAGGAGCTCCAGCAGGCCTACCGGGCGGTGGCCGATGCCGCTGGGAGCCGATTGCTGCCGGTCTGGTCACAGATGGCGCTGCACCGACCCGCAGAGTTCAACCGCTCGCACGTGCCGGCGTTCCTCGCCGACGAGCGGGCGCGCGACTGGGTGTGCGTGTACCCGTTCGTGCGCTCCTACGAGTGGTACCTGCTCGAGGAGTCCGAGCGTCGCGCGATGCTCGTCGAGCACGGGCAGATGGGTCGCGACTACCCGGACGTTCGAGCCAACACCGTGGCGTCCTTCGCCCTGGGCGACTATGAATGGATGCTTGCGTTCGAGGCTGACGAGCTGCACCGGATCGTGGACCTGATGCGCCACCTGCGCGGTTCCACCGCACGCCGGCACGTCCGCGAGGAGACGCCCTTCTACACCGGTCGGCGCACGAGCGTGGATGCGGTCGTCGCGCTGCTGCGAGGCTGATCAGGCCCCTGTCGGCCAGTGGGATGCGGGAACGGCGGATGCGGTGCTGGTGCCTACCCGGACCTTGTGGGTTCCAGGCGCATGCTGATCGAGTTGATGCAGTAGCGAAGGTCAGTGGGAGTGCCGTAGCCCTCCCCG
This sequence comes from uncultured Actinomycetes bacterium, assembly GCA_963781015.1. Taxonomy (GTDB): domain Bacteria; phylum Actinomycetota; class Actinomycetes; order S36-B12; family CAIYMF01; genus Prado023. The sequence continues at coordinate 70,430 of CAWAEB010000004.1, read as the reverse complement.
GCGAACACGTGGCCCAGGTGCGAGCCGCACGCGGCACAGCGGACCTCCGTGCGGGTCATGCCCATCGACCGGTCCTTGATCTCGATGATCGCGTCGCCGGCCAGTGGTGAGAAGAACGATGGCCAGCCGCAATGGGAGTCGAACTTGGTGTCGCTGCGGAACAGTTCTGCGCCACACGCCCGGCACGCGTACACCCCTTGGGTGGTGGTGTCCGTGTACTCCCCGGTGAACGGCCGCTCGGTGCCGCCGCCGCGGAGCACCGCCCGCTCCTCGGGACTCAACTGTGCGGCCCACTCGTCCTCGCTCTGCGAGACGTCGTAGGCAGTGCCGTCGGGGCGTGTGGCGGAGACGTGGTGACCCATGCGCTCCACGGTAGGGGCAGCGCGCGGCACCCGCAGCCCGGGGCGCCAGGTGATCCGGGCGCTCAACCACGCCCCGCGCAGAGCGGTTCCCGGCAGGTTCGATGTCGACCGGGCGCTCGCCGCGGCCGCAGCGCGGGCAGCGGATGAATCCATGCCGCGGGTCGCCGCCCGTTGGCGCGCCGTCCATCGGGCGCGTCCGTAGGGCGTCAGCCGCGAGGGCGGGCTACCGTTCCGCGGATGGCCAGAAATGAGTTCGGGGCTCCGATCGTTCGAGAGGTCGACGGGCATGAGATTCGCGTCACGAACCCGGACAAGCCCTACTTCCCGGAGGCGCCCGGTGGGCCGATCACCAAGTTGGACGTGATCGACTACTACACGGCCGTCGGGGACGTGATGATCACAGCGCTGCGCGACCGGCCGACCACCCTGGAGCGCTGGCCCGGGGGAGTCGTGCCCGGCGCGCGGCTGAGCACCCGGGCGGGGTTCAAGGGTGCGGCGTTCTACCAGAAGCGGGTACCCACCGGCGCCCCCGCGTGGGTGCGGACCGCACGGATCGAGTTTCCCTCGGGTCGCACTGCCGACGAGGTCTGCCCGCACACCCCTGCAACCATCGTCTGGGCTGCCCAACTCGGGACCATCACGTTCCACCCCTGGCCGGTCCGCGCCGACGACGTCGATCACCCCGACGAGCTGCGCATCGACCTCGACCCACAGCCGGGTACGACGTTCGCCGATGCCGTGGACGTCGCCGGGGAGCTGCATGGGCTGCTCGACGAGCTGGGATGGGTCGGCTTCCCGAAGACGACCGGTGGGGGTGGTGTGCACGTCTACGTGCGGATCCGGACCCAGTGGACCTTCACCGACGTGCGCCACGCTGCCATCGCGATCGGCCGGGAGCTGGAGCGGCGCATGCCCGGGCGCGTGACCACCCGGTGGTGGAAGGAGGAACGCGGCGAGACGGTCTTCGTGGACTACAACCAGAACGCCCGCGACCGCACCATCCGCTCGGCGTGGTCGCTACGAGCGGTCGCCCAGGCGGCGGTGTCGACCCCGGTGACCTGGGCGGAGCTGGGCGAGCTCGACCCGCTGGACCTGACCCTGCGGACCGTCCCCGCACGTCTGGCTGATCGCGGTGATCCGCATGCATCCATCGACGCCGTCGCCCACGACCTCACCCCGGTCCTGGCGTGGTTCGAGCGCGACCTCCATGACGAGGGGCTGGCCGACATGCCCTATCCGCCGGACTACCCCAAGATGCCCGGCGAGCCCAAGCGGGTCCAGCCGAGTCGCGACACGGACCGCGCGCGACACGACGACTGAGCGGCGCCGTGTGTGGGGTGTGCGCAGGGAAGCTGCGAACAGCCCCGCGCTGGTGGCGCTATCCTGAGGCGCGTGTGCTACAACCTGACGTTCTCTGAGGCCGAGTTGGCGGCGATCGCGACGGGCATGTCGGATCAGGCCCTGGGCGAGCGGGATGGCGACGACGAACTCTGGGCGTTGCGCCCCTGAAACGAGGCGGCCTCGGCCACCGGGCAACGGCCCATCCGCCGCGACGGGTCTGCGCAGTTCACCCGCGACGAGGGGCAGTTCATGCCGCGGAACGTTCTCCGAGGTTCTTCGGTTCAGGATCGGCGCGTGTGCGCCGTGATCGGCTCTCCGGCGGTCACGGAGTCGACGTGCTCATCCGTTGAACGCACGGCACCGCGGGAATGCTGCGGGCATCAGGCCCGCGGGTCGCCGCTGGACGCGCGCTGGACCGACCTCAGGTCGAGCACGGTGTGGCGCACAGCAGCCGCCTCGTGACGGGCGTGGGTGTCGACGCCGAAGTGGGCGTAGATGGGGTCACGACCCAGCGCGGCCGTGACCACGAAGTAGGTGCCGAGGAGGGCGAAGATCACGCTGATGATGCCCACGCCGCCTGAGAAGATCGAGAACCCGGCCATGAGCAGCAGGCTGAGTGCGATTCCGGCACGCACGAGGCGGTCCTCGCGCCCGACGGGCGGCTCACCGGTGAAGTTGATGCTGTGCCTGATCCCCATGTGCTACCCCCTGCTGGTTCGTGTCGCGACCATCATCGCTGCGACTACGAGCGCTGCCGCGCAGGCTCGCCGGTACCGTTACCGCACTTCATAAGAATACCGGACATTCCGCGACGGCCTGCGGCTCTCCGCCCGTGCGCGCTGCGTTGGTGTGCACGGAACCGACAACCCGATGGGTGATTCCGTGCACACCGATGAGTCACCCCATGGGGAGGGCCCGGAGCACTGTGCGCACTCCGGGCCCCCGTGGCCGGTCAGCTCAGAGGTTGCTGGGCACCAGGACCCGGCTGATGCTGTGGATGACGCTCCTGCCCGCGTCGATGTCCGTGCGCACCAGGGTCGGGTTCCGGAAGTCCTTGGCGTTGTCCTTGACCTGGATCCCGTACCGCGTGGCCTTGAACGTGATGGTCTCGCCCTCGTTCAGGGTCGGCACCGCGGTGTTCAGAGGCACATCGGCCTTCACGACCTTGCCGCCGACCAGGTGGTAGCTGAGCACCTTGGTCAGGGCGTCGCCGGTCCCCACGGCTCCAATGATCGCCTTGAGCACTGCCGACTCGGTCCAGTACCACTTGCCGGTCAGGTCCTTGGCCAGCAGCTGGAAGGCGCGGTCATTGGGAGCGAAGAGCGTGACTGCCGTCGTGCTGTCGGTCACGGCGGGGACGAACGTCCCGTTGGCCACGACGGCCGCCGTCAGGATGTCGAAGTCGTACCAGTTGCGCTGGTCCCAGCGGAACCGATCCAACCCGTCCTTCTCGGTGGACGTGTAGCGGTCCGCGGAGTTCACGACGTCCAGGATGGTCCTGTCCGGGGCGGCCTGGGCCGGGGCGGCCAGGGCGAGCGGTGCGGCAACTGCTGCGACGGCGACGAATGCGGTCGTCAACTTGCGGAACATGGGGTCCTCCAAGGGTCGGGTCGGTGGTCGGCTGGGTGCTGCACCTGACCTATCGCCCCGAGCTGCCTCTGCGGATGCACTAGATATGAACAAGTTGAAGAGATGTCAGCCGGGCGCTTTCAGGACGTCGGCGATGTCCAGTGGTTCAGGGGTCACCAGCTGGTCGATCGTGCAGTCGGCGGGGGCCTTGTCCGGGCGCCAGCGCACGAACGAGGCAAGGTGCCTGATCTGGCCGGACTCGGCCTGGTTGTAGGCGACCTCGGCGACCAGATCCGGGGGGAGCGGTGTCCACGGTCTGGCCCGGCCCCCCGACCACCGGCTGGGGCCACCGGGGGCACGTCCCTGCGGGTCCAGCCACGGATGATCCGAGGCTGCCGGGAATCTCGCAAACTGCGCCGCCAACCGCGTCCGTTCGACCATCGGGAACGACCCCATCGCCCCAACCATCTGCAGGACCCCCGCCTCGTCGTAGAGGCCGAGCAGCACCGAGCCGACGATCGGCTCACCGTCCGGACCGGGCTTCGCGTACTCACGCCAACCGGCGCACACCACGTCGACGGTGTGCACCGGCTTGATTTTGGACAGCGTGCGTCGGCCCGGTGTGTAGCGACCCGCCAACGGCTTGGCGATCAGGCCGTCGAGCCCCGCGCCGGGCAGGTCGGCGAACCATCGAGCCGCGACGCCCAGGTCCTGCGTCTGCGGCGTGAGGTGGATGGGCGGACCCGCACCAGCCAGGACCTCGGCCAGCTCGGCACGTCGCTCATGGGCCGGCGCCCCGCGCAGGTCACGACCGTCCCGGGCGAGCAGGTCGAAGGCGATGAACGAGGTGGGGAAGTCCGCCGCCAGTTCGGCGATCTTCCAACCACCTGCCTCCTTGCGTGGACGCAGCCGGCTCTGCAGCGCATCGAAGGCCAAGCGGCCTGCACGGATGACCACCAGCTCACCGTCGAGGACCACATCGCCGGCCCGCATCCCACGGATCGCCGCGAGCATCTCGGGGAAGGCGTACGAGAGGTCCCAGGAACCGGTGGCGGCTGCGTCGGCCGCGCGCATCCGGCCCTGGATCACCACGTCCTCGCCGCGTCGGTAGATCAGCACCCGGAAGCCGTCCCACTTCGGCTCGAAGGCGATTCCGTCGGCGGTGGTGGGCAGACCTGGGATCGGCTTGGCCAGCATCGGCGCGATCGGCGGGTCGACACTGAACCGCACGCCGAGGGGAGGGGGCTGGGCTGGGTCATCGGCTGGGGTCACCGGACCATGATGACCTCTGGCAGGCTTCGACCATGCCCCGACTCGTCGACCGGATGCCGCACGTGGCACCTGAGCGCCTGATCGGTGAACTGGTCCCCCCACCCCGGTTCGCTGCCGAGTCGTTCGAGACCTACCTGCCGGACCCCGCCCAACCGACCCAGGCGGCTGCGGTGGCCGGCCTGCATTCGTTCGCGGCGCAGATGACCGGACCGGCCCCCCGTCCCGCAGGGATGTTCCGGCGGCGGCGACCGGCACCGCCGGAGGGACGCGCCGGGATCTACCTCGACGGTGGCTTCGGCGTGGGCAAGACCCACCTGCTCGCCTCGCTGTGGCATGTGGCACCTGCCCCCAAGGTGTTCGGCACCTTCGTGGAGTTCACGCACCTGGTCGGGGCGCTCGGGTTCAACGCCACTGTGCAGGCACTGTCCGGCCACAGGCTGGTCTGCATCGATGAGTTCGAGCTCGACGATCCCGGCGACACGGTGCTCATGTCGACGCTGCTCAGCCGGCTGGTCGACAGCGGCGTGCGCCTTGCCGCGACGTCCAACACGCTGCCCGATCGACTGGGCGAGGGGCGGTTCGCCGCCGACGACTTCCTGCGCGAGATCCAGGGCCTGGCCGCTCAGTTCGACGTCTACCGCATCGACGGCGATGACTACCGGCACCGCGGGCTGCCCACGGCACCGGCCGCGCCCGACCCCGAGCACGTTCGGGCATCGGCCGGGGACGCGGGCTGGTTCGACGACTTCGAGACCCTGATGACCCATCTCACCCGAGTGCACCCGTCCCGCTACGGCGCCCTGCTCGACGGCGTCGATCGTGTTCACCTGGTCAATGTGGCGCAGTTGACCGACCAGGCGGCCGCACTGCGCCTGGTGGTCTTGGCCGACCGGCTCTACGACCGCGACATCCCCGTGGTCGCCTCTGGCTGTCCGCTGGACGAGGTCTTCCCTGCGGAGATGCTACGTGGCGGGTATCGCAAGAAGTACTTCCGGGCGGTGTCCCGGTTGGTGGCGCTGGCCCGTGAGGGTGCCGGCCTGACCGAGTGAGCACGTGTCGCGCCGATCCCATGCCGTTCCCGTGCTCCGTTTCCCGCACCGATCCCGCGGTCGCGCTGCACCTCAGCCGGAGGCGGTCAGGGCGTGGCGACCACTCCGTAGGGCGGACCTGGGCGTGGGGCTCGGCCCGGAAGGGGATCCGGGCATAGGGATCGCCCCGGACGTGGCGGCCTATTCGGGGGTGTCGCCGTCCGAGGGCGTGGCGCCTGCCACGGGCAGGGCGCTCGGATCGGCACCCCACGCCGCCGCCCGGATCGCGGCCTGCACCGCGGCATCCACGTCCGCGGTACGCCTGCCCGGTGCGCCGGCGGCAGCGACGTCAGCCCGTACGGCGACCAGGCCAGAGTTCACGTGAGCCAGCAGCCGACGGGCTGAGCGCGCACCGGTGACAGGGAAGGGCTCGAGGTACGCCGGAGCGGCGTCGACCGGCACCCCGCCGGCGGCGCGCACCCGAGTGCGCAGGATCTCGCGGTCACGGCGATGCAGGTCCAACTCCCGCAGGGCCTGCTCGCGTCGGCCCCCGGCCAGTTCGGCCGCGGCCCGTCCACTGGCCCAGACCGCGGCGTGCGTTCCGGCCAGGGCAGCCTGCAGCGCCGCGAGCAGCAGCGGGTCGGCAGCCATCAGCCCTCCTCGGCAGCCAGGGCTGCGGCCAGGACGTCGGCGTGCTGAGCCTCACTGGCCGCTATCAGGCATAGGTTGCGGGCCAGGCCCGCGTCGAGGGCCGCCTCGCACGCTTGCGTGCGCTGCCCGACCGCTGCGGTTTCCGCCCGAACCAGTCCGGCCAAGCTGGTGTCCGCTGGTGTGGGGGAGTCCGACGGCGCTGGCGATCCATCCGTCGGCACCTCTGACGAGACCGCCGGGGCCGACATCCCCGGAGCCACCAGGGCGAGGTGCTCCTCGTGGTGCGCCAACAGCGGACCGAGTTCGGCAGCACGCTGCGGCTCCCGTGCGATGAGCGCCTGATAGGCCCCGATCAGCCCGATCTCCGAGGCCGCCACCTGTGCGCGAACTGCCTCATCGGGGTCCTGCGAACCGGGAGCCACCCCGGCCCGGATCGGGTCGGTCGAGTCCCCGGTGCACCCGGTGAGCGCGAGCACGGCCGCGCTGACGCCGAGGAAGGTCCGCCTGTCCACGCGGGCATCCTGCCATTGCGGGGGCTCGGCCCGGGCATGCCCCGGCGGTAGGATCGGGCCACGCCCCACGCGCTCAACAGCTGGGCTCAACAATCGGGCTCGACAACCGGACGACCACAACAGGATCGAGGAGCAGGCGATGTCAGCATCCAGGACAAAGGCGCTCCAGGCCCTGGCCGAGCCGGTCGTGGCCCAGTTCGACGTCGACCTCGAAGAGGTCGTCGTCCGGCAGGCCGGAAGGCGTCTGCTCGTACGGGTCGTCGTGGACGCTGCGCAGGGACTGACCCTGGATCTCGTTGCCAGCATCAGCCGGGCCGTCTCCGAGGCGCTCGACGACTCATCCATCCTGGGCAACGGGCCCTACGTGCTCGAGGTGACCTCGCCGGGGGTGGACCGTCCGTTGCGGCTGCCTCGGCACTGGCAGCGTGCCGTCGGGCGCATGGTCCGGGTGACCAATCGGTCCGGGGACATCCGCGAGGGCCGATTGATCCAGGCCCGCCCCGCCGCTGTGCTGATGGAGGCCGATGGCGTGCGCTGGGAGTTCGATCCTGCCGACGTGTCCCGGGCCGTCGTGCAGGTTGAGTTCAGCCATGTCGAGGACGCCCAGCTCGATGAGGTGGACGACCGGGACCGAGCGGAGCCGGACGAGGACCCCGGGTCGGGGAGTCCCGAAGCCGCGGATCAGGAGGACTGACGTGGACATCGACATGGCCGCACTGCGCGCGGTCGCGGTGGACAAGGAGATCTCGGTCGACCTGCTGGTCGACTCGATCGAGCAGGCGCTGCTGGTGGCCTACCACCACACTCCCGGCGCAGCCCCGCAGGCACGCGTGGAACTGGACCGCACCGGTGGGCACGTGACGGTGTGGGCGCTCGAGGAGCCACCTGTCGACGCCCCGGCGGACTTCACGGCGCGCGAGTACGACGACACGCCGGAGGGCTTTGGCCGCGTCGCCTCGACCACGGCACGCCAGGTGCTGGTGCAGCGTCTGCGCGAAGCCGCCGACGATGCCACCCACGGGCACTTCAACGGGATGGTCGGCGACCTGGTCTCCGGTGTCGTGCAGCAGGGACTCGACCCACGCCTGGTCTTCGTGGACCTGGGCAGGGTCGAGGGCGTGCTGCCCCCACAGGAGGCGGTGGCCACCGAGCGGCACCCGCACGGATCGCGGGTAAAGGCCCTGGTCGTGGGCACCCGACGCGGCCCGAAGGGCACCCAGGTCGTGCTGTCGCGCACCCACCCGGGTCTGGTCAAGGCACTCTTCGCCCTGGAGGTGCCCGAGATCACCGATGGCTCCGTCGAGATCGTCGCGTTGGCCCGCGAGGCAGGGCATCGCACCAAGATGGCGGTGCGTTCGCACCGTGCTGGGCTGAATCCCAAGGGGGCCTGCATCGGCCCGATGGGTGCCCGGGTGCGCAACGTCATGGCAGAGCTCGGCGGGGAGAAGATCGACATCGTCGACTGGTCCGATGACCCTGCCGAGATGGTGGCCCATGCCCTGTCCCCGGCACGGGTCAGCTCGGTGGAGATCGTGGACGTCGAGACCCGCTCGGCCCGGGTGATCGTTCCCGACTACCAGCTCTCGCTGGCCATCGGCAAGGAGGGCCAGAACGCGCGCCTGGCCGCGCGCCTGACCGGGTGGCGCATCGACATCCACTCCGACACGGCGCCGCCGGCCGATCAGGATGTGGATTCGGGCCAGCGGTGACATCCGCGCTAGACTCCCCACCACCTGCACAGAACGGCGGACCGGCGCGCACCTGCGTCGGCTGCCGGAACCGTGCAGTCAAGTCCGAACTGCTTCGGGTCACGGCCCGGGACGGCATCTGCCTCCCGGATCCCCGATCCCGGCAACCGGGCCGCGGTGCATACCTGCATCCGAGGCTCGAGTGCCTGGACCGGGCGGAGCGACGCCGGGCGCTCCCGCGGGCCCTCCGGGTCAGTGGGCCGCTCGAGGTCAGTTCCGTACGGATGTGGATCGAAGCAGCGCACGACGATCAGACCGCACTCAACCGTTGAGGAGCGAAACGGAAATGAGCACTCGATGAGCTCGCTGCGATGAGCGTGCCCAGAAGGAACCAGCGGTCCATGCCCTGACACCAGGTGGGCACGGACCAGGACAAGGAGAGACGTGTCGAAGGTCCGGGTCAGCACACTGGCCAAGGAGTTGGGTATTCCCAGCAAGGAAGCCGTCGCGTGGTTGAACGCGAACGGTGAGTACGTGAAGTCAGCTGCCTCCACCATCGAGGCTCCCGTCGAGCGCAAGCTCCGGGAGGCCTTCCCAGCCTCGGCCGAGCCCGAGCCGCCTGCGGCCAAAAAGGTCGCACCCAAGCCTGCCTCTGCGCCTGCTCCCGCAGCAGCCCAACCGGCGCCGGGTTCGCCCACCCCCATGGGTCCGGCTCCAGCCGCCCGGCCGGCCCCGGTGGCCAAGCCGACTCCGGCTGCCCCCCCTGCCCCAGTGGCCCAGCCAGGTCCAGGCCCAGTGCCCGCCTCGCCCGCTCCGGGCGCTCCCGCTGCTCCCGAGGCCCCGGCCCCGGCGACAGCTGCGCCGTCGACCCCCGAGGCACGCCCGCAGGCACCGGCGGCCGAGTCCGCTGAGCAGGTGCCGGCGGCTCCAAGTACGGGCGAGGGCGGCAGCACCTCGGCACGACCGACGCCGGGTCCGCGTCCGGGCAACAACCCGTTCAGCGGTTCCGGCATGGGCCGGCCAGCGCCGGGTCCGCGTCCGGGCAACAACCCCTACTCCGGCTCGGGCATGGGCCGCCCCGCACCAGCTCCGCGGCCGAGCGCTGCGGGTCCGGCGGGTCCCCGTCCCCCCGCGCCTGCCGGACCCGGCGGGCCCCGCCCGAACCCGGGCTCCATGCCGCCGCGACCGGCTCCCCGACCCGCCGCGGCGCGTCCCGGTGGACGTCCCGGCGGCCCTGGCGGTCGTCCCGGAGGTCCCGGTGGACCCAGCTCGAGCCGTCCCGGAGGTGCCGGGGGTGGGTTCCGTCCCGGTGCTGGAGCCGGCGCCGGAGCTGGAGCCGGTGGCGGTGGCTACCGTCCCGGCGGCCCCGGAGCCGGTGGCCCGGGTCGCCCCGGCGGGCGTCCCGGCGGTCCGGGCCGCGGGGGTACGGCAGGCGCCTTCGGCCGTCCCGGTGGGCGTCCGACCAAGGGCCGCAAGTCGCGCAAGGCCAAGCGCCAGGAATTCGACAACATGCAGGCGCCGGCGATCGGCGGTGTGCGCGTCCAGCGCGGCAACGGCGCTGTCGTCCGGCTGCCTCGCGGCGCCTCGCTCAGCGACTTCGCCGACCGGATCAACGCCTCGGCCTCGGACCTGGTCACGATCATGTTCAACCTGGGCGAGATGGTCACCGCGACCCAGTCGGTCGATGACGACACGCTGCGCCTGCTGGGCTCGGAACTGGACTACGACGTGCAGGTCGTCTCGCCGGAGGACGAGGATCGCGAGCTCCTCGGGACGTTCGACCTGGAGTTCGGCGAGGACGAGGGAGACGAGTCCGACCTCGTGATCCGGCCTCCGGTCGTCACGGTCATGGGTCACGTCGACCACGGCAAGACCAAGCTGCTCGATGCCATCCGCTCGGCCAATGTCGTGGACGGGGAGGCCGGCGGCATCACCCAGCACATCGGCGCCTACCAGGTGACGGTGGAGATCGCCGACGCCGAGCGCAAGCTCACGTTCATCGACACTCCGGGCCACGAGGCGTTCACCGCCATGCGTGCCCGAGGTGCCCAGGTGACCGACATCGCCGTGCTGGTCGTGGCCGCCGACGACGGTGTCAAGCCGCAGACGGTGGAGGCGCTGAACCACGCCCAGGCTGCGGGCGTGCCGATCGTGGTCGCGGTGAACAAGATCGACAAGGAGGGCGCCGATCCCCTGAAGGTGCGCGGCCAGCTCACCGAGTACGGCCTCGTCGCCGAGGAGTTCGGCGGCGACACAATGTTCGTCGACGTCTCGGCCAAGGGCCGACTGAACATCGACAAGCTGCTCGAGTCGATCGTCCTGACCGCGGACGCCACCCTGGACCTGCGGGCGAACCCGACCCAGGACGCGCAGGGTGTGGCCATCGAGGCGCACCTCGACCGCGGGCGCGGCCCGGTTGCCACGGTGCTGGTCCAGCGCGGCACGCTTCGCCCCGGTGACTCGATCGTGGCCGGTGACGCCTTCGGGCGTGTCCGGGCCATGCTCGACGAGCACGGCAACACCGTCGATGTGGCCACCCCGGCCCGACCGGTCCAGGTCCTGGGCCTGACCTCCGTGCCCGGTGCCGGTGACTCTTTCCTGGTCGTCGGCGAGGACCGGGTCGCCCGGCAGATCGCCCAGACCCGCCAGGCCCGCGAACGCAACGCCCAGTTGGCCAAGCGTCGTGGCCGGCGGACCCTGGAGGACTTCCTCAAGCAGTTGGAGACCGGCGAGGTCCAGGAGCTCAACCTGATCCTCAAGGGCGACGTGTCCGGCTCGGTCGAGGCCCTCGAGGACTCGCTGCTGGGCATCGACGTGGGCGAGGAGGTCAACCTGCGCATCATCGATCGAGGCGTCGGGGCGATCACCGAGACCAACGTGATGCTCGCCGCGGCGTCGAAGGCCGTCATCATCGGCTTCAACGTGCGCCCGCAGGGCAAGGCGACGGAGCTGGCCGACCGCGAGGGCGTGGACATCCGCTACTACAACGTCATCTACGCGGCGATCGACGACATCGAGGCAGCCCTGAAGGGCATGCTCAAGCCGGAGTACGAGGAGGCCCAGCTCGGCACGGCCGAGGTGCGCGAGGTCTTCAAGAGCTCCAAGTTCGGCACCATCGCAGGCTCCTTGGTCCGCAGCGGTGAGATCAAGCGCAACAGCAAGGCACGCCTGGTCCGCGACGGTGTGGTGGTCGCCGACAACCTGTCGGTCACGTCGCTGCGGCGCTTCAAGGACGACGTCACCGAGGTCCGCGACGGTTACGAGTGCGGCATCGGCCTGGGTTCCTACGGGGACATCAAGGTCGACGACGTGATCGAGACGTTCGAGATGCGGGAGAAGCCGCGCGGCTGAGGCGTGGGGGAGCAGAAGTGTTCGTGGGGATCCTTGACCTCGACCTGCTGCTCCCCGACGATGTCTCGTCGTTGAAGGACAAGAGGCGGCACGTGCGTGGCCTGGTGGCTGAGCTGCGGCGTCGCTACGAGGTGGCGGCGGCGGAGGCCGGGTACCAGGAGCTGCACCGGCGGACATTGATCGGCGTGGCGGTGGTCTCCCCGGACCTGGAACACGCCCGTACGGTGCTGGAGGCGTGCGAGCGTCTGGCGGCGGGCAGGCCGGAGTTGCAACTGCTGTCGGCGCGGATGAGATTCGTGGGTGCCGGTGACTGAGGATTGCGGCAGGATGGTCCCCGCCCGGGGGTCCGGCAGGTCTGGTGCGGCAGCGCGGATTCGCGCGTGGGAGAGGTGGCAGTGACATGAGCACGCATGAGGCACGGGTTCGCCGGTTGGCTGATCGGGTTCGGGTGATCGTGGCCGAGACCCTCGAGACGCGGGTGAAGGATCCGCGGCTCGGGTTCATCACCATCACCGATGCCCGGGTCACCAACGACCTGCGCGAGGCCACCGTGTTCTACACGGTCCTCGGGTCGGACTCCGAGCGCGCCGACACCGCGGTGGCGCTGGAGTCGGCCAAGGGCGTGCTGCGCTCCGAGGTCGGGCGTCAGACCGGGGTGCGGCATACCCCCTCGCTGGCGTTCATCGCTGACGCGGTGCCGGAGACCGCCCGGCACATCGATGATCTACTGGCCCAGGCAGCGGCAACGGACGCAGCCGTTGCCGCTGCCTCGGCCGGCGCCACGTACGCGGGGGAGGCCGACCCCTACCGGGCGCCGCGCGACGACGCCGGGACGGGACCGGACGGACTGGAGGCCACCGAGGGCCTGGGGTGGGCCGCGGAGCGTGGGCAGCCCGCGGACGCACCAAGCGATGCGCTGCGGGCCGCGGACCTGGCTGTGCCCCGACCCGGATCCGCCGACTGACGTGCCCGGCTCGACCGACGATGTGGGGGCCGCGGACGTCGGCGGGTCCGGCGGGCCAGATGGAGCTGCCGGTCGGCACCCAGCAGATCGTCCACGGCCCCCGCTCCGACCCACGGCGCCTGACGGGATCGTCCTGGTCGACAAGCCCGGTGGGTGGACCTCCCACGATGTCGTCGGGCGCATGCGGACGCTGGCGGGTACCCGGCGGGTGGGCCACGCCGGGACCCTGGACCCGATGGCAACCGGCGTCCTGGTGGTCGGTATCGGGCGGGCGACCCGCCTGCTGGGCCACATCAGCGGGGCGGACAAGAGCTACGACGCCACGATCAAACTCGGTTGGTCGACTGTCAGCGACGACCGCGAGGGCGAGCGACTCATCGGCGGAACGCAGGAGGGTGCCGTCGCCGACCTGACGGAGGCAGCCATCCGAGCCGGGATCAGGCAGCTGACCGGAACCATCATGCAGCGCCCCGCGATGGTGTCGGCCATCAAGGTAGAGGGGCGCCGGTCCCACGAGCGAGTCCGCGCGGGGGAGCAGGTGGACCTGCCCGAGCGTCCCGTCACGGTCAGCGTCTTCGACCTGCTCGACCTGCGTCGGGATCCTGATGCGGGCACGTTGGAGCTGGAGGTCCGGGTCACCTGCTCGTCGGGCACCTACATCAGGGCCCTGGCGCGCGACCTCGGTGACGCGCTCGCGGTCGGAGGGCACCTGACCAACCTGCGCCGCCGCCGGGTGGGCGTGTTCACCCTCGCCCACGCGCTCAGGCTCGACGAGCTCGACCTCAGCATGCAGGTCATGCCGATTGCCGACGCTGCCCGCGCAGCCTTCCCCAGCGTGACCGTCTCGGCCCCGGACGCGAAAGCGGTGCGGTACGGCCGCTCGATCGACCTTGGTGTGGCGTGGGCCCGGGCAGCTGCTGCCGCCGCCGACGGGCAGGCCCTCGATCTGCCGGGCGGCGTGCCGGGCTTCGCAGCCACCTCGGATCTGCTGGCCCCCGGAGCGACTGCGGGCTCGCCCTTCCTCCAGGGAGCCGCATCGGGCTCGCCGAGTCCCCCCGGACCCGCATCGAATTCACCAGGCCATGTTCGGGGCGCCGACCCTGCACCATCGGCCACGGCGCACGCAGATGCCCCCGGGTGGCTGACCCGGCCCGTTGCGCCGCATGCCCTATTCGCGCCCGACGGGGAGTTCCTGGCTTTGGCGACCTCGCATCCCGACGGCACGACCAAGTACCTCGCGGTGTTCTCACAGCCCTAGCCGTGCGCCCTTCCTCCGCACCAGCGTCCCTCGGAGCGTGGTTCATCCTCCGCAGCGAAGCCGGCACGGCGCCCACGTGGAGGAATTCACGCGGCTGGAGTTGTGCCGCACCGGATCCCGGCCGCGTCGCCGGGGCCCTGCCCGACCGCCTGGGCGCCCGCTCGTCAGGTACGCAGCGCGCGGGCTCGGCCTGCCAGCCCCGTGGCCCAGCCGGGCACCCGCGCGCGCAGCCCTGCTCCAGCCTCGGTGCGGGTGGCCAGAGCGACCAAGGTCTCACAGGCCAGTTCCAACTGGGCCGTGTCGGAGTACGAGCTCGGGTCCACGACGGTCCGGCATTGATGCGGCGCATGAGTTCGGCCGCAGGCGCCGAGAGCGACCGGCAGGAGGCTTCGGACGGTGCTGCCAGTCCCTCGAGTGAGGTGCCCACGGTCGCGAGGAACAGCGCGGGGAGCTGGTTCACCGGCGTGCCCGGCGGACCGTTGACGATCACATGCACTCGCTCCGGCGGGGCGACCAGCGACCAACCCTGGACCAGCGCGGGCAGGTCCGCCATCCGCCAGAGGACCCGACCGGCACCGTAGGAGGGCGCCGCCATGAGGCTGTTGAGCAGGGCACGATATGTGTGCCATTACCCGTTGCGGACGTCCTCCTGCCACTTGGACGGGATCAACCGCCGCAGATCGCGAGCGGTGATGATCAGGTGCACCTCCCGGTCGGCCAGATCATCGGCAATGCGGCGCACCGTGGGCTCGTTGGCGAAGGTCAGCAGCTCATGGGAGAGCACCACATCCGCGCGCGTGCGCCGGATCTGGGTAAGCAGCGCGTTCCACTCGAGCATCGGGTGCCCGTCGGTGGGCGCGCTGTCCAGGGCGAGCAACTCCAGGACTGCCCCGTACTGGCTGGCCGGCGTGCGACCTGGATAGCTGACCCCGCGCCTGCGCAGGCCCCTGCGGTTGGCCCAGAGGAGAGCCTGCAGGTGCGTCGTGCCGCTCTTGGGGGTTCCGATGTGCAGGAACACCCGACCGGTCTGCGTCGAGGTGTCGCCGGGCACCCCCGGAGACTAGCGCGAGCGGACGGGTCTGGACCGGTGGACCCAGTGGTCGACCAGCCTCCTGTTCCTCGGCGTCCTGACGAGTTCCTCCACCTCAGCGCCCGGCTCAGGGCGGTTCATCCTCAGTAGCGACACAAGGGCGGCGCCCGAGTGGAGGAACTCATGCGCGTGCCTGTCGCGCCGATGCAGGGGTCAGAACTCCAGCGGGCCGGCCTGAACGTCGCGCATCCACCCGGTGATCTCATCGGGGTCGCGAGGGAGCGCGCCGGAGAGGTTCACGGGCCCGCCGGAGGTCACCTGGATGTCGTCCTCGATGCGCACGCTGATTCCGCGGTGCACCTGCCCCTTGTCGGGCTACCTGTGCAAGGTGGTCCCATGCGCACCCAACCTCGACCTCGGGCGACCCGACCACGTCGAGCTCATCTTCGCCGGCCACCCCCGTCGGTGGGGGCGTCCGCCGAAAGGTGGCACCGGCCTACAAGACCCGCATCGCCACCCGCGACACCGTCGGGGTGACTGTGAACGCCGACTACAAGCACTCCCGGGTCAAGCAGTACCTCAAGGACGGCCGGGCGCTGCGGATCGAGACCGTGATCAACAACCCCGGACGACCTGGGCTGCAAGCGCCGCCTCGCGCACCTCGACGAGCTGCAGGCCAAGGCCCGTGCCGTCAACCTCGCCTGCTCGATACTGAACGTGTCGGGCAGGGTTGTGTCCTTGCGAGCCCAGCCTTTGAGCGGGTCGCGCAGTCCACCCTCACCGAGGATGGCAGGAGGTCGCCCGCACCTACGGTTCGGAGATCCTCGGGTCATGGCCCTGCTCGGCGCCCTGTGTGTCGGTCTGAACGCCCTCGGCTTCACCAACCGGAGCCTGCGTGCCCAGGTGACCCACCTGCTCGGGCGCGGCCTACACCATCAACCAGATGAGCTACGACCTGGCCCGGCTGCGGCTCAACGGGCTCATCGCACGACACCCGCACCGAACACCTACCACCTCACCCCCGACGGGCAGCGTGTCGCGATCTTCTACACCAAGGTCCACGACCGGCTCCTCCGCCCGCTGATCGCCGCCGACCACCCACCCGCACCCGCCGAACCCCGCCGGGCACTCACCATCACCGACCACCACGTGCTCGGCTACACCGAAGAGGCCCAGCGGGGCAACGCCGCCTGGAACTCAAGTGCAGCGCAAGAGCGTGGACGACCAAGGAAGCTAGGTTCTGCCCGGGGTCAGTGGGGGAGAAGGCGGGCCAGCTGCCTGCCACGGCTGCGGAGCCGACCCGCTACACCCGGATTGGCGATCAGGTGCGCTTGAGCCACGAGAGCGTCCAGGGCCCATGCGAGGAGCTCGCTGTCGCTGATGGACGCCGGGTCGACGAAAGGAGCATCGTCCATCTCGGGGATGAGATGGGATGGGTCGCCGCGGAAGTCGACGCCGAGTGAATCCAGGCCAGCGACTATCGCCTGGGAGCGGCCTATCACCCAGCTGCGCAGCTCGGGTGGCACCGTGAGCCTTGGGCCCTTCCGTTCCAGGTTGGCCAGCACGTCGTTGCCGAAGGGGACCTTGATGAGCCGTTGGTGATCCCAGTAGGCCATCCCGGCAAGGGGCCCGGCGTTCAGGCGCCGCATCAGCTCCGCGGCCGGGGCGGATAGCGCCGGGTAGGTCGAGTTCACCGGCAGCGTCAGACCCTGCGGCATCGTGCCGAGCGCGGCAAGGAAATCGTGGGGCAATCGGTCGGCTGATGTGCCAGCCATCCCGTTGACGACGATCAGGGTCTGGTCGGGTGGGCACACCGGCGCATACCGGTCAACGAGGGCTGGCAGGTCAGCAAAGCCAAGGAACCGCTTCCCTGGACCGTAGGGCTTGTCGGCACGCAGCGATGTCAGGAAGTCCTGATACGTGCTTGACCTGCCGTTGCGGCATCCCTCCTGCCACCAGGAGGGGATCAACCGCATGAGGTCACGGCCCGTGATGACCACCCGGACGTGGTGGGCAGCCAGGTCCGTGGCGATCTGCTCGATCGCCCGCGGCCCGGCGAGGCTGAGCAACTCGTGGGACAGCACCGAGTCACCGGGCCATCGGTGGACTGCATCGGTCAGGGCACGCCATGCGCTGAGGTCCCGCGCGTCCGCCGGCTGGTCCAGGCTCAGGAGTTCGAGGGCGGCCTGATGATGCCCCCCGCGATACTGAGCTGTTCGCCCCGGGTAGAGCAACCCACGCCTGCGCAACTCACGGCGGTTCTCCCATAGCAGCGCCTGCAGGTGCGTCGTCCCGCTCTTTGGAGTCCCGATGTGCAGGTACACCGTGCGTTCTCGCACTGCCGCGGAGCGGGCCACGGGGGAAACCTACATCCCGGGGCTCAACGCCCGGAAAGGGGCGCGAGACCACCGGGGCCCCTGGCTGCCTGGCGCATCAGAACTCCAGCGGGCCGGCCTGAACGTCGCGCATCCACCCGGTGATCTCATCGGGGTCGCGGGGGAGCGCGGCGGAGAGGTTCACGGGCCCGCCGGAGGTCACCTGGATGTCGTCCTCGATGCGCACGCTGATGCCGCGGAACTCCGGCGGTACGCTGCGATCGTTGACCTGGAAGTACAGCCCGGGCTCCACAGTCAGCACATGGTTCTCGCCCAGCAGCCCCTGCGTGTGGGCCTCATCGCGCGTCTGGGCGCAGTCGTGGACGTCCAGGCCAAGGCTGTGCGAGACCCCGTGCAGGGTGTACCGGCGATGCCGCCCGGCACCCGGCGCCTGCGGATCCTCGCTGCAGGACACCGCAGCTGTGACGTCCAGGATGCCCCAGGAGTGCAGGTGCTCGGCAAGCACGCCCATGCAGGCCCGGTTCGCGGCCAGGAAGTCGTTGCCGACCCGGCATTCCTCGATGCCTGCCTGCTGGGCCTCCAGGACGGCCATATAGACCTTGCGCTGGGTGGCAGTCCATTGACCGTCCAGCGGGAAGGTCCGGGTCACATCGGCGGTGTGGATCTCGTCGGACTCCACGCCCATGTCGGCCAGGAGCAGGTCCCCGGTGCGCAGCTGCCCGTTGTTGCGCCACCAGTGCAAGGTGGTGCCGTGCGCGCCGGCACCCACGATGGAGGTGTATCCGACCTCATTGCCCTCCAGGCGTGCACGCCGCCAGAACGTGCCCTCCAGCCAGCGTTCGCCACGCACCGGCCGGTCCAGCACCGTCGGGATCTCGCGGACGACGTCGGCGAACCCCCGGGTGGTCGCGTCGCAGGCGCGCTGCAACGCCGCGATCTCCCACTCGTCCTTGGCCAGGCGCAGCTCATCGACGACGGCAGCCAGCTTCGACCCCGACCCGCGGGGCAGCAGCGCCTCGACCCCGCGATCATGGCCGGTGAGCAGGGCGACCTCCTGGTCGCGCCACCCGTCGAGGACTGCGGGCAGTTCGGAAAGCGCCCGGCAGGGCACGTCGAGCGCGTCGGCGGTCTCCGCCGGGGAGGGCACGTTGCCGACCCAGATCGCACCGAACTGATGATCGGTGAAGTAGCCCTCGGAGCCGGCATGCTGGTACTCGCGAACGAACAGGGTGGCCTCGTGCCCGGGACCGGTCGGGTGCGGAACCATGACCAGGACCGCACCCTCGACCGTCTCCCCGGTCAGCCACACGAATGCTGATGCGGCCCGGAACGGATAGTCGGTGTCGTTGGCGCGGGCCTTGTGCAGGCCCGCCGGCACCACGACCAACCGACCTGCGAAGTGCCCGGACAGGGCATTGCGGCGAGCGCCGGTCTGCTGCGCCACCCCGGAGCTGGCGGCAGGGTGCGCCATCGACGGTGCCCCGTCCCAGTCGGTGCCGAGCCAGTCGACCAGCTGCCGGCTCATGGCGGCGCGCTTGCGCACCGCGGGCGGCGTCAGGTCCGGGGCGGCCTGGGCGGGGTGCGATGGGTGTTCCGGGTGCTCAGTTGCCATGTCGCCAGAGTCTAGGCGGCGACTTGCGGACGTGGCCAGCATCGCCAGACATCCCCGCGCAGATCAACGGGTCGGCCACCGCGGCGAACCCACCCGGTCACGACTTGCCCGGTCCTCCCGCTCGGCGACGGTTACCGGCCCGCCCTATGGTCATGGCAGGCTACGCGCATGCAGGTGTGGCTCGGCTGTGATCAGGTGCCTGCGGGCATTGGTCCCACCTCAGTCACGATCGGCACGTTCGACGGCGTCCATCGTGGGCATCGCCACCTGCTGGATCGCGTTGTGGCCGATGCTGGGCAGGATCTGCTTGCGGTTGCAGTCACGTTCGACCCGCATCCGATGGCGGTGATCCGCCCCGACCTCGCGCCCCCCCTGCTCACCTCCATGCCCCGGCGTCTGGAGCTGTTCACCGAGGTGGGGATCGGTGGGGTCCTGGTCGTGCAGTTCGACCAGTCCCTGGCCCAGGAGTCCGCGGAGCACTTCGCCACCCGGGTCCTGGCCGAGACGCTGGGTGCGGTGCACGTGGTGGTGGGCCGCAACTTCCGGTTCGGCCACCGAGCCTCGGGCGACGTGGTGCTGTTGACCGAGTTGGGCCGGGAGTTGGGCTTCGAAGTGACGGTCGTCGAGCTCGAACCCCTCGACGGCCCGGACGAGGCACTGTCGTCCACTGCGATCCGTGGGCTCATCGCCGCTGGGGACGTGGCAGGCGCCGCGGTGGGGCTGGACCGTCCGCATCGGGTGTCGGGGCCCGTCGCGCACGGCGATCATCGTGGTCGGGAGCTCGGATTCCCGACGGCCAACCTGGACGTGCCGATCGGGATGGCGATTCCCGCTGACGGCGTGTACGCGGCCAGGATGCACACGACCATCGAGCCGGGCCGCTGGCGTCCGGCGGCGGTTTCGGTCGGCACCAACCCCACCTTCGACGGTCAGGACCGGCGGGTGGAGGCCTACGTGATCGACGCACCGGCCGAGTTCGACCTGTACGGCCACGTTGCCGATCTGGAATTCGTGAGCCGGATCCGGGCCATGACGCGCTTCGACAGCGTTGAGCAGTTGCTGGCGCAGATGACTGACGACATCGGCCGGGCTCGGGAGATCCTGGCCTCCGAGGTCAGCACCGCCCGGTAGCCAGGCGTGCTGCAGGATCGAGTGGACCTGGTTGCTGGCGGAGCTACTTGGCCCGTCCGAAGTTCTGCGTCCAGTAGACGGTCCATTTCCCAGGCCCCTCGACGCGTCCGATGCCGAGTTCCTTGTACTTGCCGTTCATGATGACCTTGCAGTGTCCAGGACTCTTGAGCCAGGCCCGCACCACTGCCTGGGGGCTGGAGAGGCTGCGCCCGGCCGCGATGTTCTCCCCGGCGGCTCGGTAGTTGTAGCCGGCAGCGCGGATGCGCTTGAACGGTGAGCGGCCCGCCTTGTCGTAGTGCGAGAAGTAGTTCTTGGTCGCCATGTCGGCGCTGTGCGCGTTGGCCGTCCGGGCCAGTGTCGCGTTCCAGCGCACCGCCTTGACCGCCTTCATGCGCGTACTACCGCACTTGCGCGAACGCGAGCGGGCCTTGTTGGTCAGCGTGAGCACCTCGGCCTCGAATCGGTCCTGGGCTGCGGACCCGGTGACCGTGCGCATCGTGCCCGTCACCGCAGCCTCGGGCACTGCCGCCGTCGCGCCCGCTGGCACCACCCCGAACGAGAGCGAGGCGACCATCAACGCGGTCACCAGGCGAGCTGTGCGGGCAGCGGTGGTGGCGGTCATGTGCTGGGCATCGGCACGGGTGTTTTGGACTGGGCAACGCCTCGGCGGACTTCCCCCGATGAGCGGTCCCTCGATCGGACCAGCCCACCCGCCCCGGGGTCGTGCGTGCGCGCGGCGCCCGCTCCTGAGGGTGAACAGCACCTGCGCTCCCACGCACGTCACAGATCGTGTGCAGGCGATCACGCGTCCGTTGCGCGTGACTTGTGGACCGGAACGGGGCCTCCCTGCGCAAGAGGGCGCGGGTGCATGCACCAGAACGGTTCATGAGTTGGCAGTGCATACCCCCCAGGGAATCCCACGGGTGTTATCCTTGGGCCTGACGGCCACGGGGCGGGCGCCCCGCGGACCGCGACTCGAACCAGCAAGGCAACAGGCCGCTGGTGATCGTTGCGCCCGAGAGGAATGCACCAACACTCATGCCCCTAGACACCGACACCAAGAAGTCCATCATCTCCGAGTACGGCATCAAGGAGGGCGACACCGGTAGCCCCGAGGTCCAGGTCGCCCTGCTCAGCAAGCGCATCTCGGATCTCACCGAGCACCTGAAGACCCACAAGCACGACCATCACAGCCGGCGCGGTCTGCTGCTGCTGGTCGGCCAGCGCCGTCGTTTGCTCAAGTACCTGCAGGCCACGGACATCAGCCGGTACCGCGCGCTCATCGAGCGCCTCGGAATCCGGCGCTGACACGTACGGGAGCGGTGCCTTCGGGTGCCGCTCCTGACGCGTGCACTCCCGCTGGCACCCCTCGCGCCTGGGCACGGAGCCCGATTGCGCGTGGGTACTGAGCACTTCCCGAACGACACAACACAACATCGAGGGTCTGGCCCCACGCATGGTCTTGCGGTGGTGGTCCCCGGAACCCATTGCCCGATCCAACGATCCGCGCGAATGGCTCCCCGAGGACTTCTATCCAAGACGTGCACTGGGCGGACCCTCCCCAACCCCAAGGAGGGCACCCGTGGAGGGTCCCGAGATTCACTCGTCCGAAGCCGTGATCGACAACGGCTCGTTCGGCACCCGCACCATCCGCTTCGAGACCGGCCGCCTGGCCCGTCAGGCCGCCGGCTCGGCCGTGGCCTACCTCGACGAGGACACCATGCTCCTGTCGGCCACCACGGCCGGCAAGCACCCCAAGGAGCAGTTCGACTTCTTCCCGCTGACCATCGACGTCGAGGAGCGGATGTACGCCGCCGGGCGCATCCCCGGGTCCTTCTTCCGCCGCGAGGGCCGGCCCAGTGAGGACGCGATCCTCACCTGCCGGCTCGTCGACCGCCCGCTGCGTCCGACGTTCGTCAAGGGCCTGCGCAACGAGGTCCAGGTCGTCATCACCGTGATGAGCCTCAACCCCGCGCACCTGTACGACGTGCTCGCGATCAACGCCGCGTCGATGTCCACGCAGCTGTCCGGCCTGCCGTTCTCCGGCCCGATCGGCGCGACCCGCGTCGCCCTGATCCGCGGCCAGTGGGTCGCCTTCCCGAGCCACGACCAGCTTTCCGGCGCTGTGTTCGACATGGTCGTTGCCGGCCGGGTCGTCGGGGACGACGTCGCGATCATGATGGTCGAGGCCGAGGCCACCGACGCAACCTACGAGCTGGTCGTCGGCGGCGCGCCGGCGCCCACGGAGCAGGTCGTGGCCGAGGGCCTCGACGCCGCCAAGGGCTTCATCCGCATCCTCTGCGACGCGCAGTCCGCGCTCGCGGCCAAGGCTGCCAAGGAGACCATCGAGTTCCCGCTGTTCCCGGACTACCAGCCCGAGGTCTTCGACGCGGTGGAGGCCACCGCAACCGACGAGCTCGCTGCAGCGCTGACCATCGCGGACAAGCAGGCGCGCGACAACGAGACGGGCCGGGTCAAGCGCCTGGTCGCCGAGCGCCTGGCCGACCAGTTCGCCGGCCGGGACAAGGAGGTCAGCGCCGCATTCCGGGCCCTGACCAAGAAGTTGGTGCGGGTGCGTGTGCTGCGCGACCAGATCCGCATGGACGGTCGCGGCGTCACCGACATCCGTCCGCTGTCCGCCGAGGTCGAGGTCGTCCCGCGCGCCCACGGTTCGGCGCTGTTCGAGCGTGGCGAGACCCAGATCATGGGCGTGACCACGCTGAACATGCTCAAGATGGAGCAGCAGCTGGACACGCTGAGCCCGGAGACGCGCAAGCGCTACATGCACAACTACAACTTCCCGCCCTACAGCACCGGTGAGACCGGCCGCGTGGGCTCGCCCAAGCGCCGCGAGATCGGCCACGGCGCGCTGGCCGAGCGGGCCCTGGTGCCCGTGCTGCCCAGCAAGGAGGAGTTCCCCTACGCCATCCGCCAGGTCTCCGAGGCCCTGGGCTCCAACGGCTCGACCTCGATGGGTTCGGTCTGCGCCTCGACGCTGTCGCTGCTCAACGCCGGCGTTCCGCTCAAGGCGGCCGTGGCCGGCATCGCGATGGGCCTGGTCTCCGACGAGGTCGACGGCCAGACCCGCTACGTCGCCCTGACCGACATCCTGGGTGCCGAGGACGCGTTCGGCGACATGGACTTCAAGGTCGCCGGCACCAAGGACTTCGTGACCGCCCTGCAGCTGGACACCAAGCTCGACGGCATCCCCGCGTCGGTGCTCGCCGGTGCCCTGAACCAGGCCCACGACGCCCGGTTGGCGATCCTCGAGGTCATGAACGAGGCGATCGATGTCCCCGACGAGATGAGCTCGCTGGCGCCGCGGATCATCACGGTCAACATCCCGGTGGACAAGATCGGTGAGGTGATCGGGCCCAAGGGCAAGATGATCAACACCATCCAGGACGACACCGGGGCCGACATCACGATCACCGACGACGGCACGATCTACATCGGTGCCACCAACGGCGAGTCGGCCGAGGCGGCCCGGGCTGCGATCAACGCGATCGCCAACCCGACGATGCCTGAGGTCGGCGAGCGCTACCTGGGCACCGTGGTCAAGACCACGACGTTCGGTGCGTTCGTGTCGCTGCTGCCCGGCAAGGACGGCCTGCTGCACATCAGCGAGCTGAAGAAGCTGGCCCCGGGGAAGAAGCGCATCGACAACGTCGACGAGGTTGCCCAGGTCGGCCAGAAGATCCTGGTCGAGATCAAGGAGGTCGACCCGCGCGGGAAGCTCTCCCTGATGCCCGTGCTCGACGACGCACCGGCCGACGAGGCAGCAGCCTCCGGTGAGGGCCAGGCCTGACCCGATGACGGCACCACGGCCCGGCTCCTGGCAGATCGATCCCGACCAGGAGCCGGGCTCCACCGTGTCACTGCTCACGGCCGCGCAGGGCGGGCTGGTCCGCCGGAGCGTGCTGCCCGGGGGGCTGCGGATAATCACCGAGAACGTGCCCGGAGTCCGCTCGGCGGCGTTCGGCATCTGGGTGGGCGTCGGATCACGCGACGAGAGCCACGAGCAGATGGGTTCCGCGCACTACCTCGAGCACCTGTTGTTCAAGGGCACCCGGCGGCGCGAGGCACTGGAGATCTCGTCGCTGATGGATGCTGTCGGCGGGGAGATGAACGCGTTCACGGCCAAGGAGCACACCTGCTTCTACGCCCGGGTCCTCGATCGGGACCTCCCGCTGGCCATCGACGTGATCAGCGACATCGTGACCTCGGCGTTGCTGCGACCCGGCGATGTGGAGGCCGAACGTGGGGTGATCCTCGAGGAGATCGCCATGCGTGACGATGATCCCTCGGATCTGGTCCATGACGAGTTCATGCTCGGCCTGTTCGGCGAGACCGACCTGGGACGGTCGATCCTGGGCACCCAGCAGACCATCGAGAGAATCACCCCGCAGGCCATCGCATCGTTCTACCGGGGGCGCTACCGGCCCGAGGCGATGGTCGTCGCGGCCGCCGGTGCGGTGGACCACGAGGAGGTGGTCCGCCTGGTGAGCGATGCATTCGGGTCCGCAGGTGCCCTGGTGGATCCTGCGATGCGTCCGCTGCCGGCTCGGCGCGGGGGAGCGGCAGTCCCCTCGAGCGGTGGCATCCGAGTCGTCTCACGACCCACTGAGCAGGCGCACCTCGTGCTGGGTGTGCCCGGGGTGGCCCGGTCCGATGACCGGCGCTACACGTTGAGCATCCTGAGCACCGCTCTGGGCGGGGGGATGTCGTCCCGGCTCTTCCAGGAGATCCGCGAACGGCGGGGCCTGGCCTACTCGGTCTACGCGTTCACGACCGGCTACTGCGACACGGGGGTGTTCGGCGCCTACGCCGGCTGCCTGCCCAACAAGATCGATGACGTCCTGGACCTGACCGTCGCGGCCCTGGACGAGGTGGCCCGCAACGGCGTGACCCCCGTCGAGTTGGCCCGGGGCAAGGGTCAGACGAAGGGCTCCATCGTGCTGGGCCTGGAGGACACCGGGTCGCGGATGAGCCGCATCGGCAGCGCGGACCTGTCGGTCGGTGAGCTGCCCAGCATCGACACCACCCTGGCCCGGGTGGACGCAGTGACCACCGAGGACGTGGCCCGCGAGGCCGCGGCGATCCTGAGCGTCCCGCGGGCGTTGACCGTAATCGGGCCGTTCGAGCCGGATCGGACCTTCACACTCTGAGTCGACGCGGCGGGATGTGGGACGCCGGCCGAGCATCGGTGGAAGAATGCCGGGCATGACGATCAGGGTGGGTGTGCTGGGCGCGCGGGGACGCATGGGCTCAGAGGTGGTCCGGGTGGTCTACGACGCGCCGGACCTGGAACTGGTGGCCAGCCTCGACGTCGGGGACGACCTGACCGAGTTGACCGCCGCCGGTGCGCAGGTCGCGGTCGACTTCACCCACCCCGAGTCCGTCATGGGCAACCTCGAGTTCCTGATCGGTGCCGGGATCCATCCGGTCGTCGGGACCACCGGGTTCGACGGGCCGCGCCTGGACCGCGTCCGTGAGCTGCTGGCCGACAATCCCAGCGTGGGCGCGGTGATCGCACCCAACTTCGGCATCGCAGCCGTGCTGATGATGCGCTTCGCCGCCGCAGCAGCCCCCCACTTCGAGTCCGTCGAGGTCGTGGAACTGCACCATCCGCGCAAGGCCGACGCCCCGTCGGGGACAGCCACACGGACCGCGCAGTTGATCGCGGCGGCCCGGGCCGAGGTCCAGGCCCCGGACATGCCCGATGCCACCACCTCCGCGCTGCCCGGTGCGCGCGGAGCCGTCGTTGACGGCGTCCATGTGCATGCCGTGCGCCTGCAGGGGCTGGTGGCCCATCAGGAGGTGCTGCTCGGCGGCCCCGGGGAGACGCTGACCATTCGCCACGATTCCTTCGACCGGGCCAGCTTCATGCCAGGCGTCCTGCTCGCGGTGCGCAACGTGGTCACGCACCGCGGGCTGACCCTGGGCATCGACGGCTTCCTCGGTCTCGACGGGGCAGACGCATCTTGACCAGCAAGCGCATGGCCGTTCTGATGGCCGTCCTGCTCGGCGCCTACATGCTGTTCTCTGCCTCCAGGGCCCTGGACTTCATCCGGGCCGGTGGGGCGGTGCCGATCTTGCTGGGCGTGGCGATCCTCGTGCTGCCCGCGATCGGGCTGTGGGCGCTGTGGCGCGAATGGCAGTTCGGCAGCGCCACCCAGTCCCTGGGCGCCGAACTGGCCGCCCGCGGTGAACTGCCCGTCGATGAGCTGCCGCGCCGGCCCTCGGGCCGCCCCGACCGGGCTGCGGCAGATGCGCACTTCGAGGTGGTCCGGACCAGGGTCGAGGCTGATCCGGATGCCTGGCCACTGTGGTTCGAGCTGGCCACGGCCTACGACGCCTCCGGTGACCGCAAGCGGGCGCGGCAGTCGATGCGCCGGGCCATCGCCCTGCACGGATAGCAGCGCCCCCCCGGGGGGACCGCTTCGGTTCCCCCGCGGATCTGCTTCCGTTCCGCGGATCTGCTTCCCGAACTCGGGAAGCGCCTCGGCAGTTGGGAAGCGCCTCGGCAACGGAGCAGCTCCGCCACCCCGAGGGGATGACGGCGCTGCTGTGGACGCTCGCGAGCGGCTATTGGTCAGTCGGCGACGACCTCACCGGGCGTGACCTGACCCACGACCTGCGCTCCCAAGGAGCGCAGTGCGAAGGCTGAGACGATCTGCATGATGCCGATCAGGATCAGGGCCAGGCCCACGATCCAGACCAGGACCGTGAGGGTGATGCTCGGCCAGACCAGGATCGCGACGCCGGCCGCCAGCCCGATGATCCCGGTCGTGATCACCAGTGCGCGGCCAGGCAGGTCCGCGGGAGCCTGGATTCCAGCGATGAGCTCCATCAGTCCCCGGACGAGCCAGCCGACACCGACCACGATCACCAGGATCGTGATTGCCTGCGTGACCCCTTGGAAGGCGATCAGGCCCAGGGCGATGGAGATGACCCCGGAGATGGCGATCAGTACGCGGGAAACCGCCGAGCGGTCCGGCTGGGTGAAACTGGCGACGACGCTGAACACGCCGCTGATGATCAGGGAGAGGCCGAGCAGCACACCGGCAATCGCCAGGGACTTCTCGGGCCAGGCGAGGATGGCGGCCCCGAGGCCACCGGTGAGGATGCCGAAGGTGAGCAGCACCCCCCAGTGCTTGGAGGTGGCGACGATCTGGTCGACCGGCACGCTCTCCACGAGGTAGTCGTTGTTCGTAGTCATGATGATTCCTTGTCCTTGGAGTCGACGGGTCCGGTTGGACAGCGTCGGCGTGGCCGGACCATGCCCCGTTCGTCGCGCGGCCAAACCGGGCGAACCGGTCGTATCCAGAGCACGGCCGGGACGGCCCCCGACGGGCCGATTCAGCTCCGCGCGAGACGCAGGGCGTTCACGGCGCTGGACCCGTAGCCACCGCCGAACAGGGCGGCATGCACGAGCAGTGGCCAGGCCTGATGCAGGGGGACCCGTCCCCGCCAGCCCGGTGCCAGTTCATGCACCTGCTGGTATCCGGCGAGGATTGCCTGCAGGTGCGGGGCACCGAACAGCGCGAGCATGGCCAGGTCGGACTCACGATGCCCGCCGTGCGCCGCCGGATCGATCACCCAGACCTGCCCGTCGAGGCCCCAGAGCACGTTGCCGCTCCACAGGTCACCGTGAAGCCGGGCCGGGGGTTCGGGCGGGCCGGTGTCGATCTGACCGGCGAGCAGGTCGGCGACGAACGAATCGACCTCCCTGGCAGCCCGGTCGTCCAGCCCGCCTCGTTGCCGGGCCATCCGGGCCGTCTGCGCGAGGCGGTCGTGGGCCCAGAACTGGGCGAACCCGGCACGCTGGGCGTAGCCCATCGGCAGGTCCCCGATCCAGCCATGCGCCTCGGGCGCCCCTGGTGGCGGGCTGCCGAACCCAGGAGCCCCGGCCGCGTGCAGCCGCGCCAGTCGGCGGCCGAACTCGTGTGCCATCGCCGCGGTCGGCGATCCCTGCGTGATGCGATCCATGCTGATCCGATCCGCGCTCACCTCATGCACTCGCGGCACCGCGGGGCCGCCAGTCACCCGCAGCCAGTCCAGACCGGCGGCCTCCGCCGCGAAGAACCCCGGCGCAGCGGGTCCTCGCCGGGTCTTGTCGAACATCACCACCATCTGCGCATCCTGCCCTCTCGCCCCGCCCGCGGCGCGGCAGCGCATTGCAGGCAACGCCGACCGCGTGCCTGGGTGGCAGGATGCGGGGATGAGCACGCCTGAGATCCTCGCGCCCCCGCAGTTCGACCACGTGCCCGACATCCGGCTGATCGCCTGCGACATGGACGGCACCCTGCTCGATGAGCAGGACGCGGTCCACGACGAGTTCTGGCCGTTGATCGACCAGCTCCACGAGCGTGGCATCGTGTTCTGCCCGGCGTCAGGCCGCCAGTACTACAACCTGCTGGAGCGCTTCGACGAGATCGCCTCCGAGGTGGTGTTCATCGCCGAGAACGGCACGTTCGTCGTGCGCGATGGCAAGGAGCTCAGCGCGGACACGCTGGAGCGTGACGTGGCGCGGGACCTGATCACCGTGGCGCGCAACCTCGTGGCCGGTGGCGCCGACGTGGGCGCCGTGCTGTGCGGCAAGTCCAGCGCCTACATCGAGCGCACCGACCCCGTGTTCCGCGATGAGGTTGACAAGTACTACCACCGGCTGGCCGTCGTGCCGGACCTCCAGGACGTCGCCGACGACATCCTCAAGGTCGCGATCTACGACTTCGAGTCCTCCGAGGCGGTGTCGGCTCCGGCCTACGCCGGCTTCCGGGCCACCCACCAGGTGGTCGTCTCCGGTCAGCACTGGCTGGACGTCATGGACCCGCACGCCAACAAGGGCGCCGGACTGCGCCACATCCAGGATTCGATGGGGATCACCCGGGCTCAGACGATGGTGTTCGGCGACTTCCTCAACGATCTGGAGATGATGGATGAGGCCGACTACTCGTTCGCGATGGCCAACGCCCACCCGGACCTGGCCGCACGGGCGCGCTACCGGGCGCCGGGCAACACCGACAACGGTGTCGTGCGCACCATTCGCTCCGTGCTGAGGCTGCCGTGAGCCCCCTGGTCAACGAGCGGTTCACCCCGGCGCTGCCGTGGGTGAACGGCACCTGCAGACGATCGCCGACCGGGTCCGCCCACGGACGCATGACCTCGGTGCCGTGAGCACCGAGCAGCGACTCGTGGTGGCCCTGTCCGACGGCACGGGCGACGCCCTCGCGCTGCGGGTGCACCGGCCGCGCACCGGCGCGGATCCCCGGCTGCCGCTCGTGCTGCTGGTGCACGGCATGGGTGGCCGGATCGACTCGACCTACGTCCGGGCCACGGCACTGGGCCTGCTGCGTGCAGGACATGTGGTGGCGCGGGTGGACCTGCGGGGCGTGGGGGACTCCGCAGAGCATTCCCGACTGCTCTACCACGGTGGACGCACCGGGGACCTGCGCGAGGTGCTCCGGGCTCTGAGCCATGAGCCGGGCATCGCGGGCCTGGCCCTCGTCGGCTATTCGCTGGGTGGCAACGCGACGCTGAAGCTGCTCGGCGAGCCGCTGGAGGGTCTGGACCTGCGTGCCGCGGCGTCGGTCTGTGCACCCCTGGACCTGTCCACCGGTGTGGATCACCTGCAACGCCGGATGCTCGGGCTCTACCAGAAGTTCCTGGTGTCCCGCCTGCGCACAGACACCCTGGAATCGCGCCTGGAGCTCACCGAGGCCGAGCGCGACGCGGTGCGCTCAGCGAGCACATTGGTGGAGTTCGACGACCTGATCACGGCCAAGCACAACGGCTGGCGTGACGCCGCGGAGTACTACGCGCTCAACTCGAGCGCGCAGTTCCTGCCCAGCATCAGGGTCCCGACACTGGTTGTCCATGCGCTGGACGATCCGATGATCCCGGCCAGCTCCTACCAGGCGATCGACTGGGAGGCTCTGGCCGCGACCACCCCCGTGCGCCGGGCCATCACGGCCAAGGGCGGGCACGTGGGCTTCCATGAGCACGGCACTGAACTGCCGTGGTACGTGGCACGGATCGCGCGATTCCTGGCTCAGGCGGCCTGAACGATCATCGAGCTCTCGGTGTGTACGGAACCGACGTTCCGAACAGCGAATCCGTGCCCACCGTCGCACCAGCGGACCCACCGACCAGCCCGAGGGTGCGCCGGGGTGCGAGGATGGGCGCCGCCGAACCATATGAGGAGGCGGGCGTGCCCGACGGCTTCACGAACAGCCGGTCCCCTGGCGTTCCCATCGGGCTGGCGGGTTCAGGCATTTACACCTGCGCCGTGCACACCTCCGCGACGATCGACCAGGCGATCGGCGCCTGCGACCGGGTGTTCGGCGACGTCGAAGCGGCCCTGCCGTGAACGAGGCGGCGGCCCGGGCGCTCCTTGTCGAGACCGGGCACCGGCTGCTCGCCGAGGGCCTGGTGGCTCGTAGGTGGGGCAATCTGAGCATCCGCCTGGACGAGCACACGATGGCCATCACGCCCAGCGGCATCGCCTATCCGGACCTCACCGAGAAGATGATCGTCCTGGTCGGCCTTGAGACCGACACGTGGTCCGGGCCCTACCGGCCCAGCGGTGAGCGCGAGCTTCACCGTGCGGTCTACCGCGGTCGACCCGACGTGTTCGCCGGTGTGCACACCCATCAAGTGGCGGCCTCGATCTGCGCAGCGGCCCGGGTCGCGGTGCCCACACCCTCGCTGGGGGAGGTGCCCTGCGCTCCCTACGCGTTCCCCGGGACAAGGAAGCTCTCTGGGGCGACGGTCGGCGCATTGGGTGCCGGCCCGGCAGTGCTGATGGCCAACCACGGGGTGTTCACCGTCGGTGCGGACCTGGAGTCCGCCTTCGGCCGGGTCACCGCGCTGGAACGCGCCTGCGCGGACCACGTCGTGGTCAAACGGCCCTATGAGGGCTCCCACATGCCCGCCGATCCCGATGCCCCCTGGGATCCGAGCTGCCTGAGCGAGGTGACACTGGCCGACGGAAGCCCTGGTTGGTTGTCCGAGGCACCGTTCACGGTCCGGTTCTCCGTGCTGCGCAAGGCACTGCCCCCCGTGCTCGATGACCTCGCCCAGCTGACCGGCCGGCACGTGGCGCCGGTGCGCTCGACGCCGCGCAGGCGTCCGCGCCGCGATGCGGTACTGATCTCCGGCCGCGGTGCGCTCGTGTTCGGTTCGGATCACGAGGCAGTCGCGATGGTCGTCGAGAAGGCGGCCCGGGCATGGATCGGCGGAGCCGGGGTCGGCGGGGCGAAGCCGTTGCCGGCCTGGGAAGCGCTGTTGATGCGAATTGTCTACGCCCGCTCCTACTCCACGCAGGCAGCGGAGGCACACCCTGCCGCCTGATCGACCGGGTTCGACAGCGTCCGGGCAGGCAGATCCGGCTGCACAACCCACTGGTTGGGATCAGGGCAGGCTCTATGGGCCGCAGGTATTCTTCACCACATGGGTGACCTCGCATGGATTCTGGTCCTGGCCGCGGCGGCCGTCTTCGTGATGCGCTCACTGCGGCCCTCCGAACAGTCCCGGCAACTGCCCGGCGCGACGCAGAACCGCGAGCTCGCCGAACGTCGCTGGCAGGCGGTGCGCCGGGTCGCCGAGGAGGACGTCACCCAGCTCGGTGAGCAGATCGCGGCCACGCCGGTGCCGCAGTCCATCGAGCCCGACGCTGCTCAGGACTTCGATGCGGCGTTCAGCTCCTATGAGCGGGCAAAGGAGGCGATGGCGGCCGCCAGCCACCCCGACGACCTGCAGTGGGTCTCCCGATCCCTGGATGACGGCCGGTTCGCGCTGGCGACGCTGGCAGCCCGGCGTGATGGCCGGGATCTGCCCAACCGTCGGCCGGCGTGCTTCTTCGACCAGCGGCACGGCCTGTCAGTGGCTGACGCACAGTGGGCACCCGACGGCGGCGCGCTGCGCGACGTGCCGGTGTGTGCCGCCTGCCAGGCGCGGATCGCCGACGGCGTGGACCCGCAGGCGCGCCTGGTCCCGACCGCCTCGGGGGAGCGGCCCTACTACGACGCCGGCCCGGAGTACGCGCCCTGGGCACGCGGCTGGTATGGAGCCTCAGGCATGTACATGCTCAACAACATGCTACTCGGCACGATGCTGATCAACGCCATGTATCTGCCGGCCGGGTTCGACTACTTCGGCGGCGACGGAGGATTCGCCGACGGCCCCGGGGGCGATGGTGGGGCGGACGGCGGTGGGTCCGGTGGCGATTCCGGCGGAAGCGTCGACAATGGGGGCGGCTTCGACGGGGGCGGTGGCTTCGACTTCGGCGGGTTCTGAGGGCTGGCCCTCCTCGCCGCATCCATTCCGGCGCTCGTCCATTTCGTGGCCGATGTTCGACGCGCCGCGGAGCACCTGCGCGGACGCACAGCAGGAAGGGCGACGGCGGCCCCGGCTCTCCGACCGGACGTCCTGCCGCCAGCACTCACCGGTGCTCCGCGACGCCGATCCGGCCACGTTGACTGCAATCGCGCGGCAGTGATGGGATCATCGCGCACATGGATACGCAAATCGTCAAGGTCATCGCTCTTGTGCTCATCGTCTGCCTGGTGGGGATGGTGTTCATCGGCATCTTCTAGGAGGCACCCCGAACGCAGGTGGCCGGCCCCCACGACGGGGAGCCGGCCACCTGCGTTCGGTCCAGTGTCAGTCGGCCAGGTCCGCACCGATGACGGTGACCATGTCGATGACCTTGACGCTGTAGCCCCACTCGTTGTCGTACCAGGCCACGAGCTTGACGAACGTCGAGTCGAGCGCGATGCCTGCTGTCGCGTCGAACACCGAGGTCAGCGACTCACCGCGGAAGTCGGTCGAGACGACCTTCTCCTCGGTGTAGCCCAGGACACCCTTGAGCGGGCCCTCGGACGCGGCCTTCACGGCAGCCTTGATCTCGTCGTAGGACGCCGGCGTATCCAGCTCGACGGTCAGGTCGACCACGGAGACGTCCGAGGTCGGGACCCGGAACGCCATGCCGGTCAGCTTGCCGTTGAGCTCGGGCAGGACCTTGCCCACGGCCTTTGCCGCACCGGTGGAGGACGGGATGATGTTCTCCAGGATGCCGCGGCCACCGCGCCAGTCCTTCATCGACGGGCCGTCCACAGTCTTCTGCGTCGCAGTCGCGGCGTGGACGGTCGTCATGAGTCCGCGCTTGATGCCGAAGCTGTCGTTGATGACCTTGGCGATCGGAGCCAGGCAGTTGGTCGTGCATGAGGCGTTGGAGATGATGGTCTCGCCGGCGTACTTGTCGCTGTTGACGCCGAACACGAACATCGGGGTGTCGTCCTTGGACGGTGCCGAGAGGATGACCTTCTTGGCGCCCGCGTCAATGTGCTTCTGGGCCGTCTCCTTGGTCAGGAACAGGCCGGTCGACTCCACGACGACCTGGGCACCCACGTCACCCCACGCGAGCGCGGCCGGATCGCGCTCCGCGGTCAGGCGGATCGAGTTGCCGTTCACGACCAGGTTCGATCCCTCAACGGACACGTCGCCCTTGAACCGGCCGTGCACGGAGTCGAACTTGAGCATGTAGGCCAGGTATTCCGGGTCCAGCAAGTCATTGATGCCGACGACCTGGATTTGGTCCGGGTAGTTCTGCACGGCGGCGCGGAACACCATCCGACCGATCCGGCCGAAGCCGTTGATGCCTACCTTGATGGTCATGCGGTTACCTTCCATTGGGGGAACGGGGGCGTGTGTGAGCACAACAAGACTACTCAGTACGTCGTGCACTCGCCTGCTGGCGACCGCCGGCGTGATCGGCCGCCGTGGATTGCCGGCCGATAACGGCTCCTCGCCTCAGCCGACGTTCGTGGTGGGGTAGTGCAGGTCGGATCGACGTGCATACCCCCCGGTGTAGGCGCCGAGGTCCACGACGAATGCAAGGGCGACCAGGAACCAGTCGAAGCCATACACGCCGTTGCCCCACCAGCTCAGAAGCACGTAGGTGAGGGTCGTGTAGGGCAGGAGGAACCAGCCGATGAGGGGCAGCACCCACGAGCCGTCGAAGGCCTTGGTGATCTCGTTGTTGAACAGGGCCATGAGGGCGAGCGCCAGGCGGGGTGCGAAGGCCCCCAGCAGCAGGACGAAGCAACCGCACATCTTCGGACTCCCGATCGTCGGTGGTGCGCCACCCGGATGCCGGTGGCGCGCCACAGGCTAGTGAACTACCGCCTCGCCGGCGAGCAGGCGCGCAGGGGGTACCGTGGGCGCCTGCGCGTCCGCGCCCCGGATCCACCCGCTGATGTACCCGTGGAGGGATGCACATGCCCGAGTTGAGGTTCCGCGACGACGTCACTGTCGAGTTGGTCAAGCACGCGGCCAGCGACGCCGACGTGATCTGGGCGGCGCGTGTCTCGACCAAGGGTGAGCAGTCCCTGGCGGACCTCGAGGCCGACCCCGGCAAGTCCGCGGGCCTGATCAACTACCTGATGCGCGACCGGCACGGCTCGCCGTTCGAGCACTCCTCGATGACCTTCTTCGTGCAGGCACCGATCTTCATGTGGCGTGAGCACTTCCGGCACCGGATCGCCTCCTACAACGAGGAATCGGGTCGGTACAAGGTGCTTGATCCGACGTTCTACGTGCCCGGCCCGCAGCGACGCCTCGTCCAGGTGGGCAAGCCCGGCGCCTACGACTTCCTCGACGGCACGCCCGAGCAGCACGACGTCGTGCGCTCGCAGACCGAGGCGGCCTGCCGTTCGGCCTACGCCGCCTACGAGACGATGCTTGAGGCCGGGGTGGCCCGTGAGGTGGCCAGGATCGTCCTGCCCCTGACGATCTACTCCTCTGCCTACGTCACCATGAACGCACGCGCGATGATGAATTTCCTGTCCCTGCGCAAGCACAGTGAGGACGCCCGGTTCCCGAGCTTCCCGCAGCGCGAGATCGAGATGGTCGCCGAGCGCTATGAGACTGAGTGGTCCACCCTGATGCCGTTAACGCACGCCGCGTTCGTGGCCAACGGCCGGGTCGCGCCGTAGGCGTAGGCTGATCCCGATGACATCGACCTCCACTCGTGCAGCAGCTGGCCGCACCTACCTGCGCACCCCCGTCCGGACGCACAAGGTGGGCATCGGCGAGGACCTCGCCGCGGTGATCGCCCTGTACGCAGCCGAGCAGATCACGCCGGCGACCTCACTGTGCCTGTCGCAGAAGTTCGTGGCCATCTGCCAGGGCGACGTCCGCCACATCAGCGATGTTCAGGACACCCGGCTGGCCCGGCTGATCGTCAAGTACGTGACCAAGAACGACAACGGCGATATCGGTTACAGCCATCCGAAGAAGATGCAGGTGGCGATCGAGGAGGTCGGCTACCCGCGGATGGTGGCGGCCGTGATCGGCGGCGGCGTGTCGAAGTTCGTGCTGCGCCGGCGTGGGGACTTCTACCGCATCGCCGGGCACCACATCTCCGAGATCGACGGGTTCAACCCCGATGCGATGGCCCCGTTCGACCAATACGCGATGCTGCCCTCGCCGGACCCGGACGGGATCTGCGATGCGCTGGCGGCGCGGTTCGGCTGCGCGGCCTACATCATCGACGGCAACAACATCAACGTCGAGGTGGTCGGCCACAGCACCAACCTCCCGATGTCGCTGGAGGCCGCGCGCGAGGTGATGCTGGACAACCCGATGGGGCAGGGCGACGAGCTCACCCCCGTGTTCCTGATCGACCCCACGGGCTGAAGGGTCGCGAGCGTTCCAGCACGTCGACCGGCTCGGAGGGGCGGTTCTGGCTGGGTTGCTCGACGGCGCGCCCAGTGGCCCGCCGGGCACGTCGTCCGCGGCCCGATACCGTGTGGCCATGGCATACGACCCCAACAGCCCTACCCCTTTCGGCCACATGCTCACCGCGATGGTCACCCCGTTCACAGCCGACGGTGACGTCGACCTGGACGGGGTCGCCGCCCTGGCAACCCACTTGGTTGACGAAGGCGGCAACGACGGCCTTATCGTCAACGGCACGACGGGCGAGTCCCCAACGCTGCGCGACTCGGAGAAGACCGAGGTGCTGCGCACGGTCCTGGCGGCGGTCGGCGACCGGGCGACGGTCGTGGCCGGGGCGGGCAACAACGACACCCGGCACTCGATCGAGATCTCCCGCGCAGCGCAGGCTGCCGGCGCACACGGCCTGCTGCTGGTCACGCCCTACTACAACAAGCCGCCCCAGGCCGGGATCGCCGCGCACTTCCTCGCCGTCGCCGACGCCACCGACCTGCCCATCATGACCTACGACATCCCCGGTCGGACCGGGGTGCCGATCGAGGGCGACACGTTCGCCCGGCTGGCTGAGCACCCGCGAATCGTGGCGAACAAGGATGCCAAGGCCGACGTGCCCGGCGCGGCTTCCGCGATCGCCCGCACGGGCCTGGCCTGGTACTCCGGTGACGATGCCCTGACCCTGCCGCTGCTGTCGGTCGGGGCCGTCGGTGTCGTCTCGGTCGTCGGGCACGTGCTCAGCGACCGGATCGGGCAGATGATGGCCGCGCACCGCAGCGGTGACGTCGCCCGGGCCGCTGAGCTCAACGCCTCAATGATCCCGGCCTACGTGGGGATGTTCCGAACACAGGGGGTGATCATGGCCAAGGCCGCGCTGCGCGAGCGCGGGCTCCCCGCTGGACCCGTCCGGCTGCCGTTGGTCGATTCCACCCCGGAGCAGGTCGCCACGCTGTGCGCCGACCTCGCCGCCGCGAACGTCGAAGGGTTCGTCGCATGAGGCCCGGGCATCACGACCTTGCTGCGCCACCGGCTCTGGAGCCCGGCGTCCTGCGGATCGTCGCGCTCGGCGGCATCGGTGAGATCGGGCGCAACATGGCCGTGCTCGAGATCGACGGGCGGCTGCTGATCGTCGACTGCGGGGTGCTGTTCCCGGAGGAGTCCCAGCCCGGGGTGGACCTGATCCTTCCCGACTTCGACTACATCGCCGACCGGATGGGCGACGTCGAGGCCATCGTGCTCACGCACGGACATGAGGATCACATCGGCGCGGTGCCGTTCCTGCTGCGGATGCGCTCGGACATCCCGCTGCTCGGGTCGCGACTGACCCTGGCGATGATCGAGGCCAAGCTGCGCGAGCACCGGATCAAGTGCTACTCGATGGAGGTCAAGGAGGGCCAGCGCGAGCGGGTCGGGCCGTTCAACCTGGAGTTCTTCGCCGTCAACCACTCGATCCCGGACGCCCTGGCAGTCGGCATCCGCACCGCTGCGGGCACCGTGCTGCACACCGGGGACTTCAAGATGGACCAACTGCCCCTGGACGGGCGGATCACCGACCTGCGCGGCCTGGCCCGGTTGGCCGAGGAGGGAATCGACCTTGCGATGGTCGACTCCACCAATGCGGAGGTGCCCGGGTTCGTGCCCCCCGAGGTGGACATCGCCCCGGTGCTGGACAAGGTGTTCCACCGGGCCGGCGGGCGGATCATCGTGGCCAGCTTCGCGTCGCACGTGCACCGCATCCAGCAGGTCCTCGACGCGGCCAGCACGCACGGGCGCAAGTGCGCGTTCGTGGGCCGGTCGATGGTGCGCAACATGAACGTGGCCCGTGAGCTCGGCTACCTGACGGTGGCCCCCGGCCTGCTGGTCAAGGCAGACGACCTGACCGGCCTGCCCGACGACGAAGTCGTGCTGATCTGCACCGGTTCGCAGGGGGAGCCCATGGCAGCACTCTCGCGGATCGCCAACGGGGACCATCCGATCACGGTCGGGAAGGGCGACACCGTCATCCTGGCGTCGTCACTGATCCCGGGCAACGAGAACCCGGTGAACCGGGTTATCAACGGCCTGACCCGGTGGGGTGCGGACGTCGTGCACAAGGGCAACGCGCTGGTGCACGTCTCGGGCCACGCGTCGGCCGGCGAGTTGCTCTACTTCTACAACATCCTCACCCCGGGCAACGTGATGCCGGTGCACGGTGAGCCGCGGCACCTGCGCGCCAACGCCGCACTGGCGGTACGCACCGGGGTGCCCGCCGATCGGGTGCTGGTTGCCGAGGACGGCGTGGTCGTGGACCTCTCCGACGGTCGGGCTCGGATCGTCGGCGCTGTCCCGTGCGGACACGTGTACGTCGATGGCTCGTCGGTGGGCGACATCACCGAGGCCTCGCTCAAGGACCGCCGGATCCTGGGGGAGGAAGGGTTCATCTCCGTGTTCGTCGCGGTCGACCTCGAGACCGGCGAGGTCGTCGCCGGGCCGGAGATCCACGCCCGCGGCTTCGCAGAGGACTCCGAGATCTTCCGCGACGTGCTGCCACGGGTGACCCGGGGCCTGGAGGAGGCCCTGGCACACGGCGGGACCGACGCCTACGCCCTGGAGCAGGTCGTGCGTCGCCTGGTGGGCCGCTGGGTGAGTTCGACGCACCGACGCCGACCCATGATCGTCCCTGTGGTCGTCGAGGTCTGACCCCGCCCGCGCGCCCCGCACCCACCCCCGGCAAACGCTTCCCCTTCGTCGATCTGCTTCCCGAATTCGGGAAGCGTCCCAGCACAAGAGAAGCGTCTGCGGGGCAGGGCGGGCGCGACACGCGGGGGAGTCGGGACGCGTCGACGCCTTCACGTCGGTGGGCGCCGGTAGCCTGCAGGAATGGCCACGAAGACCCCCGCGCAATCCCGCACCTCGGGTTCCGCGCGCACCGCGCAGGGAAGCCGCAAGAGCACCAAACGCAGCGCCCAGACCCGGACCACGAGTTCGCGATCCGTGCCGCGGACGGCCGCCAAGCCGGTGAAGCGCTCGCAGCCCGGACCCATCGCACGATTCCTGCGCTCGGTGGGTCGCCTCATCGTGCGGGTCTGGCTGATGATCGCGGCCATGCTCGGTTCCCTTGCCCGCGCGGTCGGTCGCGGAGCGCGCGAGGTCGACGCCACTCATCGTCGTGACGGCATCGGCCTGGCCCTGTTCAGTGCGGCAATCGTGGTGGCGGCCGTCGCGTGGTTCGGGATAGACGGCTGGCTGACCGGATTGGTCAACGCCATCGTCAGCGGCGCGGTCGGTGCGCTGGACGTCGTCGTGCCGGTGCTGCTGCTGTGGGCGGCACTGCGGATGCTGCGACACCCTGACGAAGGCGCGATCACCGGACGGGTGGCCATCGGCAGCACCGTCCTGCTGACCGCCGCCGCCGGGATCTGGGCGCTGGTTCAGGGGGCGCCGGATCCATCGGACGGCGCAGCGGCCATGCGTGCCGCCGGCGGCTGGCTCGGCTGGATGATCACTGCGCCCGTCGTGTCGGCGGTGGGCATCTGGCTGGCCTACCTGTGGCTGCTGGCTGTCCTGGGATTCGGACTGCTCGTGGTGACCGCCACCCCCATCAACGAGGTCCCGCGGCGATTGACGGCCATCCGCGACACCGTCCTGCTGCGCCGAGTCCCGGCCACGCCCGTGCCGGAGGCACAGGCCGGGGACATGGCGGTCGACGGGCGCTCGAAGAACGCTGCGCTGCAGCCCGACCATGACAACGACGGGGTCGATGAGTCGTCCGCTGCCACGGACCCGCAGGGACCACAGGGTATCGCTGACGAGGCGGGCCGCCCCGGCACACCCGCGGCCGCCGCAGGTCCAGGTGCTGCCCCGGTGGGCCTGCGCGCGCGTGCGCTGGGCATGATGCGCGGGCTGCGGCGCGGCCGTGGCAACGTCCCGGCACCGGAGTACGACGGGCCACTGGCCGGCGACGAGGCCTTTGCCACCCCGGTGACCACTGCACCGACCCACGCGCCGGACGGCGAGGACAGAACGCTCGTAGACGCCCTGTTCGACCCTGAGGCGCTCTCCGGCGCGGACTCCGGTCCACATGACCTGACCACTCAGATCGCAGCCCTCACCGATACCCCGGGCGCCGCCTCACCGATGGACCCCGACCTTGCCTCCTTGGTCGCCACCGTCACCCCGCCGACACCGACCAGCAAGCCGGGGCACAACACCCTCGCGGTCGCCAAGCCCGAGCAGTTGCGGTTGCCCGGTGCCCCGGACTACCAACTGCCCAAGCCCACCCTCCTCAAGGCAGGATCGGCGCCGAAGTCGCGCAGTGCCTCCAACGACCGGGTCGTTGCTTCACTGACCGATGTGCTCCAGCAGTTCGAGATCGACGCCCAGGTCACCGGGTACAGCCGTGGACCGACAGTGACCCGCTACGAGGTCGAGCTGGGGCAGAGCGTCAAGGTGGAGCGAGTCACCGCGCTGGCCAAGAACATCGCATACGCCGTGGCCACCGCGGACGTGCGCATCCTGTCCCCGATCCCGGGCAAGAGCGCGATCGGCATCGAGATCCCCAACACCGACCGCGAGATGGTGTCCCTGGGCGACACCCTGCGCTCACCTGCGGCACATGGCGATCACCATCCGCTGATCGTGGGACTGGGCAAGGACGTCGAGGGCGGCTACGTGTGCGCCAACCTCGCCAAGATGCCGCACATCCTGGTGGCCGGAGCTACCGGCGCAGGCAAGTCCAGCTGCATCAACGCGCTGGTGACCAGCATCATGATGCGGGCCACCCCGGCCGAGGTGCGGATGGTGCTGGTCGACCCGAAACGGGTCGAGCTGACCGCCTATGAGGGCATCCCGCACCTGATCACCCCGATCATCACGAACCCGAAGAAGGCCGCCGAGGCGCTGCAGTGGGTCGTCCGCGAGATGGACGCCCGCTACGACGACCTGGCGCACTTCGGATTCCGGCACATCGACGACTTCAACCGGGCCGTGCGCTCCGGGACGCTGGTCGTGCCACCGGACTCGCAGCGGGTGCTCGCGCCCTACCCCTACCTGCTGGTCATCGTCGACGAGCTCGCCGACCTGATGATGGTCGCGCCGCGCGACGTGGAGGAGTCCATCGTCCGGATCACCCAGCTGGCACGGGCCGCCGGCATCCACCTCGTGCTGGCCACCCAACGCCCCAGCGTCGACGTCGTGACCGGCCTCATCAAGGCCAACGTGCCCTCGCGGTTGGCCTTCGCGACGTCCAGCCAGACCGACAGCCGGGTCATCCTGGACCAGACCGGCGCCGAAGCCCTCGTGGGCCAGGGGGACGGGCTGTTCCTGCCGATGGGTGCGTCGAAGGCAATGCGGATCCAGGGTGCGTTCGTTCCGGAGAGTGAGATCCGCGCGGTGGTCGCCCACGTCAAGAAGCAGCTGGGCGCCCAGTACCGCGACGACGTCATCACCGAGGCCACGACGAAGCACGAGGTGGAGGATGAGGTCGGCGATGACCTCGACCTGCTCATCGCCGCCACGGAGCTGGTCGTGACCACCCAGTTCGGCTCCACCTCGATGCTGCAGCGCAAGCTTCGGGTGGGCTTCGCCAAGGCCGGTCGGCTCATGGACCTGATGGAGTCGCGCGGCATCGTGGGGCCCTCGGAGGGCTCGAAGGCCCGTGACGTCCTGGTCAAGACCGACGACCTCGACGAGTTGCTGGCCAACCTGCAGCGCGGGAGCTGATCACGGACGTGGCCTACTCTGGCCAGATGACTGCCACCCGGGTTGCCCTGGTCACCTTGGGGTGCGCCCGAAACGAGGTCGACTCCGAGGAGCTCGCCGGACGGCTGGCGGCCGAGGGCTTCGAGCTCGTCGCCGAGGTGGACGACGCCCAGGCCGTGCTGGTCAACACCTGTGGCTTCATCGAGGCGGCCAAGCGGGAGTCCGTGGACACGCTGATGTCCGTCGGCGGCGTCACCCCCGACGGCGCCCGTCGCGCGGTGGTCGCTGTGGGTTGCATGGCCGAACGCTACGGCCGGGACCTGGCCGCGGAGCTGCCCGAAGCCGACGCGGTCCTCGGATTCGATGACTATCCGCAGATCGCGCAACGCCTGCAGACGATCATCGCGGGCGGCAGCGTGGACAGCCACGTGCCGCGCGACCGCCGGACCCTGCTGCCGATGGCGCCGGCCGATCGGCACGGAGCATCGGTGCACGTGCCCGGGCACGGTGGCCCATCCGCCACCGACGCCGTGGCCAGCGCTGCGAGCGTCGCCCCCGGGGAGCAGATCGGCCCCGGGTGGATGCGCCGCAGGATCGGCAGTGGACCGGTGGCATCCCTGAAGATCGCCTCTGGCTGCGACCGCCGGTGCGCGTTCTGCGCCATCCCGTCGTTCCGGGGATCATTCGTCTCCCGCCCCGCTGCGGAGGTGGTCGCCGAGGCTCGATGGCTGGCCGGGACCGGGGTGCGTGAACTGGTCCTGGTCTCGGAGAACTCCACGTCCTACGGCAAGGACTTCGGCAATCCGGGCGCCCTCGAGTCGCTCCTGGAAGAGCTGTCCGAGGTGGAGGGGATCGAGCGGATCCGGGTCGCCTACCTGCAGCCCGCCGAGGTGCGCCCGGGCCTGATCGCCACGATGCTCGACCTGCCGCGGGTCGCGGACCACTTCGACCTGAGCTTCCAGCACGCCAGCGCCCCGTTGCTGCGCCGGATGCGACGGTTCGGCGGTACGCGGGCGTTCCTCGAACTGATCGCCACGATCCGCGCCGGGTCGTCGCAGGCCGGGATCCGCAGCAACGTGATCGTGGGCTTCCCCGGTGAGACGGCCCGTGACGTGGAGGAGCTGATCGACTTCCTGGGTGCCGCGCAACTGGACGCTGTCGGGGTGTTCGGCTACTCCGAGGAGGACGGCACCGAGGCCGCCGGCATGCCCGGTGCCCTGGATGAGGACGAGATCCGCACCCGCGTCAGCGAGGTCAGCAGCGTCGTGGACGAGGTGATGGCCCAACGCGCCGAGCAGCGCATCGGCAGCACTGTCGATGTCCTCGTCGAAGTGCTCGGGGCCACGTCTGCCGAGGGCCGAGCGGCCCATCAGGGGCCCGAGGAC
Source organism: uncultured Actinomycetes bacterium (assembly GCA_963781015.1). Taxonomy (GTDB): domain Bacteria; phylum Actinomycetota; class Actinomycetes; order S36-B12; family CAIYMF01; genus Prado023. The sequence goes on along the minus strand of CAWAEB010000004.1, from coordinate 27,526 downwards.
GGCACCACCACGGTGCACCTGAGCCCTGAGGTCCGCACTCATGTCGAGGTGGGCACGACGCTTCGAGCCCGAGTGGTCGGCAGCGAGGGCGTGGACCTGGCGGCTGTGGAGGTGTCCGTTGTCCGGTTCTGAGCCTGCCGAGAGTCGCGGGTCACAAGCCGCATCCGAGCCGGCCAAACCGGAGATGTGGAGCCGGGAGCGCGTCGTGACCGGTTGGGCGCAGTTGTGGAACATCCCCAACATGTTGACCCTCCTGAGGATCCTGCTGATCCCGTTCTTCTGGTACCTGCTGATGTACGAGAACGGCGAGAACGCCGCGGCACGGGTGGCCGCAACGGTGCTGTTCATGGTCGCGGCCTTCACCGACTGGCTCGATGGCTACCTCGCCCGCCGCCAGGGTCTGGTCACCACGTTCGGCAAGATCGCCGATCCGCTGGCCGACAAGGCCCTGACCGGGGTCGCGCTGATCGGGCTCTCGGTCCTGGGGGACCTGTGGTGGTGGGTCACGCTGTTGATCATCTCCCGCGAGATCGGCGTGACGCTGGTCCGATTCGTGGTGCTCAAGCACGGGGTCATCCCGGCCAGTCGCGGCGGCAAGGCCAAGACCGCGTTCCAGATGCTGGGCATCGTGCTCTTCCTGCTGCCGCTCACCGAGGCCCATCCTGCGCTGTGGTGGGGGCGGGCCATCGTGATGGCCATTGCTGTGGTGCTCACCGCCGTGACCGGGCTGGACTACATGCTGCGGGCCTACCGAACGAGGCGCGACTCCAAGGCTCAGCGGGCCGCGGGGGTGGTCCACCACCCGGGCGATCCGGGATGAGCCGACCGCATCCCCAGGCCGACCCTGTCCCGGTCGCCCCGGAGGACCTGCTCGCCCAGGAGGTCGTTGCCCGGCTGGGCGCATTGGATGCAACGTTGGCCGTGGCGGAGTCGGTGACCGGTGGTCGAATAGCCAGTGCCCTGACCGGGGTGGCTGGCGCATCGAACGTGCTGCGTGGTGCGGTGGTCGCCTATTCCACCGAGATCAAGGGCACCGTCCTCGGCGTGAGTCCGCAACTCCTGGCCGAGCGGGGTCCGGTGTGCTCGGAGGTGGCCGTGGCGATGGCGGCCGGAATCCGTCGCCTGATGGGGGCCTCGTTCGCGGTGGCAACCACGGGGGAGGCGGGTCCACTGTCCGGCAGCGGCCAGCAGGTCGGGACCGTCCATGTTGCCGTGTCCGGGCCGACGGGTTCGCGGAATGTCGGGCTGCACCTGGAAGGTGACCGTGCCGCCATCCAGGCGGGGAGCACGCGTGCCGCCCTGGGATTGCTGGCTGAGGTGCTGGGCGACCGCGTCGCCGACTTGTCCTGAGCCTCAACCGCGGGACGGCCCCCTGCGTGGCGGGCGTGGCAGCAGCCACGACCCGCTGGTGCTGCGGGCCACGACAGATCCGGTATCCGGCCCATCCCGGTGCATCGAGGGAACAAATGAGGACTGCCGGCATGTTGTGGGTAGCAGGTACGCCCGCCCGGGTGGGTGCCGCGCTAGGCTGAGCAGATGGAAGGAAGGCCCATGGTGATCCTGCGACGTGTTGTCGGCGAGCAGTTGCGCCGCCTGCGCCAGGACCAGGGACGAACGTTGCGTGATGTCAGTTCCGCGGCGCGGGTCTCGTTGGGCTACCTGTCCGAGATCGAACGAGGCCAGAAGGAACCGTCCAGCGAGCTGTTGGCAGCCATCTGCACGGCGTTGGATGTGCCGCTCTCGACGCTGTTGCGCAGCGTCAGTGACGAGGTCAGCCACCTCGAGGCGGCGCGCGTCGACGTTCCCAGCGCAGCCTGATCCGGCAGCGTCCGTCGCAGCGCGTGGGTCCCCCGATCCTCGGGCCGTTGCTCGGGTGGGCGCAGCCGAAGGGTGGCCTGAGGACTTCCACAGTTGCCGGGGGCCCGCGGGCCCTCACTGTCGAGCCGGACGAGGTCGGGCCTCGTCGGCCACCCACGTTCAGCGGGGGACCCGGTAGCCGCGTGGGGTGAGTGCGAAGCCGGCTTCGACCAGCGCCGTGCGGATGGCCAGGGGCCCGCCGGGATCCATCACCGGGACGCCGTTGGCCCGCATGATGGTCAGGGGGCCCGCCGCACCGGAGCGCACCGCCGCCCGCAGCTCTGCGAACGCCGCGGACAGCGCCGAACCCCCATGCGCACGGTCGTCGGCAGGGTCGGGATCACCACCCGTGAAGGTCAACAGGCTGCGGCCGCCCCGCTCGACGTAGAGCACAGGTCGCCCGGCCATCAGTACGACATGGCAGCCGGCCGCCCGGGCTGGTCGGTGCGGCGCACCCGTGCCGCCGACCCAGTCGCTGGCTGGCCAGTCCAGGGCGGCCCCGTACGGATTCGCCGGGTCGGTGGTGGCCAGCAGGAGTGGGTCCTGCGACTGCTCGGCGAGTTCTGGCTCAAGGGTCCGGACCTCGTCCACCACTGCGGGCAGCGCGAACTGGGCTGCCCCCAGGCCCTCCACGGCGTAGACCCGTTGGACCCGGCCGCGTTCCTCCATCATCGCCAGTGTTCGGTACGCCGCCGCGAACCCACCAGGATCACCAGCAGCAGCGACGGCGCCCCGGGTGACGATGCCCAGCCGATCCAGATGGGCTTCGGCCCGGGCAACAGCGAGCACCTCTGGGGGCGGGAGATCGGCAGGCAGGGCGAACCAACGGCCGGGCAGTTCGGCCAGGACCAGACCGTGCGCGATCTTGCTCGCCACTGCCCCGGATCTCCTGGCCATCGACGCCGGATCCGTCGTGGCCTGATCGCCGCCATGACCATTCAGGGTGGCGTTGTGGGCTTCGGTGCCCGGTGGGCGCCACAGTTGTGCATACCGCCCCCGTGGCGGGCGCTGCGGCCTGCGCGCACGTTGGGTGCCGGCCCGTGCGCCGCGGCGGCCGCCGGCCCGGCCGGACATCGCGCGGATCGGTCCCAGGGTGTCGTTGCTGATCAGCCCGGCCCAGAGGAGGTCGAGCAGCGCGGCTGCGACCTCAGCCAGCTCGATCGGCTGATCCGCGGCGATACGAGCGCGCAGGTCGCGAACGAACCAACCCCCGCCGGAACGCAGCATCGTCAGCAGCTGTGCGGGCACAGTCCCGTCTGCGGGATCGGCAGTACGCGGCAGTAGGAAGCCCACGTCCGCGGGGGCCAGTGCGATCCAGCCGTCGCCGCCGGGCAGGGCCGCACTTCCGGTCCACAGCACTTCCCCGGCAGAAGTCAGCTCGTCGAGCATCTGCGGGGCATACCCAGGCACCCGGATGGGCAGGATCGAGGCCTCGAGGGCTGAGGCCGGGACACCCAACCCGGCCATTGCGTGGATCGCCTGCAGGACGCCCTCTGGGCCGTGCAGTCGGGTCCGCGCCACCGGGGTCACGTTCTGCCACCGGGGAAGGAACGCCGCCAAGGCCGGCTGGCTGACCGGTTCGATCTGCTTGCGCAGCAGGGCCACGGAGCGACGTTTGATGAAGCGGAGGACGTCGGGGTGGCACCACTGCGGGCCGGGGGCGTCGGCGACGAACCAGCCCTCGATGATGCGCCCAGCCGCCCGGTTGGATCCGAGCCGGTGTGTGAGGACCGCCGGGGGCAGTCCCAGCTGCTCGACGATGTCGGTGACGGTGAAGGGGCCGTGCGTGCGGGCGTACCGGGCGATCAGGTCACCGATCGGATCCTCGACCGGCTCCAGGTGCGCCGACGGGATACCGGCGGGCAGGGGCGCGCCCAGCCCGTCGCGGAGTCGGGCCGCGTCCTCGATGACCGCCCAGACATCGGCCCCTGCCATGCGGGTCCGGAACACCCGGCGATGGGCTTCGAGGTCGGTCAGCCATTGCACAGGCACGCCGCGCTGGGCGGCCGCAGGCTCGGACAGCGGACCGAGCATGCGCAGCAGGTCAGGAGCATCCTCCTGGCGGCGCGCCCGGCGTTCGGGGGTCAGGTGCTGGATCTGGGCCACCACGGCTGTGATCGCCTCGGGTTCGAGCAGATCACGCAGGTCGGTCTGACCGAGAAGCTCTCCGAGCAGGGTGGGGTCCAGGGTGAGTGCCGCGGCGCGGCGCTCGGCCAATGGTGAGTCACCCTCGTACAGGTATTCCGAGACGTACCCGAACAGCAGGGACCGGGCGAACGGGGATGCCGCGTCAGGGGAGACCTCAACCACCGAGATCCGACGCTGCGCAACCGAGGTCATCAGCTCGATCAGCGCGGGCAGGTCGTAGACGTCGCGCACGCACTCGCGGACTGCTTCGAGGACGATCGGGAACGTCGGGTGCCCGGCGGCGATCTGCAGCAGTTGGGCCGATCGCTGCCGCTGCTGCCACAGCGGGGCCCGGCGACCCGGGCGTGGGCGCGGCAGCAGCAGCGCCCGGGATGCGCACTCCCGGAAACGTGCCGCGAAGAGGGCGGACCCACCGATCAGCCGGGTCACATCGGCCTCGATCAGGTCCGGTTCGGGGAACAGGGCGGTCGTGGCATCGGCCAGCCAGTCGTCCTCGGGCAGGTCGGGCAACCGGGCGACCAGGCCGTCGTCACCATGCAGCACCGCAGCATCCACACCGAACCGTTGCGCTAGCCGTTCCCGGGCCAGCAGCGCCCAGGGCGCGTGCACCCGGGCCCCGAATGGCGAGAGCACGGTCAGCCGCCAGTCACCGAGTTCGTCGCGGGTGCGTTCCACGACGATCGTCCGGTCCGTGGGAACGCGGCTGGCGCTGGCCTGTTCGGCGACGTAGGAGGCGAGGTTCTCGCCTGCCCAGCGGTCCAGCCCGATCTCGGCCAGACGAGCGCGGGTCAGCTCTGGGCCGTCCTCGACCAGCTCACGGGTGAAGGCCCCGATGGCCCTGCCCAGTTCGGCCGGGCGTCCGAAGGCGTCCCCCCGCCAGAAGGGGAGCTTGCCGGGAGCACCCGGCGCCGGTACGACGTTGACGCGGTCGTGACTGATCTGCGTGATCCGCCAACTGCTGGCGCCGAGGGCGAACGTGTCGCCCACCCGGGACTCGTAGACCATCTCCTCGTCGAGCTCACCAACGCGCCCCCCGCCCTCGAGGTACACCCCGAACAGTCCGCGATCCGGGATGGTTCCCCCGGACGTGACCGCCAGGCGCTGGGCCCCGGGCCGAGCGGTCAGCATGTCGGCCGTGCGGTCCCACACGATCCGGGGTCGCAGTTCGGCGAAGGCATCAGATGGATAACGCCCGGCGAGCATGTCGACCACAGACTCGTAGACCGCTGGGGTCAGCTCTGCGAACGCTGCCGTGCGTCGCAGCATCGCCAGCAGGTCGGCAAGCGCCCAGTCGTCCATCGCCACGCAGGCCACGATCTGCTGGGCGGCCACGTCCAGGGGGTTTGCCGGGATGCGCAGCTCCTCGATCTGGCCGGTCCGCATGCGGGCGACCACGACCGTGCTGGTGAGCAGGTCCGAGCGGTACTTGGGCAGGACGACACCCGTTGAGATGGCCCCGACCTGGTGACCAGCACGGCCCACCCGTTGCAGGCCGGAGGCCACCGAGGGTGGTGATTCGACCTGGATCACGAGGTCGACCGCCCCCATGTCGATGCCGAGTTCCAGGCTGGAGGTCGCCACCACCGCACGCAGTCGCCCGGTCTTGAGGTCATCCTCGATCTGGGCGCGGTGCTCCTTGCTCACCGATCCGTGATGGGCACGGGCCAGGACCGGCGGCGCACCTGCGGTGGCCCCCGCCTGGGCCATCACCTCGGCTGGTGGACGGTGCGAGCCCGGCTGCTCGGTGGCGTGCGGCCGCAGCCCGGCACTGTCGGTCTCGGGTCCGGGGGAGTCGTGCTCGGCATGGATCTCGTTGATCCGTGCGGTCAGTCGCTCGGCCAACCGCCGGGAGTTGGCGAACACGATCGTGGATCTGTGCGCCTCGATCAGTTCGACCATGCGCGCTTCGACGTGGGGCCAGATCGAGGCAGTCGCCGAGTTGTCCGGGGCAGGGGCCCCACCGAGCTCGCCCATGTCCGCGACGGGTACCTGAACAGTCAGCTCCCATTGCTTTGAAGTGCCCGCCTCGACGACCTCCACCGGGTGGTCCCCGCCGAGGAACCGGGCGACGACCTCGGGGGGGCGCACCGTCGCGGACAGGCCGATCCGAGGGATCCGACGATCGGCGAGACGGTCGAGCCGGGCCAGGCTCACCGCCAGGTGGGCTCCACGTTTGGAACCGGCAATGGCATGAACCTCGTCGACGATCACCGTCTCGACGTCGGCCAGGATGCTGCGGGTGGCGGAGGTGAGCAGCAGGAACAGCGACTCGGGCGTGGTGATCAGGATGTCCGGTGCTCGACGCGCCATGCTGCGCCGCTCGGCGGCGGATGTGTCCCCGGTCCGCAGGCCGACGCTCACCCGGGGCTCGGGGCGGCCCAGCAGCGCGCAGTGCGTCGCGATACCGGCCAGTGGGGCGCGCAGGTTGCGCTCGACATCAACGGCCAGTGCCTTGAGCGGGCTCACGTAGAGCACCCGGACCCCGGGGATATCACGTGGCACCAGGCAGCGATCGATGGCGCTGAGGAACGCAGCAAGAGTCTTGCCGGAGCCGGTGGGTGCCACTGCCAGGACGTCGGCACCGGCCTGGATGCGGGGCCAGGCTGCGGCCTGAACCGCGGTCGGCGCGCTGAAGGACGCGTCGAACCACCGTCGGGTGGGTTCGGAGAACGCGGCCAGGGGATCCACGCGGACATCTTCGCCTGTGGGTCCGACATCGGCTGCCCGGGAGGCTCGCGGATGGCACCATGTCCGCATGCGCCTGACCGACTTCTGGGACCGGATGGAGTTGACGTTCGGCGCCGCCTACGCCCGATCCTGGGCCGACGACCAGCACCTGGCGGCGCTCGGGGGCCGCACGGTGCTCGAGGCGTTGTCCCAGGGAGAGGACACGCGCGACGTCTGGCGCGCGGTCTGCGTACATGCCCGGGTGCCCAGCGACCTGACCTGATCGGCGTGTCGCGTGCGCTCGAACAGGTGTTCGTACTACTGTTCCCCGTGGTGATCGATGATCCGGACCGGGTCATCCACAGATGCGCAACGAGTCGGGTCGCAATGTCGGAACCCCCGCCTAGTGTCCTGTCTGTCAGATCGAGAGTGCTTCGGCACCGCGAGACCCAAGGAGTTCGCAATGGCTGCAAAGGACCGTGACAAGGCGCTCGACTCAGCGCTGCTGCACCTGGAGAAGCAGTTCGGCAAGGGCACGGTGATGCGGTTGGGTGACCAGCCTGTCGTTCCGATGGACGTGATCCCCACCGGCGCGATCGCGCTGGACATCGCGCTGGGCATCGGGGGCCTGCCGCGTGGGCGGGTCGTGGAGATCTACGGACCGGAGTCCAGCGGCAAGACGACCGTCGCGCTGCACGCCGTGGCCAGCGCCCAGGCCGCCGGTGGGATCGCTGCGTTCATCGACGCGGAGCACGCGCTGGACCCGGTCTACGCCCAGAAGCTCGGCGTGAACATCGACGACCTCTACGTCTCGCAGCCAGACACCGGTGAGCAGGCCCTGGAGATCGCTGACACCCTCGTGCGTTCCGGTGCCATCGACCTCATCGTGATCGACTCGGTCGCAGCTCTGACTCCCAAGGCCGAGATCGAGGGCGAGATGGGTGACAGTCACGTCGGCCTGCAGGCCCGGCTGATGAGCCAGGCCCTGCGGAAGATGACTGGGGCGCTGAGCACCACCGGCACGACGCTGATCTTCATCAACCAGCTGCGCGAGAAGATCGGTGTGATGTTCGGCAGCCCCGAGACGACCACCGGCGGCAAGGCCCTGAAGTTCTACGCCTCAGTGCGCATGGACATCCGCCGCATCGAGACCCTCAAGGACGGGACCGAGCCGGTGGGTTCGCGCACCCGCGTGAAGGTGGTCAAGAACAAGGTGGCCCCGCCGTTCAAGCAGGCCGAGTTCGACATCCTCTACGGGCTGGGCATCTCCCGCGAGGGCGGGCTGATCGACATCGGGGTGGATCAGGGCTTCGTCCGCAAGGCCGGGGCCTGGTACACCTACGACGGTGACCAGCTCGGCCAGGGCAAGGAGAACGCGCGGGCCTTCCTGCGCGACAACCCGGACCTGGCCAACGAGATCGAGAAGCGGATCAAGGAGAAGCTGGGGATCGGGCCGCAGGTGGATGTCGAGGTCCCGGCGGAGGGCCCACGACCGATCGACCTCTGACGTGCGACCGATCTCTGAGCCGCCATCGCATGAGGCAGTCCCCGTGGCGAACCCGCCGGCCGATCCGGAGCGGGTGGCCCGAACGATCCTCTTGCGGCGGCTGGAGGGCGCACCACGGACGCGGGCGCAGCTGGCGACCACCCTGCGTCAGCGAGATGTCCCCGACGACGTCGCCGTGCGTGTCCTGACCAGGTTCGAGGAGGTTGGCCTGATCAACGATGAGGCCTTCGCACGGATGTGGGTCGAGTCCCGGCAGCGCGCACGGCACCTGGCACCGCGGGCATTGCGGATGGAGTTGCATCAGCGTGGCCTCGCCGCGGACACGATCGATGCGGCGCTGGCGACCCTCGATCCAGACGACGAGCTGGATGCTGCGCGGGAGGTGGCCCACCGCAAGGCCCGCTCCGTGGCCGGGCTACCGGAGGCCACCCAGGTGCGTCGGCTCACCGGAGCCCTGGCCCGCAAGGGCTATGGACCTGGTCTGGCGTCTGCGGTGGTCCGGGAGGTGCTCAATGAGTTGCGCGATGCCGCCACCGACGAGATGCATCCTGATCATGGGCAGCGAGGTTGACCGCGAGCAGGTCGGTCAACGAGACATGTGCGCGGTTCGGAGTGAGGGTAGCAGGACGCTGCCCGACCTGTTCAGGGGCAGCGTCGGCTGCTCGGCATTCGTCCTGCACCCGCTCAAGCACCTAACCTTGCCCCCTGATGGATACCACCACGGTCGCGGCCGGACGCACCTACGAGGTCCGCACATACGGCTGCCAGATGAACGTGCATGACTCAGAGCGGATCGGCGGGTTGCTCGAGGCGCACGGCTACACCAGGGCCGAACCGGGACATGCAGATGTCGTGGTGCTCAACACCTGCGCCGTGCGGGAGAACGCGGACAACAAGCTCTATGGCAACCTTGGCCACCTCGCGTCGGTGAAACGAACGCACCCCGGCATGCAGATCGCCGTAGGTGGCTGCCTTGCCCAGAAGGATCGCGAGCGGATCGTGACCCGAGCGCCGTGGGTCGACGTGGTGTTCGGAACCCACAACCTCGATGTCCTGCCGGCGTTGCTGCGCCGAGCCGAGGTGGCCCAGACCGCTCAGGTCGAGATCGAGGAGTCACTGCGCACGTTCCCCTCGACGCTGCCCAGCCGTCGTGAGTCCGCCTACGCCGCGTGGGTCGCGATCAGCGTCGGGTGCAACAACACCTGCACCTTCTGCATCGTGCCCAGCCTGCGCGGGCAGGAACGTGATCGAAGGCCCGGCGAGATCCTTGCCGAGGTGCAGGCCCTGGTCGCCGACGGCGTGATCGAGGTGACCCTGCTCGGCCAGAATGTCAACGCCTACGGCTCGGACTTCGGCCAGCGGGACGCCTTCGCCGAGCTGCTCCGCGCAGTCGGCGGCGTGCCCGGCCTGGAGCGCGTGCGGTTCACCTCCCCGCACCCGAAGGACTTCACCAGCGACGTCATCGCCGCCATGGCACAGACTCCGAGTGTCATGCCGTCGTTGCACATGCCGCTGCAGTCGGGAAGCGACCGGATCCTGCGTGCGATGCGCCGCTCGTACCGCCGCGACCGGTTCCTGGCGATCCTCCAGGAGGTCCGGGATTCCATCCCTGACGCTGCAATCACCACCGACATCATCGTCGGCTTCCCGGGGGAGACCGAGGAGGACTTCGCCGAGACGCTCGACGTCGTCAAGCGGGCCCGATTCAGCGCCGCCTTCACCTTCCAGTACTCCCCACGGCCGGGCACCCCCGCTGCCACCATGCCCGACCAGGTGCCCAAGGCTGTGGTCCAGGCGCGCTACGACCGGCTGATCAAGACCTTGGACCAGATCTCCTGGGAGCAGAACCTCGCCCTCGTCGGCACCACAGCCGAGGTGCTGGTCGCCGAGGGGGAGGGCCGCAAGGACTCGGCCACTCGGCGCATGTCCGGGCGTGCATGCGACAACCGGCTGGTGCACTTCTCCGACGGGCACGGCGCACGCCCAGGTGACTGCGTGATGGTGCGCCTGGACGCGGCGGCCCCGCACCACCTGACCGGTACCGCACGTGAGGTGCGCCCCACGAGAGCTGGGGATGCATGGGCAGCTCGACAGGCCTCATGCGCCCCGGGTCCCGCGTCCGTGCACGGAGCCGCTGCCGGCCAGGCCACGGGAACGGTCGTCCTGGGCATGCCCACGCTACGTCCTGTCAGCTGACATGCCCACAGTGAGGCACGCACCGGGCAGGATCGACCCGCCGACACCGATCGTGGTGGCGATCGTCGGACCCACCGCTGTCGGCAAGTCCGAGGCGGCCCTGGACGTGGCGGCCCTGCTCGACGCCGAGGTTGTCAACGCCGACGCCTTCCAGCTCTACCGCGGCATGGACATCGGCACCGCCAAGGTGGCCCCGCACCAGCGCCGAGGCATCCCACACCACCTGATCGACATCCTGGACGTCACCGAAGACCTGTCCGTCGCGACGTTCCAGAGGCTGGGGCGTGAAGTGCTGGCGGATCTGGCCTCCCGACGCGTGCCGGCGGTCGTGGTCGGCGGGTCGGGGCTCTACCTGCGGGCCCTGCTCGACGACCTGCAGTTCCCCGGCAGCGACCCCGAGGTCCGCGCACGCTGGGAGGCGCGCCTGGCCCAGGACGGCCCGCAGGCCCTGCACAACGTGCTTGCAGACCGCGATCCGGACGCAGCCGCCCACATACTGCCCAGCAACGGTCGGCGGATCGTGCGCGCACTTGAGGTCGGCGAGATCACCGGCGCGCCGTTCGTCGCCCAGTTCCCCACCACCGGCCCGCCGCTGATCGGCCACCGCTCCTTCGGGCTCATGCTGCCCAGAAGCGCGCTCGACCTACGGATCGCGGCACGTGTGGCCCAGATGTTCGACGGCGGGCTGGTCGCCGAGGTCCGCGGCCTGCTGGACCTCGGCCTACGTGACGCGCCCACCGCAGCCCGTGCCCTGGGCTACCCGCAGGTCATGGACCTTCTCGACGGCCAGGTCGATGAGGCTGGGGCCCACATAGGCATCGTCGCGGCCACCCGACGCTACGCACGCCGCCAGGAACGCTGGTTCCGCCGAGATCCCAGGATCACCTGGTTGGATGCGTCCGCGCCGCCGTCATCCACAGCTTCGCTGATCGCCGACCAGGTCGTCTCGGGTGCCCGTACCCTTGGCCCATGAGTTCCGGCATCGCCTTCGCCAAGGGGCATGGGACGGGCAACGACTTCGTCGTCCTGCCCGCCCTGGACCACACTGTGGATGTGGGCCCCGCGAGGGTCCGCGCACTCTGCGACCGACACGCCGGGATCGGGGCCGACGGGGTGTTGGTGGTGCGGCGCACCGCGAACGAGCCTGAGGTTGCTGACCAGGCTGAGCGCGCCGAGTTCTTCATGGACTACCGCAACGCCGACGGCAGCGTGGCCCAGATGTGCGGCAACGGGGCTCGTGTGTTCGCCCTGCACCTGGTCCAGGCGGGTCTTGCCCGGATCGACCAGCCGTTCCAGGTCGCTACCCGGGGCGGGTCCCGTCGGGTCCTGGTCACCGACGACGGCACGATCACTGTCGACATGGGCCCAGCCGAACTGCTCGTGCGTGCGGACATCCAGGTCGTGCTGCCCACATCCGGCGTGCCCGTCCCCGCGCTCGGTGTCTTGATGCCCAACCCGCACGCAGTCGTCTGGGTCGACGATCTCGCTGACGCGGGAGCCCTGCTCGCGGCCCCGATCGTTACCCCGGCCGAGGCCTTCCCCGAGGGGGTCAATGTCGAGTTCGTCGTACCGGTGGCCGACGATCACCTACGGATGCGCGTGTTCGAGCGAGGAGTCGGGGAGACGCTCAGCTGCGGAACGGGTGCGTGTGCGTCGGCCGTGGCCACGCTGCACCGAGCCGGCCAATCCCCGATTGGTCAGCGGGTGCGCGTCGATGTTCCCGGTGGATCGGTCGGCGTGACCTGGTCCCCGGAGCACTGCGTGCTCGATGGACCCGCCGTGATCGTCACCCGGGGCGAGATCGACCCCGGCTGGTGGGCCGCCCATGCCTGAGACCCCGATCGATGGGCGGATCTTGAACGAGACCCCGGACCTGCTCGACCGTCAGGCACTGCGCCGGGTCCCCGGTCTGGGCACGGAGCTCGAGGACATCACCGAGGTCGAGTACCGGCAGGTCCGCCTGGAGCGGGTCGTCCTGGTGGGGGTGTGGAACTCCGGCACCCTCGCCGATGCGGAGCGCTCGCTGGCCGAGTTGGCCCGCCTGGCCGAGACCGCCGGTTCGGTGGTCTGCGACGGGCTGATCCAACGCCGGGACAAACCCGACCCCGCGACCTACATCGGCGCCGGCAAGGTCATCGAGCTGCGCGACGTGGTCGGCCTGGTGGCCGCCGATACCGTCATCTGCGACGGCGAACTGACCCCGGGCCAGTTGCGCCGGCTCGAGGAACTGGTCAAGGTCAAGGTGGTCGACCGGACCTGGCTGATCCTGGACATCTTCGCCCAGCACGCCCGGAGCCGGGAGGGCAAGGCCCAGGTCTCGTTGGCCCAGATGCAGTACCTGTTGCCCCGGCTGCGCGGGTGGGGCGAGTCCCTGTCCCGCCAGGCCGGCGGTCGGGTTGCCGGCGGCCAGGGCATCGGATCCCGTGGTCCCGGTGAGACCAAGATCGAGACCGATCGGCGCCGGGTACGGGAGTCGATCTCGCGGCTGCGCAAGGAGATCAAGCACATGGCCACCGCCCGGCGGACGATGCGTGCCGGGCGCCGGGGCAGTGACACCCCCTCGGTGGTGCTGGCCGGCTACACGAACTCGGGGAAGTCCAGCCTGCTCAACCGGATGACCGGCGCTGGGGTGCTGGTCGAGGACGCCCTCTTCGCGACGCTGGACCCCACAGTGCGTCGCGCCAGCACCCCTACCGGTCGGGTGTTCACGCTGGCCGACACCGTGGGCTTCGTGCGCCACCTGCCCCACCAGCTCGTCGAGGCCTTTCGCTCCACGCTCGAAGAGGTGTCCGACGCCGACCTCATCCTGCATGTCGTCGACGGTTCGGACGACTTCCCGCAGGGACAGGTCTCGGCGGTGCGTGAGGTGCTGGCCGAGATCGGCGCGTCCGAGGTCCCCGAGCTGCTGGTGATCAACAAGTCCGACCTCGCCGACCCGCTCGTCGTGGGGCGGCTGCGCGCCCGCGAGCCGCACTCCATTGTCGTCTCTGCCGCGACCGGCGAGGGCATCGCGGGACTGCTGGCAGCGCTGGACCACGAGCTGCCGATCCCGACGGAGCAGGTCAACGTCCTCGTCCCCTTCGATCGGGGGGAGCTCGTCGCCCGGGTCCACGAGCAGGGCCACGAGGTGACCATCGACTACACCCATGAGGGTGCCCGGATCCGCGCCGTCGTCGGTGAGGCGCTGGCCGCCGACCTGTTGGACGCCGCCGTGGAACCCGCGGAGGAGACCTCAGAAGAGGCTGCCCACGACAACTCGCCGCTCGGCCAGCGAATGATCGTGGCCACCCCCATCGACGGGCCGCTGGACGAGGAGGCCCCTGGTGCGACCACCCAGGGAACAGGCCCTCCGTGAGCACAGATTCCCCGCCCGTTGACGGGGCGGACTCGGACGATGCCGCTGTGGCCGACCTGCTCGACCTGGCCATCACCGAGCTGGGTGGCCAGCCACGCGCCGGGCAAGTGGCCATGGCTGAGGTCATCGACACCTGTTTCGAGTCTGGGGAGGGTGCCGTACTTGTCCAGGCCGGTACCGGCACCGGCAAATCGCTGGCCTACCTCGTGCCCGCGGTGCGGTTCGCGAAACTGACCAATGAGCCGGTCGTCATCGCCACGGCCACTCTTGCGCTGCAGCGTCAGTTGATGGACAAGGACCTGCCCGTGGTCAGCCGCGCACTGGCGCCCGCGCTGGGCGGTGTGGACTTCGCCGTGCTGAAGGGGCGCAGCAACTACCTGTGCCTGGACCGGCTCAACCGCGGCTCGCCCGATCCGGACGAGGCGGCCCTCTTCGACACGCCGACCACACGGCTGGGTCGGCAGGCCGCGCGGTTGCGCCGCTGGGCGGACACCACCACGAGCGGCGATCGCGACGACCTCAGCGAACCTGTCGACGGCCGGGTCTGGGCCGGGCTGTCGGTCTCGGCGCGGGAATGCCCCGGTGCCACCCAGTGCGCATTCGGTCAGGACTGCTTCGCCGAGGCGGCCCGCGCCCGAGCCCGTGAAGCCGATGTCATCGTCACCAACCACGCACTGCTGGCCATCCATGTCCAGGGCGAGGTGCCTGTGCTGCCGGAGCACGGCGCGGTCGTGGTGGACGAGGCCCACGAGCTGGTCGACCGGATGACCACGGCGCTGACCCGGGAGCTATCGGCAACGGTCATCGAGCGGGCGACCGGCCGGGCACGCAAGTTCCTCGGCCCCGAGCTGGTCGACCCTCTCCTCGACGCCGGGGGCTACCTCACCGACGTCCTGCTCAGGCTGCCCGACGGGCGGCTACGAACCCTGTCCGAGGAACTGGTCGTGGCCCTGACCGCGTTGCGCGATGCCGGCCATGCGGCACTCGGCGGCCTGCGGGGGGACAGCTCCGACGCGCCGGACACCGCTGCGGACCGGACCACGGCGCGCGCTGGGCTGGCCACCATCCATGAGGTCGCCGCTGAAGCGCTGTTGCTCAGCACTGCGTCAGTGGCCTGGGTCAGCATCCGGACAGCCGGGCAGCCTGCGCTGCACATCGCCCCGATCTCGGTCCGGGGGCTGCTGGAGAGCAACCTCTTCACCGGGCGTCCGGTCGCGCTGACGAGCGCGACGCTTTCCATCGGGGGCTCGTTCGATCCGTTGGCCGACAGCTTGGGCTGCCCGCCGGGGTGGTCGGGCGTCGATGTCGGCTCACCGTTCGACCACGCTCGTCAGGGGATGCTGTACTGCGCCGCACGGCTGCCACGACCGGGGCGGGAGGGGGTCAGCGAGGAGGCCCTCGAACAGATCGCCGACCTGATCGATGCCGCGGGTGGGCGCACGCTGGCACTGTTCTCGTCGTGGCGTTCCGTGGAGCGCGCCGAGGAGGTCCTGACCCGCAGGTTCGCCGGGCGGACCGACCGACCGCTGATCGTCACCCGCCGCGGGGACGCCGTGGCGGGTCTGATCCGGCAGTTCGCCGACGACCCACGAGCCTCACTGCTGGGCACGCTGTCCTTGTGGCAGGGAGTGGACGTGCCGGGCCCGTCATGCACGCTTGTGGTCATCGATAGGATCCCATTCCCACGGCCCGACGACCCGGTGGTCTCTGCCCGCCAGGAGTTGGTGGAGTCGTCCGGGGGCAGTGGGTTCGGTGCCGTGTCCGTGCCCCGGGCCGCACTCATGCTCGCCCAGGGTGCTGGGCGGCTGATTCGCTCAGTTGAGGACCGCGGCGTCGTGGCCGTGCTCGACTCGCGGCTGGCTACGACCGGCTACGGGGTCCGACTGCGCCAGAGCCTGCCCCCCCTGTGGTGGACGGTCGACCTGCCCACCGTGCTGGGGGCCCTGGGCCGCCTGGACGTCAGCCTCACCGGCATTGCGGAAGTGCACGGGGCTGGCTCGGACGTGGAGGTCCCGGACGTGGAGGTCAGCGCTGAGATCGCACCGGCGCCGAGCGAGTCGGCCGCCGAAGCAGGCTGACCCGGGCGACGCCGGTTGCCTCACGCCCTGAGCAACGATCAGGGCGCCTGGAGTGCCTTGTCGATCTGCTCGACGGTGATCTCCTTGGTGCAGAAGAACCAGTCAACGCAGGTCACGCCGTGCTCGGCGCCGTCCATGCGGTCCTTGGCGACACCACACGAGCCCGGCGGGGGCACGATCACCGGCTCCCCGGGCCGCCAGTCGGCGGGTGTGGCGATCGAGAACGCATCGGCCACCTGCAGCGCCTTGACCACGCGCAGCAACTCGTCGAAGTTGCGGCCCAGGCTCAACGGGTAGTAGATGATCGTGCGGATGATGCCCTTGGGATCGATGACGAACACCGCGCGCACTGCCTTGGTGGTGTCCTCACCGGGCATGATCATCCCGTACAGCCGCGCCACGTTCATCGAGATGTCCTCGATCAGCGGGAACGTCACCTCCACGTCGGTCATGTCGCGGAATGTGATCTTCTCCTTGATGGTCCGAAGCCACGCGATATGGCTGAACAGGCCATCGACCGAAAGACCGACCAGGGCGGTGTTCAGGGCGGTGAACTGGTCCTCCAGGGTGGCGAACGTCATGAACTCGGTCGTGCACACTGGGGTGAAGTCCGCCGGATGGCTGAACAGGATCACCCAGCGCCCCGAGTAGTCCGGCGGGAAAGTTGATCTCGCCCTGGGTGGTCACAGCGGTGAAGGCTGGTGCGGGATCGCCGATCCGCGGCATCGTCAGAACGGGCGTGATGGGGGTCTCGGTCATGGGTCTCCTCGATCGGTGCAGGAGGCCGCGGGTGCCCGTCGGCCTCGACGGACACCACCGATTCTATGACTGCCCGATTGCGCTTCGACGGCGGGGGTGGGTAACCCCCCCGGGGGTATCGAACCGGGCCGCGCAGGCCAGCGGGCTCAGCGCCGACACCCACCGCACGTGAGCCTCAGCCCGTGGTCAGACCCCGGTGATCGCTGGGATGCGGGCCATTCGTATCGCATGGACCATCGCGGCGTGATC
Source organism: uncultured Actinomycetes bacterium (assembly GCA_963781015.1). Taxonomy (GTDB): domain Bacteria; phylum Actinomycetota; class Actinomycetes; order S36-B12; family CAIYMF01; genus Prado023. The sequence goes on along the minus strand of CAWAEB010000004.1, from coordinate 10,710 downwards.
GACCTCAGCCTGGTCGGCGTAGGCCATCGACCACGAGGCGATCGCGGCGTCGAACTTGGTACTGCCACCGAGGTAGGCATTGATCGCCAACCGATCGCCGGACCGTGCGTGCGCCCGTGCCAGGGTCCAGCCGCATGCGTGCAGGTAGCCGGTCAGTCCCGGCACCTCGAGCACGGACAGGTCGGGAGAGAACTTCATGTCGCGAAGCTGGCGGACGTAGGTGTCATGCACCCCGTTGTGGGCGTCGGTGGCGGAGGTCCACCCGATGAAGATGTCGGTGGCGGCCTGCATCACCCGTTGGCCTGCCACCACCCGGGCGCCGTGGTGGGCGAACTGCGAGGGCTGCGTATACGGCTCCAGCGACCGACGCGGTGGCCTCCTTGAACTGCAGCACCAGCGGATCTCTGCCGTCCACACCCTGCAGGAGCAGCACGTAGCAGCGAGTTCCGACGCTGCCCACCCCGACCACCTTGCGGGCGATGTCCACCACCTCGAACTGGTCGAGCAGCGCCGCGCCTGATCTGTGACCAGGGTGGCCCGGTAGGCGGCGATTGCGTCGAGTCCGAGCAGCTCGGCCTGCTCGGGGCCGACCCGCGTCAGCAGCGGCGGATCCTCGACGAACTGGCGCTGACCATCCACGACATCGGTCAGCTTGGCCATGGCCTGGAGGTTGGTCCGCTTTCGTGCCCCGGCGATCGACTTCTCCACCCGGGCCAGGGCTGCCTCCGGGTTCACGCTGCTGGCCAACTGGCCGAGGCTGGACATGTCCAGCCTCGAGTACCAGACAGCCAGGGTGCCCATATCGGCGAACTGACGCATCGCCTCGCGATAGGCCTGCGCGCAGGCAAGCGCCATCGCGCGCTGCGCTGTCTCGGACCAGCCGTTGGATCGTGCGGTCAGCACTGCGGAGGCGGCGAGGCGCTTCACGTCCCACTCGAAGGGCCCGGGATGGGTCTCGTCGAAGTCGTTGAGGTCGAAGAGCAAGGTGCGCTCGGGCGAGGCGAACATGCCGAAGTTGGCCACGTGCGCATCACCGCACAGCTGCACCTGCAGGCCGGTGTTCGGCTGGCTGGCCAGGTCCGCCGCCATCACGACAGCGGATCCCCGGTAGAACGCGAATGCCGACGTGCTCATCCGACCGTGTCGGATGGGCACGAGGTTCTGGAGTCGCGTCTGCGACTGGTCGACCAGGAGGTCGACGGGATCGGTGCGGTGATCGGGCAGCTCCCACGTGCCCAGCGACTGCCTGGGTACCGACTTGCGCGCTGCCAGCCCGTTACCGACCCTGGTCTGCGGTGCCAGGTTCGCGGGAATGGACACAGCCGAACTCTAGGACAGGCCCGGGCCATCAGTCCGTCCAAGAACTCGAGTGTCCGGGCCATCACCAGGTCGCTCACCGCGCGTCGCTGGCTCAGACGCGGCGCAGGACTGCCACCACCGTGCCCATGATCACGGCGTGGTCGCCGTTGATCGGTTCGAAGGCCGGGTTGTGCGGCATCAGCCAGGTATGCCCGTCGCGCTGACGCAGGGTCTTGACCGTGGCCTCCTCCTCAAGCAGAGCCGCCACGATCGTGCCGTTGTCGGCAGCCTGACCGGAACGGACCACCACGTAATCACCGTCGCAGATCGCCGCGTCGACCATCGAGTCACCCTTGACCCGTAGCAGGAACAGATCGCCGTCCCCGACCAGCTCACGGGGCAGCGGGAACACAGTCTCGACCGCCTGTTCGGCAAGGATCGGTCCACCGGCCGCGATCTGGCCCACCAGGGGCACCATCACGGCCTGCGGCGCGATGTCACCGACCCCGGTCGGATCGCCGAGCAGGGCGTCGGGGTCGAGAACCTCCATCGCACGGGGCCGGTTGGGATCCCTGCGCAGGAAGCCCTTGGCCTCCAGCACCTTGAGCTGGTGGGCGACGCTCGATGGTGAGTTCAGGCCGACCGCCTCGCCGATCTCGCGGACGCTGGGCGGATAGCCGCGGGTGTCGACGCTGCGCCGGATCTCGTCGAGGACCATGCGCTGGCGCACCGTCAGACCGCTGTCGTCGGCGGGGGAGTCGGGCAGCGGGTGGATCGTGGCCATGGTGCCTCCAGTTCGGTCCCACGTGGGTCGGACATGTGGCGATGTCAGACCCCTGCGCGAGGCTTGCTCGCAGGCGGTCCACATGGTCGGACCACCTGAGCAAACGGTAGCGCTGACGCACAGATTGTTCAAACATTTGTTCGATTTCGTCTTGAGCGTGTCGCCCGCAGGTGGTAGAACTAGCACAGGCGTTCGAACGAACACCCGTACGAAGGCAGTGAGTCGCCAGTCGATCCACAACGAGGAGGAGGCCCCCGATGTCCACCTACAGCCCCGCAACGATCTGGCAGCCGACCCACCGGGTCGACCTGCCGGCCCTCCAGCTCACCCGACGCGGACGACTCGCGCGCACGGTCATCTTGCTTGTCCTGCTGGCCGCCCTCGTAGTGGTCTCCCTGGACGCCCTGAGCAGTGGGCGCGCGCTGGCCGAGAGCACACCACCCACGATTGCCCCCGCAACTGCAACTGCGGTCGTCGCCCAGGGGGACTCACTGTGGTCGATCGCCCGGTCGGTGGATCCGGCATCGGATCCGCGCACTGTCATCGAGGACATCCGAGAGCTCAACGGCCTACGGTCCAACCTCATCCAGCCCGGGCAGGTCCTGCTCGTTCCCGCACGATCCTGACCCACGCGGGAACTCGTGGCATCAAATGCTTGCGTCCTTGTGTCGCGAGGGCTACGGTTCACCACATCTAGTAGTTACACCCGTGTAAGTCATCCACAGGTTGTGGTTGATCATCCACAGGTTCTGGACAGGTGATCCCCAGGTCTATCCCCAGGGAGACGTGTTCGGGCGTCAATGACAGTTCGATGTGTTGACCGGAGGTGACCATGTACTGCCCCTTCTGCCGTTCCGCGGAGACCAGGGTGGTCGATTCGCGTTCCACCGAGGACGGCACGTCGATTCGTCGCCGCCGGCTCTGCCCGGCCTGTAGCCAGCGCTTCACCACCATCGAGACCGTGAGCATGCTTGTGGTCAAGCGCTCCGGGGTGGTGGAGCCGTTCAGCCGGGAGAAGGTCGTCTGCGGGGTCCGCAAGGCCTGCCAGGGCCGGCCGGCCAGCGAGGACGACCTGGCGTTGCTCGCCCAGCAGGTGGAGGAGCGCCTGCGGGCCTCCGGGCAGGCCGCGATCGCTTCCCACGACGTCGGGATGGCGATCCTGGAACCCTTGCGGATCCTCGACGAGGTCGCGTACCTGCGATTCGCCTCCGTCTACCGGTCGTTCGACTCCCTGGCTGACTTCGACGCCGAGATCGCCCTGCTCCGGGCAGCCCCGCAGGATCGCGAGCTTTCGGTCGACCTGCGCAACGCCGCTCCCTGATCGACACGACTTCTTCCCCGGATACCTCAGCACCACCGCACGAGTACTGCTGCTTCACCGCACCGCCGCACACGCAACCCCAGACACGACGGACGCACCCACGTCCGCTGCCAAGCCCACCGGGATACCCACCGCGGGACCCCGCGGCCGATCCAGAGGAGTACGCATGACCCGAGCATCGTCGGACAGCCCGCGGGCCACCGAGACCAAGAGCAGCGGCGAGCGCAAGCCGCGAGTCCTGCCCAGCGTGCGTTTCGCGCGCGTCTTCACGACTGAGGGTGTGCACCCCTATGACGAGGTCACCTGGGAGTCCCGCGATGTCGTCCAGACGAACTGGAAGACCAACGAGACCGTCTTCGAGCAGCGCGGGGTCGAGTACCCCGACTTCTGGTCCGTCAACGCCTATACGATCGTGACGACCAAGTACTTCCGAGGAGCGGTGGGCACCGCCCAGCGCGAGCACAGCCTGCGCCAGCTCATCGATCGGGTCGTGCTGACCTACGCTCGAGCCGGACGTGAGAACGGGTACTTCACCACCGAGGGTGACGCCGAGATCTTCGAGCACGAGCTGACCTGGATGCTGCTGCACCAGGTGTTCTCCTTCAACTCCCCGGTCTGGTTCAACGTGGGCACCGCGTCGCCCCAACAGGTCAGCGCCTGCTTCATCCTGTCGGTCGACGACACGATGGACTCGATCCTCAACTGGTACCGCGAGGAGGGTCGGATCTTCAAGGGCGGGTCGGGGGCCGGGCTGAACCTCTCGCGGATCCGCTCGAGCAAGGAGCTGCTGTCCAGTGGTGGCACGGCCTCGGGGCCGGTGTCGTTCATGCGCGGCGCGGATGCGTCGGCCGGGACGATCAAGTCCGGTGGTGCCACCCGGCGTGCGGCCAAGATGGTCGTCCTTGATGTGGACCACCCCGATATCGAGGAGTTCATCGCCACCAAGGTCGCCGAGGAGAACAAGATCCGGGTCCTGCGCGACGCAGGCTTCGATATGGACCTCGGCGGCAAGGACATCACCTCGGTGCAGTACCAGAACGCCAACAACTCGGTGCGCGTCTCCGATGAGTTCATGCGTGCGGTCGAGGATGACCGTGACTTCGGTCTGCGTGCGCGAGGTTCGGGCGAAGTCATCGAGACCGTCGGGGCCAAGAAGCTGTTCCGCAGCATGTCCGAGGCTGCGTGGGCGTGCGCTGACCCGGGCATCCAGTACGACGACACGATCAACGACTGGCACACGAACCCGGAGTCCGGGCGGATCACCGCGTCCAACCCGTGCTCGGAGTACATGAGCCTGGACAACTCCTCGTGCAACCTCGCCTCATTGAATCTGCTCAAGTTCCTGCGCGAGGACGACACCTTCGACGCGGAGCTGTTCAAGAAGTCGGTGGAGTTCATCATCACCGCGATGGACATCTCCATCTGCTTCGCGGACTTCCCGACCGAGGCGATCGGGGAGACCACCCGCAAGTACCGCCAGTTGGGGATCGGTTACGCGAACCTCGGCGCCCTGCTGATGGCCACGGGCCTGGCCTACGACTCCGATGCGGGACGCGCGCTCGCCGCCTCGATCACCAGCCTGATGACCGGCACTGCCTACAAGCGCTCAGCCGAGCTGGCCTCCGTGGTCGGCCCCTACGAGGGGTACGCCCGCAACAAGGACGCCCACAGCCGGGTGATGCGCAAGCATGCGGCCGCCACCGACACGCTGCGCTCCTACTCCGCGTTGGACGCCGACGTGCTCAAACTGGCCTCAACGGTGTGGCATGAGGGCATCGGTATCGGCTCGGTCCACGGCTGGCGCAACGCCCAGGCCTCTGTGTTGGCCCCCACCGGAACCATCGGCTTCATGATGGACTGCGACACCACTGGCATCGAGCCGGACTTCTCCCTGGTCAAGTTCAAGAAGCTGGTTGGGGGAGGGTCGATGCAGATCGTCAACCAGACAATCCCTCGTGCGCTGGCCCGATTGGGCTACACCGGGGAGACGACTGAGGCGATCGTGGAGTACATCGCCGAGCACGGCCATGTCATCGACGCCCCCGCGCTCAAGGCCGAGCACTACTCCGTGTTCGACTGCGCGATGGGTCAGCGTGCGATCACACCGATGGGGCACGTGCGGATGATGGCTGCCTGCCAGCCGTTCCTGTCCGGGGCGATCTCCAAGACCGTGAACATGCCGGAGTCGGCCTCGGTCGATGAGGTGGAGGAGATCTACTTCCAGGCCTGGAAGATGGGCGTCAAGGCGCTGGCGATCTACCGCGACAACTGCAAGGTGGGTCAGCCGCTGTCTGACGGCAAGGCCAAGAAGGCCGGGACCGACGTGCCGGCGGCGCAGATCGAGTATCGCCCCATCCGCAAGCGCCTGCCCAAGTCCCGACCCAGCCGGACCGTGTCGTTCGCCGTGGGCGGTGCCGAGGGCTACATGACGGCCGGCTCATACCCCGATGACGGTCTGGGCGAGGTGTTCCTCAAGCTCGGCAAGCAGGGCTCGACCTTGGCCGGAGTGATGGACGCCTTCTCCATCGCCACATCGATCGCCCTCCAGTACGGTGTGCCGCTCGACGCGTTCGTCAACAAATTCGTCAACATGCGCTTCGAGCCCTCGGGCATCACTGACGATCCCGACATCCGGATGGCGCAGTCGATCGTTGACTACATCTTCCGGCGCCTGGCGCTGGACTACCTGCCCTACGAGGAGCGTGAGGCGCTGGGGATCTTCACCGCCGACGAGCGCGCAGCCCAGGTGGCAGCCAATTACGGCGGCTCCCAGTTGGAGATCGATGTCGATGGCCTTGACGGTTCCGTGGGCGCGTCCGTGCCGAGCCCGGCGCAGGCTGTGGGGCAGGCCGTCGGCAAGTCGCTGTCCAACGTGCACTCCTCGGCTGAACTGCTCGATGCCATCAACGGCAAGGCCTCCGATGCACCTCTGTGCATGACGTGCGGGGTGAAGATGCGCCCAGCCGGCTCGTGCTACGTCTGCGAGGGCTGCGGGAACACCAGCGGCTGCAGCTGATCGACCATGCGTCGGCCTCTTCCCAGCACCAGGGGAGGGGCCGACGCCTGTACTGGGCGACGTCAGTGCGGCCGGCCGCGGCGTGTCCCTTCCGATGCGCAGCCCGGGCTCCTAGGCTCAGGGCGAGCCGGCCGTCCGGTCGGCAGACAGGATTGAGCCCATGAGTGAGCCCACTAACCCCCCGGAGCAGCCCGACGAGGAGTTGCCCTCGGCCCTGGGCGAGTCGTCCTTGGCCCCGGACAGCGAGTTGCCCGACCAGCCAGCACCGCCCATCCCGCCCGAGCCCGCGGGTCCTGCTGGTGCGCCGCCGCCACCGCCCCCTCCGGGCGGCTCCTACCCACCGCCACCGCCTCCTCCGGGCGGCTCCTACCCGCCGCCTCCGCCGGGCGGCTCCTACCCGCCGCCTCCGCCGGGCGGCTCCTACCCGCCGCCTCCTCCGGGCGGCTCCTACCCGCCGCCTCCGCCGGGCGGCTCCTACCCGCCGCCTCCTCCGGGCGGCTCCTACCCGCCGCCTCCTCCGGGCGGCTCCTACCCGCCGCCTCCTCCGGGCGGCTCCTACCCGCCGCCCCCGCCGGGCGGCTCCTACCCGCCGCCTCCTCCGGGCGGCTCCTACCCGCCGCCCCCGCCGGGCGGCTACCAGCCCGGGCCCGGCGCCCCGCCACGCCCGTTCTCGGCCACCGACGCGATCGTCTATGGCTGGAACGGCTTCAAGAACAACATCGGCCCGTTGGTCATCATCGGCCTGGTCCTCGTCGCAGCCTCGGCTGTGATCAACTACCTCGGCAGCGGCTTCGACATCTGGGTCCTGAGCATCACCGCCAACCTGCTCGGGATCTTCGTCTCCCTGGTCATCAGCCTGGGTCTGATTCGCGCCGCGCTGATGATCCTCGACGGTCGCAAGCCCACGGTGGATCAATTGATCAGCACCGCGAACATCGGTCCCTTCATCATCGCCTCGATCGTGGTGAGCGCCCTGACAGTGGTGGGCCTGATGCTGTGCATAGTCCCAGGCCTCATCGTGGGGTTCCTGGTCCAGTTCTACGGCTATGCGATCGTCGACGGGAAGGCTGACGGCGCAGGCGCGGCGCCCTCCACGGACCCGATCGGTGCGATCCGGACCTCATTCCAGATCGTCCTGGCCAACCTCGGGCCGCTGATCCTGCTGCTGCTGCTCACCATCGTGGTGAACATGGTCGGGCTGCTGCTGTGCGGTGTGGGCCTCCTGGTCTCCCTGCCGGTCACTGCGATCGCCTTGGCCTACGCGTGGCGCTCATTCTCCGCCGGGCCGATCGCCGCCCAGGCCTGAACTCGGCTGAGTCCTGATCCACCGCAGGGCTGATGCGGTGCAGGGCGAGCGGGGGGCTCCGTCCATCGGACGGGCCCCCCCGTTGCCGCACCCGGGCCCGGGGCCACCAACCGCTCCGTGCAGTCGCGCGAACAGGGGACTGCTCGACGAGTTCCCACACGGCCTGCTCCATGCTCGCCCGTGCCTCGGTCCCCCGCTACCCGGACTGCCGAACTCACCCGCGACGCTGACCTCCGCCTCCGCAGCGCCAGTTGCTGCGGCACGCATCGAATGCCGGGCGAACTGCACAGGCTCCGTCTGGGCCACGTATACCCGTGCGGCGCGTCGCTGCACCCCGGCACAGGATCAAGGGGATAACCTGCACAGCAGAGCCCGGGCGCTCTGCGGAGGGGAAGCCGCAGGATGTCCGGGCTCCTCAATGTCTACCTGCTCACAGCCGGCCATTGGGTGCTTTCGGCACGCAGATGCTCACGGGGTAGCACTCGGGGTAACCTGCCCGCACACATCCCGTGACATGGCCCAGTGTGGCCACCGGGCCCGAGCCCAACAAGGGGTGGAGACGCAATGGATTCCCAGAGAGTGATGCTCACGGCCGAGGGCCGCGAGCTGCTGCAGGCCCGGATCAATGAGATCGCCAGCGAGGAGTTGCCCGAGATGCGCCCGCTCCTCGTCGAGGACGAGCGCGACGAACGGGTCGTGGCCGACTTCGAGCGGATGCAGGCCGAGCATGACCGACTCGTGGTCCTTCTCGGTACGGCCGGGACGATCGACCCGGCCGAGCTCAGCGGGACCGTCAGCTTGGGCAGTCGGGTGACGATCACCGATGCCGAGGGACAGGAGCGGGTCGTGCGCATCGTCGACCCGGTGGAGGCCTTCCTCGACGAGGAGCGGATCAGCAACACCTCCCCGCTGGCGACGGCCCTGATGGGGCGCACCGCTGGCGACACCTGCGAGGTCGACGCCCCCGCCGGTACCTGGACCGCCGAGGTCCTGGCAGTGGGCGGGGATTCCTGAAGGTTCGTCCACAGATCCGCCGACGGACGGGTCAGATTCGGCGATCCTGACCCACCGTTGAGCCATGACCGCCGAACCGTCGCTGCCGCCCATCACCTGCCCCACGAGCCTGATCGGCTCCTGTGCCCCGCTGCTCGGGTTCGTGCCCGACCGATGCGTGGTCGCCTTCGTCCACGGCATGCCCGGGCGCCGCTCCCCGGTGATCGTGCGCATGGAGCTGCCCGCTTCCGATGCGGGCGAGAAGCTCGCGGCGCAGTTGGCCCACAGCATTGGCGGGACCGGAGGCACGTCGGTGGACCTCGTCGGCTGGGTGGAGGACCCCGACGACACCAGGCGCGCCGCACTGTCCAGCACCGTCTTCCTGGCCAGCCTCACGGCCTTCCTCGAAGTGCTGCACATCGATCAAGTAGCGTGCCTGAGCACGAACGGGCGGGTCTGGTGGTCCCATGCCTGCGAGGATGAGTTCTGCTGCCCGGGGGAGTCGGTCCCCCTGGACGCTGTCGTCCTGGGTTCCGTGCAGGCCGAGTTCGTCTACGCGGGCTACGCGCCCTTGGCCAGCCGAGCGGACCTGGCTCGACGCATCGTCGCGGACCCCGACCGGGTGACGAAGGTGCGGGCCGCGCTGCAGCGCACCCCTGCGCGGGCACGCAACTCCCGTTGGCGCGACGCGCAGATCCGGTTCCTCACCAGGCTGTTGCTGCCCCCGGGGGATGTGGAACCCCACCACCACGGCTGACCCCTGCGACGTCCGCTCGCCTGATCCGCGCACTGGACGACCTCCAGGTCCGCGATGTCGTGCTGCATCGACTGGTCGTGGGCGGACGCGACTGCGCTGCATGTTGGACGAGCACGCTGGACACGATGATCGCTGCCCTGCGGTCCGCCCCACCGGGCACGGGGGCACCTGTGGCAACGATCCTGGGTCTCGTGGCGTGGCTGCGGGGGGAAGGGGCTCTGGGCACCCTGTGCATCCAGCGCGCACACGATGACGACCCGGGATACCGCTTGGCCGAGCTGGCGATCGCGTTGATGACCCGTGGCACCGACCCACGGGCCTGGCGTGCCTCGCTGGCGGGGCTGCCTGAGGCGCAGTGCCGCAATCCACGGACCCGCAGAGTCGAGTGACCAGACGCTCAGCTCGGTCCCATCAAGCCCGAGACGCCAACCCACAGCCGGTGTCGGGTCGTCGCGATGCACTGCAACCCAGGCGTCCATTCGCTCCCACTCATCGAACAGCCAGTCCGAGAGCCCCACCACGTCGGTGGGCACCTCCCCGGAAGGGACGGCATGCCAGCACAGCGCGAGAGTCTTGTCCACAGGCACGGCTGCCCAGATGTCGGCGATCGAGTTCAACTCGTCCAGGCCCGTGTGCGCCACCACCACGACCTGCAGGGCTGGGTTTGCCAGCAGGGCGGCCTGCACGCCCCTGGGACGAGGCGGCATCAGGTGCCGGATCCCCTCCGCGCGACGGGCAGCTTCTTGACGACCGGCCGCGCGAAGCCGCTCGATCGCCCGGGCCCGACGCGCCGGTGTGACGTTTCCGCCCTCAGGAAAGATCAGCAACGCGTCACGAGGGGCCATCGTCGCGGCCGGAGGTCCGCGATCGCCTCGAGCACCTGATCCTGGTTGGCCGACGTCGGATCCAGGAACGTCATCGGCAACCGGTTGAGTACGACGTCGATGATCGGGTCCCACTGAAGCGACTCCTTGAGCAGCACGCGAGGACGCCGACCCGCCCAGGACAGCACTTCATCGACGATCAGGAACGAGTCCCCGGGACCGGCGTGCCGGCTCATCACCAACAGTGGAAGTTCAAGGGTGCTCGGGTCACCGTCATCACCGGGCAGCGCCGGGCCATCCCGCTCGATGCTTCAGTGCGAAGTAGCGGGAGCCGAACCACCGCAAGACGATCCAGCAGGCAGCGCAGGAGCGTGTAGTGGAAGGCAACGAACGCGGGTCGGCGCAGGGCC
>CAWAEB010000003.1:0-82805 GCA_963781015.1 uncultured Actinomycetes bacterium | reverse complement strand
GCGGCGGTCCGCGCGACGCAGTGCCCGGCGGGCGGAGGCTTCCGCGAGCCAGCCTGCGAGCGCGCCGAGCAGGGGCGAGATCGCCAGCGCGACCAGCACGCCCGCGACGCCCACCGGGCGCCAGCCGTCCAACCCGCCCCAGTTCACCGAGGTGGCTCCGCCGACGACCAGGGCGGCTCCGACCAGGCCACCGACCAGGGCGTGCGAGGAGGACGACGGTAACCCGAACCGCCATGTGAGCAGGTTCCAGGTGGTGCTGGCGACCAGTGCGGCGACCAGGATGCCCAGCACGTCATCGGTGCCGACGGTGAGCAGGCCGCCCACCGTGTCGGCCACCGCGGTGCCGGCCACGATCGGGCCGAGCAGTGTGAACGTGCTGGTGACGACCAGTGCCTGTCCCGGGGTCATCGCCCGGGTGGCTACCGGTGCGGCCAGTGAGTTCGACGCGTCATGGAAGCCGTTGGTCAGGTCGAAACCCAGGGCGAGCACCACCACGACCACCAGAACCGCGGTCAGCTCCACGCCCCCATCGTGCTCCTGCGCGGGTGGCTATCACCGTCCGGTGGCGACCGGTCCGCGGCGCGGGGGCAGGTCAGGCAGCCGGCCGGCCCAGGCCGCGGTAGGTCCACCCGGCGGCACGCCAGCGGGCAGCGTCAAGGGCGTTGCGCCCGTCGAGGATCAGCGGGGTCGTGGGCAGGTGCACCACGTCGAACGGATCCAGTTCGGTGTAGTCGCGCCACTCGGTGCCCAGCAGCACCAGGTCTGCGCCGGTCAGGGCGTCCCGTACGTCCTCGACGTAGTTGATGGGCGGGTAGGCGATGCGCGCGTTGGCCAGCGCCTGCGGATCATGGACCACCACGTCGCCGCCGGCGGTGTAGATGGCCGCGGCGATGTCCAGCGCGGGGGAGTCGCGGACATCGTCGGAGTCGGGTTTGAACGCCGCCCCGAGCACGGCGATCCGCCGGCCCACGAAGCGACCCCCGACCAGTTCGCGGGCCAGGGCCACCGCGGATGCGCGGCGGCGGTTGTTGATCCCGTCGACGTCGCGCAGGAAGCCCAGCGCATCGGAGACGCCCAGCTCGCCGGCGCGGGCCATGAACGCCCGGATGTCCTTGGGCAGGCAGCCACCGCCGAATCCGATCCCGGCGCGCAGGAACTTCGGCCCGATCCGGTCGTCGTGGCCGATCGCCTCGGCCAGCAGCTTCACATCGGCGCCAGTGGCCTCGCACACCTCGGCCATCGCATTGATGAACGAGATCTTGGTGGCCAGGAAGCTGTTGGCCGCCACCTTCACCAGCTCGGAGGTGGCGTAGTCCATCACCAGGAACGGCGCGCCCCACTCGATCATCGGGGCGTAGACGCGGCGCATGACCACCTCGTCGCGGCTGGGTGGTTCGCCCGGGGCAGCCGGCTGGGCCACCCCGATCACGATCCGGTCGGGGGTCAACGTGTCTGCCACCGCGAATCCCTCGCGCAGGAACTCGGGGTTCCAGACCAGGTCCACGTCACTGCCGGCGGGCGCCGTGGCCTGCAGGCGCTCGCGCACCCCCTCGGCCGTGCCCACGGGCACCGTCGACTTGCCGATCACCGTGCACGGCCGGCGCAGCAGCGGGGCCAGCGACCCGATGGCCGCGTCGAGCTGGGACAGGTCCGCAGCGTTCGTGCGAGGGTGCTGCGGGGTGCCGACCCCGATGAAGTGCAGGTCGCCGAAGTCGGCGGCCTCGGCGATGTCGGTCGTGAACCGCAACCGGCCGGCGGCGACGTTGGACTCCAACAGGTCGGACAGACCCGGTTCGAAGAACGGCACCTCGCCCCGGGCCAGGGCCTCGATCTTGGTCGGGTCCACATCCACGCCGAGCACCTCGTAGCCGGACTCGGCCATCGCCGCAGCATGGGTGGCGCCGAGGTAGCCGGTGCCGATGACGGTGATCCGCAGGGGTTCGCTCACGGGGCGGAGTCTAGGCCCCGCCGTGCTCGGCCAGGCCGGTGCCGAGCACCGTGCGGGCGCTCCCCGGCCGCTGCGGGGCAGGTGCAGGAGCCGCTGGGCCCCGCGCGTAGCCTGTGGCCATGGCCCTCACCCCGAACCCCGATTTCGATGCCTTCACCCTCCCCGAGGAGCACGCGATGCTCCGGGCCGCTGTCCGCGAGCTGGCCGAGGACGAGATCGCGCCGCACGCTGCGGAGGTCGACGAGACCGGCGAGTTCCCGTAGGACGTCTACGAGGCGCTGCGGGCGAACGACTTCCACGCCATCCACGTCCCCGAGGAGTACGGCGGCCAGGGCGCCGACTCGGTCGCCGCCTGCATCGTGATCGAGGAGGTCGCCCGCGTCTGCGCGTCGGCGTCGCTGATCCCGGCGGTCAACAAGCTCGGCACGATGGGCCTGATCCTGCGCGGCTCCGACGAGCTCAAGAAGCAGGTGCTGCCCTCGATCGCCGCGGGGAGGCGATGGCCTCCTACGCGCTGTCCGAGCGCGAGGCCGGCTCCGATGCCGCCGTCGATGCGCACCCGCGCCGGGCCGACGGCGACGACTGGATGCTCAACGGCACCAAGTGCTGGATCACCAACGGCGGCAAGTCGACCTGGTACACCGTGATGGCGGTGACCGATCCCGGACAAGGGCGCCAACGGCATCTCGGCGTTCATGGTGCACAAGGACGACCCGGGCTTCACCGTCGGGCCGAAGGAGCGCAAGCTCGGCATCAAGGGCTCGCCCGACCACCGAGACTCTACTTCGAGAACTGCCGCATCCCCGGCGACCGGATCATCGGCGAGCCCGGGCACCGGCTTCAAGACCGCGCTGGCGCACCCTGGACCACACCCGCCCGACGATCGGCGCGCAGGCCGTCGGCATCGCGCAGGGCGCGCTGGACGCGGCGATCGCCTACACCAAGGACCGCAAGCAGTTCGGCAAGTCGATCAGCGACTTCCAGGGCGTGCAGTTCATGCTCGCCGACATGGCGATGAAGGTCGAGGCCGCCCGCGCTCATGGTCTACACCGCGGCCGCGCGCGCCGAGCGCGGCGAGCCGAACCTCGGCTTCATCTCGGTCGGCGTCGAAGTGCTTCGCCTCCGACGTCGCGATGGAGGTCACCACCGACGCCGTGCAGCTGTTCGGCGGCGCCGGCTACACCCGCGACTTCCCGGTCGAGCGGATGATGCGCGACGCCAAGATCACCCAGATCTACGAGGGCACCAACCAGATCCAGCGCGTGGTGATGGCGCGGCAGCTGCTCAAGTAGCCTCGCGCTGAGCCGCGGGCCGGCGCGATTCAGGGGGTGCGGCGGTCCCCCGACGTGCCAAGCCGCCGGTTGGGCCAGGGGCCGGGCGCTAGTCTGATCCGGACCCCATGACAGGAGCGGCTCATGACGCCCGGTCGATCAGACGCCAGGTACTCGCCGGCCCGGGTCCGGCGTGCGGTGGACCGGCGCCGGCGGGACGTGGCGCGCACGGGGCGGTTCCGGCGCGCCCAGGGCCTGCCCATTCGCGATGCCGTCCTGTTCGAGGCATTCGCGGGCAAGGTGATCGGTGACAACCCCTTGGCGATCCATCGTGAGCTGATGGAACTCGGGACCTCGCTCGAGGTGCTGTGGACCCATCAGCACCCGGGCATGGCGGTGCCGACCGGCGCGCGGGCGGTGCTGCACGGATCGCCGGACTGGATCGAGGCCCTGGCCACCAGCCGGTACCTGGTCAACAACACGAGCTTCCCGGCCTGGTTCAGCAAGCGCCCGGGGCAGCTGTACGCCCAGACCTGGCACGGGACGCCGCTCAAGCGGTTGGCCCATGACATGCCGGTCGGCACCATCAGCGACGCCTACCTGGCCATGTACGACCGTGAGGCCGCTGCCTGGGACTTCCTGCTGGCGCCCAACGAGTTCAGTGCCCAGGTCCTGGCTGGGGCGTTCGGGTACCGGGGCCCGGTCCTGAGGTCGGGCTACCCACGCAACGACCGGTTGGTGACCACCGGTGCGCAGGAACGCCAGGCGATCCGTGAGCGGCTCGGCGTGCCGGACCCCGACGAGCGCCTGCTGCTCTACGGTCCGACGTGGCGCGACGGCCGGCGCACCGCCTCGGGCCAGTTCGCGCCCGTGAACCACCTGGATCCCCGTGGTCGGCTCCCGCAGGGATGGCGGTTGGCCTTCCGTGGGCACTCGCACACGCACGGCGCCCATGACGGCCTGGCCTTCGATGGTGTGCTGGACGTCACCCGCTACCCGGATGTGACTGACCTGCTCATCGCCGCCGACGCCCTGCTCACCGACTACTCGTCGCTGATGTTCGACTTCGCTGCCACGGGCCGACCCATCCTGTTCCTGGCCCCGGACCTGGCCCACTATCGAGCGTCCCGGGGCTTCTACCTCGACTTCGAGGCCGAGGCGCCGGGCCCGATCCTGGCCACGTCCGACGAGGTGCTGGCCCACCTGGCCGACCTGCCCGCAACAGATGCGCAGTACCGCGAGCGCTATGCGGCCTGGCAGGCGAAGTTCACCGCCTGGGAGGACGGCCACGCGGCCCGGCGAGTGGTGGATGCCGTGTTCGGTGCGGGCTCCGACACATCAGCGCGCTAGCCGGCTGGTCGAGGCGCCGCGGCTGGGTACGGTGTGGCCATGAACGCCGCAACCGGGAAGGCGACACTGTTCGCCGAGGCCTCGCGCACAGTCGATCTGGACGGCTACACGCACTACCTCGATGTGGGCGGTCCCGACGGTGTGCCGCCCCTGGTCTGCGTCCATGGACTCGGTGGTTCGCACACGAACTGGATGGACGTGGCTGCCGACCTCGCCGAGGCGCAGCACGTGTACGTGCCTGACCTCGCCGGGCACGGTCTGACCTTCCCCGACCACCGCAGCAGCGACGTCGACGCGAACCAGCGGCTCCTCGATCGGTTCCTCCGCGAGGTCAGCGGCACGCCGGCTGTGCTCATGGGCAACTCGATGGGTGGCCTGATCAGCATCCTCCAGGCGGCTCGGAACCCCGCGACCGTGGCCGGATTGGTGCTGATCGACCCGGCCATCCCCGGCCCGCTCCAGTGGCCGGACCCCAGAGTCGCCCGCAACTTCCTGGGCTACGCGCTGCCTGGCTTCGGCACCCAACTGCTCGCGCGTCGGCGCCGCCACACCTCGCCGACCGAGCAGGTCCGCGAAGTCCTCGACCTCTGCTGCGTCGACACCGGCAGGGTGTCGGCTGACCTGTTCCAGCGATCGGTGGCCCTGGCCGAGCGGCGCCAATCGGTGCCCGGCGTGGACTCGGCGTTCCTTGACGCCGCGCGCTCGTTGATGGCCCAGTTGGCGCGCCGGGACCGGATCTTCGCTGCGATGCGTGCCGTGGACGTTCCCGTGCTGCTCATGCAGGGCGACCGCGACCGGCTCGTCCCGGTCGAGGCAGCGCGCCTGGTCGCCACCAGGAATCCGACCTGGGAGCTGCGGATCGCCGATGACATCGGGCATGCCCCGCAGATCGAGGCACCGCAGTGGACCATCGCGACGTATCGGGAGTGGGCCCAGGGCCGGGGCCTGCTGAGCGGCACCGGTTGATGGATCGGGTCATGTCGAGTCCGGGCACCGTCGTGGGCCACCTGGCTAGGGTGGGTGAATGGATCCACAGGATGAAGGGGAGGGCGCCCCGGCGCTCACGTTGCCTCCCGAGGGGGTGGCCAGCCTTCTGCGCGACCAGGGCGTCGTCGTCACCGGCGCCGGCCAGGGGATCGGCCGGGCACTGGCAGCACGCCTGGCAGCCGAGGGAGCCCGGGTCGTGGTCAACGACCTCGAGGCTGCCCATGCCGAGGAGGTCGCCGCTGAGATCGGCGGATTCGCGGTGCCCGGCGATGCGGCCTCGGAGGCCGGCGTCGCGGCGCTGATCGAGGCCGCCCGCAGCCATCTCGGTCGCGTGGACGTCTACGTCGCCAATGCCGGGATCGAGCGCGGACTCGGGCTGGAGGCCTCCGAGGCGGACTGGGCGGCGAGCCTCGAGGTCAACATGCTCGCCCACGTGCGGGCTGCCCGTCTGCTGGTCCCCGAGTGGGTGGACCGTGGCAGTGGCCGCTTCGTGGTGACCGCGTCGGCGGCCGGCCTGCTCACCATGATCGGCACGCCCACGTACTCGGTGAGCAAGCACGCCGCAGTCGCGTTCGCCGAGTGGCTGGCTGTGACCTACGGGCACCGCGGGATCGCCGTGCACGCGATCTGCCCGCAAGCCGTCGACACGCGCATGTACGCGGAGTCCGGACCGCTGAAGTCCGTGCTCAGCCGCGACGCGCTGCTGGCGCCCGACGACGTGGCCGAGGCGTTCGTCACCGCGATCAGCCAGGACCGCTTCTACGTGCTGCCGCATCCCGAGGTCGCCGGCTACTACGCGCACCGTGCCGCCGATCCCGATCGGTGGATCGCGACGATGAACAAGCTGCAGCAGAGGTTGGAGGGGACCGCGTGAACCCTGGCGGGTCCACGAGCTCGGCGAGCCGAAGGCGGTGCTCGACCTCGACGACGTCGAGGTGACCATCCCGCGGCCGGGTCAGCTGGTCGTCCGCACGCACGCAGCGGCGGCGAACCTCCCCGACCGACAGGGCGACCGTCGGTCGCGTCGTCCGTGCCTCGGAACCTGATCGGCGTCCCACCCACGACGCCCGTGGGCGCGAGCTTCGCAACGGGGTTCAGCGGGACTCGGCCAGACCGGATCACCACGCGGGCGGGCGGATGGTGACTCACGGCCCGGGCTCCGATACCGTCGCGCGCATGGGCGAACCCGCGGTGGACGCATGGCCCGACGGCGTGTCGGTGGTCATGCCGGTGCTCAACGAGGAACGGCACCTCACCGAGGCGGTCAGCGGCATCCTTACCCAGGACTGGGCCGGCGCACTGGAGATCGTGCTGGCCCTGGGCCCGTCCTCGGACCGGACCGACGAGGTGGCGCGTCGCCTGGCCCAGATCGATGACCGGATCGTGCTGGTGCCGAACCCGAGCGGGCACACCCCCTCGGGCTTGAACGCGGCGATCGCCGCCTCGCGCTACGAGGTCGTGGTCCGGGTCGACGGCCACGCCATCCTCTCCCCGGGCTACCTGTCCACAGCGGTGGCCACATTGGTCCGGACCGGGGCCGACAACGTCGGTGGGATCATGCAGGCCTCCGGTCAGACCCCGTTCGAACAGGCAGTCGCGCGGGCCATGACCAGCACGCTGGGCGTGGGTTCGGCGGCGTTCCACGTCGGCGGTGGCGAGGGCGTGGCCGAGACGGTCTACCTCGGCTGCTTCCGCAAGAGCGCCCTGCGCCGGGTGGGCGGCTACGACGAGACCTTCCTGCGCGCCCAGGACTGGGAGATGAACCACCGGATCCGGGACACCGGAGGGCTGGTGTGGTTCACCCCCGAGCTGGTGGTCACCTACCGGCCGCGCCCGGATGCGACCAGCCTCGCGCGGCAGTACTACCACTACGGGCGATGGCGCCGGGAGGTCATGCGCCGACACCCGGAGACCGCGTCGCGCGGCTCTGCGCTGCGCTACTTCGCCCCGCCGGTCGCTGTGCTCGGCGTGGGGGCGGGGACCGCAGCCGGGGTCCTGGGGTCGACCATCGGCCCCCGGGCGCTGCGTGTGGGCTGGCTGGCACCCCTGGGGTACCTGACCCTGGTCGGCGTGGGCGCTGTCCTGACCGGACGAGGGTTGCCACCAGCGGCACAGGCGCGCCTGCCGCTGGTCCTCGCCACGATGCACGGTGCCTGGGGCACGGGGTTCATCACCTCGCCACCCGGGTTGCGCGAGAGCCAGGAGTGAGGGCTTTCGTCCGGCCAGGCAGCAGCGGGCCCGGCGCCGTGGCCGCCATGAGCCAGCGGCTGGCTCGACTGGGGGTGGATGACGTCCTCGTCCTGCCCGACGCTCCTGCCTGGGTCCAGCTCGACGCATTCGCAGCCGGCCTGGCCGGACGCACGCTGCTCGTCGACGCGGACCTGATCGTGGCCGATGCCAGCCTCGGCCAGCTCGTCGATGACCCGGCCGTGCGCAGTGGCGCACTGGTCGACCTGGGCCGGACCAGGTCCGCGCAGCCTCAGGGCCCGGCCGTACCGGTCCGGGTCGCGCACCGACGCATCGGCAGCGCTGGGTCGGCGTGGCACGAGGTCAGCGGGGCAACCCACACCAGCCTCGGGGCGCTGGTCATCGACGCCGAGGACGGCGCAGCTGCGGCTGCTGCGCTGCGCGCTGCCGCCGACTCGGCGCGGCGGCTGGATTGGAATGACATCGACCCCGTCGACCTGGCCCTGGTCGGCCTGGTCCGCGCCCAGGTGCCCATGGCGGGCGTGGCAGGAGTGGGCCCGGCCCTGCGCGGTGGTGCGCCCGAGCAGCGCGCGCAGGCCGGCGCCGAACTGGCCGGGATCGACCAGGCCCGGGTGCTCCTCGAACGGGCCAACCGCCCCGACGACGGGTTCTACTCGACCTACGTCCTGCGCAGGGCATCCACCCCGGTCACCGCACTGGCGCTTCGCCTGGGCTGGTCGCCCAACCGGATCTCGCTGCTGTCGCTGGGCGTGGGCCTGCTGGCCGCCCTGTGCTTCGCGGTCGGCTCGTGGCCCGGGCTGCTCGTCGGCGCCCTGCTGATGCAGGCCTCCCTGGTCATCGACTGCGTCGACGGGGAGGTGGCGCGGTTCACCCGCTCGTTCTCCGACCTGGGGGCGTGGATCGACGCCTCCACCGATCGAGTGAAGGAGTACGCGGCCTACGCGGGACTGGCGCTCGGTTCGGCCCGTTCGGGCACTGACATCTGGTTGCTCGCGGTGCTGGTGATGGGCATGCAGACCGTGCGTCACATCGGGGACTACAACTTCTCCCGGGTGCAGCGGATCCGGGAGGGCTGGGTGCCTGCGCACCCGATCGAGGACCCGCACGACGGGGGTCCCGGGGGCGCCGGGGCCACGCTGGCGATCTCCGCGCAGCTGAACCGCAGCAGCCGGGTCCGGTGGGGCAAGAAGGCGCTGAGTATGCCGATCGGGGAGCGCTGGCTGGTGCTCTCGGTGGGTGCGATCACGATCGGCCCGCACGCGACCCTGCTGGTCCTGCTCGGCCTGGGCCTGCTCGCGCTTGCCTACACGACCGCCGGGCGGATCCTGCGCGCCCGGACCTGGCACCATCCGGTCGAGCGCAGCGGGGTGTGGTTGCTGCGCCCGCAGTTGGACCTCGGTCCCCTGGGCCAGCCCCTGTGGCGGGCCGCTACCGGTCAGCGCGACCCGCTGGTCGGTGCCTTCGGCTGGGCCTGGCCGGTGGGGATGCGGGCCGTCGAGCTCGGCATCGTCTGGCTGGCCACGGCGCTGGTGGTCCCCGATCGCGGTGCGTGGCTGTTCGCCTGGGTGTTCGCGATCGTGTTCCACCACTACGACACCCTGTACCGGGCGCTGGGCGGGGCGACGCCGCCGCGCTGGCTGGTGTGGGCGGGGTTGGGCTGGGACGGCCGGACTCTGCTCGTCCTCGCTGCCGCGCTCATCGGCGCCTCCCCGCTGGCCGCGCTGCTCGGCTGGGGCAGTGCGCTGCTGGGACTCCTGTTCGTCGTTGTGGGGTCAGTCCAGTGGGTTCGGTCGATGAGCGGCAAGGATGGGGCCCATGCCTGAGCAGTCCACCCGGCCGGAGCGCCCGACGATCGCGGAGCTGCGCGAGGCCACCCAGCCGCCGGCCGTGCGCGGGCGGAAGAACTCCGAGCACTGGGTCGCTGACGTCTACCTGCGCCAGATCTCTCCGTACCTGACCCGGGTGCTCCTGCGCACACATGTCTCGGCCAACACCGTGACCTGGTTCATGATCGTCACGGGCGCCAGCGCCGGGCTCGCGCTGCTGATCCCGGGCATTCCCGGCGCGCTGCTCGCCCTGTTCCTGGGGCAGCTGCAGATGCTGTGGGACTGCTGTGACGGGGAGGTCGCCCGCTGGCGGCGGACGTTCTCGCCGGCGGGCACCTTCCTGGACAAGGTCGGGCACTACACCGCCGAGTCCGTGATCCCGGTGGCCCTGGGCATCAGGGCGGCTGGGTCGGACTTCAGCTGGTCACAGCCCGGTCCGTATGCCTATGCCGGGGCGCTCCTCGCGCTGCTGATCATGTTCAACAAGGCGCTCAACGACATGGTGCACGTCTCCCGGGCGTTCACCGGGCTGCCCCGGCTGGAGGACGTCGCCGGGGTGGGCACGCCCACGCGAAGCGGGCTGGCTCGGGTACGCGGCCTTGTCCGCTACCTGCCGTTCAACCGGATCTTCCACTCGGTGGAGATGACGATGCTCGCGTTCGTGGCTGCCCTGGGCGATGCCGTGCTCGGTGGCACCTCGGTCACGCGCGCGCTGCTCGTGGTGATGCTCGCGTTCGCCGTGATCACCGTGCCCGGCCATCTGCTGGCGATCCTGTCCTCGACGAAGCTGAAGGTGCCCGATGAGTCCTGACCTGCCGCTGTTCGGCGTCGTGGTGCTGACCATGGGCCAGCGCCCGGATGAGCTGCACCGGGGGCTGGAGTCCGTGCTGGCGCAGGTGGGGGTCCGCGCGGACATCGTCGTCGTCGGCAACGGCTGGATCCCGACCGACCTGCCCGACGGGGTGCGTGGGCACGCGCTGCCGGAGAACGTCGGCATCCCCGCGGGGCGCAACGCCGGAGTGGACCAGGTCGACGGCGACCTGATCTTCTTCCTCGACGACGATGCTGCGCTGGCGTCCCCGGACACCCTGGCCCGGTTCGCCGAACTGTTCGCCACGCGCTCGGAGATCGGGCTGATCCAGCCACGGGTGGTCGATCCGAGTGGCCGCCCGGCCCCGGGGCGCTGGGTACCGCGGCTGCGCACGGGCGACCCGGCCATGCCCGGACCCGCGACGTCGTTGTGGGAGGGGGCAGTGGCGATCCGCCGGGCGCTGTTCGACCAGGTCGGTGGTTGGCCGGGGCTCTTCTTCTACGCGCACGAGGGCATCGAGTTGTGCTGGCGGGTGTGGGACGCGGGGTACGTGCCGTGGTACGCGGGGGACATCGAGATCCATCATCCGGTGATCGACCCGCGCCGGCACGAGGAGTTCTGGCACATGAACGCCCGCAACCGGGTGCTCCTGGCCCGGCGCAACCTGCCCGCGGTGCTCCGCCCGGTCTACACGGGCACCTGGGCGGCGATCACCGCCGCGCGCGTGCGCGACCCGGGCGCAAGGCGGGCCTGGTGGGCGGGCTTCCGGGAGGGCTGGGCGATGGACCCCGGCGAGTCCCGGCCGATGCACTGGCCCGCCGTGTGGGCGATGACCCGCGCCGGGCGGCCCCCGGTGGTCTGAGGGCTCAGTGGGGCTCGGCACGGTCCGGTTCGGCGCGGTTGAGCTGGTCCTGGGTTCGGCTGGGGCGCGGTTCAGCCGCGGCGCCTCGGCTGGGGCGCGGATGAGCTGGGCGCAGTTCCGCCACCGGGGGTTGGGCTCCCGGGTCCGGATCCCAGGTTCCGGTCCCGGCGGGTGTGGAGCCGGTTCAGACTCGGCGCCCCCGAGTCGACCGGCCGTCTTGGCGGATGTACCTGACGTGCGACTCGCCCCGGGCGCCTCACTGCACGATCTGCCCGGGCTCGGTCTCCGGCAGGTCGCGGGAGATGCGGTGCTTGAACCCCGCCGCAGGTCCCGAAACGGCGGCAGTTCCTACTGGCCCTTGACACAGCCGCCCTGCCACGGATCCCGGCGCCGGGCGAGGACCGTCGGCCTCTGTTGGATGCGGCACCACGGATCGGTGCTCGCATCCGAGTGAGGTGCCTCGCGGACCCAGCGACACCGTCCACAACCTCGCCATTCGTGCTTGTGGGCATGGCGGGTCGTGATAGGATTCGAACACCAGTTCGATAGATGGGGGAATCGATGGGTACCGATCTTGACCAGTTGACCGGAGTCGAGTCCGGGTCCACGGTGATTGACCTGCGCGAACAGCCCCCGGACTGCGTCGAGGTTCCCGGGGTGGACGTCTCGGGCCGTCAGGACCCGCTGCGTGACGTCTCGAAGGGTGTCGCGGCGCTGATCGGGGCGGTGCGGGCGCTGGTCACCGAAGGAGTCCTGCCCGTCGGCCTGGATGCCGGGGACCGGCCTACTGCTGACGTCCGCGCCCTGGTGGAGGTGTTGGCCCAGGTCGAGGCGGTATTGGGCATGCGGATGGCCGCCGCGGAAGCGGGCGGGTCGTTGCCGTTGCTGTCCGCTGGTGGGATGGCCTCCCAGGCGTACTGGTCGCGGGGCCGGGCCCGGTCGCTGTCGCGGGCCGGGCACCTGGCCCGCGACCGCAGGGACCTGGCCGACGCGTGGCTTGCGGGGGCCATCACTGCCGAACATGTGGACACCGCCGCGAAAGGCGTCACCGGCCTCCCCCATGCCAAGGCTGAGGCGGTCCTTGATGGGTTGACCCCGTTGTGGGGTCAGGTCACCCCGGCGACGGTGGCCACCTACTGCGCGCGGGCCCGGGCCATCGTCGACCCCCCACCTGAGGACCCCGACCTGGCGGCACGCAAGGCCCACGAGGCCCGGTTCCTGTCGTTCAGCGTCCTGGATGACACCGTGCACATCACCGGATCCCTGGCCCGCCTCGACGGTGAACTGCTGATGAACACGATCCATATCACCGCGGCTCGGATGCGTGTCGCCGGTGATGGCCTCACAGCCACACAGCGCCGGGCTGATGCCCTGACCCAACTCGCCGCCGCCGCAGCCACCCCAACTACCACGGGGGCACCCACCGGGCTCACCGGACTGAGCGGCGAGGTCGGGACCGAAGCGACCCTCGGCACGGGTGCCGGTGGGACCCCAGGCTCCGGCGCCAACGCGAGTCCGGGCGCCAACGCGAGTCCGGGTTCGGGGGCGGGGGCGGGGGCGCCGATCGCGGTCACCCTGACCACGGATCTCGACGCCGTCACCGGTGGCGGGTTCCACCTCACCCCCGCCGACCTCCGATTCGCGCTCTGCGACCCCAACCTGACCCCAGTGCTCACCGAACAGAACGGGACCAGCCCACTGCCCCCCGACCACCACCCCCAACCCGACACGCACCCGCCACACGACCCGACACGCACCCGCCACACGACCCGGGCAGGCGCCCGCCACACGACCCGGACGGCCAACCGTCACACGACCCGGAACCTGGGGAGCCGTCTGGGATCGACCGCCGCAGGCTCGCTGAGCTGACCGCGCACGCGTTGAACGCCCCCCGACCGTTGGCCGTCGGGCGCACCCAACGGGTGGCGACGACCGCGCAACGCCGGGCCCTGGCCGTCCGCGACGGCGGCTGCATCCTGCCCGGCTGCGACGTCCCCGCCGCGCACTGCCAGATCCACCACCTGAAGCCCTGGACCGAGGGCGGACCCACCGATCTGCCGAACCTGGTCACCCTCTGCTGGGCCCACCACCGCCAAGTCGACCTCGGAAGATGGGACATCCACCCCAAGACACCGGGGCATCCCAGCACCCCCGCGAATCCCGGCACACCAGCCAACAACGGCGCACCATTCACCATCACCCTCCGACCCCGCACCCAGTGGGGCCCACCGCCCACCCGGAACTGACCGCGAGGTGACGGTGCGACCCGGGACAGCCCCGACCCCGGGACAGCCCGGACCCCGGGACAGCCCGGACCCCGGGACAGCCCGGACCCCGGGACAGCCCGGACCCCGGGACAGCCCGGACCCCGGGACACAGCCCCGGCGGTGGCCCCGGAACCGCACGCCCGAGCAGTCAGCGCACGTAGACCTTCACGCGCTTGGACCACTTCGACCAGCCCTTGGAGTTCTTCACCTGGGCTGCGGCGTAGTACGTGCCCTTCTTCAGCTTCTTCGTGGTGCAGGTGGTCGTGCCGGCGTTGGCGTAGCAGGTGGCCTTGGACTTCCCGCCCTTGGACTTGCTGTACAGCCGCGCCTTGTAGGTCTTCAGGTAGGTGTACCCGGTGAAGCTCGGCGCACGCCAGGCGACCGCGACCCGGCGTGCGGACGACGCAGCCCTGGTCACCGTTGGCTTGCCGGCCTTCTTCGGCGGACCCGTGAGGATCCTCGGGGTCGTCCGGTAGGAACCGGTGGCCAGGTAGGTGGTCAGCTCGATGTAGTACTTCGACTTGGTCTTGAGCTTGCCGGTCCGGCAGCTCGCGGCCCCTGCCGACGCGCTGCACTTGCCCAGGTACGAGCCGCCCTTGGCCTTGGTGTAGACCCGTGCGGTGTACCCGGTGACGGGCGCGAACCCACGCGCCGGGGCGTCCCACCGGACGGTGACCCGCTTCTTGGAGTACGTGCTCAGTGCGGACGTCGCGCCCAGCGCCGAGGTGGCGGCGCGCGGGCTGCTCGCCGCGCCGGTACCGGCCCGGTTCGTGGCGGTCACGTCGATGAAGTACTTGCGGCCCAGGTCGAGCCCCGTGAGCACGCACTCAAGAGCGCCCCCGCTGGCCACGCAGGTGCTCGCCGGGGTCCCGCCGGTCGCCGCTGTGTACGCCGAGGCCCGGTAGGAGCTGACTGCTGCGCCGTTGGGTGCCGCGGCGGACCACTGCACCCGCACACCGGATCCCTGTGCGGTCACCCGGGGGGAGCCGGGCACACCGGGGATGGTCCTGGGCACGGCGCGCACGCGCCACGACGGACCCGAGGTGCCCTGCGCGTTGCTGGCCGTCACCTCGACGTAGTAGGTGCGTCCGATGGTTGCCGGGAAGCTGCACGAACGGGCTGCCCCGCTGGTCGAGCAGCGCGCGATCGGGCTTCCCCCCACGGGGGCGTTGAAGGCGGTGGCGGTGTACGAGGTGATAGCGGTCCCACCGCGGGAGATCGGGGCGCCCCAACTCACCGACACGCTCCGGGAGGACGACTTGGCGGTCAGGCCGACGGGTGACGAGGCGACCGAGGTGGGCCGGGAGCCGCGGCAGGTGCCGGCTCCCGAGACTGCGCAGTCGACCTGCGCGCGGTTGAGGTTCGCGAGCTCCACGAAGTCGTCGGCGTTGATGTACGTGTCCTGCCCGGTCCACAGCCACGCTGAGCCGGTGGGAGCGCTCGGCTTGGTCCGGGGTGCGGACCCGAAGTGCAGGAGCAGGGAGCCGCGGCCGCCGAGCACCTGTTCGGCGGGGAACAGGTATCGGGCGAAGCCCGACGAGGCCTCGTTGGCCGAGTAGCGGTCCCACAGGCCGTAGCCGCCGAGGTGGACGTCCTGGTCGGACCGGTTGGTCACCTTCACGATCTCACCGCCCACCCAGATCTCGGCGGAGGGCGGCGCGCCCGTGGGCCCGCCGGTCGTCTTGGTCACGTGCGCGAATGGGGTCGCCGATCCGGACGGATCCGACGGGGCACCGGTCAGCGCCTCGATGCTGGCCGTCACCGTGGCGACGTACGCGGTCTGGTTGCCCAAGCCGTCGACGACGCAGGAGGTGGTGCCGTCGGTGCTGCACGTCCCGGCGGTCGAGCCGCCCGCCGCGCGCTTCACCGCTACGTCGTAGCGCTGGATCGGCCCACTGGCTGCCATATCGGGAGCGGTCCATGAGATCACCGCACGCCCGTCGCCGGGAAGGGCCCGAACCACACTTGGCGTACCCGGCTCTCCGGTGGGACCGGGGTCGACCGGATCAACCGGTGCGACCGGGACCAGGAACGAAGCCGCGGCAGAGGTCAGGACCTGGCTGCCCAACGTGGCCGTCACCGCGGCCGAGTAGCTGACCCCCTCGACCAGGCCGTTGAGCAGGCAGGACGTCGCACCGTCGGTCGTGGTGCAGGCCTGCGCTGACGCACCCGAGGCCGGAGCCGGGGTGGCGCTCACGGCATACCGCACGGAGGGCTCGCCTGCGACCCCCGCAGGGTTCAGCCACGACACCACGGCTGAGGTGCCCTGGGGCGCCACGGTCGGGACAGGCGGTGCACTGGGCAGTCCAGTGGGGGCAACCGCGGGGGTCTGCCCAGTGGCGCCCGAGGCGCCGGCACCGTTGTGCGCGGTGACCGAGAACGTGTAGGCGTGCCCCAGCGTCAACCCGGACACGGTCTGGCTGAGCGCCCCGATGCCGACGACCGGAGCGGGTCGCGTGCCCCCGTCCACCGCCGTGGTGGTCAGCGTGTAGGTCACCGACGGGCCGCCGAGGTTGACCGGCTCCGCCCACGTGACGGTCGCCTTGCCGGTGCCGTCCGAGCTGGCCACCGCGGTGACCGAGCCGGGCGCACTGGGCTTGGTCTGTGCGGGGTCCTGGCTCTGGACCACGTCCACCGCGAGTTTGCCCTGCAAGGGATCAGTGCAGTCGTCCGGGTTGCACGGGTAGGGGAACCAGGCCCGCAGGTTCCCCGTCTCGTACTTGCCGGCGTTGTCCATCAGGTACACCGCGTCACCCTGGAACGCGGCATTGTCTGTCGGCAGGTTGTTCAGGTTCATGTCGCCCCGGAAGACCCTGCGGACCGAGCCCGCGGGGACTACCGTGCCGCGGGGCAGGACCCGGTAGCCCGAGATCGCCGAGTCCCGGACGGTCCAGCCGCTGAGGTCCACGGCGAACCCGCTGCGGTTCTCGACGTAGACCTCCTCGGTGCCCCAGTACTGGGCCCACACGCGCAGGTCCGCCTTGGCGTAGGGAGCGCTGCCGCACAGGTTGGCCGCCCACAGCCCGCGCCGCTCAGCGGCGGCGTCATCGGCCAGGACCCGGTACTCCAGGTTGTGCGCCCACTCCGGCTTGTTCGACGACGTCGAACTCAGCGGGAACCACATCAGCCACCCGTCGCTGACCGGCTGCCGGGAGGTGTCGTACCAGTTGTCCTCGTGGTCCCGGGCGTACAGCGAGCGCACGATGCGCCCGCCCGAGTAGTCGTCCTTGGAGCGCACATCGACCGAGCGGGTCTGCACCCGGGCGCCCACCGGCAGCTGTGCCCTCAGGTGCTGGGTGGCCTGGGCCGCGCCACATTCGGCAGCCGTACCGGAGTGCGCCACCTCAGGCGCCTGGACCCCGATCGTCCGGACCCGCTTGGTGCCCAGGTACCCGGGGCCGCTGTCCAGGCGGGCGACGAGCGTGTCCCCGTCCGCGACCGAACTGACCTGGCCCTCCTCCCAGATGAGCTCGTCGCTCGGGGCGGAGGTCGCAGGGGTGGTTCCGATCGAGCTCAGCAGGATTGCCGCCACCCCGGTGGCGACCCCCGTCCGGATCCATGGCGTCCTCGAACTCATCGGCACGTTCCTGGCCCTCCCCAACAGCACTTGCGTCCGGCCCGCCCCGGTGGGCGGATCCTTCTCCCTAGCGTGCGTTCGCCCGTTCCAGGTCACCCTCGAAGTCCACCTCGACAGCGAACAGGTCCGAGATGTCCACCGGGGTCACCTCGACCCCGTCGGCGGCGATCGCCAGTTCGATCCCGCGCTCGAAGTAGTCCTGGTCCTCGCACGCGTCGAGCTGGCGGATCAGCGCGACCTTGTCCTTGCCGCCGATCAGGTTGATGCCCACGGCCTCACCCAGGCCACCGACGACGGTCTTGGACAGCTCGCGGACGTGGCCGCGGTCGTCGACGGTGTACTTGACCTCCTCCTCGGCCACCGTGGCGGTGTTGACCGCCACGGCCGAGCGTCCGGAGACGATGTAGGGGGTAAGGCGCTGGAGGATCACCTCGTCGAAGACCACGTCGCCGTTCATCCAGATCACCGAGCCCTCGTGCGAGGCGCGCAGGGCCTTGAGCAGCGACTTCGACGTGTTGGTCTGGTCGAAGTTCTCGTTGTAGACGAAGACGGCGTCGGGCTGGTGCTCCATGATCGAGGTCGAGCTTGAACCCGACCACGATGGTGATCCGCACGTCGTCGCCGAACACGCGACGGATGTTGGCGACCTGCTGCTCCATGATCGTCTCACCGCTCTTGAGCCGGGTCAGCGGCTTCGGGAACGGTCGACCCAGCCGCGTGCCCATTCCGGCTGCGAGGATGGTGACCTGGACCTGGGACATCGATGCTCCTCCATCGGCCGCCGCGGCGACCTGTTCAGTGCCGCAGGGCGGCCGGTTGTCACTGTCTCAGGCGGCATTGTCGCAGGGGGTGCACCGGGGAGCCGGACGCGACGCGTTAGGAACTGCCTAGCCGGAACTTGAGGGTGTCGTGGGTGCCTGCCGGAAAGCAGCCCTGGGGGGCCCTCAGCCCTCGACCGGCCAGATGCCGTGCTGGGCCAGGCTGCGGGTCGCGGCCAGCCCCGCCTGGTGCTCGTCGATCGCGGTCAGCAGCGCGGCATGGAACTTGCGCGTGCTCTCCCCCGGTGCGGCGTCATCGAAGTAGAAGGCCCGCAACCGGCGTCGCTCCTGGGCGTACCTGTCGTCGGCCAGCAGCGCCGACAGGTCGTCCGCGGCCGTTCCCACGCTGTCGGCGTCGATCACGTGTGCCGCGGCAGCGATCGGGGCCTCGCGCAGCAGCCCCGGGCGATCGGTGCGCCGGTCGGTCAGCACGATCGGGGCGTCGACCCGTGAGGTAGAGGAAGTCGCAGCCCGACGCTGGAGATGTCCGACAAGCAGGTCCACCCGGGGGAACAGTGCCAGGATGTCGCCGGTGGGCTGGTACTCGTGCCCAGCACTCGGGTCGGCGGCGGCTGCGGCGGAGATCCTGGCCACGATCAGGACGTGCGCCGCAGCGATCGCGGGCACCGTGCTGAGCACCACCCGCGGGTGCGGCTTGTAGACCACCCGCGCGTCGGGGATCGCCAGCAGGGCGCCGATCAGGGCGTGGCCGTAGCAGTCCAGGGAGGTGAAGTTGTTCATCTCGTCCTCGCCCTCCCAGGTGGGGGCGTAGAGGACGGTGCGACGGGTGCTCGCCGGCAGGGTCGGGGTGGGGTACAGGTCCAGTTGCGGGCGACCGACCTTGACCAGGGCGGACTCGTCGAGTTCCACGAGGGCAGCCCTGTGCCGGCGGACCGCGGCCTCGCCGGCCACGAAGACCCGGTCGTAGGCCTTGGCCTGGTTGGACACCATCGACACCTTGTCGGACTCACCGTGGTTGACGTGGATGTGCGTCGCGTCGGCCCAGACCAGGGACTGGAAGTTCCGCAGGCCGTTGTTGGGGTAGATGATCGCCGTGGGCTCCAGCACCCGGTAGAGGTCCATCAGCGAGGTGAAGGTCACCGCCAGGAAGCTGGGCGCCGGCAGGTCCATGCCCATCAGCGCGGTCCACGAGGACCGGGCTCGGGTCACGATCCCGAAGTTGAGATCCCCGCTGTGCGCCGCGATGACCGGAAGCCACTGCTCGATCTGGTAGATCTTCGACACCGTGTCGGGGAAGTAGAACAGGGCGTCGACCTCCGGGGCCCGCCAGCCGTTGCGCAGCAGCGCGGAGGCGTCGAGCGATTCCCCGCGCGCCTCGACCTCGCCCTCGATGACCGCCCGGGCACTGAGCCTGGTCCCGGCCCGGGTCATCCGCCAGCCGACCCCGTTGGTGGCGCGCAGCCCCCAGGACCTGAACCTGCCCATCGCGTGTCCCTTCGCTGTGCTGATCGCCTGCCTTGGGGGATTCTGCCGCACGGCACCTGCCGCACCCCGGACGCCGCACGTGCCGTCAGGTCGTGGCGGCGGCCAGCAGCTCCAGCACGTGCTGGTACTGCTGCCCGGTGGCCCGGGTCATGCCCAGTTCGCAGGTGCGGTTGCACGACGCGTACGCGTCGAACGGCCCGGCATCCGCGATCTCGGCCGACTGCACGCTGCGTCGGCCGACGCCGTGAGCTCGGGGTGCAGCATCCCGCGGTCGCCCGCGAAGCCGCAGCAGCCCCAGGAGTCGGGCACGGTCACCTCGTCGGCGACGGCCCTCGCCGACGGTCAGCAGGGCGTCGTTCATGCCCAGCTCGGTGGACGAGCAGGTGGGGTGCAGCGCCACGCCGCGCGATCCGCCGCGGCGTCCGGCAGCGACGGCAGCACCTGCTGCTGCGACGAAAGCCACCGCGTCGACGACCCGGATGCCGGCGTACCGGCTGTCGGCGCTCGGCGGCGTGCTGCCAGGCATCGTGCACGCAGCCCCTCGGTGCACGACGAGGCGTCGCAGACGACCGTCGAGCTCGCCCGCCGCGGGTCGCGTCCCACAGGGCCTGCAGCACCCGGGTCTCCATCTCGGCGGGCCCCTCGCGTCATCCCCTTGGAGCGCCACGGTGTGCCGCAGCACAGGCCGGGCAGGTCCGCCGGGCGTGCGCAGGATGATCCCGGCCCGCGGCACAGCAGGCCGGTGAACGCGTCGCGGACCCCGGGGCCGGCCTCGCTCGGGCCGAACATGGCGCCGACGCACGCGGTGAAGTACACGACCTCGCGCGACCGGCTCGGCGGCCGGTGGCCGCGGTTGGAGCGCGGTCGGTGCCGGGCGCGGGCGCGGTCTCCGCCGCCGGGCAGCTCGGCTGACCACAGCGGCAAGCACGTCCTCATCGCATGACGCGGCGGCCCAGGCGGTTCGGCACCGGTCACCAGCGGGTCGGGCAGCTGCCCGTGACCACGTTCAGCGCCGTCGACGCGACCCGGGTCGTGCCCCGCCAGTGCCGGGCGGCGGTGCGCCCAGCCCGCGGCATCGCGACTCGGCCCGCGTGTCGGCGCGCAGGCGCTTGATCAGGTCGCCGGTGTTGATGTCGCACCGGGCACGCGGTCTGGCACATGCCGTCGACCGCGCAGGTGTCGATCGCCGTCGTACTCGTACTCCTGCTCGAGCTCGGCGCAGCAGCGCGCAGGTCGCCCGCGGCCGCGGCGGCCGCGCATCTCGCGGCGCAGCACGATCCGCTGCCGCGGCGTGGTGGTCAGGTCCCGGCTCGGGCAGACCGGCTCGCAGTAGCCGCACTCCACGCACCGGTCGACCTCGGCCTCGACCGTGGGGGTGACCTTGAGGTCGCGGGTGTGCGCGTCGGGGTCGTCGCTGATCAGCACGCCCGGGTTGAGCACGCCGCGCGGGATCGCACAGCCGCTTGACCTCCTGCATGACCTCGTAGCAGCTCGTCGCCGTACTGCCGGCGCACGAACGGCGCCATCATCCGCCCGGTGCCGTGCTCGGCCTTGAGCGAGCCGTCCGTGCCCGAGCACCAGGTCGACCATGTCGTCGGTGAACGCCAGCGAACCGGTCCATCCGCCCGCCCTCGAGCCGCTCGGTGAGCATGAAGTGGATGTTGCCGTCCTTGGCGTGCCCGAAGATGACGCTGTCCTCGTAGCCGTGCGCGCGCGAACAGCCCGGTCAGCTGCTCGCAGGTGGGCAGCAGGGCCGGCACCGGCACGACGATGTCCTCGAGCAGCGCGGTGGTGCCGGACGGGCCGCGCCTCGGCGACCGTCGGCGTACAGGCCCTTGCGGGTGTGTCCACAGCCGGGCCCGGGCGGCTGGGTCGGCGGTGAGCGTGCGCCGGGCGCGCTGCACCGGCAGCCGGGCTCAGCGCCGGCAGGGCGGCCTCGCTGAGGTCCGCGCACCTCCGCGGCCGAGTCGCGCCTGGTACTCGACCAGCAGCGCCGCGTGCCGGTCGACGCGGATCCGCCGCAGCGCCTCGTCGGCGCCTGGGTCGGCCTGCCCGACCCGCAGCGACGCGGCAGTCCATGCAGCTCGATGGTGGCCGGGCCGGTCTCGACGAGCGCGGGCAGCGACCCGGTTGCCCCGCTGAGGGTCGTCGAAGACGAGCAGGCCGGTCATGGCGTGCGGCAGCAGCGGGCACGGTGCGCATCACCACGGACGCGACGAAGGCGAGCGTGCCCTCGCTGCCGACGACCAGGTGGGCCAGGACGTCGACCGGCCGGGTGTGGTCGAGGAAGGAGTTCAGCCCGTAGCCCATCGTGTTCTTCATCGAGAACTGCTGCTCGATGAGTGCGCACCGATGCGCGGATTGGCCCGCACCCGGTCGCGCAGCCGGGCCAGCCCGGCGTAGAGCTCCGGCTCGAGCGCGCGCAGCCGCTCGTCGCGCGTCGGGCGCGCCGGTGTCGATGCACCGTGCCGCTGGGCAGCACCAGCACCAGCGAGTCGAGCGTGTTGTAGGTGTTGGCCGCGGTGCCGCAGGCCATCCCGCTGGAGTTGTTGGCGACCACGCCGCCGAGGGTGCAGGCGATCTCGCTCGCCGGGTCGGGCCCGAGCTTGCGGCCGTGCCGGGCCAGCCGGGCGTTGACCTGCGCGCACCGTGGCGCCGGGCCCGACCCGCACCCGCAGGCCCGTCGTCGAGCACCTCGATGTCGCGGAAGTGCCGGCGGGTGTCGACCAGGATGCCGTCGGTGCCGGCCTGGCCGGACAGGCTGGTGCCGCCGGACCGGAAGGTCATCGGGACGCCGTGGGCGGCCGCCGCCGCGAAGAGCCGGCCGACCTCGGCGGCGTCGACCGGGCTGGCCACCGCCTGCGGGATCAGCGCGTAGTGCGAGGCGTCGTGGCGCATCTTGAGCCGGTCGGTGGCCCGGGTGCTCAGCCGACCCGGCTCGCCCGAGCGCCTGCATACGCGGCGAGCGTCGGGGACAGCCCGGCCGGGGCCGTCGGTGCGGCAGTCATGTGGCAGCTGGCTGGGACATCGGCACTCCTGGAGCGGCTCGGCGGCATCGGAAGCAGGCGGCACCCTGAATGTAGCGCCCGGAGTCCCTGCTGCCCGGCGGTCGCCGAATCCGTCGGCTCGGGACCCGGTGCGAGCTAGTGTGGCCACCACCCGGGAGGAGTCCCACACGATGCAGTTCGAGCCCGCCCAGCACCGCACTGGCAGCCTCCTGGTGATCGCCCAGTTCACCCTGATCGGCGTGTGCCTGCTGCCCCTGGGCCCCACGCTGTGGTCCGGGCTGTGGGCGCTGGGCCTGATCTCCCTGCTGCTGGCCGGGGCGGTCGGGGTGCTGGCGCTGGTGTCCATGGGCCCCGACACCCGGGTGCACCCGGTCCCCGACAGGCAGACCCCACTGCACACCCACGGCCTGTACGCCTGGATCCGGCACCCGATGTACCTCGCGGTCCTGCTGGCCTGCCTCGGGGTGACCCTGGCCAGCGGCCGAGCCCTTGCCCTGGTCGGACTGCTCTGCCTGGCGGGCGTGCTGGCGGTCAAGTCCCGGTTCGAGGACCGCCTGCTGGCGCAGAAGTTCGGGACGCAGTACATCGACTACGCCGCCCGGGTGCCTGCGCTGCTGCCGCAGCCCTGGCGCTCGCACCGAGGCTGAGTGGCCCGGCGGGTCCAGTCCCGTCAGCTCGTGGCGTCGATGATCGCCGGCCCGGTTGCCGCGCGCACGTCGGCGACACTGACTCCCGTTGCACACTCGCGCAGCACCAGGCCCTCGTCGGTGACGTCGATGCACGGCCAGGTCGGTGATGATCGCGGTGCACCACCGCCGCCCGGTCAGCGGCAGGGTGCACTCCTCGACGATCTTGGGCGCGCCGTCGCGGCGCGACGTGCTCCATCATCACGATGACGTGCTTGCGCGCCGTGGACGAGGTCCATCGCCCCGCCCATGCCCTTGACCATCTTGCCGGGGATCATCCAGTTGGCCAGGTCGCCGCGCGGTCGAGACCTGCATGGCGCCGAGGATCGCGACGTCGACGTGCCCGCCGCGGATCATCCCGAAGCTCAGCGGCCGAGTCGAAGAAGCTCGCCCCGGGCAGTGTCGTGACGGTCTCCTTGCCGGCGTTGATCAGGTCGGGGTCGACCTCGTCGTCGAGTCGGGTACGGCCCGACGCCGAGGATGCCGTTCTCGCGTCTGCAGCACCACTGACACGCCGGCCGGCAGGTAGTTCGGCACCAGGGTGGGCAGGCCGATGCCGAGGTTGACGTACTGGCCGTCGCGCAGCTCCTGGGCCACGCGCGCGGCCAGCTCGCTGGCGGGACAGTGCCATCAGTGCTACGATCCCTCCTGGCGCACGGTGCGCCGCTCGATGCGCTTGGCGCTGACGTCCTCGGGTGCAAGCGCGACGCACCCGCTGCACGAAGATGCCGGGCAGGTGCACGGCTGCCGGGTCGATCTCGCCGGGTCCACCACCGTCTCGGCCTCGACGATCGTGATCCGCCCGGCCATCGCCGCCAGCGGGTTGAAGTTGCGGGCGGCTGGTGTCGAAGACGCAGTTGCCCATCGGTCGGCCAGGCTGGCCCGGACCAGGGCGAAGTCGGTGGTGATCGCCGCGCTCGAGCACGTAGGTCAGGCCGTCGAACTCGCGGGTCTCCTTGGGCGGCGAGGCCAGGACGACCGACCGTCGGCCGTCGTAGCGCCACGGCAGCCCGCCGTCGGCGACCTGGGTGCCGACGCCGGTGGGCGTGTAGAACGCGGGGATGCCGGCGCCGCCGGCGCGCAGCCGCTCGGCCAGGGTGCCCTGCGGGGTCAGTTCCACCTCGAGCTCGCCGGAGAGGAACTGCCGCTCGAACTCCTTGTTCTCCCCGACGTAGGAGGAGGTCATCCGCTGGATCCGTCGCTGTGCCAGCAGCAGGCCCAGGCCCCAGTCGTCGACGCCGCAGTTGTTGCTCACGACGTCGAGGTCGGTGGTGCCCGCCTCGAGCAGGGCGGCGATCAGCGCGCTGGGGATGCCGCACAGGCCGAATCCGCCGACCGCCAGCCGGGCGCCGTCGGGAATGTCGGCCACCGCAACCGCAGCGCTGGAGACGGTCTTGTCCACGAGATCCTCCTCACCGGACGTGCGTGGCACGAACGATATCCGCCCCTGACCGACGAGGTGCGCCGGATCGGTTCGGACTGGATGTCAGCCCGTGCAGATGTCCTGGTCGGCGGTGGAGATCGCCTCGTTTCCGCCCACCCCGGAACCGGTCTTCGGGGCCTTGACCGTGATCTGCTCGACACCGGAGTAGGCCTTGCCGAGGGTGAGATCCAGGCGGGGGCCACGGTCGGCGTCCTCGCGCAGCACCGAGCCGGGGATCGCAGCCTGCAGGGTCCGGGCCGCCTCGCGCTGGTCGGGGGAGTGCCGGATCCGCGTGACCGAGGCCACTTTGTCCTGGGTGTCCAGGTTGCCGATCCGGAATCCCTGGGCGGACAGGACCTCGGCGGCGCGGGTTGCCTGCCCCTGGCTCCCCGTGGCGTTGTGGATGTCCACGGTGATGTCGCTGGGCACGACCGTGAGCTTCTCGCCGTCCACGCCCTTGGTCGGCGGCGGCGGCCAGGGCTGCTCGGCGGCCAGCGCGGCCCAGAGCTGGTCGGCCTTGGCCTGGTCGGGCACGATCGTGGCACCGTCACCACTGTCCAGCCACGGCAGCGTGACGAACGTGACGTCATCAGGGCGCAGGCCGGCCAGGCTGGCGGCCAGCGCCATGGTCCCCCTGGGGTCGGCCAGCCCGGGGTCGGTGGCGATGGACTTGCTGGACTCGTCGAGCACCTGCCACATCCGCCGCGGATCGGTCAGCAGTCCCGAGCCGGTGACCTCCTGGATCAACGACGACAGGAACAGCTGCTGGCGGTTGATCCGACTTATGTCCGAACCGTCGCCGATGTTGTGCCGCACACGCACGAAGGCCAGGGCGTCCTCGCCGGTGACCCGGGTCCGCCCGGCCGGCAGGTCGATGCCGGACCTGCTGTCCTGCAGGGGCCGGGTCAGGCAGACCTCGACCCCGCCGAGGGCATCGATGGTCTTCTTGAACCCGTTGAAGTCCAGGACGACGAAGTGGTCCACGGGCAGGCCGGTCATCGCCTCCACCGCCTTGACGGTGCAGCCCGGGCCACCGCGGTCGAAGGCCACGTTGAACCGGTCGCGCACGGGGGGCAGCGTGTTGCCCTCGCTGTCCTTGCAGGCGGGGAGCAGCGTGACGGTGTCCCGGGGAATGCTGACCAGCACCGCCGAGTCCCGGTCGGGGTAGACATGCAGCAGCATCGTCGTGTCCGAACGGGCGCCCTCGAAGTAGCCGTAGGACTTGTTGCCCTTGCCGGTGCGCTGGTCCGAGCCCATCAGCAGGAAGGTCACCGGCCCCCCGGAGAGGTCTCCGTAGCTGACCGGCCGTTCCCCGACCTGGTCGCTGATATCGATGGTCGTGACGTTGTCCTGGAGCTTCCCCACGGCCACCGTGGCCGACCCGGCAGCGACGGTCAGGACAAGCGCTCCCGCGGACGCGAGGCCGGCCAGGGCACGCAGCAGCCGATGGCCTGCCGACCGCGAGTGTCTCGACACGGGCATAAGGGTACGTGACTGGCCAGATAAGCATGCGTAAACTGCCCGATTGGTCACGCAAAGTTACGATCCCGTGACCGAATTCGGGCTGCCCAGGGGGGCAGACTGCGGGTGCCCACGGACACGGGGCAGGAATCAAGTCCCGGGCAGGCCCCGGGTGGGAGGGTCCACGATGCGTACAGCTGCTCACCGAGCCCGGATGTCGCTGCCCAGATCGAGGGCGGTCCTGGTGGCTGGTGCCCTGCTGCCCGCCCTCATCCTCGCCGCCCCGGGCATCGGCCCGGCGTCGGCCATCGCGCAGGCGCCGGCGGGACCTGCAGCGGCGCCCAGCGCTGCCGCCGTGGTGGCGCCGACGGTCACCGACGTCCGACTCGGGGCCATCGATCCCACGGTGCTTGCCACCGCTCCCGCTCCGCATGCGCACGCCGACGAGGTACCGGCCGGGTCGGTCCGGGCGCTGGTCGTGGACACCCCGGTGCGTCCGGCCGCTGCGGCCACCGTCACCATCGCCAAGCCGGCCGAACTGATCGCGGTCACCGCCGACGAGCCATTCCCGGACGGTGCCGCGATCCAGGTCCGGGTCCGCGAATCGGCGGGCTGGAGCGAGTGGACCGAACTGGCCGCCGAGCCCGAGCACGGGCCGGACCCCGGATCGCCGGAGGCCCGCAACGCCCGGACCGGGACCGACCCGTTGATGGCCCAGGGCGCTACCAGTGCCCAGGTGCGCATCGACACCCCGACCGGCTCGCTGCCCGCCGGCACCGAGCTCACCCTGGTCGATGCGCCCACCGCACCCTCGGACGCCTCGATCGGGAGCGTGGCGGCAATGGGCACGGTCGGCAAGCCCCCGATCGTCACCCGGGCCCAATGGGGCGCCAACGAGTCCTGGCGCAATCGGGCGCCCTACTACACGAACAACATCCGGGCCGGTTTCATCCACCACACCGCCTCAACCTCGAGCTACTCCAAGTCCCAGGCCGCATCGCAGCTCCGCTCGATCTACGCCTATCACACCAAGTCGCTGAACCATTCCGACATCGACTACAACTTCGTCGTCGACCGGTTCGGTCGGCTCTACGAGGGTCGCGCAGGCGGCATGGACCGGCCGGTCCTCGGTGGGCACACCGCCGGGTTCAACGAGCACACCTTCGCCGCTGTGGTGCTGGGCAACTTCAGCACCTTCACTCCCAGCGGGTCGGACATGGCCTCGATCAAGGACTCCCTGGCGCGGCTGTTCGCCTGGAAGCTGGGCCTGTCCGGGGTCAGCCCGAACAGCACGGTGAAGCTGACCTCGGCTGGGTTCGTCCGTCCGACGAAGTACCCCAAGGGCTCGGTGGCCACCATCTCGGCCACCTCCAGCCACCAGACCGTGAACTACACCAGTTGCCCGGGCACCGCGATCCAGGCCCAGCTGGCCTCCATCCGGGCCCTGGGCGGGCGGTACTCGAACGTGGCGATCAGCGCCCCGACACCCGCGGACTCCCGACTCGTCTCCGGCTCCAAGACCTCGGTGACCTTCGCCACGTCCACCAACCGGGCGTTGACCTGGACCGCGGACCTGCTCAGCCCGTGCTCGGACACGCCGGTGCGCCGGATCACCGGCAAGACCTCGAAGGCCGGACCGATCTCCATCCGCTGGGACCTGCGCGACTCCGCGGGCAAGGCAGTGCTGCCGGCCAGCTACACGCTGCGGGTCTCGGGCTCGGCAGCCGATGGCACGCCGGTCCAGACCGTCAGCACCAGTGTGACGGTCACCCCGGCGCCGGGTAAGGCCTGGGGGCCGTGCGCCAACGCCAGCCGTGTGGTGGGGGCGAACCTGTCAGCCACCTCCGTGCTCTGGGGTCAGATCGCCGCGCCGACGTCGCGCACCGTGGTGCTGGCCGGGACGGGGACCTCGGCGACGGCCACCGCCGCCGGGCTGAGCGCCGCTCCGCTGGCCCGCAGCCTGAACGCACCGCTGCTGCTGACCTCGGCCGGCAGCCTGGCCAGTGAGGTGCGGGCCGACCTGACGGCGCGCCGGGCCAGCCAGGTCCTGGTGGTCGGCGGCACCGACGTGGTCTCCGCCGCCACAGTCAAGTCCGTGGTGGCACTCGGGGCGTCGGTGACCCGAGTGGCCGGATCCACTCCCGCGGCGACCTCCGCAGCCGTGGCCGCCCGGATGAAGTCCGGGACCCCTGCCGTGCTGGTCAGCCCCACCGGCTCGCCGGCCACGGCCGTGGCCGGCGCTGCCCTGGCTGCTGCGCGAGGCATCCCCCTGCTCGTGGCTGACCGCACGTCGATCCCGAGCCCGACCCGCGCCGCGCTGGCCGGTCGTTCGGCCGTCACGGTGGCCTCCTCGACGAGCCTGTCCGATGCCACCGTCCGCGCCGCGGTGGGGTCGATCCCCTGGACCCGGACCACGGGCGCCGATGCGGCCTCCGCCTCGGTCGCGGCGGCCGGGGCGATCCCCGGCTCGCCCACCTCGGTGATGGTGCTGCCGGAGAACCCATCGAGCTGGACACGTGCCCCGATCGCCGCAGCCACGGGCATGCCCCTGCTGATCACGTCCAGCCCGACCCTGTCCCCGAAGGTGGCCACCTTCCTGGCCAGCCGGCCAGCACTGCGCGCGACGACCACGCCGGTCAGTGCCAGCTTGCTCGACGACGAGACGCTCGGAGCCACCAGTCGCATCCTGCTCGGGCTGCCCTGGGCGCCCCCGGGAGCCACCGTGGGGACCGCTGCGCCGGCCAGCACGCCAACCACCACGTACAAGGTGTCGCGCACGAACGCCAGCCCGGAGCCGATCCGCAAGGGCAGCACGCTGCGCGTCCAGGTGGCATCCGTGCAGGTCAAGTACACGGACGGCAAGTACCGCAAGGTGCCTGCCGGCGTGGCCTTCACGGTGCAGTTCAAGGCCAAGCTGAAGGGCAAGGGCAAGTACACCAAGTACCGGACCGTTGCCACGGGCAAGACCACGACGGGCCGGGCGCGGGTCTACCTGAAGGCATCTGAGTCGGGCCGCTGGCGGATCCTGGTGGGCGCCAAGAAGACCACGAGCGACTACGTGCGCGTCAAGAAGTGAGTGTGCGTGAGCCGCACGTGAGCCACACGTGAGCAGGACGGTCAACCCCTACGACCTGCTGGGTCGCTACCCGGACCGCAGCCGGCCGATGGTGACCCACTACGACGGACCGGATCGCCGGGTGGAGCTGTCGGTGGCCAGCGTGGCCAACGGGGTGGCCAAAGCAGCGGGGTTGCTGCGCGACGAACTCGGGCTCGCGCC
Organism: uncultured Actinomycetes bacterium; assembly: GCA_963781015.1. Lineage (GTDB taxonomy): Bacteria > Actinomycetota > Actinomycetes > S36-B12 > CAIYMF01 > Prado023. Next base: position 53,579 of record CAWAEB010000003.1, on the reverse strand, counting down.
CGGCGAGCAGGTGAGCATCGACCTGCCCCGGCACTGGCAGCTGCCGGTGTGGGTCCTTGCCGCGCTCTCGGTGGGCGCCAGGTGCGGACGGGACCTCGCGGGCCCGGTGGAGGTCCGGGTGGTGGGCCCGGACCGGCTGGCCGAACTGCGTGCGGGTGCCGGGGCCGGGGCCGACGACGTGCTGGTCTGCTCGTGCGACTCGTTCGGGATGCCGGTGCCCGGCGGCGTTCCGGCAGGGTTCCTGGACGTCGGCGTGGAGGTGCGTGCCCATCCCGACGTGCTCGTCGCCGAGCCCGGTGCGGCCGCTGCGGCTTCCCTGCAGGTGGGTGCGGATCTGCTCGCCTGGCCAGACCTGCTCGCGGCACGGTCCGGTCCGGCGTTCGGATCCGGCCCCCGGATGTGGGTCGATGAGGCGACCCCCGAGGAGCGGCTGCTGCACGCAACGGCAATCGCTCCCCTGCTGGCGGGCGGTTCGGTGGTCCTCGGCTGCGGACTGAGCCCCGACGAGGCCGAGCGGATCCGGTCCATCGAGCAGATCGACGGGCGGAGCACCTGAGGCACCTGCGCCGGGTGTGCGGCCGGGGACGGACCCGGCAGGCAACCCGGTGGCCCGGTGCACGATTGTGGGGCCATGACTGAGGCCATCCTGCTCGTGGGGGGCAGGGAACCCGCCTGCGGCCCCTGACCATCCATGCCCCCAAGCCGATGCTCCCCGTGGCCGGCGTGCCCTGCACCGAGCACCAGATCGCCCGGGCCCGCGATGCCGGAGTCACCCGGATCGTGCTGGGCACCTCCTACAAGCCGGAGGTGTTCAGCGACTACTTCGGCGACGGTGCGGACTTCGGTGTCGAGCTGGTCTACGCAGTCGAGGACCAGCCGCTGGGAACCGGTGGCGCGATCCGCAACGCTGCGCAGCACCTGACCTGCGGACCGGCTGATCCGGTGCTGGTCTTCAACGGCGATGTGCTGACAGGGGTGGACCTGACCCACTTGACGGCCGTCCACGAGCAGGTGGCCGCCGACGTGACGCTGTACCTGACCCGGGTGGCAGACCCGCGCGCGTTCGGGCTGGTCCCCACCGACGCCCACGGCCAGGTCACCGCGTTCCTGGAGAAGCCCAGCACCCCCGCGGAGATCGTCACCGACCAGATCAACGCCGGTTGCTACGTGTTCCGCCGCGAGGTGATCGACCGGATCCCGGTCGGGAGGCCCGTTTCGGTCGAGCGCGAGATCTTCCCGGAACTGCTCGCCGCCGGCGCACGCCTGCAGGGCGTGGTCGACGAGGGCTACTGGCTGGACCTGGGCACCCCGCTCGCGTTCGTCACCGGCTCGGCGGACCTGGTGACCGGTCGGGCACCTTCGCCGGCCGTGCCGGGGCCGCGTGGGGAGTTCCTGGTGCTGATCGGGGCGGAGGTCTCCCCTGATGCCGTGCTCGCCGGGGGGACGGTCGTGGGCGCGGGGGCCAACGTGGCTGCCGGGGCCCAGGTGATCGGCTCGGTGCTCTTCGACGGGGCGATCGTCTGCGCCGACGCGGTGGTGCGCGACAGCGTGATCGGGTCGGGGGCGGTCATCGGCGTGGGGGCCACCCTCGACGGCGCAGTGGTCGGCGACCGGGCGATCATCGGTCCGGGCAACGAGTTGATCCACGGCGCCCGGGTTTGGCCCGGGATGGCGCTGGGGGAGACAGCGGTGCGGTTCTCCTCGGACCGGTAGGTCCACCAGCAGCGGTGACTGGACTGTTGGGGCCACCAGCTGCGGGCCCCGGGTTGGTGGGTCACCAGCCCCGGTGGTCGGTGATGGCGGCCCGCGGGGAACGCCGGGCTGGGCCGTGCGTGTGCATGCCCAGCAGGGCGACCGCGCGGGCCCGCTGCCCGGCCCAGGGCGTGAGCAGGTCGGCCATCTGATCGTCGGTGCCGTCGGAGCGGCCGGTCAGGGCGTGTACGACCATCCGGGCCAGGTGGAAGTCCCCGAAGGACACCGCGTCCCGGTCGCCCCACGCCCGCACGCCCACCTCGGCCGCGGTCCACCGGCCGATCCCCGGCAGGGACGCCATCGCCTCGGCGGCCAGCGCCGGCGAGCGCTGTGACAGCCGCTCCAGTGCAGCGGAACGCCCCGCGGCCGTCACGATCGTCGCGGCCCGACCGGGATCCACCCCCGTCTGGTGCCAGGACCAGCTGGGGATGCCCACCCAGCCGGACGCGTCCGGTGGGAGCACCAGGGCCGGCGGCACCGCCGCGGACTGCCCGCCGCAGACCCGGGCAGCCGAGCCGGGTACAGCGCCGTCGGGGCCGCGTCCGGCCCGGCCCGGCCCCGGGGCGGGCTCCCCGTGCGCACCGACCAGGCGCGCCCAGGAGCGGCGGGCCTCGACGCTGGTCACCCGCTGCTCGAGGATCGCGGGGACGAGCGCCTCCAGGACGCGCTGGGTGCGCAGCACCCGCCAGCCGGCCCCGAACCGCCGGTGTGCAGCGGCCATCACCGGGTGGGCGTCGGCGGCGAAACCGTCCGGGGCGTCGTCGGCGCCGAGCAGCTGGGGCGCCAGGTCGAGCTCGACCTCGGCGCCGGGGCCCCACGCCCGGATGTGGACCCGCTGCCCCACCGCGCTGTAGTGCACCGTGGCCGGGCCCGCGGGCGTCCGGGTGGCCCGCCACACGCCGTCCGGGCCGATCCGCATCGTCGGGTCGGCACGTCCCCGCGCCAGCGGGCCCAGGGTGCTGGCCAGGTTGATCGGCCAGTTCGCCATCCAGTGTCGCTCCCGGACGCCGGTCATCCGGGCGCCAGCCGAGGGCACAGCGCGGCGAGGTCCACCGGGGCATCCTCGCATCAGGCCCAGTTCGGGGTGCTCGGCCCGAGACCCGGAACCCGGTCCGAGCAGGGCGAAAACCGGGCAGGTCGGGCATGTGTGTCGCCCTCGGGTGAACTGGTGGACGCATATCAGAATTTGTTGCCCGCTCGCCTTGACGCGCCGGGGTGTCATCGGTGTAATTTCACCCATGTGATTCACCTCCCGGAGCGGTCGGGCACCGGGAGAAGCAGGGTCACGCAGGGTCGAGGAGGAACGATGTTCGAAGCCGAGGTCATCCCGCTGCTGGAGATCGAGGAAGCGTCCTGGCAGGAGCGGGCGCTCTGCGCGCAGACCGATCCGGAGGCGTTCTTCCCGGAGAAGGGCGGCTGCACCCGTGAGGCCAAGCGGATCTGCACCTCGTGCGAGGTGCGCGTCGAGTGCCTGGAGTACGCGTTGGCCAACGACGAGCGCTTCGGGATCTGGGGCGGGCTCTCCGAGCGGGAGCGCCGTCGGCTGAAGAAACTGGCCGTCTGAGGTCAGCTCGGGCCCGGTCCCGGTCTGTGCCCGCCCTGTGTTGCGCGGCAGGCGCGGGTCGGCGCGCTAACGTGGCGCACCGTGAGCGTCGGAGAGCGGGAACCGCGAGGGGACGCGGATGCACGTGCCGACCTTGCGCCTGCCGATGAGGCCCGCGCCGAGGCAGCCCTGGACCGGTTCCTCGCGCCGTCGGCCGCGGGGATCGTCACTCGCACCCACCATGTGACCGCACTGCTGCTCGCGCGCACCGGTGCCCAGTGGTTGCCGCGCACCTTGGCTGCGATCACCGACCAGGACCGGCCCGCCGATCTGGTCGTGGGCATCGACGCAGGCTCCAGCGATGCCAGCACGCAGCTCATGGCCGCCTCCGGGATCACTGTGGTCGCGGCCCCCGCCGCGCAACCCGGCGAGCCGATCGTGGCCCTTGCCCTGGCAGCAGGCGTGGCCGGGGTACCCGAGACCGACACCGACCTTGAGACCGGCACCCACGCCCTGCCCGAGGATGTGGCCTGGTACTGGATCCTGCACGACGACTCTGCCCCCGAGGTCGGCTGCTTGGAGGCCCTGCTGGGTGGGGCCGACCGGAACCCGGCTGCCACGGTGCTCGTGCCCAAGACCGTGTCGTGGTCGGACTCCAGCCTGCTCGTGGGCGTGGGCAGCCGTTGGGCGCCCGGCTCCCCGGTCGTTCACCCGCTGGACCCGGCCGAGCGCGATCAGGGCCAGTACGACGTGGACCGCCCCGTGTACGGCGGCGACAGCGCCGGGATGCTCGTGCGTGCCGATGTCTGGGTGGCCCTGGGGGGGATCGACCCAGGCGTCGGTGACTGGGCCGGCGCGGCGGACCTGTGCCGGCGGGCGTGGGGGTGCGGCGGGGAGGTGATGTTCATCCCGGCGGGGGTGCTCGCCCACCGGCAGGCCGGGTATCGAGGGGTGCGCCCGCATGCCGGCGCCGGCCATCCGCGCCGGGCCGCCCGGGCCGGACAGCTCACCCTGGAGCTGAGCCAGGCCCCGAGACCCGCGCTGCTGTGGCGCTACCTGCGCTCCTGGGTTGTCACGGCCGTGCGCGCCGTGACCATGCTGATCACCCGAGAGCCTGAGGATGCAGTCGCCGAGGTGGCCGGAGCCTGGCAGGTCCTGGGGCATCCGGGCCGGATCCGCAGTGCGCGTCGCCGGGTGCGCCGACCGCCGGTGCGGGACTTGACCCGACCACCGCACGTGCGCGCCCGGCGTGGGATCGCCCTGGGTCGCGGCCTTGATGTCTGGACTGCAGCGCGGCGCACCCCGGCACGACGGTGGTGGCCGCTGTCCGCCTCGGTCTGGCAACCGCTGCTCGTCGCCGCCGGGCTGGCCGTGGCATCCATCATCCGGGCGCCGGGGCAGTTCCTGGGTTCCGGGACCCTGCGCGGCGGCGGACTGCTGCCGGCACCCGGGGCGATGGAACTGCTCGGCGAGTACTTCGCCAGCTGGCACGGGATCCGGTTCGGCACGCCCTTGCCGCTGCCGGCCCATGTCCCGTTGCTGGCGGCCGCCAGCGCGCCGCTGCTCGGCTCGGTGGACACCCTCCTCCGGCTCGCCTTCGGCCTGGCGGTCCCGCTGGCCTTCCTGAGCTGCTACGCCAGCCTCGGTCCGCGGGTCAGCCTGCGCCCCCGCCTGCTGGCTGCGCTGGCCTACTGCTCCCTGCCCGCAGGCGTGGCCGCCGCGGGGGCTGGGCGGATCTCGACGCTGGCCGTCCTGCTCCTGGGCCCGCCCACGGCGCGCGTGATCGGTTGGGCCCTGGGCAGCTTCGGCCCGCCGGCCCCCGGGATCCGGCCCAGCCTGGCCGCAGGGACGATGCTCGGGATGCTGGTCGCCTTCGCCCCCGTGGTCTACCCGCTGGCGCTGCTGGGCGCCCTGCTGGCCTGGATCCTGCTGGGCTTCCCACGACGGGTGGTGGGTACCGGCCTTCGGATCCTGGGGATCGCGGCCCTCTTCCTGGTGCTGTGGATCCCCCGGTTGTTGGTCGCCCCGTGGCTGTTGTTCGGCGAGCTGGGTTCCGCGGACCCAACGCTGGCCGAGCCGGGGCCGACGCTCTGGGGGCTGTCACCGGGCGGACCCACCTCGATCGCGTGGGCGGGGATTCCCCTGCTGGTCGTCGGGCTGGCGGCCGTCGTCGTGTCCGGACTGCGCGTGCGCGGCCTGGCGTTGCTGGCCGCCTGCGTCGGGCTGCTGGCTGGCGCAGCCTGGCTGAGCCCCGTGCTGCAGGGCTGGTGGCCCGAGTTGGCCGCGGCACGGCTCTGGCCCGGTGTCCTCGTGCTGCTCGCCGGCGCGATGCTGATCCTTATGGTGCTCGGTGCGCTGGAGCGCCGCCCCGATCGCGGCCAGGTGCCGGGCTGGTCGACCCGGGCGCTCTCGGTTGGGTGGGCGGTGGCGGTCGGCGTGCTCGTGGCGGGCTGGTGGGCGGCCCCGAGCGTGCTGTCAGTCAGCGCCGCCAGCGGGATCCCGGCCGTCGTGAGCCTCGAGGCGGAGTCGAGCGCGCGGCCCCGTGCGCTCGTGCTGTCCCGGGTCGGGGATGGCCTGCGCTTCGCCGTGACCACCTATCCAGCGGTCAGGCTTGGCGACGCCGAGGTGCTGGCCGGGACGCCGGTGGACCCCGGCTTCGCTGACGCCGTCGCTGGCCTGGTCTCCGGTGCCAGCGGCCAGGTGGAGCGAGAACTCGGCGCTCGGGCGATCCGGTACGTCGTCTTCGACGGACCCCCAGCCGATCCGTTGGTCGCCGAGCTCGATGCCACGATCGGCCTGCGCCAGCTCGCGCGTGCCGACGAGCAGTCGCTGTGGCTGGTGGCCGGGGACCCGACCCGTGCGGAGCTGACGGCCACGGCCAGCGCTGCTCAGCCAGGCGCCACGGACTCTGGCGTCACGCAGCCCCCTTCAGAGTCAGAGGGCGGCACACCTCCGGCCGCCCTGCTCGACCCCGTGGAGGTGCCCGTGACCACCTCGCCCACCTCGGTGGACGTGGTGCTTCATCCGCTGACGCAACTACCTCGCCGGCTGGTCGTCGCCGAGGACTTCGACCCCGGGTGGCGTGCGACGCTGGCTGATTCGGTGCTGGACCTCTCCGCTGATCCCCAGGGCATGGTCTCCGCGACGATCGCCAGCCCTGGTGCGCTGCGCGTGGCGTACTCGAGCTGGTGGCGGTGGGCAGCTGCCGCGCAGCTGGTGGTGTTCGCCGCCCTGCTGGTCCTGTCGCTTCCCAAGCGACGGCCCCTGGATCCCGACGCAGATGATGCCGACGCCGACGCCGACGCCGACGCCGACGCCGACGCCGACGCAGCCGACGATGCCCGGGGCGAGGTGCTCCCATGAGGCGAGCACTGCTGCTGATGCTCGTGGTGGCGGGGCTGGTTGCTGTTGCCCTGGCGCCCGCGCCCACGCCGACAACCGAGAGCCCCAGCTACCGGCCGGTCAGCAGCGCGCTGCTCGTCTGCCCGGAGCTGACCGGGGCCGGTGCCGCCAGCAGCGCGCTGTCTGCGGTCGTGACAGGTCCGGCGCAGGGGGTCGGCGCTGCGGCGCTGCGGCCGATGGCCGCGACCACTGACCTGGTCCGCCTGCCTGAGCCCGGGGACCCGGTGGCCCTGGTCAGCCCGCGGGGATCGCAGGCCCCCGTCCTGCTGCAGGCCGCCGGTTCGTGGGCCCCCACGGCCCTGGCCGGAATCACCACCCGGCAGCGGACCGACCTCACCTCGGGCCTGTCCTCAGCACCCTGCGTGCCACCTGGGCCGAGCTGGTGGTTCGTCGGGGCCGGCTCCCAATTGGGTCGCGGTGCCGCCCTGCTGGTCGCCAACCCGGCCGACGAGCCCGCCCGGTTCGACATCTCGCTGTTCGCCGCGGCCGGCCCCATCCAGGCACTGGCCGGCAAGGGCATCGACCTTGGCCCGCGGTCCAACGTCCGGTTGCGCCTGGATGCCCTGGCCCCGGACCAGGACCTGCTGGCGATCCGGGTCTCGGCCACCAGTGGCCGCGTCGCGGCAGCGTTGCGCGACGTCGCCGTGCCCAGGGACCAGCGCGCCCGGGGGGTCGACTTCATCCCCGCAGCCCAGCCGCCCGGGACCCGGTTGGTGATCGCGGGCATCCCGGCTGGCTCCGGTGCCCGTTCCCTGGTGCTGGTCAATCCGGGCGCCCAGTTCGCCACGGTCACACCCCGCCTGCTCACCGATACCGGACCCGAGCCGATCGACGGGCTGGCCACGATCGCAGTGCCGGCCGGCTCCACGATCCAGGTCGACCTGGATCGGGTGCTCTCCGGTCGGGCAGCCTCGCTGGACCTGAGTTCCGACGTCCCGGTCACCGGCGGCGCCCGCGCAGCATGGGGTGGCGCCACGCGCGACGTGACCTGGTTGTCCGCGGTGCCCACGCTGGGTGGTCCCGAGCCGCTCGGCGGTGCCGCGGCGGTGCTGTCCGGGCCCGGCCTGACGACCACCGTGACCATCGCCGCTCCCAGCGATCCTGTGCGCGGTGAGCTGACCGTGACCACCTCGACCTCGGCGCAGCTCGAGGCCCTCACCGGCCCGGAGCCCGCGACGGCCGGCTCGGATCCGCTGCAGGTGGCCCTGCTGGACTCCCCTGCCATCTCCGGGAGCCAGACGGTCAGCGTCCCCGCCGGTGGCCAGCGCACCGTCACCGTGTCCGGGGAGGGGCCCGAGCCGGCAGCCGGGGCTGGTCTGATCACGGTGACGTGGCGGGCAGCGCCCGGATCCGGCCCGGCAGCGATCTCGCACCTGACGCTCGATGAATCCGTCCCGCTGGCCACGGGATACCCCTGGTGGCCCGTGGTCTCTGCGGTGCAGGCCGTGGCCGTCGGTGAGGACCTCGGGATCCTCGCCCCGGCGGACTGAGTGGGCGACACGGCTGCGCTCATCACGGCGGTCAGTGGCGATGTCAGCCGTGCGGAGTAGGTTGCCCCTGTGAGTCCAGCCCGTCGTTGCTCCAAGCCGTCGTGCACGCGCCCGGCCGTCTCGACGCTGACCTATGTCTACGCCGACTCGACGGCTGTCCTCGGGCCGCTGGCCACCTATGCCGAGCCGCACTGCTATGACCTCTGCGCCCCGCACAGTGAGCGGATGACCGTGCCGCGCGGTTGGGAGGTCGTGCGCCTCGAGCCGGACCCGGATGCGCTGCGTCCGAGCAGCGACGACCTCGAGGCCCTGGCCGATGCGGTGCGAGAGGCTGCCCGTCCCCGGGTCCAGGCCGGTTCCAGCACCATGGTCGAGGTGGGTCGTCGGGGCCACCTGCGCGTGCTGCGCTCCGTCGACGTGATCGACGACGCCGCCGCGATCCGGTAGTCCCCGGAGGGCGTGGCACCGCCCACGGCCCACGGCACCCACCACCGCAGCGGGTTGCCACTAGTGTGACCGCCGTGCCCGACCTGACCCAGATCATCAAGGCCTACGACGTGCGTGGGATCTATCCCGACCAGCTCGATGCGGAGCTGGCGCGCCGTGTGGGGGCGGCCTTCGTGACGGTGGTCAGCGCCGCTCGCGCCGATGGCGGGCCGGGCGCGATCGTGGTTGGCCGGGACATGCGCCCGTCGGGCCCGGAACTCGTGGCCGCCTTCTGCGCCGGTGCGACCGGCCAGGGCGTCGACGTGGTCGACATCGGCCTGGCCTCGCACCGACCAGCTGTACTTCGCCTCCGGGCTCCTCGACCTGCCGGGCGCGATGTTCACCGCGAGCCACAACCCGGCGCGCGTACAACGGCATCAAGCTGTGCCGGGCCGGGGCGACGCCCGGTCGGCCAGGACACCGGCCTGGCGACCATCCGCGACCTGGTCGCCGACGCCCATCCCCGATGCCGACGTCGCCCCAGGCACCATTACCGACCGCGACCTGCTCGCCGACTACGCCGACTACCTGACGGCCTGGTCGACCTCTCGGGGATCCGCGCGCTGCGGGTGGTCGTCGACGCGGGCAACGGCATGGCCGGGCACACCGCGCCCGCGGTTCTGTCGGCCCCCGCCCTGGACGTCGTACGCCGCTGTACTTCGAGCTCGACGGCAGCTTCCCCAACCACGAGGCGAACCCGCTCGAGCCGGCCAACCTGCGTCGACCTGCAGGCCGCCGTCCTGGCCGAGCGGTGCCGACATCGGGCTGGCCTTCGACGGTGACGCCGACCGCTGCTTCGTCGTCGACGAGCGCGGCGCGGCGGTATCGCCGTCGGCGGTGACCGCGCTGGTCGCCGTGCGGGAGCTGGCCAAGCGACCCGGGCGCGACCGTCATCCACAACCTGATCACCTCCGCGGCGGTGCCGGAGCTGATCGGTCGAGCGTGGCGGGGCGCCGGTGCGCACCCGGGTCGGGCACTCCTTCATCAAGGCAGACGATGGCCGAGACCGGCGCGATCTTCGGCGGCGAGCACTCCGCGCACTACTACTTCCGCGACTTCTGGGGTGCCGACTCCGGGATGCTGGCCGCGCTGCACGTCCTGGCCGCCCTGGGCGGCACCCCCGCTGGCCGACGCTGTCGAGGATGCTCGCGCCGTACGAGCGCTACGCGGCCAGCGGCGAGATCAACTCGACGGTCAGCGATGCCCCGGGTGCGATCGCCCGGATCCGGGCTGCCTACGACGGCCAGCCGGGGGTGAACTTCGACGAGCTGGACGGCATGACGGTGTCCGGGCCGGGCTGGTGGTTCAACGTCCGGACGAGCAACACCGAGCCGTTGCTGCGCCTGAACGCCGAAGCCGCGGACGGCCCGGCGATGGAGGCCCTGCGCGATAGGGTGCTGGCACTGATCCGGGAGGGTGACCAGCCGTGAACATCGATCCATTGCTCCTCGAGATCCTGGCCTGTCCGTGCGAGCACCATGCCCCGGTGCGCCCCGATGATGCGGACCTCGCCACCGCCACCGCCCTGGTCTGCACGCGCTGCGCCACGACGTTCCCGGTCCGCGACGACATCCCCGTGATGCTGCTGGACGAGGCCACCCCCGGCCCGCAGGGCATAGGTGGCGAGGCCAGCCCGGAAACTCCGGCGTGAGTACCGAGGGCGGCACCAGGGCTGTCATCGCGGCGATGATCGCCAACGCCGGGATCGCGGTGAGCAAGTTCGTCGCATTCATCGCGACGGGCTCGTCGTCGATGCTCTCCGAGGCGATCCACTCGGTGGCCGATACCGCCAACCAGGGCCTGTTGCTGCTCGGGGGCAAGCGCGCCAAGCGCGCCCCGGACCCGGACCACCAGTTCGGCTACGGTCGCACCCGCTACGTGTACTCGTTCATCGTGGCGATCATCATCTTCCTGCTCGGCGGCCTGTTCTCCCTCTACGAGGGTTGGCACAAGTTCCACTTCCCCGAGCCGTTGGAGAAGGTCTGGATCGCCTACCTCGTGCTCGGCGTCGCGATCGTGCTGGAGGGGTGGTCGTTCCGCACTGCCCTCGGCGAGGCGAACAAGTCGCGCGGCTCGAGGTCGCTGTTCCGCTACGTCAGGGAGTCCAGGCAGCCGGAGCTGCCGGTGGTGCTGCTCGAGGACGGCGGGGCGCTGATCGGCCTGGTGTTCGCCCTGCTCGGGATCACCGCCGCAGAAGTGACCGGCGACTACCGCTGGGACGGTGTCGGCGCCCTCGCGATCGGCACCCTGCTGGTCGTCATCGCGGTGTTCCTCGCGTTCGAGATGGCCTCCATGCTGATCGGTGAGTCGGCCCTGCCTGAGCAGGAGGAGCGGATCCGCGCCGCGGTGTCCGGCCAGCGCGGGGTCGAGTCGATCATCCACATGCGCACGCTGCACACCGGTCCCGATGAGCTGCTGGTGGCAGTGAAGGTGGCCGTGGCCGCCGGAACCCCCTCCGACGAGGTCGCGGACATGATCGACGCCGCCGAGGTACGGATCCGCGCCGAGCTGCCGACTGCGCGCTGGATCTACATCGAGCCCGACATCCGACGCTCGACCGTCGCCGGGACGTGACTGGTCGGGGCCTGCGGAACGTGGCACAATCGAGGCTCACCGGCTTAGGTCGGTGACGCTGAACCCCTACCGCGAACCATCGAAGCCTCGTGCCGTTCGCAGGCCGGCCGCCCGTCAGGCGGCACCCCTGCGCGCCCTGCGCCGCACCGCACTCGAGGAGAACCAATGAACGACTTCAAGGTCGCAGACCTGTCGCTGGCCGAGTTCGGCCGCAACGAGATCCGCCTGGCCGAGCACGAGATGCCCGGCCTGATGGCGATGCGTGCCGAGTTCGGCACCAGCAAGCCGCTGAACGGTGCCCGGATCACCGGTTCGCTGCACATGACCATCCAGACCGCCGTGCTGATCGAGACCCTGGTCGCCCTGGGTGCGGAGGTCCGCTGGGCCTCGTGCAACATCTACTCCACCCAGGATCATGCGGCCGCGGCCATCGCGGCCGGCCCGACCGGCACCCCCGAGGCCCCCGCCGGCGTGCCCGTGTTCGCATGGAAGGGCGAGACCCTCGAGGAGTACTGGTGGTGCACCGAGCAGGTGCTGCGCTGGCCCGACGGCGCCGGCCCGAACATGATCCTCGACGACGGTGGCGACGCGACCATGCTGGTGCACAAGGGCATGGAGTTCGAGCAGGCCGGGGTCGTGCCCACGGCCGACCGAGTCCACCGTCCGAGGAGTACGCGGTCGTGCTCTCGGTGCTCACGCGCTCACTGGCCGAGGACGTCACCCGCTGGACCCAGATCGCCGCGAGCATCAAGGGCGTCACCGAGGAGACCACCACCGGCGTGCACCGGCTCTACGAGATGGAGCGGAGCGGCACGCTGCCGTTCCCCGCGATCAACGTGAACGACTGCGTCACCAAGAGCAAGTTCGACAACAAGTACGGCTGCCGGCACTCGCTGTCGACGGCATCAGTCGGGCCACCGACATCATGATCGGCGGCAAGGTCGCCGTGGTGCTGCGGCTACGGCGACGTGGGCAAGGGTTGCGCGCAGTCGCTGCGCGGCCAGGGCGCGCGCGTGCATCGTCACCGAGATCGACCCGATCTGCGCCCTGCAGGCGGCCATGGACGGTTTCGAGGTGACGCGGCTCGAGGACGTGGTGCGCCGTCGCGGACATCATCATCACCACCACCGGCAACTCAACATCGTGACGGTCGAGCACTTGCCGCGATGAAGGACAAGGCCATCGTGTGCAACATCGGCCACTTCGACAACGAGATCGACATGGCCTGGCTGGCACAGCTACCCGGCATGCGCAAGAGGAGATCAAGCCGCAGGTGGACAAGTGCACGTTCCCCGATGGCACAGCGATCATCTCCTGGCCGAAGGCCGCCTGGTGAACCTGGGCTGCGCCACCGGGCCACCCCAGCTTCGTGATGAGCAACAGCTTCACCAACCAGACGCTGGCCCAGATCGAGCTGCTGGACCAAGCGCAACCTACGAGAACAAGGTGCTACGTGCTGCCCAAGCACCTGGACGAGATGGTGGCCCGCCTGCACCTGGACGAGCTCGGCGTGGGGCTGACCGAGCTCACCGAGGCAGCAGGCCGAGTACCTCGGCGTGCCCGTGGACGGCCCGTACAAGACCGACGCCTACCGCTACTGAGTCTGGACCTGTGCTGAGTCTGGACCAGTGCTGAGTCTGGGCGGGATTGCCCCTGGAGACAACTGGGATGCAGGTGCAGGGGACCGTGGCTCGTAGGCTGGGGGCATGTCGCAACGCCAGTACGAGGTTCTGCCGGGTCACCACGGCGGCCGGATCAAGGTCACTGTGAGCGGCAGTGAGCTGTTGCGCATCCCGCGCCTGAACCGCGGCACCGCATTCACCCTCGAGGAGCGCCAGAGGTTCAACCTGATCGGGCACCTGCCGACAGGGGTGACCCCGCTGGAGGCCCAGCTGCACCGTTCGTACAACCAGTTCCTGCGCGCCGAGACCGACCTGGACAAGTTCGCCTTCCTCTCGGCGCTGCGTGATCGCAACACGGTGCTGTTCTACCGGCTGCTCAGCGAACACCTCGACGAGATGATGCCGATCGTCTACACGCCCACGATCGGCGCAGGCGATCGTCGAGTTCAGCCAGTCCTACCAGCGACTGCACGGGGTCTTCCTGTCCATCGACCACCCGGAGCAGATCGAGCGCTCGCTCCAGGGCCAGCGGTCGCAGTCCCGAGGACGTCGACCTGCTCATCGTCACCGACTCCGAGGGCATCCTCGGCATCGGCGACCAGGGGGTCGGCGGCATCCAGATCGCCTTGGGCAAGAAGTCGCTGTACACGGCGGCCGGCGGGCATCGACCCGAACCGGGTCATCGCGATCGTCCTGGACGTGGGTACCGACAACCTGGCCCTGCTGAACGACCCGCTGTACCTGGGCCTTCGGCACAGCCGTGTCCGCGGACGAGCGCTACGACGACTTCATCGAGGCGTTCGTCACCGCGGTGACCTCGGTGTTCCCGCACGCGATGATCCACTGGGAGGACTTCGGCGCCGCCAACGCCCACCGCATCCTCAACAGGTACCGCGAGCGGGTCTGCACCTTCAACGACGACGTGCAGGGCACTGCGGCGGTGGTGGCGGCTGCGGCCCTGGCCGCGGTCCGTTGCCGGGGCGAGCGGCTGCGCGACCAGCGGATCGTCATCCACGGTGCCGGCACGGCCGGGGTCGGCGTCGCCGACCTGATGCGCGACATGATGATCGACGAGGGCGCGACACCGCAGCAGGCCACTGCCGCGTTCTGGGGGCTCGGCAGCCGCGGGCTGCTCACCGACCGCGCTCGGGGGCAGGATCCGCCCCTTCCAGCGGCCGTACGCGCGCCCGGGCGCCGAGACCGACGCCTGGACGCCTGGACGCCGAGGGGCACATCGGCCTGGCCGACGTGGTCGCGCAATGTGCGGCCCACCATCCTGATCGGAACCTCGGGGCAACCCGGGGCCTTCACCGAGCCCATCGTGCGCGAGATGGCCGCGCACGTGGACCATCCGATCATCATGCCGCTGTCGAACCCCACCTCGCTGGTGGAGGCGCACGCCCGCGGACCTGCTGGCCTGGACCGACGGTCGTGCGCTGATCGCCACCGGGTCGCCGTTCCGCCCGGTCCACATCGCCGAGCGCGAGTACCGGATCGCCCAGGCCAACAACGCCTTCGTGTTCCCCGGCCTCGGCCTCGGCGTGGCCGTGTGCCGGGCGACCCGCGTGACCGACCGCATGATCGCAGCGGCCGCCGAGGCCGTCGCCGGGCTCGTCACCGTGGACCAGCCCGGGGCGTCGCTGCTGCCGCAGGTCTCCGAGCTGCGCATGGTGTCAGCCACGGTGGCGATTGCGGTCGCGCAGGCTGCCGAGCGGGACGGCGTGGCGACCCGCGCGCTGGACAACCCCGTCCAGCAGGTGTTCGACGCCATGTGGGCGCCGGTCTACCCGGAGCTCATCCCCGCGCAGTAGCGACCCGGCCCTGATCCCGACGCACCAGGGGTTCGGGCTCAAGGTCCCGTCATGGCGCGCCGACACTTGCAGCGGAGGGGCCCCTCCTGGGTCATTGCCGCCCGGGCCCCCTGGGTGACCCCCCGCCTCGGCCCATTGCCCCCCGCGGGGGTCACCCTCACGTCACCATGGCGGGCAGCCCAGGCCTCAGAGCTCGAACCAGGCCACCGCGGGCTCCACCAGGCTGCCGAGCCAGACCCGTCCGTCCTGCTCGCGGACGCCCGTTGCCATCTGCCAGGTGTCAGCCCGAGCGCTGACGTCGTGGACGAGGCCACCGTCGCTGTCGAAGGCCGCCACCCGTGCGGTGCGCTTCGGCTTCGGCTTGACCGCCTCGGGCGCGCGTCGGACCACCCCGCGCAGCCACTGCGGGGCCCTGGTCTGCAGCAACGTGAGGGTCGGGTCGGTCGGCGAGGCATAGGCCACCCAGATGTGGCCGTCACTTCCGAGTGCGATGTTGTCGGGGTGGGCGGGCAGGTCCGCGACGAACACGTCGGCGTGCCCAGCCCGGTCGCCACCGACCTGAACCCGCCGAAGGCGTCGGTGCCCGGTCTCGGCGACGATGACCGCGCTGCCGTCGGCGGTGCGCGCCACCCCGTTGGCGAAGCTCAGCCCGTCGAGAACGACCTGCGGGTCGGACTCGCCCGGGCCCAGTCGGAGCAGGCGCCCGGTGCAGGTGTCCTCGATGAGGTCGGACTTCCACTGCTCGATGCCCCACCGCCTGCTGCTGTCGGTGAACCAGATCGACCCGTCGTCGAGGACAGCCGCGTTGTTGCAGAACCGCATGGGCTGGCCGCCGACCGAGTCGACGAGGACCCGGACAGCACCGTCCTGCAGTCCCAGCGCCAGCAGCCCGCGACGCGCGTCGCAGACCACCATCTCGGACTCGGATAGCCACTCGAGGCCCAGGGGGCGCCCCCCGGTGTTGGCCACCCGGCGGATCAGGTCACCGTCCGGTGCGATGGCGAACACGGAGCCATCGTCAGTTCCGGTGAAGACCGTGCCGTCGGCGGCGACGAGGACGTCCTCGGCGCCGTGGCCGGGCACGGGGACGATGGTGAGCGTGGTCGGCGTCTGGGGCATTGCCCCAACCAATCACGCCGACCGGGTCGGTGCATATCCAAGGCCCCGCACCGTGCCCGCCGCTACGAGGGCAGGGTGAAGCCGTTCGGCGGCGTGCCCGGGCTGGGCGGGCCGGCGGGCGGGCCATTGGGCGGGCCATTGGGCGCACCAGAGGGCCGGTGACCTGGCGGGTGCGGCGTGCCCGGCGCAGCAGTGGGCGGGCGGGGCGGGCCGGTGGCCCAGTTGCCCTGGACGGTGCCCACGCTGGCCCGCCGGGTGCGTTCGGCCAGGATCGCGGCGAGGTAGGCCTCGGCGGGGGTGCCCATCGGAGCCGGGGTCCGCACGTGTCCGGCGACGGTGGTCGCCAGCTGCCCGGCGGTGCGGTGGCGCACAGCCGGGTCCATGGTCGGGGCCCGGTGCAGGAAGGTGCGCACGTTCAGGGCCAGGCCGTCGGGCAGTCCCACCAGGTCCAGCCCCGCAGCCCAACCGGCCAGCGGTGCCGGCATGGTGATCTCGTGGGAAACCAGTGCGGAACGCGGCATCCGCTCACCGACCACGAGCGTGCCGGCCAGGTGGTCGCCCACCCGCTTGGCCCGCGCCGAGATCAACGCGCTGAGGCCGCCGACCACCCCGGAGGTCACCCAGAGATCCACGAAGACCATGGCAAGGGCGCGCACCAGGCTGTGCCGCATCCGGATCGGTCCTCCGTCGTCGCGCACCACCCGTAGGCCCATCATCATCTTGCCCAGCGACCTCCCCCGGGTCACGGTCTCCAGCACTGTGGGCCACACCACGAGCGAGAGGACCACCACGCTCAGGGTCACGGCGGCCTGGGCGCCAGGGCTTCCGCCACCGGCGAACACCCAGCTGACCAGCACTGTCCCGGTCACCAGCAGCGCGACCTGCAGCGTGACGTCCACTGCCAGCGCCAGGGTGCGCGAGGGCAGTCCGGCGATCCGCAGGTCGAGGCTGACTGCGTCCCCGGTGATCAGGTTGGCCACGGGGCCATCCTCGCATCGGCGCCTGCCCTGGGGCGCGAGCACGGACCTGAGCTGGCCCACGGCACGACGCCTAGGGTGAGCACCGTGGATGTCGATGCCTTCGCCCGCGCGCACGGCCCGGAGTGGGAACGTCTGGCCGCCCTGACACGTGAGCGTCGGCTGACCGGGGCCGAGGCCACCGAACTCGTGGACCTGTACCAACGCACCGCCACCCACCTGTCCATGGTCCGCAGCGCTGCCCCGGATCCTGCCCTCGTCGATCGGCTCACCCAACTGGTGGCCCAGGCCCGTGCCCGGGTGACCGGCTCGCACTCGCCGGTGTGGCAGGAGCTGATCATGTTCTTCCGGGTGACGTTCCCGGTGGCGGTGTGGCGGGCCCGTTGGTGGTGGTTGGGCGCCACGGTCGGCTCCCTGGCGGTGGCGGTGGCGGTGGGAGCGTGGGTGGCCGGGAACCCCGCGGTGCAGGCTGCCCTGGGCACGCCCGAGGAGATCCGCATCCTGGTCGAGCAGGACTTCGCGGACTACTACTCCTCGGATGCCGCCGCCGGGTTCGCCGCCCAGGTGTGGACCAACAACGCCTGGGTCACTGCGCTGGTCCTGATCGCCGGAGGTCTGTTCGTCCTGCCCGCGGTGTACGTGCTGGCCCAGAACGCGTTGAACGTCGGGATCGTCGGTGGACTGATGGTGGCCAACGACCGCGCAGCGCTGTTCTTCGGCCTGATCGCCCCGCATGGCCTGCTGGAGCTGACGGCCGTGTTCGTGGCCGCCGGTGCGGGGATGCGCCTGGGATGGCAGTGGTTCGATCCCGGGCCCCGGCCCCGCAGCGTCGCCCTGGCCCAGGAGGGCCGGGCAGCGGTGGCCATCGCGCTGGGCCTGGTGGTGGTGCTGGGCGTCTCGGGGGTCATCGAGGCCTTCGTCACCCCCTCGGGGCTGCCCACGTGGGCCCGGGTCACCATCGGAGCCCTGGCCCTGGCCGGGTTCGTGGCCTACGTCGCGGTGTACGGCCGGCGTGCCGAGCGCGCCGGCTTCACCGGAGACCTCACAGCCGAGGGCGGGGCCACTGAGCTGGCCCCGATGGCCGGCTGATCCCGGCCGGTGCTGGTCGGGATCAGCGCACCTCAGAGCTTCCCGGCGGCCTTGAGATCCAGGTAGGCGTCGGCCAGTGCGGGTGCCAGTCGCTCCGGGTCAGCCGACACCACCCGGACCCCGAGCCGGGCCAGGACGTTGGCCACGTGTGCGCGGTCGAGTTCGGCCCGGGCCAGCGCCGCGGCCCGGTAGGCACCCGGGGCGTCCTGGGGCGCGGACCCCGACCCCCCGTCCGCCGGGGCCGACGCCGATCCGGCCGGCTCTCGGACCGAGGCCACCACCACGGTGTGCCGAGCGGTCAGCGTGGCCAGCGCGGGGATCAGGCCCTCCTCCATCGCCGGCCGGTCCAGCGCCACGAACAGCACCACGAGGGCCCGCTTGCGCACCCGGGTCAGCACACTGGCGACCAGGCCCGGGTAGTCGGTCTCGGTCAGCTCCGGCTCCACGTCTGCGATCGCGTCGACCAGGCGCGGCAGCAGGGCCGGCCCGCTGCCGCCGCTGACCCAGAGCCGAGGGCGCCGGTCGTGGCCGAGCAGGTCCACCCGGTCACCGGCACGGCCGGCCAGTGCGGCCAGCAGCAGGGCGGCGTCGATGTGGATGTCCAGCCGGGTCTCGTCGCCGATCCGAACGGCGCTGGTGCGTCCGGTGTCCAGCACCATCACGACCTGACGGTCGCGTTCCGGGCGCCAGGTGCGCACCATCACGTCCGCGTTGCGCGCCGTGGCCCGCCAGTCGATCGAGCGGACGTCGTCACCGGCACGTACTCGCGCAGTGAATCGAACTCGGTGCCCTGCGCGCGCACCGCGATGGCCTGCCGACCGTCCATGTCGCGCAGCCTCGCCAGTCGGGAGGGCAGGTGCCGCCGGGAGGCGAACGCCGGCAGTGTGCGCACCGACCAGTCCGCGGCCAGGCTGCGTTGGCGGCCGGCCACCGCCAGGGGGCCCAGGGAGCGCAGGGTGACCCGGTCGGTGGGCCGGTCACCGCGCCGCGACGGCGCCACCTGGACGTCGAGGTGCACAGTGACTCCAGCGGCCAGGTCGAGGACTGCGCGGTCGGTGCAGCCGTCCAGGGTCGCCCCCGCCGTGGGCGCCCACGCGTCGCGCAGCATCCCGCGCCAGCGCCGGGGCCCGGTGTTGGTGACCGCCAGCTGCACGTGGGCGACTTCGCCGAGGCGGACCTTGCGATCCCCACTGCGGGCCAGCGCCAGCTGCCGGGGCGTGGCCGCGAGCACTGCGTCGACGCCCACGACCAGCAGCACGCCGAGGTTCACGAGGAGCAGAGCGACCGCGGGCGCCAGCCCGGCGGCGACCAGCAGCCCGACGAACCCGGCACCGAGCAGGGCGAGCAGGGCGGCCCGTCCGGTCAGGACCATCAGCGCGGGACGGCCACGCTGAGCAACACCGAATCGATCACCGCGTCGGCGGTGACCCCCTCGAGCTCGGCCTCCGGCCGGATCGAGATCCGGTGGCGCAGCGCGGGCCGGGCCAGCGCCTTGACGTCGTCAGGGGTCACGTAGTCCCGCCCGGCCAGCCACGCCCACGCCCGCGCGGTGCGCAGCAGGGCGATCGCCCCCCGCGGGGACACCCCGAGTGCGGCCGACGGGGAGGTCCGAGTCGCCCGGGCCAGGTCGACGCAGTAGGCGGTGACCTCTGGTGCCACGCCCACCTGGGCAACGGCCTCGCGCGCCCGGACCAGGTCCTGCGCGCTGGCCACCGGCCCGATGCCCGCGCTGGCGAGGTCGCGCGGATCGAAACCGGCCATGTGCCGCGAGAGCACGCCGAACTCCTCGTCGCGCTCGGGCAGGGGGACGCTGAGCTTGAGCAGGAAGCGGTCCAGCTGCGCCTCAGGCAGCGGGTACGTGCCCTTGTACTCGATCGGGTTCTGGGTGGCGGCCACCAGGAACGGGTCCGGCAGCGGGCGGGGCTGGCCATCGACGCTGACCTGGCCCTCCTCCATGACCTCGAGCAGCGAGGCCTGGGTCTTGGGTGGGGTCCGGTTGATCTCGTCGGCCAGGAGCAGGTTGGTGAACACAGGGCCCGCCCGGAACGAGAACTCCGAGGTGCGGTTGTCATAGACCAGTGAGCCGGTGACGTCGCCGGGCATCAGGTCGGGGGTGAATTGGAGCCGGGCGCTGTCCAGGGACAGGCTGGCCGCCAGCGCGCGGACCATCAGGGTCTTCGCGGTCCCGGGCACGCCCTCGAGCAGCACATGACCACGGCACAGCAGGGCGATCACCAGGCCGGTGACCGCCGCGTCCTGGCCGACGACTGCCTTGCCCACCTCGGCCCGCAGGGCCAGCAACGGCGCCCTGGCATCGGTCTGGTTCATGCCCCACCCATCTGTGTGATCAGCTCGGCCAGTTCGTGGTTCAGTGCCACGAGCTGGGCGTCGGTCGTCGGTTCAGGACCGTACAGCAGGGACCGGACATCGTCGGGCGCCCGGCCGGATCGCTGTGCGGCGGCGGCCGCGACGCGCTCCGGGGACGCCCCGGTCGGCAGGCCCAGGCGCGCCCGCACCTGCTCGCTTGCCCGGGCCCGCAGGTGCAGCGCAGCCTCGTCGCGGGCGTGCCGGGAGGCCAGCAGGCGGCCATGGCCTGCGGTGGTCTCCCCGGCTCGGATCACCACGGGCAGCGGCTCGACCACGAGCCTGCCCAGCCGGCGGGCCCGCCAGCCGATCGTCACCAGCCAGGCGATCCCCAGCTGGACGATGACCGGCAGCACCCAGCTCGGCAGCAGCTCACCGAGGCCGGCCCCGCCCTGATCGGCCAGCGCTGGGTCGCTGGCGATCGGGCGCCACCAGACCAATCGGTCGCGGCTGCCGAGCAGGCCCAGCGCCAGGGAGGCGTTGCCCTGTTCGGCGAAGCCGTCGTTGGTCAGCAGATGGTCACTGCCCAGCAGGACCACCTCGGGGCGCGCCGGTCCGGCGGGCAGCACCACCACCGCGGCGGAGTCGGGGCCGTCGTAGCACGCCTGCCCGGTGGCCGACCACGCCCGCGCGTCGTAGCGGATGCCCGGCAGGGTGGCCGGCCCGGCTCGCCTGGCCTCGGGCAGCTGGCAGTTCGGGCCGACCGGGTCGTCGCCGTCGACCGACCCGACTTCGATGCCGGCAGCGAACCTGTCGAACGCCGGCATGCCGGGCAGTGGGCCGACGAGCACGATCCGACGTGGCCCGGCGTCGAGCACCTGCCCCAGCATCGAGTCGGTCGGCAGCGTCGAGTCCGTGATCAGCAGGGTGGCTGCCTGCGCGCTGGCGGCCGCGTCGGCAGTCGTGCGCACGTCGAGGACCTCGACGCCCAGGTCGCCGAGCACCTGTGCCACGGCCCGGGACCCGTTCGGATCGACGGCCGCCGGATCCAGGTGGCCGGTGACCCGAGGGGCGGTCACCGCGAGAACGATCAGCGCGAGCAGCAGCAGGAGTCCCAGCAGTGCCCCACGCCGGTGGGGCCGCCACCGGCGCACCCGGTCCCAGTAGGTGTCCTCGTAACTGGCGGGAGGGGCGGGCGCGCTCGGGGCCGGATCGGACGCAGCCTCCGGCGGGCGGCCGGACGCGCTCACGGGGACCCGGCGCCGGGGGTCGCGGTGCGGACAACGACCTGCGCCTCGGTGACCCGGTTGTCCGCGGCGACGACATCCCGGTAGCCCTCAGCCGACCCGGGGCGGCCCGCCATAGCGGACGTCATCGAACCCGCGCGCTGCCCGGACCAGCGCGGCCCGTGCGTCAGGTACCCGCCGGGCCACCTCGGCGGCGACCTCGTCGGCAGTCCACCCCGGCTGTGCGTCGATCAGGCCGCGCTCCTGGCTGGCCCGGACCAGGGCTCGCATCCGCGCGCTGATCGCCTCCTCCCAGCGCCCCGCCTCGGCGAACTCCTCTGCCCTCGCGCGGTACTGCGCAGCACTCGTGCCCGGGTCGACCCGCAATGTCAGGCCACCGGCTCGGCTCACCGGGCCGACCCGCCAGCGCACGAAGAGGACGATCACGACCACCAGCAGCACCAGGCCCAGGATCCCCAACCAACCACCTGGCGCGGCCGCCCCAGCCTGGGCGGCCGCCCGCTGCACCCAGTCGACCAGCCAGTCGATCGCTCGCTGGATCAGTCCCGGGCGGGCCGACCCGTAGACAGGGTCGGCCAACTCCAGGTCGGCCAGTCTGCGGGCGGGATCCCGCGGCAGGTCGACCGGCACATCGAGCGGCGCCAGGGCAACGAGGGCGCCCAGAGGGGTCACAACCTGGGCTGGTAGGGCGCGAGCGGGTCACCCTCCGGATCCACCCCGGCCGCGACCAGGGCGATGTCCAGGGCCTCCCGGCGCATCCGCAGGTCGATGTAGAGCAGGCCCGTCACGGCAGCGCTGAACGGAAGGGTCACGATGCCCGCCACGAGGGTGGCGATCCCCGTGGCCAGGACGACCGGCAGCAGGGACTCGCTCAAGCCGCCGAGCACCCCGGAGACGAGCGTGATCGGCACGGTCACCACTGCCGAGAGGACGCTGGTGATGACCGCCGAGAGGATCAGGATGCCCAGCACCCGCCACCAGGACCCGCGCACCAGGGCCCAGGAGCGCCGCAATGAGCCGAGCACCCCGCAGCCCTCCATCACCAGGGCTGCCGACGACAGCGAGAGCTTCACGTAGAGGTAGACCAGTGCCACGCCGCCCAGTGCGGCGATCAACAGGCCGGGCAGGATCGCCCACGCGCCGATGCCGAACGCGAGACCGACGATCACCGCGACGATCAGGAGGAAGCCGACCACGCCGCCCAGACCCAGCAGCACGGTCAGGCCCAGCAGTGGCAGGAACCGTGGACGCAGGTTGGCCCAGGTCGCGCCGGCATCAAGGCGTCGGCCGAGCACCGCACCGCCGACCAGCACGATGAACAGGCCGCTGGCCAGGACCTGCAGGAAGCTCGCGACCAGGGCCGGGCCGAGCTGGGCGATGCTTCCCGACAGGGCGGCGGTCAGCTCGGCGTCGACGTCCACGGTCGTACCGGTGCCCGCGGTGCCCCCCGTGAACGTCGCCGTAGAGTCGACCAGGCGCAGCGAGAGCCACAGGCCGACCGTCTGCAGCAGGGCGGAGATCGCCGAGATCGTGGCGGCCAGGCCCAGCACGGTGCGCGGGTTGCTGCGGATGAGGCCCAGTGCGCCGTCGAGCAGCTCTCCCACGCCCAACGGGCGCAGCGGGACGATCCCCGGTTTGGGGGCGGGCGGCGGCGGTGCCCACGCGGACGGCCCCCATTGGCCCGGCGGGGGGCCCCACCGCTGGCCGGGCACTCCCCACGAGGGTGGTGCCTGTCCGTACCCGGGGGGTGGTGGGGCCTGTCCGTACCCGGGGGGTGGTGGGGCTTGCCCGTACCCGGGGGGTGGTGGGGCCTGCCCGTACCCGGGGGGTGGTGGGGCCTGCCCGTACCCGGGGGGTGGCGGGGCCTGCCCCGGTCGGGCTTCCGGCGGCTGCGGAACCAGGCTCGGCCACGGGGCCGGCTGCTGCGCCGACCACCCGGTTGGGGGGCTCCACTCCGGCTGCTCAGGCGGCTCCGGGGGACCCGCGGGCGGGGGGTTGGCGGACATGGGTTGATCGTGCCATGTGGACAGCCGTTGGCAAGTCTGGCGCGGCAGGTGCGACCATGTGCCCGTGAGGGCGCGCGTGCTGGTCGTCGATGACGACATGGATCTGGCCGAGATGCTGGGGATCGTCCTGCGCAGCGAGGGCATGGACCCGGTGTTCTGCCACAACGGCACCGACGCGGTGCCCGCATTCCGACGTGAGTGTCCCGACCTGGTCCTGCTCGACCTGATGCTGCCCGGGATGGATGGCCTCGAGGTGTGCCGTCGGATCCGTGCGGAGTCGACCGTGCCGATCGTGATGCTGACCGCCCGGGGGGACACCCTCGACGTGGTCGAGGGACTGCAGGCCGGCGCCGACGACTACATCGTCAAGCCGTTCAAGCCCAAGGAGCTGGTGGCCCGGGTCGAGGCTCGACTGCGCCGACTGGAGGAGACCGCCAACGAGGTGC
The DNA here is from genome assembly GCA_963781015.1 of uncultured Actinomycetes bacterium. Taxonomy (GTDB): domain Bacteria; phylum Actinomycetota; class Actinomycetes; order S36-B12; family CAIYMF01; genus Prado023. Next base: position 29,711 of record CAWAEB010000003.1, on the reverse strand, counting down.
TGATGATCGGCGACCTGCTGATCGACCGCGGTGCGCACGCCGTCACCCGCGCTGACGAACCGATCCCGGTCACCCCCCTCGAGTTCGACCTGCTCTTCGCGCTGGCCTCCCGGCCCGGATTCGCCTTCACCCGCGAGCAGCTGCTGGCCGATGTCTGGGGCTACCGGCACGCCGGGGACACCCGTCTGGTCAACGTGCACGTCCAGCGCCTTCGCGGCAAGGTCGAGCTCGACCCGGAGTCCCCGGAGGTGATCGTCACGGTGCGCGGCGTCGGGTACCGCGCGGGACCGCCCTGATGCTCGGGGCGATCCGGGCCCTGCCCAGCCTCCTGCTGACCCGGTGGCGCCAATCCCTGCGCTTCCGGGTCATCCTCGGCACGGTGCTGGGCTCCACAGCAGTGCTCATCGTGCTGCTGCCGGTGCTGCTCGGCAGCATCTCCTCGGGCGTCCTGGGAGCCAAGGAGTCCAGCGCCCTGGCCGAGGCGACGGCCGCGCGCAGCGAGGCCCAGCGCATCCTGGATGCCAGCACCGCCAACGCCACGGAGGTGCCTGCCTCCCGGACGATCGACGCGGTCGTGGCGGCGATGGCGGCTCGCGGGGCGCAGGCCGGGCTGTTCGAGGTCCTCATGCTGTCCTCGGAACCCGCGGGGCTGGGGGCCACCCCGGAGCGGGGGACGAACCTGATCTCCGAGACCAGTGTCCCGCCGGACCTGCGCGCGGTGGTCGCCGGCAGCCAGCGACAGGCCTGGACCTACACCACCATGCGCTACACCGACGGTCGGGAGGTTCCCGGGCTGGTGGTCGGCGCCCCGCTGGCGGTGCGTGACGTGGGCCCCTACGAGCTCTACCAGCTCTTCCCGCTGGACAGCGAGCAGAGCACCCTGACCCTGATCCGCAACGCCACCACGATCGCCGGGATGTTCGTGATCCTGGGCCTGGCCGCGTTGGCCGCGCTGGTCACCTTCATGATCGTGGGCCCGGTGCACGAGGCGGCCCGGACCGCCCGCCGATTCTCCTCGGGCCACCTCGAGGCCCGGATGCCGGTGCGCGGGCAGGACGACGTGGCCCAGTTGGCGGTGAGCTTCAACGAGATGGCCGGCACGCTGCAGACCCAGATCGGCGAGCTGGAGAAGCTCTCGACCGTCCAGCAGCAGTTCGTGGCCGATGTCTCCCACGAGCTGCGCACCCCGCTGACCACGGTGCGCATGGCGGCGGACCTGCTGCACGGCAAGCGCCAGGCCCTTCCCGCTGACGACGCCCGCGCCGTCGAGCTGCTGCAGAACCAGCTCAACCGGTTCGAGCTGCTGCTGGCCGACCTGCTCGAGACCTCGCGGCAGGACGCGGGATCGGTCCAGCTGGACTACGAGGACGTCGACCTGCGCACGATGTGCCAGCAGGTCGCCACCGCGCTTGCGCCGCTGGCCGAGGAGTTGGGTGCCCCGATCCAGGTGGGTGGCCTGCCCAGCCTGGTAGTCCCGTGCGATGCGCCACGTGTGGAGCGGATCCTGGCCAACCTGCTCTCCAACGCCCTGGAGCACGGCGGGGGCAGGCCGGTGGTCGTCACGCTGCGGAGCGAGAGGGATTTCGCGCAGATCTCAGTGCGCGACTGGGGGATCGGCCTGTCCGACGAGGAGGCGATCCAGGTGTTCACCAGGTTCTGGCGCGCGGATCCCTCGCGGGTGCGGAGGATCGGGGGCAGCGGGTTGGGCCTGTCCATCGCGTTGGGCGACGCTCGGGCGCACGGCGGCACCCTGACCGCCAGCGGTCAGCCGGGCGATGGGGCGACGTTCACCCTGCGGCTTCCCCTGGCCCCGACCGGAGTGGTGATCGCATGACCCGGCCGGGTGCTCGCCGCGGGGCCGTCAGCCGGGGCCGGGCGACGTGCGGTGCGCGCCCCTGGCGATGGGTGGCCACCCTCCTGACCCTGGGCCTGCTGCTGGCTGGCTGTGCCTCCGTGCCGACCTCCGGCCCGATCCGGCAGGGCCCGGTCCTGGACTCCGGTGAGGGCTCCCAGTTCATCCGGGTGATCGCCGCGCCACCCAGCCTCGGTGCCAGCCCGGAGGAGATCGTGCGTGGGTTCCTGGAGGCAAGCGCCAGTCTCGAGTCCGATCACGCGATCGCCCGCCGGTACCTGACGCCGGAGGCGTCCTCAAGCTGGGCTCCGCAGGAGTCCACCACTGTGTACGAACGGTCCTCGCTGGCGCTCACCGCGCCCGCCGAGGACACGATTGAGGCATCGATCCGGATCACCGGACGCCTGCTGGCCGATGGCTCGCTGCAGCCCGTCGACCCGGCCGAGCCCGCCGAGGTCCGCTTCGAGCTCGAGCAGGCGCCCGACGGGGCCACCGGCAGACCCCAGTGGCGGATCGCGGGCCTCCCGCCGGGGCTGCTCATCAACGACACGGACCTACGCCGGGCATACCGGCAGTACCAGACCTACTTCCCCTCGGATCGCAGTGGCGCGCTGGTCCCGGACGCACGGCTGCTGCCGGTGGCCGGGCCGAGCCTGCCGACCACCTTGGCCGAGCGGCTGCTGGCCGGCCCGGCGCAGTGGCTGGCCCCGGCCGTTCGGACCGGCGCACCCCAGGGCGCCGCGCTGGCGCTGGGTGCCGTTCCGGTCACGAACGGGGTCGCGGTGGTCGAGCTCACCGACCAGGTGCTGTCGGCCACCGGGGACCAGCGTCGAGACCTGGCCGCCCAGCTGACCTGGACCCTCACCCAGCTGCCCGAGGTCTCGGCCGTGCGGTTGTTGGTGCGTGGGGAGAACCTCGACGTTCCCGGCACCCCGACCCTGATGGACCGGGCAACCTGGTCCACCCGCAGCCCGGACCTGCTGGCCACCGGGCCCCGGGGCGTTGACCGGCTGCCCTACTACGCCCTCGACGGATCATCGATCAGCCGGGTCTCGCAGCTGGGTCGCACGTCGATCCCGGTGGAGGTGCCTGACGCCGAGGGTCTCATGGGGCTGGCGGTCGCCCTGGACCAGCGGATGGCGGCCGCCGTGACCCCGGACGCCCGAGGCCTGTGGCTGCTGCCCCTGGACCGCGGCCTCAGCGAGCGGCGCATCGAGGGCCGGCGGATCGGCGGGGCGAGCTTCGACGTTGATGGTTCGCTGTGGTTCACAGACAAGGGGACCCTGCGCCGGGTCGGTGCCGACGGACAGCCGGTGCCGGTCAGCGTCAGCGGGGCGCAACTGGCAGGGCCGCTGACGTCGGTCCAGCTGGCCCGGGATGGTGCGCGGATCGCCCTGGTCGCCGGCGGCGAGGCCTACCTGGGCGTGCTGGCCACCGACGAGGATGCGGTGATCAGCGTCGAGTCGGTCCGACGGTTGGGGCCGGCGGTGACCGACATCACCGATACCGCCTGGCGCGACTCGACGACCCTGGACGTCCTCGGCTCGGCAGGGGGCAGCGGCACCCAGGTGCTGCGGATCTCAGTCGGCACCGGCGCCGACCAGGCGCTCGGCGCACCCTCGGAGCCCAATGAGGTCGCGGCCGCTCCCGGCACGTCGTCCCTGGTGGCCAGCGGCGGGAGCCTGTTCGTCAACGTGGGCCTGCAGTGGCGTCCGCAGGGCGCCGGACGCTCGGTGGCCTACCCCGGATGACCGCAGGCCCTGCGGCGCTCTGGTGGTCGCAGGCCGCGCAGGCGGCCCTGGACCTCGTGGTCCCGCAGTCCTGTGCCGGCTGCACCGCACCCGGGCGGGCCTGGTGCCTGCGCTGCCAGCAGGCCACTTGGGGATCGGCCCTGTGGGTGCCCGGCCCCGTGCCGACCCGAGCCGCCGCGGAGCACAGCGGCCCGGCCGGCCGGGCCGTCGTCGCGTTCAAGGACGGGCAGGTCCGCCGGCTGGGCGCCCCGCTCGGCGTGCTTCTCGCCGGGGCGGTGGCCGCGGCGCTGGGCGACGCCGGCGTGCCGGGCCACCAGCCCGAGCCGATCTGGCTGGTCCCCGTGCCCTCCCGCCGCGATGCGGTGCGGGCCCGGGGTGCTGACCACATGGCTGTCCTCGCGGGCCGGGCGGCCGGTGAGCTGCGTCGGGCGGGGTTCGCTGCCCATCGGCTGCGCTGCCTCGAGCACATCCGTGCCACCCACGATCAGGTCGGGCTGTCCGGCGCACAGCGCCGGGGCAACCTGGCCGGCGCACTGCGCAGCGACTCGATCCCGGCCGGCGACCTCGTCGTGGTCGATGACGTGGCCACCACCGGCGCGACTCTCAGCGAGGCGGTGCGCGCGCTGCGGGCCGCCGGTGGGCAGGTCCGTTGCGCGGGGACGATCACGCGGGCCGTGCCCCCGACCCGGCACCGTGCGTCGACCACCGGGGCGGGCTAGCGTGGGCATAGCGGGGGCACTCATCCCGCGGGCGCGCCGGACGCGTCCGCCTACGGTCGGAGGACACATGGACATCGTCGTCAGGGGTCGTCACCTCGATGTGTCGCAGCGGTTCAAGGAGCACGTCGAGGGCAAGCTGGACCGGATCGACCGGTTCGGGCTGCCGATCAGCAACGTCGACGTCGAGATCTCCCATGAGGTCAATCCGCGCCAGTCCGACCGCGCCTTCGAGGTGGAGCTCACCTGCCGTGGGACCGGCCCGGTGATCCGCGCCGAGGCCCATGCCCAGGACAAGTACGCGGCCACGGACATCGCCCTCGGCCGACTCGAGGAACGGCTGCGCAGGGCGGCAGATCGCAAGCGCACCCGGCGCACCGAGAAGGTCCTGGTCGTGCCGTCCGCGCAGCCCACGCCCGTCTCGGCGCCGTCCGAACCCCCCGTCGAGGGTGCTGTCGATGACGGCACCGTCTGGGCTGAGGGCCCGATCGTCGTGCGGCTCAAGGAGCACGTCTCCCAACCGATGAGCGTCGCGCAGGCCGTGGAGGCCCTGGAACTGGTCGGCCACGACTTCTACCTGTTCCGCGACAATGAGTCCGGCGCCCCGTCGGTGGTCTACCACCGGCGCGGCTACAACTACGGCCTGCTGCGCCTGGAAGGGGAGGCTGACGGCTAGGCCACCGGCCCGCGAGGGGCTCATCGGCCGACTCGGCCTGGGTTCGAACCGCCCGGCCAGGGTGGTGGTCGCCGACACCGAACCGGTGTTCGCGGCCGGGGCAAGCGCAATCCTGGCCGAGGGCGGGTTCAGCCCCACGGTGCATGCAGCCTCCGCGTCGCTGCGCGGCTTGGCCGATCGGCGGGCTGCCGCGATCCTGCTCGACGCCGGCCTGGCCCGCAGCCCCTACGCGACCGAGCTCGTCGCGGACCTGACCGAGCGTGCCCCTCAGGTTGGTGTGGTCGTCGTCGTGCGCCGGACCTCGGCCGACGGCAGCATCGAGGCGATGGAGGCCGGCGCCCGGGCGCTGCTGCATCGTCAGTGCACGCCACGGGAGCTGGTGGCCGCAGTGTCAGCGGCCGTTCGGGGGCAGGACTGGGTGGCCGCACCCCTGGCCGGGGTGCTGCGGGCAGAACTGCTCGCCGAGTCCGCCGGATCGGGCGCGGCACCGTTGAGCGCGCGTGAACTCGACGTCCTGCGTTGGCTTGCCACCGGCGCCACGAACGCCGAGATCGGCCTGCGGCTGGGGATCAGCGCCAACACCGTGCGCAACCACGTGCACGCCCTGATGGGCAAGCTCGAGGCCGCCAACCGCACGGACGCGGTGGCCACCGCACTGCGCCGGGGACTGGTGCAGTTGCCCGAGTGACGGGTCCCGCGCAGCACGTGGCGCGCATTACCATGGGCGCAGTGACCCCCGGGCAGGAGTGCGCCGGGGGCTGTGCACCCGAGTTGCGAGAGGGGCCCGCGTGGCCATCATCGACAGGATCCTGCGCGCCGGCGAGGGCAAGACGCTGCGCAAACTGGAAGCCATGGCCAAGCAGGTCAACGCCCTGGAGGCCGCCTTCGAGGCGATGTCCGACGACGAGCTCAAGGCGCTCACCCCGGCCTACCGCGAGCGGCTGGCCAACGGCGAGACCCTCGACGACCTTCTGCCCGAGGCGTTCGCCACGGTGCGCGAGGCGGCCAAGCGGACCCTGGGCCAGCGGCACTACGACGTACAGATCATGGGCGGCGGCGCGCTGCACCTGGGCAACATCGCCGAGATGAAGACCGGTGAGGGCAAGACCCTGGTCTCCACGCTGGCGGCCTACCTCAACGCCCTGCCCGGCGATGGCGTGCACGTGGTGACGGTCAACGACTACCTGGCCCACCGGGACGCCGAGAACATGGGCCGGGTGCACAGGTTCCTCGGCCTGACCGTCGGGGTGATCCTGTCGCGGATGACCCCGGCCGAGCGGCGCGAGGAGTACGCAGCCGACATCACCTACGGCACGAACAACGAGTTCGGCTTCGACTACCTGCGCGACAACATGGCCTGGACCAAGGAGGAGATGGTCCAGCGTGGCCACAACTTCGCGGTCGTCGACGAGGTCGACTCGATCCTCATCGACGAGGCCCGCACCCCGCTGATCATCTCCGGCCCGGCCGACGAGGCCGACAAGTGGTACCAGGAGATGGCCAAGCTGGCCACGCGGCTGCGCATCGACATCGACTACGAGGTCGATGAGAAGAAGCGCACCGTGGGCGTGCTCGAGGCCGGCATCGAACGCACCGAGGACTGGCTGGGCATCGACAACCTCTACGAGCCCGTCAACACCCGCCTAGTCGGCTACCTGAACAACGCCATCCGGGCCAAGGAGCTGTTCAAGCGCGACCGGGACTACGTGGTGATGAACGGCGAGGTGATGATCGTCGACGAGCACACCGGCCGGATCCTGGCCGGTCGGCGCTACAACGAGGGCCTGCACCAGTCGATCGAGGCCAAGGAGGGTGTGGAGGTCAAGGCCGAGAACCAGACCCTGGCCACCGTCACCCTGCAGAACTTCTTCCGCCTCTACAACAAGCTGTCGGGGATGACCGGCACGGCCATGACCGAGGCCAACGAGTTCGACAAGACCTACAAGCTCGGGGTGGTGGCGATCCCCACCAACCGACCGATGGTCCGCGCGGACCTGGCTGACCTCGTCTACCGCACCGAGGACGCCAAGTGGAATGCCGTGGTGGGCGACATCGCCGAGCGCCACGAGGCAGGCCAGCCGATCCTGGTCGGCACCGTCAGCGTGGAGAAGAGCGAGAAGCTGTCCACGCTGCTGCGCAAGAAGGGGATCGCCCACCAGGTCCTCAACGCGAAGTACCACGACAAGGAGGCGACGATCATCGCCCAGGCCGGGCGCCGGGGCGCGGTCACCGTCGCGACGAACATGGCCGGGCGTGGTACCGACATCATCCTGGGCGGCAACTCCGAGTTCCTGGCTGACCTGTCGCTGCAGAACCAGGGCCTGACCCCCAGTGAGTCGCCCGAGGAGTACGAGGAGGCCTGGCCCGCGGCGCTGTCCGCGGCGCAGGCGGCATTCGCCTCCGAGCACCTGGAGGTCACCGACCTCGGCGGGCTCTACGTGCTGGCCACCGAGCGGCACGAGGCCCGGCGCATCGACAACCAGCTGCGGGGCCGGTCCGGTCGGCAGGGCGACCCGGGCGCCTCGCGGTTCTACCTGTCCCTGCAGGACGACCTGATGCGGCTGTTCAAGGCCGACATGGTCGACGCCTTCCTGCGGCGGGCCAACGTGCCCGACGAGCAGCCCATCGAGTCGAAGATGGTGACCAACGCCATCCGCTCGGCGCAGACACAGGTCGAGGCCCAGCACTTCGAGATCCGCAAGGACGTCCTGAAGTACGACGACGTCATGAACCGCCAGCGCCTGGTCATCTACGGGGAGCGTCGCCGCGTCCTCGAGGGCGAGGACATCCACGATCAGGTCCAGCACTTCCTCACCGACACGGTCAGCGGGTACACGCACGCGGCCACCGCCGAGGGCTACCCCGAGCAGTGGGACCTCGACGAGCTGTGGCGTGCGCTGCAGGCGCTCTACCCGATCGGGATGAGTATCGAGGAGGTGGAGACCCAGGCCGGCGGGTCGCGGTCGGCGGTGTCCCGCGAGTTCCTCCGCGAGGAGGTCCTGGCCGACGCGCGTGCGGCGTACGAGGGGCGCGAGGAGGAGCTCGGCGCCGAGACGCTGCGTGAGCTGGAGCGCCGCGTGATCCTGTCCGTGCTGGACCGCAAGTGGCGCGAGCACCTCTACGAGATGGACTACCTGCGCGACGGCATCGGACTGCGGGCGATGGCCCAGCGGGACCCCCTGATCGAGTACCAGCGCGAGGGTTTCGACCTGTTCAAGGCGATGATGGACTCCATCCAGGAGGAGACCGTCGGGCTGCTGTTCCACCTCGAGGTGTCCGTCGACGACGAGCCCACGCAGGACGACTCCGACGGGGTGGAGTTCGACGTGGTGGAGTTCGATGGGGTGGAGTTCGAGGAGGACGCCGCCGACGAGGTACAGGCCCCGGCCCTTGCACCGCCCCGCCCGTCGCGCCCGGCGCGCCCGGCGCGACCAGCACCTGCGGTCGGCGCCCAGACCGGTCACCCGATGTCGGACCTCAACGCCGCCGGCCTCGCGCCACGTCGCCCGGAGCGGCTGCAGTACACCGCCCCCTCGGAGACCGGGGAGCCGACCAAGGTGGCCGAGACCGCGGACGAGTTCGCGGGGGTGGGCCGCAACGCCCCGTGCCCGTGCGGGTCGGGCAAGAAGTACAAGCGCTGCCACGGGGACCCACGGCTGGCGAACTGATCGGTCGACCACGGCCCGTCCGGCTCATCGGCGCCGGGTGCAGCCAGTCGCGCACCAGGGCGGGTCTCCTGCCGAAGCCGTTCTGCTCCGCTGTGAACCGGACGGTCCTCCCCTCGAGGTCTGCCGCGTTGCACCACCAGCACCGACCGGATCTACCCCTTCCAGGCGCTCCTGCCCGCTGACGTGACTGGGCTGCCGCACGATTCCAAGGCAACGTGCGAGCAGGTACGCGTGATCGATGTCGAGCGGCTCGGCCGGGTCCTCGGACAAGTCCCGTCACACGTCATGGCGCAGTTGGACGACGCATCGCGACTCCATCTGCAGCTGTAGCTCTGCCCCGCAGTCCGCTCCGAAGTCACCGGGCCGGGCCAACCACCCCCGGTGGACCCACTCCAGGCGGACCTGATCGAGGAACTGAACCCTGCGGTCGGCCTCAGCGTGACCTTCATCCGCGTCACCGTGGAGCAGCGCGACGCCCCGGACAGCATCCCGGCGCCGACCAGCTGAGCAGGCACCCCTCGGGATCGCACCTAGAATCCTGGCGTGGACGTGCCCCTGCTCACTGGCTTGGGCGCCGATGGCAGCGTTGATCCGAAGGTGGAGCAGCGAGTGGCCGCGGCATGGCTGGCCGGTGGGCTGGTGGGGCTGCCGACCGAGACTGTCTACGGGTTGGCGGCCGATGCCCAGGACGCTGACGCGGTGGCTCGGGTCTACTGGGCCAAGGGCCGTCCGGCTGACCATCCGCTGATCGTGCACGTCGCCGGACCCGAGGCGATCGAGGGCTGGGCAGCGGCGCCGAACGACGCGGCACGCATACTGGCTGAGGTGTTCTGGCCCGGGCCGTTGACCGTGATTGTCGCCCGCAGCCCACGGGCCGGGGACTTCATCACCGGCGGCCAGGACACCGTGGCGCTGCGCTGTCCGGGCCATCCTGTGGCCCTGGCCTGCCTCCGGGCGCTCGTGCGCGGGGCCGATGACCCGGCACGCGGGGTGGCCGCGCCCAGCGCCAACAGGTTCGGCCGGGTGAGTCCGACCCGCGCCGCTGATGTGATTGCTGAGGTGGGCCCTTCCCTGGATCCGCAGCGCGACCTCGTGATCGACGGGGGCCCCTGCGCCGTCGGGGTGGAGTCCACCATCGTGGATTGCACGGCGGACCCGCCTCGCGTGCTGCGCCTCGGGGCGATCAGCCAGGCGCAGGTGGATGCCGTGTTGGCGGGGGAACTGGGCGCGGGGGAACTGGGGGCGGGTGCAGGGGTGGCTTCGCGGGTGGGGTCTGCCGCCCAGGACGCGCGGGATGAAGATGTGCGCGCTCCCGGGACCCTCGAGTCTCACTACGCCCCGCTGGCGCAGGTGCTTCTGGTCGAGCCGGCGCACTCCAGCGGCTCCGACCTGCAGGCAGCCCTCACGCAGCTCCCCGGTCGCGGGAATCGTGATCTGTTCGGGTTGGGGGGACCAGAGGGCACGCGACTTGCACGGTCGTTGGCTGGCCGGCCCGCCCCGGTGGGCCTGGTGGCCTCGTCGTCGGTGTCCACGCCCGACCCGTGGACGAGGTTGGGTGCGCCGGACACCCCCGAGGACTATGCCCGCGATCTGTACGCCGCCCTGCGCCGCGCCGATGAGTTGGGGCTGACCACCGTGGTCGCGGTGCTCCCCGACCCCGGCGAGGGCCCGTTGGCCCAGGCCGTCCGGGACCGGCTGACCCGCGCCGCCCACGGAGGCTGACTCGTGCGCGGCTATCCTTGCCGGGGTCCGAGGGGAGCGAGGAGCCCTCTTCGGCATTGTCCAGGAGGGCCTAGAATTTCTCTCGACGTCAAGACAGTCAGCCAGCCAGCCTCGAGGAGCGCCGACGAACCATGGCCACGATCATCTACACCCTGACCGACGAGGCCCCCATGCTGGCCACGTACTCCTTCCTGCCGGTGGTATCGGCCTTCGCCTCCAGCGCGGGGGTCGACGTGCAGACCCGTGACATCTCCCTGGGCGGGCGGATCCTGGCGCTCTTCCCCGAGCACCTCACCGAGGCCCAGCGCGTCGACGACGCCCTGGCTGAGCTCGGCGAAGCTGGCCACCACCCCTGAGGCCAACATCATCAAGCTGCCCAACGTCTCGGCCTCCATGCCGCAGCTCAAGGCCGCGATCGCCGAGCTGCAGGCCAAGGGCTATGCGCTGCCGGACTACCCCGACGACCCCACCACCGACGAGCAGCGCGAGATCCGCGCCCGCTACGACAAGGTCAAGGGCAGTGCGGTGAACCCCGTCCTGAGGGAGGGCAACTCCGACCGCCGGGCCCCGTCGGCTGTGAAGAACTACGCGCGGCGCCACCCGCACTCGATGGGTACCTGGAGCCCCGACAGTGCGACCTCCGTGGCCACCATGGGCAGCGACGACTTCCGCGCGAACGAGCAGTCGGTGGTCATGCCCGCTGCTGACACCCTCACGATCCGGCACATCGGCGCCGACGGCACCACCACCGTCCTCAAGAAGGGCCTGAAGGTCCTGGCCGGCGAGGTGGTCGATGCCACCACCATGAACGTCGCTGAACTCGATATCTTCCTCGCCGAGCAGGTTGCCCGGGCCAAGGGGCAGGGCGTGCTGTTCTCGGTGCACCTCAAGGCGACGATGATGAAGGTCAGCGACCCAATCATCTTCGGCCACGTGGTCGAGGCGTTCTTCCCGGCGGTCTTCAACACCTACGGTGCCGACCTCGCAGCCGCGGGCCTGTCGCCCAACAACGGTCTCGGCGGCATCCTCGACGGCCTGGCGGACCTGCCCAACGGCGACGAGATCCGGGCAGCGTTCGAGGCGGGCCTGGCCGACGGCCCGGCGCTGGCCATGGTCAACTCGGACAAGGGCATCACGAACCTGCATGTGCCCAGCGACGTCATCGTCGATGCCTCGATGCCGGCGATGATCCGCATCGGCGGGCACATGTGGGGCCCGGACGGGGCCGAGGCAGACACGCTGGCCGTCATCCCGGACAGCTCCTACGCCGGGATCTACCAGGCCGTGATCGACGACTGCCGGGAGCACGGTGCCTACGACCCGACCACGATGGGCTCGGTGGCCAACGTCGGCCTGATGGCGCAGAAGGCTGAGGAGTACGGCAGCCATGACAAGACCTTCGAGATGACCGCGCCCGGCCGGGTCGAGGTCGTCGACGCGGCCGGCGAGGTCCTGATGTCCCACGAGGTGGCGACCGGTGACATCTGGCGGGCCTGCCAGACCAAGGACGCCCCGATCCGCGACTGGGTCAAGCTGGCCGTCACCCGGGCCCGGGCCGCCGGAACGCCGACTGTGTTCTGGCTCGACGAGTCACGCGCGCACGACCGCAACCTGATCGGCAAGGTGCAGGCGTACCTGGCCGATCACGACACCGAGGGTCTGGACATCCAGATCATGTCGCCGGTGCAGGCGACGCGATTCTCGGTCGAGCGGATCCGCCGTGGGCTGGACACGATCTCGGTCACGGGCAACGTCCTGCGCGACTACAACACCGACCTCTTCCCGATCCTCGAGGTGGGCACGTCGGCCAAGATGCTCTCGGTGGTGCCGCTGATGAACGGTGGCGGCCTGTTCGAGACCGGCGCGGGCGGCTCGGCGCCCAAGCACGTGCAGCAGTTGGTCGCCGAGAACTACCTGCGCTGGGACAGCCTCGGCGAGTTCCTGGCCCTCGCGGAGTCGTTCCGGCACGAGGCGGTCAACGGCAACGCTCGAGCAGGTGTCCTGGGCAACGCGCTGGACCGCGCGACCGAGACCCTGCTCAACGAGAACAAGTCCCCGGCGCGCCGGGTCGGCCAGATCGACAACCGCGGCAGCCACTTCTGGCTGGCCCGCTACTGGGCCCAGGAGCTGGCGGCGCAGACCGATGACGTCGAGCTCGCCGCGGTGTTCGCGCCGGTGGCCGAGCAGTTGGTTGCGCAGTCGGAGGTCATCGACGCTGAACTGATCGCGGTGCAGGGCCACCCGGCCGACATCGGCGGCTACTACCGTCCTGACGAGGCTGCGGCCAGTGCGGTCATGCGACCCAGCGCCACCTTCAACAGCGTTCTGGGCGCGCTGGGCGGCTGAGTCGGCTGCCCGTTTGCGTGCGCGGGCCAGGGCGCAGGCAGTGAGCATGTCCAGTGTCGTGGAGGCGGATTCTCCCGACACCGTTGGCGACCAGCCTGGCATGGGACTTCATCCTCGACCTCCAGCGCCGCGATCACGTGAGCATGCTCGCCCCGGGCCCACGCCATGCTCAGGTCGCCGAGCGGATGCTCTCGGCGCCGGGGGTGCGGGGAAGCCTCGTCCACGGTGCCCACATCGCCGCGGTGCTCGTCGAGCATGGTGTGCCCCGGATCTACAGCCGGGACCAGGACCTGCACCGGTTCCCCGGCCTGCAGGTGGTCGATCCGCTGGCCAGCTGAACGGTGGCGCTGGCTACTCCCTCTTCTCGGCGGCGGCCCCGTCCGAGGGCTCCGGCGTCGGGGGAGTTGCATCCGTTGGCGGATCGCTCGGTGCCGGCGTTGGCGCCGATCCGGCCGGGAGCTGGGCGTTGGCCCAGTCCGGGTCGCCGCTGTCGTTCATCGGGACCACGGATCCGACCGGCGGCACGACCGGGGCGGTGATGCTGCTCAGCGGTGCGACCCGTTCGGGGGTCAGGATCCGGCTGACCTGCAGGGAGAACTCCTCAGCGGCCTCATCGAAGTACTCGTTGGTGAGCACGTACGTGACGGGGAACGCCTCGTTGACCGGGTACCCGTTGGCGTCAGTGGCCCACACCGGGTACACGGATTCGCCTTCGGGGCCGCTCTGCATGCTCGGATCAACCACCACCGGGTTGCCGTCCTGGTCGAACAGCTGGAAACCAGCGATCGGATTGCCCTCGAGGTCGAACGCGCTCAGATTGGTGATCGGCGCCCCGCCCATGGACAGCCCAGACGAATCCCCGTACTCCGCTGCGGATGGGCCGTCGTAGTACGCGCCCGGCTGGCTGGTCACGCTCGGCAGCGGGCCGCCGCCGAGGGCGCCGATCAGGCAGATCAGCACCGCGAGGCCGTTGAGCAGTGCCAGCAGCATCCGCTCAGCCCAGCCAGCACCCTGCCCCAGCCGCTCGGTCCGCATCCCCCACACCACGGACAGCACCACGAACAGCCCGGTCCACAGGAAGGTACTGGCTCCACCGGCCCCGGTGGGCCAGTCCACGCCGAGAACCAGGGCAGCCAGCCATGCACGGAACACCCACCAGGCCGGACGCAGCCGGGGCAGGAACTCCAGCAGCGTCGGACCACTGGGCAGGCCATCGACGGACTCTGCGATCCGCGTTCCGAGGCGTTCGAAGCTCGCGGTCGCGTCGTGTGCCGAGCGACGGAACCAGCCCGGGTGCGCAGGGGTGTCGGTCGTCGAACCCAGGGGCGGGTAGCCCGCCGAGGCCCGGAAGTCTGCCGCGTACTCGGCGGGGGCGCCGAGCCGGGTGTCGAAGGCGGCACCCTCGTCCGCGGCGATCTCGGCGAGGTGGTCGGCGAGATCCTCCAGCAGTTCGGCGCGCTCCCCCGGAGGTAGGTCAGCGAGCTGCTCAGCGGCTGCAGCGAGGTAGCCGGCGATCCGCGGATCGGGCAGCGTGGTGGTACCCGTGCTCCCCGGTGCCCGCAGGTTCGTGGTGGGGGTGGCGTCCACCCCGGGCAGGACCACGGTCGGCTCGCCGTCCGTGGGGGGCAGGGCTGTGGTGTCGTCGGTCATCAGGGTGTCCCCTCCAGGGTGCGGGTGCCCAGCATTCGGTCCATCACGAGGGCGAACGCGCCCCAGGCCTTGCGTGCCTCGGCCAGCGCGACCCGGCCGGCGGGCGTGAGCCCGTAGTACTTGCGGTGGGGCCCCTCCTCGGAGGCCACGACATAGCTCGTCAGCGCCCCGGCGGCGAACAGCCGGCGCAGCGTGCCGTAGACCGAGGCGTCGCCGACCTCCTCCAGACCGCCCTCGCGAAGCCGGCGCACGACGTCGTAGCCGTAGCCGTCCTCGTGGGCGATCACCGCGAGCACCGCAGCATCCAGCGTGCCCTTGAGCAGTTGCGTGGTGTCCATCAGCTCTCCTTCGCAGCGCACACTATTACGCGAACCGCAGTAGTGTCCAATGCGCCACGCAGTTCCCCGCGAAGGCATCGACCTCAGTCGAACACCGCAGAGACGGCGGCATGGTCGCTCCAGCGCTCGGCGTACGTGGCGGCTTTGTGCACCACGTATCCGCGGGCCCGGGCCGCCATGGCAGGGGAGGCCAGCACGGCATCGATCCGCCACCCGCCGTCGGTGTCGAAGCCGCGCCCGCGCCAGGACCACCAGGTGTAGGGCCCGGGATGGTCCGCGCCGTACCGGCTGCGTCCCAGGTCGGTCCAGCCCAGGCCGCCCGGCGGGGCGGCGTACCAGCGATCCAGGTGCGCCCGTTCGGACTCGAGGAACCCGGCCTTCCCGCGGTTGCCGCGCCAGTTCTTGATGTCCAGCTGCGTGTGTGCGACGTTCAGGTCACCGCACACCAGAGCGTGCTCGTGGGAGTGCTCGGCCATCCACTGTCCCATCGCCGTGAGGAACTGATCCTTCTCCGAAGCCCTCGGACCCTCAGCCTCGCCGGTGTGCACATACGCGCTGGCGACTTGGACCGGACGGCCGGCCCGATCGACAACGCCTGCCTGCACCCACCGACCCTGGTCGGCGAACTCAGCTGGTCCGATCCCGATCCGGACGTCGGTGAGGGGAGTGCGGCTGAGAATCGCGACCCCGGCGTGCCCGGCCCGAGCCCCGTCGGCCAATGCCAGGTGCCATTCGCCCAAGCCGCCCGCCCCGAGTGCCTCGGCGAGTTGGTCCGGGGTCGCGCGGACCTCCTGCAGGCACAGCACGTCCGCACCCCTGTCGGCCAGCCAGGCCAGCCCACCCCGGCGCAGGGCCGCGCGGACCCCGTTGACGTTGGCCGTCACCACCTCCAGCGATGGGGGCGGTGCCGGCACCGCGGTCACTTGGGCCGGACTCCGTTCAGGAACGGCAGCAGCCCCGCGGCGGGCCGGGTGGCAGTGCGCATCATCACCCCCGGCAGGGTCTTCTCCAGCGCGCTGGGCAATTGGCGCAGCAGCAGTCCGGCCATCAGCTCGTCGAGGCGCTCCTGGGTCTCCAGATCGGCCACGGCGTCGAGCATCGTGGGCAGCACAACCGCCAGGACCTCCTCGGCTGCCTCCTCCATGGCGGTCACTGTCATCTGGCGCATCGCGTCGCTGGCCGCTGCCTGGGTGACGGCTTCGCTGAACGCCGTGCTGACGGCGGCGGTCCGCTCCGCCCGGACCGCACGGCCCCGCTGCGCGAACGCGGCCAGTCGGGCGTCGGCCCGCTCGTTGGCGATCTGTGGGGACAGGGCCCGGACCGCATCCAATGCCTTCATCGACGCTGTGCCGGCCATCGCCACTGCCCGGGAACCGAGCTGCCACGAACGCTCGGCCACCACGACCAGCACGCCCAGCGCGACGTCCTCCAGCGGAGGCAGGGCAGGCCGGGTGACCAGGGTCGTGGTCGGGAGGGGAACAGGCAGCGGAGCGGGAGCGGCCGGCGGGGTCACCCTGCTCCGGCGTCGGGGGGGCGCGTCCGGCGCAGGGCCGAGGTCCCCGTCCCGTCCGGACCCGCGCTCAGACCCGAGTGCTCCCCCGGGCCCGGCTTCGCCCGGAGGCGGACCCGCTTCGCCGGGAGGTGGACCCGCCCTGCCCGGCTCGTCCTGCGCCCGGGCGTCTGGCTGGCTCGGCGCAGTCGCCCCCTGCTGGGCCGGCTTGCCCTCGATCTGCCGGGGCTGCGGGGATGCCTCGATCTCGCCCACGTGGTTGGCGAGCAGCGCCCCGACCGCGGAGTGGCCAGCGGCCAGTGCGTCTGCCCGACCGCCGAGTGCCGCCGCAGCGGCAGCGGCCCCCGCGCTCCTGGTGGGAGCGGCCGGGGCAGCCCGGGCGGTTCGTCCGCGGGCGGTCCCCGAGTTCGTGACCGTTCGTCGGGGTCGCGGACCGCTTCCGGGATGCGGGCTTGCGGGACGCGGTCCGGCGGACGGCTTCGCGCTGCGCCCGGCAGCCGGATTCGCCGGGTCCTGGTCGGTGCGGGTCCCGGCTGAACGGGTCGGTGACTTCGTGGCACCCCTGGCCGGGGTCGTCCGCCGGGCAGCCTCGCCGGTGCCGCCGGATGACGTGGGTTTCGCGCTCTGCGGCCCGGATTGCGCTGCACTCATGGACCAACGGTACGCGGTGCCGGTCCGGTCCGAGAATCCGCGGACCCGCACCGGGTCCGGTTCGGGTACATTCGTCGCCACTGTGGGCGACGTGGGCGCAACCTTCGGCATCATCCTGATCTTCACGCTGATCGGGGGGTTCTTTGCGGCGTCGGAGACCGCGCTGGTCTCGTTGCGCGACAGCCAGGTCAGCAGGCTCGAGGAGTCCGACCCCCGGCGCGGTGTGCGGCTGCAGTCCCTGTTGGGCAACCCCAACCGATTCCTGGCCGCCGTTCAGGTGGGGGTCACCCTGGCCGGGTTCATCTCTGCCGCGTTCGGCGCCAGCAGGATCGCGCCGGTGGTCGCCGACGCGATGGTCAACGCCGGTGTGCCCAGCCGGCTCGCCGACCCGGTGGCGTTCATCGGCGCGACCCTGTTGATCGTCTTCATCTCCCTGGTGTTCGGCGAGCTGGTGCCCAAGCGCCTGGCCCTGGCCCGATCCGAGTCCATCGCCCTGGCGGTGGCCGCTCCGATCGATGTCCTCGCCCGACTGTTCCGACCGTTCATCTGGTTGCTGTCGGTCTCCACCAATGGGGCCGTCCGCCTGCTGGGCCTGGACCCGGATTCCGGCCGGGAGGCGATCACCGGCGAGGAGCTGCGCGGCATGGTGGCCTCGCACGCCGAGTTGACCCAGGAGGAGCGCGAGCTCATCGACGATGTGTTCGAGGCCGGTGACACCGAGCTGCGCGAGGTGATGATCCCGCGTACGGAGGTCGCGTTCCTGGCTGCCTCGATGCCGGCGTTCCGGGCTGCGGCGCAGGTGGCGCGGATGCCCCACTCGCGCTATCCGGTGATCGGCGACTCCCCGGACGACGTCATCGGGTTCGTGCACGTGCGCGACATCCTGGCCCCGACCATGGCCAGCCGATCGGTCCGCCTGGAGGACTTCGCCCGGGACGTTGCGTTCTTCCCGGGCAGCAAGCAGGTGATCCCCGCCCTGGCCGAGATGCGCCGCAGCGGCCAGCACCTGGCGGTGGTGGCCGACGAGTACGGCGGAACCGCGGGGATCGTCACCCTCGAGGACCTCGTCGAGGAGCTCGTCGGCGACATCTACGACGAGTACGACCAGGACGCCCGGGTGCCGCACGAGCAGCGCGCCGGGGCGCCGTTCACCGTCGACGGCCTGTTGAACCTCGAGGACTTCGAGGAGGAGTCCGGGATCGTGCTGCCCGACGGGCCGTACGAGACGGTGGCCGGCTGGTTCATCGCCCAGCTCGGCCACCTGCCCAACCTGGGTGACCGGGTGCCGGGCTCCGGGGCGCAGTTCGAGGTCGTCGAGCTCGACGGGCGCCGGATCGCCAGGCTGCGCGTGGTGCCGGCCCGAGTTGTCCCGCCGGCTGATGGGAGGGGGGACGGGGCTCAGGACTCCGAGGTCGACAGCGCCACCGAGTCGCCGGCGTGATGAGCCGGTACAGATCTTTGCGACAATGACGCCCATGTCCGATCGCCCCCGCGTGCTCTCCGGGATCCAGCCGACGGCTGATTCCTTCCACATCGGCAACTACCTCGGGGCGCTGCGCAACTGGGTGGACCTGCAGGAGGGCTACGACTGCTTCTACTTCGTGGCCGACCTGCACGCGATCACCGTGGACCAGGACCCTGCCGAGCTGCACCGGCGCACGCGCGCGTCGTTCGCCCAGCTCGTGGCCCTCGGCGTGGACCCGGCCCGATCGACGGTCTTCGTGCAGAGTCAGGTGCCCGAGCACGCGCAGCTGCAGTGGGTGCTGGCCTGCCAGACCGGCATGGGCGAGGCCAGCCGGATGACCCAGTTCAAGGACAAGTCCGCCAAGGCCGGCACCGATCGCACGACGGTCGGGCTGTTCACCTACCCGATCCTGCAGGCCGCCGACATCCTCATCTACCGCCCGGACCGGGTGCCCGTGGGGGAGGACCAGCGTCAGCACCTGGAGCTGAGCCGGGACCTGGCTGCCCGGTTCAACAACGCGTTCGGGCCGACGCTGACGATGCCCCAGCCGCTGATCATCAAGGACACGGCCAAGATCGTGGACCTGGCCGACCCCACGTCGAAGATGAGCAAGTCCGCTCCGGCCGGCTGCGTGTTCCTGCTCGACCCGGCGAAGAAGACGGAGAAGAAGATCAGGTCCGCGGTCACCGACTCGCAGACCGAGGTGCGCTTCGACCCCGTGGACAAGCCGGGCGTGTCCAACCTGTTGACCATCCTGGCCACGTTCACCGGCCGGACCGTGGCCGAGGTGGAGCCCGGCTTCGCCGGGCGGATGTACGGCGACCTCAAGAAGGAGGCCGCCGCGGCCGTGGTCGACTTCGTGGTGCCCTTCCAGGGCCGGGTCGCCGAGCTGCTCGACGATCCTGCCGAGCTCGACCGGCAGATGGCCGTCGGGGCTGCCCGCGCCCGCGAGGTGGCCGGTCGGACGCTGGCTGACGTGTACCGGAACCTGGGGTTCGTGACCGCAGGATGAGCCCTCGATGAGCCAGCCTGCCAGTCCGCCCCCAGTGGGCGCTCCACTCCCGGGCGTCGCCGACGTCCTGGCCGACGAACAGCCGAACTGGCCGATCACGATCGGCGTCGCACTGCCCATCCCCGAGCCGTTCCTCAGCGAGCTCGGCGCCTATCGGGAGCGCTTCGGTGACCCGTTGGCCCATGCGATCGTCGCTCACATCACGCTGGTGCCGCCCACCCCGGTGGCCGACGAGGAGCACCTCGCCGCGATCCTCGCGCATCTGGGTGCCCAGGCGGGACTGCTGGAGCCCTTCGAGCTGGTCCTGGCAGGAGCGGGCACGTTCCGTCCGGTCTCGCAGGTGGTCTTCGTTCCCATCGACGTCGGTGAGGAGGAGGTCCGCACAGCCGAGGCGCGGGTCCGGCGTGGCCCGCTGGACCGGACGCTGAACTTC
This sequence comes from uncultured Actinomycetes bacterium, assembly GCA_963781015.1. Taxonomy (GTDB): domain Bacteria; phylum Actinomycetota; class Actinomycetes; order S36-B12; family CAIYMF01; genus Prado023. Next base: position 9,921 of record CAWAEB010000003.1, on the reverse strand, counting down.
CCGTACCACCCGCACGTCACTGTGGCCCACGACCTGGACCAGGCCTGGCTGGACCAGGCCGAGGCCGCGATGACCGGATACCGCGCGGCCTTCGAGGTCGACCGGCTGGGCCTGTTCGTCCAGGGCGTCGACGGGGTGTGGCGGCAGGCGGTCGAGGTCCCGTTCGGTCCGGCCGCCCGCGACCCGCGGCGGTACTCCAGCCACCCGGTGACCATCGAGGTGCTCGATCCGAGGCTGTACGAGGCGGCGTGTGATCGGCTCGGCGTGATCCTGGCCGATGCGGTCGGCACCGGCGCCGGGGTCAACTTCCTGCTGCCGTTCTCCGCCGCAGACGGAGCCGCCTGGTGGCGGGCCCAGGCCGACGCCGTCGTCGATGGCCGCCGGATCGTGCTGGTGGCGCGCGCCGAGGGCGAGGTCGTCGGCACCATCTCGATGAGCCCGGCCGAAGCCGCGAACCAGCCGCATCGTGTCGATTTCAGCAAGCTGCTCGTGCACTCCGCCGATCGGCGACGCGGCGTGGCCACGAGGTTGCTGGCCGCAGCGGAGGTCGAGGCGCGCGCGCGGGGATTCACCCTGATCACACTGGACTGCGTGGCCGGTGGTCCCGAGGAGGAGTTCTACCAAGGCCTGGGCTATGTCCCGGTCGGCACGGTCCCGGGGTACGCCCTGTCACCGACGGGCGAGCCGGAGGCTGCCACGTTCCTGTATCTCACGCTGCACTGATCAGCCCGCCTGCCCGCCGGCCCGTCACCGGTCAGCCGGGCCGATGCCGAACACCCCGGGCGGCGGTGCGGGCGAGCCCGGTGCGTCGGCGTCCCGATAGGGCTTCGCCCCGGCGACGAACGCATCCAGTGCCGGTCCATGCACCAGGCGTGCCGGCCAGGGATCGCCGGCACAACGGCGGGTCAGCACCGGGATGTCGAGTTCCGGGGCGGTGGCAGGTTGCCCGATCACGATCAGGTTCCCGAACCGCCGACCACGCAGGACGCTGGGTTCGGCGGCCACCGCCACCCGATCGAAGGTGGCCGCGACCCCGGCCACGAATCGCCGGGCGTAGGTCAGTGCCGACTCGTCGGCGATGTTGGCCACCAGGGTTCCGTCGGGTCCAACGACGCGATGGGCGTGCCCGAATGACTCGGCCGAGGTGAGGTCCCCGGGCGTGCGCCCGCTGGCGAACACGTCGAGGACGACGAGGTCGGCCGAGGCATCGGGCAGCGACTCCAGGGCGGTGCGGGCATCGGCGGTTCGGACCCGGATCTGGTGCGTGCGAGGCCACGGCAGGCGCGTGCGAACCAGGTCCACCAGGGCGGCATCGCGTTCGATGACCAGGTTGCGACTGCGTGGCCGGGTGACGCTGACGTAGCGGGGCAGGGTCATCGCCCCCCCGCCGAGATGCACCGCGCGCAACGGGCCAGCTGGCAGCAGGTCGATCACATGGCCTATGCGGCGCATGTACTCGAAGACGAGCCGGTCGGGATGGGCCAGGTCCACGTGGGACTGCTGGGTGCCGTCCAGCAGCAGGATCCAGCCGTCGCGCAGGTCCCTGTCGGGCACCAGTTCGGCCGTCCCGGAGTCGACCGGATGGCGCGAGCTGTCGCGCAGCGCCCGTCGTCCCATGCCGCCCATTGTCCCCCGCCAGGGTCCGGGGACTTGCGGCTGACCATTCGCCGGTCTCGACCGAACATGGGAATATCGAAGCCGGCAGGTTTCGTTGAGATACCTACCGGGGTATACGACCCCAGGCCAATGCCTCCTACTGCAAGGGAAACCACGATGGCAACCACGACCCTGACCTCCACCGACTTCGAGTCCACCGTTCTGGACAACGACATCGTTCTGGTCGACTTCTGGGCGCAGTGGTGCGGACCGTGCCGCAACTTCGCCCCCGTCTACGAAACGGCTTCCGAGACGCACTCCGACGTGGTCTTCGGCAAGGTGGACACCGAGGCCGAGCAGGCCCTGGCCTCCGCCGCGCAGATCACCTCGATCCCCACCCTGATGGCCTTCCGCGAGGGCGTGCTCGTCTTCGCCCAGCCCGGCGCACTGCCCGCGCCCGCCCTTGAGCAGGTCATCGAGGCCGTCCGCGGGCTCGACATGGAGCAGGTCCGCAGCGAAATCGCCGCCCAGAAGGGCGATTCGCAGTAACGTCAGCCCCGTCCGGACCGCACAGGTTCGGACGGATCGTCCCCGACGGCCCCCGACCGGGCCGGGACATCGCATGACGAAGGCTCGCCACCCCTCGACCCGGTGACGAGCCTTCGTCTGTTGCGCTGGTCAGCCCGTCACTGCGCCGCAGGCGCGGCCGGTGGCGTGCGGCGCTCGCCCCGCGCGCGACGTCGGCGCACCCACCAGATGATCGCGCCGGCCAGCAGCAGCGGCGACACGATCACCAGCGCGTGGCCCAGCCAGCTCCAGAACTGCCCCAAGCCCTCGGTGAATGACTCCCACCAGGACTGCTGCGGGTCCGGATCGACTGTGCCCCGGGCGTCCTCGGGGCTCATCAGCGTCAGGCTGATCCCCGACATCGAGGTCTGGTTGGCCAGGTCGCGCTGCTGGGCGCGCAGCGAGTCCAGCTCGGACTGCCGCTGGGCGATGGCGGCCTCGAGCGCGATCACGTCCGAGATGCCCGTGGCGTCGTCCATCAGGGCGGTCAGTCGGGCCAAGGAGCTCTCGAGTGCCGTGATCCGCGCGTCCACATCGGTGATCTGCGCCCCGACGTCGTAGGAGGACTGCTGCAGCGCCACCACCTCGCCGGTCGCTCGGGCCGCCTCGATCGCCTTGTCGTAGGAGGCCGACGGCACCTCGACGCTCAACCAGATGCCGGGGCCCTGCGGGTACCACGGGTACGGGTAGCTCATGCCCATGTCCCCGCGGCTCATGGTGTCCGAGCCGTAGGGCATCTCGCCGCCACCGCTGCCCTCGCTGGTCACGGTCTCGGACATGATCCGCCCGCCCATCCCCAGCACAGCCGCCACGAACGAGTCGCGCCCGGCGGTCACGTCCTCAGTGCCGACCAGCATGCTGCCGGAGCGGACCAGCGTCGGCTCGGCGGAGGCCTGCGCGTTCGGAGCCGACTCCGGGGTGCTCGCCAGGCTTCCGGCCGATCCGTCCACCGACGCGGCGGCGCCCGCCTGGTCGCGGGCCAGTCCCTCGGCCGGCACGGAGTCCATCGTTGCGGCCCCGTCGACCATGCTGATCTCCGCAGAAGCGCTGTCCGACTCCCCGCCGAAGCCGCCGAGGTCCCCGAGCACGGGCGGGATGGCCAGCGCCAGCGTCGCCACGCTGGCGGCCACCAGCAACGTGCCCTGCCAGTGCCGGCGCAGGAACGAGGGCTGGGCCCCTGCGCCCGCGGGGGCCGCAGGAGTGTGCGCGGGCTCGGTGTCGGCCAGCACCCGGTCGAGCAGGTGCGGATCGACCGGGGCAGACACGCCGGCCTCGGGATCAGCGCCCGCGATCAGCGCGCGCAACTCCTCGTCGGCAAGGTCCGCGGTGTCCGGCGGGATGTCGTGGGTGTTCATGATTCCTCCGAGCCGGTGGCGGGATGAGGGTCAGGATGGGCGTCGGCAGGAACATCGGGCAGCGCACCGGTGGCGTCCTCCACGGCGGGCCCGGTCACGCCGCGGCCGATCAGCGCCACCCGCAGCCGGGTGCGCGCGCGATGCATCCGGGTGCGGGCGGTGCCCGGCGAGCAGCCGAGGACCTCCGCGATCTCGGCGGGCTCCAACTGCTCCCAGGCCCACAGCCGCAGCAGCTCGGCATCGGACTCGGCCAGGTCATCGAGCGCCGCGGCGACGACAGCCTGATCCGCATGGGCCGTGACCACGGCATCCGCCGGGTCGGCGTCGTGGTCGTGCATCGGGCGGACCGTGGCCAGCCGCGCACCCAGGCGGGTGCGCCGGGAGTCGGAGCGGATCACGTGGGCGATCACGTTGCCCGCGGTGGCGTACAGCCAGGGCAGCGCCTCCTCGGGCACCACGTCGCGCCGACGCCACGCGGTCGCGAAGACCTCCACGACCACGTCCTCGGCGTCCTCGGCGCTGGCCACCCGTCGGCGGGCGTAGGCAAGCACGGCGTGGCTGTGCCGGCCGAACAGGTCGGTCAACCAGTCCTGGTCGTGTGGTGCAGGTTGGCTGCTCACACCCCTATGTTCCCGCCACCGCGGTGCGCGTTACAGGGTGCGGAGTCGCCGCGCCGCAACGGCCGCCCGTGGCGCGGCCTACTCGAGTGCTTCGGAGACGACCTCGCGGGCCTCGGCCTGGATCCGGGCCAGGTGCTCGGCGCCGAGGAAGGACTCCGCGTAGATCTTGTACACGTCCTCGGTGCCCGAGGGCCGGGCGGCGAACCAGCCGTTCTCGGTGGTCACCTTCAGTCCACCGATCTTCGCCCCGTTGCCGGGGGCCTCGGTCAGTTTGGCGGTGATCGCCTCGCCGGCCAGCTCGGTGGCCCGGACCTGGTCGGGGGAGAGGTCGGCGAGCTTCGCCTTCTCCGCGCGGTTGGCCGGGGCGTCCACCCGGGCGTAGGCCGGGGCACCGTGCCGCTCGGTGAGCTCGGCGTAGTGCTCGGAGGGGTCCTTGTCCGTGACCGCGGTGATCTCCGCGGACAGCAGCGTGAGCAGCACGCCGTCCTTGTCGGTGGTCCAGACGGTGCCGTCCTTGCGCAGGAACGAGGCCCCGGCCGACTCCTCGCCGCCGAACCCGAACGAGCCGTCCACCAGCCCGGGCACGAACCACTTGAACCCGACCGGCACCTCCACGAGCGTGCGACCCAGGTCGGCGGCGACCCGGTCGATCATCGACGAGCTGACCAGGGTCTTGCCCACGGCTGCGTCCGCGCGCCAGCCCGGCCGGTTGGCGTACAGGTACTGGATCGCCACGGCCAGGTAGTGGTTGGGGTTCATCAGCCCCGAGCCCGGGGTCACGATGCCGTGCCGGTCGGCGTCGGCGTCGTTGCCGAACGCCACCTGGAAGTCGTCCTTCATCCGTACGAGGTTCGCCATCGCATACGGCGAGGAGCAGTCCATGCGGATCTTGCCGTCCCAGTCCAGGGTCATGAACCGCCAGGTCGGGTCGACCTTCGGGTTGACCACGGTGAGGTCCAGGCCGTGCATCTCGGCGATGTAGCCGTAGTAGTCCACCGCGGCTCCGCCCATCGGGTCGGCGCCCAGTCGCACGCCGGCCGCACGCACGGCCTCGAGGTCCAGGACGTCGGGCAGGTCCCTGGCGTAGGCGTCGAGGAAGTCATAGCTGCCGGTGGTGTCCCGGGCCAGTGCGGTGCGCAGGGGGATCCGTTCGCACGCCGCCCATCCCCGCGGCGATGATCGCGTTGGCCCGGTCCTGGATCCATCCGGTGGCCTCGCTGCTGGCCGGGCCGCCGTCGGTCGGGTTGTACTTGAACCCACCGTCCGGGGGCGGGTTGTGTGAGGGGGTCACGACGATCCCGTCGGCCAAGCCGCTGGTTCGGTCGCGGTTGTAGGCCAGGATCGCGTGGCTCAGCGCTGGGGTGGGCGTGTACGCGTCACGGGCGTCGATCAGCACGGTCACGTCGTTGGCGGCCAGCACCTCCAGGGCGGAGGTCCAGGCCGGTTCGGACAGGCCATGGGTGTCCTTGGCCAGGAACAGCGGACCCGTGGTGCCCTGCGCCTTGCGGTACTCCACGATCGCCTGGGTGGTGGCCAGGATGTGGAACTCGTTGAACGAGGTCTTCAGGCTCGACCCCCGATGGCCCGACGTTCCGAAGCTGACCTGCTGGTCGATGTTGCCCGGATCCGGCTGCTGCGCGTAGTAGGCCGTTATCAACTTGGCAACGTCGACGAGGTCGCTGTCCTGGGCGGTCTGCCCGGCGCGCTCGTGGATCATGGCATCTCCTCAAGGGTTCTGCGGGACGTTCGTGCGTCTCTGGCAGCCGGCTGCTGCCTGGGCCAGCGTATTGAGGTCGGGCCGCTGGGGCGCGGTGAGCACGGCACCTGGCCGCGGCGCGCACCAGGATCGGGGTCGGCCGACCGGATCGCGTGGCATCATGTGCCGGTGACCGGCTCCACCCTCTATCGGCGACTACCCAACGGTTCGTGGGCCGCTGAGCGCGAGGACGCTCAGGGCTCCGCAGAGCAGGGCCCTGCCGTCCCCGCCCCCACCAGCACGCCACCGCCGGCGTCGCCCACGAACGCGGCCCCAACCGCCCAGCCCACGATCGCCCGACCCGCTCCGGCCAAACGGCGCCGCTGGGGACCGGTGCGGATCCTGCGCTGGGCTGTGATCGCCTACGTGCTCTGGCTGGTGTTCCTGGTCGGCTCCGCGGCCTTCACCCTGAACAAGGTGGACGCCCTCTCGCCGGCCCCGATCGACCAGACGTCCGGCTCCGTCTGGTTGCTGGTCGGTTCGGACAGCCGCGAGGGCTTGACCGCCGAGGAGCAGAGCGAGCTGCACACCGGCGACACCGAGGGCCAGCGCACCGACACGATCATGCTGGTTCATCAGCAGCTGGGGCAGGCCCCCACGCTGGTCTCGATCCCGCGCGACTCCTGGGTGACGATCCCGGCGCACACCGCCTCCGATGGCACGTCGGTCCCCGACCGCGGCGGCAAGATCAACTCGGCGTTCGCCTACGGAGGGGCCCCGCTGCTCAGCGAGGCCATCGAGTACAACACCGGCCTGCATGTGGACCACTACATGGAGGTCGGGTTCGACGGGATCGTCGACCTGACCAACGCGGTCGGCGGGATCGAGGTGTGCTTCGACGAGCCGATCAAGGACGAGAACAGCGGCCTGGACGTGGAGGCGGGCTGCCAGGTCCTCGATGGCGCCGAGGCGCTGGCCTGGGTGCGGATGCGCTACGCCGACCCCAAGGGCGACCTCGGCCGGATCGAGCGACAGCAGCAGTACATGGCGGCCATGGTCGATGAGATCCTGAGCTGGCAGACCCTGGTGAATCCGGTACGCCAGTGGGACATCATGAGAGCGGCCGTCGGCGCGCTGACGGTCGACAACGGGACCGGGATGTTCAACCTGGCCCGGTTCGGTCTCGGTGTCGGCCGACTGGCAGGCGGCAGCGGCGAGGTGACCACCGTCCCCATCGATGACTCCGACCACTGGGAGGACGGGCAGTGGGTCATCAAGTGGGACCCGGACCAGGCCGGCGCCCTGTTCGACTCGATGGGTGCCCAGCCCGTACCCGCCTTGCCGGCGCCGACGGGATAGCCCCCGTCGGCGCGGCGTGCGCCGGGACCGGGCCGCGTCGGCGCCCCGGTAGTCTTTGCCCCAGCAATCCCGCTGCTCTCCCGCCGCCATCCCAGGAGTCACACGTGGCCCGCGTCGTTGTGGACGTCATGCTCAAGCCCGAGATCCTTGACCCGCAGGGCCGGGCGGTGCTCGGGGCCATCGGCCGCCTGGGCCTGACCGGGGTCGCCTCGGTCCGGCAGGGCAAGCGCTTCGAGATCGAGATCGACGGCGAGCTCGACGAGGACCTCGCCGAGCGCCTCGATGAGCTGGCCGGCTCGCTGCTGAGCAACCCCGTGATCGAGGACTACGAGATCTACGAGGAGCTCGAGCCGGAAGGCGGCTGCGACTGCGGCGACGACGGCTGCGGCTCCGCGGACGCCGGACCGGTCGACATCGAGGCACCGGCCGGCATCGGCTCGATCGAGGTCCCGGCTGGGGTGGAGAAGTCCTGATGCGCATCGGGGTGGTGACGTTCCCCGGCTCGCTGGACGACCGGGACGCGGCCCGCGCGGTGCGGATCGCCGGGGGCGAGCCGGTGGGGCTGTGGCATGGCGACGCGGACCTTCAGGGCGTCGACGCCGTGGTGCTGCCCGGCGGGTTCTCCTACGGCGACTACCTGCGCTGCGGTGCGATCAGCAGGTTCGCGCCGGCGATGGCCTCGATCATCGATGCCGCCCGTGATGGGCTGCCGGTGCTCGGCATCTGCAACGGCTTCCAGGTGCTGTGTGAGTCGCACCTGCTACCCGGGGCGCTGACCCGCAATGCGGGCCTGCACTTCGTGTGCCGCGACCAGGAGCTCGAGATCGCCAACGCGGCCACGCCGTGGACGCGTGACTACGAGGCGGGTGAGCGAATCGTCGTGCCTCTGAAGAACGGCGAGGGCCGCTACCAGGCCGATGAGGCCACCCTCGACGCGCTCGAGTCCGAGGGCCGGGTGATCGCCTACTACGCCGGCCTGAACCCGAACGGCTCGCAGCGCGACATCGCCGGCATCTGCAACGAAGCAGGCAACGTCGTGGGGCTGATGCCGCACCCGGAGCACGCGGTGGAGGCCCTGACCGGACCGGGCACCGACGGCCTGGGATTCTTCACCTCGATCCTGGCCCACCTGGCCGGCACCGGGTCGGTGGCCGGTGCCGCGCACGCCGCCTCCGCCACGCAGGGAGCACCCGTATGACCGACACCGTGGCCGCAGCCGGCGCGCAGCCCGATACCGCCCAGCCGTTCGCCGAGCTGGGCCTCAAAGCTGACGAGTATGCGCGCATCCGCGAGATCCTCGATCGCCGGCCGACCTCCTCCGAGCTGGCCATGTACTCCGTCATGTGGAGTGAGCACTGCTCGTACAAGTCCTCCAAGGTGCACCTGCGCCAGTTCGGCGACAAGAAGCCCGAGACCGATGCGCTGCTGGTCGGCATCGGGGAGAACGCCGGGGTGGTGGATATCGGCGATGGATGGGCGGTCACGTTCAAGGTCGAGTCCCACAACCACCCCTCCTACGTGGAGCCCTACCAGGGGGCGGCCACCGGCGTCGGTGGCATCGTTCGCGACATCATGAGCATGGGCGCCCGGCCGGTCGCGGTGATGGACCCGCTGCGCTTCGGGGCTGCTGACCACCCGGACACCCGGCGCGTACTGCCCGGCGTGGTGGCCGGTGTGGGCGGGTACGGCAACTGCCTGGGCCTGCCCAACATCGGCGGCGAGGTCGTGTTCGACGCCTCCTACCAGGGCAACCCGCTGGTCAACGCGCTGTGCGTGGGCGTGATGCGTCACGAGGACATCCACCTGGCCAGCGCGCACGGGGTGGGCAACCTCGTCGTGCTCTACGGCGCGCGGACCGGCGGCGACGGGATCGGTGGGGCCTCGATCCTGGCCTCCGACACGTTCTCCGATGGCGGGCCGACGAAGCGCCCGGCGGTTCAGGTCGGCGACCCGTTCATGGAGAAGCTGCTCATCGAGTGCACCCTGGAGGTGCTCCGTGCCGGGCTCGTGGAGGGCATCCAGGACCTCGGCGCCGCGGGCATCTCGTGCGCCACCTCCGAATTGGCCAGCAACGGCCAGGGCGGGATGCACGTCGAGCTCGACCGCGTCCTGCTGCGCGACTCCACGCTCTCGCCCGAGGAGATCCTCATGAGCGAGTCGCAGGAGCGGATGGCGGCGGTTGTACGGCCCGACCAGAGCGATGCGTTCATGGCCATCTGCGCGAAGTGGGACATCGAGGCGGTCGTGATCGGCGAGGTCAACGACACCGGACGGCTGACGATCGACTGGCACGGCGAGCGGATCGTGGACGTGCCGCCGCGGACTGTGGCCCATGAGGGCCCGGTGTACAACCGTCCGATCGAGCGGCCGTCGTGGCTGACCGCGCGGCAGGACGACGCGCCCACGCCGCAGCGACTGGCGCGGCCGGGTGACGCCGCGGCGATCCGCGAGACCCTGATGCGCCTGCTCGCCTCGCCGAACCTGGCCGCCAAGGACTGGGTCACCGACCAGTACGACCGCTATGTGCAGGGTTCCACGGTGATGGCCCAGCCCGACGACGCCGGGATGATCCGGGTTGACGACGAGTCGGGGCTCGGTGTGGCGCTGGCCACCGACGGCAACGGCCGGTTCGCTGCACTGGACCCGTACGCGGGCGCGCAGCTGGCCTACGCGGAGGCCTACCGCAACGTGGCCGTCAGCGGTGCCGTGCCCCTGGCAATCACCAACT
>CAWAEB010000002.1:0-103818 GCA_963781015.1 uncultured Actinomycetes bacterium | reverse complement strand
ACGAGAATCGAACTCGCACTGTCAGGCTTGGGCATCTGTCTGTGGTGATCGCGAAAACGCCTATTGCATGGGCACTTTCAGCGATGGCCTTGACGGGCCGTGCATCGAACGTGCAACGAAGTGAGGTCCGAGCGGTCCGGCGACCGGGCTCAATAGGCGCGTTCCAGCCCTCAACTTCAGGGGCAATCGGCCGCTGTCACGTTGAGGCGGCCCATGGGTCGATCAGCTTGAGCCCCAGGTCCTGGAAGTCGGTGACGTTCCGTGTGGCGACCGTGGCCCTGTGCACCGTCGCGACCGCGGCGATCTGGGCGTCGAAAGCACTCGTCGGCCGACCCGCACGATCGCGCGAGGCCATCAGTGCGCCGTAGGCGCCGGCCGCGGCGACATCGAAGGGAAGGATGGCTGTGGCGAAGGACTCCCACAGCGCTGCCGCGGCGGTCCGCAGGGCATCGGCCCGCGATCCGTCGGGCAACCTCGCCAGTCCGTACTCGATCTCGGCCACTGTGATCGCCGTGGTCGCGAGGTCGCCATCGCTGATCTCGCCCAGCCAACTGATTACCCGTGGGTCCCCGACGGGACGCATCAGCTCCGAGACGACGTTGGTGTCCAGGATGATCACGCGTTGAACTCCACCGGGGGCCGAGCAGGGGTCCGCGGCGGCAACTCAATCTCTACTCCACCGAGTTCAGCGAACGTTCGGTGCAGGGCAGTGAAGAGCCCCTCGCCCGGCGGCATGACGGCCTCAGCAAGGATCGCCCGAGCCTCGGCCTCCATGGATCGTCCGTGCTCTGCCGCCCGTCGCTGCAAGCCGGCCTTGACCCGCGGATCCAGGCCGCGGATGGTCACCACGCTCATGGCACTCACCCTCTTTCGAGTGCTGTCAATGCTAGCACTTGAAGAGACTCACCCGTGTTGTCGAGCAAACCACCCCGGTTTGGCGGGTGAGCGCACTGGGCATGAGGCGGCCATGACAATTGCTGATACGACCCGAGCCAGGGCCAAAGCCGCCGTCTCCGCGGCTGAGGCCAACGTCATCGAGATCCAAACCGAACTCAAGCAGGCCAACTCCATGATGGACGGATCCTCGGCCGCCAGCGAGCTGCTCGCATCCATTGCCGGCCTCGCCGTCGTCGGAGACCTCACCGAAACGTTGCGCGACGACAGAACCGTGGACCAAGCGAAGCTGCAAGCCAAGATCGACCGGATCACCGCGGACCTGCGGGCCGCCGAAGACAAACTGGCCACGGCCAAGAAGACCCAGGCCGCGTTGCTGGCCATCCTCGGGCCCGACCCCGCCGAGTCCGCGACCGGCACCAGCTACCCAAGCCAGTTCACCGGGCACCCGGGGGCCGCCACCGAGCAGGTCGTCCTTGCACCCGGGTGCACGTATCGGGCAGCACCCGCGGAACCGATGGGCTTATGACCTGGTGTCCGCTGACTACCCGGCCCTGAAGCGCTCCCCACGATCGCGTGGTCCAGGCGCTGCTGAACGCCGTCGCACCTGGTGCCACCCTCCTGATCATCGGACACACCCCCCTCGACCCCGACGACGCGCGCGCCCGCGGGTTCAGTGTCCGGACCAGGTTCAGGACGCCGACATCAAAGCAGCGGTCGAGGATGGGTGGCGCGTCGATGTTGACGAGACCCGGCCACGGGTCGACCCAATTCAAGAAGGCTCGCCGTTGACACTCGACGCGGTGTTCAGCGCCCGGCGTCGCGGCGGATCCCGGACCGCTTGGTTCAGGATCGTTCGCAGCACCCGATAGGCCTGTGCCCGAGCGGTCGGCCCAGTCCTGGCTCCCAGGTCGGCGTGCCAGGCCCGGATATCCGCCGGCTTCAGGGACCTCAACGGGATGTCGCCGAGCGAGGGGAGCACATGCAGGGTGAGCAGACGCCGGTACAGATCCGCAGTCCTGGGTTTGAGGTCCGTTCGCTGGCTGAGCCACGGCACGGCGTATTGGCGGAGCGTGCTGCTGCCCACGGTGGGCGCTTTCCACGTGCCCCGGGCCAGGTCGACGCGCTGTGCGGCCAGCCAGGTCTCGGCCTGCTCGCGGCGCGTGAACGTCACCGGTGCCGACGAAAGACGCCCGGTGACGCCCCGAAGGGAGGGCGTTGGATCTTGCCGAACCGACTTCCCACCGCTCGCCCTGTGTGTCCCGAGGTGGGGACGCGACCTGAGCTGTCGGCCTGCGGCTGCGCCGTGTCGTGTCGTGTCCCGAACGTGTCCCCCCTGCATGTGCTTCGGGACACGAAACGGGCATTACGTGTCATTTCATGTGGAGACGCAAAGAGGCCCCTGGCCGGCGTTCGTGCTGGTCAGAGGCCTTTTTCGGTGGAGCGGGTGACGAGAATCGAACTCGCACTGTCAGCTTGGGAAGCTGATGTTCTACCATTGAACTACACCCGCGAGGCGCCTCGGCGGGGCCGTGACGACTCCTGAGAGTATGCCGCACGTCCACGAGTGAACCCAAACCGGGGACGCTGGCGTTGGCCGGACGGAGCGATCACCAGGCGCCTGGGGGATCGATGGGCCGCGGGTCCTCCACGGGGGCGACGCCGGGACGACGCTGGGGTGGATGGGGTCGGGGACGCTGGGAGCTGGCGTGGAAGAACTCGCGGGCGGCCAGGTGGCAACGCGCCCGCCCGCTCCCGGCGCGGCGCTACGATCGCGGACATGATCCTGTCCGACGGCTCCATCCGCCGCGCCCTGGCCGAGGGCCGCCTCATCCTCGATCCCATCGAGGACGCCCAGATCCAGCCGGCCAGCGTCGACGTGCGCCTGGGCCCGGAGTTCCTGGTGTTCCGCAACCACATCACCGAGGTGATCGACCCCTACGACAAGCCCGCGGACCTCAACGAGCGGGTCACCGTCCCCGAGGGGACCGCCTTCATCCTGCACCCCGGGGAATTCGTGCTCGGCACCACGGTCGAGGCGATCGGTCTGCCCGACGACCTGGTCGCTCGCGTCGAGGGGAAGAGCAGTCTGGGCCGACTTGGGCTGCTGATCCACGCCACCGCCGGTTTCGTGGACCCGGGCTGGCCGCGCGGGCAGATCACCCTCGAGTTGAGCAACGTCGCCACGCTGCCCATCAAGCTCTGGCCCGGCATGCGGATCGGGCAGCTGAGCTTCCACACCCTGGACGCCCCCGCGGAGCGCCCGTACGGTCACGCGGGGCTGAACTCGAAATACGTCGGCCAGTCCGGCCCGGTGGCCTCTCAGTACGCACGCAACCCCAGGTAGCCGCGACCACCCGGCCCAGCGCGAGCGCGGGCCGATCTGGACACAGGTGTCCGGATCCTTCACCAACGTGGTCCGGAACCAACCGAAAGGGCCGCGACCAGCCGACAGGTACCCCCGCCGCAGCCTCAGACGACTCCGTCCCCTGCCCATCCGAGGACGGTCAGGGGACGGAAACGGCCAGGGTCAGCGGCGGATCAGGAGAACAGCACTGGCTGGGTCGTGATCTTGATCTTCTGGCCCTTGGCCACGCGCATCGACGTGCCGTCCAGGCGCCGCATGAGCGTGGTGCCCTTGGGGACCTTGTACGTCTTGGTCTTCGAGGTCGTGTACCGGATGGCCTGCTTCTTGCCGTTCTTCTTGATCGTGCAGGTCGTGATCTTGGACTTGGTCTTGCACGAGTACCACGTGGCGCCACTGAGCCAGTTGCGGGTCTCCTGGAACGCCTTGCCGGCAGTGGTCAGCGCACCGGTCTTCGTGGTCGTGTTCGTGCCGAGGACCTGCATGTCCCAGCCGTACCAGAACACCCGTGACACGTTGTACCGCGCCGAGTCGATGTAGGTCCGCGCCACATAGGTGGCCGCGGTCGCACCGGTGTACGCGCGCTTGGGCATGTAGGTCCGCAGGTCGCCGTAGTTCATTTCGGTGTCCCACAGCGGCTTCTTCTTGGCGCCGTACTTCTTGTAGTACTTCTGCACCTTCTTGATGTAGCTCACGCGGGTTCCAGGCCCGGACTTCGCCGGCGGGTAGAAGTGCGCGGAGACGGCATCCACCGGCCAGCCGACCTTCTTCATCTCCTTGCCGTAGGTCTTGCTGAACGTGCCGACCGGGCCCTTGGAGCGGACCGTGGTGCTTGCGGCCACGAGCTTGGCCCGCGGATCGGCCTTCTTGAGCACGGCTCTGGCGGACTTGGTCAACTGCGCCATCTGCTTCGGGCTGCCCAGGTAGAAGTCCTTGAGGTTGGCCTCGTTCCACACCTGGTAGGAGGTGATCCGACCCTTGTAGCGCTTGGCGACGGCTGCGAGGTAGTCCAGGTAGAGCTTGTCGGTCTTCGGGTGGCTGTTGGACCCCGGACCATAAAGGGCGAGCTTCTTGTTGGCTGCGCTGAGCGACGCGGAGTTCGCTGCCCACTGCGGCGTCGAGCCCAGCGTGTACAGGATCTCGCCGGCCCGCATCTTGCGGGCATTGGCCACAGCCGCGTCCAACTTGCGCCAGTCGTAGACGTTGTCCTTGGTCTCGACCTGGCGCCAGGTCACCCCGGAGTCCCAGAGCCGGACCGCGCCGACCGAGGGAAGTGTCGCCGGGACGCCCGACGAGATGCGCGCCACGTGCTGGCCAAACAACGGATCGGGCACGTAACGGGCTGCGGATGCTGCCCCGGCCGGGACCGTCGAGACGAGCAGGCCGAGTACGGCCACCCCCACGACACTGCTGACGAGCTTTCGCACAGTGGACCCCCCCACATTGAGATTGTGAGGCCACAATGGCGCCGCTCGGGGCCTACGTCAACCTCGGGTGAGCACCGACCCCGGATTAGCCCTCGGTTAGTCCGGACATAGCCCGGGCGCGATCGCCCGGGCCCGACTCAGGGCCCCGATTCCGGTCCCGATTCAGGCACCAACCCGGACCAGCACCGGCTCGCTCGTCACCTCGAGCGAGTCCGCCTGGGCCGGCGCACAGGTCCCATCGAGGCGGCACACCCGACTGGCACCAGCGGGAAGCGGGGCGGTGGCCGTTCCTCGGTGCGTGAACAGGATCTCGGCCGGCTGCCCATCGCTTGTCGTCAGGGTGCAGGTCGTCGTCGCCCCCTTGTCGCCGGTGGGCGCCATCAACTCACCGGAGCAGCCCTGCCAACTCGCGCCCTCGAACCAGTCCTGCACCGTCAGGTACGCCTGACCAGCGGGCAGCACCGCGCCGGAGACGGGATCCACCTGGTCGATGCCCAGGATGTGGTCGTTCCACGCGTACCAGTACACGCGGTCCACCCCCAGGGCGAGGCTGTCGATGTAGGTGCGCGCCACCCACGCTGCCGCCACGTCCTGGGGCACCTCCACGACCGTGGTGGCGAAGTCGCGGCGATCGCCGAAGTTCACCTCGGTGTCCCACATCGGTCCGGTCCAACCCCGCTCGGCCAGCCACGTGCGCATCACCCGGATGTACTCGGCCCGGTCGTCGGCTCCCTTGTCGGCCGGCGGGTACAGGTGCACGGCCATCGCGTCCACCGGCCAGCCCCGTTCGGCCAACCCCTCGGTGTACGTGTCGTACCAGTCCTTCACCGGGCCCGCTGCGCGCACGGTGGTGCTCGCGCCGACCAGCAGCGCGTCCGGGTCGGCCTCTGCCAGGACGTCCTTGGCCTTGGCCGTCAGCTCCGCCAGCTTCGTCGGGCCGCCCCGGTAGAAGATCTTGATGTTCGCCTCGTTCCACACCTGGTAGGAGGTGATCCGGCCGCGATATCGCTCGGCGATCTGCCGCAGGATCCCCAGGTACGCCTGCTCGTCGGGCGCAGAGGTGGTCCCTGGCCCGTACAGCCCGGGTGCCTCCGGGTCGGTCGCCGCCCACTGCGGCGGACTGCCGTGCACCCACATGATGTCGGCCGCGCCCGTGCTCTCGGCCTGCTCGACGGCCCGGTCCATCGCAGCCCAGTCGATCTGGCCGGGTTGGGGCTCGAGTTGGCGCCATGCGACGCCCGCGTCCCAGAGTCGGACCGCACCGGCCTTCGGTGGCAGCGGTTGATCGCCCCTGGCGAGGTCCTTCACGTGCGTGCCGAACAGTTGGCGGGCGACCGGATCGCCGGCGACTTCGGCCGGCTCGGAATCCCCCTCGGCAGAGCCCCCTGCACAGGCGGCCAGGAGCAGCCCCGCGACGGCAAGCACTGCGGGAACAGCAAAACGGCTGGAAACGGGCATGAGGCCTCCTGGATCGGCGAGCAGGATATACGGGTCCAGAGCAGCCCAGCCGCGACACCGACAACTCCGGCGAGGATCCCTGATGTGGAAACCGCTGCCCAAGGTGTCTAGTCTCAGGCCTGCCGGCGCCGTGCGGGGGCACGCCCGGCCAGAGTGGGAGGGGACATGGCAGGCAGCCACGCGCGTGCTGGGGGAGCGCAACGGCCGACGCTGCGCATCGCCGGGCCGAGCCGGGAGCCGGTCGCGCGCATCGTTGCGCGACCCGAGGCGCAGGCCGGCACCGATGCCGATCCGATGCTGTCGGTCGCCCTGCGGGCTTTCCTGCTCGACCTCGGACTGCTGGGCACCGGCATCAGTCTCTACATCGCCGTGATGATGAATGCCGGCTACCTGGCTCGCCAGGTGCAGACCCCGTTGACCGGTCTGGCCATCGTCATCGCCTGGTTGCTGCTCATCCTGCTGCGGGGGGGCTACGAGGCTCGGTTCCTGGGGGTCGGCAACGAGGAGTTCGAAGCGCGTCGTCACGGCAGGCATGGCACTGTTCGCGACCATCGCGATCGCCTCCTACGTGGCCAAGGCGGCTCCACCGATCCGTCTGGTCCTGCCCAGCCTGCTCGTTGGCACGATCCTCCTGCTCCTGGGGCGCTGGCTGCTGCGCGTGTGGCTGGGTCGGGAGCGGGTGGGCTGGCCGGTTCCAGCAGGGCACCCTGGTCGTCGGCGACCGGCTGCGTTCCGCTGCGCTGTCCGAGTCGTTCGCGGCCGACGCGGTCGCGGGCTTCAAGGTCGTGGGCACCGTGGCGCCACCGCCGCTGGCCAGCCAGGGCATGACCAAGGGCGATCATGACGAACTTGTCGAGGCCTGGCTCGACGATGTCATGGCGTGGATCGATTCCCACCACGTGCATGCAGTGGCTGTTGCGGAGTCCCGTGGCCGGGCCGAACCTGGTCCGCCGCCTGGCATGGCGCCTCGAGGGGCCGCGGATCGACCTGCTGGTCTCCCCGGTCCTGTCCGACATCGCCGGCCCACGCACGTCGGTGCGCCCCGCCGACGGCCTGCCATTGATCCACCTCGACGAACCAAGCCTGACCGGGCCGAAGCGTGCGCTCAAGCGCGGAGGTGATCTCCTGGTGGCTGTCCCACTGGTCGTGTTGCTGATCCCGGTGTACGTGCTGATCGCCCTTGTCATCAAGTTCGACTCCCTCGGACGTGTGCTCTACATCAGCGACCGGGTGGGCCGTTCCGGCGAGACGTTCCGATGCGTCAAGTTCCGCACCATGCACGTCGGCGCTGACGCGTCGCGCGCCGACGTGATCGGGGACCCTGATGATGACGTCTCGGGCCGCTACCGCGACGACCCCCGGGTCACTCGCGCGGGCCGGATGCTGCGCCGCTGGAGCCTGGACGAACTTCCACAGCTGTTCAACGTCATCAGCGGATCGATGTCGCTGGTCGGCCCCCGGCCCTTGCTGCCCGAGGAGATCGTGCTGCTGGGGGATGCCGAGAACCGTCGGCACCTGACCAAGCCGGGCATGACGGGGCTCTGGCAGATATCCGGGCGCAAGGAGGTCTCCTGGGAGGACCGGATGCGCCTGGACCTGCACTACATCGAGACATGGTCCATGGCGCTGGATGCCGTGATCCTGGCCAAGACCGCCAAGGCAGTCCTGAGCGGCCACGGCGCCTACTGATCCACGCCCATCGGCCGGGCTTCAGAGCTGATCAGCCGAGCACCAGGTCGAGCGGTTGATCCAGCAGGCCGGTCGCAGATCAGGGCACCATCGGCGTTGGTCCACCCTGCGGGCGCGTCGATCGAGGTACCCGGCGCCGGGATGACGCGCACCTGCAGCGGCGTGGGGATCGACAGGGCCTGCGGATCGGCATGGGCCTGATACGTGCCCGGGGCGAAGGTCCCGGCGGGCAACTCGTAGGTCATCAGAACCGAGGTCGTCTCCCCCGGAGCGGTCTCGTGCCCCTGCCACAGCACCTCGCCCCCGCGATCGTCCGGGAAGGGCCCCGTCCGGTTCGCGGGCACCAGGTTGATCGAGTTGCCTGCTGCCACCTGGGTGTTGGTGGCGCCCAGGGGGAGACGGTAGGCCACCCTCAGCCGAGCCCGCAGCGCCAAGTAGCTGCGGTAGAGGTTCGGGTCCCCTGTCAGCCCTGGCGGAACAGCGTTGGTGAATGACACCGTGCGGCGCACGGTGGCGCCCCCGTCGGCAGTGAGCCGGACCTCTTGGTCGATCCGGCGGTCCTGGAAGACCGACAGCTTGCTGGGCGCACTCTGCGAGTGCACGGCGATCAGGTCCCCCGCGCCCTCGGACAACGCCCCCTGGGCAGCGAGTTCGGCCACCCCGGCCTGCAGGGATGGCGAGTCGAATGAGCCCTGCAGGTGCCGCATCGGGATCGCGTCCATCGTCCCGCGAATCGCAGGCAGGAGATTCATCGGCTGGGTCAGGTTCGCGACCAGGGCCGTTGTGAGCTGGTCGTTGCGGGCGTGCCGCTCCAGGACGCCTTCCTCTCCGAACTCCCGGTAGGCGTCGACCAGCACGGTCTGCACCAGGCTGTCGGCATCGAGTTCGCCGAATCCGCCGGAGTCGAAGGAACCCGTCCACCTCAGGATCGAGGCGATCGCGCTCATGTCCACCGTGACCACGCCGTCCACCTCCGGGTAGCCCAGGGCGGCCCAGGCGCGGCGCATGTCCACCGAGGCGGTGCGGAAGTCCGGGTGGAAGTTGGAGTTCACGAACGGGTACTGGGTGTCCGCTCGGTACCACGGCGGCCCGCCCGCGTGGTCCCACTCGATGGGGGGGTTGTTCGGCGACAGCTTGGACTCCAACTGCCCGGAAACCGGTACGGACAGCGTGCCCTTGTCTGCCTCGACCATGAAGGCTGAGAGCGGGGCGCCGCCGGAGCCGAAGACCTCCGCGTCGTTGAGGGCCGCCACCAGGTAGCGCCGTGGCTCCTGGGCACCCAGGGCGTCGGCCACCTCGGGCATGGCTGCGTCGGCCGCGGCTGCCAGGGTCGCCAGGTCGGTGACAGCGCCGTTCAGCGATCCGGCGATGGCCACGATGGGTCGCCCAGCAGTCCGCGACCGGAGACCTGGTCAAGCGCCTCCGGGTCGCCGCCAGGTCCGCGGCGACCCGCCCCACCGGGCCGGCGAGGCCCTGCACCCGAACCGGGTCCACGCTCATGCCGCGGACCAACGGCGGTTGCCCGTCGAACCCCACGACTGCCGCCCCGATCTCCGCGAGCGGGTCCAGGGTACGGGCGCCCACGGCCAGCGCGTGCACGCTCGTGCGGATGTCGGTCACCGCGCCGAGGGTCATCGGGTTGTACTCGAGCACCCGGGCGGCGGGTGAGGACCACGTCGCGTCCAGGATTGTCGTGGCCGCCTGCACGGTGCGCACCCCGCGGTCGAGCCCGGCGCCGTCGCGGGCCCGGGCTGCCAGGCCGACCTGTGCAAGGCCCACAGCCCCGGTGGTCATCGCGAGCTGGATGCCGATCGCGATGATGGCCAATGGGGCGAGCAGGGCGACGATGAGCCATCCCCTCCTGCCCATCACCCACCCCTGATCCTGGCGCGACTGGCGCATACGAGGACCAATGGTATCGGGGCGGCGCGGCCGGCAGGGTCCGCGCCGCAGTGCCGAACCGTCGGCGACCGTGGGCGCGTGCGGGCCTCAGCGATCGTCCTGGCCCATGGCCCGGAACCCACCCTCGCCGAGTGCGTGGGCGCCCTCGTGCTCGACGGCGCCACCCAGATCCTCGTGGTCGACAACGATGCCGCTCCCCAGTCGATCGCCGCGGTCCGGGATCTGCCCGGCGTCGAGGTACTGACCCCCGGGCGCAACCTGGGCTACGCAGGCGGGTGCAATCATGCCGCCCGGCACGCGACCGGCGACGTGCTGGTGTTCGTGAACTCCGATGCGATCGTCGCGCCCGGGGCGCTGGCTGCGCTGATGATCCGGGTCGCCGACCCGGAGGTGGGCCTGGCCTGCGCGCAGCATCCGGCTGGCCGATGACCCGGACCTGCTGAACTGCAGCCGGCAACCCCGTGCACTACCTGATGTTCTCGTGGGTCGGTGACCTCAGGCAGCCGGCTGCCGGGCACACGCAGCTGACCGAGGTGCCCTCCATCTCCGGCGTCACGTTCGCGGTGCGCAGGTCGGTGTGGACGACCTCGGTGGCTTCGACGAGGCCTACTTCGCCTATTGCGAGGACGTGTATCTGTCCCTGAGGGCCTGGCAGGCGGGGCTGCGGGTGGTGCACGATCCGGCCGCGGTGGTGGTCCATCACTATGAGTTCGCCCGCCACTCGACCAAGAACTACCTGCTGGAGCGCAACCGGCTGATGAACCTGGTCCTGCTCCCCGAGCGCCGGACCCGCCGGCTGGTGGCGCTGCCCGCAGCGGCTGTGGAGGCCGGCGTCCTGGTGGTGGCCCTGCGCGACGGGTGGGCCCGGGACAAGGTCGCGGGCTGGCGCTGGCTGGTCGCTCATCGCCACGAGCTGGCCGCACGCCGTCGGGAGGTCCAGGCAGCGCGGCGGGTTCCCGACCGGGACCTGGCGCACCTGTTCCGGGGCCCCCTGGACCCGCCCGCGGGGCTGGGCCCGGCCGTCCCAGGGCCGGTCAGCACGGCGCTGGCAGCGTACTGGACCTGGGCGGTGAGCCGGCTGTGAGCGACCGCGAACCGATCGACGCGACGATTGTCGGGGACCGCACCCGCGTGACAGTTGCACCGGCCGAGATGCCGATCGACCGGGAGCCCCGCGACGCACAGCCCGACGAGCCACGCGACTCGTCGGCTGGCTCGCAGCCCGACGCCCCGGGCCCGCGCTGGGGCCGAGCGGTGGGCCTGCACGACCTCGCGATCGCGGGCCTGATCGGTCTGGCCGCGATGGCGATCGCACTGGTCTACCGATCAGCGATCGTCCCGACCGATCCGTGGCACTACGTCCAGGGCGCCCTGAACTTCCCGGACGGCACATGGCGCCCGGCGGGGTTGTCCCGCTGGGGATTCCTGCTGCCGATCATCCCGTTCGCGCGCCTGTGGGGCGACGCCCCGGCCACCTACTACGTCGTGCCGCTGCTGAGCACCGGGATGCTGGCTGCGGTGCTGTACCTGCTGGGCACCCGCTACGTGGCACGCACAGCGGGTGTCCTGGGAGCCGTCTTCGCGCTGGGAACCCCGCTGGTCTTCGTGAACCTGACGCGTGGGTACACGGACCTGACCGGCACGACCCTGATCGGGCTGGCCCTGCTCCTGGCCACGTTGGCCGCAGATGCCGCCGACCGGGCCCGGGCAGAGGGCCGGGGCTGGGACTGGCGGGTGGCCGCCCTCCTGGTGGGCTGCGGCTTCGCGACCGGCTGGAGCTTCGAGGTCCGCGAGACGGCTGTCTTCGCCTGGCCGGTGATCGGGTGGGTGCTCTGGCGGATCGGGCGGCCCTGGGTGACCCTGGCGTGGTTCGCCCCGCCGGCCCTCGCATGGCTCGCCCTGGACGTCCTGTTGAGCGCTCTCGTGTACGACGATCCCTGGCTGAAGTTCCGGATCCTGCTGGGCGCGGACATCTCGACGTCGGAGGTCAGCTCCGACGCGGGCTATGTGGGGCAGAGCCGATGGTGGTACGCCACGATCCTGCCGCGCTCCATCTGGGAGGTCTCCGGCGGGCCGACCCTGCTGGCGTGCCTGGTGATCGGCGCGATCGGTGGGCTGGTGTTCCGCGCCCAGCTGGGGCGGATCTGGGCGTGGGGCATCCTCACGGTCGGCCTGCTCTGGGCGCAGGGTGGCCCCCTTGATCCCGGGCATCCCTCGGTTCGCCTCGATGTGGCCCGCTACTGGCTGTCGTTCATCGTGCCCCTCATGCTCGCCGCTGTGGGCACGATGGTGATCCTCGTGCGCAGATCGCGATGGCCGGTCCGTTTCGTGCCGCTGGTCGGGGCGCTCGCACTCGCCCTCGGGGTGCTGGTGCCCTCGGCCCGGTTCGCCACCAGCTACCCGGGGTTCGCGCCGAACGGCGGTGATGCGATGGCCGAGCTGCGCACGCACCTCAGCGCGGTGGGCGGCCTGCCGGGTAGGACCGTTTGGGCGGACTGGGGTACCAACCGGATCGTGCCGATCTACCAGCGCGGCCCCTTCGGTGACCTGCAGTGGCAGGCCGACGACTTCAGGGGGATCAACCGGCTGTTGCGATTTCCGCCGGACAGCGCGGCCGGGTACCCACAGCCAGGTGACCGCGTGGTCGTCTACAGCCCGGATGACAGGACCTGCTGGCACTGCCGGCGCGCCTGGCGGGATGCCCAGGCGGGGTTCGGTGCGCTTCCCGCCCAGGGATGGATCGAGGAGTTCGCCTCCTCGACGGGCAACCTGGTCCTGTACCGGCTCGGGCCGCAGGCCCAGTGGCCGGTCCCGGCTGGGAGCACTGCTCCTTCGGGGACCGACGAGGAGGGTGCGCAGGAGGATTCCGGCGAAGATGTGTCCGGCGACCTCGGGTTGTAGAGCGCCCTGCGCCGCGGGCAATGTGGGGCCGGCAGTGTCGGGCTACCCTGATGGTCCGCACCGGATGAGGAGGGCCCGTCGTGACCGCCCGGCGTGCCCCTGTCGTGCTCCTGCAGGTGGCCAACCTCCTCAGCGGGGTGGCCAACTCGTCGGTGGCGGTGCTCGTGCCATGGCTGGTCCTGCAGGAGACCGGATCCGCCGCCGACGCCGGCCTGGTGGCTGCCGCTGCCGGGCTGCCCGGGATCGTCGTCTCCCCGTTCGTCGGGGCGCTGGTCGACCGGCTCGGCCGGCGCCGGGTCTCGATGGGCTCCGATGCCCTGTCCGCACTCTCGGTGAGCCTGTTCCCGCTGGCTGACCGCGCAGGGATGCTAGGGCTGACCACGATCTTCGCACTGGCGGTGCTCGGAGCGGCGTTCGACCCGGCCGGGTACACCGCCCGCAAGTCGCTGATCCCCGATGTGGCGCACGCGGGGCGGTACTACGTGGACCGGATCAACGGTGTCCACGAGGGCGTCTTCGCCGCCGGCTGGGTGATCGGCCCAGCCCTGGCCGCACTGGGCATCGCAGTGATCGGCGCTGTCGACACGTTCTGGGTCACCGCCGCAGCCTTCGTCGCGGCGATCGTGGCGGTGGCCGGAATCCGGGTCACCGAGGCGATCGGGGACGCCCGCCGGGAAGCCGGCGAGGAGCACGAGCCGTTCTGGACCTCCGCCCTGCGAGGCGCGAGCATCCTCTGGCGCGACCGGCCCCTGCGCGTGCTCACCCTGGCGATCTGCGTCCTGGCGATGGTCTACATGCCCACCGAGGCGGTACTCATGCCGGTGCACTTCCAGGCCCTCGGCGAACCCGGTGCCTACGGCCTGACACTGACCATGCTGGCCGCCGGGGGGATGGTGGGTTCGTTCTCCTACGGCTGGCTGGCGGGTCGGTTCTCCAGGCACCGGATCGCCGTGCTCGTGATGCTGGTGACGACTTTGGGGGTCATCCCCATGGCGTTCCTGCCCCCGCTGCCGGTGTTCGTGGCCGCCGGGTTCGTGCTGGGCCTGGGCTGGGGGCCGATGAACCCGCTGCTGAACTCCCTGGTCCAGACCCGGGTCCCGGCGCACGTGCAGGGCCGGGTCTACGGGGTGCAGACCGCACTGTTCTACGCAGCCCCGCCGATCGGGATGCTGCTCGCCGGCGTTGGCGTCGAGCGCTGGGGAGTGCAGGCCGTCTACGCCGTGATCGGCGGGCTGCTGGTGGTTGCGTGCCTGCTGATCGCCACGCTGCCGTCGCTGCGCGGGTTGAACCAGGCAGTTGACGAGACGGAGCGCCAGCCGGTGACCTGAGCGGACCGGCGGACCGGCGGACCGGCGGACCTGAACGGACCGGCGCGCCCGGCGTTGGTGCGCCTGAGTGGGGCAGATCAGGCGCGGCGCAGGGTGCCGACCCAGCCGGCGGAAGCGGACGCGAGTGTTCCCGGAGCGATCGGGAACACGTCGTGCCAGGTCCCGGCTGCGGCCCACACGGTGTCGTGGGCCAGCAGATCCTCATCGAAGAACTCGCGCACGGGCGTCGCCAGCCCGATGGGCGCAACCCCGCCGATCGGGTAGCCGGTGGCCGCGCGCACCTGATCTGCGTCGGCCCGCCCGCAGTCCGCCCCACCTGCCGCGGCGGCGAGCCTGGCCTCGTCGAGTTGGTTGGCCCCACTGACCAGCGCCAGCACGACCTCGCCGTCGACGGTGAAGATCAGGCTCTTGACGATGGCTCCCACCGGGCAGCCGATCGCGGCTGCGGCGTCCTGCGCGGTCCGGGTCCCCTCGGGGAACCGGAGCACCTCGATGTCCAGGCCGAGGCTCGCCGCTGCAGCGCGAACACGTGCCACGTTGGCGTGCTCCCCGGCCACGCCTGCCGCTGGGGCCGGGGTCGCCGGGGTCGTCGCGGGATCAGGCTTCCGGGGCACCCGGCGAGCCCTTCACCGAGGACAGCAGGAGGCTTGCCACGTCGATCACCTCGACGCTGGGCACTTCCTCGCCGGCCTCCTGGGCACGCACGGTCACGCCGTCATGGAGCATGACCGAGCAGAACGGGCAGGCCACCGCGATCTTGCCCGCGCCGGTCCCGATCGCCTCGTCGGCACGGTTCTGGTTGACCCGGGTGCCCAGGCGCTCCTCCATCCACATCTGCGCCCCACCGGCGCCGCAGCAGAAGGACTTGTCGCCGGTGCGCTCCATCTCCACCAGCTTGACGCCGGGCAGGGAGGCGACCAGTTCGCGGGGCGGCACGTAGACCTTGTTGTGCCGACCCAGGTAGCAGGGGTCGTGGTAGGTCACGGTCTCGTCCAGCGGGGTGAGCGGCTTGAGCTTGCCCTCGCCCAGCAGGCTGGCCAGCAGCTGGCTGTGGTGCACGACCTCATAGTCGCCGCCGAGCTGTGGGTACTCCCGGGCGATCGTGTTCATGCAGTGCGGGCAGGTCACGACGATCTTGCGGGCCTTGACCTCGTTGAGCATCTCGACGTTCTGCATCGCCTGCATCTGGAACAGGAACTCGTTGCCGGCGCGCCGGGCCGGGTCACCGGTGCAGGTCTCGCCCTCGCCGAGCACCATGTACTTGACGCCGGCCACGTTCAGGAGCTCGGCGACGTTCTTGGTGGTCTGCTTCGCGCGGTCCTCATACGCACCGGCACAGCCGACCCAGAACAGGTACTCGACGTCGGCGGGGATCTCGTCCTCGCCCTCCATCCCGAACACAGGCACCTCGAAGTCGACCTCGGAGATCCAGTCGTTGCGCTTGTTGGCGTTCATGCCCCACGGGTTGCCCTTGTTCTCGAGGTTCTTGAACAGGCTGTTGAGCTCGTTGGGGAACTCCGTGGCGATCATCACCTGGTGGCGGCGCATGTCGATGAAATGGTCGATGTGCTCGATGTCCACCGGGCACTGGTTGACGCACGCCCCGCACGTGGTGCAGGACCACAGCGCGTCGGCGTCGATGACCGGACCCTCATGCGAGCGATGACCAGACGAGTCGTAGCCGTCGGTGGCGCGATGCTCGTCGAAGTCGCGATCGCCGACCAATGGGCGCTCGACCTCGTGCTGGACGCGCTCGGTCATGGTGGCCAGCACCTCGGCGTCCACCTCCCCGAACTCCACGTTCTTGCCATCGAGCTTGGCCTGCGTGGCAGTGATGTAGGGCGCCTTGATGAACGCGTGGTCGCGCAGGTTCATCATCATGAGCTTCGGGCTCAGCGGCTTGTCGGTGTTCCATGCCGGGCACTGGCTCTGGCAGCGGCCGCACTCGGTGCAGGTCGCGAAGTCCAGCAGGCCCTTCCAGGTGAAGTCCTCGATGCGCCCGCGACCGAACACCGCGTCGTCGGCGGGGTCCTCGAAGTCGATCTTCTCATCGCCCGAGTACATCTCCAGCAGCGGACCCAGGGCATCGGGACGGCGCGAGAACGCCACGTTGATGGGAGCGGCGAAGATGTGCAGGTGCTTGCTGTGCAGCACGAGCAGCAGGAAGCCCAGGATGACCGCGACGTGGGACAGGACGAAGATCGTCTCGACCCACTGATTGGCAGTGACTCCGAACGGCTCGAGCAGGCCGCCCACCCACTGCGAGGCGAACGCCCCGCTCATGCCCGCGTCGGCTGGTGACTCACCCGCAGCAAGGGCGGCGCCGATCTTGCCGCCGCGGTACATCAGCAGCGTGACCACGACCAGGAAGATCATGAAGAGCACGAGCCAGGCACCTGAGACGTGCGAGCCGAAGAACCGAGACGTGCGGCCCTGCTTGGCCGGGTTGGTACGCAGCCGGATGATCGCGAAGATGGCGATGCCGATCACCACCAGGACCGCGAACAGGTCCTCCATGAACCTCACGAACGTCCAGGTGCCGAAGATCGGGAAGGCGAAGCTGGGCACGAAGATCTCGGCAAAGGCCTCGATCACCGTGATCGTCAGGACCAGGAAGCCCCAGAACGCGAACACATGCGCCACGCCGGGCGCAGTCCACTTCAGCAACTTCTTCTGGCCCAGGACCTCGCTGAACTCCGCCTCGACCCGAGCTGGCACCTGGTCGGTGCGCCCGACGGCCGGCTGACCGGAGCGGATCAGGCCCTGCAGGAACCAGACGCGCCGCAGCGCGAAGGCCCCGGCACCGATGATCAGCGCGAGGCCAACCACCACTCGGAACACAGTCATCGCATCCATGTCGCCAACCTCCTGGCCAGGGGTGTCCTGCCCGCGCCCACATTCTTGCCCGTGGGTCCGACAGGGCACCGCGAGGGGACCCTACTGATGAGTAACCTAGTCGATCCCCACGAGGTGTGAGCACCCGGCCGCGGCTGGCAGGTGTCATGGCATGCAGAGGGGTCGGCGGGGGTGACGCCCAAGGGCGGGACCCGAGGTGCGTGTGCACCCGAGCCCCGCCCTTGGCGGACCGGACCGGCTCACCGGTCCGGATTTGCTAGGCCTTTGCGGCCGCTCGCTTCCCCGCCCACATCGCGAGGAACCCAGCACCGACCACGAAGATCAGTGCGAACAGGATCCGCCATGGTGTGTTCGGCTTGTTGTTGTCCGCCGGATCCAGCATGAACTGGTAGGCGCCGAACAGCTCGGTCGTGGGCTGGACGCCCGCTTCCTCGACCAGACCCGTCTCCGACACGAGTGACACGGCCTGGGTCTCAACACCCGCGGCGTCGCCTGCCGGGGCGTAGACCGTGTTCATGCCACCGCCGTAGGGCAGCGGGGATTCGGCCATGCGTCCCTTGAGACCCGCGAGCTCGGCCTTGATGGTGTTGGCGTGTGCCGCGACCTCCGTGGCAACATCCTTGCCGGACTCCGCAGCCGCCTTGGCAACAGCCACGACGTCGGCGATGTAGGCGCTGATGTCATCGCCGGCTAGGCCCAGACCACCGCTGATCTGCGCCCTGCCCGACGAGATCTGGTCAAGGCTTGAGCCGACGTCACCGAGGATCGCCCCACCGGCGTCGATCGCGGCACCGATCCCATCCAGACCCGCCTGCAGGTCAGCCAGAGGCGGAGCCAGCAGGTCGAGCTGCGCCTGAATCGCCTTCAAGGTGTCGTTGACCTTGGTCAGCTTGGCTGCGAGGTCACGCAGCGACTCGGTCGACAGGTTGCCGATGTTCTCATCGACGTAGGCCTGGGCCTCGCCGACCACCACCAGCGCCGAATTCGCGGCCTGGATCGCCAGATCCGACGCCTTCACGGTCGCCTCGAGCTTGGCGATCTGCGCCTTCGTCGCCTTGATTGATGCGCTCAGGGCATCGCAAAGGCCAACTTCTCCGGTGTCGGCCACTGGTGCTGTACAGAGCTTGTCGAACTGGGCCTCCATCTTGGTCAAATTGTCCTGAGCAAGAACCAGCGCGTCGTTGGCCTCAGCCTTGGCTGCCTCCGCCTCTGCGATGGTGTCGTTGATATCCTCCTCGATCCGATTGAGGTAGTCCACCAAGAACTTCGGGTCGGTGGCTCCCTCAGCTCCAGCCACGTAATCGTTGATTGCGGCGATCGCCTGGTCGAGCGCGGTAATCACCTCGGAGAGTTCGAGCGGATCCTCGGGCTCCGGCGCGGCACAGTCGAGCAGATCGGGCGCGCACAGTTCGTTGACGGCCGCCTTGATCTGCGAGATGGCGATCGACAGGCCCTCCTTGGTCGCGCCGGTCGCCGCGCCGATGGTGTCGGCAAGGCTTGAGACGCCGGCCACCAGATCCTCCACACCGGACTGCACCGATGCGGTGGCGGCGTCCATGTTCGGACGGGGCACTCCGTTGCTGGACGACGCGTCGCCGGCCTCCTCCTCCGCAGCATGTGTG
This sequence comes from uncultured Actinomycetes bacterium, assembly GCA_963781015.1. Lineage (GTDB taxonomy): Bacteria > Actinomycetota > Actinomycetes > S36-B12 > CAIYMF01 > Prado023. The sequence continues at coordinate 85,376 of CAWAEB010000002.1, read as the reverse complement.
GGCACGTACAGCGGGGAGACCTCGATCACCATCTTCGGGATGAATCCCTCGCCGTCGGGGATGACCGCGGACCAGCCGAAACTCGCCTGACCGTTCTCCGCGAAGGGCAGGAAGGCCAGCGTGATCCACTGCGTCTGGTAGTTGCCGCGACCATCCGCGCCGAAGATGCCGTGGCCCGGGTCGAACTGGGCCCACGACTGCGGGATGAACTGCTTGGAGATGCCGACGAACGCCTGGGAGGTGTCCACCTCCTGCTGATCGGGCTCTCCGGAGACGTTCTCGAACTCCACGTCCTGGTTCTCGACCGAATTGTTGACGATCGTGTACGTGGCGGTCACCAATCCACCCTGGCCCACGATCTGCTGCGCCTGGACGGGCTCACCGTTGAGCGTGAACTCGGCCTTGACCTCGACCGGGAGTTGCTTGTCCTGCGGCCAGAGGTTCAGGGTGCGCTTGGTCTGGACCCCGTCGACTCCGTCGAAGCTGTAGAGCACCCCGCCGTCGACCTCAGTGGGCATGTTCGAGCTACCGGTGAGGGAACGCAGCCCGGGGGCGTCACTCATCGGCAGTGGGATCGACGTGTCGATGTTGTTCAGCGACTCGGCGTTGACCTGGGTGACCGCCCAGCGGAAGTTGGCCAACTGGGAATTCTGCACGCCATCGGCGGTCCGCCGGGACTGGACGCTCTGGCCGACGTAGGTGTCGACCGTCTCCGGGGGCACGAAGTCGGGGTTGTTCGTTTCCAGTTCGGTGGTCGTGGTGGCCTCCGGTGAGGCCGACGGTGACGCGGACTCCTCGGCCGAGGCGGGTCCGACACCGATCCCGATGGAGGCCAGCAGGGTGGTGGCGGCGATGAAGGCGCCGTAGCGCGAGCGCGCTGAGGCGCGCGTCGTGGCGGTCATCGGGTCACGCTCACAGGCTCGGCGGCGGACACGTCGGTGGCCATGGTGTCGTCCTCACGAACGTTGGGGAAGGGTGCCCAGTCGTCGGGGTCAGGTGGTCTGGTGGCACCCTGTGCGGCCTGCGTGGCCGGGGCCTGCGGGCCGAAGGTCTTCGCAAGCACAGCGAGCAGGAAGCCCAGCGACAGAGCCAGCATCACCTGTCCGATGGCGATGGGCAGTGTGTAGTTGATGCTCTGCGGATCGAGGAAGAAGTCCGTCGTGTAGAGAGCGCCCATCGATCCCGCGCCCAGCAGCATCACCAGCAGGGTCTCGGGGGACCGGGTGAAGGTCGCGGTGAGCGCGCTGAAGATGATCGGCACCAGTGCGCCGAGCGCGAGGCCCACGTTCGTGTCCGGGAACGCCACGGCGCCGAGCAGGAAGCTCAACGACCCGAAGACGACCCCGAGCAGCAGGAACAGGCCCCGGGAGACCGAGTTGCCCCCGGGCAGGTAGGCGGCGGCTGCACCGGCCCCGATGATTGCGCTGCAGAATTTCAGTGTTGTCACCCCCATGAAGCCCACGGTGAGATAAACGAACAAGCAGCCGACCGCCAGCGCCAGGGCTAGCGTCCAGACTCTTCCCATGACATGTCCTTCCAGTGGGAGTGACCATTCGTCGCTGAAGTTAGCGAAGCCACGGCCGCAAAGCGCGGCAAGGCCGCACTTTCCGTGATCCGAGTCACACGAAATTCACTTGGCCGGCAATCAGGCGTTGGCGAGCCAGACCTCGGGATCCTCGAAACTCCCCGAACTCCACCCGTCCCCACCCTGGGTCAGCTCGAAGTGCAAGTGGGCTCCGGACGAGTTGCCTGTGCTGCCGACCTCACCGATGTGGTCACCAGCGGTGACCTCCTGTCCGACAGCCACATCGACACTGGACAGGTGGTTGTAGGTCGTGTAGTAGCCGTCCTCATGCTCGATCACGATCCGGTTGCCGTAGGCGTCGTCGGAAGTCACCTCGACCACGGTGCCGGAGGCCGCCGCCACGACCTCCGTTCCCTGAGGCGCGGCATAGTCCACCCCGGTGTGGTGACCCGTGCTCCACATGGGGCCGGCCACCCCGTACTCGGTGGTGATGTCGTAGCCCGGAACGGGAGACACCCGCGAGTTGGCCATGGTCTCCTCGTAGGCGGCCTCGGTCGCGCCGGCCTCGGCAGCAGCCTGCTCGTTCGCGGCGTCAGCCTCGGTGACCGCAGCGGCCGCCTCGGTCAGGTCGGCGTCGGCCTCGACCGCTGCATCGGCCGCACTCTGGTAGTCGGCCAGGGCCTCATCGACGTCATCAGCCTGGTCGGCGAGGTCGGCCAGCGCGGCATCCTGTCCCGCCTGGGCGGCTTCGACATCCTCGGCGCTCGCACCCCCGGGCAGGGCACCTGCGACCCCGGTCGCCTCGTCGACCACCGCCGCTGCCTGGGTCGCAGCCTCCTGGTACTGGGCCTCCACCTCGTGTGCCTGCTCTGATGCCTGCTCTGCGTCTGCGGCTGCGTCCTGGGCCGCCTCGGTGGCATCGATGGCCTCGTCCTGGGCCTTCTCGAACTCCTTCTCCGCCTTGTTCAGGTCGTCCTCGGTCTCCTGCTGGGCCGCCTGGGCGTCGGCGAGGTCCTCCTGCGACACGTCCTCGTCCACACTGATGTCGTCAGGGTCGACCTCGGGGGCCTTCTCGGGAGTCACGTCCTCGGGGGCGAACTCCGAGGGAGCCACGTCGCTGGGGGCTGCCTCGTCGGTCGCCTCGTCGGGCGCTTCCTCATCGGCGGCGGCTTCGTCGTCGGTCGCCTCTTCTGCTGGCGCCTCCTCGGCCACTTCCTCGTCCGTGGCTTCGTCGGCTGTCTCCAGGGACGCTGGACTCGACGGTGATGGAAGTGGCCTCCGTGGGCGCAGCTTCCTCGACGGGGGCCAGCGCCGCGTCCACCTCTGCTGAGGAAGCCAGCGAGGTTGCCTCGGTCACGGCCGAGTCGTAGGCGTCCACCGTCTGGGTCACGGCGGTCTGTTGTGCGGCGATCTCCGATGCGTTCGCCGCACTGGCGGGACTCGCTGCGGCCATGATGCCCAGGGCCAGCACAGCCCCAGCCCCGCCCTTGACGACCACCGGGGGGATCAACCCCAGGCGAACCCCGTCGAGCACGACGACGATGGGCACGTCGGTCTCCTCGAGGATCGCCCTGACGATCCCGGCCGGCCCAGCGGGGTCCACCGCGCGCCCGATCCGCCCGCCCCGGCCGATCCTTCCGCCCAGGTTGACTGAGCCGAGATCGTCGATCACCAGGTCGTAGTCGCCCTCAGCGATCTGCTCCAGCACCAGGGACCGCTTGTCGGCGACGTCCTCCGCAGCGATCCACGTCGCCTGGATCCCCGACTCCGCGGCCCGGCGCTCAGCTTGTTCGTAGAGGTCCTTGTCGCGGGTGACGTGCACCGCGTCACGCACGTCCGAGGGAGTGCTGACCGTCTCCCCCGGGGCGCCCATGAGCAGCACGTCCAACTCTGCGCCGGTGGCCTGCGCCGTAGCGACCGCAGCCAGGACGAGCAGACCTGAGGGTTGGCCGTCTGCCCGGTCGACCACCGTCAGGATGCGCGTGATCGCCCGCGGCGCCGCGCCGGTGAACATGACCGCGAACCCCGGGAGGTCCTTGCGGGCCCGCCGGCCGGTGGCCTCCAGGACCTGGCTGAGGGCAGCGCCGGGGGCTGCGACGTGCCTGCGCATCGTGACCCACGGGATCTGTTCCTCGGCAGCGCAGCGGAAGGCCGCATCGATGTTCCACGCGCCCTTCGGGCGCTTGACCTCGGCGCCTTCCACGGGCGGGAGCCCGGGTGCGGCCACCACGACGGTGCGTGGGGCGTAGTCCTGCGCCATCGCCAGTGCGGCGAGTGTCCCAGGATGGCCATCGGCAAGGACGACCATCCCGCGGGTCAAGTAGCGAGACATAGCGGACCCTTCACCCTCCGGGGCCCTCGCCCGTCAAAGGCTTTGTCCAGCCCACAGTAGCGCGCCCACGTGAACGACGTGAACTGCGTCACATTGAGTTGCCCTGACTCATATGTATTGAGTCATGACTTGCGGGAAACTCGGCGTAGTGCCACGATAGGCCATGTCACAGACACCCGTCGGCACGAGTCTGACGGGCCCTAAACGGAAAGGAACCACCCACCATGAGTCGTGCTGTCGGCATCGACCTCGGTACCACCAACTCCTGCGTCGCCGTGCTCGAGGCCGGCGAGCCTGTTGTCATCGCGAACGCCGAGGGTGCGCGCACCACCCCCTCGGTCGTCGCCTTCGCCAAGAACGGCGAGGTGCTGGTCGGCGAGGTGGCCAAGCGCCAGGCCGTGACCAACCCGGACCGCACCATCCGCTCGATCAAGCGCCACATGGGCGGGCCCGGCTTCACCGTGCGCGTCGAGGACAAGGGCTACACCCCCCAGGAGATCAGCGCCCGAGTGTTGGGCAAGCTCAAGCGCGACGCGGAGGCCTACCTCGGCGAGAGCGTCACGGACGCGGTCATCACCGTCCCGGCGTACTTCAACGACGCCCAGCGGCAGGCCACCAAGGAGGCCGGCGAGATCGCAGGCCTGAATGTCAGCCGGATCATCAACGAGCCCACCGCCGCGGCCCTGGCCTACGGCCTGGACAAGGCCGACCAGGAGCACCGCATCCTGGTGTTCGACCTCGGAGGCGGCACGTTCGACGTGTCCTTGCTGGAGATCGGCGACGGCGTCGTGGAGGTCAAGGCAACCTCGGGCGACAACCACCTCGGTGGCGACGACTGGGACCAGCGCGTCGTCGACTGGCTGGTCACCCAGTTCAAGAATGCCCATGGCATCGACCTGGCCAAGGACAAGATGGCCATGCAGCGCCTGCGTGAAGCGGCCGAGAAGGCCAAGATCGAGCTCTCCAGCTCGACCCAGTCGGGCATCAACCTGCCCTACATCACCGCCGGCGCCGACGGCCCGCTGCACCTGGACGAGACGCTGACCCGTGCCAAGTTCGAGGAGCTCACCGCCGACCTTCTCAACCGCACGAAGGCCCCGTTCGCGACAGTGATCAAGGACGCCGGGATCTCTGTGTCCGACATCGACCAGATCGTGATGGTCGGTGGCTCGACCCGGATGCCGGCCGTGGCCGACGTCGTGCGCGAGCTGACCAACGGCAAGGAGCCCAACAAGAGCGTCAACCCCGACGAGGTCGTCGCCCTGGGCGCCAGCCTGCAGGCCGGCGTGCTCAAGGGTGAGGTCAAGGACGTGCTCCTGCTCGACGTGACCCCGCTGAGCCTGGGCATCGAGACCAAGGGCGGGATCATGACCAGGCTCATCGAGCGCAACACCACGATCCCGACCAAGCGCTCGGAGATCTTCACCACGGCCGACGACAACCAGCCCTCGGTGCTGATCCAGGTGTTCCAGGGTGAGCGCGAGATGGCTGCCTACAACAAGAAGCTCGGCACGTTCGAGCTGACCGGGCTGCCGCCGGCCCCGCGCGGGGTGCCGCAGGTCGAGGTCACCTTCGACATCGACGCCAATGGCATCGTGCACGTCTCGGCCAAGGACCTGGCCACCGGCAAGGAGCAGAAGATGACGATCTCGGGCGGCTCGGCGCTGCCCAAGGACGACATCGACCGGATGATGCGCGATGCCGAGGCGCACGCAGCCGAGGACCACGCCCGTCGTGAGGAGGCCGAGGTCCGCAACACCGCGGAGTCGCTGGTCTACCAGACCGAGAAGTTCCTGCGCGACAACGCCGACAAGGTCCCGGCGGATGCCAAGGCCAACGTCGACGAGCCGCTGGCCGAGCTGAAGAATGCGCTCGAGGGCACTGACAACGAGGCGATCAAGTCCGCCACGGAGAAGGTCGCCATGGCCTCGCAGGCGCTCGGATCGGCGATGTACGCCCAGGCCCAGGAGTCGGCCCCGGCCGGCGAGGGCTTCCCGGGCGGGGACTTCCCCGGCGGTGAGGCTGCCGGCGACGCCCCCGGTGGCGCCGACGAGGACGTCATCGATGCCGAGATCGTCGACGAGGGTGAGCAGAAGTGACTGATCAGCACGGCAACAACCCCCCGCCGGAGGACCCGGCGGGGGGCGCGGGTGCCGAGCCAGCCGGAAACACTGAGCCCGGGAACCTCGAGCCCGAGATCGTCGAGCCCGAGATCGTGGAGCCCGAGATCGTGGACGGCCAGGTCCCGGAGGGTGACATCGTGGACGGCGAGACCCTTGAGGGCGATGTCGTGGACGGTGAGGTCGTGGAACCCTCCACGTCCGCGGAGGCTGAGGCCGACGCGCTGCTCGCCGAGGCCTTGGACGCCCAGGCGATCGAGGCGGAGTTCACCGCAGCGGAGGCGGATCTCGCCGCTGCACGGGACGCCACCGGCCCGCAGGTCGCAGCCCTGATCACCGACCTGCAGCGCGTGCACGCGGAGTACTCCAACTACCGCAAGCGCGTCGAGCGGGACCGGGACCTGATCCGCCAACGCGCGGTCGAGTCCACCCTCGCCGAACTGTTGCCGATCCTCGACGACATCGGTCGCGCCCGCGACCATGATGAGCTCGTCGGCGGCTTCCGCAGCGTCGGGGAGTCCCTGGAGGCCACGGTCACCCGCCTGGGCCTGACTGCCTTCGGCGCGGTGGGCGAGCCGTTCGACCCCACCCGGCACGAGGCCCTGATGCGCGAGGAGCGGGAGGGGGTCACGGAGCCGACGGTGGTGACGGTGCTGCAGGTCGGCTACGAGATGAACGGCCGAGTCGTGCGTGCGGCTCGGGTGTCGGTCGCCGGCACCGACTGACCTGGCTGGGCGGCGTACCCAGGTCGGTGCCCGCCCAGCAACAGGGACCCGCAGGATTCGAGAGGAGGTGAGGGTGCGGTGAGCACGAAGGATTGGATCGAGAAGGACTTCTACAAGGTCCTGGGCGTGAAGAAGGATGCCAAGGCCGACGAGATCAAGAAGGCCTACCGCGCCCTCGCCCGCAAGTACCACCCGGACAAGAACCCGGACAATGCCTCCGCCGAGGCGAAGTTCAAGGAGGTGTCGGAGGCCTACGACGTCCTGTCCGACACCAAGCACCGGGCGGAGTACGACGAGGCGCGCTCGCTGTTCGGCAACGGCGGTGGGGCCCGGTTCCCGGGGGGTGCTCGTTTCCCGGGAGGTTCTGGTGGCACCGGCGGTGCCTCGGGGATCAACCTCGACGACCTGCTGGCCCAGATGCGCCAGCAAGGTCGAGGCGCCGGTGGTCCGGCCGGGAACGGTGGCGGCGCGGGTGGGATGTTCGGCGATGTGCTGGGCAACCTGTTCAACCGCGGCAGTGGCCAACGCCCGCAGGCCCATCCGGCCCGGCGCGGGGCCGACGTCGAGAGCGAGGCGACGATCTCCTTCACCGAGGCCCTCGACGGGGTGACTGTCTCGCTGCGCCTGACCAGCCAGGAACCCTGCAAGGCCTGCTCGGGAACGGGTGCTGCGGCTGGCACGACGCCGCGGATCTGCCCGACCTGCGACGGCCACGGCGAGGTGGTCCGCGGCCAGGGCGGCTTCGCACTGACCGAGCCGTGCCGCGCCTGCCGCGGGCGGGGCATGGTCGTGGACAGCCCGTGCCCGAGCTGCGCTGGCTCCGGGCGCGCCATGGCGGCACGACCGGTCAGCGCCCGGATCCCGCCGGGCGTCACGGACGGGGCGCGGATCCGGCTCAAGGGCAAGGGTGCGGCCGGTGAGAACGGGGGCCCGCCGGGGGACCTGTTCATCGTGGTCCATGTCGGTGCCGACGCGGTCTTCAGCCGCTCCCGGGACAACGTCACGGTGACCGTGCCGGTCACGTTCGCCGAGGCGGCCCTGGGCGCGGAGATCCCGGTGCCGCTGCCCCGCGGGGGCCAGGTGACCCTCAAGGTCCCAGCGGGTACCGCCAACGGGCGCACGTTCCGGGTGCGTGGCCGCGGCGCGACCCGACGTGACGGCACGATGGGCGACCTGCTGGTCACCGTCGAGGTCGCCGTGCCGCGTGGCCTGTCCGAGGAGGCCCGCACCGCGCTGGCCGCCTACGCCAGCGCAGCCGACGAGGCCGATCCGCGCGCCGCACTGCTCGCACGCACACCGAAGCGGGGCGGAGGTGCCTGATGGACTTCGACGACGACACCCCGGTCTACGTGATCTCCGTGGCAGCCTCCCTGGCCGGCCTGCACCCACAGACGCTGCGCCAGTACGACCGGCTCGGCCTCGTCCGCCCGAACCGGACCGGGGGCCGCAACCGGCTCTACTCGATGCGCGACATCGCCCGACTGCGCGAGGTCCAGCGCCTGGCCGCCGACGGAGTGAACCTGACGGGGATCATCCGGATCCTCGACCTCGAGGAGCACCTCGAGGCGATGCGCCGTCGCCTGGACGCCATCGAGGAGCGCGAGCGCTCCACCGCCCTGGTCGTCTGGCGCCCCGACCGCCGCCGCTGACCCGGGCCACGCCCAGCCCCGCCCCGCAGATGCTTCCCATCTGCGGATCTGCTTCCCGAATTCGGGAAGCGGATCGCAACAAGGGAAGCGCGTGCGACGGAAGCCGCTCGGGCCACCCACTTATCCCGACCGATCGCCCACCGCCAAGAGGCTCCCGACGACGACCCACCACCAGCCCAAGACCGAGGAGGATCGCATGGCTGACCAGTTCACCACCCGTACCCAGGAGGCCCTGCAGGCCGCGGTGCGCGACGCCGCCGGGCGTGGAAACGCCCACGTCGAGCCTGTCCACCTGCTCACGGCCCTGATCGCCCAGCGCGACGGCATCGCCGATGCGCTGCTCGTGGGCCTCGGCGTCGACCGCAACGCCCTGAGCGCCGCTGTCCTCCGCGCCGTCGAGGGCCTGCCGGCGGCCTCCGGGGCGACCGTGGCAACCCCCGACCTGTCCCAGCCGACCTACCGTGTGCTCAAGGCCGCCGGTGAGCTCGCCGCGACCCGGGGCGACTCGTTCGTCTCCACCGAGCACCTGCTGATCGCCCTGGCCAACCCGGATGCGCCCACCGGTCCACTGCTGAACACGGCCGGGGCCAGCCCTGACGCCCTCGTGCGCGCCCTCGACGATGCACGCGGGGGCCGTCGGGTCGACTCCGCCGACCCCGAGGGCAGCTTCAAGGCCCTGGAGAAGTTCGGCATCGACCTGACCGCCCGTGCCCGCGAGGGCAGGATCGACCCGGTGATCGGCCGGGACGCCGAGATCCGGCGCGTCGTGCAGGTCCTGAGCAGGCGCACCAAGAACAACCCCGTCCTGATCGGTGAGCCCGGCGTGGGCAAGACCGCGGTGGTCGAAGGCCTGGCGCAGCGGATCGTCGCCGGTGACGTGCCCGAGTCCCTGCGCGGCAAGCGCCTGATCGCCCTCGACCTTGCGGCGATGGTCGCCGGCGCGAAGTATCGCGGCGAGTTCGAGGAGCGGCTCAAGTCCGTGCTGTCCGAGATCTCGGACTCCAACGGCCAGGTCGTCACCTTCATCGACGAGCTGCACACGGTCGTGGGGGCCGGCGCCGGCGGGGACTCGGCGATGGACGCCGGAAACATGCTCAAGCCCATGCTGGCCCGCGGCGAGCTGCGGATGGTCGGTGCGACCACGCTCGACGAGTACCGCCAGCGCATCGAGAAGGACCCCGCCCTGGAGCGGCGCTTCCAGCAGGTGCTGGTCGGCGAGCCCAGCGTCGAGGACACGATCGGCATCCTGCGCGGGCTGAAGGAGAAGTACGAGGCGCATCACAAGGTCGCCATCTCCGACGCCGCGCTGGTGGCCGCTGCCACCCTGTCCGATCGCTACATCACCGCGCGCTTCCTGCCGGACAAGGCCATCGACCTCGTCGACGAGTCGGCCAGCCGGCTGCGCATGGAGATCGACTCCTCACCGGTGGAGATCGACCAGTTGCAGCGCCAGGTCGACCGGATGCACATGGAGGAGCTGGCCCTGGCCAAGGAGACCGATGCGGCCAGCGTCGCCCGGCTGGCCAAGCTGCGCGCCGACCTCGCCGATCGCGAGGAGGCACTGACCGCCCTGAGCGCCCGGTGGGAGCAGGAGAAGGCGGGCCTGGACCGGGTCGGTGACCTGAAGATCCGCATCGACGAGCTGCGGATGCTCGCCGAGCGGGCCCAGCGCGACGGGGACTTCGAGTCCGCCGCCCGGATCCTCTACGCCGAGCTGCCCGCCCTCGAGGCCCAGCTGGAGACCGTGGCCGCCGAGGCCAACGACCGATCGGCGATGGTCCGCGAGGAGGTTGGCCCCGATGACGTGGCCGAGGTGGTCGGCGCGTGGACCGGCATCCCGGCCGGCCGGCTTCTCGAGGGCGAGACCGAGAAGCTGCTGCGGATGGAGGACGAGCTCGGTCACCGGGTCGTCGGCCAGGCGGCGCCGGTGCGCGCGGTGTCCGACGCCGTGCGCCGGGCCAGGGCCGGTATCGCCGACCCCGACCGCCCGACCGGCTCCTTCCTGTTCCTCGGACCGACCGGTGTGGGCAAGACCGAGCTGGCCAAGGCGCTGGCCGAGTTCCTGTTCGACGACGAGCGTGCCATGACCCGGATCGACATGAGCGAGTACGGCGAGAAGCACTCGGTGGCCCGGCTGGTCGGTGCGCCCCCCGGCTACGTCGGCTACGAGGAGGGCGGGCAGCTCACCGAGGCCGTGCGACGCCGGCCCTACACGGTCGTGCTCCTCGACGAGATCGAGAAGGCCCACCCCGAGGTCTTCAACGTGCTGCTGCAGGTCCTCGACGACGGCCGGCTCACCGACGGCCAGGGCCGCACGGTGGACTTCCGCAACGCGATCCTGATCCTCACCTCGAACCTGGGCTCGCAGGCACTGATCGACCCGACCCTGAGCACCGAGCAGCGCCACGACGCCGTCATGGCGGTGGTGCGCAGCGCGTTCAAGCCGGAGTTCCTCAACCGCCTGGACGAGACGATCATGTTCGACGCGCTGACGCGCGAGGACCTGGCCACGATCGTCGGCATCCAGGTGCAGGCGCTGGCCCGGCGGCTGGCGGACCGTCGCATCGGGTTGGTCGTGGAGCCCGCCGCGCGCGAGTGGTTGGCCGAGCGCGGGTTCGACCCGATCTACGGGGCCCGCCCTCTGCGCCGGCTGATCCAGAGCGCCATCGGTGACCGGCTGGCGCGGGGCATCCTGGCCGGGGAGTTCCGCGACGGCTCGACGGTCACTGTCGAGGTCCCCGACCAGGGCTCTGCCGAGGAGCTGCACCTCACTGCGACCTGACCCCGACACCGGCGGGGCTGCGACCAGCGAGCGATCGTGGCCCTGTGCCCATAGCGTGTGCCCTCGTCGATACCCGGACGGGTAGAGGGCTCATGAGGGGGCGTGCACGTCGATGGTCTCCGAGTCGGATGCCCGGGTGGTGCTGGTTGACGCAGCGGTGACGCGTGGACGTGTGTCCAGCGGCACCGTCCTCGCGGTGGCCTCCTTCGGAGCCTTCCTGGCATTCCTGGACGCCACCATCGTCAACGTCGCGTTCCCCAGCATCAGGGCCTCGTTCCCGACGGCCACGATCAGCAACCTGTCGTGGATCCTCAACGCCTACAACATCGTCTTCGCCGCGTTCCTGGTCCCCTTCGGCCGGCTCAGTGACCTGATCGGCCGGCGCCGCGCCTTCACCTGGGGCGTGCTGATCTTCACGCTCTCCTCGGTGCTGTGTGCCGTGGTGCCCTCGGTGGGCCTGCTGATCGCGGCTCGTGTGGCCCAGGCCCTCGGGGCCGCCATGCTGGTGCCTGCGTCGCTGGCGCTGGTGGTCGCGGCATTCCCGGCGGAGCGGCGCACGCACGCCGTGGGCCTGTGGGGTGCCTCGGCGGCGCTGGCCTCCGGCCTGGGGCCCCCGATCGGGGGGTTCCTGGTCGAGCTGGGCGGGTGGCGCTGGGCGTTCCTGGTCAACCTCCCGTTCGGGATCGTCGCCTGGGTGATCGCACGCAAGGCCCTGGTCGAGAGCCGTGCCCCGGGGCGGCGCGCACTGCCCGACCTCGGCGGTGCCGCGATGTTCGCCCTGGCCCTGGGCCTGCTCACGCTGGGGATCGTGCAGGGCAACGAGTGGGGCTGGACCAGCTGGGCAGTGCTCAGCTGTTTCATCGTCTCCGCGGGGCTCGTCGCAGCGTTCGTGGCCAGCTCGCGCCGGCACCGCTCCCCCCTGCTCGACCCGGAACTGCTCAAGATCCACGCGTTCAAGGTCGGCAACCTCGCCACCGTGGCGGCCGGCATGGGCTTCTACGCCTACCTGCTGACCAACATCCTCTGGCTGACCTATGTGTGGGGCTACAGCGTCCTGCGCGCCGGCCTCGCGCTGGTCCCCGCAGCCCTGATCGCCGCGGTGGTCGCTGCGGTGCTCGGCCCGATAGCGGCAAAGCACGGGTACCGCCTGTTCATCATCCCGGGGGCGATGATCTGGGCGGGTTCATATGTCTGGTACGCAACCCAGGTCGGCACCACGCCGCAGTTCCTCACCCAGTGGCTGCCCGGGCAGGTCCTGAGTGGGATCGGGGTCGGGATGACCCTGCCGCTGCTCGGCAGCGCGACGCTGGCCGCCGTGCCGGGCGGGCGCTATGCCACCGCCTCCGCGGTGTCCTCGGCCACCCGGCAACTCGGCGGCGTGCTGGGGATCGCCGTGCTCGTGGTCATCATCGGCACGCCCGCCCCCGCGACCTCCGTGGACTCCTTCCGCCAGGGCTGGTGGATGTCGGTGGCGTGCTTCGCGGTCACGGCGTTCATCGTGGCCTTCCTGGGGCGGATCCACCCCGCCGAGGCAGCTGCCGACGACCCGGAGTCCGGGCACATCCAGGTCCACCTGCCCCAGGCCCGGCCCGCGGTCGCAGGCGCTGGGGCCACGATCGACGCATCCCCGTTGTTCGCCCGGCTGCCCGAGGTGGTGCGCACGGCACTCGTCGATGGGGCCCAGGAGCGCAACCTTGCCGCCGGCGAGTTCCTCTTCCACAGCGGTGACCCGGCAGAATCCGTGTTCGTGGTGCGGGCCGGCCGGCTGGAGGTCGTGGTCGCCGATACCGTGGTCCGGGAGCTGGGCCCGGGAGCCGTCGTGGGGGAGCTGGCACTGCTCACCTCAGCCACCCGCTCGGCCGGGATCCGGGCCCGACGCGACAGCGCCCTCAGCGAGGTCCCACGCGCCGACTTCGAGGCGGCGATGGCCCTGGATCCCGGCGCCTTCCCGGCGCTCGCCTCGGTCCTGGCCGAGCAGCTCAGCGACGCGGCGCCGGCGCCGGCGCCGGTCAGGAGTGTCCCGACCGTGGTGTCGATCGTGGGCCTGCACCCCGGCGCACCGGTCGACGCGGTGGCTGCGGCCCTGGTCGAGCAGCTCGGGCGGCACCTGCGCGCCGACCGCCTGCGCGGCTCGGACCTGGTGGCCCTGGAACGCGCTGAGGCCCGACTGGACCGGGTGATCCTGTCGGCGGCGGACGGCGAGCCTGGTTGGGACTTCTGCCTCCGGCAGGCCGACCACCTGGTGCTCGTCGCCTCAGCCGCTGAGACCGCCGGGCGTGTTCGGCCCGTGGCGCCGTCGGGCGCCGATCTCGTCCTGGTCGGCGCCCGGCCCGACGAGAGCGGCGTGGCCGAATGGTGCGATCGGTTCGAGCCCTGGCAGGTGTCGATGGTGGGGCAGGCCGTGCCCACCGCCGACCTGCGGATGCTGGCCGCCCGGATCGCCGGGGCCTCGCTCGGGGTGGTGATGGCCGGCGGCGGGGCGCGTGGGTTCGCCCACATCGGCGTGCTGGAGGAGTTGGTGGCCGCGGGATTCCACGTCGACCGCGTCGCGGGCTGCAGCCAGGGTTCCATCGTCGCCGCGCTGCATGCCCTGGGCCACGACCCCCAGACGATCCACGAGATCTGCTACGAGGAGTTCGTCCGACGCAACCCGTTCAGCGACTACACGCTGCCGACCGTGTCACTGGCCAAGGGCCGCCGGGCCCGCTCGGCCCTGCGCAGGCGGTTGGGTGGCAACGAGATCAGGGCGCTGCCCCGGCAGTTCAGCTGCGTCAGCGTGGACCTGATCGCCCGCAGTGAGGTTGACCACCGGACCGGGGACCTCGCCGAGGCCGTCAGCGCATCGATCAACCTCCCCGTTCTCTTCCCGCCCAAGCGCACCGGGACCGGGTTGCTCGTCGACGGCGGCGTGTTGAACAACCTGCCCGTCAACCTGCTGACCGAGCGGTCCGAGGGCCCGATCCTCGCCGTCGGGATCGCCATGGGCGGCAGCGGCGGCGCCGGGCCCCGCCGATCCGGGCCACCGAAGATCCCTGCGCTCGGCGACACCCTGATGCGCACGATGATGATCGGCAGCGGCGGTGCGGTCCAGACGGCCCTTGACCGGGGTGCGGTCGTGCTCACCCCGCCCCCGTTGGGAGTGGGGCTGCTGGAGTTCCACCAACTCGATGTGGTGGTGCAGGCCGGACGGCTGGCTGCGCGTCGCCTGCTCGAGGAGACCGGGGGGGAGTTCCCGGGCCCGGGCACGAAGTGACCCCCCGCGCACCCGGCAGAGCCCGTTTATCCTTGCTGCCTTCCGGCCCTGGGGAGGTTCACAGGGTGACGCCACGCGGGGGGTCGTGAGTTATTCTACCCGGCCCGGACCGGCCGCGGAAACCGCCTGCGCACGCGTGACCGACGCCCGCCGGCCAACCGGTCCGGGCAGGCAGCAGCGACCGATGGCAGGGCTTCGGATTCGTGGGAACCTCTGGTTGCACCGTAGAATCCGCGGCGGAGGATTCGCATAGTGGCCTAGTGCGCACGACTGGAAATCGTGTTGGGGTAACACCCTCACGGGTTCAAATCCCGTATCCTCCGCCGCGATCGAAGGGGCAGCCCACGGGTTGCCCCTTCCTCGTCTGCACGCCGCGGCCCGGTGTCCTGGGCCTGGCGCTGCCCCTTCCACTCCTGAGCGCCGGAGCGGTCAGGTGGCGCGTGCCGCGGACCGCCACCAAGATGTCGTGCACCACCCACGACCATCGAAGGGACGACACATGGCCACCACGCGACGCGCATCCACCGTCTGGGACGGCAGCCTGATGGCAGGCTCCGGGCAGGTGACCCTCGAGTCATCGGGCCTGGGCACGCACCCGGTCAGCTGGCCCGCCCGCGCCGAGGAGCCCAACGGCGTGACCAGCCCCGAGGAGCTGATCGCCGCCGCACACGCCACCTGCTTCGCGATGGCGCTGTCACACTCCCTGGCCCAGGCCGGGACGCCGCCGACCCAGCTCCGCACCGCGGCCGAGGTGGACTTCCAGCCCGGCACCGGGATCACCGGGATCCGGCTGCTGGTCAGCGGTGAGGTCCCCGGCCTCGACGCTGCCGGCTTCGAGGAGGCGGCGCAGGGGGCCAAGGAGGGCTGCCCGGTGAGCCAGGCCCTGTCCGCGGTCCCGATCAGCCTCACCGTGCAGTAGGCGGCGGCTGCCGATGCGGGCCCCCGGCGGCGGCGTCGCCCACCGCCGGGGCAGTAGCGTGGAGCCACGCCCCGAGGACCCATCGGGCGTGGGAGGGGCCAGCGACGATGCACCTGCGCCAACCGGACCTCGCCGGCCCGCTGCTGGCACCCGGCGCACGTATCGCGGTGATCGCGCCCGCCGGCCCCGTGCAGGCCACCCGGTTGGACCGGGGCCTGGACGTCCTGCGCGGCTGGGGCTACCAGCCGATCGTCGGCCCGCATGTCCTGGCTGTCGCCGGTCACACCGCCGGGACGACTCGTGAACGGTTGGCCGACCTGAGCTGGGCCGTCACCGATCCGGAGATCGAGGCCATCTGGTTCGCCCGCGGCGGGTTCGGTTCGATGCACCTGCTGGAGGACCTGATCCGACTGGTCCGCGGCCCGGCCGCGGTGCCGAACCGTCCGCTGCTCGGGTTCTCCGACGCGACCGCCTTCCTCGCTGCGCTGTACCGCGAGCACCACCTGACCGATGACCCCGA
The DNA here is from genome assembly GCA_963781015.1 of uncultured Actinomycetes bacterium. Taxonomy (GTDB): domain Bacteria; phylum Actinomycetota; class Actinomycetes; order S36-B12; family CAIYMF01; genus Prado023. The sequence continues at coordinate 69,551 of CAWAEB010000002.1, read as the reverse complement.
TCATCCGCTGCGCCACGGCCTGATGGGCATCCACGCTCCGGTCATCACCGCGCTCGGGGACCTGACCGCCCCCGCCGTGCTCGAGCGGGTGCGTGCCCTGCTGCAGGAGGGGTCCGGGTTCCGCGCCGAGGTGGACCACGTGGCCGGTCCCCGGCGCAGCGTCCGCGGACCCCTGGTGGGCGGCAACCTCGCGATGCTGGCAGCACTGGCGGGCACCCCGCACGCGCTGCGCTCGCACGAGGCGATCATGGTCCTCGAGGACGTCGGCGAGCTGGTCTACCGCCTGGACCGGATGATCACCCAGCTGCAGTTGTCCGGTGGGCTGATGGGCGTGCAGGCCTTCGCGCTGGGATCGTTCAGCACCGTGCCCGGGGAGCGTGACCAGCACGCGGAGTCGTTCATGCAGCAGCGGTTGCTGGAGTTCGACGTTCCGATCGTGGTCGGCCTCCCGGTCGGCCACGACCCGGACAACGAGCCGTGGGTCTATGGCCAGGTCGGTGAGCTCACACAGGGCGCGGACGAGGGCGACTGATCCGAGTCAGCTCGCCAGTTCCTGCTCACCAAGGCGGCCGGACAGCCGCTGGTGAGCAGGGAACAGGCGCGGGTGTGGCGGAGGTGGACGGGGTGCGGGGGCGTTGGCGCGGGCTGGCGGGTCCGCGCGGCGGGAGGTACGGGCGGGTCCAGCTCAGAGCACCCCGTACAACCGATCACCCGCGTCTCCGAGCCCGGGCACGATGTAGCCGTGCTCGTTGAGCCGCTCGTCGATGGCGGCGGTCACCAGCGTGATCGCCGGGATCCGGTCGGCCACTGCCGCATCCACTGCGGCGATCCCCTCCGGCGCAGCCAGCAGGCACACGGCGGTCACGTCGCGGGCGCCGCGGGCCAGCACCAGGTCGATGGCCATCATCAGGGTGCCCCCGGTGGCCAGCATGGGGTCGAGCAGGTAGACCTGCCGGCCGGACAGGTCCGCGGGCAGCCTGTCGGCGTAGGTCGAGGCCAGTAGCGTGTTCTCGTCGCGGATCATCCCCAGGAAGCCGATCTCGGCGGTGGGCAGCAGCCGGGTCATTCCCTCGAGCATGCCCAGGCCGGCGCGCAGGATCGGGATGACCACCGGCCGCGGCTGGGCCAGTCGGAGCCCGGTTGTCGGTCCGACCGGGGTGGCGAGCTGGACCGCCTCGACGCGGATCTCGCGGGTCGCCTCGTAGGCCAGCAGGGTCACGAGCTCGTCGACCAGGCGCCGGAACGTGGGGGAGTCAGTCCGCTCGTCGCGCAGGGTGGTCAGCTTGTGAGCGATCAGTGGGTGGTCGGCGAGCAAGGTCCGCATGGGCGCTCACCCTAGTCCGGTGGTCGGCTCGGTCGGCCGGAGGACTGCCCGCTCGAGTCGGGTGTGCGACGGGAGGGTGCCTGCCCTCGCGTGGTCCAACCGGCAATCGCAGGGCCGGTTGCGTGAATCCTCCTCACCGGCCCAGGATCCGGCTCGCCCGCCAACATGCTTCTGGACTGCTCCCGTGGTCACCCGATCGGCCCGATTCCTGGCTGGCCCGCCAGAGCGTCAGGACAGGGCCTCCGTGACTCCTCGTTCGGCCCCCGGTGACTCCTCGCCCGGCCCCCGACCAGCGGCCACGCGGCACCGCCCGGTCTGACGGCGTTGAACTGGGCGCGCATGCGGCCGCCCGGCTCGACGGCTCAACCTTGCCTATCGAATGGTCGAAAGGGGTCGGGCTGCCCGGCCCGCGCGGCAACCCTGGGCCCGATGTGGTCGTTCCGGGGGCGCTGCGTCCACCCGGGAACGACCATGCCCAGTGCGTGGTTGCGCCCGACGCGCTCCGCCGGCCCACCTTTCGACCACAAGGACGGCGAGGTTTCGGCACAAGTGGGTTCAGCCGCGGTGCTCGGCGAAGAACTGCCGGATCGGGGCGCCGCACTCCTGGGCCAGCACCCCGGCGACCACCTCGGGTCGGTGGTTCAGGCGCGGATCGCGGACCACGTCCCACAGCGACCCGACAGCACCCGCCTTCGGGTCGAATGCCCCGAACACGATGCGCTCCACCCGTGCGGCCACGGCTGCCCCGGCGCACATGGTGCACGGCTCCAGGGTGACCACCAGGGTGCAGCCCGCCAGGCGCCACTGCCCCGTGGTCTGCGCCGCCGCACGAAGCGCCAGGATCTCGGCGTGCGCGGTCGGGTCGGCGTCAGCTTCCCTTCGGTTGGCCGCCGAGCCGATGATCGCCCCGGTCGGGTCCAGCACGACGGCGCCGATCGGCACATCCCCGGTCGTCGGCGCCGACTCGGCCACCTCGAGGGCAGCCCGGATCGCCGACTCGTCGGCGGACGTGGGCTTCACGGGGCGCAGTCTGCCAGCCGGACCGGGCCACACCCCGTACCCGGCTGGCGCCCGGCTGCACCCCGCACAGCCCCGCGGCACGCCCCGGGCCGGCTCCAGTTGTGCAACCGCGCCGGTGCTGGTGGGGTGGGTCCATGCGCAGCCCCTCCTCGGTCCTGAGCCCTGCCGGGTTCCACGGTTCCGGCGCCCTGCGCGCGCATGGGCGGGGGCGGTACGGCACCTCGTTCTTCGAGGGCTGGTACGTCAAGCTGGTCAGCGCTGACCGGTCCACCCGGCTGGCCGTCATTCCCGGGGTGTTCCTCAGCGAGGACGGGTCGCTGGCCGAGGCGTTCATCCAGGTGCTCGACGGGGTGACCGGCCAGACTGCCTACCACCGTTTCGACCTGGGCGAGTTCCGCGCCGAGACGCACTCCTTCGACGTCCGGGTCGGCACCAACCGGTTCGGCAGCGACGGGATCGTGGTGGACGTGCCGGGGCTGTCGGCCGAAGTCCGGTTCGGAGCGCTCGCGCCCTGGCCGGTGACGCTCAGGGAACCCGGTGCCATGGGCTGGTACGGGTGGGTCCCGACGATGGAGTGCTATCACGGCGTGGTGAGCCTGGACCATGCTTTGGCCGGTTGGGTCGACCTCGGCCAGGGCCGGGTGGACCTCACCGGCGGCCGGGGCTACCTGGAGAAGGACTGGGGCACCGCGTTCCCTGCCGGCTACGTGTGGATGCAGACGAACCACTTCACCGAGCCCGGGGTCAGCCTCGTCGGCTCGACCGCGCTGATCCCGTGGCGCCGCTCGGTGTTCCGCGGTGACCTCATCGCGCTGCGGATCCCCGACGGCCCGCACGCGGGCCTGCACCGGTTCACCAGCTACACCCGCGCCCGCACGACTGACTTGGTGGTCAATGACCAGGAGGTCAGCTGGGCGCTGCAGGGCGGCACCGGCGACCGGCTGGACCTGCACGCCAGAATCGGCGGGCGGACCGCGGGCCTGCTGCACGCCCCAGTCCGCACGCAGATGCACCAGCGCGTGGCGGAGACCCTCGACGGCACGGTGAATGTGCGGCTGTCCGGCGCCGACGGGAGCACCTGGTACGAGGGGGTGGGTGAGGCCGCCGGGGTCGAGGTGCACGGGGTGATCGACCAGCTGATCGCCACGGAGGAGCGCTGAGCATGGGACCGCTCGTTGTCAGGACATCCGCAGCGCCGACGGGGCAGACTGGGCCCACCCGGGGCGCCAACGCCCCATGGATCACCTGGAGGAAGCATGGGCAAGGCTGAGGACATCATCAAGGCGCTGGGCGGGGCGGACAACATCGACGAGATCGAAGCGTGTGCGACCCGTCTGCGCACGGTCGTCAACGACCCGTCGGTGGTCGACGAGAAGGCCCTGAAGGCAGCGGGCGCATTCGGGGTGCTCTCGTCGGGCTCGGTGCTTCAGGTAATCGTGGGTGGCGAGGCAGACGGCCTGGCCATGGACATCAACGACATCATCGGCTGAGGAGTATCAACGTGGCACTGCAGGTCCTTTCCCCCATGCCTGGTCGGGTGGCCCCACTCTCGGAGGTCCCGGATCCGATGTTCGCCGAGGCCATGCTCGGTCCCGGCCTGGCGATCGACCCGCCACGCAGCCGCGTGGTCGCGGTCGCGCCCATCTCCGGAACGCTGGCCAGCCTCTTCCCGCATGCCATGGGCATCGAGGCCGACGGCTACTCGATCCTGGTCCACCTGGGCCTGGAGACCGTCAAGCTCAACGGCGAGGGCTTCACGCTGCTCAAGGCCAAGGGCGACACGGTCGTGGCCGGTGAGCCGGTCATCGAATGGGATCCCTCGGCCATCGAAGCCGGCGGGCTGCCCGTCATCACGCCGCTGATCGCGATCCAGGCCGAGGCCAGCCAGATCACCCAGCTCGTCGCCGACGGCACCCAGGTGGAGGCGGGCACGCCCGTCTTCGAGGTCGCCTGACCGACCGGCGCGCCAGCCCTACCCCGCCAGACCCGCCGGACGTTCCAGCACCCCGGCGCCAGACCAACGGCTCAACCCGCCAGGGCTGAGACCCAGACAGACGCCCGAGAAGGGCGAAAGAGTGAAAGGTGTTCAACGTGGCTGAAATCACCGTGGTCCTGCCCCCGGGCGTCGGACTGCACGCACGTCCTGCGGCGCTGTTCGTGGGTGCGGCATCCAAGTCCGACTGCGACGTCACCATCGGCCGCCCCGGCGAGCCCGGAGTGAATGCCAAGAGCATCCTCGGTGTGATGGGTCTTGGCGCCAAGGCCGGCGAGGAGATGGTTGTCGCCGCCGAGGGCGATGGGGCCGACGAGCTCCTGGCCGGCCTCAAGGCCATCCTCGAGACTCCTGAGGGTGGCCATGCCTGATCCCACGACCCTGACCGGCGTCGGGGTCAGCCCCGGCGTGGGTGCCGGACCCGTGGTGCGCGTGGTGGACACCGTCCCCGAGCCCAAGACCGGGCCCGGGGCGGGGTCCCCCGAGCAGGAGTACGCCGCCGCGACGGAGGCCCTCGAGGATGTCGCAACCGACCTTGCGGACCGCGGCCAGCGTGCCGGTGGCGAGGCCCAGCACGTGCTCGAAGCCCAGGCCATGATGGCCCGGGACCCGGACCTTGCCGCGGGGATCAAGCAGCGGACGGACGCCGGCGGGAACGCAGCCAGGGCCGCGTTCGAGGCTTTCGGGGTGACCCGGGACATGCTGCTCACACTCGGCGAGTACTTCGCTGCGCGCGTGACCGACCTCGACGACATCCGCAACCGCACCGTCGCGCTGCTGCTCGACGTGCCGCCGCCGGGGATCCCCGACCTGACCGAGCCAAGCATCCTGGTTGCCCTGGACCTCGCTCCGGCCGACACCGCACTGATCGACAAGTCCATGGTGCTTGCCTTCGCCACCCAGGAGGGCGGCCCGACGTCGCACACCTCGATCCTGGCCCGCAACCTGGGCATCCCCGCAGTCGTGGGCTGCCCAGGCGTGCGCGAGCTGGCACCGGGGACCTACGTGCTGGTCGACGGGTCCAACGGCAAGGTGGTCATCGATCCGCCCGAGGAGATGGTCGCCGAGTTGGCTGGCGTGGACGAGAAGCGCCGTGCCGCGCTGGCTGCCGTGGGCAACGCCCCCGGCGCGACCTCCGACGGGCACGAGGTGCCGCTGCTGGCCAACATCGGTGGGTCCGGTGACGTCGAGGCTGCGCTGGAGAACGGCGCCGAGGGTGTTGGCCTGTTCCGCAGCGAGCTGCTGTTCCTGGACCGCACCGACGCCCCCAGCGAGGACGAGCAGTACGGCCTGTACCGCGCGGTGCTCGAGGGGTTCGCCGGCAAGAAGGTGGTCGTGCGCACGCTCGACGCCGGTGCCGACAAGCCGCTGCCGTTCCTGCCTTTCGGTGAGGAGCCCAACCCGTCGATGGGCGTTCGCGGACTGCGGATCTGCATGCAGGCCCCGGAGATCATCGACACCCAGCTCAAAGCCCTGGCGCGTGCCGCCGAGGGCTTGGACTCCGAGTTGTGGGTGATGGCCCCCATGGTCGCCGACGTCTACGAGGCGCAATGGTTCAAGGACCGGTGCGACTCAGTGGGCCTGACGGCCAAGATCGGCACGATGGTGGAGATCCCCGCCGCGGCGCTGCGTGCCGAGCACCTGGGCAAGGTCGCGGAGTTCTTCTCGATCGGTTCCAACGACCTCACCCAGTACACGTTCGCAGCCGATCGCCAGATCGGGGCGGTGGCCCGGCTGCAGGATGCCTGGCAGCCGGCAATCCTCGACCTGGTGGCAGCCACCACCTCTGGCGGTTCTGCCAACGACATCCCCACCGGTGTCTGCGGTGAGGCGGCCGCTGACCCGGCCCTGGCCTGCGTGCTGGTCGGGCTCGGGGTGAACACGCTGTCCATGTCGTCGGGGTCCCTGCCCGGCGTACGCGCAGCACTGGCGGCGCACACCCTGGCGCAGTGCCAGGCCGCAGCCGTCGCTGCGCGTGACGCGGTGGATGCCGACGCGGGGCGCGCTGCGGCTCGCGCTGAGCTGCCGAGGCTGGCGGAGCTGGGTCTGTAGTTGCAGGTGCCGCCGGCAGTGGCCCGGCGGGACCCGGATCGGATGCACAGGAGCGCTGTCGGATCGAGCCGGCAGCGCTCCTGTCATGTCCCGTGGCGCGAGTTCACGACAATGATCGACGGGTGCGCCGGTAGACAGGTGTTGCGCATGGGACCGGTGCTACGTTTGCGTCTGGCGGGGGGCCAATGACGCACAAGGAGGTACCGCAGTGAGTGCTTCGTCAGGTGCACGAACCATCCAGGAACCGAGTCTCTGGAACAAGACCTTCGCGCAGCTCCAGCGAATCGGCAAGAGCCTCATGCTGCCCATCGCGGTGCTGCCTGCGGCAGGCCTGTTGCTGCGCCTCGGCCAGCCCGACCTGCTCGGCGGCGTCGGCGAGTCCGCCCCGGAAGTGGGAGATGGGCCGTTCTTCATCCTCAGCCTGGCGGGCGGTGCGATCTTCGACAACCTGGCGATGCTGTTCGCCCTCGGTGTGGCGATCGGGTTCGCGAAGAAGTCCGATGGCTCCACGGCGTTGGCCGGCCTGGTCGGATACCTGGTGTTCAAGGCGGTGCTGAACTACCACGCCTTCGACAACGATCCTGATCCCGAGGTGTTCAAGGCCTCGGACCCGGGCGTGTTCGGTGGCATCATCATCGGCATCACCTCTGCCCTGCTGTGGCAGCGCTACCACCGCACGAAGTTGCCCATGGCTCTCGCGTTCTTCAGCGGACGTCGACTGGTGCCGATGCTCGCCGCCGTCGCCGCGATCGGCTGGGGCATCCTGTTCGGCTTCGTCTGGCCGCCGATCGGCGAGGCGCTGGACAGCTGGGCGCAATGGATGTACGACAACGGCCCGCTGGGCGCCGGTGTCTACGGTGTCGTCAACCGACTGCTGATCCCGACTGGCCTGCACCACATCATCAACTCCTTCGTGTGGTTCCAGACCCCGGAGTGCCCGACTGCGACGGGTACCACCGCTGGTGACCTGAACTGCTTCTTCAACGCGACCGAGGACCGGACCAAGTACGGCCTGTTCATGACCGGCTTCTTCCCGATCTTCATGTTCGCCCTGCCGGCCGCCGCGTTCGCGATGGTGCACGAGGCCAGGGACAAGGTCGCCGCGAGCATCCTGCCTGCAGCCGCCCTGACCTCGTTCCTCACTGGCATCACCGAGCCGATCGAGTTCTCGTTCATGTTCGTCGCGCCGATGCTGTACGGCATCCACGCGCTGCTCACCGGCAGTTCGATGGCACTGAGCTATGGCTTGGGTGCTCGTGACGGATTCGGCTTCTCCGCGGGGTTGTTCGACTTCGTGCTCAACTGGGGGTTGGCAAGCAAGCCGTGGTTGCTGATATTGCTGGGCCTCGGGTTCGGGGCGATCTACTACTTCCTGTTCCGGGCACTGATCCGCAAGCAGAACCTGCGGACACCTGGTCGGGAGGAGGACGCCCTGGCAGAGGACGAGGCTGCGATCGCTCCGTAGCTGAGCACAGCCCAGACCAGGAGGCCGTCCCCTCGGGGGCGGCCTCCTGGCATGTGCATGTGCGGGTGCGCCGGGTGCGGGTCCTGTGCGGGTGCGCGCCGCGCGTCCGCGTAGACGCGGCCAGGTCAGGCCCAGGTCAGTCCGGTGAGACGCTCGTAGGCCGCCACGTACAGGGCTCGCGTGCGGCACACCACCTCGTCGGGCAGCGGCGGCGGCGCGGTGTTGCTCGTGCGGTCCCAGCCCGACTGCGGTGAGGTCAGCCAGTCGCGGACGTACTGCTTGTCGAAGGAGGGCTGGCCGCCGGCACGACCCGGCTCCCACCCGGCTCGCCGGCCAGAACCGCGACGAGTCCGGGGTCAGCACCTCATCGGCGAGCAGGATCGGGGCACCCGGTTCGCCGGCGACCCGGCCGAACTCGAGCTTCGTGTCGGCCAGGATCAGGCCACGCTCCCGGGCCACCTGCTCGGCGCGCCGGTACACCGCCAGGGTGAGGCTCCGCAGCCGATCGGCATCGCCATGTCCGACCGTGGCCACCACGGCGTCGAAGTCCACGTTCTCGTCGTGGTCGCCGAGCTCGGCCTTGGTCGCGGGGGTGAAGATCGGTTCCGGCAGCCGGGATCCGTCGACCAGACCGGCGGGCAGCGACACGCCGCACACAGTCCCGGACGCGCGGTACTCGACCAGCCCGGACCCGGTCAGGTACCCGCGGGCCACGCACTCGACGGGGAACATCTCCAGCGCCCGGCACAGCATGGCGCGACCGGCCACGGCCTCGGGTACCTCGGCGGACAGCACGTGGTTGCCGACCAGGTCAGCGACCTGGTCGAACCACCACAGGCTCAGTTGCGTGAGGATGGCGCCCTTGTCCGGGATCGTGCTGGGCAGAACCCAGTCGTAGGCCGAGATCCGATCGGAGGCCACGAAGAGCAGCGCACCGGCGGGGTCGCGGTACAGGTCACGCACCTTGCCGGAGTAGACGTGGGTGTAGCCCGGCAGTTCGGGGGCGGGCGGGATGTTGGCCGCGTCCGCACCGCTCGCGCTGCCCGGGCTCGACCCGGTCACAGGATCGACCCGGGCACGTAGGCGGCGGCGTCGGGGTGCTGGGCTGCGATCACCTCGATGCGGGCCACCACACGGTCCACCTGGTCACGGGCGGCACCCGTGAAATCGATCGGCTCAGCAACCAGCGCTTCGAGCGCAGCACGGTCCAGACCCAGGCGCCCATCGGCGCCCAGCCGGTCGAACAGGTCGTTGTCAGCCTGTCCACCGCGCATGTCCAGGGCGACCGCAACCGCGTGGGTCTTGATCACCTCGTGGGCCACCTCGCGGCCGATCCCGGCCCGCACGGCAGCCATCAGGATCTTGGTCGTGGCCAGGAACGGCAGGTAGCGGCGCAGCTCGGCGTCGATCACGGCGGGGAACGCCCCGAACTCGTCGAGCACGGTCAGGAACGTCTCGAACAGCCCGTCGAGGGCGAAGAACGCGTCGGGCAGGGCGACCCGGCGAACCACCGAGCAGAAGACGTCCCCCTCGTTCCACTGGGCGCCCGCCAGTTCGGATCCCATGACGGCGTAGCCGCGCAGCAGGACCGTCAGGCCGTTGACCCGCTCGCAGGAGCGCGAGTTCATCTTGTGCGGCATCGCCGAGGAGCCGACCTGCCCCTCCTTGAACCCCTCGGTGACGAGCTCGTTGCCGGCCATCAGGCGGATCGTGGTGGCCAGGCTCGACGGCCCAGCCGCGACCTGGACCAGCGCGGAGAGCACGTCGTGGTCCAGGGAGCGTGGGTAGATCTGGCCAACCGAGTCCAGCACCTCGGTGAAGCCCAGGTGCGCGGCGACCCGGCGCCTCGAGCTCGGCCAGCCGGGCCGTGTCCCCGTCGAGCAGGTCGAGCATGTCCTGGGCGGTGCCGACGGGGCCCTTGATCCCACGCAGTGGGTAGCGCTCGAGCAGGTCCTCGACGCGGGCGTAGGCCACGATCAGCTCCTCAGCCGCGGAGGCGAACCTCTTGCCCAGCGTGGTGGTCTGCGCCGCGACGTTGTGGCTGCGCCCGGTCAGTGGCTGGTCGGCGTACTGCGCGGCCAGGGCGCCCAGACGAGCCAGCGTGGCCACGATCCGGTCGCGGACCAGGACCAGGGCCTGGCGGACCTGCATCTGCTCGACGTTCTCGGTCAGGTCGCGGCTGGTCATTCCCTTGTGGATGTGCTCCGTGCCCGCGAGCTCGGCGAACTCCTCGATGCGCGCCTTCACGTCGTGGCGGGTGACCCGCTCGCGCACGGCGATCGAGGTGAGGTCGACCTGCTCGCGCACCGATTCGTAGGCCTCGATCGTGCCCGGGGGCACGGCGATGCCCAGGTCGGCCTGCGCCCGAAGCACGGCGATCCAGAGGTCGCGCTCCAGTCGGACCTTGTGCTCGGGAGACCAGAGTTCGACCATCGTCGCGCAGGCGTAGCGCTGGGCCAGGACATTGGGGATCAGGGGCTGCTGGGTCACGGGCGCCATTCTCGCAGCCATGGCCAGCCCCTCATCCGTGTGTACGGAATCGATGATCGGATGGTCGGCCGTACACACGGATGCCCACCCGGACCCCGGGTCAGGGGGTGACGATCCGGCCCTCGGCGGCAGCCAGGGCGATGTCGCCGCGGTAGTGCCCCCCCTCGAGGGTGATCCCGTCGAGCAGTTCGTAGGCGCGCTCTCGGGCTCCGGAGAGGTCAGCAGCCCGAGCGGTCGCGCACAGCACCCGTCCGCCGGTGGCGACGAGTGCGCCGTCGCGCTGCTCGGTCCCGGCGTGCACCACCCATGCGGCATCCCAGCCGGACTCCGCGCCGGCCCCGGAGGGCACCCCGTGCAGGGCGCCCCCGGTGCGCGGGGCTTCGGGGTAGCCGGGCGCGGCCAGAACCACGGTGACCGCCGCGCCGGGATGCCAGTCCAGCGGCGCCAGGTCCATCAGGTCACCGGTCGCGGCCGAGTGCAGCACGCCGGCCAGTGGGGTGCGCAGCAGGGCGAGGACGACCTGCGTCTCGGGGTCGCCGAACCGGGCGTTGAACTCCACGACCCGCAGCCCGCGGCTGGTCAGGGCCAGACCGGCGTAGAGCAGGCCGGAGAACGGCGTCCCCCTGCTGGCCATCAGGTCGATGGTGGGCGTCACCACCCGGTCCATGATCTCCGCGACCAGGCCCTCGGGTGCCCATGGCAGTGGTGCGTAGGCGCCCATGCCGCCGGTGTTCGGGCCGCTGTCGCCGTCCCCGACCCGTTTGAAGTCCTGGGCCGGGACCAAGGGGATCGCCGTGCTCCCGTCGGTGACCGCGAACAGTGACACCTCCGGGCCGTCGAGGTACTCCTCGATCACGACCGCGCCGTCGGTGCGGTCCAGGCAGCGCTGCGCATGGTCGAGCGCTGCCTGCCGGTCGTGGGTGACCACGACGCCCTTGCCACCGGCGAGGCCGTCGTCCTTGACCACGTAGGGTGCGCCGAACTGGTCCAGGGCGCTGGCCACCTGGTCGAGGGTCGTGCACAGGTGCGCCATCGCAGTGGGCACCCCGGCCTCGGCCATCACCCGCTTGGCGAAGGACTTGGAACCCTCCAGGGCGGCGGCGGCCCCGGAGGGCCCGAAGCAGTCGATCCCCGCTGCACGCACTGCGTCGGCGACGCCGGCCACAAGTGGTGCCTCCGGGCCGACCACGACCAGGTCGACCGCGAGCTGGTGGGCCAGCCGGACCACGTCGTCCGGGTCGTTCGCAGCGACCGGATGATTCGTGCCGAGCTCGGCGGTCCCGGCGTTGCCGGGCGCGATGTGCAGGGCGTCGACGGTGGGATCGGCGGCCAGCGCGCAGGGCCAGGGCGTGCTCACGTCCACCGGAGCCGATGATCAGGATGTCCACGCCCGAAGGCTACCGGCAGCCGAGGCCCTCCCCGCCGGCCCCACCGCGCTGCCCGGCCGGCCCCACCGCAAACGCTTCCCCCGTGCGGATCTGCTTCCCGAATTCGGGAAGCAGATCCGGGAAAGGGAAGCGTTTGCGACGGGAAGAGGTCAGCCCTCGTAGTACCGGTCGACCTGGCTGAACACCTCGTCGAGGATCGCCAGACCCTCCTTGGCCTCGGCGTCGCTGACCGTGCACGGCGGCACGACGTGCAGGCGGTTGAAGTTCATGAATGGCAGCAGGCCGCGCTTCTTGCGCCTCGGCGCCCAGCGTGGCCATCGCCGGCGACGTGCCGCCATAGGGGGCGAGCATGGCTCGGGTCTCACGGTTGCTGACCAGGTCCAGCGCCCAGAACACCCCGAGCCCCCGCACCTCACCGATCACCGGGTGCCGCTGCGCCAGCTCGGCCAGGCCGGGGCCGAGTACGTCGGTGCCGATCCGCGCGGCGTTCTCGACGATCCCCTCGTCGCGCATCGCGTTGATGCTGGCCACGATCGAGGCCGCGGCCAGCGGGTGCCCGGAGTAGGTGAGGCCGCCCGGGGAACACCCGGTCGTCGAAGGTCGCCGCGATCGGGTCGGAGATGATCACCCCGCCGACGGGCACGTAGCCGGAGTTGGATCCCTTGGCGAAGGTGATCAGGTCAGGGCGGACGTCGAAGTGCTCGAACGCGAACCACTCGCCGGTTCGCCCGAACCCGGCCATCACCTCGTCGAGGATCAGCATGATGCCGTGCTCGTCGCACAGTGCGCGCACACCTTCCAGGTAGCCCGGCGGCGGGATCAGCACGCCCGCGGTGCCCACGACCGTCTCCATGAGGATCGCAGCGATCGTGCCCGGACCCTCGAAGCGGATCACGTCGGCCAGGTGCTCGAGCGCGCGCTGGGACTCCTGCTCGGGGGTGCTGGCCCAGAAGTGCGAGCGGTACAGGTAGGGGCCGAAGAAGTGCACGTGGTCGTCGGCGTACTCGTTGGGCCAGCGGCGCGGGTCCCCGGTTGCCACGATCGCAGCTCCGGTGTTGCCGTGGTACGAGCGGTAGAAGCTCAGGATCTTGCGTCGACCGGTGTGCAACCGCGCCATCCGCACCGCGTTCTCGATGGCGTCTGCTCCACCGTTGGTGAAGAACACCTTGTTCATGCCCTCGGGGGCCAGCTCGGCGATCAACCGGGCAGCCTCGCCGCGAGCTGCGTTCGCGTGCTGCGGCGCGACGGTGGCCAGCAGGGCGGCCTGCTCCTGGATGGCCGCGATCACCTTCGGGTGCTGGTGGCCGATGTTGACGTTGACCAGCTGGCTGGAGAAGTCCAGGTAGCGGTTGCCCTCGAAGTCCCAGACGTAGCTGCCCAGCCCGCCGGCGATCGTCATCGGTGCCAGGGCGCCCTGCGCCGACCAGGAGTGGAACACATGCGCCCGGTCGAGCTCGTAGGCGCGCGCCCCCGCAGCAGGATCCGTGGCGATGGTGGGATCGGACATGCGTTCTCCTCGGTCAGGCGGTGCGTGCGCCACGATGGTAGTCCCGCCGACCGCCCGGAGCACCTGCCGATGCGAAACGCTTCCCTTCCTCCGATCCGCTTCCCGAGTTCGGGAAGCTTCTTCGCGAAAGGGAAGCGTCTGCGGAGCGCCCGGCCCTACAGCGCCTTGAGGATGTCCTCCACCCGGTCCTTGGCGTCGCCGAACAGCATCTGCGTGTTCTCCTTGAAGAACAGCGGGTTCTGCACGCCCGCGTAGCCGGTGGCCATCGAGCGCTTGAACACGATGACGTCCTTGGCATTCCAGACCGTGAGCACCGGCATCCCCGCGATGGGGCTGTTCGGCTCGTCGATCGCCGCTGGGTTGACGGTGTCGTTGGCGCCGATCACGAGCACGACGTCGGTCGAGGCGAAGTCGTCGTTGATCTCGTCCATCTCCATGACGATGTCGTAGGGCACCTTGGCCTCGGCCAGCAGCACGTTCATGTGCCCGGGCAGTCGACCCGCGACCGGGTGGATGCCGAACCGCACGTTCACGCCGCGCTCTCGCAGCTTGCGGGTCAGCTCGGCCACCGGGTACTGCGCCTGGGCAACGGCCATGCCGTAACCGGGGGTGATGATCACCTCGTGGGCCTCGGAGAGCAGGTCGGCCGCCCCCTCGGCGTTGATCTCGCGGTGCTCGCCGTAATCGACGTCCGCACTGACCGTCCCGCCCTCGACGCCGAACCCGCCGGCGATCACCGAGATGAACGAGCGGTTCATCGCCTTGCACATGATGTAGCTCAGGTAGGCACCCGACGAGCCGACCAGCGCGCCGGTGATGATCAGCAGGTCGTTGTTGAGCAGGAAGCCTGCCGCCGCAGCCGCCCAGCCGGAATAGCTGTTGAGCATCGACACCACGACGGGCATGTCCCCGCCGCCGATCGAGGCCACCAGGTGCCAGCCCAGGAAGAGCGCCAACGCGGTCATCAGGCCCAGCAGCATCTGGCGGGCGAACGTCTGGTCCTCCGGGATCGCCACGTAGGCCAGCATCATCGCGAAGAACGCGACGATGATGCCCAGGTTCAGCTCGTTGTGCCGGGGCAGCATCATCGGGGCGGAGTTGATCCGAGCCGAGAGCTTGAGGAACGCCACGATCGAGCCCGTGAAGGTCACCGCGCCGATGAACACACCGACGAAGACCTCGACGTCGTGGATCCCCGGGTAGGTGACCAGCTTCTCGTAGGAGCTGTTCCACCCGACCAGCACTGCGGCCAGCCCGACGAAGCTGTGCAGGATCGCGATCAGCTCGGGCATCCCGGTCATCTCGACGCTGCGTGCTCGCCAGATGCCGATCACCGCACCAATGCTCATGGCGAGGGCGATCAGGACCAGGCCGACCCAGCCGGTGCCCTCGGACACGACGAAGTTGTCGCCGACGTTGGTGCCCAGCACGGCGGCCAGGATGGTGATGGTCAGCGCGATGGTCATGCCGATGATGCCGAAGCGGTTGCCCGCCGGGGCGGTCTCGTGCTTGGACAGGCCGGCCAGGGCCAGGATGAACAGGAGCCCGGCGAGGATGTAGGCGCCCTGTTGGAGGGAGAGCGGAATGGTCATCGCGGCGCATCCTCACGCTTGAACATCTCGAGCATTCGGGCGGTGACGGTGAACCCGCCGAAGACGTTGATGCTGGCCACCAGGATCGCGATGAACGCAAGTGCGGACACCCATACCTCGCCGTGGCCCACCTGCAGCAGCGCGCCCACGAGGATGATGCCGCTGATCGCGTTCGTCACTGACATCAGCGGCGTGTGCAGCGCGTGGTGGACGTTGCCGATCACGTAGAAGCCGATCACCACCGAGAGCATGAACACCAGGAAGTGGCCCAGGATCTGCTCGGGGGAGAACGCCGACATCACCAGGAAGAGCCCGGCGCCGGCACCGATCAGGCCCAGCCTCGTGCCGGCCGACATCTTCTTCTTCGGTGGGGCGGGCTCCGGTGGTGGCCCCGCGGCGGCGGCGACCGGAGCGGCCGAGACCTGCACCTGCGGCGGGGGCCACATGACCTCACCGGCCCGGGCCACGGTCATCCCGCGCTGGACGACGTCCTCGAGGTCCAGGACGGCCTGGCCGTCCTTCTCCGGGGTCATCAGCTTGAGCAGGTTGACCAGGTTGGTGCCGAACAGCTGCGAGGCCTGGGTCGGCAGCCGCCCGGGCAGGTCGGTGTAGCCCAGGATGGTCACGCCGTTCTCGGTCACCACGCGCTCGTCGGGGCGGCTGCCGGCGACGTTGCCACCGTTGGCCGCGGCCATGTCCACCACGACGCTGCCCGGCTTCATCGAGGCGACCATCTCCTCGGTGAACAGCCGCGGGGCGGGCCGCCCGGGGATCAGCGCGGTGGTGACGACGATGTCGACGTCCTTGGCCTGGGCGGCGTACAGCTCGGCGGCCTTGCGGTTGAAGTCCTCGCCCATCTCCTTGGCGTAGCCCGTGGCACTCGGCCCGGTGTCCTCGACCTCGATGCGCAGGAACTCCGCACCCATCGACTCGACCTGCTCGCCGACCTCCGAGCGGGCGTCGAATGCGCGCACGATCGCGCCGAGGCTGCTTGCCGTGCCGATCGCGGCCAGACCGGCGACACCGGCGCCCACGACGAGCACCTTGGCGGGCGGGACCTTGCCCGCGGCGGTCACCTGGCCGGTGAAGAACGAGCCGAACTCGTTCGCGGCCTCGATGATCGCGCGGTAGCCGCCGATGTTGGCCATCGAGCTCAGGACGTCCAGGGACTGGGCGCGCGAGATGCGCGGCACCGCGTCCATGGCCAGGGCGGTGACCCCCTGCGCGGCCAGCGCGCTCACCAGCTCGGGCGTCAGCGCCGGGGCCAGCAGGCAGGCCAACGTCTGGCCCTCGTGCAGCGTGGCGATCTCGTCGGTGCTGGGCGGGTTGATCTTCAGCACCAGGTCGGCAGCCCAGACCTCGTCACCAACGATCTGCGCACCGGCCGCCGCGAACGCGGGGTCCTCGAAGGACGCACCCGAACCGGCGCCGGACTCGATCGCGACGTCGTAGCCGAGCTTGATCAGCGCCTCGACCGTCTTGGGGGTGGCGGCAACCCGCCGTTCACCGGGCTTGGACTCCTTGGGCACACCAATGCGCACGACTTGTCCTCTCGAAGTGAGTCGCTGAGCAACATATATCGTCGCGGCGGGTACGCCATCAGCGGGTGAGGCCCCTGGGGACAGGTCAGGACGTAGGTCCCCGGAGCTGGTCGGCAGTGGTCCCGGGGACCCGGGGTCGTCGGTCAGCAGGCCGGCAGGCTACGGCCCCGGTCGGCCGGGCAGCGATGACGTCAGCGGAACCGGCCGCGGACCAGCTGCGGTGGCCAGTCCACGTGGTCGCCCAGCTCGTGGGCGGCGCGCAGTGGCCACTGCGGATCGCGCAGCAGCGCGCGGGCCAGGGCGACCACGTCCGCCGAGCCCCCGGCCAGGATCGCCTCGGCTTGCGCGGGCTCGGTGATCAGGCCCCCAGCCGCGGTCGGGAGACCGGACTCGGCGCGGATCCGGGCAGCCAATGGGACCTGATAGCCCGGCATGGGCGCGATCTGCTGGTCGGGACTCACTCCGCCGCTGGACACATCGATCAGGTCCACGCCCAGGTCGCGCAGCCACCCGCACACGATCACTGAGTCGTCGATCGTGTGCCCACCTTCGACCCAGTCGGTGGCGCTGATCCGCACCAGCAGCGCCCGGTCCACCGGCCAGGTCGCCCGCACTGCGGTGACCACCTCGAGCAGCAGCCGCGCTCGGCCGGTGAGGTCGCCGCCGTAGGAGTCGGTGCGGTCGTTGGACAGCGGGGACAGGAACTGGTGGAGCAGGTAGCCGTGCGCAGCGTGCACCTCGACGGTGTCGAAGCCTGCGGCGAGGGCGCGTTCGGTGGCCGCGATGAACGCGGTGACCACCTCGCCGATCTGGAACGGGCTCATTGCCTGTGGCGCAGCAAGCCCCGGGTACCCGACGGCGCTGGGACCGACCGTGGCCCAACCGCCGTCGTCGACCGGGACGCTGCCCGACCCGCTCCACGGCCGATAGGTGGACGCCTTGTTCCCGGCGTGGGCCAGCTGGACGCCGGCAACCGCCCCCTGCGCCTGGATGAACGACACGATCGGCGCCCAGGCCTGTGCCTGCTCGTCGGACCACAGCCCGGTGTCCTGCGGGCTGATCCGGCCCTCGGGCAGCACCGCGGTCGCCTCCGCCAGGACCAGGCCCGCGCCCCCTCGGGCCATGGCACCCAGATGCACGAGGTGCCACGGCTGCGGGACTCCCTCGACCGCCGAGTACTGGCACATCGGCGCGACCATGACGCGGTTGCGCAGGTGTGTGGAGCGCAGGTCCAGTGGCGTGAACAGCGTCGACATGGCGGCGGATCAGGGCAGCAGGTCGTTGAGCACCAAGGTGGCGTCGCGGTCCGGGCCCACCCCGATGGCCGAGATCCGGGCACCGGACTGCTCCTCGAGGAAGCGCACGTACGTCTGGCAGTTGGCCGGCAGGGCGTCGAAGTCGCGCACCCCGGTGATGTCGGTGCCCCAGCCGGGCAGCCGTTCGTAGATCGGCCTGGCGTGGTGGAATTCCGTCTGGGTCATCGGCACGTCATCGATGCGCTTGCCGTCCACCTCGTAGCCCACGCAGACCGGGATCTCGTCGAACCCGCTGAGCACGTCGAGCTTGGTCAGGAAGTAGTCGGTCATGCCGTTGACCCGGGTCGCGTACCGTGCGATCGGGGCGTCGAACCAGCCGCACCGGCGGTCGCGGCCGGTCGTCACGCCGACCTCGCCACCGATCGTGCGCAGCTTCTCGCCGTCGTCGTCGAACAGCTCGGTCGGGAACGGGCCCTCGCCGACGCGGGTCGTGTAGGCCTTGAGGATGCCCAGCACCCGGTCGATCCGGGTGGGGCCGATCCCTGACCCGGTGCTCGCGCCGCCCGCCGTCGGGTTCGACGAGGTGACGTAGGGGTAGGTCCCGTGGTCGACGTCGAGCAGCGTGCCCTGGCCGCCCTCGAGCACGACCGTCTCACCGCGATCCAGCGCGGCGTTGAGCAGCAGGGCGGTGTCGGCGATGTGTGGGGCCAGGCGCTCGGTGTAGGACAGCAGGTGCTCGACGACCTGCTCGGGCTCGACCGCGCGCCGGTTGAACACCTTGACCAGCGCCTGGTTCTTGTTCGTCAGCGCGCCCTCCACTTTGCGGGCCAGGATCGAGGGGTCCATCAGGTCCTGGATCCGGATGCCGACGCGCGCCATCTTGTCGCCGTAGGTGGGGCCGATGCCGCGGCCGGTCGTGCCGATCTTGGCGTTGCCCAGGAAGCGCTCGGTGACCTTGTCCAGGGTCACGTTGTAGGGCGTGATGATGTGCGCGTTGGCGCTGATCAGCAGCCGCGAGGGATCCACGCCGCGATCGATCAGCCCGTCCATCTCGCGGAACAGGACCTCGAGGTCGACAACCACACCGTTGCCGATCACCGGCGTGCACGTGGGCGAGAGGATCCCGCTGGGCAGCAGGTGCAGCGCGAACCTGGCGTCGCCGATGACCACGGTGTGCCCGGCGTTGTTGCCGCCCTGGTAGCGCACGACGTAGTCGGCACGTCCACCGAGCAGGTCGGTGGCCTTGCCCTTGCCCTCGTCGCCCCACTGGGCCCCCACGATGACGATCGCCGGCATTCGAGCCTCCTCGGGCGAGCGCCGTTGCGGCGCACGGTGGTCGCGCCCCGACCGGGGCACCGCGACCACACTAGCCGTCCGCGCCGGGGCGACCCCGGCTTCCATGTCATCGATCCTGCACTCAAACTGCTGGATCGATGACTTGGCGCGGGTCGCCGAGCACGACGGAGGCCAGCAGCCCGAAGAACGGAGCCGGGTCGCTGTGGATCGCCCACCCGGTGACACGGAGGATGAGCGCGCCGGTGTGAACGCTCAGCGCGTTGTGTCGGGTGATGTCGGCGTGCCACGCGTCGGCTGAGAGATGGCCCACGCCGTCGGTCTCCACGATCACCAGGCGCCCGTCTGGCAGGTGGAACTCCGCGTCAGTCCGCCGTCGTGCGCCGTGGGCGTCGACTCGCCGGGTCTGCATCCGTGGCTTGGGCAGGCCCCACCGTCGGCATTCGCGGAGGAAGGCAGCCTCATGCGTGCTCTCCGCACCGTCGATGACGGCGGTGAGCGCCCGCTCGATCCAGGTGCGGTGGGTGACACGCGGGCGACCCCGTAGTTCTCGACGCAGTCCGTGGGGTGAGGCCAACCGCTGCTGGCACGCGCTGACGATGATCAGCAGGACCTCCCGGGCGGACCGTGCCCAGATGAGCGGACTGCCAGTCAGCGATGAGACCCCGTTGGACCCGGAGCAGAGCCTGTCCCTGAGGTGTGAGTCTGGGCCCCATGACCGACAGTGTTGCCCCCGCGACCCTGATCTGGCGATAGCCCGTCCACAGCCCGCTCCCGGCAAGCCGAAGGGCGGCTCCGGCGTACCGGAACCGCCCTTCGGGTGGTGCAGGGTCAGGTGATCTTCGTGCCGGTGGCGCGCAGGTCCTCAGCGGCCCTTGCCACACGGGCGGCCATACCGGCCTCGGCCGACTTGCCGTACGAGCGCGGGTCGTAGACCTTCTTGTTGCCGACCTCGCTGTCGACCTTCAGCACGCCGTCGTAGTTCTTGAACATGTGGTCCACGATCGGGCGGGTGAACGCGTACTGCGTGTCGGTGTCGATGTTCATTTTCACGACGCCGTAGTCCAGCGACTCGTGGATCTCGGAGAGCAGCGAGCCGGAACCGCCGTGGAACACCAGGTCCAGCGGCTTGCTGCCGGCCTCGAGGCCCCTCATCTCGATGACCTTGTCCTGCAGCGTGCGCAGGATCGAGGGGGTCAGGACGACATTGCCCGGCTTGTACACGCCGTGCACGTTGCCAAAGGTGGCGGCCACGAGGTAGCGGGCGCGCTCGGTGAGGCCGAGCTTGTTGATCATGGCCTCGACGTCTGCCGGGGTGGAGAACAGGTGGGCGTCGTGGCTGGCCTCGACGCCGTCCTCCTCGCCGCCGACGGCGCCGATCTCGATCTCCATGATCGTGTTGGCCGCGATCGACTTGTCCAGCAGCTCGTCGGCGATGTCCAGGTTGACGGCCAGGTCGATGGCCGAGCCGTCCCACATGTGCGAGTTGAACAGCGGCACCTTGCCGGAGTTCACGCGCTCGATGCCGATGTCCAGCAGCGGACGCATGTACTTGTCGAGGTTGTTCTCGGGGCAGTGGTCGGTGTGCAGCGCGATGTTCACCGGGTACTTGTCGGCGATCGAGTGCGTGAACTCGGCCAGGGCCACCGCACCGGCGACCATGTCCTTGACGTACTGGCCGGAGGCGAACTCCGCGCCGCCGGTCGAGAACTGCACGATGCCGTCGCACTCGGCCTCGGCGAATCCGCGCATGGCGGCCAGGATCGTCTGCGACGAGGTGCAGTTCACTGCCGGGTAGGCGTAGCCGCCTGCCTTCGCGCGGTCGAGCATCTCCTCATAGACCTCACGTGACGCAATGGGCATTGTTGAGCTCCTCTTGTTCGACAGCGGGCCAGTCCCGCCGAGCATGTCTGCCATCCTGACACCACGCCGGGATCGACGCGCGCTCGGCGATGCGTGCGGCCACCACGTTCGCGGCCCATTCCCCTGGCGCCGCCCCGGGCGGCAGGATGGGGCCCGTGGACGCAGTGATGTCCGGTCTGGTCGATGCGCTGGCTGCTGTCGGGGTGTCGGTCACGACTGCCCCGGATCGGCTCGCCGGTCACTGCGTGGACTGGACCGGACGGTGGGTGGGTCCCGCGCTGGGCGCCGTTCGGCCGACCACGTCGGAGCAGGTGGCCGCAGTGCTGGCTGCGGCCCGCGAAGCCCGGGTCGTGGTCCAGGTCCAGGGCGGCAATACCGGCCTGGTCGGTGGCTCGGTGCCCGACCGCCCGGCGCTGCTGCTGCTGACCTCCGGCCTGGACCGGCTGGACCCGGTCGACCCGGTGGAGCGCACGGTGCGGGTCGGGGCCGGGGTGACCGCGGCACAGATCGCGGCGCACGCGCGCGCCGCGGGGCTGCACTTCGGCGTCGACCTGGCTGCACGGGATTCGGCGACCATCGGCGGCATGGCCGCCACCAACGCCGGCGGGATGGGCGTGCTCGCCCACGGGATGATGCGGGATCAGGTCCGCGGACTGGTCGCGGTGCTCGCCGACGGTCGGGTGCTGAGCACCGTGGGCCGTCCGCGAAAGGACAACTGCGGATATGACCTGGGCCAGTTGCTCGTCGGCAGCGAGGGCACGCTGGGCGTGATCACCGAGGTGGAACTGGTGCTGCACCCGGCACCGGCCGAGTCCAGCGTCGGGGTCCTGGCTGCCGGGAGCCTGGCCGAGGCGGTGGGGTGGGCGCGTCAGGTGCAGGCTGCAGGCTGGCCGTTGCTGGCCGCGGAGGTGGTCGATGCCGCCGGGGTCGCCCGGGCCAGTGCGGCGCTGGGTCAGGCGAATCCGCTGCCGGTGGGTGAGCAGTGGATGCTGCTGCTGGAGGTTGCCGACGGCGCGACCGGTGCGGGCCTGGCGCCGGTGGGGGAACACGTCGTGGGCGTCGGGACCCGATCTGCGGATCGGGCGCGGTTGTGGGCGCTTCGGGAGATCCAGACCGAGTTGTACGCACAGTTGCCCGGGGCGGGTCCGGAGAAGTTGGACGTCAGCTTCCGGCTGGAGGCCATGGACGCCGGTGTCGCCTCGGTCCGGGCGACGGTGGCGCGCTCCGACGCCGCCGGTTCAGCCGGGGCCGGACCCATGGCGCAGGGGGCGGCAACGGGATGGGTCGGCTTCTTCGGCCATGCCCTGGACGGCAACCTGCACGTGCAGCTCATGGACGTCGCCGAGGGCACCGCCCATCGGGTCCTGGCGCAGGTCGCCGCGCTCGGCGGCAGCATCAGCGCCGAGCACGGGATCGGGCGGATGAAGGCCGGCCAGCTGCACCTGAGCCGCAGCGCCGAGGAGATCGCATGGATGCGCCAGATCCGCACCGGGGTGGACCCGGACGGCCTGCTCAATCCGGGGGTCCTCTTCGACGCGGGTGCGCATGCGGGCGCCGAAGACTACTGACCGGGATCGGCCTGCGACGCGCGCCGCACCGGGTTGGCCCGGCATGCTGGTGCCGTGCCGGGACGTCCGCTGGTGATCGCCCATCGTGGTGCCAGTGCCGCGCGCGCCGAGCACACGCTGGCGGCCTACGAACTGGCCATCGAGCAGGGCGCCGATGGCCTGGAGTGCGATGTCCGGCTGACCGCTGACGGACATCTGGTGTGCGTCCACGACCGGCGGATCGATCGGACCAGCGACGGCTGGGGCGTGGTGTCCACCAAGACCCTTGCGGACCTGGCCGTCCATGACTTCGGCGCCTGGACCCAGGACGAGGGCCCCCGGCCGACCCGTCGACCGCTGCGGGAGCGCCGGATGGAGGCTCGCCGCACCACGTCCTGGCCGCAGGAGGTGGTGGTCGCCGACCGCTCCGGGGCAATCCTGACGCTGCCGACCCTGCTGGACCTGGTGACCAGCGGCCCGCGGCCGATCATGCTGGCCATCGAGACGAAGCACCCGACGCGCTACGCGGGTTGGGTGGAGCAGGCAGTCGTCGCCCAGTTGCGCCGTTTCGGTCTGGCCGCCCCACCTCGATCCGGACCGCACCCGGTGCGGGTGATGTCGTTCTCGGCGCAGGCGATCCGCCGATTCCGCGCCCTGGCTCCCGGCGTTCCTCGGGTGTTCCTGATGGATCGGGTGCCCCTGCGGATGCGCACGGGCGGCCTGCCGTTCGGGGCCACCATCGCCGGGCCGGACATCGCGATCCTGCGCGCCCATCCCCGGTACGCCGTGCGGGTGCAGCGCATGGGTGGGCAGTTGTTCGTGTGGACCGTCGACGAGCCGGCGGACATCGAGCTCTGCCGTGCGTTGGGGGTGGCCGGGATCATCACCAACCGGCCGGCTGATGTGGTCGCCGCCCTGCCGCCGCTGGTCCCCTGACGCTGGCGCTCTCGAACCACCGGACCTCTCGAACCACCGGACCTCTCGAACCCCCCGGGCCGTTCGACCACCGGACATGTGACCGACGACACGCCACACCACGACGGGCTGGCGTTGCTGGTCAGCGTGCCGGTGGCGTAAGGTTCAACCAGTTCGGACGCCACTGCATCCCCCGTCGGTGGCGTCCGAACGCATGTCCGGGGTCAGCGCCAGGGGCCTGGCCACGGGAGGCGGTGCCCTCGGGCGGGACTACCGTGTCGGTCCATGTCCCCAGGCGTGAGCGCGGCATTGGCGGTGACGGCCCTCGCCCTCGCGGGGGTGGCCCTCGTGCTGGCGACCGTGGCCAACCGCCGCTGGGTGGCCACGGGTGGAACCCGGCACCGCGGGGATCCACCGACCACCGCAGCCGCCCCGGCCGACCTCGGGGCCGATCTGGCCGCCCTGGCCGCGCAGGTCGAGGCAGCGACCGGGCAGGTCGACGGTCTCGCTGCGCAGACACATGCGCTGGAGCAGGCCCAAGCCCAGTTGGCCGGCACCCCACCCACCGACCCGACCGCACTGCGCCACGTCGCGCTCGTGCGCTACGACGCATTCGCCGACGTCGGCGGCCGACTGTCCTACAGCGTCGCCCTGCTCGACGACACCGGCTCCGGGCTCGTGCTCACGACCCTCGCGGGCAAGTCGGACGTGCGGACCTACGTGCGCACGCTCAGCGCCGGGCGGGCCGACGGTACGCTGACCGCCGAGGAACAGCAGGCCATCGAGGCCGCGGTGGGAAGGCTCTGATGACGGTCGTGGCGTTCCAGGGCGAGTTGGGCGCGAACTCGCACATAGCCATCGATGAGGTGTACCCGAGCGCCACCCCGCTGCCCTGCGCCACCTTCGAGGATGCCTTCGCCGCGGTGGCCGACGGGAGTGCGCCGGTGGCGATGATCCCGATCGAGAACTCCCTGGCCGGTCGGGTGTCGGACATCTACCACCTGTTGCCGCGTGCCGGACTGGCGATCGTGGCCGAGCACTTCCTGCCGATCCGGCATCAGTTGCTCGGCGTGCCTGGGGCGCGGATCGAGGACCTGCGCACCGTGGAGAGCCACGTGATGGCGCTGGGCCAGTGCCGCCACGCGATCCGCCGGCTCGGACTGACCCCGATCGTCGCCGCGGACACCGCGGGTTCGGCGCGCGAGGTCGCCGAGGTCGGGGACCCCACCAGGGCGGCGATCGCCTCCGCCCTGGCCGCGCAGACCTACGGGCTCGAGGTCCTGGCCGAGAACATCGAGGACGCTGATCACAACACCACCAGGTTCCTCGTGCTGGCCCGCGAGCCCGAGGATGTCGAGCCCGGCGCCGACCTGATCACGACACTCGTGTTCCGCGTGCGCAACGTCCCGGCGGCACTGTTCAAGGCCCTCGGCGGGTTCGCGACCAACGGGGTCAACATGACCAAGCTGGAGAGCTACATGCTCGACGGCCACTTCTCGGCCACCCAGTTCTACGCCGACGTGGAGGGCCATCCGGCGGACCGGGGATTGACCTTCGCGCTCGAGGAGTTGGAGTTCTTCTCCCACGAGGTGTCCATCCTGGGCACCTACCCCGCGCACCCGTACCGGCTGTCGTTGGCCTGACCCGGGGCGGGCAGGTGGAGCGCCGCCCCATGTCATCGATCCAGCAGTTGCAGTGCCGGATCCATGACGCAGGAGTCAGCTCCGGGCGCCCGCGCCCCGGACCGCTGCGTGCGGTCTCGGTGCGAACCACCACGCGGCCAGGCCACCGGCGATCGCCCCGGTCAGGTGCGCCTGCCAGGACACGTTGTCCGCCACCGCCCAGGGGAGCGCACCGACCAGCAGTGTGCCGTAGACCAGCAGCACCACCGTGCCCACGAGCAGGTCGCGCCAGTGCCGGGTGCGCACGCCGGCCACCAGCAGGTACCCCAGGTACCCGAACACCAGGCCGCTGGCTCCGATCGTGGTGGTCGCAGGCGGGGCGATCAGCCAGGTTCCCAGCCCGCCGAGCAGGATCACCGTCGCGGTGACCCGCCAGAACAGCGCCCGACCGGCCGTGGCCACGAGGGTGCCCAACACCAGCACCGGCAGGGTGTTGGACAGCAGGTGATCGAACCCGCCGTGCAGGAACGGGGCGAAGAGGATCCCGAGCAGGCCGTCGGTGTCCCGGGCGTCGATGCCGGCGGAGTCGAACCGCCCACCGAGGATCAGGTCCATGGCCTCGGCGATCCACATGATCGCGAGCAGCAGCAGCGGTGGACCCAGCGGGCCCAGCCAGGCGCCTGGCCCCTCGCCACGGCGCGCGGCCACCGATCCGGGGGCACTCATCGGGCTTGGGTACGTGCGGCGATGATGGCCTCGAGCAGTCGGCCGACTCCGTCAGCGGTGTTGCTGGGCAGCAGGTGATCGGCCGCCGCGCGGGCCGCCGGGTGTGCGTTGGCCACCGCGTACCCGGTGCCGGCTGCCCGGATCAGGGCAACGTCGTTGGGCATGTCCCCGATCGCCGCGGTGTGTTCCGGTGCCACCCCCATCGCCTCAGCGACCTCGAGGAACCCCACGCCCTTGTCGATCTCGCCGGACATGATCTCGATCAGTACGTCCTTGGTACCCGAGTGGGTGATGTGCAGAGTGCCGGCGAACTCCGCCTCGGCCAGGGCCAGCAGCGAGTCCGAGTCGTGCCCGGTGCCGGCCGGAGGTGCGGCCAGGATCTTCACCGGCTCGCCGCGACCGATCAGGTCCAGGATGTCCCCGCTCTCCACCCCGGGCATCCGGGCCCACGGTGGGTCGTAGATCGGCTCGAAGCCGACCACGGTCAGGTCATCGAGGCTGCGGGCTTCGGGCGCGCCCTCGATCAGCCGTTCCAGGGCGAACGAGATCCCGGGGACGAGTTCACGCAGGCGCAGCGCGACCGCTGCCGCGAGGTCGTGCTCGATCGCGGTGTGCCGGATCAGGCGCTCCTGGGCAAGGTCGACCACCAGGGCGCCGTTGGCGCAGACCGCCATGTGCGCGTGCCCGGTCTGGTCGATGATCGGGCGCAGCCAGCGGGGTGGCCGGCCGGTCACGTAGACGAAGCCGACTCCGAACCCGGCCAGCGCCGGGATGGCCGCCAGGCTGCGGGCGCCGATCATCAGGTCCGGACCCAGCAGCGTGCCGTCGAGGTCCGAGCCCACCAGGCCCACGTCCTCCGGCACCGGGATCGGTGCCGTCAGGTCCACCTCGACCAAGCTGTGCGCGCGCACGCCGATGTCGTCGGGGAGCAGGTGGGCGCCCGCGGTCGGCGGGGCCTCGGGACTGGGCCGCGGCGGGTATGCGGCGGCATCGGTCATGGGCGCCATTCTCCCATGCAGGGATCCCGGGCGCCCGGGTCACGTATCCGGGCTGCTCGCCCCACGCAGTTCCTCCACCCGGCGGTTCCTCCACGTGGGCGTCACCCAGCGTGGAGTTCCTCCACCCCAGCGTCGCCCCGTCGCCGCCCCGGTGGAGGAACTCGCGCGGATCCGCGGCGTCAGGCCGGCGGCTCGAGGACGGTTCGTCCGCCCAGGTACGGCGCCAGCGCGGCGGGCACGCGCACCGAGCCGTCAGCCTGCTGGTGGTTCTCCAGGATCGCGATGATCGTGCGCGGGATGGCGACCAGGGTGCCGTTGAGCGTGGCCAGCGGGCGGACCGAGCCGTCCGCCATGCGCTCGCGGACCCGAAGCCTGCGGGCCTGGAACGTGGTGCAGTTCGACGTCGAGGTCAACTCGCGGTAGCGGCCCTGCGAGGGGATCCAGGCCTCGCAGTCGAACTTGCGCGCAGCGCTCGCGCCGAGGTCACCGGTGGCCACGTCGATGACCCGATAGGGCAGCTCCAGCGCGTCGAGGAACTGCTTCTCGTGCTCCACCAGCCGGGCGTGCTCGGCCTCGGCATCCTCGGGGGTGGTGAACACGAACATCTCGACCTTGTCGAACCAGTGCACCCGGAAGATGCCGCGGGTGTCCTTGCCGTACGTGCCGGCCTCCCGGCGGTAGCACGGCGAGTAGCCGGCGAACCGGCGTGGCAGCGACTCGGCGGGCAGGATCTCGTCGGAGTGGTAGGCGGCCAGCGGGACCTCTGCCGTCCCGACCAGGTACAGGTCGTCGGCCTCCAGACGGTAGACGTTCTCCGCGGCCTGGCCCAGGAAACCGGTGCCCTCCATCGCGGCGGGCTTGACCAGCGCCGGCGGGATGATCGGGGTGAAACCGTTGGCGGTCGCCTGCGCCATCGCCATGTTGATCAGCGCGAGTTCAAGCAGCGCGCCGATCCCGGTCAGGTAGTAGAAGCGCGACCCGGAGACCTTCGCCCCACGTTCCACGTCGATCGCCCGGAGCGCCTCTCCGAGCTCGAGGTGGTCGCGGACAGTGACCCCCTCGGCGTCGAAGTCACGGATGTGCCCGTGCGTCTCCAGGACGGTGAAGTCCTCCTCGCCGCCGCGCGGGGAGTCCGGGTGCACGACATTGGACAGGGCAAGGACGAGTTCGTCGGCGCGCGTGGTGGCCTGCGCGCGCTGGGCGTCGGCGGACTTCACCGCGTCGGCCAGTTCCCTGGCCCGTGCCAGCAGGGCCGACTTCTCCTCGCCGTTGGCGCGGGCCACCTGCTTGCCCAGGCCCTTCTGCTCGTTGCGCAGGGTGTCGAACGCGGCCCCGGCCAGCCGGCGGGTCTCGTCGGCAGCCAGCAGTGCGTCGACCAGCCCGGGGTCCTCCCCGCGGGTGGCCTGGGAGGCACGGAACAGGTCGGGGTCCTCACGGAGCGCGCGCAGGTCGATCACGAGCGCAGCCTACCGGCGTGCGGTCCGGTGCCGGCCGGCTCGCTGTGGGCTGCGGCCTGCGGGCGTTGGGGCCGGGGAGCGATCTTGTGGGCGGGGGCGGGGGCGCGGCCGATCTACAGGTAGGGCCCCGTCAGGCCCGGGCGATGCCCGTCTGGCGCAGATGGAGTCGGCTCGTCCTCGGGTCCGGCAGTGATCGCTGCCCGTCGCATCTGCTCGAACTGGGCCCGCGCGGCCATCTGCTGGGCGAACAGCGCGGTCTGGATGCCGTGGAACAGGCCCTCGAGCCACCCGACCAGCTGGGCCTGGGCGATCCGCAGCTCGGAGTCCGTGGGGACGACGTCGGAGCCGAACGGCAGCGACAGCCGCTCGAGCTCCTCGCGCAGTTCCGGGCGCCAGGCCGCTCTCCAGTTCCCGGATCGACCGGTGTTTGGATGTCGCGCAGCCGCGCCCGGCGCGTCGTCGAGCGGTGCGGCGCGGACCTCTTCGAGCAGCTGCTTGATCATCGTGCCGATGCGCATGACCTTGGCCGGTTGCTCGACCAGGTCGGTCACCGAGGACTCGTTGGCCTCGTCGGCTGAGGCGATCGGCTGCCCGTCGGGCCCCACGATCACGACGTGGGCGGCGGACAGGTCCTTGTCGACGATCGGCGGAGTCATGGCACCATTGTCGCCCGCGCCCCCCGCCGGGCGCTGCCCGGGAGGTACAGATGGACATGAGCTGGCTGACGCCCAAGGCTGAGGTGCGTCCCGTCGGCGAGCATGGGTTCGGGTCCTTCGCGGTAGAGCCGATCGGTGCCGGCGAGGTCGTTGCGGCTTTCGGGGGCCACATCGTGACCGGTGCCCAGCTCGGCGACTTCGACGAGGCTCGGGTGTCGCGCTCTATCCAGGTGTCCGACGACCTGTACCTGCTGGCCCCGGCGGCCATCGAGGACGGCGACCTGGTCAACCACTCGTGCGACCCGACATGTGGGCTCATGGGCGAGGCGGTCGTGGTTGCCAGGTACGACCTGCTCCCGGGGCAGGAGCTGACCTTCGACTACGGCACCTGCGATGCCAGCCCCTACGACGAGTTCGACTGCGCCTGTGGGGCGCGGCGCTGCCGGGGCCGGGTCACTGGCGACGACTGGCGCGACCGGGAGTTCCAGATGCGCAACAACGGCTGGTTCTCGCCCTACATCGCCCGGCGGATCGCTGCCCAGCACGGCCGCAGCGGATCGGCGCCGTTGTGACGCCGCGGTGTGACGCCGTAGCGACGCCGCGGTGACTCCGCTGAGACGCCGTCGTGACGCCACGGTGAGCGCGCTGCGGGTCCAGCGGTGCTGTGTGGGTGTCCCGGCGTAGATTCGCCCCCATGGCCGAGATGGGCGACCTCTTCGACGAGGAGCGCGATGAGCGGACGCGCGTCATCTTCCCGTCGCGGCGATTGTCGGCTCGGCGCTCCCTGGCCGTGCGGATCACTATCGCACTGGCGATCGTCTTCTTCACGACCATGCTGGTCTACGTCGAGCGCGACGGTTACGCCGACTTCGGCCAGGGCAACGCGGTCTCCCTCGTCGATTCGCTCTACTACTCGACTGTCACCCTGTCGACGACCGGCTACGGCGACATCGCGCCGATCACGGACCGCACTCGCATGGTGAACGTGCTCGTGATCACCCCGCTTCGGTTCCTGTTCCTGATCGTCCTGGTCAGCACCACTGTCGAGGTGCTGACCCAGGCTGCCAGGGAGCGGTCCCGGGTCAACCGCTGGAGGAAACGGATGAAGGACCAGACCGTCATCGTGGGCTTCGGCGTCAAGGGCCAGGCCTCCCTGCGCTCGCTGCTGGCCCACGGCCTGGATGCGCGCACGATCGTGGTGATCGCCGCCGACCGGTATGCGGTGGCCGAGGCCACCCGGCGGGGGGTGACCGGGGTCGTGGGCGACGCGCGCAACGAGCAGGTGCTGCGCGACGCGGGCGTGCCCGAGGCCAAGCAGGTCATCGTGGCCGCAGATCAGGACGACACCGCGATCATGGTCACGCTGCGGGTGCGGGCGATGGCTCCCAGCGCCCTGATCATCGCCGCAGCCCGGGAAGCCTCAGCTGCCGAGTTGCTGCGCCAGAGCGGTGCCGACCGGGTCATCACGCACGCCGAGTCCGCCGGCAACCTCATGGGCCTGTCGATGCTGTCGGCCAACGTGGGAGCGATGATCGAGGACCTGATGGACACGGGCCGCGGCCTCGAGGTGGTGGAGCGGGAGATCACGCGCGCGGAGCTGGGCCTGGCGCCCGCGGACGTGCAGGCCGAGGGCGACCTGGTGCTGGCGGTCGTGCGTGACGGGGCGGTGATCCGGTTCGACCAGGGCGGGGTTCGGGTCCTGCAGCCCGGTGACCGGATCGTGGTGATCCGCGGCGCCAAGGACGGCTCTGCTCCGGCTCCCGGTGCAGCCAAGCCGGGTTCTGGTTCGGCGTAGCCGGGCCCAACGCGGACCGGCCGGGAGCCGGCAGGACCGGTCTGTTGGTCAGCCCGGTCCGCAGGTCAGCCGGTGGTGAGACGGACCTCCACGGAGTCGCCAACGTCGACTCGCTCCGCCCGGCGGACGGCCGCCTTGACCGGCAGCACGTAGCAGCCAGAGGTCTTGTCAGGGAACACCGAGGTGTCCCAGGTCGACCCGCCGATGCGCACGTTCACCCGGATCGAGCCGAATCCGGACGGGGGGCCCGACCGGATTCGGAGGTCGTCGCTGTCCTGCGGTGGCACGGTCACGAACGTCCACGTGTCGGACCTGCGTGCGTCCCAGCGCCACAACTCGGCTGTGAAGGTGCACTGCACGGGCCCATGGTGGCCTGTCGGCGCGCGCTGGTCGCGCCAGCCGCAGGTCCGATCAGCGAACCGCAGGTCCGATCAACCAACGGCAGGGCCGATCAGTAGCGCGGCAGCGGCCCTGCGGCCAGCGCGGCGAACAACTCAGCCTCGCTCAGCGGGGCCAGGCCGTAGGTCATCCGGGCCTCGGGGTCGAGGTCGAGCTGCGCCCGGCTGCTCCACCAGGACGTCCCGAGCTGGTCGTCAGCCAGGGCCGTGATGGTGCAGGCGTCATCGAGGTGCCCGAGGTGGACGGTGCCGTGCGGCGGGAGTCCACCGGCGGGCAGGACGTCGGCGCCGTGGTCGGTGAGAATGATCGTCACGTCGCCGCTGGATGCCGCGAGCCCGGCGAGGTGGGCCTGGGCGGCGGGGGTGGCCACGATGTGCGCGGGGGATTCATCATTGGTGAACATGACAGGTCCTTCTCTCTGGGAGTCCGGTCCGCTGCGACTGTGCGCGCGTTCCTGGATCCGGATCGATGTATGGGGTTGTGGTGGGGGGTTCCAACGCCCTCGTCCGGGCGTCCTGATCGCCACTATCACCCCCTGCGCAGGCTCGATCCAGCTACTGGGGAGTTCTACCGATGGGTAGTGTTGGGGGCCCGCTCCCCGCTCGCGCCCAGTGCCCGACCGGATCGCCCGAGCGATCGGCAGTCCGGCTCCGCAGCGGTCTGGATCTCCTGCCCAGCAAACTTGACGCTGGCGTCAACTTGACGCTAACGTCAAGTTCGTGAAACCGGTGATGCGCACGTCGGTGGACCCCCGCTCCGAGACCTTCCGGGCCAACCGTGAGGCGATGCTGGCGTCCCTGTCCGAGATCGAGTTCATCAACTCCACGGTGGTCGGCGGCGGTGGTTCGTCGAACCCCGAGAAGGCAGCCAGGTACGTGGCCCGGCACCGGGAGCGCGGCAAGCTGCTGCCGCGCGAGCGGATCGCGGCCCTGCTCGACTCGGACAGCCCATTCCTGGAGCTCTCCCCGCTGGCCGGGTGGGGCTCCAAGGACGAGATCGGCGTCGGCCTGGTCTGCGGCATCGGCTGGGTGAACGGCGTCGAGTGCCTGGTCAGCGCCAACGACCCCACCGTCAAGGGGGGCGCGCAGAGCCCGATGACCATGCACAAGGCGCTGCGCGCGATGGACATCGCCACGCGCAACCGGCTGCCGCTGATCAACCTCACCGAGTCCGGTGGTGCGGACCTGCCCAACCAGGCCGAGGTGTTCGTGCCCGGCGGCGCGAGCTTCCGCAACCTGACCCAGATGTCGGCCGCGGGCATCCCCACGATCACCCTGGTGTTCGGCTCATCCACCGCCGGTGGGGCCTACGTGCCAGGCATGAGCGACTACATCGTCATGCAGAAGCAGTCGGCCAAGGTGTTCCTGGCCGGCCCGCCGCTGGTGAAGATGGCCATCAACGAGGACGCCGTCGAGGAGGACCTCGGCGGTGCGGAGATGCACTCCCGGGTCTCCGGGCTGTCGGACTACCTGGCCGAGGACGAGCTCGACGCCCTGCGCATCGGTCGCGGCATCGTCGGGCACCTGAACTGGCGCAAGCTCGGGCCGGCGCCGCGGGTGGCCAACCCGGCAGCCCCGGTGCTGGACCCCGAGGAGCTGCTCGGCATCGCCAGCGCGGACGTGCGCGTGCCCTTCGACACCCGCGAGATCATCGCCCGGATCGTCGACGGCTCGGCGTTCGAGGAGTTCAAGCCGCTGTACGGCTCGCAGCTGGTCACCGGCTGGGCCGAGCTGGCCGGCTACCCGGTCGGCATCATCGCCAACAACGGCATCCTGTTCAGCGAGGAGTCGCAGAAGTCCGCGCAGTTCATCCAGCTGTGCAACCGGCACGACACCCCGATCCTGTTCCTGCAGAACACGACCGGGTTCATGGTTGGCACCCGCTACGAGCAGCGCGGCATCATCAAGGACGGCGCGAAGCTGATCAACGCGGTGTCGAACTCGAAGGTGCCGCACCTGACCCTGATGGTCGGTGCCAGCTACGGTGCGGGCAACTACGGGATGGCCGGCCGGGCGTTCAACCCGCGGTTCGTCTTCACCTGGCCCAACCACCGGATCGCGGTCATGGGACCCAAGCAGCTCGGCGGCGTGATGGAGATCGTGGCCCGCGAGCGCGCGGCCAAGCAGGGCATCCCCTCGAGCGACGAGGCGTTCGCCCCGATGCGCGAGGGGCTCGAGGGCCAGGTCGAGCGCGAGTCCACGGCGCTGTACGCCACCGGCCGGGTCTGGGACGACGGCATCATCGACCCGCGCGACTCGCGCACCGTGCTGGGCGTGGCCCTGTCGGCAATCCATTCCAACGAGGTTGCGGGGACGTCGAACTTCGGCGTCTTCCGGATGTGAGGGCACCCATGGAGCAGCGCACGATCACCCGGATCCTGGTGGCCAACCGTGGCGAGATCGCCCGGCGGGTCATTCGCACCTCGCACGCGATGGGCCTCACAACGGTCGCTATCCACTCCGAGCCGGATGCCGATGCACCGTTCGTACGCGATGCCGACCTCACGGTGGCCATCGGCGGTCGGACCAGCGCGGAGTCCTACCTGGTGGCCGAGAAGGTGCTCGATGCCGCCCGGCGCTCGGGTGCCGACGCGATCCACCCCGGCTATGGCTTCCTGTCCGAGAACCCGGAGTTCGCCGCTGCCGTGACCGACGCGGGCCTGGCCTGGATCGGACCCACGCCGCAGTCGATGCGGGCCATGGCGCTCAAGGTGCAGGCCAAGCGCCTGGTCGCTGCCGCCGGGGTGCCCCTGGTACCCGGTGCCGAGTTGGCTGCCGATGCCAGCGACCCGGACGTGGCGCGGGCCGGTGCGGGGGTCGGCTTCCCGCTGCTGGTCAAGGCCTCCGCAGGTGGCGGTGGCAAGGGCATGCGGCTGGTGCGCGACCCCGGCGAACTGGTCGAGGCGGTGGCCGGCGCGCGCAACGAGGCCGCCTCCGCGTTCGGCGATCCGACGGTGTTCCTGGAGCGTTACCTCGAGCGTGGTCGGCACGTCGAGGTCCAGGTCTTCGGCGACGAGCACGGCAACGTCGTGCACCTGTTCGAGCGGGAGTGCTCCATCCAGCGTCGGCACCAGAAGGTCGTCGAGGAGTCCCCCTCTCCGGGAGCCACCGAAGTGACGTTGGAGCGGATGTACGCCGCCGCCGTGGCCGCCGCGCGGGCGATCTCCTACGTGGGTGCGGGCACGGTGGAGTTCATGGTCGC
Organism: uncultured Actinomycetes bacterium; assembly: GCA_963781015.1. GTDB lineage: Bacteria > Actinomycetota > Actinomycetes > S36-B12 > CAIYMF01 > Prado023. Next base: position 35,451 of record CAWAEB010000002.1, on the reverse strand, counting down.
CGGCGAGGGTGACACCCAGGAGTTCTTCTTCCTGGAGATGAACACCCGGCTGCAGGTCGAGCACCCGGTGACCGAGGAGGTCACGGGCCTGGACCTCGTGGAGTGGCAGGTCCGGGTCGCCCGCGGCGAGGAACTGCCGCTGGCCCAGGAGCAGGTCACCCGCTCCGGGCACGCCATCGAGGTGCGGCTCTACGCCGAGGATCCGGCGCGCGGCCACCTGCCGGGGATGGGGCGCATCGAGCGGTTCGCCCCGGCGCCGACCCGTGGGATCCGCGTCGAGTCCGGCGTGGAGTCCGGCTCGGAGGTCAGCGCCTTCTACGACCCGATGCTGGCGAAGATGATCTCGTACGCCCCCAGCCGTGGTGCGGCCGCAGCCCTGCTGGCAGGCAGCCTGGAGTCCCTCGAGGTGGCCGGGGTGCCGACCAACCGGGAGTCCCTGGCCGCGATCCTGCGCCACCCCGCGTTCCTGGCCGGGGACACCACCACGGCGTTCCTCGACGAGCATCCCGAGGTCGCGGTACCCGTGCTCGATCGCTCGGAACTTGCGACGCACCTCGTAGCCGCAGCCCTCGGCCTGGCCGAGCAGGAGCGCGTCGGCCAGCCCTGGGCGGCGTTGGCGCCGATGGGCTGGCGCAACATCGCGGCAGTGCCCGAGGTTCGCCGGTTCGGCTACTCCGAGTTCGGCCTGGACCTGTCGATCGAGGTGCACCACACCCGCGGTCGGGCCGGTGGCGTGGACATCCTGCTGGTGGGCGACGGGGTCATGATCGAGGGGCAGTCCCGGTCCGACGCGGGGCCCGAAGTGCTGCACGCCGCTGCCCGCGACGGGTTGGACAGCGAGGCGTTGGACAGCGAGGCGTCGAGCCCGGCCGAGGCCAGGTTCGAGGTGGGCGTGGCGCCGTTGCCCGCGTCGTTGCGGGTCACCGGACTGCGTAGCGAGGGCAACCTCGTGATGGTCGAGGTCGACGGCGTCGGCGGCTGGTTCACCGTCCGCCGCGCGGGGGAGTGGGTCCTGGTCACCGGCCTGGGTCGCACGAGCGTCCTTCGAGTCCTGCCGCGCCATCCCGACGCCTCGGAGCATGCCCACGAGCACGGCCTGGTCACCCCGGTTCCGGGCACGGTCACCGCGGTCCTGGTCGGCGCCGGCGACCAGGTGTGCGCCGGCGACACGCTGGTGATCCTCGAGGCGATGAAGATGGAGCACCGGATCAAGGCCGACGCTGATGGCGTGGTCGAGGAGATCCGGGTGGCCGTCGGTGACTCGATGGACGCCCACCACGTGGTCGCGGTCCTCGAGGAGGATCCTGAACCGTCTGCGTAGTCAGTCCGGGGCATTGGATGGGCCAGATCGACTACGCATGCCTAGTGGTTGTCCGCGGCCCAGGCGGCACGCAGCAGGGCCTCGGCCGATTCCAGGGTGAGGCCGTGTGACTTGGCGACCTCAGCCAGTGCTTCGGCGGACGCCCGCACCTCCGGAGCCGGACCCGTCGGTGCCACCGCGCGGGTGCCTCGGGACCGCTGGCTGCGGACCAGGCCCTCGCCCTCCAGGCTGGTGTAGGCCCTGGCCACCGTCCCGGGTGCGACGCGCAGGTCTGCAGCCAACTGGCGCACGGTGGGCAGTCGTTGGCCATCGAGCAGCGCTCCGGAGCGGACCAGGTCCGCGACCTGGCTGCGGATCTGCTCGAAGGGCGGGACCGGGCTGGTCAGGTCCAGGGAGATCACTCGGCTGCACCCGCGCTGTCGGCCTGCACTTCCGCGTCGGCCGGCATCGGGGTCCGCACCGTGCCGGACACCGCTGCGGACACCATCAGGGCCAGCCCGAGCACCCACATAACAAGCCCGCCGAGCTGTACGGCGTGCCAGGCGGACTCGGCCCAAGAGGGGTCGGCCCAGGCGGGGTCGGGAAGCGCCGACCCGGTCAGGTTTGCGACCGCAGCCTGCTGATTGGACAACACGGTCTGCCAGACGCCGGCGACGGCCGACGCGAAGGCTCCCAGCGCGCCCAGCAGGGCGCCGGTGGCACCGAGGAGCAGCATTCGGGTGGTCGCCCGGCGGATGTCGTCATCGAGGGCGTACAGACCCTGCTCCGTCGGCCGCGGCCAGCCAGCGACCCTCCTCAGGGCCCATGCGAACAGCCCTCCCGCGACCGCGAGTAGGGCCAGCAGCGGCAGGCCGGTGTGCCATCCGGGGTACGGCCCGGCGGAACCGGCGACGCTACCAGTTGACCAGGTGAGCACGTCCCGGCCGTCAACCGAGTCGGCGGTGACCATTGCGGCGACAACGGCGGCCACCAGTAGACCGGCCAGGACCGCCGGCACGGTGAACGCCCAGCCGGGTCCGAACCCCCGGGCGGTGCGGACAGCGAGGTCAGCGCTCCTGATCGGGGCTGCGGTCTCCTGGGGGGGTCCCACCAGCACAACCACGGCACTGCCCGCCCCGAGGGCAGCAAGGAGCGCGGCGGCCCAGGCAGGCAGCCCGTTGAGCACCTCAAAGGTGGCCGCCAGCATGAACCCACCTGTCAGCAGGACCGCAGGGGCGCCGATCGCGACCCGCAGGCGCGAGCGTCGGACCATCGCGTCCGCCCGCCGGACAAGAGCCGTTGGGATCTGGATCCGGTCCCCCGGTCGCCCCGAGCGCAGGGCCGCGACGACCAGCACGACCAGGCCGAGCCCCACGGCCAGCAGGAACAGGAGTGCGAGGATCTGCATCAGTGCCTCCTTGTATCAGGTGGTAGATACAAAACACCCACATGTCGCTTGTGTCAACCCGGCGGTACAAGGGACTTTCGGCAGTGGCGCCGGCAGGTCGTCAGGAGGATGCTGGACGCATGGGCGAGAACGCCCCAGTGGCGGTTGCGGACGCCGGCTCGACATGGCCGACGACGTGGTGGCACGCCCTGCCCGACGGTCGGATCCAGTGCGACCTGTGCCCCCGTGAGTGCCGGCTGCACGAGGGCCAGCGTGGCCTGTGCTTCGTGCGCGCCTGTGTCGACGGCGAGATCGTGTCGACCACCTACGGCCGCTCCTCGGGCTACTGCGTCGACCCCATCGAGAAGAAGCCGCTGAACCACTTCCTGCCCGGCTCGTCAGTGCTGTCGTTCGGCACCGCGGGCTGCAACCTGACCTGCAGGTTCTGCCAGAACTGGGACATCTCCAAGTCCCGGGACATCGACACCCTGGCCGACAGCGCCAGCCCCGCCGCGATCGCGGCCGCGGCGGCGAGGTTGGGCTGCCGCAGCGTCGCGTTCACCTACAACGACCCGGTGATCTTCGCCGAGTACGCGATCGACACGGCGATCGCCGCCCGCGAGCAGGGCATCCGCACGGTGGCGGTCACCGCGGGGTACATCAACCCCGAGCCACGCGCCGAGTTCTACCGGCACATGGACGCGGCAAACATCGACCTCAAGGGCTTCTCCCCGGAGTTCTACCACCGCGTGTGCGGCGCGGACCTGGCCCGGGTCCTGGAGACGATCGAGTACGTTGCCACGCGCACCGACACCTGGCTGGAGCTGACCACGCTGGTCATCCCCGGCCACAATGACTCCGACGAGGAGCTCGACGCGATGACCCGTTGGGTCGTGGCGCACTGCGGGCCCGATGTCCCGATGCACTTCAGCGCCTTCCACCCGGACTGGAAGATGCGCGACGTGCCGCCCACCCCGCCCGCCACGCTCACCCGGGCCCGCGACATCGCCCTGGCCAACGGGGTGCGCTACGCCTACACGGGAAACGTCTCGGACCGTGCCGGCGACACCACGCGCTGCCCGGGGTGCGGGCGGCCGGTGATCGAGCGCGACTGGTACGAGATCCGCGCCTACCGGCTCGACGACCACGGGCACTGCACGCACTGCGGTGCGTTGGTCGCTGGCGTGTTCGACGGCCCGGTGGGTGACTGGGGGCGCAGGCGCATGCCGGTGCACCTTGCAGAGGTGCTGGCATGACCGACCGTGGCGCGCCCGAGTTCGGCACGCCCGGGTTCGGCGCGACCGGAGTGGCTCTGGCCGGAACTGGCTGAGGAGGCAGGCATGAGGTGGTTCGGCACCGAGACGGAGGCGGTGGGCACGGCCGCCGGCTGGGTGCGGACCGCTGCAGTGGCTGGGCAGTTCTACCCGCGGGACCCGGGCCGGCTGGCCGCCCAGATCGACGGTTACCTGGCCGATGGCCGGTCGGCCCCGGACCGGGAGCCGCCGGTACTCGGCCCCCGAGGCACGGACCGGCTGGTCGCCATCGTGGTACCGCATGCCGGCACGATCTACTCGGGCCCCACCGCGGGCTACGCCTATGCGGTCATCGATCCTGCGGCGGTCCAGCGCGTGGTCCTGCTCGGCCCGGCGCACTACGTGGCCGTGGACGGCATCGGGATCAGCGGGGCCAGCGCGTGGCGCACCCCGCTGGGCGACGTGCCGCTGGATGGTGCGCTCGCAGCCGACCTGCGCGCGCAGTTCGACGCTGTGGTGCCCGCGGATGCGGCGCATGCCCCGGAGCACAGCCTCGAGGTGCAGCTGCCCTTCCTGCAGCGGGTGCTCGACCCGGGCTGGCAGTTGGTGCCGCTGATCGTGGGGCCGTCGCTGGCCGACGAGGTCGGGGCCGTGATCGCCCATTGCGCTGCCCGGCCCGGCACGCTCATCGTGGTGTCCACCGACCTGTCGCACTACCTGGACCACGAGTCCGCGCTCGCCGCTGACGCCGCCACCATCCGGACCATCGTGGCCCGGGACGCGGGTGGGCTCCGTGCCCGGGATGCGTGCGGGCGCAACCCGTTGCGCGGCCTGCTCGCAGCGGCGGCGGCCGCGGACTGGCAGGTGCGCCTGCTCGACTCGCGCACCTCGGGGGACACCGCCGGCGATCGTGACCGGGTGGTCGGGTACGCGGCCTTCGCGGTGACGGCCGGACGCGTCCCTGCCGGGCCCGAGGCCGCCCGGATCCCGCCGGGCTCGCGACTCGCCCTGCTGGGCCTGGCGCGGCGAGTCATCGAGCAGGCGCTGCACACCGGGCGCCGCCCACGACTGGCCGCTGACGGCTGGATCGAGGGTGAAGTGATGCCCGATGACCCGGTGCTGCGCCAGCGTGGGGCAGCGTTCGTGACGCTGCGCTCCCCGCAGGGCGAGTTGCTCGGCTGCATCGGGTCCCTGGCGCCTCGGCAGTCGCTGGCCGCCGACGTCGCTGAGCACGCCTACGATGCGGCGTTCGGCGACCCGCGGTTCCCTTCGATGACCCCCGACCGGGCGCGCGGCATGGTGATCGACATCTCGGTGCTCAGCCCGACCCGGGAGTTCCCCTGCTCTGGATACGCCGACCTGCTCGAGCGGCTGCGGGCCGGCAGCGGCGTGGTGGTCCAGGCCGATCGCCATCGGGCGACCTTCCTGCCCGCTGTCTGGGAACAGCTGCCCCAGCCGGCCCGGTTCCTGGCTGCGCTCTGGCGCAAGGCTGGGATGGCCCCGGAACAATGGCCGCCCGGCACCCGGATCGAGGTCTACGACTCCGAGGAGTTCGCCGAGCGGTGACCGGTTCCAGCCAGGTGCCGGATCGGCTGTGGCCATACTGGTGGCCATGACACGTGATCCCGCGCGCCCGGTCCGGATCGGCAACTGCTCAGGGTTCCTCGGCGACCGCATCTCCGCGGCTCGGGAGTTGGTCGACTCCGGTGAGGTCGACGTCCTGACCGGCGATTGGCTGGCGGAGCTGACGATGCTGATCCTGGCCCGACAACGCATGCGGCACGGCGCCGGGTCGGGCTATGCGCGCACCTTCCTGACGCAGATGGAACAGGTCCTGGGTACCTGCCTGGACCGGGGGATCACGGTGGTGAGCAACGCCGGTGGCCTGGACCCGGCGGGCTGCGCCACGGCCCTGGGGGAGTTGGCCGAGCGGCTCGGGCTGGCCCCGCGGATCGGCGTGGTCACCGGCGACGACGTGCTGGCCGCGGTGGCCGCCCGCCCGGGCGACTTCCCGAACCTCGACACCGGCGAATCTCTGGCCGGCCAGGCGCCCCTGACCGCCAATGCCTATCTCGGCGGCGAACCGGTCACCGCAGCCCTGGCCGCTGGCGCGGACGTGGTCATCACCGGTCGGATCACCGACGCCGCGCTGGTCGTCGGGCCGGCTGCGTGGTGGCACGGCTGGTCCTATGCAGAGGCCGCTGCCGGGGATCAGGTCGCCCTCGATCAGCTGGCAGGGGCGGTCGCCGCGGGGCACGTCATCGAGTGCGGCGCCCAGGCAACCGGCGGCAACTACTCGTTCTTCGCCGAGGTGCCGGCCTGGCCCGCGGGCTTCCCGATCGCGGAGGTGGCCGCCGACGGATCGAGCGTGATCACCAAGCCGACCGGATCCGGTGGCCTGGTGTCCCCGGGCACGGTCACCTCGCAGTTGGTCTACGAGATCGCCGGACCCAGGTACGCCAACCCGGATGTGACCACCCTGTTCGACACCGTGGCACTGGCGCAGGTCGGTCCGGACCGGGTCTCCCTGACCGGGACCCGGGGTGCGCCGGCGCCGGCGCAGCTGAAGGTGGCGGTCAACCTGTTCGCCGGCTTCCGCAACTCGATGTCCCTGGTGCTGACCGGCCGCGACGCCCGGGCCAAGGCCGACCTCGCCCTTCGCCAGGTGGCGGGCATCGGCCTCGACGAGGCGCTCGGTGATCCGGCGGCGGGCCGGCCCGCGCCGAGCCCGGCGGCCCTGGCCGCGACCAGTGGGCTGGCGGTGGCCGACATCGACGTTGCGTTCGATGACCTGGCCGCCGACGACCCGGCCACGACCGCGGCCGCCCAGGGACACCTGCGGATCACGGTCAAGGACGCCGACCAGAAGAAGGTCGGCAAGCCGTTCACGACAGCGGTGGTCGAGGCGGCGCTGGGGTCGTACCCGGGGATGTTCCCGACCGCACCGCCCGCGGAGGGCAGTCCCTACGGCGTCTACTGGCCGACGCTGGTCGACCGCGGTCAGGTGGCGGTCTCGGTGAGTGTCGCAGGCGAGCCGGTGGCCTTCGAGCCGTCGCCCGCGGGGACGGCCACCCCCACAGTCACCCCGACGGCGGATGCAACAACCGACGCGACAGCCGACGCGCTGACCGCGCCGCGCTGGACGCCCGAGCCAGGTACCTTCCTCGGCGATTTGGTCGGCGCGCGCTCGGGCGACAAGGGCGGGAACGCGAATGTCGGGATGTGGGTCCCGGAGCCGGGGGTGGGGCCCAGCGCCGGACTGACCCAGGACGACGTCGACGCCCGATACGCATGGCTGCTGGGATGGTTGACGCCCGGGACGGTCCGCCTCCTGCTGCCCGAGGCCGGCGACCTGGCCATCGACATCCACCCGCTGCCCAACCTGCGTGCCGTGAACGTGGTGATCCGCGGCCTCCTGGGCCGCGGGGTGGCCGACTCCACGTCGCTGGACCCGCAGGCAAAGGGGCTGGCCGAGCACCTGCGGGCGCGCCGGATCCGCTGAGCTGTCGCCGGCGGTTCCACCGGGTGCGAACTTGACGCTAGCGTCAACTTGACGCTAGCGTCAGGTTGCATGAGGGCGCTGACCGCCCGGGGGCAGGCCACCCGGGACAAGCTCGTGGCTGGCGCGCGGGACGTGTTCGCCGAGCGGGGCTTTGCCGGCACCCGGATGGGCGACCTCGCCGATGCGGCCGGCGTGGCGCACGGCACGGTCTACACCTACTTCGACACGAAGGAGGATGTCCTGCTCGCGGTGCTCGCTGCGGTGCGCGCCGACCTGCACGACGCGATGACCGTGCCGAGGCTGCGCGACCCGATCGCCCGGGTGGAGGCCGCCAACCATGCCTACCTCGCCGGCTATCGCGCGCACGCGCAGCTGCTGCTGGTGGCCCAGGAGGCCGCAGCCGGTGACTCCCGGTTCGCCGACGTGCTGCTGGACCTACGGCGCACGCACGTTGCCCGGGTCGCCGCCGCGATCCGCAAGCTTCAGTCTGAGGGCCTGGCCGCGCCTGATCTGGACCCACAGACCTCAGCTGCCGCCCTGTGCGCGATGGTCGAGGGCTTCGCGGCGCACTGGCTGGGGCGCGGCGAGATTCACGATGAGGCCGTCGTGACCCGAACGCTGACCCAGCTGTGGGTCCGTGGCCTGGGCATGCCGGCCCGGATCGAGGCCGCCCGCCGGGTGGCGAGCGGATCGCCGACCGTCGCAGCGCAGGCCGCTGCCCGCCCCGGGGCCGGGCCCCGCCCGATCGTGCATCCCCGACCCGGTCCGCACCCGCCCACGCGCCCGGCACGCACCGCGCCCTCCTGAGCCCGCACCTGAAACTACCCGCGCCTGAACTGCTCGCGCCTGAACTGCTCGCACGTGAACCACCCGCCCAACGCCAGCTCGTCCGCCCCGCCAGACCTGCGCAACAGAGGAGCACCGATGATCGACTTCACCGCAGAGCACCGCCAGTTCCGGGCCTCGGTCCGCCGGTTCGTCGAGACCGAGATCAACCCGAACGCCGACAAGTGGGAGGCCGACGCGTTCTTCCCTGCCCATGAGCTGTTCCCGAAGGCCGGTGAGCTGGGCCTGTTCGGCCTCGAGGTCGACCCGGAGTTCGGCGGTCAGGGCGCGGATCACACCTACACACTGATCCTCGGCGAGGAGCTCGGCCGTGCCGACGTGGCCGGTGTGCCCCTGGCGATCGCAGTGCAGGCCAGCATGGCCACCCCGTCGCTGGCCAAGTACGGCAGCGACGAGCTGAAGACCAAGTACCTCGCCCCGGCTCTGGCTGGGCAGATGGTCACCGCCGTGGCGGTCAGCGAGCCCGACGCCGGTAGTGATGTGGCCGGGATCCGCACCAAGGCCGTGCGTGACGGCGACGACTGGGTGATCACCGGGCGCAAGATGTGGATCACCAACGGCACCCAGGCGGACTGGCTGTGCCTGCTGGCCCGCACCGTCGAGCCCGGCGAGGAGCCGAAGACCGGCTACCGCGGCATGAGCCAGATCATCGTGCCGACCGACAGCCCCGGGTTCTCGGTCGGGCGCAAGATCGAGAAGATGGGCAATCACTCCTCGGACACCGCCGAGCTGGTCCTCGACGAGGTCCGCGTCCCGGTGTCGAACACCGTGGGCCGGGTCGGCAAGGGCTTCCAGCAGCAGATGGGCCAGTTCCAGGACGAGCGGCTGATGGGCGCCTACATGGCGACCTCGGGGGCGCGCCGGGCCATCGAGCGGACCGGCGAGTACCTGAAGGTGCGCCACGCCTTCGGTGAGCCGCTGATCAACAACCAGTACCTGCGGTTCAAGCTCGCCGAGCTCGCGGCGGAGGTGGACCTGCTCACCCAGTACAACTACTCGGCAGCCGAGCGGTTCACGGCCGGCCAGGACGTCACCAAGATGGCCACGATCGCCAAGTGGAAGACCGGCAAACTGGCCCGCGAGGTGGCCGACATCGCCGTGCAGTTCCACGGTGGGATGGGATACGCCGAGGAGATGTGGCCGGCGCGATACATGCGTGACTCACGGCTGATCTCGATCGGTGGCGGTGCGGACGAGGTCATGCTGCGCGTGATCGCGATGATGGAGGGGTGGGAGCGGCTGTGAGCCCCGCAGCCCAGACAGCAGCCGAGACCGCGGCCGATGTGCTCCTCGAGGTCGCAGACGGCGTGGCCACGATCACGCTGAACCGGCCCGAGGCGCGAAACATGCTCACGTCCTCGGGCATGGCGCTGCTCGCCGAACACCTGGGTGCGGCCGGGGCCGACGACTCGGCGCGGGTGATCGTGCTCACCGGCTCGGGCAACACGTTCTGTTCCGGTGCTGACCTGCGGGGGGCATCGGCCGCGGACTCGGAGTCGTTCACCGGGTCCGGGCCCGGAGCGCTCGTCGCTGTGCTCGAGGCGATCATGGACAACCTCAAGCCGGTGATCGCCCGCGTGCAGGGGCATGTCGCCGGCGGGGGGAACGGGCTGGTCGCAGCGGCGGACCTTTCGGTGGCGGTGGAGTCAGCGAAGTTCGCGTTCTCCGAGGTGCGCCTGGGGCTGGCGCCCGCGGTGATCAGCGTGGTCTGCCTGGCCCGGATGCATCGGGCCGACGCCCAGGAACTGCTGCTCACGGGCGAGCGGGTCCCGGCCGCGCGGATGGTCGAGGCCGGGATGGTCAACCGGGTCGTGACCGAGGACGCCCTCGATGAGACGGTCGCTGGCTGGGTGTCGGCGCTGTCCGCTGGCGGACCGCTGGCCCTGACCCACACCAAGGAACTGCTGCGGGTCGTGCCGGGCATGGATCGTGCGGCCGGCTTCGCACACACCTCCGCGCTCTCCGCCCGGCTGTTCGCCTCGCCCGAGGCCCAGTCCGGGATGATGGCCTTCCTGTCCCGCCAGAGCGCCCCCTGGGTGCCGCTGGCCTGAGCCTGGGAGCCGCGATGGGCTCGATCGAGGTGGCGGTGCTCGTCGCGGGCCTCCTGCTGCTCTCCGCTGTGTTCGCGGCTCGGGTCTCCGAGCGACTGCGGGTGCCAGCGCTCCTGCTCTTCCTCGGTGTCGGCATGCTGGCCGGCTCGGAGGGCCCCGGAGGCATCGCCTTCGACTCCCCGGAGGCAGCCCAGGCGGTCGGGACGGTCTGCCTGGTGGTGATCCTGTTCTCGGGAGGGCTGGACACGCACTGGGCCACGATTCGGCCGGTGCTGGTCCCGGGGCTCCTGCTGGCGACCGTCGGGGTCGTGCTCACGGCCCTCACACTCGGGACGGTCGCCTGGTGGCTGCTCGGCTCCTACACGCGCTTCGACCTCGGACTCGGGGGCCTGAGCTGGCCCGAGGCGTTGCTGCTGGGGGTGATCGTTTCCTCGACGGACGCCGCCGCGCTCTTCGCCCTGTTCAAGGGAGCCGGCGCCAGGCCCACAGAGCGCATCCGCAGCCTGCTCGAGCTGGAGTCCAGCACCAACGACCCGATCGCGGTCATCCTCACCACTGTGCTGCTGGGGGCGCTCACGGGGGCCGCGGGAGTCGGTGGATCCGCGGCCGGCGACCTGGTCGTCCAACTCGTGCTGGGCGCCCTGGCCGGGGTCGGCCTCGGGTGGCTCGGCGCGGGCGTGGTCGACCGATTCGGCGGTTCCACTGCGGGGCTCTACCCGGTGCTCATGCTGGGTGTGGGGTTCCTCTCCTTCGGCCTGGCCGAACTCGTCGGCGGCAACGGGTTCCTGGCCGTCTACCTGACCGGCCTGGTGCTGGGCAACCGAGTGCGGGCGCACCGCACTCTCATTCTCGACGTCACCGATGCATTCGCGTGGCTGGCCCAGATCGTGATGTTCCTCGCCCTCGGGCTGCTCGTGTTCCCCTCGACCTGGTTGCCGTGGCCCCTGTGGCCATCGTCCTGGCGTTCGTGCTCATGCTGATCGCTCGACCTGCTGCGGTGTTCGTCTGTCTGGCTCCGTTCCGGTTCGGGGCGCGATCCATGTCCTACATCTCGTGGGCTGGGCTCAAGGGCGCGGTGGCCATCGTGCTGGCGACGTTCCCGGCGACGTATGGGCTCGCCGCCGCACGCGAGGTCTTCTCGGTCGTGTTCGTGATCGTCGTGGTGTCGGTGCTCGTGCAGGGACTGACGCTGGACTCTGCTGCGAAGCGATTGCGCGTTGTTGACGCGGGTCCGTAGCGATGCCGATCGCTGGGACCTCAATCCTCTGGGCGGTTGCCTGTGCGATGTGCGGATGCTCCAATTGAAGCGTCAAGTGTGATTCCAGGGGTCGTGGACGTCCGTACCGGTCCGTGGCCGAGATCGGAGGATTTCGCGGTGAAGGTCGAGGTCTGGTCCGATGTCGCGTGTCCGTGGTGCTTCATCGGCAAGCGCCGGTTGGCAGAGGGAATCCGCCAGCACATGGCAGCCGGCGGGGACCCGGTCAAGGTCGAGTACCGCTCCTTCGAGCTTGCCCCCGACCTGCCCGAGGACGTGACCGAGTCGCTGGTGGACTACATGACCGTGCGCAAGGGGATCTCCGAGGCGCAGGTGCGCGAAATGTTCGACCAGGTGAGCGAGCTGGCCCGGGCGGAGGGGATCGATGCGCACTTCGAGAGCGTGCAGCAGACCCGCACTCTCAAGGCCCACGAGCTGCTGCACCTGGCCAAGGCGCGCGGCATGCAGGAGCCGATGAAGGAGCGCCTGCTCAGTGCCTACTTCGTCGAGGGTCGGCACGTGGGGCGCGTCGATGACCTCGTCGCACTCGCGGTCGAGGTCGGCCTGAATGCGGACGAGGTTCGTGCCGCACTGGCGCACGGGACCTACAGTGCCGACGTGCAGGCCGACATCCAGCAGGCCCGGGCCTACGGCATCGGTGGCGTGCCGTTCTTCGTCGTCGACGGTCGGTACGGCATCTCCGGGGCTCAGGCGGCCGAGACGTTCGCCGGGGCGCTGGCCCAGGCCGCCGCGGATCGGGTGGCGACCCCGTGAGCGTCTCTGGCGAGGTCCCCGAGGTCCACGAGGTCCACGAGGTCCGCGAGGCGGCGGAGCCTGACCATGCCCCCCATGCCCCCCATGCCCCCACATCCACGGGGGCTGCTGGTCCCGGTGCGCCCACAGCGCCTGACTCGTTCTCCGGTCCCGGTGGACTGTCGATGCTCGGTTCTGGCGAGGACGGCCCTTCCTGCACCGCAGGGGCCTGCGACCTGCCCTGAACCTGTTCCAGGCCGGAATGCCTGCCGACACGCATCGGTGTGTACGGAATCACCGATCCGATGGTCGATTCCATACACAGCAAGAGCGGGAGTTGGCCCGCCAGGTTCTCGATGCCCACCCTCGTGCGCGATGATGGTCCCCGGCGCTGAACGATCAGGTGGATCGACCGGCTCAGCGCCGAGGCGGGGTCGCCTAGTGGCCTAGGGCAGCGGTCTTGAAAACCGCCGTGGGGCAACCCACCGTGGGTTCAAATCCCACCCCCGCCGCTCGCTCACCCGGGCGCTACCGTTGGCGACCATGACCCGGGCGCTGATCATCGTGGACGTTCAGAACGACTTCTGTGAGGGCGGTTCCCTGGCAGTGGCCGGTGGGGCGGGGGTCGCGCGCGCGATCAACGCTCACCTGGCTGACCATGACTACGCCGTGGTCGTGGCCACCGCGGACCGGCATGTCGATCCGGGGGCGCACTTCGCCGCGGACCCGGATTTCGTGGACTCCTGGCCGGCGCACTGCGTGGTCGGCACGAGCGGCGCCGACCTGCACCCCGACCTGGATCTCGGCCCGATCGAGGCGGTGTTCGCCAAGGGGGCGCATGTCGCTGCATATTCAGGTTTCGAGGGAGTCACCGACGTTCCCCCCAGCGCATCCGGGGGTGGCACATCGATCGGCCTGGCCGACTGGCTCGCCCAGCGCGGGGTGGACGCGGTGGACGTGTGCGGGATCGCCACCGACCACTGCGTGCGGGCCACTGCCCTGGATGCGGTCGCCGCAGGCCTGTCGACCACTGTCCTGCTCGACCTCACCGCGGGCGTCGCCCTGCCGACGACCCTGGCCGCGCTGGATGCGCTGCGGGAGGCGGGCGCGACCCTGGTCGGGGCTCCGACTGTCGCCGGCGCCGTCGTCGGGGCCTGATCGGGCCACTGCCCCCCCGCCGATCTCGAAGCGGTCCGTCAAGCCGCCACGGTGGGTGCGCGCGTGGCACGCTGCATCCCATGAGCGCCCTCCGGACTGCCGGTGATCCCGCGGCAGTGTCCGATGGCCGCACCCGTGCATCGTTCCCCCCTGACTTCCTCTGGGGCACCGCGACCGCGGCCTACCAGATCGAGGGATCCTGGGACGCTGACGGCAAGGGCCCCTCGATCTGGGACACGTTCGCGCACACCCCTGGTCGGATCGCCGGCGGTTCCACGGGCGACGTCGCATGCGATCACTACCTGCGCTGGCCCGAGGACGCGGCGCTGATGTCCGACCTCGGCACCAATGCCTACCGCTTCTCCATCTCCTGGCCCCGGGTGATCCCCACCGGCCAGGGCGCCGTCGAAGCACGGGGCCTGGACTTCTACGACCGGCTCGTCGACGGGCTCGTCGAACGTGACATCGCCCCCGTGGTGACCCTGTACCACTGGGACCTGCCGCAGGCGCTCGAGGATCGTGGTGGCTGGCTCACGCGTGACACCGCCCAGCGATTTGCGGAGTTCGCGGCCGTGGTCGCCGAGCGGCTCGGCGACCGGGTGCACACATGGATCACGATCAACGAGGCCGCCGTGGTCTCGACCTTCGGTTACGCATTCGGCACGCATGCCCCGGGCCAGGCCCTGTTGTTCGGCTCGTTCCCGGCCACCCACCATGTGCTGCTCGCTCACGGGTTGGCGACCCAGGCGATCCGGTCCGCGGTGCCCGGGGCGCGCGTCGGGATCACGCACAACCTCTCCCCGATCCTGCCCGCCAGCGACTCCGCGCAGGACGCGGCAGCAGCTCGGGCACTCGATGCGATCCAGAACCGCACGTACATGGATCCGTGCCTGCTCGGGCGATACCCGACGCCCGAGGAGATGGGCATCCCGATCGACCTGTCCTGCATCCAGGACGGCGACCTGGCGATCATCGCGGCGCCCTTGGACGTCCTCGGGATCAACTACTACAACCCCACCCGGGTGGCGGCACCCAGCCCGGGCAACCCGCTGCCCTTCGACATGCTCGCGATGGACTCCCACGAGCAGACCGAGATGGGCTGGCCGGTGGTCCCCGGTGGCCTGCGCGACCTCCTCGTCGGCGTCAACGCCCGGTACGGGGCCGCACTGCCACCGGTGATGGTCACCGAGAACGGTGCGGCGTTCGTCGATGAACTCGTCGAGGGGCCTGAGCCCGCGGTCGACGATCCGCGGCGGACGGAGTACCTGCGCGGGCACATCGCCGCGGTCGGCGAGGCCATCGAGGCCGGGGTCGACGTCCGTGGCTACTTCGTCTGGTCGCTGCTGGACAACTTCGAGTGGGCCGAGGGCTACCGGCCCCGCTTCGGCCTGGTGTACCTCGACTACCCGACGCAGCGGCGCATCCCGAAGGCCTCCTACGCCTGGTACCGCAGCTTCCTGCGCGGCCAGGGATGACCTCGGATCCGGACACCGTCACGGGGGCGCTCGACGAGCCGACCATCCCGGCGCGCCGGGGCTACATCACCGCTGTCACGCTGGCCAACCTGGGCATCATGATGGCGTTCTTCACGCCCATCCAGAGCCTGCTGCCGCGGTTGGCGCAGGACGTCGCGCCCGACAGCAAGGAGGCCGCCCTGGCCTGGATCACCGGCGCAGGCGCGTTCGCCGCGATCATCTCCAACCCGCTGGCCGGTGCACTGTCGGACCGCACGACGGCACGATGGGGGCGGCGGCGGCCATGGGTGCTGCTGGGTGCCCTGTCCGGCGGCCTGGGCCTGATCGCCCTGGGCGTGCCGGGCACGGTCCTGGGCCTGGCGCTCATCTGGGTCCTGGCCCAGGTGGGGATCAACGCGGCCTACGCCGGCCTCACGGCGACCGTCCCCGACCAGGTCCCAGTCTCCCAGCGGGGCCTGGTCTCCGGCTGGATCGGGCTGGCCCAGACCGTCGGCGTGGTCCTCGGCGTGGCGATCGTGTCGTTCCTGGTCACCGGGCTGCGCTTCGGACTGGTCGCGATCGCGGTCCTGCTGGTCGTCCTCGTGCTGCCCTTCGTCCTGTGGACCAGGGACATCCCGCTGACCCGCGCGCAGCGGCCGGTGTTCCAGCTCGGGGAATGGCTGCGGGGGTTCTGGGTGTCGCCCCGGCTGTACCCCGACTTCGCGTGGGCGTGGTTGACACGGTTCCTGATGATGCTGGGCAACGCACTGGCCACCCTCTACCTGCTGTTCTGGCTGCAGGACGAGGTGCGCTATGCCCAGCCCGAGCAGGGTCAGACGATTCTCATCGCGTTGTACGCCCTGGGCACCGTCCTCACGGCGGTGGTCTTCGGCAGGCTCTCCGACCGATCCGGGCGACGCAAGGTCTACGTGATCGGCGCGACCGGGGTGATGGCGCTCTCGGCGGTGATCATGGCGTTCTTCCCGGTGTTCCCGGCAGCGATGCTGGCCGCGCTCGTCCTGGGCCTCGGTTACGGCAGCTATCTGGGCGTCGACCAGGCCCTGGTCACGCAGGTCCTGCCACGTGCGGTTGACCGTGGCCGTGACCTCGGGGTGATCAACATCGCCAACAGCGCCCCACAGGTGCTGGCCCCGGTGATCGCGGCCCCGATCGTCACCGGTGCCGGTGGCTACACCGGCCTCTACCTGCTCACCGCGGTCATCACGCTGTTGTCCGCAGCCCTGGTCACTCGCATCCGCAGCGTGCCCTGAGGCGGTGGTGTGGGCAGTAGCCTTCGCAGGGTGTTCGAACTCCACGGCCCTATTCCCGGCCCCGGCCGGCCGCTGGTGGTCGTGGCAGTCCTCGAGGAGGCTGCGGCCTTCGCTGATCGGGTGCCCACGCTGGTGACCGGTGTGGGCAAGGTGCGTGCGGCCACGGCCACCACGTGGGCGGTGCTGTCCCACCAGCCGAGCGTGATCCTCAACGTCGGCACGGCCGGTGCCCTGCGCGCCGGCGCCCTGGCCACCGGGATCGTCCACGAGGTCGGCACCGTCCTGCAGCACGACGTGAATGGCCCGGCGATCGCCGCGTTGGCCGGCGCGGACCCCTCGCCTGTCCTGGTCCTGGGCGACTCCGGCGTGGTCCTGGCCACTGGCGACCGGTTCATCAGCACCCCCGAGGACCGGGACGCCCTGGCTGCGCACGCCCACCTGGTCGACATGGAGGGCTATGCGGTGGCGGCCGCGGCGACCCGGCTGGGTACCCCGGTGCGCCTGGCGAAGGTGATCAGTGACGATGCCGGCCACGGGGCAGCGCGCTCATGGGCAGCCGCGCTCGACGCCGCCTCGCACCGGCTGGCCGAGTGGCTCGACGGGCAGCTCGGGCCTTGACGTGTACCGACGTCCAGCATCGCCGCCGTCGGGCTGGTCGTGGTCTACGAGGTGGGCTCGGACCCCCGTAGATCGGTCAGGCCCGGATCCGTCAGGCGGGGATCGGTCAGGCCCGGGCGCACCGGCCACGGGGTGGCCTCCTCGAGCTCGAAGGCCAGTTCCAGCAGACGGCGCTCCTGTCCGAACGGGGCAGCGAACTGCACCCCGAGTGGCAGCCCGGTTGCGCTGCGCCCCACCGGCAGCGAGATGGCCGGCGTGCCGGACACGTTCTGCACCGGGGTCGAGGAGGCGAACTGCAGCAGCCGAACCAGGTGCGTGCGGAACTCCACCTCGGGGCCGAGATGCCCGATCGGCGGGGCCGGGTAGCCGGTCACCGGCGACAGCAGCACGTCGTGGGGACCGAGACCGGCGTCACCGGCGCGCGACATCCGCCGCAGCCTCCGCAGGGAGCCGGGGACCCGGTCGAGCTGGCGGACCAAGAGGGCGCTCAGTCCCTTGGTGAAGTCCTCGACCTGGTCACCGTCGAAGCCCGGGCCATAGGCACGGTCACCGGCCCGGTGCAGCACGAAGGCCAGCAGCGCCCAGTAGCGCAGGAAGTCCATGGCGAACGACTCATCGACGGGAGGGCGGATCTCCTCCACGTGATGGCCCAGGCCGGCCAGCAGTGCACCGGTCGAGCGGACCGACGCGACGGTGTCCGGGCTCAGGGGCAGGCCGCGCAGGGTGGACACGACCATGCCGATCCGCAGCCGGGCCACTCCGGGTGCCCGCACCTCGCCGATCGGGGGCAACCCAGTATCCGGTCGCAAGCGTTCCATCAGGGCGTGGAACATCGCGGTGTCACGGACCGTGCGGGTGAGCACCCCCTGCACGGCGATCTGCACCGGGATCCGCACCTTGAGCGGGTTCATGGGCAGCCGGCCGCGGGTCGGCTTGAGTCCGACCAGCCCGCAGCAGGACGCCGGGATCCGGATCGATCCGCCCCCGTCGTTGCCGTGCGCGATCGGTACCACACCCGCGGCGACCATGGCGGCCGAGCCGCCGCTGGACCCACCTGCTGAGCGGTCGGTGTCCCAGGGGTTGCGGGTTGCCCCGTGCCGGGTGGACTCGGTGCTGGCGGTGAGGCCGAACTCCGGCAGTGTGCTGGCCCCGAGCGGGTCCAGGCCCAGGCTGAGGAGTGCGGCGACGACCGGCGAGCACTCAGGAGCCGGGTGCTCGGCCACGGCGCGTGAGCCCTGCAGGGTCGGGTAGCCGGCGACCTCCTCGTTGTCCTTGATGAACGTCGGGATGCCGGCCAGGGGAGCGTCGGCGGGCACCGTCACCTCGGTGCGCAGCGGCGCCGCGAACCAGCGGCTGACCGCGTTGAGGTGCTCGTTGGCCGCTCGGGCGCGGGTCAGAGCCGCGGAGTGGACCTCAGCGGCCGAGACCTCCCGGCGGGCCAGGCGTTCGCGCAGGTCGGTGGCGTCACTGTCACCGAGAGCGTCGTCGGTGGTGGTGTCGATCGTGCGGCGCCGAGGCTGCTCACTCACCCAAGTGACCCTAGCCCTCGGCGCTGAACGCCGCCCGGGTGGCCCGGACGCCTACTCCTGGGCTCAGCCCCGATCCACCGATGTGCCGGCGCGCACGTATGAGTCAACGCGAGTGCGCTAGATTCAAGACGGTCTTCTTCGACGAGGGTGGGGTAGGTCACATCACCGCAGATATGGGGAGGATTGAGGGGTCATGAAGATTCACCGGCCGGGCATCGTGCTCGGCGTCGCTGTGCTACTCGGTGTGACTGGTTGCGCAGGGGGTGACACCACCGCTGCGGACAGCACGAGCCCGGCTGCGGCCAGTACGAGCCCCGCTGACAGCGGGAGCCCCGCTGCGGACAGCATGAGCCCTGCTGCTCCATCCTCGGCGACAATCGGCAGTGACGAAGGCTGCGTTGTCGTCGAGAAGACCGGTTCCACCGAGAACGAGGCACTGCAGAGCCTCGTGGACTCCCTCTACGTGAGCATCGATTGTTCGGGCAGCATGAAGCTCGGTGAGCAGTTGCAGGCGTTGGCAGGGGCTGCCGAGTTCAAGGCGCAGGTCGCTGATCAGGGATGGACCGCCGACGTCACCGAGGTGGACGGCGCCGTTGTCGTGTCAGTTACCGATCTGGAGACGCTGAGCCTGTGCAAGATCACCGTGTTGGACAGCCCCGCGAAGGGGAAGTCCATGGTCTGCCTGGATGCGTGAGTTCTCGGGTGGGTGCCCAACGTTGAAGGCCGCCGGTCGGTAGGGACCGCTTCTTCGTCAGGCTGCGGCCGGTCAGTTGCATGAGGTCGCCGAGTTCGCGGGCGCCATCAGGGAAGGTCGCGTCAGCTTGGGCCAGAACCTGTGCCACGACAGTGAGCGCCTGGCAGGTGCGCGTCACGACGGTCGCAATGCCCGGATCTGCCCCCGGTTCACGGTTGGTGGTGCTGTCGCGGCGGGGCCGGGGCCGGGCTGGCAGAGCTAGCCGGCCAGCTGCGGGTCGGCGAAGCCGGGCAGGTGCGCGGTCAGCTCCGGGCGCACCGGCACGGTGGCGCCCAGCCCGCACAGCACCCCCACCATGCCCAGCCACAGCCGGTGGGTGAACAGCTGCTCCGCGGGCAGCGTCAGTTGCAGCGCGACGGTGAAGTCTGGGTTGCGCGGGTCGTTCACCCGGCCGAACTCGCTGGCCAACCACGCGCGGCTGTACCTGAACCGCTCGTGGCGGGCCGGCTCGCTGAACGGCGAGAGGTAGTCGATGAGCTTGTCGACCTCGAGGCTGCGGTCCGCTGCGATGAACCCGCCGGCACGTAGGGCCGCCTCGACGGCGCCCGGATCGCCGGCAGTCATGGCGCGGATGAGGCCGCCGAACGTGGCCGGCAGCCCGTCAGGCAGCACCAGCACCGAACCGAAGTCCAGCACGCCCATCCGGCCGTCGTCGAGCAGGCGGAAGTTGCCCGGGTGCGGATCCGTGTGCAGCAGGCCGACCCGTCGGGGTGAGGTGAGGAAGAAGTGCTGGTACGCAGCGCCGAGGTGGTCGCGCTGGGCCGGCGTGCCGTCCCGGGCGACCTGAGCCAGCCCGATCCCGTCCATCCAGTGGCTGACCAGCACCCCGCGGGTGGCCAGCAGCACCGGAGGCACGTAGTAGTGCGGGTCGTCCGCGTACGCCTGGGCGAACGCGCGCTGGTGGCGGCCCTCGGCGCGGTAGTCCAGCTCCTCGCCGAGGCGGGTGCGCAGCTCGGCGACCAGCGGCGGCATCGCCATGCCACGGGCCACCAGGGAGGTCAGTCGGAGCGTCACGGCCAGGGAGCGGACGTCGCCGGCGATCGCCTGCGCCACTCCCGGGTACTGGATCTTCACCGCCACCGGGGTGCCGTCGGCCCAGGTGGCCCGGTGCACCTGGCCGATGGATGCCGCAGCGCTGGGGTGCTCGTCGAGGTCGAGGAACAGCGCACGCCAGTCCGGGCCCAGCTCGGCCTCCAGGACGGGGCGCACCTCGTCGAAGGGCAGTCCGGGGTTGGTCTCCTGCAGGGCGCCCAGGGCGTGCTGCCAGGAGTCGTCGGGGTCTGTGGGGAACAGCGAGTCGACGGTGGAGAGCAGTTGTCCGAGCTTGAGCGCGCCCCCCTTGAGCGACCCGAGCGTGGCGCGGGTGTCCGCGGCGGTGGCGGTACGGGCCCGCTCGCGCATCGCGGCCCGGTCGGCACCCAGCAGACCGCGGGCGTGGATCGACACCGTCCGGCCGACCGCGCGCACGGGCAGGCCGGCCATCGCCGCACTGCGCCGGATCCGGGACGTCTGCACTGGCATGGGTCAAGTATCAGCCGAAGTTCTGGGCCTCGCCGCGATAGCTGGGTACCTCGTCGATCACGGAGCCGCCGTCGACGAGCAGGAACCGGTCGAACCGCTCAGCGAGCTCGCCGGCCTTGGCGTGGCGCAGCCAGACGAGGTCACCGATCCGCAGGTCATCGGCAGCCGGGCCGTGCACGGGGGTCTGCACCTCGCCGGCGCCCTCGGTGCGGCTGAGCGCAAGGCCGGTGGGCAGCGTGATGATCGGCAGCCGTTGCGCATCAGCCGGGCCGGAGGCGAGGTAGCCGCCGTTGGCCAGGGTCACCCAACCGGGTGCGGGCCGGCGCGTCACGGGCAGGGCGAACAGGGCCGCGGCGTCGGGATGGAACGCCGAGTAGTGGTCGAACAGGTGCGGGCCGAACACCCCACTGCCGGCGGCCACCTCCGTGACGCATGGTTCCGACGCTGTGGTCTCAAGGCTCCCCGTGCCACCGCCGTTCACGAAGCGCAGGTCGGCGACTGCGCGGACGGCGTCCACGACTGCCGCGCGACGCTCGGCGATCTCGGCAGCCGACTGGGACTGCATTGCACGGATCACCGCGCCCGTCGCGGCCGCGCGTGCCGCGCCCACCGCACCGCCACCCGGAGGGCGGTCACCCACTCCGGCGATCTGCGCCTCGTAGGCCATCAGGCCGTCGAGGTGAAGGTCGGGTCGGGCCACGATCTCGCGGGCCAGGGCGACGGCCTGCTGCGGGGTGCGGACCGGGGAGCGGCGCACCCCGAGGTGGATCCGGGTCGATCCACGCGGCCGGTAGGAGGCGTCCACATCGATCGCGACCCGGATGGGCGGGCCGGCCGCCGCACTGGTCGCTGGCCCGGCCGCGGTCCCTGCCGCTGCCCCGGCCGCGCCGGCCGCCAGCTGGATCACCGACTGGATCAGGTCCAGGTGCTCCACACAGTCGACCATCAGCGTGATGGCTCTGGCCGCGCGCTCATCACCGGCGAGCTCGCCGATCGCGGCCGCGTCCACGGTCGGGTAGGCGACCACCACGTCCTGCGAGCTGCCGGCGCGGACCAGGAACAGGGCCTCACTCAGCGAGTAGGCCAGCAGCCCGGCGAATCCCGGCATGGTGGAAACGGACTCGATCGTCGAGCGGACCCGAAGGCTCTTGGTGGCCAGCCGGATCGGGGTGCCGGTGGCCCGGCGGACCAGGTCTGCGGCGTTGGCCTGCACTGCCTCGACATCCAGGATGGCCAACGGTGCCGACCGCCCCGCCACTGCGTTGTCGTAGCGCGACTTGCGGGCGGTGAGGTCCTCCACCTCCGGCACGATACTGCCCCACTCGTGGGGCTCGTGTGGTCCGCCTGGCGCAGAGTCCGGTGAGCGCTGGTCATGGACCTGGGCCGTGGGCGAGATGCGCAGCGCGTCAGGTGGAGTCGTTCACACTCGTGACCGCGGCCGGATGCGGGTGCCCTCAGGTCAGCCGGGCAGCTGCTGCTCCACGGAGGCGAGGATCCGCTCGCAGAGCTCGTGGGTGGCCAGGGCGTCGCCGGCGTCGAGCACCTCCCCGGCGCGCGCCGAGGCCAGGAGGCTCTCGGCCATGGCGGCGAACCCACGATGCTGCGCCACCGACGCCCAGTTGTCCGGCTGGGGTCGGTGGGCTGCGCCGTCGTAGCGCTGCACCACGTCGACGAGGTCGACAACGTGGCCAGCCCGGGCCGGGGCCATGGCGTCGAGGACCTCGAGCGCCTGGCCGCTGTCGCGGTCCATGATGCCCACACCCAACCTGGTGCCCTGTCGCAGGGTGATCGCGACCCGAGCCAGGGTGCCGTCCGGCCCGGGCCGGACGCTGACCTCGAGGTGCTCGGGATCAGGTGCGACGAGGAAGCGAAGGGTGTCCACGACGTGGATGTAGTCATCGAAGACGACCGTGCGCGGGTCGTCCGACAGGCCGATCCGGTTCTTGGTCAGCACGACGGTGTCCAGGCCCGGCCAGGCAGCGATCTGGGTGTAGGCGGGGGCGAACCGGCGGTTGAAGCAGACTGCGAGCGAGACCTGTGCCGCGCGCGCGTTCTCGACCACCTCGCGCGCATCGGCAGCGCTGAGCGCCAGCGGCTTGTCGACGAATGTGGGGATGCCCGCGGCGATCAGGGTTGACGCGATTGGGGGGTGGGCCTCGGTGGCCGCGTGCACGAACGCGGCATCCAGTTGGCTGCCCGCGGCGAGTGCGTCCTCAATGGTGGCGTGCGCCTCGGACACCCGCCAGGTGGCTTGCAGCGCGCGGCGGCGATCGGGGTCGCGGGTGATCAGCACCGGCTCGACGAGCGGATCGGCGAGCAGCACTGGCAGGTAGGCCTTCTCGGCGATGTCGCCGAGGCCGATGAGGGCAACGCGCAGGGTCTTGTCAGTCATGGCCGCCATCCTGCCTGCAGCGCTGGTGCGTGGGCGATCCGAGGGGGCAGGATGGGGCGCACAGGGAGGCCGACATGAGTGATCCCGGCAGCGGCGTTTCCGAGGTGCGTGCCGGGATCCGGTTGCGACGCGGCCAAGTGGTCGTCGGTCTGGATTTCGACGGGGTCCTCAACGTCACCCTCGGCGGCGACCGGGTACCGACCGGTTTCGAGGCGCACATGGTCGAGTTGGATCGGGTGAACTGGCCGGCCCACCCCTACATCCGGCCGCTGCCACCCGGGCCCGGCCCGTTCATGCACCGGGTGGTCGTGAGCCGATCGCACGGGGCGATGGTGCGCGCCTGGCTCGCGGCGGGTGCTGCGGTCGTCTGGGCGACCACGTGGGAGCGGGCTGTGCTGCGCAACGCAGTGCTGTGCGACATCCCAGAGCTGCCCGTGCTCGAGATATCCAAGGTGCTGGGTGACCGGCACCCGCAGCGGACCGCGGTGTGGAAGGTCGCTGGGCTGCAGACCGCGTTCGCCGGGCACCCCATCGTGTGGGTGGACGACTTCGGCACCGAGCATCGCAGCGAGACCAGCTACGGCGACCCGCCTGCTGCGATGCTCGTCGTTGCGCCGGAGGAGTCGGTCGGGCTCACCCAGGCGCAGTCTGACGAGGTGCTGCGCTTCATCGAAGCCCATACCTGATCGCTGGGTAGTGGGTCCGGCCGCTACCCTGCCGGGATGGTCCATGTCAGCGCCGTCTGCGTCGTGCACACACTGCTCCCCGAACCGGCCAATCCCGACGGGCTGACCGCGATCGACAAGCGCGCCGTGAACGGACCGGTCGAGGTCGGGACGCTGGGACTGGCCGGCGACAGCCAGAAGGACACCGCCCACCACGGGGGCCAGGAGTACGCGGTGTACCTGTTCGCCGACGAGGACGTCGCGTGGTGGAGCGCAGAACTCGGCCGGGAGATCCCGCCGGGCATGTTCGGGGAGAACCTGCGCACGTCCGGCCTGGTTGTCTCGGACCTCGTCATCGGGGCGCGTTACCGGATCGGGGTTTCGGGGCTCGAGGTCGAGGTCACCTCGCCTCGCAACCCGTGCGCCACGTTCGCCCGGCGGATGCAGGAGCCGCACTGGGTGAAGCGGTTCGTCCAGCAGCGGGCTCCCGGTGCGTACGTCCGGGTCCTGACTCCGGGCACCGTCCAGGCCGGCGACGGGATCCTGGAGCTCATGGTGCCCGAACATGGAATCACCGTGGCCGACCTGATGCGACCCGCGAGGCCCGGTACGGCCGCGGCGCTGCTCGCGGCGTCGGATGCGGGGCAGGTCGCGCTCGGCGAGCGCATGCGCGCGGACGCCACCAAGCAGCTCGTCCGGGGTTGAAGCGGTCTCGTTGGTTGCACGTCCGCCCGTCCGCACGACCGAACCCCCGACGCCCTTCACGACCGCAGACCCCACCGGCTGCGCTCTCGGACGCTGATCGTGAACGGGGCGCCGTTGTTCGCGGGCGTCCCTGGAGCGCACTCAGTCAGGGGGCGGATGTCCCAGCGGCCGAGGTCCACCTGTCGATGGTGGGCCCAGCAGAGTGTGACCAGGTTCGGCAGGTCGGTCGGCCCACCCTCGGTCCAGGGAACCAGATGATGGACCTGGCACTGGGACGCTGGGATGTCGCAGCCGGGCAGGACACAGCCGCCATCGCGGATCGTCAGGGCGCGGCGTTGCGCTGCCGTTGCCACACGTAGGGCGCGACCGACTGCCAGCGGTTGCGGTGCCGCCAGCGAGTCGGCTGTCAACCGGGCCAGCCGTTGGCTCCGTGGATCGACGGATGTGGGTGGGTCGCTGGAGGCCTCGACCAGCACAGCCATGACGGTGGGATCGCAGAGCGCGAACTTGGTCTCGGCCGGGGTGAGGTGGTAGCCGGACCCGGTGACCGCGTCGAGGCCCGCGGTCAGCGTCATCGAGATGGGCGTGCCGGCCACGAGTCCGAGGGGACTGCTGCTCACTGAGCCCTCGGCGGCGTTCCCGCCAACCTCGAGGCTCCCGGTCGGACTCGCGTTCCCGCGCGCCGGCGAGGCAGCGCCACCGCCACCACCGCGAGCACCGCCACCGCCACGACCACCGCCACCGCCACCGCCACCGCCACGACCACCGCCGCCGCCCCCGGTCGGCGCACCCGCCGCCAGCTGCACCAACGCATCTGCCCGGCGCTGAGCGGCGGTCGGGCCGTCGCCGGCCACGCGCATCCGCTGCGCGTTCGCATGGATGGCGTTCATCAGAAGCTCGCCGTCCAGCCGTGCGAGGGCGCCGGTGATGTGAATGGTGTCGTCCAGCACGCTGAACGAGAGGAAGCGTGACTCGTAGGCCTTCTGGGCGCGCTCGTCCGGGTCCTCGCCAGGCGGGGCCACGATGGCTCGGGCCCGTGCGCAGTAGGTGGCAACCGTGGCCGGGGTCACCTGGCCCCAGAGCCGGCCGAGGCCGTCGAGCACAGCCCCTGCTCGATCATCGGCGAGTCCCGTGACTCCCCGCGCAGCCGTGTCGACGTGCTCCGCGGTGATCGCCCCATCAGCCCAGGCCTCGGCGATGTCCGGGCGTCGATTCGCGAGGTGGCCGGCGCGGGACAGCGCCCGGGCCCGCCCGCGGGACCAGTACGCCTGACTGGCCATTCCTCCGGCGCTCAAGAACGGCAACGATCCGCTCGACTCGGCCACAGCCATCCGCATGGCCAGGACGGACTCCAGCTGGGCCATCGCACGGAGAAGTGCCGCCACATCGTGGACCGGGCGGTCGCCGGCATCCAGGCCGACAGGAAGCACCCCCTCGATGATCAGGTTCCGTACCGCATCGACCAGCTCGCCGACGGCCGGGGAGGCATCCGGCCACGGAACGACCCCTGTGACACCCGGCTGTGCACACTCCGGTGGACCCGCACCCGTGCTGTGCTCGGGCCGGTCTGGCCCGCCAGTTCTTCGGTCGGTCCGATCGCGCAGATCGATGACCAGACCCACGCCACCCGCAGAGCCCTCCTGAGTTCCGTCCTCACTGTTCATGCAGACCCCCATCTATCGAACTGATGTTCGAACAATAGCACGGGAGAGGCTGTCGCAAAGGTAGAACACCCGACCTGTGGATGAGCTTGGTCCGGCCTTGCCAGTGGGCTGTCCGACGGCCGTGTAAGCCGACGTGTTCGCCTTCCCCAGGTCCGCGCGAGCGCCACGCCCAAGGGTGCGCAGCACCGGCCCAAGGCCAATGCCCCTTGTCCCGGCGCGGCATCAAGAACGCGTGCGCCAGCCGCACCCGGCCGCAACGCCGACCAGTGCCGTCACCCGGCTTCCGGCATCTGGCGCAGGTCGTCCCCGGGCTGGCTGACCGTGCCGTGCCCGAGCTCCCAGAGCCGAATCCCACCGGAGATCCCGGCGTCGTTGGGCACGAGGAGCACGTCGTCACCGAGGTCGAGCGTCAGCCTCGTGGCGTTGCCGCCACCCACGTACAGGCGGTCCCACACGAACATCGGTCGCAACCCGTCCACCACCGTGCGCACCCGCCGCGACCAGCGCTTGGCGCCCAGCTCGCGGCGCGCGCGATCCCCGATCCACTCGTCATACAGGACGCCCTTGCGCACCGGCGCCCGCGAGATCTCGATCTTGGGCACCAGCGCCCCGTCGTCGAATACCGCGCAGCCCAGGCCGGTACCGAGCGTGAACGTCACCTCGAGGCCGACCCCGCAGACCACCGCCGCGGCGTGCACCTCGGCGTCGTTGACCACACGGGTCGGGATCCCCAGCCCGCGGGCCAGGGCGGTCTGGGCGTCGAAATGGTCCCACGCGCGCGCCAGCACGGGATCCACCTCCGAGTGCGGACCGGCCACGGTGATGTAGTGGGGTGTCGCGATGACCCGTCCGTGGCGGATCATCCCCGGCATGCCGACCGTGGCCCGGTCGGCCGCCGGCAGGCGCTCGGCAATCTCGCAGAGGGCGGCGACGAACTGCTCGGGCGACATCGGATAGGGCGTGGGCACCCGGACCCGGTCGGCGACCATCTGCCCGCGGTCGTCGAGGACCGAACCCTTGAGCCCACTGCCGCCGCAGTCGATGGCCAGTGTCCGCTCCAGATCCACGTGGCACAGACTGCCCCATCCGGGCATGCGGGTGCCGGCTGAACGCTCCCCACTCTGCGCTCGGGTGCCCGACGCCCACCTCGTACCGGGCACTCCAAGGGGCCTCTGGGTGCAACGGTCCCCCTCTGATGGGCCAGTATTGAGCGCATGTCGCCCACAGTCGACCCCACAGCCCAGCCCACGGACCAGCTCAACCCGGGCGCCCCGGCAGCCAGCGCCCGCGTCGCCGATGCGGTCCTCGATGCCCTCGAGGCCGAGGCGATCTGGGCCCTCCGTGAGACCGCCGCGGCGTTCCGCAACCCGGTGATGCTCTACAGCATCGGCAAGGACTCCGGGGTGATGCTGCACCTGGCGGCCAAGGCGTTCGCGCCCGGTCCGATCCCCTTCCCGGTGCTGCACATCGACACCACGTGGAAATTCCGGGACATGATCACCTTCCGCGGGCAGATGGCCGAGCAGTACCGCCTCGACCTGCGCATTGCCACCAACGACGAGGCCATCGCCGAGGGAGTCAGTCCGTTCAGCCATGGTGCCCAGGAGTACACCCGCCTGATGAAGACCGTGACACTGCGCGCAGCACTGGATGCCGGTGGCTACGACGCGGCGATCGGTGGCAGCCGGCGTGACGAGGAGCGCAGCCGCGCCAAGGAGCGCATCTTCAGCCTGCGGATGCCCGGTCACCGCTGGGAGCCCCGCAAGCAGCGTCCCGAGCTCTGGCACACGGTCAACGCACAGCTCACGCCCGGCCAGACCATGCGCACCTTCCCGCTGTCGAACTGGACCGAGATCGACGTCTGGCACTACGTCCGGCGCGAGGGCCTGCCGGTAGTACCTCTGTACTACGCCGCCATGCGCCCCACGGTGATCCGCGAGGGCCAGCTGATCGTCGTCGATGACGACCGGATGCAGCTCGAGCCGGGCGAGGTCCCCGTCGATCGGCTGGTCCGGTTCCGCTCGCTGGGCTGCTACCCGCTGTCCGCAGCCGTCGACTCACCAGCCGCCACGATCGACGAGGTGATCACCGAGATGGCGTCCTCCCGGCAGTCCGAACGTGCCGGCCGGCTGATCGACGGCGAGGGCGGTGCCTCCATGGAGGCCAAGAAGGTGGAGGGGTACTTCTGATGGGCCTGATCCGACTGGTCGCCTGCGGCAGCGTCGACGACGGGAAGTCCACCCTGATCGGCCGACTCCTGGCCGACACCGACTCTGTGCCCGAGGACACCCTTGAGCTGGCCCGCACGGTGCGCCGCGCCGGTTCCACGATCCCCGCCGGAGAGATCGACTTCTCGCTGCTCACCGACGGCTTGGAGGCCGAGCGCGAGCAGGGGATCACGATCGACGTGGCCTACCGGCACATGGCGCTGCCCGACGGCCGACGGGTCGTGATCGCCGATGCCCCCGGCCATGAGCAGTACACGCGCAACATGGCGGTGGCCGCCTCCACCGCCGATGTCGCGCTGTTGCTCGTCGACGCCGCGCGGGGGGTCACCCGCCAGACCTACCGGCACCTGACCATCTGCGCGCTCATGGGCGTGCACCACGTGATCATCTCGATCAACAAGCTCGATGCGGTCGGCTTCGACCACGCCCGGTTCGCCGAGTTGGCCGACGCCGTGGCAGGCGCTGCTGCCCGGATGGACTTCTCCCGGGTCAGCGTCATCCCGATCAGCGCGCTTGCCGGCGACAACGTCACGTCGGTGTCCACCCGTACGGACTGGTACTCCGGCCCGACCGTCCTGACTGCGATCGGCGAGACCCACGAGCTCGACGCGCTGCCGGCCGCAGCCGCCCACCCGACCCGGATCCCGGTGCAGACCGTCCTGCGCGCCGACGGCTTCCGCGGCGTGGCCGGCACCTTGGTCAGCGGTGCGCTGAGCATCGGCGACGACCTGATGGTTGCCGGTGCCGCGGTCACCGGCAGGGTGTCCCGGCTCCTGGTCGCTGGCGAGGACCGTGAGCAGGCCAACGCCGGGGACGCCGTCTGCGTCGAGCTCGTCCCGGACCTCGACGTCACCCGCGGTGACCTGCTGGAGGCTGCGGGCGCCGGACGGGTCGAGCCGGCCGACCGGTTCTCCGCGGATGTCGTGTGGCTCGGCGAGGAGCCCCTGGCGCACGGTCGCTCCTACCTGCTGGTCTGTGGCCCCCTGGTCGTGCCCGCTGTCGTCACCAGCGTGCGCCACCGCCTCGATGTCTCCACCGGCGGCGAGGATGCCGCGCGGGTGCTGACCCTCAACGACGTCGGTCGCATCGAGGTGGCCACCGACCGCCCGATCCCGATGGAGCCCTACGCTCAGGGGCGCGACACCGGCGGCTTCGTCCTCGTGGATCGGCTCTCGGCGGACACCGTTGCCGCGGGCATGGTCCGCTACGCGCTGCGCCGCTCGGCCAACGTGCGCACCCACGAGTTCGTCGTCGACCGGGCCGCCCGCGAACAGCTCAACGGCCATCGCGGCCGGGTCATCTGGCTCACGGGCCTGTCCGGCTCGGGCAAGTCGACGATCGCCGACACCGCAGAGCGCGAGCTGCACTCCCAGGGCGTGCGCACGTTCGTCATCGACGGCGACAACGTGCGCCACGGCCTGAACAAGGACCTCGGCTTCACCGCCGAGGACCGCGCCGAGAACGTGCGCCGCGTGGCCGAGGTCGCCCGGCTCATGGTGCAGTCCGGCACGGTGATCCTGGTTGCGCTGGTGTCACCGTTCCGCGGGGACCGGCGCGCGGCAAAGGACCTGTTCGATCCCGGCGACTTCATCGAGGTGTTCGTCGACACCCCGGTGGAGGTCTGCGCCACTCGTGACCCGAAGGGCCTGTACGCCAAGGCCGCCTCCGGTGAGCTGCCCAACCTGACGGGGGTCGGACAGGACTACGAGAAGCCACTGACCCCGGACCTGGTGGTTGCCGGCGACGGGCCACTGGCCGATGCGGTCGCCTCGGTGGTCGAGTTGGCGGTCGCACCGCTGACCGTGACCGCGACCGAGCCACCGACCGAGCCCGCGGCCCAGCCAAGCAACGGGTGAGGCGGCGTGCCACGATGGCCCCAACCATCTCCGCCGTCCCTGCCAGGAGGATGCATGTCCGAGCTTGACGATCGTTTCGCCGCCGCTGCCGATGCGTCGAAGACGCTGCCCGAGCGCCCCGACAACGACACGCTGTTGAGCCTGTACTCGCTCTACAAGCAGGCCACGGACGGAGACGTCAGCGGCAAGCGACCCGGCTTCACCGACCCGGTGGGCAAGGCCAAGTTCGACGCGTGGAAGAAGATCGAGGGCATGTCCTCCGACGACGCGAAGGCCGCCTACTCCGATCTTGTGGAGTCCCTGGCCGGCTGATCGGCGATTACCGCGGCGCACCGGCGTTCGGGTACCCTGAGCGCGTCCTTGTGGACGCTGGAGGCGTCGCCTAGTCAGGTCTATGGCGCCCGCCTGCTAAGCGGGTTTGGGGTTTATAGCCCCATCGAGGGTTCAAATCCCTCCGCCTCCGCAGAACCGTCCTGGTGGCCCTGGGTACGCCCGGGGCCACCGGCTCGCCCGGGTCGTGGGCCGATTCGGGCCGAGCTGCGGGATTTCATCAACGCTGCGCCGTCGGGTAACCTGTGCAGGTCCCTTCGGGGTGTGCGCCTGTAGCTCAGCGGATAGAGCATCTGACTACGGATCAGAAGGCCAGGGGTTCGAATCCCTTCAGGCGCGCCAGCGATCACCGCAGGTCAGAGGCGGTTCCTGCCTTCGCGGGGTCCGGATCGTCCCATGGTCTTGCACCACGACTTCACAGACCCAGCCAGCGCGGCCGCTTGTGTGTACGCGTAGGTCCTCTTCTGCGGTCTCCAACAGCACGCCAGGCACGAGACGCGGCGCGATGAACATTGCGTGTCTGGTCCCGTCTCGGAGATGTCGCCGCTCGGGCTGTCCCGGGGGCCCGGGCGTAGCCTTGCACGATGCGCGGGGCGCCGATGTTGACTGGAACCTGGGCTGGAACCTCGACTGAGTACCTTGACTGGAACCGTCCCGGTGGGGTCAGATCAGCCTGACGTTCCCAGCACATCGTCCCGACAACCCAAAGGAGACCCGTGCCCACCAAGAAACTGGTTCTTGTGCTGTTCCCGAGCATCGACGATGCCGAGGCAGCGGCTGACACGATGAAGGGCACGCGTCTTGTGGAGGGTGATGCGATGGGCATCATCGCGCTGGACGACGGTCAGTTGCGCGTGGACAAGGTCGGGGGCCGCAGTTGGGGAGCGGGCGGGCTGATCGGGGCGGGCGTGATGATCCTCGGCACGGGCATGCTGGGGCTGGGGATCATCGCTGGTTCGCTCGCCGGCGGTCTGCACCACAAGGACCTGGGCATGACCGATGCTGATCGGGACCGTCTCGCCGACGCGCTCAAGGGCGGCAAGGCGGCGCTGGGCATCAAGGTCATCCCGGAGGATTGGGCGAGGGTCATGGTGGAACTCGAGAAGCTCGGTGGCACTCCAGAGTCCTACGAAGTGGCTGAGGAGGTCCTCGAGGCGGCCAACAAGGCGGTAGCTGAGGCCAAGGAAGCCAGCGGGAACTGATCGCCGCCGATTGGTGGCTGATCCACCAGGACGACCAGATCGACAGTCACGTGACCTGGGTGACGCTTTCGCGCGATCTACCGTCCCACCGTGTCCCAATACCAGTCCCCGACAATCGGCAGGCCGAGTCCCGATCCCCGCGTGCCGTCGGCCGCTCCGCCGCGCCACGCCCGGTCGAACGTTTTCGGCAGCTCATCGCGACGGAACCCCGGGCGGGTATCGGCCACCTGAAGCACGACCAACCTTCACGGCGCGCGGCTGGGTCCGACGCAGCCGCTCCGGCTTTTCGGGCAACCCTCTTCGACTTGATGTGCTGGGCCCGCCACGGGGCGATCTGCGCCTCGACCGCGTCTCGCCCGGCTGGGGTGAGCGCCCAGACCCCGCGCCTGGGAGGACGCCCTGGCCAACGCGAGTTCCTCCGAGATGGGCGGCTATGGCGACTGGCGGACCGAGGAGGGCCCGGACGGCGAGGGCGGCGAGCGGTACACCAACATGGTCCGTCTGGTCCGCGACATCGCTTGATCGTGGCTGTGCCAACGGCATCCGGCCCGGGCGCCGGCGGTCCGCCTTGGCCCGGGATCGGGGTCCGTTGCCTCGAGCCCGAGCTGGGCTTCCGGGGTGGATACTCCACCACGCGACCAACCTGCTCGGATGAACCTCGTGGATGGGCTGATGCTCAGGGTCGCCGACCTGGCTGCCGAGCAGGAGTACCACCGGGAGATGCGATTCCTCCACAATCGTCTCGACGGCTACGGCTACGGCACGGTCCCGGTGTGACCCGATGCACCGGATGGTGGCGACAACTGGATACAACTGGATCGGACCCGACAGACACCTCGGGAGAACGTATGCGGGGGGCTGCGGGGGTCTGCGGGGGTCGCCACCGCGCCCTCGCCCCTGTACCGTCGACCGCCATGGTGAACGACGGAAGTCAGACGGCACGTTGCCGTGGAAGAGCCCGTCGCGCATGATCTACCTGGGCACTGCGATCGTTCTCGCCACGCTGGTGGCGATGGCATCGGGTAAGGTCCCGCCCGTTCTGGCGCTGGGCACGGGCCTCGCCGTGGCCGGTCTGACCGGCGTCACGCCGACCAGTGAGCTGTTCGCCGGGCTGAGCAACGGCGGCGTCATCACGGTCGCCGGGATGCTCGTGATCGCCAAGGGGATCGTCCAGACCGGCGCGGTGACCCGGGTCACGTGGAAGCTCCTGGCCACGGTGACCACCGCCCAACAAGCGCTGGCCCGGCTCATGTTCCCGGTCGGAATCGGCTCGGCCCTGATGAACACCACCCCCATCGTGGCGATGCTGATCCCTGCGTCCAAGGAGCTGGAGCAGACCCGGCGAATCCCCTCACGCGAGGTGCTGCTGCCGATCGCGCACGTCACGACCCTGGCCGGCTCGATCACGCTCATCGGCACCAGTTCCAACCTGCTCATCGCCGGGATCGCAGGCGCCAGCGGGGTCGATGTCTCGATGTTCTCCTTCGCCCCGATCGCGCTGCCTGTCGCGCTGGTCGGGTGGGCGGTGATCTACTTCACCGCGCCCCGCATGCTGCGCGGCGACCCGACCTCCGACGCTCCCCCCAGGCAGTGGCGGGTGGAGATCCCAGTGACGGCCCGCGCGAACGCACTTGGCCGGCTGCCATCGGATCTGGGGTTCGCCCGAACCGTGGACTACAAGCTGATCGCGATCGAGCGCTGGGGAGAACTCCTGGAGCCGGACAGGGCCATCGAGGCAGAGGACCTGCTGGTCTTCTCCGCGACTGAGGAGGGCGTCCGTGCGCTGTGGGGGAGCCCACGGTTCGGCCTGTCCCCGCAGCGCCTGTTCGAGGCGACGGTCAGCTCCGGCGAGCACGGCACCCTGCACGATCTCGAGCAGGACGGCGACATCCTCGTCATCGCCGCGCAGACGAACAAGCCACTCAGGGACACCCCCGCACTCCCCGGTGAGACCTGCTTCGTGACCGGGGCGAGCCCCGAAGTCCTGCGGGAGTCCAAGGAGGTCGCCCTGTGGCAGGACGCGGCCAGTCGGACCCCGCAGCCACACAAGACCCGGGTCGCGGTCGCGATCCTGGCGGGGGTGATCCTCTGCGCGTCCTTCGGCCTCGCGCCGGTGGAACTGGCTGCCTTCACCGGGGCGCTCCTGATGGTGCTGACCAGGGTGCTGACTCCGACCTCGGCAGTCCGCGGTCTGGACTGGAACGTCCTGTTCATCCTCGCGGGCTCTGTCGGTCTGGGCAATGTCGTGGTGAGCAGCGGGTTGGCGACCGTCATCGCCGAGTCCATCCGGTATCTCTCGGCGGGCAATGTGCTCATGGTCATTGTCGTCTTCGTGGTGACGACCGCCCTCATGACGAACCTGGTCACGAACGCGGCAACCGCCGGCATCCTGACTCCCGTCGCACTGGTGCTCGCCCCCGAGATCGGCCTGAACCCGGTGCTGCTGCTCGCCCTGATCGGTACGTGCATCTCGTTCACGTTGATCAACCCCTTCAGTCACCAGTCGAACTTGATGGTGATGGGTCCCGGCGGCTACACCAACGCAGCTTTCGCCCGCTTCGGCATCCCGCTGCTCATGGTGTCGATCGTCACGGCGTGCGCGGTCGGGTTCGTGGCGCTGGGCCGGTAGGCACCCGGCCGTCCAGGACTGCGAAACTCGCCTGCTGCGCGACGTCCCCGCGCCTCCCGGCCTTCTGATCGGGGGGGGGTGGTGCGTGTAGTCGGTTTGGCCATGGGGGACAACGACGATCCCGACGTCGACCACCCTGCCGCATGCTCAGCAGTTACCGTCGCCGCGCGAGTGAGCTCTCAGATCTGCAGGCCAGCGACCACCCGCACGGTGGAGGGGTCTGGGGGCACGGCCGCTGCCTTCATCGGCGGCCGAGAACCAAGGGGGCCCTTCGGATTTGAGGGGGTGGTGGTGAGGGGCTGATCGGGGGTGGTCGGTGTGTCGCCGGGGTGTGGGGCAGGGGTCCTGCCAGTGTCGGTTTCGACCAAGAACCCGAGCACAGGAGGACCCCTGTGGAGTGTGACCCTACCCGTATCTGTCAGATCCTTGTCGGCCTGGTCGAGGTGAACGTCATCGGTGTCGAGGACGTGCCCGGGGCCCCGTTGGTGGTCCATATCGAGTCCCAGGTCCAAGCCGTGGACTGCCCTTCGTGTGGGCGGTGCGGGTGGGTCAAGGACCGGCGGGTCGTGCTGTTGACTGACCTGCCCGCGTTCGGGCGCCCGGTCCGGTTGGCGTGGCACAAGACCCGCCGGGCCTGCCCTGACCCGGACTGCCCACACGGGTCCTGGACCTGCCGGGACGACCGGATCGCCGCACCCCGCTACACCGTGACCCAGCGGGCCGGGCGGTGGATGACTGAGCAGGTCGGGCGAGCCCGTCGGGCGGTGGCCGCGGTCGCCCGCGAGCTGGGCTGTGACTGGCACACCGTCAACGACGCGGTGATCGGCTACGGCGCTGGGCTCGTCGACGATCCCGACCGGATCGGGGCGGTCACCGCGATCGGCCTGGATGAGACCCTGTTCACCCGCACCGGGCAGTACCGAAACCTGGAATGGGCCACCACGATCGCGGACGTGGGCAACCACCGGCTGATCGACATCACCCCGGGGCGCGACACCGAGTCAGTCATCGACTGGCTCGACCAACGCCCGCAGGCCTGGTTGGACGCGATCACCGTGGGCACCCTGGACATGGCCGCCACCTACCGCAGCGTCTACCGTCAGGTCCTGCCCCACGCCACCCTGGTGG
>CAWAEB010000001.1:0-135867 GCA_963781015.1 uncultured Actinomycetes bacterium | reverse complement strand
TGAGGTGGAGACCGGCGAGGTCCTGACGGCGGTCGAGAGTGGCCATGCCGACCTCGGGATCGGCCACCTGATCGGTGATCCCGCCCGTGCGGTCAAGCGCCGGCTCGGCCAGGACGAGCTCCGCGTGGTGCTCCACCGCTCACTGGTGCCCGCGCGCACCTCGCGGGTCGACCTGCGCAACCTGGCGAACCTCCCATTGCTGCTCTGGCCACGCGAGCGGAGCCCGAGGTACCACGACCACCTGATGGAGCTGTGCCGCGCCCGAGGGCTCGAGCCACTGGTGCTGACCGGCACGTCACGGATCTCGGGGTCCTGGCGGTTCTTCCTCGAGGACGCGCGCGCGTTCTCACTCGCCCCGGCTGACTTCGCCCGGCAGCAGGGCTGGGCGGAGGTCGCCTCCTACCCGCTCGACCCGCCGGGGTACGTGCCCCTGGAGGTGGCCTGGAACAGGGGTTCCGCAGCCGAGGTCCGCAGGATCCTGGAGATCATAGTTGACCTGACGGGCGACCGGCGCAAACCCTGACCCGCGCCTGATCACGCGTGTGTTTGACCGTTCTCAGAGTCCTACCAACCGGGTGCCGGGGATCGGCGTGGCCGCCGGCGGCAAGTTCACCCGAGCCGAAGCCGCGACCCTCCGAGACCGGAGTAGCCAACCTCCAATCGCCAGCGACGGCCTGTAAGCCCTCCTGGCCGAGCAGCGCGCGTACCCGTGCTTAGGCGCTCGGTCTGAGGACGCCTTGGGCGTGGTAGGTCTCGTAGATCGCCTGGGCCCGTGCGACCGAACTCACCCCGCAGGTGCGCAGAAGGCCTTTGGTGTCGCCGCTGGCGCGCAGTCCGCGGTTGGGTGCCAACTTCATCGCCATGCCCGCACCGATGGCGCCCAGCTCGCGGCGGAAAGCAGCGCCGCTGACCGGGAGTCGTCATCGGGCGGGTCTATCGGGCTCCGCTGTGTCTGGCATGCCCTGTGACGAGCACCCACTTCGCTGAAGGGTTGGGCTTGCGGGACGGTCTGGCAGCGGGTCGGGCGCGCGGGGCTTGGCGTGGGTGGCCACAGCGGGCGACGAGGCCTCGGACCCGGGCACGATTGATCTCTGCTCACCTTCACGGTTCGGTCAGTTGTTCCACCGGATGACAGCCGGTGACTCCTTCTCATGGCCCAGTACTGAGACGCTGGCCACCTCGACCGGGAAGCTCTGCCCGAAGACCAGTGGGAAGTCCAACCAGCACAGTGCCAATACGCGTAGAGCGTGACCGTGGGCGAAGCAGATCGCCTTGTCCGCGCCGGATTCGCGCACCCGGGTCATCACGCGGGTGAGCCGGACGCGTACCTGGTCGGAGGACTCGCCTCCCGGGCAGCCGCTGAACCAGAGCCGCCACCTATGGTGCACCTCCCGGATCTGCTTGCTGGTAAGGCCCTCAAGATCGCCGTAGTACCACTCCGCGAGGTCCTCATCGATCTCAACGTTGTCGAAGCCGGCCACTTCGGCAGTTCTGCGGGCCCGCAACCGAGGGCTGGACAGGGCGAGTCCGAAATCCGCGGCGTTGAGTCGGGTGTGAAGCGACGTCGCCTGCTCCACACCGTGTTCAGTGAGGTCCAGGTCGGTGACCGACGTATGGCGACCGTTGGGGCTCCATTCGGTCTGGCCGTGGCGAACGAGGTACAACTCAGTCGTGAGTGTGCTCCTTGCGACGGGGGCTGGACGTCCGCAACCGTATGTCCTAGGGTCTGCGGGTTGCCCGGCCGAGGCGCGCGGGGTGCCGCACCGTTGATGCGGGTGTCAAAGCCGACCGGGATGTCCACAGGTGCGGGCGCCTCGCGATGCGTCGGACCCCGGCGCGCCCTCGGCATTCGGTTCGGGTGTGCCCGGGTTGCTCGTGATCCCGGTGTGGAGGCGACCGGCTCGGGTGGCTGCCAAGTAGGTGAGGGTGCAGGGCTGGGATGCGTGGTCAGACTGGGACCTGACATGGATGGCGGTGGGGCCGCTCCCGAGAGGTGCGGGCGGATGTAGACCCTTGCGCACAATTGGCCAACCGCGATGGGGCGCCCTGCGGGGTCCGGAGGTGCGCGCGGGCATCGCCGGGCCTGACGGGGAGGTCCGGGCGGGTGGGGGAGCCCATTTCTCGGTCTCATCGGGCCGGTTTGGAGGGGTAGGGACAGGCGGTGCTCGGGGGCGGCGGATGCGTCCTAGTAGAGTGTCGCTGCTAAGTGTTTGGGTATAGGTGCCGAAGTTTGATGCGGGCGTCGGTCGGTGGTGAACTGCCAGTCGACTTGGCGCTCGTCGGCGTTGGTTGCGGCCTGCCAGGCGGCGAGTTCGGTGTTGAGGAGGTCGAGGTCGTCGATGCGGCGGTCGAGGCACTGGCGGGTCAGGCCGGACAGCTCGATCTCGGCGATGTTGAGCCAGGAGCCGTGCTTGGGTGTGTAGTGGATCTCCAGCCGCTCGGCCAGCGCGCGGGCTTTGGCGGGCTCGAACGCTTCGTAGAGCGAACCGAGGGTGTGCGTGTTGAGGTTGTCCATGACCAGCACGACCCGTTGCGCGTCCGGGTAGTCGACGGTGAGCAGCTGATCGACCTCGGTGGCCCAGTCGATCCGGGTCCGCCGGGGCCGGGCGTCGACCCGGCGGCGGCCGGCGAGAGGTTCGGCCCACACGAAGATCGAGCAGGTCCCGTGCCGGACGTACTCGGAGTCCTCCTTGAGATCGTGACCCGGGCGAGCCGGGATCGGATCGCGGGCGTGGCCGAGCAGCTGGTACGGCTTCTCGTCCATGCAGACCACCGGAATGGTCGGGTCGTAGGGGCGGTGGTAGACCTCCAGGACGTCCTCCATCCGGGCGACGAACTCGCCGTTGGCATTGGGCGGGATCGTCCAGCACTTCTTCAGATGAGGACGAAGCCCCCCTTTTTCAGGATCCGCCCGATCGTGGAGTGATCCAGCGGCGGGAGCCCGTCGGTGAGGACCACGTGTTTCTCCAGCAGCCGCAGCGACCACCGGTCATAACCCGTCGGTGGCTTTGTGCACGCCAACGCGATCACCCGCGCCTCGACGTCCCCGGTCACCTTCGCCGGCACCGGCGGCGTGACCCGCTTCCGGCGATCGATCACCGCCTCGACATCCCCGGCCAGCGCGGTGAACCGCTTCGCGATCAGATACACCGTGCCCTCCGACACCCCGACCCGCTCAGCGACGACCCGCCGATCCGGCACCGCCCTGGCCTCGTCCAGCTCCAGCAGGACCCTCGCCCGGGTGATCGTCCGGGCCGGATGCGTCCCCCGCGACACCACCCGCGTCAACCTCGCACGGTCGCCCGCGGTCAGCGTGACGACATGATCCTTCGGTCTGGGCATAACGCGACTCCTCCTGATCAAGTATCGATCAGAACACCCAACCAGCAATACCAACTACATTAGCCGCGACACGCTACTAGGAACGCCCGGACTTGGGACCCTTCTCTGTTGGGTGCATGCGTGGGAGACTTCCTTGCACGTCGTGGGCGAGGAGGAATCGATGCGGATCGCAGTGGCCAGCGACCATGCCGGGTTCACCTTGAAGCAGGAGATCAAGAGCGTCCTGGCTGGGCAGGGGCATCAGGTGCAGGATTTCGGCGCACCGAATGAGGACGCGATCGACCTGCCGGACACGGTCTATCCGGCGGCTCTGGCTGTTGGCTCCGGCGCCGTGGATCGGGGCATATTCATCGACGGCGTGGGATACGGCAGCGCCATGATCGCCAACCGGGTTCACGGGGCCTACGCCGCGGTGTGCCAGGACCCGTTCTGCGCCGGGCTGGCCCGCTCGCACTCGGACACGAATGTCCTGTGCCTTGGTGGGAAGATCATCGGATCTGCGCTGGCGCATGAGATCGTCCGGGTCTGGATGGGCACGGACTTCCTCGATGAGGAGAAGTACCGGCGGCGCGTGGCCAAGGTTCGCGAGATCAGCGAGAGGCACCTGCGCCCGCTCCTGCCCAGTTGAGCAGCTGGCGCGGGTGTCTCCGCACCGGATCCCGATCCCCGGGCGTACCTGGCCTTTCTGCGGCCACGCGCTCGATTACTGCTGTGCCGTGTTGTGGACCAGTGATCGACCGGTTGGAGTCGCCTGCCCAGCGCCGGCGCGCCGCGACTACCCGTTCATGTGGGAATATCTCCGAATCTACATAGAATGTGCCTGTAGGTGTTGACATCTGTTTGTCTAGGGTGTCTACTTGGGCTATACACAGAGAAACGGAGCCATACAGATGTATGCGGAAGAGCGTCAGGCAGCAATCGCCACACAAGCGAAGGCTGCGGGCAGGGTGGAGGTGATGGACCTCGCCACGCGATTCGATGTCACTCCCGAGACCGTGCGACGGGATCTGACCGCCCTGGAACGGGCGGGACTGCTCAAGCGTGTCCATGGCGGGGCGATCGTGGTGGACCTGGCCAGCTTCGAGCCGGCGCTGGCCGTCCGGGAGATGGTTCACACTGAGGAGAAGGCACGTATCGCCCGGGCTGCACTGGATTGGCTCCCCGAGCAGGGCGCCATCGCCGTGGACGGTGGCTCCACGACCAACCAGCTCGCTCAGATCCTGCCCTTCGACCGGGCACTGACGGTGGTCACCAACAACCTGGCCATCGCCCTGCCACTGGCCGACCGCCCGGACCTCACCGTCCACATCGTCGGTGGACGCCTACGCGGTCGCACGCTGACCACCGTGGACGAGGTGGCCCTGGACTACCTGCGCGGGATCCACCTCGA
Source organism: uncultured Actinomycetes bacterium (assembly GCA_963781015.1). Lineage (GTDB taxonomy): Bacteria > Actinomycetota > Actinomycetes > S36-B12 > CAIYMF01 > Prado023. Next base: position 131,135 of record CAWAEB010000001.1, on the reverse strand, counting down.
TGTCGTGTTCCTCGGGACCAACGGCTTCTCGATCGAACGCGGCATGACCACCCCGGACAGTGCTGAGGCCGCGGTCAAGCGCGCCTTCGTCGCAGCGGCGCGCACGAAGGTCCTGCTCAGCGACCATACGAAGTTCGGCCTCGAGCACTTCGCCCATGTGGCAGACCTTTCCGAGATCGACGTCATCGTCACCGACACGTCGCTGGCCGATGACGCGGTCGCCGAAATATCCGAGGCCGGGCCGAAGGTGGTGCGCGCATGATCGTGACAGTGACCCTGAACCCGAGCCTGGACCGCACGTTGGCGGTGTCGACGTTGGTGCGTGGGGAGGTGATCCGCGCAGATTCCACGATCGAGGACCCGGGCGGCAAGGGCGTGAACGTCACCCGCTTCCTGACCACCCGGGGCTCGAACTCGGTCGCGGTCCTACCCGTAGGAGGGTCGATCGGTCGCGGCCTGATCGGGCTGCTGGACGAGGCCGACATCCCCTACCGAGCGATCCCGATCACCGGGCGGACCCGAGCCAACGTGACGGTGGTCGAGCCCGATGGGACCACCACCAAGCTCAACGAACCCGGCCCGGACCTGACCGGCACGGAGCTCGATGCCCTGGTCGCTGCGGTCGCCGAGCTTGTCACCGCCGGCGGGTGGGTGGTGGTGGCCGGCAGCCTGCCCGCGGGCCTGGACACCACGGTGCTGACCCGCCTTGCCGAGGTGGCCCGCGGGGCGGGCGCCCGGTTCGCGCTGGATGCCAGCGGACCGGCCCTGGCCGACGGGCTCGCCGCCGGTCCGGACCTGATCAAGCCCAACGACGAGGAGCTCGGCGAGATCCTCGGCCGTGAGCTCACCACCCGCGAGGAGGTGCTGGCTGGCTGCGAAGAGGCCCGGGCCCGCGGTGCCGGTGCGGTGATCTGCAGCCTGGGTTCCAAGGGCGCCGTCCTGGTCGCTGACCACGGACGCTGGTTCGGCACCGGACCCAAAGTCCCGGTGCTGAGCACCGTGGGCGCTGGGGACAGCCTGCTCGCCGGGTTCCTGCACGCCGGGGGCTCAGGACCCGAAGCACTGCGCGTGGGGATCGCCTGGGCCACCGCCGCCGTCCAGACCGCCGGCACCGGAGTCCCCGCGGCCGACCTGATCAACCCCGACCTTGTGGAGGTGAGCGCCATCGCCCCGACCATCGAGTGACCCAGCCCCAGCCGCAGCTGATCTGCGAACCCCTGTCCACCAGTCAACCCCGTTCAACCCCTCACATCGGAGGCTAGAGAGATGGAACTGAACACCACCCGGCTCGTCGAGTTGAACCTCGACGGAGCCGCGGCAACCAAGGACGCCGCCATCGACCGACTGGTCGAGGTGGCAGCCGCTGCTGGGCGCAGCACTGATCCTGGCGCCCTACGCAGCGATGTCGCCGCCCGCGAGGAACTGCTTCCCACCGGGATCGAGGGCGGGATCGGGATCCCGCACGCACGCACCAGCGGCGTCTCCGAACCGACGGTCGTCTTCGGGCGATCAGACGCAGGCATCGACTGGGGTGCGGCTGATGGCCCGGCTCACCTCGTGTTCCTGATCGCTGTGCCCGAGGGCGCTGGCGATGAGCACCTGCAGATCCTGGCCAGCATGTCCCGGGCACTCATGAAGTCGGAGTTCCGTGACACGCTGCTCAAGGCGAGCAACCCGCAGGTGGTCACCGACACCATCAACGCCGCAGCCGCTCCCGCGGACGCCGCCCCCGCCTCGTCGGCAGCACCCGCCGCAGCGGCGCCTGCCCCGGCAGGTCCGCGGTCGTTGAAGTTCGTCGGGGTGACGTCCTGCCCCACCGGCATCGCGCACACCTACATGGCTGCTGAGGCACTGGAGCAGGCAGCCAAGGACGCCGGCCACGAGATCAGCATCGAGACCCAGGGGTCGGGCGGCTTCAAACGCCTGGATCCCGCGGTGATCGCCGCAGCCGACGGTGTGGTCTTCGCTAACGACGTCGAGGTGCGTGACGTCGGGCGGTTCGCGGGCAAGCCGACCGTCCAGTTCGGTGTGAAACGTGCGGTCAATGACGCCTCCGGGATCATCGACGACGCGGTCGCCGCAGTCGCCGCCGGACCAGCCTCGATCCCGACAGCTGCCGCCGCTGGCGGCGCCGGGGCCGGTGGTGGGATGGCCACCAAGGTCGAGGAGGGCCACTTCGGCATCCGCCTGCGCGGCTACCTGATGACCGGTGTGTCGTACATGATCCCGTTCGTCGCCGGTGGCGGTCTCCTGATCGCCCTGAGCTTCATGCTCGGGGGCTACCAGATCGTCGAGGTCAACGCCGACGTCCCCGGGTTCATCGACCAGTTCAGCGCCGCCAGCCTGAATGACTGGGCTGGGCTGATGTTCATCCTCGGGGCCACCGCATTCGGGTTCCTCAACGCGGTCCTTGCCGGGTTCATCGCCTACGCGATCGCTGACCGGCCTGGCCTCGTGCCCGGTTTCGTGGCGGGTGTGGCAGCCGGCAGCATCGGCGCCGGGTTCCTCGGTGCCATCGTCGGTGGCCTGACCGGTGGCTTCATCGCCCGCTGGCTCTCCCAGCTCAACGTCCCCAAGGCTGTCCGCGGCGTCATGCCCGTCGTGGTCGTGCCGCTGGTGGCCACGTTCCTCAACGGGGTGCTGATGCTCACCGTCCTGGGCAAGCCACTGGCTGCGGTCCAGACCTCCCTGACCGACTGGCTGTCCGGCCTTTCGGGTGCCAACGCGATCCTGCTCGGCGCGATCCTGGGTCTGATGATGGCCTTCGACATGGGCGGCCCGGTCAACAAGACCGCCTACGTCTTCGCCACCCTGAACCTCACCCAGGCAATCTCTGACGGCAACGGGGCGGCACTGCAGGTTATGGCCGCGGTCATGGCCGCGGGGATGGTTCCTCCGCTGGCCCTGGCACTGTCCTCGACGGTGCTGCGCCCGAAGCTCTACACCGCAGGGGAGCGCGAGAACGGCAAGGCAGCCTGGTTGCTGGGTGCCTCGTTCATCACCGAGGGTGCGATCCCGTTCGCCGCATCCGACCCGCTGCGGGTCATCCCCTCGATGATGGCCGGCAGCGCCCTGACCGGCGCACTGGTCATGGCCTTCGGCTGCGAGCTGCGCGCCCCACACGGCGGCATCTGGGTGGTCGGCCTGATCTCCAACCCGGCCATGTTCGTGGTCGCCGTGGCAGCCGGGACCGCCCTGGCCGGGGCCCTGGTGACCGCGTGGAAGTCGCGCAACCCGATCACCGACGAGCAGATCGAAGCCAGCCTCACCCACGCGGCCGTCGCCTGATCCTCGGGGCGGGTCACACACAACTGAACAGCACGACCTGACTGGCATCAACCGGGCAGCAGGAGATGAGGGGCGAACACCAGCAGGGTGTCCGCCCCTCATCAACGTGCACACCACTGCCAGGCCGGGCCCGAGGAGGGCGCGTTCAGGTCAGGGTGGCTCCGTTGCTGGCGATGACCTGGGCGTACCAGTCGTAGGACGTCTTCTTGTAGCGGGCCAGGGTTCCGGTGCCGTCGTCGTTTCGGTCCACGTAGATGAATCCGTAGCGCTTGCTCAACTCGGCGGTGGTGAAGCTGACCAGGTCGATACAGCCCCACGCGGTGTAGCCGATGACGGGAACGCCGTCGGTGATCGCTTCGCGCAGTTGGACCAGGTGGTCGTTGAGGTAGGAGATCCGGTAGTCGTCCTGCACGGTCTTCACTCCGTCGACGTCGACGAGTTCGTCGCGGGCCCCGAGCCCGTTCTCGACCACGAACAACGGCTTCTGCCAGCGGTCCCAGAACTGGTTGCACACGATCCGCAGGCCCGCGGGGTCGATCTGCCATCCCCAGGCACTGGCCGCAAGGGTCGGGTTGGGCACCCCGCCGAGGATGTTGCCCTCTCCTGCCACCTTGCGGGCGGGATCGGCGGTCTCGCAGATGCTCATGTAGTAGGAGAACGACACGAAGTCGACGGTGTTGGCCAGGATCTCACGGTCAGTCTCGGTGATCTGCAGGTCGATGCCGTGCTCGGCGAAGTAGCGCAGCGCGTACCCCGGGTAGTGCCCGCGGGTGTGGACGTCACCGAACATCATGTTCAGGTGATCGGTGTCCATGACCGCGACCACGTCGGCCGGGTCGGGGGTCAGCGGGTAGGTCGGCATCGACAGCAACATGCACCCGACCTTCGCCTCCGGCATCCTCTCGTGGGCGATCCTCGTGGCCAACGCGGAGGCCACCAACTCATGGTGCGCCGCCTGATACAGGTCGGTCAGGCTCAGCTGGTCCTTCGGGGTGTTGATCCCACCGGACAGGAACGGCTCGTGGAGCACCGAATTGATCTCATTGAACGTCAACCAGTACCTCACCCGATGCCCGTACCGATCGAACAGCACCCGCACATACCGCTCGTAGAACCCGATCAGGTCCCGGCTCACCCACCCGTCATACGCCTCGGCCAGGTGCAGCGGCGTCTCGTAGTGGCTGATCGTCACCAACGCCTCGATGCCGTGGCGCTCAAGCTCGTCGAACACCCGGTCATAGAACGCCAGACCCTCCTCGTTCGGGGCCGCATCGTCACCGTTCGGGAAGACCCGCGACCACGCGATCGACATCCGGAACACCGTGAACCCCAGCTCGGCGAGCAACGCGATGTCCTGCGGGTAGCGGTGATAGAAGTCGATCGCCACCCGCTTGAGGTTCTCCGGCGTCGACGCCGCCGTCCGCGGCCCCTTGATCCCCCGGGGTGCGACATCCTGCACCGACAGACCCTTGCCCCCCGAATCGAACGCCCCCTCAATCTGGTTCGCGGCCGTCGCACCACCCCACAAGAACCCCTCCGGGAACCGGATCGAGCCCATCACTGACCTCCAGACGGCAGCAGGCACACACAGGTCCACGCCGCCCGCCCATCGTGCCGCAGTCCCGGCTGTCGAGGCGCAGTCGAGGGACCGGCGCATCGACCCAGGTCGCGTGTTCGACCTCGAACTCCCCCTGGAGCACGCCGCGCAGGCCTACGCGGCGATGGACGACCGTCAAGCCATCAAGGTCCTGCTGCGCCCCTGAGACCATCGGCCACCGCAGGCAACGACTCAGCCCGGGCCACATCATTCCGACGAATCCGGTGTCCTGTCGACCCGGGCGGCGCGCAGGCTGCACAGCCACGTGACGGGCGGCAAAGGGGACCCTGCAGGGTCTGTCGGATTTGCCTCGCGACCACGAGGATGTGTGCCATGACCGCTCTCCCCACTCCGGCGGCGACCCGGGAACTATCGACCCGGGTGTCGGCACTGGCACCGTTCCGTCGGCGCGCGTTCCGGTGGTTGTGGTTCGGTGTGGTGGTCAGCAGTGTGGGGACCTGGGCGCAGACCGTGGGCGCGCAGTGGTTGTTTGTCGAGGGCCCGAATGCGGCCACGATCGTGGCGCTGGTGCAGACGGCCAGCATGTTGCCGGTGATGCTGCTGGCCCTGCCCGCCGGGGTGCTCGCCGACGCGTTCGATCGGCGGTGGCTGATGTTCGCGGTGCAGGTATACGTCATCGTGGTGGCCTCGCTGCTGGCGGTGCTGACCGCGACGGGCCGGGTCACGCCCGGGTTGCTGCTCGGGTTCACGTTCGCACTGGGTGCGGGCACGGCCATGCTCGTGCCCACCTGGCAGCCGCTGATCGCCGAACTGGTGCCCCGTGCGCACCTGTCGGCCGCGGTCCGCCTGGACATGGTCAGCGTCAACGTCGCCCGCGCCGCAGGGCCGGCGATCGCTGGGGCGATCATCGTCGCGTGGGGCGTGCCACCGGTGTTCGTGTTCAATGCCGCGTGCTCTGCGGTCCTGGCCGTGATCCTGCTGCTCTGGAAGCGCCCGGCGGCGGCCACCGACCGGGAACGTTTCCTGCCCGCGCTGCGGGCCGGGGGCCGCTACGTGCGCCACGAGCCGGCGGTGCGCCTGATCCTGGTGCGGTTGACTATGTTCGTGGCACCAGCCTCAGCCTTGTGGGCGCTGCTGCCGCTGATCGCCAGCCAACAGCTGGGTTTGGCAGCCGGGGGGTACGGCCTGCTGTTCGCCGCTCTCGGGGCCGGGGCGGTCCTCGGCGCCCTGTCGTTGGGGCGGGTCAAGGAGCACCTGTCGTCCAATGCGCTGCTGTCGGTGGTGGCCCTGCTGTACGCGGTCGCGCTTGCGCTGACGATGCTGGCCCCGGGCCTGCTGGCTGCGTTGCCGCTGCTGGTGGTGGCCGGGTTCGGCTGGACCGCGACCGTGTCGACGATCAACGCCGAGCTGCAGCTGTTCCTGCCCGGCTGGGTGCGGGCCGAGGGTGTCAGATTGTCTGTGTAAGGGAGGTGGTCGTTCATTGAAGGAGATTGACTGTGACCGTGACCAAAGACGCGGAGACAAGCCAGGAGCCTGAGGCTCGCAAGCTACGCCGGGAGTTGTTCGGCGAGGAGATGCTCGATGAGTTGATGGCCGCCACCGATGAGCGTGGTGTCGCGTTGACGGGGCAGGGCGGGTTCCTGCCGGAGCTGATCAAGGCTGTCCTCGAGCGTGGGATGGACGCCGAGCTCAGTGACCACCTGGGCTACGCGAAGGGTGACCCGGCGGGTCGGGGGTCGGGGAACTCCCGCAACGGGACCACCGGCAAGACGGTGGGCACTGAGATCGGTGACCTGCGTTTGGATCAGCCCCGGGACCGCAACTCCACCTTCGCCTCGGCGCTGGTACCCAAGGGTGCCCGGCGCCTGGGCGGGTTGGAGGACATGATCATCAGCCTGTACGCCGGCGGGATGACGGTCCGCGACATCCGCCACCACCTTGAATCCACGCTGGGCACGGACCTGTCGCCTGAGGCGATCAGCAACATCACCGACGCGGTGACCGAGGAAGTCACCGCGTGGCAGTCCCGCCCGCTGGAGGCGTTCTACCCGGTGATCTTCCTGGATGCTCTGGTGGTCAAGATCCGCGACGGTGCGCATGTGACCAACCGGGCCGCCCACATCGCCGTGGGCGTGGACATGGACGGCGTCAAGCACGTCCTGGGGATCTGGGTGCAGGCCAGCGAGGGAGCGAAGTTCTGGGCCGGGGTCTGCGCCCAGCTCGCGAACCGGGGCGTCAAGGATGTCCTGATCGTGTGCTGCGACGGGCTGACCGGGTTCCCCGAAGCGATCGAGGCGACCTGGCCCGAGGCCACCGTGCAGACCTGCACGGTCCACTTGATTAGGGCCTCAATGCGGTTCGTGTCCTACACCGATCGCAAGGCTGTGGCCGGCATGTTGCGCCCCATCTACACCGCCCCAGACGAGGACGCCGCACTGCTCGCGCTGGGCGAGTTCGCCGACTCGGGACTGGGTAAGAAGTACCCCGCGGCGGTCGCGACCTGGGAGAACGCCTGGGACCGATTCACCCCGTTCCTGGCGTTCGGCCCGGCGCTGCGCAAGGTCATCTACACGACCAACAGCATCGAGTCGCTGAACTACCAGCTGCGCAAGATCATCAAGAACCGCGGCCACTTCCCCAACGACGCCGCCGCGATCAAACTGCTCTGGCTGGCCATCCGCAACATCGAGGACAAGCGAGCCCGAGAACGCGCCAAAGAAGCCGGCCGGCCCAAAGGCACCCCCCGCAAAGCGCCCGCCAAACTCGTCGAGGGCGCCACCATCCAAGGCTGGAAAGCAGCCCTCGGCGAACTCGCCCTCGTCTACCCCGACCGCATCAACCGCTACCTGTAACCCAACCCAGACCAGCACTTCTTACACAGACAACTTGACAGGCCCTGCGGGCCCGGGCGCTGGCCGTCTATCTGATGACATTCATGGGCACCATGGCGATCGCCTCCCCGATCTGGGGCGCCCTGACCCAACGAGCGGGCCTGCCCACGGCCGTCTACACGGCCGCTGCACTGACCGCCGTCGGTGCGTTCGCGGGCCGGGCGGTACGCATCCCGGAGAGCGGGACCGCGGATCGGGCGGCGTTGGACTACTGGAACGACCCCAGCCTCGGGATCGCCCCCGAACCGGCCGCCGGCCCGGTGCAGGTGCTGGTCGAGTACCACGTCGCCCCGGCCGACGAGGCCGCCTGGTTGCACGCCATGCAGTCATGCGCCGCTCACGGCTGCGCAGCGGGGCGTTCCGCTGGGAGCTCTACCGGATCGGGGAACGACCCGACCGGTTCGTCGAAATGTTCGCCGTGCCGTCCTGGGACGAGCACGAACGCCAGCACCGCGACCGGCTGACCGCCGAGGACCAGGCTATCGAGGACGCCGCCTTCACGTACACGGTGACCACCCCATCCGCGGTACACCTGCTCCCGCCAGCACCGTCGACCGACCCGCCCGGGTAGGTGGTGCTGCCCGCAGCCAGGCCGAACAAGGCACCACCCTGCCCACCCACGATTCCCACCGACATCAGAACTGGAGCCGACACCATGCCGGAGGAACAAACCCCCAGCGCCCCGTCCCCCACGAGCACGCCGAGTGTTGGGGAGCCACAAGCCCGGGCACCACGCACGCAGCCCATCGACCCGCCCGCGTTCGACGCCTCACCCGGCACGACCCTGCGCTGGCTGGGCATGGCCGGATTCCTGATCAACAGCCGCGGCACCACGCTCATGATCGACCCCCTGCTCGGCTGGTTCGACATGCCGCTGCTGATCGACCTGCCCATCACCGCCGCGGACGTCCCCCACCTCGACGCCGTCCTAGTCACCCACAGCGACAACGACCACTACAGCGTCCCCACCTGCCGCGCCCTGGCGCAGGTCACCGACTCCTACCACTCCACCGAGTACGTGGCCTCGCTGATGCGTCCCGAGGGCCTACCCGCGCACGGCCACGACATCGGCGACAGGTTCGACATCGGACCCATCCGCGTCGAACTCACACCCGCCGACCACGCCTGGCAGAACGCGCAACCGGGCCGAGCCGCCCACACCTTCCAACCCCAGGACGCCTGCGGGTTCTGGATCACCACACCCGACGGCACCATCTGGGCACCCGGCGACTCCCGCCTCATCCCCGACCACCACCTGAGCATGCCAACCCCGGACGCCCTGCTGTTCGACTTCTCCGACCGGAATCTGTCAAGTCAACTGAGACAGTTGCGTTCAGGTTGTTTGGGGTTGGTTCTCGGGCTGGTTGATCCAGGTTTGGGTCGGCATGGTGGGTGGGTGGGGTCGGCGGGCGTACCGCTCGGGGTGGGCGTGGTAGGCGGCGGTGAGCGTGTTCTGCCGTTCTTGGTCGATGGCGTGGGCGGTGCCGAAGTGGACCGAGGCGGGGGTGTGCCAGGCGATCCCGGAGTGCCGGTGGATGTAGTTGTACTCGTGGAAGAAGCCGGCGCAGAATTCGCGGGCGTGGGCCAGCGAGTCGAAGGATGTCGGGAAGTCGGGCAGGTACTTCAGGGTCTTGAACTGGGCCTCGGAGTACGGGTTGTCGTTGCTGACCTTGGGCCGGGAGTGGGTGCGGGTGACGCCGAGGTCGGCGAGCAGCGCTGAGACGGGTTTGGAGGTCATCGAGGTGCCTCGGTCGGCGTGCACGGTGTGCGGGACGACGCCGTTGCGTGCGATGGCCTCGTCGATGAAGTCCGCGGCCAGTCGGGAACCCTCGACCGGGGACACGATCCAGGACGGGTTGTACCGGGAGTAGATGTCGATGAGCACGTACAGCTGGTAGAAGATGCCCTTGGCCGGGCCTCGCAGCTTGGTGATATCCCAGGTCCAAACCTGCGACGGGCCGTCGGCCATCAGCTCGGGTTTCACCTTCGCCGGGTGGGTGGCCAGCCGGCGGCGTTCCCGGGTCTGACCGGCGGCCCGGGCGATGCGGTACATCGACGACATTGAGCACAGGTAGCGGCCCTCGTCGAGCTCACGGGCCCAGATCTGCCCGATCGACAGGTCCGCGTACACAGCGGTGTTGATCAGCGTGAGGACCGCGGCCCGCTCCGCTGCGGACAACGCCTGACCGTTGTCGGGCACCCGCCGCGGCGGGCGAGGACCGTGGAGCGGTCCGGCGGCGTGCCGATAGTGGGTGGCCCGGGATCGCCCGATCAGCCTGCAGGACCGGTTGACCGGCACACCAGCGTCGCGCAGCTCGGTGAATGTCACGCTCATCGCGGCTTCGACGACGTCGGCGTGCCCGAGCTCTCGGAGATGGTCTCCAAGAGCCCTTGAAGTTTTCCCATGATCTCCACCACCGCCTGGGACTGGGCCAGCTCGCGGGTCAGCCGCTGGTTCTCCGCACGCAACCGCGCCGCATCATCCCGCCCGGCCTGCCCCGAACGGGTCGCCCGATGCTTGCGGCGAGGCGCTGAGGGTGCCGACGCCTCGCTGGTCACCGCGTCGCGGGCCAGGGCCCACTTCTGCACATGCGACTGGTACAGGCCCTCACGGCGCAGCACCGCGGACTTCTGCCCACGCGGGGCCGCCTCATACTCGGCCAGAACCTGGGCCCGATACGCGGCCGTGAACGACCGGCGCACCGGACGGGCCGCCGGATCGACCGGCTCCACCGACACCTCCGGAAGATCCCCGGCACCGGGAAGAACGGAACTATTGCTACTCACGAAACTCTCTCCTGTCACCACCCTCCACGGTGGACCCGGGGCCCCGGGGTGTCTCACTACATCCTGACAGGGAGGGGACAGCGAATGGCACTTCGGTCTCGACGGCGCCGTGCAGATCACCAACACCTACCCCGGCACGCCGCTCCTGCTGCACCACTGGGGATCGGTGAACGCCCCCGATTTCACCCCCTTCAACGGCGACCCCGACGTACTACCCGACCTGATCACCAACCCCGAGCGGATCCACGTCCTGGCCCCCGGCCAGCCCTACACCCTGACCCGCAAGGCTGGCAGGTAAGGACTGACAAACCCCGCCACCAGGAGAGATCCGCGGAACGGACGCACCTCCCATCCCGCTGGCCGAACCCAACAGTGAAGCGAGCGTTCGTCAGGCGGCGTGCGAGACACAGCGGATCCCGATAGACCCGCCCAGTGGCGTCTCCCGGGACCTGTGTGGCCGACACGGGGTGCGTCATAGTGGGCGCTATGTGCGCCTCCGTAGCCTGCCCGGTGCTTCCGTCGGGGATCCTCTTGAGACGAGCGTCATCCTGGCCTCCCGCCGGGGCGGAGAACCGACCCCCCGCAGCAGCCGAGTGCGAGTCGCCGATCAGGCAGGCGTGTCCGTCGACATCAGCGAGCACGTGGGGTGCGTCTCGAGCGCGAGCGTCCAGGGCTCTCGCGCTCGGGGGTGCAACCGAGGCGCACCCTCCGAGGCCGGTTCAGGCGCCGGCCTCCAGCGAGGCGAGGTCGCGCACCGCGTAGCGGTGATGCTCGGCCTCTTCCTTCAGCACCACCTTGAGGCAGCGCCGCACGACGTATTCCTGGTCGGGATACGGGTCGGCCGGCTTCCGACCGCAGACTCGATCGAGCTCGGCCTCGCTGAGCCCGTCGATCGCGCGCCGCATCGTGGCCATCCGGGCGAGCCGCGGAGCGAGCACCTCGTCGAGGGTGGGGTCAGCTTCCAGGGCGAGCCCGAGCTTCTCCGCCGCGTCGGGTGGCGTCCCGCCGGCAGGGAAGCCCAACGGGTGGTACGGCGCTTCCTCCTCCAGCACCGCGTTGCCGAGCCAAGCATCGCCGGCGAACAACAGGTGTCGTTGAGTCTCGACCAGCGACCACTCGCCGTCGATCTGCTCGTGCAGCGTGGCCTCGGGCAACAGCCTGGCTCGGGCGATCGTCGCGTCCCAGAGTGTCTCGATGGCATCCCAAGCAGTTCGGAAGTCGTCGAGGGATGCGGCCTCGCGCGCCAGTACCCGCGTGGGATGCGCCCGGTCCAGCTGGGCCTCGACGTAGGCGGTCACGTCGACGTCGTTCACGACGAGACGCTCGAAGTTGCCACCGAGGTAGATGGTGCTGCCATAGCAGTCGACGATCTTCAGACCGGTGACCTCGCAGTCGCGGATCTCGAGGCCAGCAAGGTCGCACAGGTGGATACGGGCACCACGGAACTGGTCACTGCGGACGTACTGAGCAGCCATCGAAGTAGTCTCGCGCACCCGAGCCGCTGACATCAGCTGGTCGCGAACGTGTTCGGCACCGCCACTTCCGCCGATCAGCGGCTGGAGGTCAGGACCTCCCGCAGCTTCACCCTGCGCCCGGTGACCACGAGCGCCCGCTGGTAGATCCGCGCCCCGAACCAGGCGAACAGCACTGCTGCGCCCATCGCCAGCAGCAGGCTCGCCATGAGCTCCCAGACCGGCACCGTCCCCGAGGCCCAGCGCACCGGCATGGCCATCGGGGACGTCAGCGGGAACATCGACAGGAACACGCTCAGGCTCGATCCGGGATCCATCGGCACCACCGACACGGCGCCCAGGTAGGACATGACCAACAGGATCATCACCGGCATGGTTGCCGTGCCCACGTCGGTGACCTTGTCGACGAGCACCGCCGTCCCCGCGAACAGGAACGAGTACACGAAGTACCCGACGATGAACCAGACCACGCCCAGGGCGATGTCGGTGGCAGCAACCCTCGGCAGGTCCAGGCCGTCGGTCAGGGCGATCGCGGTGAGGATCGGCACCGCCAGGGCCAGCAGCTGGATCAGGGTCCGCAGGCCCATGCCGATCACGTTGCCGACCAGGATCTGGCTGGGCCTCAGGACCGCGAGCAGCACCTCGGCGATCCGGGTGGACTTCTCCATCCCGACGTTCACCGCCAGCGACTGGCCCGCGACGATCAGCGCCAGGTAGAGCACGATCCCCACGACGAATCCGACCCCGGCCCGGCCCTCGTCCCGGGCTGGGCCCACCTCTACCTGTTCGGGGGGTGCGACGGCCGACAGGGCGGCGATCTGCTCGGCGCTCAGCCCCGCGTCGGCCAGAGTGGCTGCCGACTCCTGGTTGACGACTGACTGGCTGACTGTCGCGACGAACGTGGCGGGTGCATCGCTGCGCACGTAGAGCGTGTCCCCAGCCAGTGCCACCGTTGCGTCGCCTGCACGAACCGCCTCCTGCGCTGCGGCGCTATCAGCGACGCCTGTGTAGTCCACGCCGAACTCGGCGGCCTTGCCCGCAGCGTCCACCTGGGCGCGCAGCGGCGCGCTCACCTCGCCGACGGTTGCCAACGTGTAGGTCGTCTCGCCGCCGGAGAGCAGGCGGGGAAGGAACACCACGGCCAGGCCGATCACCAGCATGATGAGCGTGGTGATCCGCAGGGCCCTGGAGCGCAGCCCCTCGGACAGGCTGCGTCCCGCGACCAGCCGGACACCGGACCACCAGGAACCCGCCATCAGCGCACCTCCGCCAACTCGCCGGCCGCGGCCATGAACAGCTCCGAGAGGGTGGGCAGGTCCAGGCCGAAGTCCGTGACCACGCCGGCGCGCCGGGCGTCGTCGAGCACCGCCAGTGGATCAGTGCCCGGGGGCAGGTCCAGGCGCAGCGCATCGGCGCGGTCCTCGACGATCCGCACCTGCGGGTGGGCCGCCAGCCAGTCGTGATTGGTGCCCGACAGCGTGAGCCGAAGCTGCCTGCGCCCGGACGAGGCACGCAGGTCGGCCACCCGCCCGGCCAGCACCGTTCGCCCCTCGTGCAGCATCACGATCGACTCGCACAGGTCCTGGACCAGGTCGAGCTGGTGGCTGGAGAACAGCACGGTCAGCCCGGCGCGCACCCGCTCGGTCAACGTCGTGGACAGCTCCTCGACCGCGACCGGGTCCAGCCCGGCGAACGGCTCGTCGAGGACGATCACCTCGGGCCGGTGGACGAGGGCGGCGGCCAGCTGGAGGCGCTGCGCCATGCCGCCCGACAACTTGTCAGGCCGGTCATGCCACCGGTCGGCCAGGCCGAGCTCGTCGAGCAGCTCGCGCGCCGAGGCGGTGGCATCCGCACGCGACACCCCGTGCAACCGGGCGAGGTAGACCAGCTGGTCACCGGCGGGCATCGCGGGGTACAGGCCGCGCTCCTGGGGCATGTAGCCCCACCGCCGCCGATCGGTCGGCGTCACCGGATGGTCCTGCCAGCGGGTCTGGCCCCGATCGGGGGCGATCACTCCGAACATGACCCGCATCAGCGTGGTCTTGCCGGCGCCGTTCGGGCCGAGCAGTCCCGTGACCACGCCGGGCGGGACCGCGAAGGTCACCTCGTCGAGCACCCGTCGCTCGGCGAAGGAGTGCGACACGTCGCGGACCTCAAGCATGTTCTTCACCTTAGTGAAGCCCGGTGGTACCGGGCGGATGTCGATCCGGCGACGTCGGCGATCGCGGCCCCAGGCGCCGGCGATGATGCTTCCCGATCGCTGTGCACGACAGCATGCCGGGTTTGCCGGCAATGTGCCGACGGCGCCAAGCGCGGTGACGATCCATGGCGGCCACGAACACGTGCTGCGCCGGCCCCCCAGCCGGCCTCAGGCCGTGCTCGGGCCCTCCCAGAGGTTGATGCCGCCCTCGACCGCGTGCACGTCGATCGCGGCCAGCTCCCCATCGGTGAAGTCCAGCCGCTCCACCGCGGCCAGGCTGTCCTCGAGCTGGCCGACGCTGGAGGCGCCGATCAGGGCCGAGGTGACCCGCGGGTCGCGTAGCACCCACGCGATCGCCATCTGCGCCAGCGTCTGGCCCCGGCCGCGGCGATGTCGTTCAGGGCGCGGATGTGGGCCAGGTTCTCGTCGGTGAGCAGCCGGTGCGGACAAGCGACTTGTCCTGGGCCATGCGGGAGTCCTGCGGGACCTCGCCGAGGTATCGGTAGGTCAGCATCCCCTGGGCCAGGGGTGAGAACCCGATGCAGCCCACGCCCTCGTTGCCGAGGACGTCGAGCAGTTCGTCCTCCAGCCAGCGGTTGAGCATCGAGTAGGACGGCTGATGGATCAGCAGCGGGGTGCCGAGCTCGCGCAGGATGGCCACGGCCTGGCGGGTCCGATCGGCGGAGTACGACGAGATCCCGACGTAGAGGGCCCGGCCCGAGCGCACCGCGTGGTCCAGCGCGCCCATCGTCTCCTCGAGCGGGGTGTCCGGGTCGAAGCGGTGGTGGTAGAAGATGTCGACGTAGTCGAGGCGCATCCGCTTCAGCGACTGGTCCAGGGACCCGAGCAGGTACTTGCGCGAACCCGAGGTCGCCGTAGGGGCCGGGCCACATGTCCCAGCCTGCCTTGGTGGAGATGACCAGTTCGTCGCGATGCCGGGCGAAGTCCTCGGCGAGGATCCGGCCGAAGTTGGTCTCGGCCGTACCGTACGGCGGGCCGTAGTTGTTGGCCAGGTCGAAGTGCGTGACGCCGAGGTCGAAGGCGCGGCGCAGGATGTCGCGCTGGCGCTGGAACGGGATGTCGTCGCCGAAGTTGTGCCAGCAGCCCGAGGGAGACCGCCGGCAGTTTCAGGCCGCTGCGCCCGACGGGGCGGTAGGGCATGTGATCGTAGCGATCGGGTGCGGCGACGTACTGGTCGAGGATGTTGATGGTGTGCCCCTCTCAGGGTCGGGTTGTGGTGACGCGGGTGCGTGAATCCGATGTGTCCCCGTGGTGTGTGGTCCACCGTGTCACGTGGGGCTCCCGGGTGGCCCGGCGGTGGGTCGCGATTCGCCGAACCCGGACGGTGAGCGTCCGGGTTCGGACACCTGTGTCCCGATCGGACAGTTCCCTTCGGGATGGACTGGGGCTGGGCTACCGGGCTTCGGGATCGGCCTGGTGGATGCCGAACGTGTTGCCCTCGCTGTCGAGGTAGTAGCCCTGCCACGCCATGCCGGGCAGGGCGTACTTGGGCATCGCGACGAGCCCACCAGCCGCGAGGATCCGCTGATGGGAGGTGTCGTAGTCCTCGACGTTGATCGTGCACACGAAGGCGTTGGTCCCCTGGCCGGATTCTGGCGGCGGAAGCGGGCGAAGCAGTAGCCCGCCATCGATCCCAGGTTCCTCGGCGGTGCCCGTGGTCACGCCCCAGTAGGGGGAGTCCACGACGTGGCTGTAGTCCTGGAAGGTCCATCCGAAGGCGTCGGCGTAGAACTCCTTGGCCCGCTCGAGGTCACCGGCCTGGATCTCGAAGTGCACAATGCGTGACATGTCCGGTCCTTCATCTCATCGGGAATGCATGGCCCGTGCCGAGGCTAGGACCCGGCCGGTGTCCCGTCCATACCTGCGCGGGCATTGACGCGACGCCATCACCTACCCGGGCGCCCGCGGGCTATGCCCGTCGAACAACCTGGTGCAGGACTGCCGCCCCCTCGGGGCGGATCACGGAGCGCTTCCCCTGCCGCGTGCACCGGACGTGAGCCCGCGGGGTGGCCGGCGACGTGCCGCCTGCGTCGTTGGGGGCACCAGGTCGTTGTCGGGTCAGCCGAGCAGGAAACCGGTCGGGAACGGGTCGGTCGGATCCAACAGGTACTGCGCGGTGCCGGTGATCCAGGCGCTGCCGGTGATGGAGGGGATGACCGCTTCGATCCCGGCCACCTCCGAGCGCTCCACCAGCCGGCCGACGAACGCCCGGCCCAGCAGCGACTCGTTGACGAACTCGGTGTCCATGCCCAGCTCTCCGCGGGCGTGCAGCACCGCCATCCGCGCGCTGGTGCCCGTGCCGCAGGGGGAGCGGTCGAAGTAGCCGGGCCGGATGACCATGGCGTGCCGGGAGTGCGTGGCGCTCGAGCCCGGCGCCACGAGTTGAGCGTGGTGGCAGCCGTGGATGCCGGACTCCCCGGGATGCACCGGCTCGCCGGCTGCCTCGATGGCGTCGAGCAGCGCCAGGCCGAAGGCCATCAACTCCTTGGCGTGCTCCCCGCCGTACGGGATCCCGACCTCGGCCAGGTCCGTGATGGCGTAGAAGTTCCCGCCGAACGCGATGTCGTGGCGCACCGGGCCGTACCCGGGCACGTCCACGACGGCGTCGCGCGCAGTCACGAACGAGTCGACGTTGCGGATCGTGACCCGCTCGGCGCGGCCCTCGTGCACGTCGACCTCAGCGACGACGAGCCCGGCGGGGGTGTCCAGCCGGATGGTGGTCACCGGCTCGGTCACCGCGACCATGCCGGTCTCGACGAGCACGGTGGCCACGCCGATCGTGCCGTGCCCGCACATCGGCAGGGCGCCGGCCACCTCGATGTAGAGCACGCCCCAGTCGGCGTCCGGGCGGGTCGGCGGCTGCAGGATCGCCCCGCTCATCGCGCCGTGACCGCGCGGCTCGTACATGAGGAACGTGCGCAGGTCGTCCCGGGCGTGGATCAGGTGCTGGCGGCGGGCCTCCATCGTGTCCCCGGGCAGCACGCCCACGCCGCCGACGACCACCCGCGTGGGCATCCCCTCGGTGTGCGACTCGACCGTGTGGATGACTGTCGTGGACCTCATGGCCGGCTCCTCACCAACGCACCCGCAACCAGGTGGTCTTCGTCTGCGCGTACTGATCGAGGGCATCGAGGCCCTTGTCCCGGCCACCGAACCCGGACTGCCGGTAGCCGCCGAACGGGGCCGTGATGTCGCCCTCCGAGTAGCAGTTGATCGACACCGTGCCGGCCCGGATCATCCGGGCCACCCGGTGGGCTGCGTCGATGTCGTCGCTCCACACCGAGGCGGCCAGGCCGTAGTTGGTGGCGTTGGCCATCGTGATCGCCTCCTCCTCGGTGTCGAACGGGATCACGGCCACGATCGGCGCGAAGATCTCCTCGGTGGCGACCGGTGAGTCGACCGGCACGTCATCGAGGACCGTCGGGGCGAAGTACCAGCCGCCGGTCTCCTCGAGCAGCGGGCCGCCGCCGGTCGCGACCCGGGCTCCCTCGGCGACGCCGCGCGCCACGTACTGCGCGCTGCGGGTGCAGGCGGCGGCGTCGATCAGCGGCCCGACCTGGGTGCGCGGTTCGCTGGGATGACCCACGCGCAGGTCCGCGGTGGCGCGCACGAGGCTCTCGACGAGCGCCGGCGTGCACCGAGCGGTGCACCAGGATCCGGGACCCGGCCGAGCAGTTCTCGCCCATGTTCCAGAACGCCGCGCGGACCGCCTCGGCGGCCACCTCGTCGAGGTCGCGCACGCCGGCGAGCACCACCTGCGGGCTCTTGCCGCCGCACTCCAGGGTGATCCGCTTGAGGTTGGAGCGCGCCGAGTACTCCAGGAAGTACCGGCCCACCTCGGTGGAACCGGTGAAGGTGACCATGTCGACGTCGGGGTGTCGGCCCAGCGCCGCGCCGGCCGTCTCGCCGAGGCCCGGCACCACGTTCAGCACCCCCTTGGGCAGGCCGGCGTCGGAGCCGAGCTCGGCCAGCAGCAGCGCGGACAGGCTGGTCTGCTCCGCGGGCTTGACGACCACCGAGTTGCCCATCGCCAGGGCGGGGGCGACCTTCCACGCGAACATCACCGACGGGAAGTTCCAGGGGATCACAGCGCCGACCACACCGATCGGCTCCCGGGTGATCCGCGCGACCACGTCGATCCCGGTGGGGGCCACCCGGTCGTAGACCTTGTCGATGGCCTCGGCGTACCAGCGGAACGCCTCGGCGGTCTCGGGCAGGTCGCCCTCGCGGCAGTCGGTGATCGGCTTGCCGCCCTCCAGGGAGTCCAGCCGGGCGAGGTCCTCGGCGTGCCGCTCGATCAGCTTGGCGAAGCGGGTCAGCACCCGGCGGCGGTGTGCGGGATGCGCCCGGGACCAGTCGCCGCGCTCGAACACGTCGCGCGCGGCGGCCACGGCCCGGTCGATGTCCGCCTCGCCACAGGCAGCAACCTCGCCGACCTGCTGGCCGGTGGCCGGGTCGGTGACCGGCATGGTCGCGCCGTCGGCGGCGGGGGAGAAGGCGCCGTCGATGTAGGCGCCGGTGTGCATCGGCAGGGGTGTGGCGTCGGGGGCCAGGGGTCCGTGCGTGGTCGACGAGGGTTCGGCGTCCGTCTCGCCCAGCGCGACGGCCAGCCGGGTCGCGACCTCGTGCGCCTCGGACTCGTCGACTGCGGCCAGCGGCGGCCGCGGTGGGCCGACCGGCAGACCGCGCAGCGCGAGGGCGTAGCGGACCTTGGCGACGTAGTGGGCGCGCTCCACGCTGCGCAGCATCGGAATGAGCTGCTTCTGCCACGCCCACGCGGTGGCGGTGTCACCGGCCAGGGCGGCGTCGAGCAGGGCCACGTGCTCGGCGGGCAGGGCGTTGGCCGCGCCCCCGATCCAGGCGTCCACGCCGAGCTCGAAGTAGCGCATCGCGATCGCATCCGCCCCGCACACGATCGGCAGGTCGGACCCGTACCGACGGCGGAGCCGGCGCACCCGGGTCAGGTCCCCGGAGGCCTCCTTGATGCCCACCACCAGCGGATCGCCGGCGACGTGGTCCAGGGCCTTCTCTGTGAAAGGCACGCCGGTGCGCCCGGGGTAGTCGTACAGGACGGTGGGCAGTGCTGCCTCGTCGAGGACGGCGCGCACGTGCCGTCCCAGTTCCTCGGGGGTGGGCAGCACGTAGGCCGGTGCGGCGACCATCAGCCCATCCGCGCCGGCGTCCGCGGCCAGCCGCGCGTGGGCGAGAGCCTCCCGGGTGGCGGTTCCGCCGACGCCGAGCAGGACCGGCACCCGCCCGGCGGACGCTGCGAGGATGGCCTCGAGGACCGCCCGGCGCTCGCCGAGGTCCAGGGCGTAACCCTCGCCGGTGGTGCCGGCCGCGACCAGGCCGGTGACCCCGCCGGCGAGCACGAACTCGACGAGCGCGGGGATGCTGTCGAGGCCCAGCGAGCCGTCGTCGTGGAATGGGGTCACGAGGGGGACGAGCACGCCACGGAAGGTCATGCTGCGATTGTGCCCCCTGGCGGAACCGGCGACCTCCCACGAGCAACTCGCGGCGCCCGTGCCGGCGATGGTGGTGGCGGCCTATGCTCACAGGCCAGGAACCGGTCCGGGACGGGAAGGTGCGCGTGATGGGTGATCAGGTGGGTTCGGACGGCGTTGATCGGGGGCGCAGGACCGAAGCCCTCGTGGCACTGGTCACAGGGCTGCTCGCCCTGATCGCCGTCGTCGCCCTGCTCCTCGGCAACCTGGTGGCTGTCGTCGTGGGCCTGTTCGCCGCAGGTCTCGCGGTGACCGGAGGCTGGTACGTCGTTGCCACCCGTGGCGCGGCTCGGATCGTGGGTGGCCTGGTTCTGGCGACAGGGCTGGTCATCCTCGTCGCGGCGTTCGTGGGGGCCGAGGACAACCCTTGGGCGTTGGTCGCCGCCCTCGGACTGGGGGTCGCCTCGGCGCTGCTCGCCCGTCGGGCGACGCGCAGTGCTCCGGGGGCCACGGTGGCGGCCGACCTGGGGCCACAGCGGCCTCCGGCGCGCCATCCGGTGCTGATCATGAACCCGAAGTCCGGCGGCGGGAAGGTGACCGAGTTCGACCTGGTCGACGAGTGCCGGCTGCGCGGGATCGAGCCGGTGCTCCTGGCGGAGGGGGACGACCTCGTCTCACTGGCCCAGGATGCGGTGGCGCGCGGGGCAGACGTGATCGGGATGGCCGGCGGGGACGGATCCCAGGCGCTGGTCGCCGCAGTCGCGATGGAGCACGGGATCCCGCATGTGGTGGTCCCGGCCGGTACCCGGAACCACCTCGCCCTGGACCTCGGCCTGGACCGCGACGATGTCGTCGGCGCCCTCGACGCCTTCTCCTCGGGCGTCCCGCGGACCATCGACCTGGCCACCGTCAACGGCCGGGTGTTCGTCAACAACGCCTCAATGGGCCTATATGCCGAGATCGTCGCGTCGCAGGACTACCGCGACGCGAAGCTGCGCACGGCCCTCGATACGCTGCCTGACCTGCTCGGCAACAATGTCGATGACCTCGACCTGCAGTTCGTGGACGGCCTCGGCGCTGCCCACGACACGGCGGACGTCCTGCTCGTGTCCAACAACCCGTACGACCTGGACTCACTCGAAGCCGTGGGCAGTCGGGCACGGATGGACACCGGGGAGCTGGGCGTCGTCTGCCTGACGATCAACAGTGCCACGGACGCCCGACGGTTCCTGGGCCTCGAGGCAGCAGGCGGGGTTCGCAAGTTCCCCGGATGGCAGGAGTGGGTGGCTGCGAGCTTCGAGGTGACCTCCGGCGGTCCCGTGCGGGTTGGCGTCGATGGGGAGGCGCTGACCCTCGATGCCCCCGTCGTGTTCGAGATGCTGCCCGGTGCGCTGACGGTACTGTTGCCGCCCCAGGCGCCTGGCCGCTCGCCGGCAGCCCGCGCGCTGTCTGGCAACGTCGCCCGCGAGTTGTGGGAGGTCGCCCGCGGCCGGGCGTGAGCCGGCCCAGGGATGAGCCGTCTCGGGGGTGCCGCCGTGTCAAGAGCCTCAGCCCGACCCGGACGTGCCGGGGCGATGGGAGGCCGCGGACAGCAGGTAGGACTGCGGGTCGAGTGGGTGCCAGCCCTCGGCATCGGCGAAGTGCTCGGTCACGATGAGGCTGCTGGGTGTGACCTCCAGCAGTGACCAGGAGCGCGCGACCCCGCGTGTGCGGTGGCTGGTGGCGGTGCCGGCCACGACCTCGATGATCGAGCGGGTCCTCGAGCCCGATGCCACCGTCAGGGCAGTCACGGCCGGCACATGCGTGTGACCGGCCAGGATCACGTCGACCTCGGCGTCGACCATTGCCGACTCGAACCCGTCCCCTCCGGCCAGGGTCTCCAGGTGATCCGAGCTCGGCGGGTGGTGCAGGGCGATGATTCGTGCGGCACCCGGTGGGGCGTCGGCGAACGTGTTCCGGACCAGGGCTGCCTGGCGCTCGGAGATGCGTCCGGACTTCCACCGCCAGCGCGGCATGGACCCAAGGCCCTGGATGCGGGCTCCGGCCAGGTCCAGCACTGGGTCGAGCTCCTCGGTCACAGCGGTGCGGTACTTCGCGTAGGGCGAGACCAACCGGCGCAGCGGATTCGTCAGGGGCAGGTCGTGATTGCCCAGCACGATCATCGTCGGTGCCGGGAACTGGTCGATGACCTCCTTGGCCCGCGCGAACTCATGGGTCCGTGCCCGCATCGTCAGGTCGCCGGTGACAATCGTCGCCGCGGCACCGGTCGCATGCAGTTCCTGGGCGAGACCGTCCAGGCTGCGGTCGTCGTGGGCGCCCACGTGGATGTCCGAGACGTGGGCGATACGCAGTGTCGGGCCCACCTCGGTCACCTCCGGTCTCGTGGCTGTGGCTCTGCTCGGCAGGATACGGCGGGTTCGTGCGTGTGCGTGGTCGGCGTCCGGGTGCCGGCCCCGAGGGGAGCCCTCGGCAGGGCAGCGGCCCGGATCGCCGGGCACACTGGGACGATGCTGCCGCGCGATCAGCTCATCATGGACCTGCATGCGTTGGGCGTGCGCCGCGGGGACGCCCTGATGGTGCATGCGTCGCTGCGCAGGGTGGGGCCGGTCGAGGGTGGTGCTCGCGGGCTGGTCGCGGCTGTCGAATCAGCGATCGGCCCGCAGGGAACCCTGTTGATGATCCTCGGGGCGCAGGACGACCACGCCTGGGTCAACGCGCGCCCGGAGGCTCAGCGAGCGGCACTGCTCGCTGACGCGGAGCCCTTCGACCACCTGCGCACCCCTGTGCTGCCGGAGGTGGGGGCGCTGGCCGAGGTGCTTCGCACGATGCCGGGGACGGTCGTCAACGACAACCCGGAGGGTCGGTTCGCAGCCAGGGGAGGGCGGGCGATCGAGCTGCTGGCCGACTTGCCGTGGGACGACTACTACGGGCCCGGATCGGTACTCGATCGGTTCGTGTCCGCGGGCGGACGGGTGCTGCGTCTCGGGGCCAACCTGGACACCGTGACCGTGCTGCATCACGCGGAGTACCTCGCTGATGTTCAGGACACGCTGCGGGTGCGTCGCCACCGTCGCGTCGTGGGGCCCGATGGGCCGCGGATCGTGGTCGTGGAGTGCCTCGACGACGAGAACGGGATCGTGCCCGACGCTCGGCAACCCGCAGAGGACTACTTCGCGGTGATCCTGAAGGCGTACCTGGCGCTGGGCAGGGCGGCCGTCGGGCAGGTAGGTGGAGCTCAGTCCGAGCTCATCGAAGCCGGGGACCTGGTGGCGTTCGGCGCCCAGTGGATGACCGACAACCTGCGGTGAGCGGTGTGGCTGGCACGTTGACCTGTGGTGCACCCGGTCGGATTCACCACTGTCGGGTGATGCCCCTGCACGCGAGGCATCCGAGGATGCGGTGTGCGCATCGCCTGCCGGCCGATGACGGCAGCGACGCTGTCCGACCTGCGGGCGGCGTAGGCGTTCGGCCCTCCCCGCACGGGGTGTGCACCACAAGCACCAATTGCCTGACGAAACTCCAGGACGCGATCGACCGGGGCCATTCCGGCCTGGTCGCGCTGGTCTCGGATCCGTCGGCGGTCGAGATCGCCAAAGCCCTGGACAAGGCCAGCCGGATTGTCCCCAAGGCCGTCGACGATGCTGCGGCCGATGACATCAAGGCAGCCGCGAAGGCTGCGGAGGACGAGGTCAGGAGCAACTGATCCGCTGCGCAGCTCGGCCGAGGGGCCGCGCAGCGGGTCGGCGTGATCGGTGCCACGCTGTGGCGATGACTGGACTCCTGTCGGATGCCGAGGTTGACGCGCGCCTGGCGGGCCTGTCGAACTGGCAGCGCGAAGGGGCGACCATCGTCGCGACCTACGCGATGCCCAGCTTCGGTCACGCAATCGCGTTGGTCACGTCCGCCGCCGCTCTTGCCGAGGCGGCGAACCACCATCCGGACATGGACATCCGGTGGCGCCGGGTGGTGTTCACGCTGACCACCCACGACGCCGGCGGGCTGACGAGGATGGACGTCGACCTCCCGGTTGCCATCGACCGGGCCGCAGTCGGACTCGGCTGGCAGCCTGATGCGTGACCGGGGTCGGGACGCATCCGGACGGCCGCGGCAGGACCGCCCTCGCGACGCCCTCGGGCGTCCGCTCCCATTCGGCGCTGCGGGTGTCGAGCCGGTGTCCGAGGAGCCGCTGCCGCCGCACGAGACGCTGGAACGCGCCCGGTGGCTCCTGGCCGAGGGGAGGCCGTTCTCCGCGCACGAGGTCCTGGAGGCGCGGTGGAAGCACTGCCCGGAGTCCGAGCGGCCGTTCTGGCAGGGGCTTGCGCAGGTCTGCGTCGCGCTGACCCATGCGGCGCGGGGCAACCAGGTGGGGGCATTGCGGATCCTCGAACGAGGCCTCGGGCGGCTCGATGAGTACGCGGCCGTGGTCCCGGCGCCCACCTATGGCGTGGACCTCGCGGAGGTTGCTGTGTGCGCACGGGCGCAGGTCACAGGCCCAGAGCCTCCCTGAGCCGATCGCCCGTCCATCTGGAGCGGCGAGCCGGTGGAGGGCGTCTCGAGTCGACACACGTTCCCCCTTGCCGAGGCTGCCGACCAGCCCACGCACCGCGCGGATCTCATCAGCCGGCTCAGAACGCCCCTCCGGCTGGATCCAGGGTCCTGCGGGGTGGATCGCGGCTCGGGATGTCGGAGGGGTTCGGTGGAGTTCGAACACCAGTCCGATAGGTGGGGTGTTGGGTGGAACTCGACGGGGGAACCGGTGTGAACGCTGGGTTGGCGTGCTCGATGACACGATCCATGTCTCTGATCGGCTGGCCCGACTGGACGGTGAGTTGCTGATGAACACCCTGCACGCGAACCGCTGAGTCGCTGCGGGTGGCCGGCGATGGGGCCACGGCGGGCCAGCGCCGAGCCGACGCCCTGATGGCGCTCGTAGCCGGAGATGCGACCCGCGCCCCGGTCGCGGTCACCGTCACCCTCGTTGGCCAGGGTGTCCCTGGCTGTGGGTCCGATCACCGAGAATCAGCCAGGAACGGCACCGCGCCCGACCGCAAGGGTCCGATCAACGACAGAACTCCGGCCAGCCACGGGGCACCGTTCACGATCACCATTCGGCCCCGCACCCGTTGGGGTCGCTGAATTGCGGGTTGCGCGGTGGTGCAGTCAGCCCGTGTAGATGTCGACGACAAGTCGTGCCGGATCATCGAGCCATGAGACCCGGAAGGGGCGTTCGCGGTCCACGCCCAGACCGATCTGCGTGGTGCCCTCGAAGGCGTACAGGTTGCGCGCCTCCTTCAGCGCCTCGAAGCCTGTCGTCAGGATGGCGTCGGGGCCTGTGAACGGGGGCCACTCGGCCGGTCGCCCCTCGAAGTCGTTGACTGTCCAGACCCCGACGACGACCGAGAGCGCAGCGTCGCCACGCAGGTCGACCGGCGTGCCGGACCCGTCGCGCACAAGGGGATCCCGATATCCGACCGTCCAGCCGGGGGCCGACCCGGAACCTCGCATCTGGAACACGAACCGGTCGAAGCACGCGTGCCGCCCGACACGCATCGTCGCTCCGGTCATCGTGGACAGGGCGAGCGGGTCGCTGGACTGGAGATCGGTTGTCGAGCCGAACGGATCGCACGTCGTGCCGGACTCGCTGGGCACTGCCGAGGGGCTCACGGTCGTGGTCTGGGTGGCGCTGGGCTCCGCTGCCGAGGCGGCCGCACCCGAAACGGCGGACGCGCGTCCCGACGCTTCCGGGGCGGCAACAGGCTCCTGATCGCCGCCGCAGCTGGCCAGCAATCCGACGACGAGAATGGCCCCGCCAATCGACTGCCACCTCATGGGTTCGATGGTAGGCCCACTGTGAGTGCCCGTCCATGAGTTCGACGGTCAGATCGCGCGCCGTGAGTGGCTCGTCGACCGGTACTCGTCGTAGGCGACACGGGTGGAGTCCACCGCGGCGGAGCGGTGCCGTGCCGGCAACGCGCGTAGGGCATGGCTACTTGTCCCCTTGTGAACCATGCGCGCATGCCGCTGGTGCATGGAGCCGCGGGCGGCTACAGCGGCAGGTGATCGGCGTACACCAACCGGGTCGTACTCCCTTCAGGTCCGTCGGCAGGCAGGGTCTCCCACTCCTCCACCACTACCCGCCAGGTCTCATCGGTACCGGGCCGCTGTGGTGGCAGGGCCTCGGGCAGTTCCAGGCTCCCCGACCAGGTGACGACGGTTCCCTCGAATCCGAGCACCGGCAGGTCCACCGCGGCCACCGTGCGCCAGCCAAGATCGGAGGGCACTGCGGGCACCCGCGTCTCCAGCCGCGCACGCATCCGCCGCGAGGCGGAGAACATCTGCTCGAACGTCGGGCGCCGGATGCCTGTGGTCAGCCCGGCGGGCACACCGATCGGACCGGTGATCTTCACCTGCGCGGTCTGCGCATCCGGGCGCGACAGCGTGGCAGTACGCTCCAGCGGCAACGGCACGAAGTCGGCACGCACCACCGGGGACAGGTGCAGTCCGGGCAGTGAACTGGGCTGGTAGCGAGCCACCGCCAGTCGCACGAACGGGGCGAACGCGGTGCCCGGATCCAGGGCCACGTCAACGAACCAGCGCTGCCGCTCAGCCGAGAACTCAGGTCGGTACCCGAGCACCCAGACGACCGGTTGCCCAGGCACGTCGACCAGGGTTCGCGCTACCGGCGGCCCCACCGGGCGCCCACCCTCCACCCGATCGTCCAGGCCGACCAGATGCGCGAGGTCGACCAGCGGCAGGACCATCCGGTTGGCCGGACCCTGCTGCCAGAACACCGGGTCCGCGCCCCACTGGCTGACGTCGTCCTCCGCGGCTGGGTTACCCGCGGCCAGGACCACCGCGAGCAGTTCGCCGTCGCCGGAGGAGAACCACGGCCGCTCCAGATACAGGCGCAGCCCGGTGCGGCGCTCCCGGCGCAGCGCGAACGGCTGCTCGGGCTCCGTCTCCTCGTACCACCGGAACAGCGGCAGGACATCGGCGATCACCGGCTTGGCCGGACGCGCAGTGCTCGGCACGTCCAGGGTCCGCGCCGGGCCGAGCACCGAGACATCCTCCGGGCTGGGCAGCACCCGCGGGTCGAAGTACTCCCGATAGCGGGTGGCGGCCCGCATCCGGTAGTCGATCATGCGGTGCCGGGTGTCGCCGAGCTGGTGCACGGCGCGGTGCAGGTGCATGACGGTCCCGTCGGGCAACGGCAGGACCTGATCGACACCGCCGAGGACCACCAGGTCCTCCTCGTAGCGCACTGTGGTGTTGGCCGCCGCCGCCACCACGTCCAGCTGGCTGGGCATCGGCTTCGTCGGGTCATCCACCTGCTCGCTCCAGCCCGCCTCCACGTCGAGACGTTCGGTGCTCGGGCCATGAAGGTCCACGCCGCCGAACAGGGTCACCGCAGTGTCCCCGGGTGTGCGGATCGGCACCAGGACTGTCGGGCGCGGTACCTCGACCGGCCGAGGGACAGCGTGCACGAGCCGGACCTCGGTGGCCGGGGTGAGCCACCACAGCCACCCGTCGGCAGCCGCCTCCGAGAGCAGGTCGTTGTCGCGCAGCGCCGCGGGTAGCGAGCGCCACAGGCCCAGCCGATCCAACGAACCACGATCCAGGGCCGAGGAGAGCCGCATCCGCAGCTGTTCACCGGGGGGCACCGAGAAGTGCACCGTGTCCCCGTCGACCCGTGCGGCCAGGTCCGCTCCAGGCTCGAGCACGAACCGCATCGGTGCCAGGTAAGGCCACGTGCCGGAGTAGCGCAGGGTGACCCCTTCGATAGCGAGCAGACCCTTGAGGTGATGTCCTGCGCCGGCGTCGGGGAACACCAGGGACAGGCCCGTGGCCAGCGGGTCGGGCAGGTAGGGCAGCACGAGGTCATCGACATCGTGGACCACGTACTGCCCCGGGGTCAGCGGGTCGCCGCGCGTGAGGTCCGCCGGCGTCGCTGCTTCCGGGGTCTCCGCGGTGGGCGAGGTGTGGAACGCGACACCGGGCTGCGCGATCCGAGCGCCCGGCGTGTCCGGGTCGGCGACGGTCGGGTCCAGGAACGTCCCGGACTCCCGTAGCGCCATGCCCAGTGCGGCACGCTGGACGTCAGGGTCCGTGCTGCCCATCGCGGCGTCGAACCTCCCGTGCAGCTCCGCCTCGTACTGGCTTGTCTTTGGCGGCGCGATGTGGCGTTGCGAGTCGGCACGCCACGCGAGATCCAACTCGGGATGGTCGGCCAGCACCTGGGCGCTGAGCTCCTCGGGGCCCTCGATGGTCAATGTCAGGCCGTCCTCGGCGGGGCCGGCCACCCCGGAGCGGATGACGAGGGTGGTCAGGGACTCCGCCTCGGTGTACTGGTGCCGCGGCACGATCGCCGGCTCGATGACCGGATCCCAGCGCAGGAACGGCCGAGGGGTGGTGATCAGGTCCGCTGCTGCGGCCAGCAGGGCTGCGGTGGAGGACGCCGAGAGTGCCGGCGCCGCGTCCAGGGCGGCTACGAGCGCCTGGGCATAGACCGTGTGCGGGGTCTGCGCGTCGGTGCGTTCCAAGAGGTGCGGTTGTGCCGCGGCGCCCTCGGCGAACAGGGTCTCGATCCGGCCGCGTCGGTTCACGCTCACTGCCCGGGCGCGCTGCATGCGTTGGACCATCCGCTGGCGGACCAGCAGGTCGACGAGATCCACCCCGGTGGGCCGGAACTCGGTCAGGTCCAGGCCGGCCGCGCCGAGCCCCTCCTGGGGTCCCGGCTCGACCACGGGCCGCAGGACCCGGATCTCCTCGCGGACCGCGCCCAGCCCCGCTGCCGATGCGGGCTGGTCCTCGCGGGCGGTCGCGTCGCGGGGGATTGCAGCCAGCCGCGCCGCTGCGATCCGCTGGGCCAGGGCGGTCGGCCGTGGGTCTGGCCGCCGACGCGCCGGGGCTGGGTCCGGGCCGGATCGTTGTCCGTCCGGGCCGACCACCTGGTGCGGGGCGCTGTTCCCGGCGAGGTCCACCGCCCAGGCGCGCAGCGCGTAACTGCGCCCGTACCGCAGGCGCGGCAGCGTTCCCGGCTCCACCCGGGAGGTGGTGGCCACCGGGTTCACCGGATCCGGGTCGGGATCGGGTGCATCCTTGAGCACCTCCGCACCGTCCTCGTGGACGATCACCTTCCCCGGCCGCGGGGCGGCCAGCGACCAGCCGTCCCAGCCCGCCAGAACCTCATGGGCGTGGTAGGGCGTGCCGGGCACGCCACCGTCAGGCCCGTCCGAGCGGGTCAGTGCAGCGCCCTGCAGGAACCCGACATCCGGCGTGTTGGTCAGCACCTGACCGGACCCCTGCACCTCGACGTCGATCAGTCGCCGGTGCAGCGAGTGCCACGCCTTCGACACGTCATCCCACACCTCGAGCCGTACGCCTCGGGCCACGTCCTCCAGATGTAGGTCCCCGGCAGTCCCGGCCAGCAGCGCGGCGTCGCGGGTGGGTGCCCCCGCGAGCCGGTCCCTGAGGCCAGCGGCCCGGTCGACCCGGGCCACGGCCAGACCGGTCGCGCGCAGTGTCGGCGGGGCGGAGTTCGTCGGATCACCGTTGGTCTCGGTGGCCAGCAGTCTCGGCATCGTCCGCACGTACGCCTCGAGCTTGAGACCGGTCGCGTCCGGGTCCAGGTCGAGCACCCGGAAGCGCTCCTCGTCGCCGATCTTGAGCAGCGGGCCCAGGTAGTCGCCGCTCGATGAGGTCGCGGCGAACGTCGCACCCGTGACCGCGCAGGCGGTCCACGGCTGCTCGGACACCTGGCTGGCCAACCGGGGCAACCGGAGCAGGGCCTGGACCGCCACGATGCCCTCGAGGACGGCGAGGTCCTCGACGTGCAGGTCGATCACGAGGCCCAGCCGGCGCAGCAGTGGGGAGGCGTCACCGAGCATCGCCGCACGGGCGTGGAAGTCCGGGTCCGGCTTCGAGATCGGTACCCCGGTCGCGCCCTCTGTGGGCCGCTCCTGGTAGGTGCTGGCATCCTCGGGCCGCTGGTAGTAGCGCCGGGCGCGGTGAACGTCGGCGGCCAGCAGAGTCAGGGGATCCAGGCCCGCACCGGTCAGGTTGCCCGCCGGGCCGACGCCGTGTCCGACCAGTCCGCCGCCGGTCAGTTCGTCGAGCCTCTCGGTCGCCTGGGCATCGAGGCGGGGCGCCATCTCGAGCAGGGTCGCCACCCCGAGGCGACGCTCGAACTGGCCGTAGCCGATGGCCTGCAGCAACGGGCCGGTCAACGCATTGCCCGCCACGGTGGGCGCCGCGACTGGCGAGGAGAACATCGCGGCGGCATGCACGAGCGCGGCGTGCTGCTGCATCCGGTGCGCCGGGAACGTCCGCCATGGGGCGGCTGTCAGGTCAGGGGTCTGCCACGGACGTACCGCGAGGTCAGCCGGGAACACCGACGGCCACAGCGCAGCCTCCAGCATGCTCAGGTCCGCTGTCACCGGGATGCGCACCAGGGCCCCACCGCTGGTCCGCCCGAGCAGCCGGATCCTGGCATCCGCCAGTTCAGCGGTCCACTGGCTGACTGTCGGGAAGTCCCCGACCACGCCGGAGGGCCCGTCGGGGGTCAGCCGGTGCGTGACGAACAGCGAGAGGTGAACCTTCTGCCCCGGGTCTGCGCTGCGCGGAAGTGCGGTGACGAGGAACGATTCGGTCGCCATGATGGTCACGCTCCTGCGAATGCGGCGCAGTAGTCGGCCCAGGCGTCGGGGACCCCGGATATCGGGGTTCCGTCCTCGGGGACGCCCAGGACTGCGGCGAAGGTGGGGTCGCCGTTCGAGCCGGCCAGTCGCCGTTCGCAGCTGACTTCGACTGAGAACGAGAAGAAGAGCACCTCGACCTCGATGGAGATGCTGGCGCGGCCGACCATCTTCCCGGTGGCGAACTCGTAGGTGAGCGAGAGCTCCAGGGTGATCGACGCTGAGATCAGGCCCAGGACGTCGACCTCGCCGCGGATCCGGAAGTAGCCGGTCAGCGACCCCTCCTCGCCCTCGAGGCGCAGGTACAGCCCCACCATGATCGACACCGACCCGGAGGCCACGCCGAGGTTGATCGACAGGCTGGCCCCGGCCTCCAGCGACATCTCGAGCACGACCAGGCCCTTCGGCGAGAGTCGCAACCCGACGAAGCCACCGCCGCCGATGCATATGACCGTCATCCGGAACGGCTTCTCCCGGGTGCAGAAGTTGAACCCGACCGTGACGGCTTCACCGAGGAACGGCACCCGAACGTCAGCGCCGAGGCTGATGTTCTCCAGGCTGAACACGCCGACCGCGACGTTGGGCAGGGCCAGGTCGAAGCCCGCGGTGACCCCGTCGGTGCTCACGTCGACATACGGCGGGTCGGAGAACCCGTCGAAGGGCACGAGTTCCTTCAGGGTCTCGATGAAGCCCAGCACGCCCTGCCACTGCATGCCGGTGAACACCACGTCCACCTCGGGCTTGCGCCCGCTGGAGGCGCGGAACGCCAACCGGTCGAACCCCATCCGGAGCAGCGAGGCACCGGGGAACAGGTTCAGGCCGAAGTCGGCCAGCTCCGCGAGTACGTCAACGCCCACCCCGTCGGCGCCGGACGCGCGCGCTTCGACCGAGAGCAGGAATCCGTCGGGCTTGACGAAGAACAACGCATCCGCGGGGTCCGTGGCCGAGGCGGGGAAGTTGGTCATCGTCGGGCGCCACTCGAACTTGGCGCGCACCGCGAGGTTCGAGGGATCCAGACCGTTGACGAAGTCGACGATCGCCTCGATCGTGTGGACGATCTCGGCGGCATCGAGCACCGGGGCCAACGCCCCCACGAGACGTTCCAGTTCGGCCTTGACCGCGGGCGGCAGCGGGACCGTGCGCACGGTGGTGCCCAGGTCGGTCACGAATCCGGCCAGGGTGTCCAGAAGGCCGGACACCGCGGCGGTGACGGCCGGCAGATCGCTGGGATCGCCCAGCGACATCAGCGCATCCAGCGCGTCGTGCAGTTCGCTCAACCGGTCGCCGAACGTGGCCTGCACGGCCGCGATCTGGGCCTGCGCATCGGCGGCCTGGGCCTTGAGAGCCGTCGTCGGAGCGGTGGTCGCGTCGTCGGCCAGGCGGGTGACCGCGCGAGTCAGCGCGCCCTCGAGGTCGTCGAGGTCGGCCAGCAGGGCGGCAACCCGGTCGAGCTGGTCGGTCACGAACGAGGGCGCCTTGTCCAGCCCGGCCAGGGCGAGGATGTCGGTCAACTCGAACAGGCCGAACAGCTTGGGCAGTGCACCGGCGAGGAACTTCTGCGGGTCGAACGCCTGCGCCGGGCTCGGCGGGTTGACCACCGAGTCGAGGTCCCCGACGATCCCGATCGCACGGGAAAGCCCGCGCACCGGCAGATCCGGCTGGACGAAGCCACCCGCTTTGTCGGTGCCGCCCCCGAACGAGATCTGGGTCATCGTCTTCAGCGCGAGCAGCACCTGCGCGGACGCGTTGTTGCCCGTGAAGCCGGCGCCCAGGTAGGCGTCGGCATAGGACACGGTCACCGGGTCGCTGCTCGGCGCCAGATGCCGCATCGCCGGGACGACGATGTCGGACTCGGCCAGGTGCGGGGCCGAGGTCTGGTCGCCCGGTGCCCCGGGATCGCCGGTGAACCGCAGGGTCACCGTCTCGAAGGCCGTGTCGCCGGGCAGCGTGCTCTGGGCCATGGCCACCGACTGGCCGTCGGCCGGGATCGGGCGCTCCGGGTCGGAGGTGTACGCGGTGACAATGTCGGTCTTCTCGGCTGGGGTCCCCAGCTGAGCGGCCACCGCCAGCAGTGGGGCACGCAGGATGACCCGCCGACCGTCGTGGTCCAGACAGTCGAGCACGAACCGGTACTTGGCCCCGGCCACCATCGGCCAGAACAGGTCGTTGCCGTGGCCGCCGACCGTCCCGGCCACATCCGGTGGCGATCCCAGGGGCAGCTTGAAGTCCAGATTGGGCGTGATCAGGGGTCGGATCCGAACCTGCAGGAACGGCATCGTGCGGTCGTCGAAGGCGCGGACCGGTTCAGCAATCGTGATGAACTTGCGCTGGTACAGCCGCGCCTGCGGCCCGACCGGGTCCTTGATCTTGCGCTCGGTGATGGTCACCAGGCTGGCGCGGTGCCCGAACGGGAACAGGTAGTAGGGCTCAACGACCCGCACGTACTGGTCGCGGCCGCTGGTCGCCTCGTGGTCCCACGCCTCGATGCTGGGCAGGCCCGCCTGCGCGTAGGGCTTGATCGTCCACCGGCCGTGCAGTTCCAGCCACGCTCCCAGCGCGCTGAGGTACAACCGATCGGCGTCGACCGGCTGTGGCGCAGCGATCCGCGGGTCCGCGCTCTGCCGGACCAGCACCTCGCGGTTCTCTCCGGTCAGTGCGCTCAGGAACGCGATGGTGCCGGGATCGGGCTGGTCGAGGTCGCGGGTCCAGACCGCGCGCACAGCCTTCTGTGGGTCGCGGGTCTCGTCGACGGTGACCGTGCCGTCCGAACTCACCCGACGCACGCCCAGTCGGCTGTGCCACAGTTCGATCCGCTCGGGGTCGCGTGGCCGGCTGGAATCCGGCGGCACCGCCGCCGGGGTCGTCGAATGGGCGAAACCGCCCAGTGTGCTCGGGGAGAGCAGCAGGCGGAACGGAGCCTCGATGGCGGTCTCGTCTGGCTTGGGGGAGCGGGGTGCCCGGCGGACCGGACGCACGATCGGTGGCTTGAAGGTCAGCTCGCCCACGCCCACGCCTGCCGCGCTGAACTGCAGGCCGCTGAGGTCCACGGGGCGCTCGGCGGCCATCAGCACCCGAGCGGTGCGCAGCGAGGTTGCAGTGGCGATCAGCGCACGTCCACGCTCGGGTGCGCGAGCAGCGCGCTCCCGGGCCCTGGGGGCCAGCACGAGACCCACCGGGGTGCGCAGCAGCCGGATTCCGCCGGGCAGCAGCACGGTGCTGGTCGCCTGGGCGTAGTCGGTGATCTTGAACGTGCGCGCGAATGTCCTGGGCGTGGCCAGCGGCACCACGACCAGAGGGAGACGGCTCATCGCAGCCAGCACCCCGGCCACGCTGTACTCGATCCGGTCCGTCGCGGCAACGGCATACACCAGCCGGCTGCCGCGGGCCGCGCGGGCCGGTACCGGGATCGGCGTGGGCGGCGGCGGCGCGGCCATCTCCGGTTCGGCAGCCTCGATCGCGTGCTGGAAGGTGTAGCGGACCTCCAGTCGCGCGCCCTCGCCACGCGGGACCAGTGCGCTGCCGAGATCATCGGATACAAGGTCCATGCCGTGCGCACGAACGTCGAGCGCGACCAGGTCATCGGGGCGCAGCAGCCGGAACCAGTGCCCGTCCACCATCAGCCCCGGTTGTGTGGGCTGGGCGACGACGAACAGCGGCTCGTGCGGGAGTTCCAGCACCACGCCGGGCCGGGCCCCGGGTCGGGCAGCGGGCCGCGGGGGGCGCTTCGAGGTGGGCCGGCGGGCCGGTCGTGACGGGGATGCCATCAGTCATCGCCTCTCCCGGCAGACCGACCGGGCGGGCGTGGACGGGGGCCTGCCGTTGCGACCGAGGCTAGACCGTGACCTACGTCACTTCAAGGGGTCGAGCTGGCTCATGATCCGGTCATCTATGTGGGTTCAGGGGTCACTTGGCCCCGCAACCCACACGGATCGTGGCGGTTTGCAGTTCAAGGCCACTCGAGTGAGCCGCACACCGCCAGCCTCAGAGGTCCCGGTGGTAGTGCTCCTCCGGGGCCGTGCTGCGCTCGGTGAGGTTGTATATCGCCAGGCCCAGCCCGCCCCAGAGCACGAGCATCGCGAACAGCATCATCAGGATCGCACCGGTGCTCATTGCAGTGGCTCCCTTCCGGAGTTGACCGGTTCCGGTTCGTCAGGGACGGTCAGCGGGGTCTGCGGGCGCCAGCGCACCCGGGATGCCAGGACAGCGAAGATGATGACCGCGACGGCCGAACCCCAGCCGAACACGACCAGCATCCAGGTGGGGTACCCCTCGTACGGGGTCTGGACGTCCTCGATGAACTCCCGCACGAGCACGTATCCGAGCAGCGAGCGGGGTGACCACAGAGACGAGCACGATCCACCATCGGCCCAGCCGGATCGAGCCGTACAGGTTCATGTGCCGTGCCAGACCGGGGATTGCCCGCGCGACCCAGGCGAGCACGATCATGCTGGCCACCGCGGCGGCCAGGATGCCGAACCGGTTGATGAAGTGGTCCACGATGTCCAGCACGTAGACACCGCTGGTGGTGCTGAAGAACGCCAGGCTGATCAGCGCGGCGGGAACGCCGACGGACATGGTGGCCGCCAGGCGGGTCAGTCTCGAACTTGTCGCGGACCGCCGAGATGACGACCTCGATCACGCTGACCAGCGACGTCAGGCCGGCGAAGACCAGCGAGCCGAAGAACAGCACTCCGATGAGCGCCCCGGCCGGTGCCTCGTTGATGATCGTCGGGAAGGCCACGAAGGCCAGGCCCAGCCCCTCGGAGGCAACCTCGTCGACAGCCACGCCGGAGGCCTGGGCCATGAAGCCCAGCGCTGCGAAGACCCCGATCCCGGCCAGCAGTTCGAAGCCGGAGTTCGACAGCCCGACGACCAGGCCGGAACCGGTCATGTCGGTGCGCGCGGCCGACGTAGGACGAGTAGGTGATCATGATGCCGAAGCCGACCGACAGCGAGAAGAAGATCTGCCCGAATGCCGCCGCCCACACCGACGTCTGTGTCAGTGCCGACCAGTTCGGCGAGAACAGCGCGTTGAGGCCCTGGGCGGCGCCGGGCAGGAACAGTGCGCGCACCACCAGCGCGGCGAACGCCACGATCAGCAGCGGGATGAACACCACGGCCGTTGCGCCGATACCCTTCTGCACCCCGAGCGCCATGATCACCAGCACCGCGACCCACACGATCGCCAGCGGGACCAGCACGCCGATCACGACCGACGCGCTGACGCCCGGATCGCCGGCCTGCAGGAAGTCGCCGAACAGGAACGTCTCCGGATCGTCGCCCCAGGACTTGTCGACGGAGAAGAACGTGTACCGCAGCGCCCAGGCGATGACCGCGGCGTAGTAGACCGCGATCATGAAGCAGATCCCCACCTGCCACCAGCCCAGGCCCTCGGTGCGCCGGTCGGTGCGCGCGAAGGACAGCGGCGCGGAGCCGCGGTTGCGGTGCCCGAGCGCGTAGTCCAGCAGCAGGAACGGGAGGCCCGCGGTGATCAGGGCGACGATGTAGGGCAGGATGAACGCGCCCGCCGCCGTTCTCGTAGGCGACGTACGGGAAGCGCCAGATGTTGCCCAGCCCCACCGCCGACCCGATCGCGGCGAGGATGAACACCCGCCGCGACGAGAAGGCACCCCGGTGCGCGTCATGGTCGACCGTGCCGCTCGTCTGGGAACTCATCCACCCTCCTGTGTCGTTGGGCCCCAGCATGCCGGGTGCGGGCAGGGGGTTGCACGGGTGGTCCCCGTCGATGCGATGGCGCGAGGCTGCGCGCTACATGACGATGGGCCCATGCCGGAAGGGGACGCCGTGCGCCGGACTGCGCGCCGGCTCGACGACACGTTGGCCGGCGCCCTGCTCGTACGAGCCGAGCTGCGGGTTCCCCGATTCGCCACGGTGGACCTGCGAGGGATGTATGTTCTGGGCACCCAAGCTGTCGGCAAGCACCTGCTGACCCACCTGGTCGACGAGCGGCGTGCCCTGACGCTGCACTCCCACCTGCGGATGGACGGCCGGTGGCGGACCGGGCCGGTCGGGCCGCCCGGGGCGCCGGCCCACCTGATCCGGGTCTGGCTGGCCACCGCCGATCGACAGGCGGTCGGGGTGCACGTGCACATGGTCGAGGTCCGCCCGACTCGCGAGGAGAGCCACTGGATCGGGCATCTCGGCCCGGACGTGATGAGTGATGCCTTCGACGTGGCCGGCGGGGCGCGCGCGTTGGCGCTCGTGGATCGGCCGCTCGTCGAAGCGTTGCTCGACCAGCGCATCGTGGCCGGGCTGGGCACCATGTGGGCCGCAGAGCTGGCCTGGGTGGCGCGAGTGCACCCGCGCACCCCGACCGGGGCGGCCCCGGACCTCTCGCCCGCCCTGGGCGGGATCCGGGATCGGGTGTTCCGTGCCCTGACAGCACCAACGGCAGGGCTGCGCCGCGAGCTGAGGGTCTTCGAACGCACCGGACGGCCCTGTCCGCGGTGCGGGACGCCGATCCGGGCCGGTCGGGTCGGGGTACCTCCGAGGGATCGCCCGACCTACTGGTGCCCTCGGTGCCAGCCGGAGTCGGGCTGACTGCGGCGTCGGGCTGATGCGGAGTCGGGCTGTCCCCAGCCGACCCGCACGTCGCGTGCCATGACGCGGTGACCTCTGCCCCTGGCATCGGCACCCGCGGAGCGCCACCATGGAGGTATGCCTGATCCCGGTGATCGTCTGCACGCGATCGACCTCGCGTGGCTGGAGCTGCAGGGCGATGGGCCGCCCATCGCGATCGGGACGGTGGCCGTGGTCGACGGGCCGGCGCCCACCGACGGCGAGTTGCGCGCGCTCCTTGCCGACCGGTTGGACCGGATGCCCCGGCTGCACCAGGAGCTCACTGCCAGGGGTGTCGGAATGCGCAGGCAGGTGTGGGTCGAGTCACCCGGCCTGGACCTGCGCCGGCACGTGCGCCGGTTGGACGCATCGTCGATGCCGGGCCTGGATGCGGCCGTTGCCCATGTCATGGAGCAGTCGTTGCCTGCGGCCCAGCCGCTCTGGGATGCCTGGATGGTCGAGGGGTTGCCGCACGGCTGGGCCCTGGTCTGGCGGGTGCATCACACGATCGCCGATGGCCTAGGTGCGCTGCTGATGCTTGGGCATGGGTTCGACCTGGCGCCGGCCTCGGGCCCGACCCTGGCCGACTCGCTGCTGGCCGCAGTCGGCGCGCCAGTCACGACAGACGCGCCTGACGCGACGGACGCGGCTGCCGCGATGGATGCGCCAGCACCCGTGGATTCGTCCCGCACCTCTGCTCCACCCGCCCCGCCCATCCGGACCCGGCCCACCCCGGCACACGTCTCCCGGGACGTCGGGCGACTGCTCGGGGCGTTGCGTGGCGCTGTCCCGCAGGTGGTACCAGCGGTGTCCGACCTGCTCCCGAGGCCGCCGAGCTCGTTGACCGGCCCGGTCGGCCCGAGCCGGGTCTGGGTCTCGGTCGACGTGCCGTTGGTCCAGGTGAAGGCAACCGGTCGAGCGCTCGGGGCCACCGTGAACGAGGTGGTTCTCACTGCCGTGGCCGGCGGCTTCCGCGACCTGGTCGCCCAACGCGGCGAGCAGGTCGACGGCCGGGTGGTGCGCAACCTCGTCCCCGTATCCCTGCGCGCACCGCGCGACGGCACCTCGCACAACCAGGTCAGCGCCCTGCTGGGCCACCTACCGATCGGCGTGGCTGATCCTGTCGATCGACTGCGTGCCGTGCAGGCAGGGCTCGACCATGGCCGGGGCACCGGCGAGCCGGCGGTGGTCTCGATGGTGCTCGGACTCGTGGACCGGGCCGTGCCCGCCGGGGTGCAGGACCTGGCCATGGGCTCCGTCGGCCGGGTGCTGCCCGCCTGGTTCTTCGACACCCTGACCACCAATGTGCCCGGCCCGCAGTTCCCGGTCTACCTGTTGGGCCGGCGGGTGCGGGCCATGTATCCGATGATCCCGGTAGCCGGGCACACAGCCATCACCACCGGCATCTTCAGTTACGACGGCACGCTGAACATCTCGGTGACGGGGGACGGCGACCTGGCCGGTGATGTCGGGATCCTCGCGGACGGCATCCGTCGGGCAGCAGCGGAACTCTCCGCGGCGGCTGCTGTCGCGGGCAACAATCCGACAGGTTGATCGCCATCTTGCGGGAGCAATGACTCAGGTAGATCGCCAAGTAGCGGGAGCAACCACACAGGTTGATCGGCAGCTTGCGTGGCCCACACCCAGGTCGATCCAGGAGGAGGGTCGCGCGTGCTGGCTGCCAGTGGCACTCTGGACCGCATGGAGATCACCGTGACTGAGTTGCCCGAACGCCGAGCCGTGGCCATCGAGCATGTCGGCCCCTACGCGCAGATCGGGGCGGCGTTCCACCAGTTGCGCTCGTGGCTGCTGGCCCATCGCGGCCTGGTGGCTGCTGCACCCCTGGCGATCTACGCAGATGACCCGAACTCCATGCCGGCCGAACAGCTGCGCAGCTACGCGGCGGTGCCGATCGTCGCCGATGCAGTGCTCGACGCCGCAGAGTCCGCCGAGCTTGATCTGCACGAGGTGGTGCTGCCCGGCGGGCGTTACGCCGTGGGCGTGCATCGGGGCAGCTATGACGGGCTGGCCCAGGCCTGGCCCGCGGCGATGGCGGCGATCGAGGCAGCGGGACTCGAGGCGCAGTGGTCCCGGCAGTGCTTCGAGATCTATGCCACCGAGCCCGGGACGGTGCCTGACGACCAGTTGCTCACTGAGTTGTACGTCCCCATCAGCTGAGCAGCAGGGGAGCAGAGCGAGCCCTCGACTGAACTGCAGTCGGTCAGAGCGCCCGTTCCAGGGTGATGCGGTCCCGACTCGGATCGGCACCGTCGCGGGCATCACCGGCCTGGGGCAACGGCTCGCCGCCGGGAACCGGGGTGAATCCCAGGTGCTCGTGGAAGGCCAGGGATGCGGCATTGCTGGGGCGGGTCACCGCCTCCACCCGCGTGCAGCCCCGCCCCCGCAGCAGGGCGAAGACACGTGTGTACATAGTGCGGGCAAGCCCGCTGAGCCGGCGCTCCGGGCTGACCCACACCAGGTGCAGGTAGCCCGTTTGCGGATGGGTCTGGGAGGCGAACGAGATGATGAACCCCGCCAGTTCACCGTCGGAATCCTCCACGATCAGCGACGTGTCGGAGAAGTGCCCGAACAGGAACCGGGGCAGCAGTTCGTGCAGGTCCGGGCCATCGGACCAGCTGGACAGGGCGGTGAGCACCTCCTCCTGATCGGCTTCCACCAAGGGGCGCCAGCGCAGGTCATCCATCAGGTGATCCTCCTTGCCTGCGAGGCTACCGCGGGCAAGTCCTGGGAGTCGCCGGGCCGGCGCCGTCATGAGTTGCCCGGCGCGCTAGCGTGAACAGATGACCGATACCGCAACGCCCCCCGCCCCCAGCGCCCCCAGCACGTCCGGCACCCTCGGCACGTCCCTGCGCGATGCGGTCCCCACTGCCCTGGTCGCGCGACTGCTCAGCGCCGTGCGCGCCTCCGGCGAGCAGACCGAGACCACCCGCGCCCCGTTCACCGGGGAGGAGCTCATCACCTATCCGATCTCCGTCGCGTCCGACGTCGAGGACGCGTTCGCCCGGGCACGCGCTGCGCAACGCGAATGGGCCGCGCGCTCAGTCGAGGATCGCTCGCAGATCATCGGTCGGATCCACCACATCGCCCTCAACCGGCAGGCCGAGCTGATGGACCTGTTGCAGATCGAGGCCGGCAAGGCTCGCTACGACGCGTTCGCGGAGGTGGCTGCCGTCGCCGTGTACGCCCGCTACATCTCGCGCACTGCGCCGAAGGTGCTCGGTCGGCACCCGCGCAAGGGTGTGATCCCGTTGGTCACCAAGGCTTACGAGGTGCGCCATCCCCGCGGGATCGTCGGGCTGGTCACCGCGTGGAACTACCCGGCGGTGTTCGCCTCCTCCGACGGGTTCTCCGCCCTCGTCGGTGGCAACGCGATCGTGCATCGCCCCGACGTCCAGGCATCGCTGTCGGCGCTGTGGGTTCGCGACCTGGCCATCGAGGCGGGCCTGCCCCCGGACCTCTGGCAGATCGTGCTGGGCCCGGGTCGCACGATCGGGTCGGCCGTGATCGACCGCGCTGACGCGGTGGCATTCACCGGCTCGACGGCGGCCGGGCGGGCGGTCGCGGCCCAGACCGGCCCGCGTCTGATCTACACCGCACTCGAGCTCGGTGGCAAGAACCCATTCATCGTGCTGGCCGACGCTGACCTCGACCGGGCCGTGGAAGCCGTCATCCGTGCGTGCTTCATCAACGCCGGCCAGACGTGCGTCGGTCCCGAGCGGATCCTGGTGGCACGGCCCGTCTACGAGGAGTTCCGCGCGAAGCTCGTCGCTCGGGTCCAGCGCATGAAGGTCGGCGCCGGGATGGGATTCGGGTACGAGATGGGTTGCCTCATCGACGACACGCAGCTGGCCAGCGTGGTCGGCCAGGTCGACGAGGCCGTGGCCAAGGGTGCGACGGTGCTGGTCGGCGGGCGGCCCCGTCCCGACCTGGGCCCCACCTTCTACGCCCCAACCGTGCTGGAGGACGTGACCCCCGAGATGGAGCTGTGCGCGGGGGAGACCTTCGGCCCGGTTGTGGCGCTCTACGCCTTCGACACCGCGGACGAGGCCGTCGAGCTGGCCAACGACACCGAGTACGGCCTGCACGCCGTGCTGTGGACCCGCGACACCAGGGCCGGCCTGCGACTGGCCGAGCGGATCAGGGTCGGCAGCATCGAGATCAACGACGGAATCGTGGCCACCTGGGGCAGCCCGGACCTCCTGCAGGGCGGGATGAAGGCCTCCGGCATGGGTCGGCGCAACGGCAAGTACGGCATCCTGCGGTTCACCGAGCCACAGTCGATCGTGATCCAGCGGCTGCACGGGATCCACCCGCCGGGCTCCATGGGCCACGAGATGTTCACCGCCCTGATGAGCCATTCGTTCAAGGCGATGCACAAGCTGCCGCGCGCCTGACCGCGCCCCCGGCCCGACCCACTCATACCGGCGCTTGCCGCGCCCTGCCAGGAGTCCGGGCCCGGGACCTTGCACACGGTCTGGGCGAAGGGCCGCGGCCGCAGGGTGCCCGCAGCGCGCCTTGCGCACCGTCGGGTCGAAAGAACGCCGCGTCGGCGCCTTGGTTCAACCACTCGGTACGCACGGTCAAGGTCCGTCCAGCCCGGCCGCCCGTCCATCAACCACAACTCGGCGAGGTCCCCGGGCGTCGGGCAGCAGCCCCGGGGCAGGCTACTCCGACGGCCAGTCGGCCAACGTGTCCAGGTACTGCTGCCGGACGGACTCGACGTGCTCGTTGAGGTTCTCCCGGGTCCAGTCCTCGGTGGGGATCGGCGCCAGCACGGCCACGTCCACGGTGCCCGGGTGGATCACCATCGAGTGCGCGGCCATGATCTGCCCGCAGTTGCGCATCACGATCGGCACGATCGGGACGCCGGCCTGCATGGCCATATGGAACGGGCCCTTCTTGAACGGGAGCAGCCGCGGAGTGGGGGAGCGGGTGCCCTCCGGGGCGATTGCGATCGACCGGCCGTTGCGCAGGGCGTCCACCGCCGGCTCGAGGCCCTCGCGAGCCTTGGCACTGTCCGCGCGGTCCACGTA
This sequence comes from uncultured Actinomycetes bacterium, assembly GCA_963781015.1. GTDB lineage: Bacteria > Actinomycetota > Actinomycetes > S36-B12 > CAIYMF01 > Prado023. The sequence continues at coordinate 89,147 of CAWAEB010000001.1, read as the reverse complement.
CGCCACATCGGCCAGGTATCCGACGGGACCGAAGAACGGGTCACGCTCCAAGGACTTCTTGGCCACGCCGGTGAAGTCCTTGCGCAGCAGCGAGCCGAGCACGAAAACGTCGAGCTGGCTCTGGTGGTTGAACAGGAACACCGCAGGGCGCGCGGCCCAGATGTTCTCCTCACCGACCACCCGCAGGCGCACCCCGAGCTGCGGCCAGGCCCAGATCCGAGCCCACGCTGGCCGCGATGTTGGCGCCCAACGAGCGGCTTCGGTTGACCAGGCCCAGCGCCCCGCCAGCCCCCACGCCGCCAGCGAACAGACCGATGCCGGCAACGCTGCGCACGATGTCGCGGACCCCGGTCGAGGGCGGCTCCACCAGCCGGGCGATCGGCCAGCCGCGGTCGGCGCACACCTCGATCAGCGCGCTGTCGGGGTTCAACCCGACCGGTCGACCGGCAGTCTCCAGGAACGGCACGTCCTCGCCGCCGTTGGAGTAGGCGAACGACTCGGCGAGGTCGATCCCGTGCTCCTCGGCGAACTCCGTCACACCATCGGCCTTGCCCTCCCCCCACCGGATCGGGCCGGAGATCCGGCCGGTGTAGCGCCCGTCGTCGCCGATCTCCATCTCGGTGCAGATGATGTGGTCCACGCCGAGCTCCTCGGCGGCGGCCTCCACCTGCGGCCGGGTCGCCGAGGAGGCGATGATCACCGTGTGCCGCTTGCGCAGGTGCGCGTCGATCAGGGTCCAGGAGTCGGGATAGATCATCTCGGCGATCTTGCGCCCGAAGACCGTGCGCGCCCAGCTCTCGACCTCGTCGGCTGCGCGACCGGCCTGGCCCTGCACGCCGACGTTCATCAGCTCGGTCACGTCATGGCCGCGGCGCTCCATGTTGATGCTCTCGCGGATCGTGCGCATGAGCTCGCCGGTGGAGATCTCGCGCCGCTTGAGCCGGTAGGTGAGGAAGGCTGCGGCGGAATACCCGGCGATCAGGGTGCCGTCGAAGTCGAAGAACGCGCCGACCTCGGGGTCCTTCCGGGGCGAGGTCGATCTGCTCGACGAGCCATTCGATGTCAGCCATTGGTGCCTCCCTGCCGTGGGCTGCGTTCGGTCAGCATTGGCTGCCCGGACGCTTGGGCTATCCGGCGCAGGGCATCCAGGCGCCGAGTGATCTCGTGGAACTCGTCGGCCATGGCCCGCCGCCGACCGGCCAGATCGGGCTCATCGCTGCTCATCAGGCCCAGGTTGTCCATGAGCAGCACGGCGTTGCGGAAGTAGTCGGCCGAAACCGACTCCGGCGTGGGCAGTGTGCGCTGCAGCCAGCGCTGCTGGGCCACACCAAGGCACTGTGTCACCAGTGCCTTGCCGTCGGCCACGGAATTGCCCCCCCGGGCCAGTTCGTCGGCCAGCACGCTGTAGGCCTCCAGGAAGGGGCCGATCACCCGGTGGGCAACCAGCATGTCGAGGTCGGCCAACTCCTGGAGGACGCTGGCTGGGCTGTACTCGGTGTCCCGCCACCCAGGTCGAGCAGCGTGGCCTCGGCCTCCACCTGGTCGGCGAACTCGCGCTTGCTGGGGAAGAAGAACTCGAAGGTGAGCAGTTCGCGCAGACGCTGCGCGTTGTCCCACGTGGCTGCGGGGATGTCAGTGGCGCCGTCCTCAGCGGCCTGGACCGCCGCCAGCTCGGTGATGGCGCGGGCCAGGAAGAAGTGGATGATCGTGTTGCGGTAGAAGGCTGCCTCGTGCTGCTTGCCGGGGCTGATCGAGTACACCGGCTCCTTGCCACCGGAGAACACCGTGATCGCACTCTCGCCGACCATGCGATCAAGGACCTCGCGCATGGACCCGTACTGGCTCAGGTCGGGCCATTCGGTCACCGGCAGGTTGCGCTGCTGGATGTAGCGGAACAGCGGCTCGAGGACGCTCCTGCCCTCCTCGACGGTGATCGAGCGGTCCCCGTTGTCCAGCAGCGCGAACGTGATCAGGGCTCCCGCGGTGATCGGGGTGACTGAATTGATCCGGTTGGCGGTCTCGAAGGCCACCTTCGGCACGGCCAGCCGCGGTCGCACCGTGCCTTCCTCGTCAGCGGTCAGCGTGACGGCGTCGGCCAGGGACAGTGGCTCGCCGAAGCGCAGGTAGGCCCGACCCAGTCGGCGGGACTGCGAGGAGGCGAACTCGTAGATCCACTTGATGCTCTCGGGCTTCTTGCGCCCGCCCATCTCCTCGGCGGAGATGGCCCCGATCTCGTGCTGCTGGTCATAGCTGACCGAGACAGGGACGATCAGCACGTCGCGATCCGGGTGTGCCGCGTAGGCGTCCATCACGTAGCTGAGGATGCCAAGCGGGGTGGCCGCAACTTGCCGGTCCGAGTACGACCGCCCTCGAAGTACCACTCCAGGTTGCGACGCTCGCTGATCAGGTGGGACAGGTAGGCCCGCAGGGTCGCCCGATAGACGTCGTCGTCTCGGAACTCCCGACGGATGAACACGATGCCGTTGCGCTGGCCGATCTCGGACATCGGCCAGATCGCGAGGTTCGCGCCCCCGAGGACGTTGTTCGGGGCGAATCCGTGCTTGCCCAGCGCCGAGCGCAGGACCATCGGGTCCAGGTACGAGCGGTGGTTGGGCAGGAAGATCAGGGAGGCCGACTCGTTGAGCGCCTTGAGCCGATCGACCTCCGCGGGGCGGTAGTCCAGCCGGTAGGCGCGCGACAGCCAGGAGCAGAACCTGTCCCAGAGCGCGACGCTGTACGTGCCGGGGCGGACCGCCATCTCCTTCAGGTCGGCGTCGGCCTCGTCGCGGATCTCATCCACGGGCCGGCCGGATTCCTCAGCCAGTTGGGCCAAAGTGGCCCGGAACTCCGCAGAATCCAGTACCTCGTTCATGTGCGGCTCCGATCAGGTACAGGGGATTGGCAGGGTAGTGCCGGGTGCCTCGGCTTCGCAGGGTGAGTCCCGCGTGACTGGCGGCGGGGCAAGCCAGATGGGGGCTGGACGGGCCTGGTGAGTCTGGACGGGTCCGGACGAGACACGGCAGGGCCGAACGCCCTTCCGCGCGCGCCGGACCGGGTCCAGCGTGGAGATGTCGACGAACTGCGCAACGCCACTTCCTCGTCAGCCGCCAGTTCCGGCCTGGCCATCGAGGTGCTGGGTCTGAACAAGTCCTTGGGCGCCACGCACGTGCTCGACGCGATGGACCTGTCGGTCACGCGCCGAGGGCGGACCCCAGTGGTTGTCGTGGCTCTCGCCTATCGGCTGGAGCCAGCAGGTCCGGGCCTTCTCCGGCACCCGCTGGGCAATCCTGCTGCTGCCGGTGGCTGAGATGGTGATCCTTGTGCCCGTGGCCTTCAGGTTGCGCAACCGCCGTGATCTGGGCGCCGGCCTGCTGGCCGACCGGCCCGGCCCGGCCGAGGGCAGCATCGGCTCGGCGATGGGTCTCGCCGCGCGGCTGCATCGCTCGATGTTCCTGGCCTGGGCGGTGGCATCCGTGCTGATGGGCGTGGTCCTGGGCAGCGTGGTGGACAGCGTCAGTGGGTTCCTCGATTCGCCGGGGATGACCGAGCTCATGGCCAAGCTGGGCGGGGAGCAGGGTCTGGTCGACATGTTCCTGGCCGCCGAGCTGGGGATCATCGGCTCGATCCTGGCTGCCTACGGGGTCGCCGCGACCCGGTGGCTGCCCGCCGAGGAGGAGTCCGGCCGGGCTGAGATGGTGCTGGCGACGGCGACGTCCCGGCGGCGGTGGGCCGGCGCCCACACGCTGCTCGCCCTGCTCGGGGTGGCCGTGCTGATGCTGCTGATCGGCGTCGCGATCGGGGCGGGTCACGCGATCTCCTCCGGGGACCCTGCGCAGGTGCTTCGCGTGGGTGCCGCCGCACTTGCCCGCATCCCGGCGGCCTGGGTCATGGTCGGCATCGCCGTGGCCATCTGGGGGTTCAAGCCGCAGCTGACGTGGGTGGCGTGGCTGTTGTTCGTCGCGTTCCTGGTGGTTGGCGAGTTCGGCGTGCTCTGGGACCTGCCCGGGTGGATCCGCAACCTCAGCCCGTTCGCGCACTCGCCGATGCTGCCCGGCCCGGACCCGGACTACCTGGGCATCCCAGTGCTGCTCCTGGTCGCGGCCGCGCTGTTGGCGGTCGGGATCGGCCGGTTCACCCGTCGCGATGTGCTGAGCACCTGACCCGCGGATCCACTGCCGTCGCGAATCGCGGGGTACCGCCTCGTCCGCTGGGGAGTTCCTCCACACCAGCTCCGCGCCCATCGTGGTCCATCCGCACCGGCGCCGGCGCGGTGACACCCGTGAGGAGGAACTGCCGGGGATGGCGCTTTACGCAGGTCTGGCCCACGGGCCGGCCGGGGTCGGGCAGGATGGCGCCCATGAGCACGCCGATCGTTCGCGACATGCGCGCGGCTGACGTCCCCGACGCCCTCGAGATGTTCGCCCGGGTCGCCGACGAGGGGCTCTGGTTGGGCGCACAGCCCGGGTTCGACCGCGAGCAGCGTCGCCGGGCCTGGCTCGACGGCCTGGCCGATCCGATGCGGCGCAGCCTGGTCGTCGTGGATCCGGGGACGGGCGGGGTGGTCGGCAACGGGGCTACGCACCTGGCCCGCTTTGGGGTCGCCGAGTTGGGCATGACGCTGGCCGCCGAGGTCCGTGGCCGAGGCTGGGGTGGTCACCTGCTCGACACGCTGCTGGCCGCCAGCGTGGACCTGGGCGCGCACAAGGCTGGCCTGCAGGTCTGGCCGCACAACGAGGCCGCCATTGCGCTGTACCTGTCCCGCGGGTTCGTGGTCGAGGGTCGGCTGCGCCAGCACTACCGGCGCGCATCTGGCGAGCTGTGGGACTCGATCGTCATGGGCCGACCGCTGCGCACCGGAATCGCCCCGAGGGGCTCAGCGTTGCCGGATGCGCCCTGCCTGCCTGGCACCATCCCGATCTCGGGTCAGTAGCGGCGGACGCCAGACCGGGCGGCAGGCGCCCATCGGTCCAGGATGGCGGTTGTACCTCCACGTCAGCTCCGTGCCAGGCATGGTTGCTCCACCTCCGCGACCGCTGCACGACGCTGGCGTGGAGGCCTTGAGTGCGGTGCAGCGTTGAACGGGACTGGTCGGTAGCGTGCTGCTCGTGCGGATCAGGACCTTCGAGGCGCGCGACCGCGCGCAGGTGATCGCCCTGTGGCACGCCGTCGGCCTGACCCGGCCATGGAACGATCCCGACCGCGACATCGACCGCAAGCTCGCCGACTCCCCGTGGGGCTTCCTCGTGGCGGTCGAGGATGCTGCGCTGATCGGGGTGGCGATGGTCGGCTACGACGGGCACCGGGGCTCCGTGAACTATCTGGCTGTTGACCCGAGCCGGCGGGGACGCGGAGTCGGGCGGGCATTGATGGACCATGCTGAGGCCCTGCTGCGGGCCCGGGGCTGTCCGAAGATCAATCTCCAGGTGCGCGGCACCAACGCGCAGGTGATCGAGTACTACGCACGCCGCGGCTATCGGCTGGAGGGCGCCAATCATGCCGTCAACCTCGGGCTGCGACTGATCGAGGACCGCCCCCGGGACTGACCGTCAGACGCCGGCCGTGTTGCGGAACGTCCGCAGCCGGGTACGGTGCCGCGCGCGGTCGCGCGTTGCTCCACCTCGGCGTCGCCGGATGCCGGGTTCCTCCACCCGCCGGACGGTTGAGCGTCGCGGGTGAGGATGGACCTGGTCGGGCGGTGCGGGTGGTCCTGGTCGGGCGGTCAGGCCCCGGCAGTGCTGCGGAACGTCCGCAGCCGCAGGCTGTTGGTCACCACGAACACCGACGAGAATGCCATCGCCGCTCCGGCCACCAGCGGGTTGAGCAGCCCGAGCATCGCCGCCGGGATGGCGGCCACGTTGTACGCGAACGCCCAGAACAGGTTGCCCTTGATGATCCGCAGCGTGCGTCGGGACAGCCGGATCGCATCGACGGCCGCCCGCGGATCGCCGCGGACCAGCGTCAGGTCGGCGGCCGCGATCGCCACGTCGGTGCCCGTCCCCATCGCGATGCCGAGGTCTGCGGTGGCCATCGCGGCGGCGTCGTTGACCCCGTCGCCCACCATCGCGACGATCCTGCCCCGCTCCTGGAGTTCACGCACCGCATCGACCTTGCCCTCGGGCAGCACGCCGGCGATCACCTCGGTCGATCCCCACCTGATCGGCGATCGCCGCAGCGGCCCGCTCGTTGTCGCCGGTCAGCAGCACCGGATCCAGACCGAGGTCGCGCAGCTGGGCCACTGCCTGCGCCGAGGTCGGCTTCACCGTGTCGGCCACAGCGATCACCCCGCGCACGGTGCCGTCCCACGCCACCGCCACCGCCGTCTGGCCCAGCCCGCGGGCCTGCTCAGCGCGCTCGGTCAGCTCGACCGGTAGCGCCAGCCCGTGCGTGCGTCTCGAGCCACTCGGGCCGACCAGCCAGGACTCGTGGCCGCTCACGTTGCCGGCCACGCCAAGTCCGGCAGTGGCCCGGAATCCGTCGACGGTCGGCAGCGAAGCAGCGCCCTCCCGGGCCGCCGCCGCGATCGCCTCGCCGATCGGATGTTCCGAGGCGTCCTCGACCGCGCCGGCCAGCGCGAGCAGCGCCGACGCCTCGACGCCGGCAGCCGGGTGAACCCCGACGACCTGCATCTTCCCAGTGGTCAGGGTGCCGGTCTTGTCCAGCACGATGGTGTCCACCCGGCGGGTCGACTCGAGGATCTCCGGTCCGCTGATCAGGATCCCCAACTGCGCGCCGCGGCCGGTGCCGACCAGCAGTGCGGTCGGCGTGGCCAGCCCCAGGGCGCACGGGCAGGCGATGATCAGCACTGCGACGGCTGCCGTGAATGCCGACTGCGTCGAGTGCCCCGTTGCCAACCAGGCCGATCAGCGTCAGCAGCGACAGCACGATCACCACGGGCACGAACACCGACGACACCCGGTCAGCCAATCGCTGCGCCGGCGCCTTGCCCGCTTGGGCCGCCTCAACCATGCGCCCCATGTGTGCCAGCTGGGTGTCCGCGCCGACCCGGCTGGCCCGCACGATCAGCCGCCCCCCGGCGTTCATGGTCGCCCCGACGACGGGGTCACCCGGCATGACCTCCACCGGCACCGGCTCGCCGGTCAGCAGCGACGTGTCGATCGCCGAGGTGCCCTCCTCGATGACCCCGTCGGTGGCGACCTTCTCCCCGGGGCGCACCACGAACAGCTCGTCGACGCCCAGGTCGGTGATCGGGATCCGGGACTCCACACCGCCGCGCAGGACGGCCACATCCTTGGCGCCCATGTCCAGCAGTGCGCGCAGCGCCTCGCCGGAGCGGTGCTTGGCCCGTGCCTCGAGGTACCGCCCGAGCAGCAGGAACGTGGTGACTGCTACCGCAGTCTCCAGGTAGATGTGCGGCACGCCCTCCTCGGATGGGCCGAACAACGACACGGTCATCGTCATCCCGGTCATCCCCGCGCCGCCGAGGAACAGCGCCCACAGCGACCACAGGTATGCCGCCGTCACGCCGAGGCTGACCAGCGTGTCCATGGTCGTGGCGCCGTGCCGGGCGTTGACCAGTGCGGCGCGGTGGAAGGGCCATGCACCCCAGACGACCACCGGGGAGGCCAGCGTCAGGGCTGCCCACTGCCAGTAGTCGAACTGGAGCGCCGGGATCATCGACAGCAGGACCACGGGGACGGACAGCGCGGCACTGATGATCAGGCGCTGGCGCAGCGCGGCCAGTTCAGGATCGGCCGTCGCAGGCGAACCGTCGCCCTCGGACCCAGTGGTGCCCGCAGGCGCCGGCAGCGCAGCGGTGTACCCGGTGGCCTCCACGGTGGCGATCGCTGCCGAGGGATCCGTGCCCTCGGGCAGGAGTACGTGCGCCCGCTCGGTCGCGTAGTTCACGGTCGCCTGCACCCCGGGCATCCGGTTGAGCTTCTTCTCGATGCGCGCGGCACACGAGGCGCAGGTCATCCCGCCGATGTCGAGTTCGATCGTCTGGCGTGCGTCGACGATCGGGGGGGTCATGAACGCACCAGCCTCGCGATCGCCGCTGATGCCTCGCGGAGCTTCTCGTCCGCGCTCGTTCCGCCCTCGGAGATGGCGTGGGCCACGCAGTGCGACAAGTGATCATCGAGCATGAGCAGGGCAACCGAGTCCAGCGCCTTCGTGGCTGCCGAGACCTGGGTGAGGATGTCGATGCAGTACGTGTCCTCCTCGACCATCCGGTGCACGCCGCGCACCTGACCCTCGATCCGGCGCAGCCGGCGCAGGATGTCGGCGCGATTGTCGGCGTACCCGGGCGCAGAGATGTCAGTCATGCCGACACAATACCCCTTGGGGGTATGGAGGGCAAGGGTCAGTCGGTGCCGAGCGGCCACGGGCGGGACGTTCGGAAGCCGGTGGCCAGGCCCGGCCAGGGCTGCGAATCGACAATTGCGGGGACGGCGTTGCCCGGGGCCAGGCCTGACGCGGCATCGGGTCCGGCCCGGTCACCGGTCCTGGCGCCGGCACCGGCGTCTGCGCCGGCGGCCGCACGCGCCGGAAGCCGGACCACGAGATCGCGCGTCTGCCCTCCGGTCAGTTCCAACACACCGGCCTGGGCCGATGCCGCGTCGGTGTAGGGCGCCACAGGTAGGTAGCCGGGATTGCTTGTCCCCGGTCGTACGCCCAGTACGTACTCGCCCGGCGGTGCCGGGCCGATCGTCTGGTTGCTGGGATCCTCGGGCGTGATTGTGCCGAGGTGCCGGTTGTAGAGGTTGGAGCGTGATACCAGCGAGACGATCGCGCCCACCAACGGCATGCCTGTGTCGCCGGCCAGGATACGCACGTTCACGAAGCCGCCGCGGGTCAGTTCAAAATCCACATCGTCGGCCACGTCGCCGGACTCCAAGGTGAACGGCGTGGCCGCGAACTGCGACTCGGCGCCGCGGTACCACTGCGCGAGCAGGTCCGGGCTGCCCGGGGTGTATGCGCGGAGGTCTGAGCCCGGCGGTATGGCCCGGATCCGATAGCGGCCGACGTCATCGGTCCAGGCATGCGCAGGGCAGGCCGGGCGGCACGGGGTGACCTGCACCTCGACGCCCGCTACGGGCTCGCCGAGATCGTTGCGCACCGTGCCCCGGATCTCGGCGCCTCGGCGCAGGGCGATGGGCAGCGCGGTCGTCGTGCGTGCCCCATCGATTCGCAGCGTGTCCATCGGATAGGTCAGGTCGTAGGCGGGCTCGAGGTAGGTGGCGCCGGCGGGCAAGCCGACGACGAGCCGGATGGCGACAGGTGGCAGGTCGACCAACCGGAAGCCGCCGGGCTCGACGGGCCGTTCGAGGGTTCCCACCGAACCAGCCGTGGCGGCCTCGATCATCCTCGCTGCGACCCGGGCGTCAGGTACGGGGGCACCGGTGCGTCTGTCGATCACCGTCCCCTGGACCGACCCACCGCGGGGCAGGTCGATGTCGATCCTCACCGGCCAACTGGAGATCTCCACGACCCCGGCCTGACCGAACGAGTACCTGCCCGGCCAGTACGTGTCGACGAACTCACCGAGCGCGGGTGCCCGGGCCTGCACCTTCACGGCCTGCCAGTAGACCTCGGGCAGTTCATAGCGCCCAGCGGAATCAGTGAGCACCCGGGTTGGCGCGCCAGCCGCGTTCCCGTCCTCGCGCACCGGGGTCACGACGACCCACACCCGCGGCAGAGGTGCGCCCACTGCGGTCACAGTCCCCGACAGCGACCCGATCAGTGCGGCGCTCGCCGGCGCGGTCAGGCCCGGTGCGGTCATGCTCAACGCGGTCATGCCCAACGCGATCAGCACGGCGGTGGAAACCGCGCGCAGACCGCGTCGGGCGTGGGTCATGGCGCTGCAGGGGTGCTTCCGCGGACGACGAGCTCGTCCAGCAGCTGCGCGGTGGCAACCGTGACCGCGTCGACCGCTGCCTCGAACGCCGCCGCGTTGTGTGCCGCGGGCGTGCGGAAACCGCTGATCTTGCGCACGTACTGCAGCGCGGCCGCGCGGATCTCATCGGACGTCGGCTCGGCGTGGAACGGCGGGCGCAGGGTCTGGATGCTCCGGCACATGCCCTCAGTGTCCGCGCCCGAACCGTGAAGCGCCACTGTGCTGGCTCGGGTGGTGGCTCCCGCGCCGATGCGCGGCCAGGTTTCGGGGTGCGTGGTGACGGAGCCCGGCATCATTGGCATCAGCTGCCGCCTGGGTCACACTCGGGCCATGAACGCGCGAGAGGAACCGCAGGAGGATCGACTCGCACTGGTCGTGGCGTCGGTCGCGACGATGCTCGTCGTCGCCTACGCGGTGCTGGCTGCCATCCAGATCCTGGTGCTCAATCCCCTCGCAGCCGTTCCGGGGAAGAGCCTGAGCAGGATTCGCGCCGAGTTGGTGGCTTCCGGCGAATCGCTGGGGACTCCCCTCGTGCTCCTCGTGATGGGCCTCGGAATCGCTCTGGCGATCGTCATTCTCGTCGAGACGGCCCGACACCCCGAGATTTCCGCCCCCGCCGTCGCGCTCGTCTACCTGGCCCTCCTGGCGATGGGCGGGCCGGCCCACTTCTTCGCGTCCTTCCCTGCTGGGATGGGCATTGCGGACACGTACCTCATCAGCGGAGGGGACCACTCACACTGGTCGACCGTCCTCTATGCAGTCAGCACGCTGGCGTTGCTGGCGATCGTGGGCCTGGGCGTCGGGGACATCATGCGCACGTCCAGATCCCGACCCCAATCCCTACCTGCCCACTGAGGCCTCATCCCCGCGGCGGATATCGTCGAGGGCATGGCCGAGACCACCGCAGAGATCAGCGCGCCCGTTCCCCTGTGCCGCCCGAACGGCCGCCTCAACCCGAGGGCGGTCGGCTGGACCCGCCGGCCCCTGCACACCGCGAACCTGCGTGGCTGGGGCCGCACCAAGCGCTGGGAGTACTGGGGCCTGATGACCCCGCACGCGTTCGTCGGCCTGACCATCTCCTCGCTGGACTACCTCGGGCTGATGTCGATCTACGTGCTGGACCGGCGCAGCAACACCGAGGCGAGCCACACGGCCCTGGCCCCGTTGGCCCGCAACGTCGAACTGGCCGACCGCAGCGGGGTCGGTGTCGCCAGGGGGCGCGCTGGCGACCTCGCGCTGACCTTCGCCAGCTCCGCGGGAGGGGTCCAGATCACCGCCAAGGGGCCCGAGGTCGAACTCCACGCATCCGTCGGGCCCGGGCAGGACAGCCTCGGGGTGGTCGTGCCCTGGTCCGACACGCTGTTCCAGTACACGGTCAAGGACGTCGCCAGACCGGTCTCCGGTGTCCTGCGCCTGGCCGGCGAGGAACTGCCGTTCGACTCGATCAGTTCCGACACCAACGATGGCTCCTTCGCGGTGCTCGACCACGGCCGGGGTCGTTGGCCCTATTCGATGACCTGGAACTGGGCGGCCGGGTTCGGTCACGTCGCTGGTCGGCAGATCGGCCTGCAACTGGGCGGGCAGTGGACCGACGGCACCGGCAGCACCGAGAACGCGGTCTTCGTCGACGGGCGGATGCACCGGATCCACGAGGACCTGGTGTGGCACTACGACCGCGCCGACTGGAGTGCCCCCTGGCACATCACCGGCCAGCGCGCCGACCTCACCTTCGCGCCGTTCCACGAACGAGCTGAGCGCACGAACGCTGTGCTGGTGGCCTCAGAGACCCACCAGTGCTTCGGGCGATTCGTCGGGTGGGTGCTCGACGATGCCGACCAGCGCGTGGCGGTCGATGGCCTGGTCGGCTGGGCCGAGGAGGCCCGCAACCGCTGGTGAGCCGGCGGCCGGCACCCGTGACGCGCGCAGCCGCGGCGGGCCGGGCGTAGTCTGCGCCAGTGATCGGCCTCCTGCGTTACCACCTCTCCCCGTACCACCGAGCCCTGGCCCTGGTCATCGGCCTGCTCATCGTCCAGGTCCTGGGCACGTTGTACCTGCCGGAGCTGAACGCCGACATCATCAACAACGGCGTGGCGAAGGGTGACACCGGCTACATCATCCGGGTCGGCGGCGTGATGCTGCTGGTCTCGGTTCTTGTCGTGATCGCGGCGATCATCGGGCTGTACTTCGCGTCCCGGACCTCGATGTCGGTCGGCCGGGACATCCGCGCCCGCACGTTCCGCACCGTCCAGCGCTTCTCCCTGCGGGAGATGAACACGTTCGGCGCCCCGACTCTGATCACCCGCAACACCAACGACGTCCAGCAGGTCCAGATGTTCCTGCAGATGGCGCTGACTGTGATGGTCACCGCCCCGTTGATGGCCATAGGCGGGGTCATCATGGCCTACCGGCAGGACGGTCCGCTGTCGCTGCTGCTGCTGGCGATCGTGCCGATCATGATGGTCGTCATCGGGTTGGTGATGGTCCGCGCTGTGCCGCTGTTCCGTGCCATGCAGGTCAAGATCGACAAGATCAACCTGATACTTCGGGAGAACCTCACCGGTATCCGGGTGATCCGGGCGTTCGTGCGCACCGGACACGAGGAGGACCGCTTCACCGACGCCAACGCCGATCTGACCCAGACGACCCTGAGCGTCAACCGGCTGTTCGCGCTGATGATGCCGGTGCTCATGCTGATCATGAACCTCTCCAGCGTGGCGGTCATCTGGTTCGGCGGGCACCGGATCGCCGCTGGCGAGATGCCCGTGGGCAACCTGATGGCGTTCATGGCCTACCTGATGCAGATCCTCATGTCGGTGATGATGGCCACGATGGTGCTGGTGATGTGGCCGCGCGCGGCGGCGTCCTCCGAGCGGCTCAACGAGGTACTGGCCGTCGAGCCGGACCTGCACGATCCGACGGTGCCCGAACCGGGTCAGCGCGCGATGCGCGGCACGGTCGAGTTCCGCAACGTCGAGTTCGGCTATCCCGGTGCCGCCGAGCCGGTCCTGCGCGACATCTCGTTCACGGCACTGCCCGGTCAGACCACGGCAATCATCGGATCGACCGGATCGGGCAAGTCCACGCTGATCAACCTCGTGCCCCGGCTCTACGACGTGAACGGCGGGACGGTGCTCGTCGACGGCGTGGATGTGCGCGAGTGGGAGCGGGCGAGCCTGTGGGCCAGCATGGGCCTGATCCCGCAGAAGGCATTCCTCTTCTCGGGCACGATCGCGGACAACCTGCGCTTCGGCGCGCCGCAGGCCACTGAGGAGCAGATGTGGCGCGCCCTGGAGATCGCCCAGGGCGCGGACTTCGTGCGGGCGCTTCCCGAAGGGCTCGAGGCGCCGATCGAACAGGGCGGGGTCAACGTGTCCGGTGGCCAGCGCCAGCGTCTGGCCATCGCGCGCGCCCTGGTCCGCGAGCCCTCGGTCTACATCTTCGACGACTCCTTCTCGGCGCTGGACTACGCCACCGACGCCCGGTTGCGGGCTGCGCTGCGCGAACCCACGCGGGCCTCGTGCGTGCTCGTGGTCGCGCAGCGGGTGGCCACGATCCGCCAGGCCGAACAGATCCTCGTGCTCGACGAGGGCAACCTCGTGGGTGTGGGCACCCATGAACAGCTCATGTCCGGCTGCCCGACCTACGCCGAGATCGTGCTCTCCCAGCTGTCGGCGGAGGAGGCCGCGTGAGCGCCGGTGCGGCAACCTCGGGCGGGCGGCCGGCCGGTGGCGGTCCGGGCGGTCCCGGCGGGCCCGGGCCGCGTCCTGGTGGTGGACCCGGTGGCGGGGGCCCCATGGGAGGCCTGTTCGTCCAGGCCCAGAAGTCGACCGATTTCAAGGGCACTGTGCGCCGCCTCACGCAGCGACTGCGCCCGGAGGCGGCGCGGATCATGGCCGTCATCACGATGACCATCGGCAGCGTGATCCTGGCTGTCGTGGGTCCGAAGCTGCTCGGCAACGCCACCACGATGGTGTTCGAGGGGTCCGTCTCCTCGCAGCTGCCCGCCGGGGTTCCAGTCGACACGCTGGTCGCCGAGCTGCAGGCGAACGGCCAGGATGACCAGGCCGCGATGCTCTCGGCGATGGACATCACGCCCGGCCAGGGTGTGGACTTCACCGCACTCGCGCAGTTGCTGACCTTCGTGGCGGTGCTCTACCTGGTCTCGTCCCTGCTGAGCTGGGCCAGCGCGTACATCATGGCCGGGGTCACCCAGGCCACGATCTACGACCTGCGCCAGGAGGTCGACCGCAAGATCGGTCGACTGCCCCTGAAGTACTTCGATTCGCACCCGCGCGGGGACCTGCTCTCCCGGGTCACCAACGACATCGACAACATCTCCACGACCCTGCAGCAGGTGCTCACCCAACTGATCACCTCGGTCCTCACGGTCATCGGAGTGCTGGCGATCATGTTCTGGATGTCGCCGCTGCTGGCGGTGATCTCGTTGCTGACGGTGCCGCTCTCGTTCATCGTCACGATGCTCATCGCCAAGCGCTCGCAGAAGCAGTTCGCCGCCCAGTGGGAGTGGACCGGGGAGCTCAACGGCCACGTGGAGCAGATGTACACCGGCCATGACCTGGTCAAGGTGTTCGGCCACTCGGGACGGGCCATCGAGGAGTTCGACGAGCTCGACGAGAAGATGTACGCGGCCAGTTTCAGGGCCCAGTTCATCTCCGGGATGATCCAGCCGGCGATGACGCTGATCTCCAACCTGAACTACGTGCTGATCTCGGTGGTCGGCGGCCTGCAGGTGGCGTCCGGCGCGATGCCGCTGGGCGACGTGCAGGCGTTCATCCAGTACGCGCGGCAGTTCCAGATGCCGATCACGCAGATCGCCTCGGTGGTCAACCTGATGCAGTCCGGGGTGGCCTCCGCGGAGCGTGTGTTCGAGTTCCTCGACGCGCAGGACGAGATCGGGGACCCCGCCGATCCCAGGCGCCCGGACACGATCCGGGGCCGCGTGGTCTTCGATGACGTGTCGTTCCAGTACGTGCCCGAGAAGCCGCTGATCGCGGATCTGGATCTGGCCGTCGAGGTCGGTGAGTCGTGCGCGATCGTGGGTCCGACCGGGGCCGGCAAGACAACCCTGGTCAACCTGTTGATGCGCTTCTACGACGTGGACGCGGGTCGGATCACCCTCGACGGCGTGGACGTGATGGACATGACCCGCGACGACCTGCGCGGCAGCTTCGGGATGGTCCTGCAGGACACCTGGCTCTTCGGCGGCACGATCCGGGAGAACATCGCCTACGGCGCCCAGGGGGCCACCGACGAGCAGGTGCTCGACGCGGCGCAGGCGGCCTACGTCGACCACTTCGTCCGTACGCTCCCCGACGGGTACGACACGGTCCTCGACGACGAGGCCACCAACGTGTCCACCGGCGAGAAGCAGTTGATCACGATCGCCCGGGCGTTCCTCGCCGACCCGGCGATCCTCATCCTCGACGAGGCCACCTCATCGGTGGACACCCGCACCGAGGTCCTGGTCCAGAAGGCCATGGCCAACCTGCGGCACGGCCGGACGTCGTTCATCATCGCGCACCGGCTGAGCACCATTCGCGACGCCGACACGATCCTGGTCATGGAGTCCGGGGCGATCGTCGAGAAGGGCTCGCACGCGGAGCTCATCGACAGCGACGGCGCGTATGCCCGGCTGTACCAGTCGCAGTTCGCAGGGGCGCTGGAGGGCTGAGGCGCGTTCAGCGCGGGAGGTGCAGGTGCGCCGTGCCGCGATCCAGGTCGATCCGGCTGCGCGGTGGAGCGCCGTCGGTGTCCTCCTCGGTGACCAGCAACTCGTGCTCCCGCTGCTCGATCTGGTACCTCGTGGAGGGGTAGAGCGCTTCCTGCAGGATGTCGAAGCCGGTACAGGTCATCGCAGTCCCACGGCGCCCGTCGCGCCGGTTGGCGCTCAACTCGAGAACGCCCAGGACGGTCAGCGCCACGACCAGGGCCGGCAGCGTCATCGCGACCAGGACTCCCACGTCGGACCTCCCGCCTGATCGTCACCTCAGATCGGCCCACCTGCCCGACACACCAATGCCGCGCAGATGTCACCGGCCGGCCGGCCGACCGACGAAGGTCGCCCCGATCGCTGCTCCCAAGGTACGCCCGCAGGGCCGACCATGTGCGCCCAACCCTCCGCCGGGTGCGGGTGGGGTGGCAGGATCACGGCATGCGCATCCTGGTCATCGGTGGCACCCGGTTCGTCGGTTGGCACCTGGTGGATGCCGCTGTCGCGGCCGGCCACGAGGTCACCGTCCTGCACCGGGGCCTGGGCTGTGAGGGTTCCCGGCACTTCGAGCACCTGCACGCGGACCGGGACGCGAACCTCGACGTGCTGGCCGGTCGGCAGTGGGAGGCGACCGTCGACGTGTGTGCCTACTGGCCGCGCCAGGTGGCGTCGCTGGCCGATGCACTGGGGGAGCGGGGCGGTCTGCACGCCCTGATCTCCACGGTCTCCGCGTACGCCGACGCACCCGAGCCGGGCATGGACGAGCAGTCGCCGCTGGTGCCACCGCTCGGACTCGACGGCGACATCCCGCGCACCGAGGCGCCCCCGATCGACCCGCGCAACTACGGCGGGCTCAAGGTGGGATGTGAGCACATCGCCGCGCGCCGGTATGCCGGCGCCCTGCTGATCGTCCGGCCCACCTACATCGTCGGGCCCAAGGACCCGACCGCCCGATTCGGGTACTGGGTCGACCGGCTGGCCCGCGGCGGGCAGGTGCTGGCTCCGGGCAACCCCGACGCGCCGTTCCAGTGCATCGACGCCCGCGACCTCGGGCGGTTCACCGTCGACCTGCTCGAAGCCGGCCACGAGGGTGTGTTCCATGCCGTGGATCCCGACCCGCCGTACTCGTTCGCCGACATGCTCGCCGAGGCTGCCCATGAGATTGCGCCATCCGGGACCGAACTGACCTGGGTGCCCTCGCGGTGGCTGGCCGAGCAGGGCGTCACCCCTGCGATGCTGCCGCTGTGGACAGGATCGGATCACCCGGAGTTCGTCCTGGCCATGGACCCGGCCAAGGCGGTCGCGGCCGGTCTGCGGCCACGTCCGTTGGGGCAGACTGCTCGGGACACCCTCGACTGGCTCTCAGATCCCTCGTCACGATGGGCGGCCCGAGGTGGGTTGCTCCCGGCGCGCCAGGAGTCGGCCCTGCTCAGCCGGTGGAGTGCTCGCTAGTGCCGACCCGGTCCGGGTCGGCGGGCGGCGGGGCGCTCACGTCCGCCGCCCGGGCCAGCGCACGGCTGCGGGCCCGGTGCGCCGGCTCGACGACCAACCATGACAGCCAGATGACCACCAGCACCATCGGCCAGCCCAGCGCGACCTTGGCGACGCCGAGCGCGACGGTCCCACCGGCCAGCCACAGCGGGGCCATCACGGCAACCCGGACCAGGAACGACCCCACCCAGATCCAGCTTGCGCGGCAGTAGGCGGCCAGCATCAACGGATCGGTCCGCCACACCGACGAGCGGGTCAGTGCGCCCACGGTGATCCCCAGGAACGGTCGCTTGATCCAGATTGAGACCGCCCAGGCCAGGGCGGCCGCGGCATTGGACAGCAGGCTGGGCAGGAAGAAGTCCTGCGGTCGGCCGGTCCGGGAGGCGACGAAGGCCGCGAGGGCGACGGCACCGAAACCGGCCAGGGCATGTCGGAGCGTGTCGTCGCTGGCAAGCCGGAGCCCGGTGACCGCCACGCCGGCGACCAGTGCCGCGATCAGCGCGACGGTCAGGTTCGATCCGGCGACCAGGTAGGCCACGACGAACGTCACCGGCGCAAGGCCGGAGTCCAGAACGCCCCGACGCCCGCCGAAGGCATCCATCAGCGAGACCTCGGACAGGTCCGCCGTCCCTCGGGTGACCATGGTGCAAGGGTACGGCCGAGCGCGGAGGTCCACCTCCCGTCGAGCCACCCTCCAGCCGCCGCCGCCCGAGGTGTCAAGCGGGCGGTTCGGGAAACCCTCGGCGCACCGGTCCGCCCAGACCGGCAGCCCTAGCCTGCGTCCGGTGCCTCGGTCGGTCCCTGGTCGCGCACGAGGATGAGCCCGGCAACGACCGCCGCTGCGGCGATGAACCCGAATCCCGCCAGCAGGCTGATCCCCGCCGCGAGTGCCCCGACCACGAGGCTGGCAACCGCCCCACCCGCCTGCAGTGCCAGGCTCTGCACGGACATCATCGTGCTGCGCATCCGCGACTCCACACGCTCATGCAGCAGGCCGGCAGTCACCGGGCCCTGCAGGCCGACCATGAGG
Organism: uncultured Actinomycetes bacterium; assembly: GCA_963781015.1. Lineage (GTDB taxonomy): Bacteria > Actinomycetota > Actinomycetes > S36-B12 > CAIYMF01 > Prado023. The sequence continues at coordinate 71,042 of CAWAEB010000001.1, read as the reverse complement.
TACAGGCCAAGGAAGGAGACTGCGGCGACTGCCACGTTCGGCACGGCGATGGCAAGGGCGATCAGGGCACTGGCAAGGAATGCCAGCGCGGCCATGCGCGCCCGGGGCCCGGGCAGGCGGGTGCTCAGGGCAGCCCCGCCGGCGGAGAGCCCGAACGCGAGCGCGGTGAGGGTTCCGTACAGCCCGGTGGCCGCCGTGCTGCCGCCGAGCAGGTCGGCGAAGGTGTTCGGGGCCAGCAGCTCAACGCCGCTGAGGACCACGCCAAGGGCCATCGCCACCAGCATCAGGCGGCGGATGGGTGCCTGGACCACGCTCAGGCGGGCTGCAGCCAGGACCGTGGCGCCCATCGGCGTGGACTCGCGGTCAGGCTCCGCGGTGATCAGCGCCGCCGCGGCAACGGCGAAGGCGACGGTCATCACCGCAGCCGCAGCGAACGGGATCGACAGCGTGAGGAAGCCCATCCCGGTGGTCGGCAGGCCGGGCCCGAGGCTGGGCAGCAGGCCGCCGATGACGGCTCCCGCGCCCAGCGCCAGGGCTTCGGCCACCTGCCCGCGGGCCAACCCGGACTCGAGCACGCCTGGTCCTGGATCACGCAGGCTGTCCACGAACCAGGACTCCACGGGTCCGGAGGACAGCGCCCGCGCGGCCCCGAGCGTCGCCGTTGCGGCCAGGATCACGGTCAGCCCGCCGAAGAAGGTCAACAGGGCCAGCCCGACCGCATTGAGCAGTGCCGAGGCCACGATCACCGGCCGGCGACCCCAGGAGTCCGCCAACCCGCCGGTGGGCAGCTCGAGGCTGAGAGTCACCACGCTGTAGAGCATCATGACTTGACCCACCTGGTTCAGGGGCAACCCGCGAGCACCCAGCATCAGCACCAGGACCGGCACGGTCAGGCCGGCCGGGAACCAGCGCATCGCGCTGAGGACCACCAGCCGATTCGCGGGATTGGCCAGCACCGGCACAACGTACCCGCGCTCCGGACCATCGGCACGGGTCGGTCGTGCGCCGGCTGGGACGAGCATGGCCGAGCGGGGTGCATGGCGGCGCGGACCCGGGCGTGGCGTTGACCCGCTTCAAGGAACCGATCGCCGATGGGGTAGGCTCTATGCAAGCCCCCGGGGGTACCTGAACGTTCAGTAGAGAGAAGCTCACATGTCCATCGCCCTTCGTACCGCTGCCCTGCCCGCCGCAGCCCTGCTCGGCCTGGGCCTGCTGGCCGGTTGCTCATCGAGCGAGACCGATGCCGCCGCAAGCCCGACAGCGATGGCCGAGGGCTGCACGGTCACGGCCTCGGACACCTGGGTCAAGGCCACCGACGAGGCGACGACCGCTGCCTTCGGCACCTTGACCAACACCGGGACTGCCGAGGTCACCGTCGTCTCGGCCACCAGCGTGGACGCCGGGATGATGGAGATCCACGAGGTCGTGGACAAGGACGGCGAGATGGTCATGCAGCCCAAGAGCGGCGGCCTGGTGATCCCGGCCGGCGGCACGGCCACCCTGGCCCCGGGCAATGACCACCTGATGCTCATGGAACTGCCCGCGCCGATCGAGGCCGGGCAGACCGTCGAGATCACGATGACGTGCGCCGACGGTGCCACGGCGGCCTACAGTGGAGTCGCCAAGCCCTTCGACGGTGGCGCCGAGCCTTATGAGTCCGAGGGCGCGATGGACGGCATGGACGCCTCGGCCAGCCCCTCAAGCTGACCGGCGAGGTCGACCGGATGAGTCGCCCAAGGACCTGATCGGAGGACCGGTGGACCCCGCGTCGCGACCGCACGACGATCGGACCAGCGCCCGCGGGCGTGGGGTCAGTCGACGTGCGCTGCTCGGAGGGTTCACGCTCGGCGGGGTCGGCGCGGCGCTGGCTGGTACGGCTGGGCCGGCGCGGGCCGTCCCGCCGCACGCCAGTGGTTCGAGCAGCCCTGTCGAGGCGGAGTCGCTCGGTCAGGCAGTGGTGGCGTTCCAGGGCGCGCATCAGGCGGGCATCGAGACCCCGCTGCAGGGGCACACGACGTTCGTCGCCCTGGACCTGGCCAAGGGCGTGGATCGTGATGCGCTGCGCCGGATGATGCTCCTGCTCACCGACGACATGGATCGGCTGACCCGCGGCGTGCCTGCCCTCGCCGATCCGGAGCCCGAACTGGCTGGCGTTCCGGCCCGGTTGACGGTCACAGTCGGCTTCGGCTCCGGATTCCTGGCTGCCGCGGGGCTCTCGGACCAGGCCCCGCAGTGGCTGGCTGATGGACTGCCGGCGTTCTCGATCGACAAGCTCCAGGGCCGCTGGAGCGACGGCGACCTGTTGCTGGTCGTTGCCTCCGAGGACCCGATGACCGTGTCGCACACGCTGCGGGTGCTGCTCAACGACGCCAGCCCGTTCGCGACCGTGCGCTGGTCGCAGGCAGGCTTTCACCGGCCGGCGCACACCTCGCCCGGCGGCACGGGCCGAAACCTCATGGGCCAGGTGGATGGCACCGTCAATCCCGAGCAGGGGACTGCGGACTTCGCCGACGTGGTCTGGATCGACGATGGGCCGGCCTGGCTGGCTGGCGGCACTGCGATGGTCCTGCGCCGGATCGCGATGGACCTGCGGACCTGGGGCGGCCTGGACGTGCTGACCAAGGAGCAGTCCATCGGCCGGACGCTGTCCGACGGCGGTCCGCTGACCGGGGGTGGGGAGTTCGAGGCGCCGGACTACGAGGCCGTGGATGCCAACGGGTTCCTGGTGATCGCGCCGACCGCGCACATGCGCCGGGCGCATGCCCAGGTGCCTGCCGAGCGCATCGCGCGCCGCCCATACCACTACGACGACGGGTTCACCAAGGACGGCGATCCGGACGCGGGCCTGCTGTTCGCGGCCTACATGGCCGATCCGGTCGCGCAGTTCGTGCCGATCCAGCAGCGCCTGGCGGAGGCCGACGTGCTGAACGTGTGGACCACGCCGATCGGCTCGGCGCTGTTCGCGATCCCGCGTGGTGTGCAGCCCGGCGAGTACATCGGCCAAGCCCTGCTCGCCTGAGCTGGATCGTCCGCGCCCCGGGCCGGGGCCCCCCTCGCCCCGCTGCGCCGCGCCGCATCCCTCGCGCCCTCATTCCTCGTGCTCGCGCCGGCTGCGCCGCGCCCTCATTCCTCGTGCTCGCGCCGGCTGCGCCGCGCCCCCACCAGTTTCTCCTCGTCTACGTCATCGGCACGTCGCTGAGGTGGAGCGATCGCGGGTCTCCCGGAGCTGGAGTGGAGGAACTCGTGAGTTCCCGGTGCCGGATGCCAGGTGCGGGCTACACGGCGGGCTACACGCCCGGGCTGCCCTCGTCGACGTTGTCGGTGAACGACCCGGCGTGCGCCTTGCGCGACGGGTCCCGACGCACCGCGATCACGCTGGCCAGTGTCGTCACGGCCAGGACGACCGCGATGAACGCCAGCGAGAAGCCGATCGTGATCTCCGGGACGCTGGGCCACACGCCGTGCGCCCAGTGCAGCATGAGCTTGAACCCGATGAACACCAGGATCAGGGCCAGTCCGGTGGACAGGTACACGAGGCGGTCCAGCAGGCCGTCGACGAGGAAGAACAGGGCCCGCAGGCCGAGCAGCGCGAAGGCGTTCGCGGCGAACACGATGAACGCCTCGTCGGTGACTCCGTACACGGCCGGGATCGAGTCGAGGGCGAACAGGATGTCGGTGCTCGCGATCGCGACGAATGCCAGGAACAGCGGCGTGGCGGTGCGCACGCCGTTCTCTCGGACGAAGAAGTGACCCTCGCGATAGTCATCGGTCACCGGGATCCGCTTCTTGGTCGCGCGGACCAGGGCGTTGTCCTCGATGTTCGGGTCCTGGTCACGGTGCTGGTAGAGCTTGATCCCGGTGACGACCAGGACCACGCCGAAAACGAGAAACATGAACGAGAAGTAGGCCAGCAGGGTCGCGCCGATCGCGATGAAGATCGCGCGCAGCACGAGCGCCAGCGCAATGCCGAGCGTGAGCAGCGTGCGCCGGTGCTCGGGCGGCACCGCGAACGACGTCATGATGATCACGAACACGAACAGGTTGTCGATCGACAGGGTCTTCTCGACGATGTACCCGGCGAAGTACTCGGCGCCGTAGGGCGGGCCCGCCCAAGCCGCGAAGACCAGGCCGAACACGATGGCCACACCGATGTAGAACACCGACCAGACCGCGGCCTCCTTGAACCCGATCACGTGCGGGTTGCGGGCGCTGACGACCAGATCGAGTACGAAGAGGGCGACGATCACGCCGAGGGTGATCGCCCACACCTGCCAGGGCAGGGACAGCGAGGAACCGCCCCCAGGCGATGCTGCGGCATGTACGGCGGAGGTCAGCGCGATCGTTGAGGGCACGAGCCAACTCTAGGCGGAACTGCGGACCTCGGCCGCCCGCGACCGGCAGGTCCCACGGGCCGGTCGCCCTGTGATGCAGGCCGCCCAACGGGGACCGAAGCCCTGCCCGGGCAACCTTGTCGAGTTGCGGTTGAAAGAGCGCCTGCTGCATCCGCTGCGGGCCGACCTTGCGCACGCCGTGGTTGAAAGAGCCTCGGACCTCGGCCCCGATCGACCACTCAGTGCGCAAGGTTCCCGATCCGCTGGGGCGAACTGGGCGCTTCCAGCCGCACGGGGTGCAAGGTTACGGTCACGGTTGCGGCTCGGGCGCGCCTGTCATCCGGCACCTCAGACCAGCAGGCCGTCCCAGATCGGGCTGTCGGAGACGAACTCCACGAGCCGCTCCACGTTGCCCTTCGGCGACAGGATCGTGAAGTACTGGTCCTTCATCGAGGGCGCGACCCGGATCGCCTCCAGGAACGCTTGCCGGTCCATCGGGTTCTCCTTCACGAAGTGCAGGAACCCGGTCTCGGCCAGGACGGCCAGAACGTCCTCGAGCCGCGGGTGCTCCTGCAACCACATGGTCGCGATGCTGGCCAGCCCGACCTGCAGGCCGTGCAGGCTGGGGCGCGCGGCCAGCTTGTCGTAGGCGTGCGAGATCAGGTGCTCGCTGCCCGAAGCGGGCCGGGAGGACCCACAGACCTCCATGGCCACCCCACTCATCACCAGCGCCCCGGCCATCAGCTTGATGAAGTCGAGGTCCCCGAGCGACTTGTTCGGATGGTTGACGAAGTTCTCCACGCTCTGCAGCGCGATCAGCACCGCGAAGTCGTTGACATGCTCGCCGGTCTCCCAGTACGACAACTTCCAGTCGTGCACCGCCGAGTACTTGCTGAGCAGGTCGCCGATCCCGGAGTAGCTGAACCGCGGTGGCGACTTGGCGATCAACGAGGTGTCGAGCACCACCCCGAACGGGATGTGCGCGGGGCAACTCGTGCGCCGGCCAGCCACCTTCAGGCTCGCTCCGGGCGAGCAGAAGCCATCGTTGCTCAGCGCGGTGGGCACCGCGATCACCGGTCGACCGGCCAGGAATCCGGCGTACTTCGCATAGTCGATGGCCATGCCGCCCCCGACCGCCACGATCGCGTCTGTCGAGCGCGAGAGGCCGAAGGCGCTGGTCACCACGTCCTCGATGTCGTTGCCGGTCACCGTGTAGGTGGACGTGATCCGGATCTCCGAGCTGTCCAGCGAGATCTCCACGGTCTGGCCGAGCACATCGGCCAGACCCTCGCCGTAGAACAGGGCGATCCGGGCGAAGTCGTTGCGGCGCAGGTACTTGCCCAACTTGTACAGGGTGTTGGGCTTGATCCGCAGCAGGGTCGGGATCTGGATCGCGGTGGTCATCGGTCGGGCTCCCCACCATCGCGGCCGGCTCGGGCCTCGTCGTCCCCGAAGGGGGCAGCCAACGCATCCCAGTCGATATGGTCCACAGACTCGAACACGAAGTCCGGCCGGTACGGGAAGTGCTCCATGGTGTCTCGATCAGACACTCCCGACAGCACCAGCGCGGTGCGCATGCCGGCCTCCAGGCCGCCGACGATGTCGGTGTCCATCCGGTCGCCGATCATCACGCAGTCCTCGGCATGCGCACCGAGCATCTGGCGGGCGTAGATCATCATCAGCGAGTTGGGCTTGCCCACGATGTAGGGAGCTCGGCCGGTGGCGGCCTGGACCGCGGCCAGGATCGCGCCGGCGGCGGGCTCGGTGCCGCCCTCCACCGGGTCGACCATGTCGGGATTGGTGCCGATGAACTTCGCACCGCCGTCGATGAGCTGGGCAGCCTTGCGCAGAGTGGTGAAGCTGAAGTTCGCGGTCTTGCCGACGACCACGTATTCGGGGCGGCTCTCGGTGATCGAGTAGCCGACGTTGTACAGCGCTGCCGCCAGCCCCGCTCCACCGAGCACGTATGCCGTGGAGTGCGGGCGTTGCGCGTGCAGGAACTGTGCGGTGGCGATTGCTGCGGTGATGAAGTTGGCCTCGGTCAGGCCGTGGATGCCCATCCCGTCGAGCTTGCGTGCGAGGTCCAACGGGGACTGCTCGGAGTTGTTGGTCAGGAACACGAACGGGATGTCGTGCGCCCGCAGGTGGGCCACGAAGTCGTTGGCGCCGGGGATCAGCTCCTTGCCCCGGTAGATCACTCCGTCCATGTCGCAGATCACGCTCAACCGGCCCATGTTCGCCCCTTCCGAAGGTGGGACCGAGGTTAGCGGGGTCGGGCTGGCACACGTCGGCTGTCGCTCCACGGGGGCCTCCACGGCGCCTGCAACCACCCCCCTTGACATGAAGTTACCGGCCGGTAGTAGTCTGTTGACACTTGCTCAACAAGGCTGGACCCGCGATCCGGTGGGCGCATCCGGGTGGGCATCACCGCGACAGCAGGCAGGAGAGATGCAGGCGTGATTTCTGAGGCGTACATCTATGAGGCGATCCGTACCCCGCGCGGCAAGGGCAAGAACGGTGCCCTGCACGGCGTGAAGCCGGTCACGATGCTGACCGACCTGATCCACGAGATCCTGGACCGCAATCCAGGACTCGATCCCCACCTCGTGGAGGACATCGTCGTCGGGTGCGTGACACCGGTCGGCGATCAGGGGGCGAACATCGCGCGCACGGCGGCGATCGCGTCGGGCCTGCCCGATGCCGCCGGTGCAGGCGTCACCATCAACCGGTTCTGCGCGTCCGCACTCGAGGCGGTCAACCTGACTGCTGCCAAGATCCGCTCGGGCTGGGAGTCCGTGGCCATCGCCGGTGGCGTGGAGAGCATGAGCCGGGTTCCGATGGGCATGGACGGTGGGGCCTGGGCGATGGACCCCGAGACCGCCTACGACACCTACTTCGTGCCCCAGGGGATCAGCGCAGACCTGATCGCCACCATCGAGGGCTTCTCCCGTGACGACGTCGACGCGTACGCGGTGATGTCCCAGGACCGTGCCGCGGCCGCGTGGGCGGACGGGCGCTTCGCCAAGTCCGTGATCCCGTTCAAGGACCGCAACGGAGTGGTGCTGCTCGACCACGACGAGCACATGCGTCCCGGGACGACCGTGGAGGGCCTCGGCAAGTTGAGGCCGTCCTTCGCCGGGATGGGCGAGATGGGCGGATTCGACGCGGTGGCGCTGCAGAAGTACCACTGGGTCGAGGGCATCAACCATGTCCACACCGGCGGGAACTCGTCGGGCATCGTCGACGGTGCCGCGATGGTCCTGATCGCCTCTGAGCGGATCGGGCGCGAGGCAGGCATGACCCCCCGGGGTCGTGTGGTCGCCTCGGCGGTCATCGGCACCGAGCCCACGATCATGCTGACCGGCCCGGTGCCGGCCACCGAGAAGGTGCTCAGGACCGCAGGGCTGAGCATCGATGACATCGACGTGTTCGAGGTCAACGAGGCCTTCGCGGCCGTGGTCCTCAAGTGGATCAAGGACCTGCACGTCGACCCGGAGAAGGTCAACGTCAACGGCGGGGCCATCGCCCTGGGCCATCCCTTGGGCGCCACCGGCGCCATGATCCTCGGCACCTGCCTCGACGAGCTCGAGCGCACAGGCGGGCGCTACGGCCTGATCACGCTGTGCATCGGCGGCGGCATGGGCGTGGCAACCATCATCGAGCGGATCTGAGACCCCACCGAACAAGGAAGGCATCACACATGACTGACATCAACATGTTCGGCTGGGAGATGGACGAGGCTGGCATCGTCACGCTGACGATGGACGACCCCACCCAGGGCGCCAACACGATGAACGAGATCTTCGCGGATTCGCTGCTGAAGACGATCGAGCGCCTCGAGGCCGAGAAGGAGCAGATCACCGGGGTGGTCATCACCTCGGGCAAGAAGACGTTCTTCGCCGGTGGTGACCTGCACCGGATGGCCGACTGGACTCCCGCGGACGCGCCGATGGTCACCGAGGAGCTTGCCCGGCTGCGCAACGGCTTCCGGCGCCTGGAGACCCTGGGTCGTCCGGTCGTGGCCGCCATCAACGGTGCCGCACTCGGCGGTGGCCTCGAGATCGCTCTGGCCTGCCACTACCGCATCGCGCTGGACGTCAAGGGCTCGGAGATCGGCATGCCCGAGGTGACCCTGGGCCTGCTTCCAGGCGGCGGCGGCGTCGTACGGACCGTGCGGATGTTCGGCATCCAGACCGCGCTGATGAACCACCTGCTCCAGGGGCAGCGGCGCAAGCCCAAGGACGCGCTGGCCGCAGGTGTCATCGACGAACTCGTGGCCACCCCCGAGGAGTTGATGAGCGCGGCCAAGGCCTGGGCGCTGGCCAACCCCGAGGCCGTGCAGCCCTGGGACGTCAAGGGATACAAGATCCCCGGCGGCACCCCGATGACCCCGGCGTTCGCGGCCAACCTGCCGGCGTTCCCGGCGAACCTGCGCAAGACGCTCAAGGGCGCCCCGATGCCGGCCCCGCACCACATCATGGCTGCGGCCGTGGAGGGTGCACAGGTCGACTTCGACACCGCGGGCCGGATCGAGAGCCAGTACTTCGTCAACCTGGCGACCGGCCCGGTCAGCAAGAACATGATCAAGGCGTTCTTCTTCGACCTCCAGCACATCAGCAAGGGTGGCGACCGGCCGAAGGGCTTCCCGACGTACACCGCTGCGAAGGTGGTCGTTCTCGGAGCCGGGATGATGGGCGCGGGCATCGCCTATGAGTGCGCCCGTGCCGGCATGGAGGTCGTCCTCAAGGACATGAACCTGGCGGCGGCGGAGAAGGGCAAGGCGTACTCGCAGGGCATCCTCGACAAGGCCGTGGCTCGCGGGAAGATGACCGCCGAGGCGCGCGAGGAGATCCTCGCCCGGATCACGCCGACCGAGGACATGGCTGATGCCACGGGCGCGGACCTCATGATCGAGGCTGTGTTCGAGGATCCGGCCCTGAAGAAGTCGGTGTACGCCGAGGTTGTCCCGCTCTTGACCGAGGACGCACTCCTGGGCTCCAACACCTCGTCGCTGCCGGTCACCGGCCTGGCCGAGGGTGTGGACCGGCCGGAGGACTTCATCGGGCTGCACTTCTTCTCGCCCGTGGACAAGATGAAGCTGCTGGAGATCGTGGTTGGCGAGAAGACCTCGGACGAGGCACTGGCCAAGGCCATCGACGTCGCTGTGCAGATCCGCAAACTGCCGATCGTGGTCAACGACAGCCGCGGCTTCTTCACCAGCCGGGTGATCGGCACGGTGGTGGCTGAGGCGGCGTCGCTGATCGGCGAGGGCGTCCCGGCCAACAGCGTCGAGCAGGCAGCGCTGCAGGCCGGCTATCCGGTCGGTCCGCTGGCCCTGACCGACGAGGTCAGCCTGACGTTGGGCCTGAAGATCAAGAAGGAGGCCGCGGCAGCCGCAGAGGCCGAGGGTGTGGTCTTCGAGGCGCACCCGGGCTACGCGGTCATCGAGAAGATGGTCGTGGAGAACGAGCGTGGCGGCCGTGCCGCAGGCGCCGGGTTCTACGACTACGTCGGCGGCAAGAAGCAGGGCCTGTGGGCCGGGCTGGGCGATTCCTTCGGCGGCGACAACCTGGACATCCCGTTCGCGGACCTCCAGGACCGCATGCTCTTCATCGAGGTGATCGAGAGCGTCAAATGCCTCGACGAGAACGTGCTGCGCACCGTGCCGGATGCCAACATCGGCTCGATCTTCGGCATCGGCTTCCCGGCGTGGAGCGGCGGCGTGCTGCAGTTCGTGAACACCTACGCCGGCGAGGGCCCGACGGCCTTCGTCGCGCGGGCCAACGAGCTGGCTGAGCAGTACGGCGAGCGGTTCACCCCTCCGGCCTCGCTGGTGGCCCTGGCTGAGTCGGGCGGCACCTACAAGTGAGTCGGACCGGTGGCCCCGGGGCCGCCCCCTCGGGGGTGGTTCCGGGGCCACCGCGCATGACGGCCCAGGATCGTCGCCAGCAACTGGTGGACATCGGTCTGGACCTCCTGGGTACCCGCCCCATCCACGAGATGGCCCTCGACGAGGTGGCCGCCGCAGCCGGGGTCTCACGGACCTTGGTGTTCCACTACTTCCCGTCCAAGGGCGACTACTTCGCCGCCGTGGTGTCCAGCGCCGGAGAGCGCCTGATGCAGGCCGTTCCCCGCGGGCCCGGCACGGACGTCGACGCCCGGCTGCACGCGATGGTCAGCGCCTTCCTGAAGTTCGTGTCGCGCAAGCGCGGCGCCTACGTGGCCCTGGTGCGGGGCGCGTCCGGCGGTGACCCGCAGGTGCTCGCGGTGCTCGACCAGGTACGCGCCCAGCACGTTCTGCGCTGGCTCGAGGCCGCAGAATGGCCGGTGCGCGACGACATCACGCAACTGGCAGTGCGGGGCTGGTTGGGGTCCCTCGAGGAGGTTGCGCTGGCCGCGACCACCTCGCCGGTGCCCCGTGCCGTGGTCGTCGAACTCCTGGTGGCTGGGCTGCGTTCGGACCTGGAACGCGCCCGAACGCTCGGCGCACTCGGGACGGGCGGTGGGGGCAGCGCGGTCGCCTCGGTCGGCGCCGATGCAGTCACGATCGGCGGCGCGGCGCCACGTGGCTGATTCCGACGAGGCAGCGCGGACCGTGAGCGTGCCGGTGCGGCGGTTGCTGCCCTGGCTCGAAGGGTTCGAGTCGCGGCACGGGGTCTTCACCAGGGAGCGCTCCGACGAGCCTGCGGGCTGGAACCTCACCGCCGCAGACGGCGCGGCGGCTGTGTTGCATGCACCGCCGTGGTTGGTGCAGATCCCTCACGACCCGGTCGCGTTGGCCGACGTGCGCCCGGTCTTCGGCACCGTGCTGGTCCGTCGCGCTGGCTACGCGGTCGCCCGATTCTGCGGGTCCGAGCGGGTCGAGGCGAAGGTGGGGCGCCGGCACATCCACGGCCGCACCGCGGCCGGCGGCTGGTCGCAGCAGCGTTACGCCCGGCGTCGGAGCAACCAGGCCGACGAGATCGCTGCGGCTGCGGCGATGGCTGCGGACCGGATCATCGTGGCCCGGCCCGAGGTGGAGTTCCTGGTCACCGGGGGAGACCGGCAGCTGCTGGCCGAGGTGCTGCGCGCAGCCGATCCCCGGCTGGGCGAACTGCCGATCGGGGCCCACCTCGGGATGGGTACCCCCGATGCGAGCATCCTGGCCGGCATCCCCGACCGGGTCCTGGCCGTCCAGGTGGATCTGCACGGGCCCGCAGCGCCCTGACCCGGGTCGAGCGAGAGTCGGTCGGCCCGGGCGGACTAGCCTGACCCGGGGAGGTGGCCATGAACCTGGAGAAGGTGATCTTCGGTTTCTTCGTCCTGTTGGCAGCCACGCTGAACTTCGGCTTCGTCATCGGCGACATCTCCGACCCGTCGGTTCACAACTCCTACGAGTTGTTCGCCGCGATTGTGGTGAACCTGATCGCCACGGTCCTGAAGTTCGGCGACCGGACCCAGATGGGGGCGGTGCACCTGGCTACCTCGCTGGTCGCGGACCTGCAGCTGGTCGCGGCCGGCGTGTACTGGGTGGTGGCCAGCCAGGCCACAGGCGGGATGACCGGATCGGCCATGGCCAGCGTGGTGTCGCTGGCTGCGGGCGCGCTGCTGGCCAACATCGTCTCGGTCATCCTGCTGATCGCCGAGACGCTGCAGTTCTCGCGCAGGTAGCCCGATGGGCAACCCGCTGCTCGCGTTCTGGCACATCCTCGTCGACCGGGGGGACCCCGATATCGAGCACTCACCTGACCCGGATTCGCAACACGCCGCGGCTCTGGTGGATCCGGCAGCCCTGACCGCGCCCTCCACGGCCGCGATCTTCCTGGTGCTGCGGCGGATGCGCACCCCGCTGATCGTGCTGATCGCCGTGTTCTCGATCGCGGTCCTGGGGCTGACCATGATCCCGGGCCAGCAGCCTGACGGCGGCACCGACCCGATGTCCTTCTTCGACGCGTTCTACTTCATGAGCTACACCGCGACGACCATCGGGTTCGGCGAGATCCCCAACGAGCTGACCATCGACCAGCGGATGTGGGTCACGTTCTCGATCTACCTGGCCGTCATCGGATGGGCCTATGCGATCGGCACGCTGCTGGGGCTGCTGCAGGACCGGGGGTTCCGCAAGGCCCTGGACACGCAGCGGTTCTCCCGCCGGGTGGCCCGAATCCCGGAGCCCTTCCTGACCGTGATCGGCTACGCCCAGGCCGGTGTCCTCGTGGCTCGGGACCTCGACACCCGGGGCCGGCGGATGGTGGTCGTCGATCGGGTCCAGGACCGGATCGACTCCCTGGCCCTGGAGGCGCTGCGGGCCGACGTGCCCGCCCTGAGCGCGAATCCGCGGGCCCCGCAGACCCTCATCCTCGCGGGCCTGACCAACCCCCGGTGCGCGGGTGTCCTCGCCCTGACCGACGACGACGAGACCAACCTCGCCGTGGTGCAGGCCGTCCACCTGATCCGCCCGGGCCTGCCGGTGGTGGCCCGGGCCGACTCCCCGGTCACCGTGAACCGGATGGCCGCCTTCGGCGAGCCGACCGTGGTCAACCCGTACGACGCGTTCGGTGACCGGCTGCGGATAGCGCTGCGCACGCCCAGCCTGTCCCAGCTCGTGGACTGGCTGATCCTGCCCCCCGGTGCGCCGCTGCCCGTGCGCCCGGAGCCGCCGGAGCCGGGGGAGTGGCTGGTGGTCGGCTCGCAGCGCGTGATCGGAGAGGTGGTCGCCGACCTGCAGGCGGTGGACATCCCGGTCACCGAGGTGGACCCGGGCCCGTCGCTGCGCGCAAGTTCCGAGGACCTCGCCGCGCAGGCACCCGCTGCTGACGTGGGACCGCAGTCACCTGCCTTCGCCGCGCTGGCCGCCCGATCAGTCGGGTTGGTGGTCGCCGCCGACCGCGACACCACCACGGTCTCCTACGTCGATGCCGCACGCCGGACCAACCCGGGAATCGTGGTGATCGCGCGGCAGGAGTCGTCGGCCAACGGCGCGGTGTTCGCCGCCCTGGCCCCTGACCTGCTGCTGCTGCCCAGCGAGGTGGTGGCCCGTGAGGTCCTCGAGCGGCTGGCCAATCCGGTGCTCTGGCAGTTCCTCCAGGCGGCCAAGGAGCAGTCAGAGCAGTGGGCTGCGCAGGTCAGTGCCGACCTCGTGGGGCTGGTGGGAGTGCGCTCACCGACCGTCTGGCCGGTGCGGATCGACCCCGCCCAGGCCCCTGCGCTGTGCCTGGTTCTGGCCCGTGAGCAGGTGACGATCGGCCAGTTGATGGCCAGCCCCTTCGCCCGCGATGAGCGGCTGGCCCTGATGGCCCTGATGCACGTGCGCGGCGCGCACCGAACCCTGGTGCCGGGCCCTGATCAGGGCCTGAAGGTCGGCGACGTGCTCCTGATGGCTGGGGCGAAGGGCACCTCGCGTGCTTGGGAGGCCACGCTGCACGAGGACGCCTCATTGAGCTACGTGCTGGCGGGGCAGGCAGTGGCAACCTCGTGGTGGGGCCGGCGCCTGCTGCGGGGCTAGCCGGACATCGGCAGGCATCCCGTGGCCGCCGACCCCGTCGTCGCCGGGCGGGACCCCAGGTGGTTGGCTTCCCGCATGCAGTCGATCGACATCTCCGACCTGATCCGACCGCGGCCCACCGCGGACCCCGCGCGCTTCGTCCTCGACGTCCCTGACGGGTTCCAGCAGGGTCGCGGAGCCTGGGGCGGGCTGGCCACCGGAGCGATGACGGCGGCCGCGCTGCTGGTCGACCCGCGCGCCGAGCTGGTTGTGCGCGCGCTGAGCGCCCAGTTGGTCGCCCCGGTCCTGGTCGGTCGGGTGTCCCTGGCCGTCGAGGAGCTGCGCCGCGGCTCGGCGACCAACACGGTGGCCGTTCGCGTCCGTGACGAGAGCGGTGACCTGCTGGCCCACGGGGTGGTCGTGCTCGGGGCGGCCCGGCGCGGACCGGACATGCCTGGCGGTGCCGAATGGCTTGGCGTGACCCCGCCTGACGCCCTGGCGGCCGGGCCTGACGGCGTCCCGGTGATCCCGGTTGGCCCACCGATTGCCCCGGACTTCACCGCGCACCTGGAGTTCCGCCCCGTGCGCGGGCTGCCCTACTCCGGTGCGCAGGATGACCTGACCGAGGGTTGGATCCGCCCCCGCGGTCCGCAGGGCCGCGCCGACGCTGCGCTGGTGGCGGCCCTGGCTGATGCCTGGTGGGTGTCGGTGATCGTCGCGATGGACCGGCCTCGCCCCGCCGCGACGCTGGGCTTCACCCTCGACATCCCCGGGGACCCGACCGCGCTGCCCCGCACCGCGGACGGAGGACTCGAGCCACTGTTCCACCGCGGCCGCAGTGTGGCGGCGCGCGACGGGTTCACCGTCGAGGTCCGCGAGCTGTGGACGCGTGACGGGCAGCTGGTCAGCTGGAACACGCAGACCGTGGCGATCATCAAGTAGGGGGGCCTGCGCCGGCGCTCCGCCGGGCAGCTGTGGGGTCCCGTGCCGCACCCTGTCCCGGGGCGCCGATCTACTGCGGAGCCGTCGACTGCCTCGTCGTCCGGACGACCACAGTCCGCGCCAGCGAATCGCCCAGGCGCTGCTGGTGTGGCGAGAGCAGCATTGCGGTCAGGCCGACCAGGCCGAAGAATGCCGCGTCGAGCCCCAGCGCCAGCCAGCGCAGCGTGAACTGGCTGCCGACTGCCGGGCCGCCCGCCGCAGACTCCACACCCAGGCCCAGCCAGCCCATCGCCAGCGTCCGGCCAGCCCGCCGTCCGGGCAGCCATGCCCAGTACCACCAGCTGATCGCCAGTGCCAGGATCAGCAGCGCCAGTGCCAGCGGGATCGCGACCAGCAGCGCACCCAGTGAGCCGTCCGGATTGCTCGGCAGCAGCAGGAAGGCCGTCATCGGCAGGACTGTCAGCAGAGCTGTGATCGCCAGGTCGAGTGTGAACTGCACCACTCGCAGGGCCACGATCGGGATGCGTTCGAGGGGTCGGGGCTGGCCGAGCCCGTGGACTCCCTCGGTTTCCGGCACGGCGGTCATCCTACGGTGACCGTGCGCAGGCATGGTCGGTCCCGGCGGACCGGTGATTGGTCGCCTATCGTGGTCGGGTGCGCCTGATCGCCCCCGCGGTTGTGATCGTCACGGCAGTGGCTGTCCTGGCCGTGGGCCGAGGCAACGCCCTGCCCTGGCAACCCGGCTGCACGGTGGTCGATCCGACCGGTGTCGTCCTGGTCCAAGGATCCCCCGACGAGGTCTCGGCGCGCGTGGCCACGGCCGGCGTCGACGCCGACCCAGAGGTGCGCGATGCGTTGGCCGCGGGTGCGGCCGTCACCTGCCGGATCTCGGCGGTGCGCCCGACCGGTGCGCCCAAGGGTCCCCCGCTGGGCCTGACCCCGCGCGCTGCCGCCCTGCGCGAGGCGGCCCGTGATCAGTTCGGGGATCTGCCCGACGGCGGTTTCGGACCGGAGACGCCGTTGCCGGGGCGCAACCCCCAGGGCGAGCACTCCCTGGGCAGGGCCGTCGACTTCTTCTTCCGACCGGCCGATTCGGCTGCCCAGGCCCGCGATGGCTGGCGGCTGGCGAACTGGGCGGTGGCAAATGCGCAGAGGCTCGGGATCCGGACGGTCATCTACCGGGATCGGATCTGGACTGCGCAGCGGTCGATCCAGGGCTGGCGTGACTACCGCTTCAGCGGGTCCGACCCGGACAACCCGATCAACCGGCACCTCGACCACGTCCACGTCGACGTGGCCTGACCTCCAGGGGCAACCTCGGGCCCGCCGCGGGCCACCTTGCGCACTCTGAGTGCCACCGGGCCCGTTCAGCTGCTGGGCAGCCGGCCCGGCCAACCCGCACGCCCACCCCGCGCCGGAATCGGCGTTTGGCGCTCGGGGTGCCGGGGCAGGTACCCTGAGCGTCCGGCACTTCGCCGGCTTCGTTGAGCAACGTTTCCCCCGTTGGCCCTGTGGCGGTCATCCAGACGCGTTGAAGACGACACGTCATTGGAAGCAGGAAACAACCATGGTTGCCCATACCCCGCCTTCGCGCGCGCCCAGATCCGGGCCGCAGGCCAAGTCGAGCCGACCCACCAAGGGCGCCGGTTCCTGGAAAGGCTCGAAGCCGACCAGTCACCGCAAGGGTGCCGCCGCCGCGGGCCCCACCGGTACCCGATCCCAGGGCACCTCCTGGAAGGGCGCGACCTCCCGCACAACGGGTTCCGCCCAGGGCTCGACGTGGGCCAACCGCGCCCCGCGGACGGACTGGAACGATCGCTCCGATCGCGTCGAGCGGACACCGCGAACCCAGCGCACCGACCGTCCCCAGCGCGCCCCGCGCAGCGACTGGAACGACCGCACCGACCGCGCAGACCGTGCGCCGCGCAGCGACCGCCCGGAGTCCGCCGAGCGCAGCGAGCGCACCGACCGTCCGCAGCGCGCCCCGCGCAGCGACTGGAACGACCGCGCCGAGCGCCCCGAGCGGGCGAACCGAGCCGACCGCCCGAACCGCCCCGGTCGCCCGAACCGCAACGATCGCTTCGACCGTGGACCCCGGGGACCTCGCCGCGACCGCGAGCGCACGGAGCGCCCGCAGGTCGCCCCGCGCGTGCCGGCCCTCACCGGCCCGAACGCATTCGTCGACCTCGGCGTGCCCACCGGCGTCGCTGCCGTCCTGGCCAGTCAGGGCATCACCGAACCCACTCCGATCCAAGCCATGACGATCCCGGCGGCGCTGGCCGGCCAGGACGTCCTGGGCCGTGGCCGTACCGGCTCGGGCAAGACCCTGAGCTTCGGCCTGCCCATGCTGACCCGGCTCAACGGCCCGCGCCAGCACCTGCGCCGCCAGCCCCGTGGACTGATCCTCGCCCCCACCAGGGAGCTCGCGATGCAGGTCATCGACGCGCTCACCCCACTGGCCGCGACCATGGGGATGCGTACCCAGTTGATCATCGGCGGCAGCTCGTACGACCGCCAGATCCGCGGTCTGGAGCGCGCCGACATCGTCGTGGCCACTCCCGGGCGCCTGGTCGACCTGGCCGATCGCGGCTCGGTGGATCTCGGCTCGGTGCAGATGGTGGTGCTCGACGAGGCCGACCACATGGCCGACCTGGGCTTCATGCCCGAGATCGAGGCGATCATGGGTCGACTGCCCAAGGACGCCCAGGGCCTGCTGTTCTCCGCCACCCTGGATGCCGACGTCGACCGGCTCGTGCGCACCTACCTCCACGACGCCGCGGAGCACAACGCCGACCCGGCCACGGCGACTGTGGGCACCATGGCACACCACATCGTGCTGGTGCACCCCAAGGACAAGGACGCCGTCACGGCCGACATCGCCCTGCGCCGGGGGCGCACCGTGGCGTTCGTGCGCACGCAGCTGGGGGCCGATCGCCTGGCCGGTCAGCTCGAGGCCGGGGGAGTGCGCACCGCCGCGCTGCACGGTGGGATGAAGCAGGGCATGCGCACCCGCACCCTGGAGGACTTCCGCCGTGGCCGGATCGACGTACTCGTGGCCACGGACGTGGCCGCTCGCGGCATCCACGTCGATGACATCGACCTCGTGCTCCACGTCGACCCGCCGCACGGTCCCAAGGAGTACCTGCACCGCTCGGGCCGCACCGCGCGGGCCGGGGCCTCGGGCACAGTGATCTCGCTGGCCACGACGCGCCAGCAGCGCCAGGTGCACGCCATCACCAGCAAGGCCGGAGTCACCCCCGAGGTGCTGCGGGCGCGCCCGGGCGACCAGGAACTGCGCGAACTGGTCGGCTGAGGGGTCGCGGCGTCGGAGAGCCCCGACGCCGCAGTGCGTGGGGGCGCTCGCCGGTGCGGCTGGGTCACGAGTCCGATCCGTGGCATGTCCGCACCGCCACGTGTCCACGTGCGGCGGGCGCGTGGCATTCTGCCGCTATGCGCCCTCGCAAGGCAACGAGCCGCTTCACCTGGAACGCCGTCCTGGTCGACGGCAACTGGATCCAGTACCGGGTCGCCGGGCCGGTCGATGCGCCGGCCATGATCCATCAGCATGGATTCGCGATCTCTGGCAGCTCCCTCATCCCCACCGCCGAGCTGTTGACCGACTCGTTCCGGGTCTACGTGCCCGACCTTCCGGGATTCGGGCGCAGCCCCAAGCCGGCTGAGCAGCTGAGCATCGAGCAGTTGGCCACGGCGCTCTGTCACTTCATGGACGCCGTGGGCGTCGCGCAGGCCGTGGTCGTGGGCAACTCGCTGGGTTGTGCGATCACCGCCGAACTCATCGCCCAGGCCCCCGAGAAGGTCTCGAGGGCTGTGCTGGTCGGGCTGGCCGGTGGGCGGCACAACCGGCCGCTGGGCAAGGCCCTGCTGCAGATGGCCAGGGATGGCCTCTTCGAGTCGCCGGGCCTGATGAGGGTGGCCGCTCCGGACTACCTGCGCTTTGGGCCGCTGCGCTCCCTGGCCCTTTTCAAGTCGATGATCAAGTTCCCCGCCTTCGAGCGGTTCCTGGCCCTGCCGGTTCCGGCGATGGTGGTGATCGGCAGCCAGGATCCGCTGCGCCCGCCGTGGAAGCGGTTCACCGAGGTGATGCACGAGATCCCGCCCGGGATCACGATCGTCCTGTTCCAGGGGGCCGCGCACGCCATCAACTTCACCCACCCGCGCGAGCTCGCGCATGCGATCACCCAGTTCGTGGCCGGCGAGGAGATCCGGATGGAGGCCGGCAACCCCACCGGGGTGCCGGTCCTGCAGCTCAAGCGGCCGGTCTGATCTGGTGCGGATCAGTCCCATTTGCATCACGATGTGTCCATTCGGGTGGCGGCGGTTCGGCTCCTGCCCTCCGTAGGGGTTGAATAGGCCCGTGGCCAAGACAGTGATGGTCGTCGAGGACGACGAGGAGATCCGCCTGGTGCTGCGTTACGCCCTCGAGGACGAGGGCTATCGCGTGCTCGAGGCCGAGAACGGCGAACAGGCCCTGGTGCTCAGCCAGGACGAGGACCCCGACGTGCTGCTGGTGGACCTGCGCCTGCCCGGCATCCACGGGCTGGACGTCGTGCGCAGCGTGCGGGCGACCAGCCGGGTGCCGATCATCGTGGTGACGGCCCAGGCCGACAGCCACGACGTGGTCTCCGGGCTCGAGGCAGGTGCTGATGACTACGTCACGAAGCCGTTCGTCACCAAGGAGCTGCTGGCCCGGATCCGCGCACACATCCGTCGCTCCAACGACGTCGAGGTCGACCATGGACTGCTGGAGTGCGGCGAGGTGCTGCTGCGCCCGGACACCGCCGAGGTCCAGGTCGGCGAGCGGGTCGTGCCGCTCTCGCCCACCGAGTACAAGTTGCTCGCCGAACTGATCGGGGCCCGGGAGCGGGTGGTCAGCCGCGACGACCTGCTGCGCAACGTCTGGGGCTACCGCAACCCCGGGGACGGCCGGGTGGTGGACAACCTCGTCTACCGGCTGCGCGCGAAGATGGAGGCCGACCCGGCCGAGCCGGTCCACCTGATGACCGTGCGCGGATTCGGCTACCGGCTCAAGGCCTGACCCATGCGTTTCGGCCTGCGGACCCGGGTGGCACTTGTGTTCGCGGTGCTCTCTGGGATCGTGGCCGTGCTGGTGGCCAGCAGCATCTACCTGGTCAGTCGCACCTACCTGACCAACCAGCGGCAGTCATCAGGCCTCACCCGGGCCCTGCTGGACGCCCGTTCGGTGGACGCGGCCATCGCCGGTAGCCAGCAGCCTGGAGAGGTGCTCAGCCAACTGCCGGTAGTGGCTGCCTCCCAGGCGATGATCCGGGTCGGCTCGGTGTGGTACTCGCGCGGCAGCGTGGTCCGCCCGTCGGACATCCCCGAGTCACTGATCGACCTGACCCTGACCGAGGGCGGCGCGCAGCAGACGTTCGCGATCGGCGACGAGTACTACTACGGGGTCGGGGTCTACACGCGTTCGGGGATCTACGTCGAGATCTTCCCGCTCTCGGACCTCCTGGAGACCCTGCGCAACGCCTCCCTGATGCTGGTGCTCCTCACACTGATCGCGTTCGCTGCGGGTGGGACGGTCGGACGCGTGGTCGGCAACGGGCTGATGCGCCCGCTGCAGCGGATGCGGGCTGGCGCCCGCCGGCTCGCGGACGGCGACCTCAGCGTCCGGCTGCCCGCCACCGGCGACCCGGACCTCGACCCGCTGTCGGACTCGTTCAACGAGATGGCTGTCGCCGTGGCCTCGCGGATCGAGCGCGAGCGGCGGTTCGTGGCCAACGTCAGCCACGAGTTGCGCTCGCCGCTGACCACCGTGGTGGCCACCGCGGAACTGCTCGAGGAGCACCACGACTCGTTCGACCCCCGTGAGGCTCGGCTGGTGACGAGCCTGGCCACCCAGTCGCGTCGGCTCTCGCGGATCCTGCTCGACCTGCTCGACATCTCGAGTGTCACCGCGACCGCCCCGGTCCAGAGCTACGCATGCGACGTGGCGGCCCTGATCGAGGGGGTCCTCGAGGGGCGCAACCTCGCTACCGACCTGCTGCACGGGGACCGGCCGATGGTCGTGACCGATGCCCGACGCGTCGAGCGCGTGGTCGCCAACCTGATCGACAACGCCACCCGCCATGGCGACGGCACGCGCCAGATCCTCGTGGTGTCGGGCGGCGGTCGGGTGCGCATCCATGTCGATGACGCGGGCCCGGGGGTCGAGGCCGAGGAGGTGGACCGGTTGTTCGAACCGTTCGCGCGCGGGGCACACGTCGGGGAGCGGCGCATCGAGGGCGCTGGTCTGGGTCTGGCCATCGTCCGCGACCAGGCCGCCGCGATCGGGGGGCTGATCCTGGTCACGGGCTCCCCGTTCGGGGGCGCCCGGTTCACCCTCGACCTACCGATGGGGGTGGTCACGTGACAGGGCTGCGCATGCGTGTCATGGCTGGATCGCGAGCGCCTCGGGCGAACGATCCGGCCCCGCAGCGCGGAGGTCCGGTCCGGGCGGTCCGCATCGTCGTGGCGGCCCTGCTCCTTGCGGTGTCCGCAGGGTGTGGGGTGTCGGTCCAGGACGATGCACAGTCACTGCCCAGCGGCGCGCTGCCCCCGGTCGGCAGCACGCCCAGTGCCACGCCCACCTCCCACGAGACGGCGATCCACTTCGTGTCCGGGCGCCAGCTCGAGGCCGTCGACGAAGCGATCAGTGATCGGTCCGCGGAGGGCGTCATGGCGGCGCTGGCGGCAGGACCACCCCTGGAACGGCAGGCCGAGCTGCGCACGCTGCTGCTCGACCCGCTGGACGGTGTGGCCCTGCTGTCGATCACTTCGCAGTCCCCAACCGGGCAGCTGACCGTGGCGCGCTCGGATGCCTTCGGGCAGTTGCCGCCCAACGACCAGGTCCTGCTCGTGGGCCAGATGGTGCTCAGCATGGCCGAGGTCGGGATCGACAGCGTGCTGATCACCGATGCGGCGGGTGCGCCGGTGCCGAGGGTCCTGCCCGACGGTCGGGTCGTCGACGGCCCAGCGGTACCGACGGAGTACGAGTCGTTGATCCTGGAGTGACCTGGCGGCATCGCCGCGGCAGGGGCCCGCGAGGTTCAGCGGGCGCTTACCCGCATGAGGGCCGGGCGATCCGGACGGATCGTCACCAGCGGCAGGGCCCGCACCGGCGGGCCGGTGGGCGCCAGACGGACAGCCCGGCTGATGCTCGCCAGGGCGAGGACCGCCTCGGCATAGGCGAAGTCGCGCCCGATGCACATCCGCGGCCCGGCTCCGAACGGCAGGTACGCGTGGCGCAGCCGGGCTGGGACTCCGTCGGCGGCGAGGAACCGCTGCGGGTCGAACTCGTCGGCGGAGGCCCACGCCGCGGGGTGCCGGTGCACGATCCACGGGCTGATGATCAGCAGCGAACCGGCGGGCACGTGCGCATCCCCGAGCAGGAGGTCCGCTGTGGTCTTCCGGGTGATCAGCCACGCCGGCGGGTGCAGGCGCATCGCCTCGTCGATCACTGCGCGTGCCACGCGCAGTTCGGCGAGCTGGGCCATCGTGACCTGCACCTCGACCGGGGAGTGCGGCCCCTCAGTTCCGGCCCCGGATGCCGGGCTCAGCCCGGGTTCGCAGCGGGACCCGCAGCCGGCGACGCCGAGCACCGCTGCCGCCTCGGCCGCCACCTGATCGGCCACCTCTGGATGCCCGGCCAGCAGGACCAGCGCCCACGTCAGCGCGGAGGCCACCGTCTCATGCCCGGCCACCAGGAAGGTCACGATCTCATCGCGGACGGCCCGGGCATCCAGGGATGAGTCGAGCAGCAGGTCGAGCATGTCAGGCGGGTCCGAACGCCCCTGGCCCTCCCTCGCGGCCAGGATGTCGGCGACCGCGGCATCCAGCTCGGCCAGGGCCCCGGCCATCCGCCGGTTGCCCGGGGTGGGGATCCAGCCCGCTGCGCGCAACGGCATCCGGGCCATCGACACCACCTCGCCCAGCGCGGTGAGGGTCGCAGCCCCGAGCCGCTCAGCCACCGGACCGAGCGCGTGGCCGAACAGCGAGTCGCCCACCACCTCAAGGGCCAGAGTCATCACGAGGGCATCGATGTCCACGACCCCACCGGGGCTCGCGGCCAGCAACCGTTGCGCGGTGCGGGCAGCAGCCCGGTCCGTGTGGGCGACCACAGCCGGAAGCGTGTCGGGGTGGAACGCGGGCTGAAGGATCCGTCGATGCTCACGCCAGAGCGGGTTGTCGCTGGTCAGCAGGCCGTGACCGGTCACCTTGGACAGCGCGCGGTACTGCAACGTGTCCTTGCCCACGTCGCGGGCCCGGCCGACCAGCACCGTGCGCACGTCGTCGGGATGGCAGACCAGGTAGGTCGGTGGGGCCGGGATCGGGAACTGCACCACGTCCCCGTGGATGTGCCACTGCTCGGCCAGGAATGCGAGCGGGTCCACCCCGATCCGCCGCATGGCGTGCAGCATGTCCCCGCCGGTCGGCCCCGGCGCCGTGGCCGGGGTCCGTCCGTGTCGGCGGGTGGCCTGGGCGGGGTCAGCGACCGGTCGTGACGTAGTCGACAAGTGCCGAGCGCTCCCACTCCAGGTGTGATATCCGGGCGGCAACGATGTCACCGATGCTCACGATGCCGACCAGTTCGTCGCCCTCCAGGACGGGCAGGTGCCGGATGCGCCCGGCGGTCATCACGGTCATCACCTCGTCGATGGAGGTGCCCGGGGTGCAGGTCCTCACCTCGCGGGTCATGATCTCGGCGACCTGGACCCGGTCGAGGTGGATCAGCCGCGACTCCCGGAACGAGGGCACCCCACCGTCGGTGCGCAGGGCCCGGACGATGTCACGCTCCGAGACGATCCCGACGATGTGAGTGCCGTCGGTGGACACCACCATCGCGCCGATCCGGTGCTCGGCCAGCGCATCGACGAGTTCGGTCAGGCTGGCGTCGGGCGCGATGGTGGCCACCACGGACCCCTTGGCCTTCAGCACGTTCTTGATCGACATGAAACCTCCCGGTGAGACTCATCGGAGCGGATGTCGCCACCGTAGTGGACGCCCCCGCCAACTGAGAAGGAGGTCTCGTGCCGGCGAGGTCGCAGTCCTGTCACGCACCACGGTCGACCAGCGCCAGCGCCTGATCGTGCAGCAGGCCATTGCTGGACAGGCCGTTGCCGGCCAGCAGAGCCTCGGAGCCGTCGTAGCCGGTCACGGTCCCGCCGGCCTGTTCGATGATCGGGATGAGCGCCGCGATGTCCCAGATGCCCAACTCGGGCTCGCCGGCCACGTCGACCGAGCCCTCGGCGACCAACAGGTGCGACCAGAAGTCGCCGTAGGCCCGGGAGCGCCAGGTTGCTGCGGTCAGGGCCTCCAGCGCGCCGGGCGGCCAGCCGACCTGGTCGCTGAACGAGAAGCTGGCATCGGCCAGGCGCGTCACCCCGGACACCTGCAACCGGCGTTCCCCCTCCGGGCCGCGCACGTGGGCACCCGTTCCCGGTGCGGCCCACCACCGGCGTGCCAGCGCCGGTGCGCTGGCCACCCCGACCTGGGCGTGGCCGTCGACCACGAGCGCGATCAACGTCGCCCAGACCGGGACACCCGCGCATGTAGTTCTTCGTGGAGTCGATCGGGTCGATCACCCACTGCCGGCCGGTGCTCGCCAGCTCGCCGCCGAACTCCTCACCGAGGATCAGGTCCCCGGGACGCCGCGTGGCCAGATGGGCGCGCAGGGCCTGCTCGACCGCCTTGTCCGCCTCGGTCACCGGGGTCAGGTCCGGCTTGGTCTGCACAATCAGGTCCGTGGCCCGGAACCGGGCCATCGCGATCCGATCCGCCTCGTCGGCCAGGAGCAGGGCCAGGGTCAGGTCGTCGGCCGGACGGGTGACGTCAATGCTGGTCTCTGCCATGGGCGACTAGGCTACCGGGCCCGTGCTGGCGCATACTGGCTGCGTGGGGGATTGGGAGTACGAGCAGGAGGACCGCCTGCGCACCGGCCGGCGGGTCTTCGTCATGTTCACGCTGGCCCTGATCGCCGGTGTGGTCGGGGCCGGCGCATGGATCAACTCCCAGGCGCCGGCGGCTATGGCGCTGGCCCCGCTGCCGACACCCTCCGCCAGTGCGTCCGCATCGGCCGAGCCTGGCCCGGCGCTGGCCGACCGCGGTGCTGACTCGGAGGCGCTGACCAGTCGGTTGGCGGTCGCTGCAGGCCGGTCGATGGACTCGCTGGCCAAGCAGGTGCCCGGTGAGGTGGCCAACCCGCTGGAGTCTGAGGCTCCCACGGTGGGCGGTGCGCAAGCCGCCAACGGCGAGTACGCGGACCAGCTCGCTGCGCTCGAGGATGCCGAAGCCGCAGCTGCCGAGGCGTTGTCGCAGACCTCCGACGACCTGACAATCGCCGAGGAGGAGCGCGCCAAGGCAGCCAAGGACCTCGTCAAGGAGGAGGCAGCCGCCGCCCGAGCGATCGACGATGCCATCGACACGGCCATCGCCGCCGCGCGCGCCCAGGACGCCTACACCGTCCCCCTCGGCGGCGCAGACACCGGCGGCGCCGCGCCGGTCGGTGAGTCGACGAGCACCAATGAGGTGCTCAAGTACGTGCGCAAGCACTTCCCGGCCGACCAGGTGGGCAACGCGATGGCAGTCTCGCGCTGCGAGTCCGGCCACGGCAACCGGGTGAGCAAGCCCAACAGCAACGGAACTCGCGACTTCGGCGTCTTCCAGATCAATGACGGCGGCACCCTGCAGGCCGCGCTGCGCGCCGTCGACATACCGTTCTCCGGCATCGAGCAGGCACGCGAGAAGGCGCTGGATACCGAGACCAATGTACGTCTGGCCCGGGCGATCTGGAACTCCCGCGGCTGGCAGCCATGGACCTGTGCGGCGAAGATCAAGGTGGTCGCGGGCCTGTACCAGCGCACCCCCGGCCCGATGGATGGCAAGTACGACGACTACGGCCGCGCCCGGTAGTTCGGCGCGTTGCAGTCAGGCACCTCGTTCCGGCGCTCGCCTGGCCGCGTGCCGGGATCCACCTGACCGACGCACCCAAGTCACATCAGCGCAACCGCCCCTGTGTCATGGATCTGGCACTTCAACTGCTGGATCGATGACACGGAGATGCCGGCTGGTCGTCCTCGTCAGACGCCGGGCTCGCTCGGTCGGGTGGCCAGCAGCCGGCGCAGGGACTGCAGCCGGGCCGGCCCCGCCTCGCCGGCTGCGCCTGAGGAGGCGAACTCGTCCAGCGCGCAGTCCTGGGCGCCCTGCGTGTGTGGGCAACCCCGGGGGCATTCCGCCAGGGCCGGATCGAACTCCGGGAACGCGTGCAGGACCCGGTCGGGTTCGACGTGGGCCAGTCCGAACGAGCGCACGCCGGGGGTGTCGATCAGCCACCCGCCCTCCGGCAAGGGGATGGCCACGGCCTGGCTGGAGGTGTGCCGACCCCTGCCCGTGACGGCGTTGACGTCCCCGGTCAGGCGCTGCACGCCCGGCGCCAGGGCGTTGACCAGGGTCGACTTGCCCACCCCGGAGTGCCCGACCAGCACGGTGGTGATGTCGGTCACCTGCGCGCGCAGCGCCTCGAGGCCGGCTGGCTCAGGTGCGCCGTCGTCGTCGATCGCGCACACCACTGCGGGGACGTCCAAGGCGTCGTAGAGCGCAAGGAGCTCGGCGGGATCGGCCAGGTCGGCCTTGGTCAGCACCAGCAACGGTGTCAGCCCCGCGTCGTAGGCGGCGACCAGGCAGCGATCGATCAGTCCCGGGCTCGGTTCCGGGTTGGCCAGCGCTGCGATGATCGCCAACTGCTCGACATTGGCCACCAGCACCCGCTCGTCGGGGTCGTTGTCGTCGGCCGAGCGGCGCAGCACCGTGGTGCGCGGCTCGATGCGCACGATCCGGGCCAGGCGGTCCGGGCCGCCACCGAGGTCACCGGTCAGCCACACGGCGTCACCGACCACCACGGCCTTGCGGCCCAGCTCGCGGGCCTTCACCGCGAAGATCGGGAGGTCTGCGTCCTCGAGCTTCGCCGTGAACCGGCCGCGATCCACGGCCACGATCCGCCCCGGGACACCTCCGGCGTGGTTCGGGCGATCCTTGCTGCGCGGGCGGGACTTGTGCCGACCCGGGCGGATCCGCACGTCCTCCTCGTCCCACTGCCTCACGCCCACGCTCCAGTGCCCAGCCCAGTGCCCAGCCCCACTGCCCACCTCACCCGTCGTGGCCCAGCATCTGCGCCCACAGGCCCGGGAATCCGGGCAGCGTCTTGCGCGTGGTGTCCACGTCGACGACCTGCACCCCGCGCACCCGCAGGCCCAGGACCGCGCCGGCCATCGCCATCCGATGATCGTCGTAGGTCGCGAACAGGCCCCCGTGCAGTGCGGTGGGGGTGATCCGCAGCGAGTTCTGCTTGGCCCGGACCCGGCCGCCGAGCTGGTTGATCTCGGTCGCCAACGCCTCCAGTCGATCGGTCTCATGCCCGCGCAGGTGACCGATGCCGCGCAGCTTGCTGGGGGTGCTGGCCAGTGCGGCGACGGCGGCCACCACGGGCGTGAGCTCGCCCACATCGCGCAGGTTGATGTCGAGGCCCTCGATCCGGTCCGGGCCGGTCAGTGTGAGCCCGGCGTCGGTGAGTTCTGTGCGGGCTCCCATCTGGGTCAGGATGCCGGGCAACTGGGCGCCGGCCTGAGTGGTCACGGCGGGCCAGCCGGGGATCGTCACCTGGCCGCCGGTGACCATCGCGGCCGCCAGGAACGGTGCGGCGTTGGACAGGTCCGGCTCGATGTCGCGGTCCCGGGCGTGGATCGTGCCCGGGCGAACCTGCCAGCGGGCATTGGTGGGGTCGTGGTCGTCGACCCGGACCTCGACGCCGGCCTCACGCAGCATGGACACGGTCATCTGGACATGGGGCAGGGAGGGCATGGGTGCCCCCCGGTGGCGCAGGTCCACGCCCTCGTCGAAGCGGGGCGCCCCCAGCAGCAGGCCGCTGACGTACTGGCTCGAGGCGCTGGAGTCCATCACCACCGGCCCACCGGGCACCCGCCCCCGTCCTCGGACCGTGAACGGCAGGCTGTTGCGGCCATCGTCGTCGATCGTGGCGCCCAGGGACTCCAGGGCGCTGAGCAACGAGCCCATCGGCCGCATCCGGGCCCGAGGATCGCCGTCGAAGCGGATGTCCCCATCGGCCAGCGCCGCCACCACGGGCAGGAACCGCATGACCGTCCCAGCCAGCCCACAGTCGACGTGCGCGGGGCCGCGCAGTGCGGTGGGCTGCACCCGCCAGGCCCCACCGCCGGTGGTCACCTCAACCCCCAGGGAGCGCAGGCCCGCGATCATCAGCTTGGTGTCCCGAGCCTTCAGGGGCGCACTGATCGTGCTGGGCCCGTCGGCGAGGGCGGCGAGCACGAGCGCGCGGTTGGTCTGCGACTTGCTGCCGGGTACGAGCACTGACGCGCGCACCGATCCCTGGGCCACGGGTGCTGGCCACGGATTCTCAACTGGCACGCGCGGCAGCCTACCTGAACTGTGGCAGGCTGAACCGCGTGTGCGGACGCTACGCAGCAGCCAAGGACACGGCCACCCTGGTCGACGAGTTCCAGGTCGAGGCTGTCATCGAGCCAGCCCCGGAGCCCAACTTCAACGTCGCACCGACCAACCAGGTGGCGTTCGTGGTCGACCGCCCGGTCGAGGCGCAGGTCCAGCGCCAGCTTCGTCAGGCTCGTTGGGGGTTGGTCCCCTCGTGGGCCAAGGACCCATCGATCGGCTCCCGCATGATCAACGCCCGCTGGGAGAACGCGGCGAACAAGCCCGCGTTCCGCGCCGCATTCGCCAGACGTCGCGCACTCATCCCCGCGGACGGCTACTACGAGTGGTACCTGCCGAAGGCGCGGGCCGGTGCCCAGAAGCCGCGCAAGCAGCCCTACTTCATCCACCGTGCCGACGGTGCGGCGGTGGCGCTGGCCGGGCTGTACGAGTTCTGGCGCCAGGGCCCCGATGACGACTGGCTCGTGAGCGTGAGCGTGCTGACCACGAATTCGGCCGGTCCGCTCTCAGCCATCCACGACCGGATGCCGGTGATCATCGCACCGCAGGGCTATCAGCAGTGGTTGGATCCGGCCAGCTCCGGCGACCCAGGGTTCAGCCTGTTGCTTCCAATCGATGCCCTGACCGCCCACCCGGTCAGCACCGCCGTGAACTCGGTGCGGAACAACTCCGCGGAGCTGATCGACCCGATCCCGGCCGAGCTCGGGCTCGAGGTCCTGCCGTGAGCACCCAGACATGGCAGATCGACACCCCCGGTGGCCCGGCCCGGGCGCACCTGCACCCGGATCCGAAGGGTCGACCCCGGGCTGCCCTCGTGCTCGGCCATGGCGCAGGCGGTGGGGTGGATGCCCCGGACCTGGTCGCGATCGCCGCTGCGCTGCCCGCTGACGGTATCGAGGTGGTGCTCATCGAGGCGCCGTGGCGGGTGGCCGGCAAGCGCATCGGTGGCTCGCCCAGCAGCTTGGACCGGGCGTGGATCGAATGCCTGCGCGACGTGTCCTCCCGCGGGATCGGCGTACGGCGGATGGTGGTCGGCGGGCGCAGCGCCGGGGCGCGCGTGGCGTGTCGGACGGTCGCTGAGGTGGCGCCGTCGGCCATGTTGCTCCTGGCCTTCCCCGTGCACCCCGCCCGCAGGCGAAGCCTCACCGGTCCGCCGCCCAGCCGGCTGCCTGAACTCGTGGCGGGTGCACAGGCCGTGCCCACGGTGGTCGTCCAAGGCACCCGCGATGCCCTCGGTTCACCGGGGGAGATTGCCGAGGGCCTGGCGTTGGAGCATGTCGGTGCCCGAGTCGTGCCGGTCGTGGACGCGGATCACTCGTTCCAGGTCCCGGTCCGAGCGCAGTCCTCGACGCAGGAGGCCCTGGACCTCGTGGTCCGGGCTGCGCGGGCCACCGCATTGGGCATCGTCGACGGAAGCCACTGACCGCCGCCGCACCACTTGAGCTCGCACGGGCCACCTCGGGGCTGGCGACATTAGTCTGTGCACCATGGGTATCCAGATCTCGCCGAGCATCCTGTCGGCCGACTTCGCCGACCTGGCCGCCGAGTGCGAGCGGGTGGCCGCCGGCGCCGACTGGCTGCACGTGGACGTGATGGACAACCACTTCGTGCCCAACCTCACCCTCGGGCTGCCTATCGTCCAGGCGCTGCTTGCCCATGTGCGCACGCCGATCGACTGCCACCTGATGATCGAGGAGCCCGACCGGTGGGCCCCGGCCTACGCGGAGGCTGGCGCAGGCAGTGTGACCTTCCACCTCGAGGCGGCTCGTGCCCCGGTCCGGCTGGCCCGGGAGATCCGACGCGAGGGTGCCCGGGCCGGCGTCGGCCTCAAGCCGGCGACGCCGGTGGACAGCGTCCGCGACCTGGTCGACGAGGTCGACATGATCCTGATCATGAGCGTTGAACCGGGGTTCGGCGGCCAGCCCTTCCTGGACCTCGCTGTGCCGAAGATTCGCGCAGCCCGGGCGCTGATCGGCGATGCCGACATCTGGGTCCAGGTTGACGGGGGAGTCTCGGCCACGACCATCGAGGCATGCGCCGAGGCTGGTGCCGACGTGTTCGTGGCCGGCTCCGCGGTGTTCGGCGCGCAGGACCCGATCGCAGCGTGCGGCGCCCTGCGGGCCGCGGCTGTGGCCGCCTCGCCGCTGTGAGCACACCGGCGGGCGCGGACGCTGCAGCGTGGGCTGGCGACCCGCAGGCAGCTCCTGCGGACCAGCCGGGCCACCGCCCCCCTGTGGGTGCGGTGAGTGCCGCCGAGCTGGCCGCGATGCGCCGCGCCCTGCACCTGGCGGGCACCCCGGGAGTCCCACGCGGGCCGAACCCGCGGGTCGGCTGCGTGCTGATCGACGCGACCGGGTCCACGATCGCCGAGGGCTACCACCAGGGGGCGGGCACTGCGCACGCCGAGGTCGCAGCGCTCGCCGCGGCCGGCCGGACCGCGCGGGGTGCCACCGCAGTGGTCACCCTGGAGCCCTGCGACCACACCGGCCGGACCGGGCCATGCTCGCAGGCGCTGCTCGATGCCGGTGTGCACCGGGTCGTGTTCGCCCAGCGTGACCCCAACCCGGTGGCGGCCGGGGGAGCGACCCGGCTGTCCGCCGCGGGGGTGTCGGTCGTCGGCGGCGTGCTGGCCGACGAGGCGCACGTGCTCAACCACGCGTGGACATTCGCACTGCAGCGTGGTCGGCCCCTGGTCACCTGGAAGGTGGCCAGCACCCTCGACGGCCGGGTTGCCGCGGCGGACGGATCCAGCCGGTGGGTCACCGGTGGGCCGGCGCGTGCCCAGGTGCACGCCCTGCGGGCTGACGTCGATGCGGTGCTCATCGGCACTGGCACCGCTGTGGCTGACGATCCCAGCCTCACCGTGCGGGACGCCGACGGGCAGCTGGCGCCGCGGCAGCCCATCCGCGTGGTCATGGGCCGGCGGGCAGTGCCCCCTGACGCCGCCCTGCGCGATGGCACCGCCCCGCTGCGGATCTACCCCGACCAGCAGCCGGCCCAGGTACTGGCCGACCTGGCCGCCCATGAGGTGCAGCATGTGCTGCTGGAGGGTGGCCCCACCCTGGCCGCCGCGTTCCTGCGGGCCGGGCTCGTGGACCGGGTCGTCTGGTACCTGGCCCCGAAGTTGCTCGGCACCGGGCCGGGCGCGGTCGGCGACCTCGGAATCACCGGGATCGGTTCAGCGTTGCAGGTGCAGATCACCTCGATCACCCGGGTTGGCCAGGACGTGCGTGTGGACGGGACAATGGTCCACGGCGACCCGCAGTGACCGGCGCCGTGCGCCCGTCCGCGGGATCGGCCCGAGACAGCCGGCCGACGCAGTGGGCCGAAACAGGAGGAATGGTGTTCACCGGAATCGTCGAGGAGCTCGGATGGGTCGTCGAGGTGATGGCACTGCCCGGCGACTCCGCCCGGTTGGCTGTGACCGGGGCGTTGGTGACCGCCGACGCGAACCCCGGGGACAGCATCGCGGTCAACGGCGTGTGCCTGACGGTTGTGGATGTGGCTGACGAGTTCTTCACAGCCGACGTGATGGCCGAGACACTGCACCGCAGCTCGCTGGGCGCACTCACGGAGGGCGACCCGGTCAACCTGGAAAGGCCGATGGCCGCCGACGGCCGGTTCGGTGGGCACATCGTCCAGGGCCACGTGGACGGGACCGGCCGGATCAGGGCACGCCGGCCCAGTGACAACTGGGAGGTCGTGGAGATCTACCTGCCCACGGAGCTCGCCCGGTTCCTGGTCGAGAAGGGGTCGATCACCGTCGACGGGGTCTCGCTGACCATCGTGGAGGTGGTCGACGGCCCCGAACCGTGGTTCTCGGTCTCGTTGATCCCCACCACCTTGGCCGCGACCACGCTGGGCAGCCGACGGGTCGGTGCCGTGGTCAACCTGGAGGTGGACGTGATCGCCAAGTACGTCGAGCGACTCCTGGCGGCGCGCCCATGATCCCCGCCGAGGAGATCTTCGCCCGGGCCGGCATCCCCGTCGAGCGCCCCGACCTCGAGCCGGGCACCGCGGCCGCCACGGACGTCTCCGAGGAGGCCGGCGACGCAGTCCGGACGGCGCCCGCGATGACCACCGAGGAGTTCACCGAGCCGCTGCTGGTCGACACCCCGACCCGGGCCGCCGGTGGAGTGCGCCTGGACAGCATCCCCAGCGCGCTGGCCTCGATCCGCCGTGGTGAGGCGATCATCGTCGTCGACGATGAGGACCGCGAGAACGAGGGCGACCTGATCTTCGCCGCCCAGCGCGCCACCCCCGAGCTGACCGCGTTCATGATCCGGCACACGTCGGGCTACATCTGCGTCTCACTACCGGGCGCCGATCTCGACCGGCTCGGGCTGCCGCCGATGACAGCGATCAACGAGGACCGCAAGCAGACCGCCTACGCGGTCTCGGTCGATGCCCGTGACGTCGAGTCCACGGGGATCTCCGCTGCCGATCGCGCGCACACGATCAAGGTCCTGTCCGACTCGGCCACCGAGCCCTACGACCTGACCCGCCCGGGGCATGTGATGCCGCTGCGCGCGGTTCCCGGTGGGGTGCTGCGCCGCCCGGGGCACACCGAGGCAGCGGTGGATCTGGCGCACCTGGCGGGGCTGAGCGCCTCGGGCGCGCTGTGCGAGCTGATGAACGAGGACGGCACGATGATGCGCGCGCCGCAGTGCCGTGCCTTCGCCGATGAGCACGGCCTGGTGATGATCTCGATCGCCGACCTGATCCGGTACCGCCGCGGCCACGAGAGCCAGGTCGTGCGGGTGGCCACGACCACCCTGCCGACGGCGTACGGCGACTTCCAGGCGGTCGGCTACCGGTCGGTGCTCGACGGCATCGAGCATGTCGCGCTGGTGGTCGGCGATATCGGGGACGGCCAGGACATCCTCGTGCGGGTGCACTCCGAGTGCCTCACCGGCGATGCGTTCGGCTCGCTGCGCTGCGACTGCGGCCCGCAGCTGCAGGCCGCCATGCAGTCGATCGCAACGGCGGGGCGCGGTGTCGTGCTCTACATGCGTGGTCACGAGGGTCGGGGGATCGGCCTGGTGGCCAAGCTCTCGGCCTACGCCCTGCAGGACACCGGTCGCGACACCGTGGATGCCAACCTCGATCTGGGCCTGCCCGCCGACGCCCGCGACTACGGCACCGGGGCGCAGATCCTTGCCGACCTGGGTGTGCGCACGATGCGGCTGCTGACCAACAACCCGGCGAAGCTGTCCGGCCTGTCCGGCTACGGACTGCAGATCGTGGACCGGGTCCCGCTGGAGATCGAACCCAACCCGTTCAATGCCGCCTACCTGGCCACCAAGGCTTCTCGGATGGGTCACCACATGAGCGGACACACAGGAGGACACCGATGAGTGGTTCTGGCGCCCCAACCACGCAGGTCGATGCCGAGGGCCTGCGGGTGGCGATCATCGCCTCCTCCTGGCATACCGAGATCATGGACGCGCTGGTGACCAGCGCGACCGACACCTGCACGCGGGCCGGTGCGCTCAGCGTGCTCTACCGGGTCCCGGGTTCCTTCGAGCTGGCGCTGGCCGCACAGGTCGCAGCCC
The DNA here is from genome assembly GCA_963781015.1 of uncultured Actinomycetes bacterium. Lineage (GTDB taxonomy): Bacteria > Actinomycetota > Actinomycetes > S36-B12 > CAIYMF01 > Prado023. The sequence goes on along the minus strand of CAWAEB010000001.1, from coordinate 37,248 downwards.
GGGCGGGCTTCGATGCGGTCGTGGCCCTCGGGGTGATCATCCGCGGCGGGACCCCGCACTTCGAGTACGTCTGCCAGGCCACCACCGACGGTCTGTCCCGGGTTGCGCTGGACACTGGCGTCCCGCTCGGATTCGGGGTGCTGACCTGCGATGACGAATCCCAGGCCCGCGATCGGGCCGGCCTGCCGGGCTCCTCGCAGGACAAGGGCCGGGAGGCGAGCGAGGCGGCGCTGTCGCTGGCCCTGACCCTGCGCACGATCCGCCGGCCGGGCGCTGAGGTGGCCGCCGGCTTCGCCGCCGGGGACTGACGACGGCGCGGCGCCGGTAGGATTGCGGCCCGTGAAGACCTTCGACGGCCTGTTCGCCGAACTCAGCGCCAAGGCAGCATCGGCCGATCCCACGTCCGGGACGGTCGCCCTGCTCGCCGGCGGGGTGCATGCCGTGGGCAAGAAGGTGGTCGAGGAGGCCGCCGAGGCGTGGATGGCCGCCGAGCATGAGGGCCCCGAGCGCACCGCCGAGGAGATCTCGCAGTTGCTCTACCACGCGCAGGTCCTGATGATCGCCGCCGGCCTGGAGCTCGACGACGTCTACGCCCACCTGTGACACAACCGCACCTGACCAGGCTCCCGTGACCGCACCTGCCCGTAACGAACCGTCTCACCGACCAGCAATGAGGACCACCATGCTCCGCGTAGCCGTGCCCAACAAGGGCGCCCTGGCCGAACCCGCCCGTGCGATGCTCCGCGAGGCTGGCTACCTGGCAAGCGTGCACCCGCGCGATCTCGTCGTCGTTGACGAGGCGAACGGGGTGGAGTTCTTCTTCCTGCGCCCGCGCGACATCGCGATCTATGTGGGCTCGGGCACCCTCGACCTGGGCATCACCGGCCTGGACATGCTGCTGGACAGCCGCGCGGCTGCCGTGGAGGTCATGCGCCTGGGCTTCGCCCCCTCGACCTTCCGCCTGGCGGTGCCCGCCGACGGCCCGCGCGAGGTCTCGGACCTGGCGGGCTGGCGGATCGCCACCTCCTACCAGGGCCTGCTTGACGACTACTTGGCCAAGGTCGGGGTCCAGGCCACCGTGGTGCGCCTCGACGGTGCGGTCGAGAACTCCGTGCGCTTGGGTGTGGCCGATGCTGTGGCCGATGTCGTGGCCACCGGGGGCACGCTTCGCCAGGCCGGGCTGGTCACCATCGGCGACCCACTGCTGGTCAGTGAAGCCCTGCTCATCCGGCGATCGGGGGTCGGGCAGGACGGCGAGGTCGCCACATTCGTGCGCCGGCTGCAGGGCGTGATCGCGGCGCGCACCTACGTCATGGTCGACTACGACATCCTGGCCGATCAGGTCGAGGCCGCGTGCAAGATCACCCCGGGCATCGAGTCGCCCACCGTCTCCCCGCTGGCCGATCCACGGTGGTCGGCGGTGCGTGCGATGGTCGCTCGTGAGCAGGTGCACCGAGTGATGGACGAGCTCTACGAACTCGGTGCGCGCGGGATCATCGTGACCGACATCCACGCCTGCCGGCTGTAGCCGACAGCGCTGTTGGGCGCGGCTCGAGTCGGCGAGCGTCGAGCGCGGTGCCTCAGATGAGCAGGCGCTCGACCCAGGCCAACAGGTTGTCGGGCTCGAACGGCTTGGTCAGGTAGCAGGTGGCACCCGCCGACCAGCCGTCCCAGGTGGTCTGGTCGTCGCCGGCGGCCGTCAGCAGGATCACCGGGACGTCAGCACCACCGGGCTTGGTGCGGATCTCGCGGAGCACCTCGATGCCGGACATCCCGGGCATCATGATGTCCAGGATGACCCCGTCGGGCAGTTTCTCGTCGAAGGAGTCCAGCGCCTGCGGTCCGTCGGCGGCGTCGCGGACCTCGTAGGCATCGAGCTCAAGGATGTCGCGCAGCAACGTCCGCACGGTGGGCTCGTCGTCGACGACCAGGATCATCGGCATCGCGTGGCTCCCTCGTCACCTTGCCGCGAGGCGGTGTGCCTGCGGAGCGTCCATTGTCGCATCACCCGGGGGACCTGTCGGCGGCCCGGGTGGCCTGCCTGCGAGTCGTGGATCAGCCCGGTAACCGGGGACGGAATCCGTTGCGATCGATCGCTGGCCGGCGTTCACCGGCGGGGCATCGGTGGTCGCCAGATGCAGCACGAACTCCGCGCCCGGGCCCGACTCCGGTGACTGCACGACGAGCCCACCGCCCATCGCGACAGCGAGCTCCCGGGCGATGTTCAGGCCCAGGCCGGCGCCACCCGTCCGCATCGTGAAGGGATCCTCCCGGCGGTAGAACCGCTCGAAGATCCGCTCCCGCTCCTCGACCGGGATGCCGGATCCGTGGTCGCGCACATGGATCCGTGCATGCATGCCGGTGACCTCGGCTCGGACCTCCAGGGGCGAGTCCTCGGGGGTGTACTTCTGCGCGTTCTGCAGCAGGTTGGACAGGCACTGGACCGCGCGCACGCGGTCGCACTGGATCGAGACGTCGCCTTCAGGCAGGTCGAGGGTGATCCGCCCCGCCAGGCCGGGGAACCCGGCAATGGCCTGGGTGACCACCTCGCGGAGGTCCTGCACCCCGATCGTCACGCCCAGCCGGCTGCCCTCGGACACCTGCGAGGCGATCAGCAGGTCGTCCACCAGTCGGCTGAGGTGATCGGCGCTGTCGGCGATCACGCGCAGCGCCTGGGTGCGCTTGGCCAACGGCACCCGGTCACCGTGGGCGGCCAGCCACGGCGCGTAGCCCTTGATCGGGGTCAGCGGGGTGCGCAGCTCGTGGGACACCGTGGCGACGAACTCGGACTTCATCCGCTCCACCCGGCGTTCGCGGGTCTCGTCGTGCACGGTGAGGATGCTGACCCAGCCCGGCTCCTCGTCGGGCCGACCGGTGATCGACGCGCGAACCCAGACCGTGGTCAGCGACACGTCGAGCTCCTCCCCGTCGGCACGGACCAGCTGCACGTGGACGGTTCGGCGCTCGCTAGCCGTCTGGGCAGCGGTGGAGGCTTCGAGCAGGGTGCTCACCACCAGGGGAGCAGCGTCGGCAGCGTGGCCGACGAGGTCGCTGCTCAACACGCCGGTCATGCGCTCCAGGGTGCGGCTCCAGAGCCGAATCGTGTCGGTGTCGTCGATCATCGCGATGCCGTCGGAGGTGTTGTCCACCACCGCGGTCAGCTTGGCGGTCTCCTCAGTCAATGCGTTGAAGGCGGCCCCTGCCCGCATCGCGCTGCCCACGGCCGCGACCAGGGCCCCGAGCACCGGAGCGTCCGCCTCGGCCAACGACCACCCCCGCGTCCTGCCTACGAACCGACTGCGACGGTAAGGGACCGTTGACCCCAGCAGCAAGGCCCCTGGTACCGGGGTGCCGAGGTCCAGGGAGGTCGCCACGCCTGTCTTCCAACCGGCGGGCAACTCGTCGGCAACCAGTGCGCGGGGTCCTGAATCGCCGCGTAACGATGACAGGACTGTGATGGCGGATGGTTCGCGGCTCCCGGCAGTATCGTCCGGGTCAAGAATCCGGGCCTCAGTGGCACCAACGATCTGCTGGATCGCCCTCGCGGACTCAAGGAGCTCCGAGCGATCCTGGCCCTGAGCTGCCAGGGTGGCGCCCAGCTTGACCAGCCAGATGCTCCTTTCCCGGGCTTCGGCGTGTTGGACGGCCGCGCCGTAGGCGTACCACAGGGCCAGTACAGGCAGGAGGACGTAGGGCAGCAAGGCAACTGAGACGGTCGAGAGCGCCACGGCCGTGGTGCCGACAGCAACCCCACCGACCCCGATGAGGGCGGACAGCGGCCACTCGTCCCGAATCGTCGAACCCGTGCTCGGACCCCCATTGACCTGCATGAGTAGGGCCAAGGCAGCCAGGTTCCACGCAGCGAAGACGAGTCCTCCTGCTGACATCGCCAGGACCGCTTGGAGCGAGAAGCGCTCGGAACCTGCGGCGAGCCCGTAGTAGACGACCAGCATCAATGACGCCGCGGTGGCCCACGACCCGACGTTGAACGCGACCTTCAACAGCTTTCGTCGGATCAGGATCTCCGCGAGGACCATCCCGAGAAGGCCCGCAAACAGGACCTCGTTGGCGGGCAGCACGAGGATCGCAGCTGTGATCGCGGCCTCGAAGAAGTTCAGCTCCTCCGTGGTGGCGCCATGGCGCACCCGCACATAGGCCACTTGGCCCAGGAACGTGAGAATCGTGAAGAGGACGATCGCCTGCCATGTCGGCGAGTCCGGAATCCCCTCTGGAACGGGAAGGCGCCGGAGAGCCGCAATGGCTGCGACCAGTGCAGCGATACCCAGGAAGCCCGTGGCGAGGACGTACCTCTCGACGGGCTTCATGTCCGGGATGATCGGGTAGCCATCTCAACCGGTCAAACCGACGGGCCGGTGCAGGCCGGATTCACGCTCTGGCGTCCCCAACGTCTCCAGCCCATCCGCGAGCCGACCAGCCTCGGGCCGCCCAACCCCTGGCTTCCCACATGTATTCAGCCCATCCCCGGGCTGCCCATCCGCGGGCTGACCAGTCATCTGCTGCCCAGTCATCTGCTGCCCATCCGCGGGCTGACCAGTCATCTGCCGCCCAGCCTCGGGCTGCCCATCCGCGGGCTGCCCAGCCTCGGGCTGCCCAGCCCCGGGCTGCCCAGCCCCGGGCCAGCCACTCCTCGCTCGCCCAGCCTCGGGCTGCCCAGCCCCGGGCTGCCCAACCTCGGGCTGCCCATCCCCGTGCCTCGAAGTCCGCGGAGTCGAACGATCCGTAGACCACGGCGAGGGCGAACATGCGTGCTCCCCAGACCTGTGTGCGCGCACCGAGCTTGTCCCAGGCTGCCTGCGCGGCGTCGAAGTCGCCGGACTCCCACGCCGCAGCGAATGCCTCCCACGCATCGGCGTCACGCTCGCGCGGACCCCACTCGCCGGTGTCCTTGGGGTCCGATGAGAGTTGGGGCTTCGCGGGGGCCTTGGGTGCAGCGGAGACGGCTGCGGCAAGATCCAGACCGCCGGCGCCCTCGCCCGCGTCCCGGCCCTTCAGGTTGTAGGCGGTGCGGGTCAGCAGTGCCTTCACGCCGTTCGGGGCCAGACGGGGGTTGGCGTCGAGTACGGCTGCGACGGCCCCGGACACGACGGCAGCGGACATCGAGGTCCCCGAGCCGCGCATGTAACCCTCACCAACGAGGGAGTTCGGATTCTCGTTCACGGCAGCGCTTCCGGGCGCCGCCGTCGAGACCAGCGAGACACCCGGGGCCAGAAGATCGGGCTTGCCATGGGACCCGCGGCCGGGGCGGGCGCTGAACTCGGCGACATCGTCGTCGCTGCGTCCGGTGGTGGCGTGCTCGTCCAGGGAGCCCACGGTCAACAGCACCGGGTCGTCGCCAGGAGAGCCGACCGTGCCGCGATCCGGCCCGTCGTTGCCCGCCGCAGTGACCACCGTCACGCCCTGCGCCCAGAGCCGATCGAGGGCTCGCGCGAGTGGGTCGAACGCAGGCGGCAGGGGGCTGCCGGTCGACAGGCTGACGTTCAGCACGTCCACGTCGCCGCGGTCGGCAACGGCGTCCAGCCCGGCGAGCACAGTGCTCAGGGAGGTGTTTCCCTGCGCATCAGCGACCTGGACGTCCACCAGGTCCGCACCTGGCGCCACGCCGGGGAAGGTTCCGCGCCCGGCGATCAGGCCGGCCTGGAACGTGCCGTGTCCGAGGCCATCGCCATCGGGTGCGTCGGTGACGTTCACGTGCTGCACATGCCCGAGCCCGTCGGCGTACGGGGCAACCCCGGTGTCCAGCAGGGCCACAGTCACGCCGGCACCGGTGCTCAGATCCGCGGGGGCACCCACCGTCTCGCGATAGGTGGGCACGGTGGTGTCGGAATACATGCGGGTGCCGTTGACGCGCATCGGCGCATCGGGTACCTCGGCCGCGCCGACCGGCACGCGCACACCGCTGGGCAGCTGCACGAGCAGGGAGTCGGCCACCTCGAGGGTGTTGAGCACCTGGCCACCGAGGGCCTGAACGGACTGGGCGACCGCGCTCAGGCTTGCCTCCCCGGTCAGGGTCAGCAGCACGGTCCGGCCGGGTGCCCCGGCCGAGGATGGAACGGGAACCGCCAGAAGCGCTAGGGCCGCAGCGGCGGCCACGAATCGGGTTGGCACTGCGCTCCGCGTCCGGATTGCTGACGTGCTCATGTCGGTCCCTCCTTGGGTAGTCCACGCCCATGTCGGCCCAAATAGTTCCCCTGTGAAACCTCCAACTCCCCTCTGGAGGCAAATTCGGCCCAACGGGTGACAATATCTCATGCATTTGGGCGAATGATGGTCAGCAGGTCAAATTCCGGTAACTCCTGTGAGCGCGGTAGCGTCCGGGGGTGGACAGGCTTTCGGCGCTCGAGGCGGTACTCGGAATCTCGGACCCGGACTCGTTTGTTCGCTGGGAGGGGCATTTCGGACTGAACCCGGGCATTTCGCAGGGCTACCGAGATGAGCTCGACGTCGCGGCCCAGAGAACTGGATCTGACGAGTCGGTGTTGGCAGGCCAGGTCCGGGTGACGGGCATTCCCGCGGCCGTCCTGGCCTGGGAGTTCGGCTTCCTCGGCGGATCGGTCGGCGTCAATGCGGCCGCAGTGGTGGTCGCTGGAGTGCGTCGCGCCACCGCCCAGGGCCTTCCGCTGATCGTCCTGCCCCGGTCCGGGGGTACCCGGATGCAGGAGGGTGCGCCCGCGTTCGTGCAGATGGTGGCCATCGCCGCCGCCGTGGCCGAGCATCGTTCGGCGGGCCTGCCCTACCTGGTCCACCTCTGCAACCCCACCACCGGTGGGGTGCTGGCCACACTCGGGTCCGCCGGCGATCTCACCACTGCTGAGCCCGAGGCGATGGTCGGATTCCTCGGCCCCCGCGCGTATGCCGCGATCACCGGCGAGCAGTTCCCCGAGGGGGTCCAGGTCGCCGAGCACCTCGCTGGCTGCGGGATCATCGACGCCGTCCTGACCTGGCCGGAGCTGCGCGTCCACCTGGCCGGCGTGCTTCGGCTGTGGGCCGATCGACCCGGTCCGGGTTGGGTGTCGCCAGTGGAGGCCAGCGACGGCCACCTCGCCGGTGCGCAGGCGGCCGGGGCACCTGAGTCGGCCGAGCAGCTCTGGGAGTACGTCCAGGTCTCACGTCAGCGCGACCGCCTTGATGCGGCGCTGTTCATTGCCGAGCACGTGACTGATTTCGTGATGCTGCCGGGGACCAGTGCGGGCGAGCGGTCCGGTGGCGCGCTGGTCGGTGTGGGCCGGATGGCCGGTATGCCGATGGTGCTGGCGGGCACCACCGACCGGCGGTCCGGGCAGCCGCTGACCGTCGGGGGCCTGCGCACCGTGCGTCGGGGGATCGACCTCGCGCAGCGCTGGGGCCTGCCCCTGGTCACCGTCGTGGACACGTTGGGCGCACAGCTGTCGGTGGCAGGGGAGCAGTCCGGGATCGCCGGGGAGATCTCACGCGTGATGCTCGACCTCGTCTCGGCGCGCACGCCCACCGCCGCCCTGCTGCTCGGCGCCGGGACCGGGGGCGCGGCCCTGGCGCTGCTGGCCGCCGACCGGATCATCGCCGGCTCGCACACCTGGGTTGCCCCGCTGCCGCCCGAGGGCGCTGCGGTCATCCGCCACGGTGGCAGCCACGACCCCGCACAGGTCGCCTGGGAGCAGCGGATCGGCGCACACGCCCTGGCCGACCTCGGCTTCATCGATCATGTGGTGCGTGAGTCCCACCCCGGCTGGATGGACACCGCAGCCCGTGCGGTCGTCGCCTCGCTGAGTGAGGTGCTCGACGGTGCCGACCCCGGGCTGCGCAGGGAGCGGTTCGACGCGTGGCTGACCTGACCGGCCCCGGGGAGTTCGCCGCCGACGACGGAACGGTGGCCGCGCAGGTCGCGGAAGTGCTGGCTCGGCGCGCCCGTGGTGAGGCCGACATCCGCGAGATCGTGGCCGCGTTGGCCGATCAGAGGGTGCTTGTGCCACTGGTGGAGGTGGACGGTGACCTGCTCGAAGGTGACGACGCCGACCCGTGCGCTGGCTCGGACCGGGCCGTCGCGGCGGTGTCGATCCGCGACCCGGACGGCACCCCGGTGGGCTTGGCCTTCACCGGTATGGCACCGCTTGCCGACTGGGATGGCACCGCCCGGCCGATGCCGGTCACCGCAGCCCGTGCCGCCGCGGCCGTGCTGGCCGAGGGCGGCCGTGCGCTGTTGCTCGACGCCGGCTCGCCCGGATCGGTGCGGATCCGGGGGAAGGCGCTCGTCCGGTTGGCAACCGGTGAACCGTGGCCTGACCCGTGGGTGGATCCGGCTGTCCGCGCGGCTGTCGTTGCGGAGTTGACGCCCGTCCTGGCCAGTGGCGAGGTCGGTCTTCGCCTGGTCAGTGCGGTGGGTGCCGCGGGAGCGGTGGGTGGCGCGGGTGCGGTGGGTGGCGCGGGTGCGGCGGTGCGGCCGGGGATGGTGCTGCAGGTCCGCTTCAGCGAGGAGCTCGGTGCGGACGTGGTCGACCAGCGCGTCACCGTGATCGCGGAACGGGTGTCGCGCTCGGCGGCGCTGCGCGAGGTGTTCGACGGGACGCTGGCCGTCGAAGTGATGCGGCGGGGGTCGACGGGCCCACCAGCGGCCGGACTCAGCCGATGACCGGACCGGTCAGCTGCTCGCCGGGCCCCTGCCCGGGGGCATCGGGATAGGCCGAGGCCTCCCGGAACGCCAGCTGCAGGGTCTTCAGGCCGTCGCGCAACGGGCCGGCATGGAACGTGCCGAGGTCAGGTGCGGAGGTGACCACCAGCCCGGCCAGGGCGTTGATCAGCTTGCGGGCCTCGTCCAGGTCAGCGGCCGAGTCTCCCTCCGCACCCAGGCCGCACTTGACGGCAGCCGCGCTCATCAGGTGCAGCCCGACCGTGGTGATCACCTCGACGGCCGGGACCTCCCCGATGTCGCGCAGGGCCTGGTCGACCTCGGCACCGGACCGGTCCGGGTCGGCGACGGGCGGTTGGCCGGGATTCGGGGGAGTGGCACTCATCCTGTTACCCTGTCATGGACGACCGATCTGTCCCAAACGTGCATGCCCGCGAGGGTTGGCTCACGCGGGCCAGTTGGCGGAGAAGTGGAGTCTCGAACTCCCACCCGGAGTGCCCCAGGGCGCTCGGGTTGAGATCCGCGCACAGCGATGCGCGCGGCGCCGGTGCTGCACCGGTGATTCGAGGCCTGTTCCCTGCCCGGGAGCGGGCCTCTTCCCATGAGGGGTCCCGGCCCCTCACCCGAGGAGCCTGCGGTCGCCACCAACGAACAGCGAACCAAGGAGGCGCCATCAGCGTCGAGCCCCGGATCAATGACCGGATCCGCGTCCCTGAAGTACGACTCGTCGGCCCCAACGGCGAGCAGGTCGGCATCGTCCGTATCGAGGATGCCCTGCGACTGGCGGTCGAGTCCGATCTCGACCTGGTCGAAGTGGCCGCGAACGGCAAGCCACCTGTCTGCAAGCTCATGGACTACGGCAAGTTCAAGTACGAGTCGGCCGTGAAGGCCCGTGAGGACCGCAAGAAGCAGGTCAACACGGTCATCAAGGAGATGAAGCTCCGTCCCAAGATCGATCCGCACGACTACGAGACCAAGAAGGGTCACGTGGTGCGGTTCCTCAAGCAGGGCGACAAGGTCAAGATCACCATCATGTTCCGTGGCCGCGAGCAGTCTCGGCCCGAACTCGGTTACCGGTTGCTCAAGCGGCTGGCGGAGGAGATCGCCGAGTACGGGGTCGTCGAGAGCTCGCCCAAGCAGGACGGCCGCAACATGATCATGGTGGTCGGGCCGACCAAGAAGAAGGCCGACGCGCGCGCTGAGCGCGAGGCGGCCCGCCAGGCGTCGGCAGCGGATGCCGACCGGGCCACCGGCGACGCCGGGGCCTGACCCCGAACCACGCGATACACCATCGCGGACCATCCCGCAGCGGCGCGATCCGCATGTGGTGAACCAAGGAGAGCAACGATGCCGAAGATGAAGACGCACAGCGGCACCAAGAAGCGGGTCAAGGTGACCGGCTCGGGCAAGCTCATGCACGAGCAGGTCAACAAGCGCCACCGCCTCGAGGTCAAGACCAGCAAGCGTTCGCGCAAGCTCCAGGCGGACGCGCCGGTCTCGGCCGCCGACACCAAGAACGTCAAGCGCCTGCTCGGCATGCGCTGATTGTCCCCGAACCGAACACGAAGGAGTAACCCGTGGCACGCGTGAAGCGGGCAGTCAACGCCCACAAGAAGCGTCGCGAGATCCTGGAGAAGGCCAGCGGATACCGCGGCCAGCGCTCCCGGCTCTACCGCAAGGCCAAGGAGCAGGTCACCCACTCGGGTGTGTATGCCTACGACCATCGCAAGGACCGCAAGGGCGACTTCCGTCGCCTGTGGATCCAGCGCATCAACGCCGCGGCTCGCGCCAACGGCATGACCTACAACCGGTTCATCCAGGGCCTCAAGGCTGCGGAGATCGAGGTGGACCGGCGCATGCTCGCGGAGTTGGCCGTCAACGACGAGGCGGCCTTCGCCTCGCTGGTGGCGACGGCCCGTGCGGCGCTGCCCGCCGGCACGCCGGCAGCCTGAGCCACTGAGTCCACGGATTCGGCCAAGCGACCCCGACCCTGCTCGCGCAGGGGCGGGGTCCTTTCGTACTCCTGAGCCGAACCTGCCCCGGCGTTTTCGCACCTCAGGCCGGAGTTGCTGCAGAGCGTTGTCCAGTGCGGGTGACCTCGTTGAAGGCCCGGCGGGATGCTCGCACCGCTGGCTCCACCGGCAACGCGAGTTGACCGGCTCGCAGCCGCGGGGGAGCCTCGGCACACCCATGCCGGTGGCAGGATGCGGGCGTGGACCTGCTCACCGCCCGATCGGGACGTCTTCGCGACGCCCGGCAGCTGACCATCGGCAAGTACCGGCGGCTCCGGAGGCAGTTCCTGGCCGAGGGTCCGCAGGCGGTCCGCGAGGCCCTGGCTGCTGGCGCTGTCGTGGAGCTGTTCGTCGAGGAGTCCGCGCGTGAGCGGCGGGCCGAGGAGGTCGACCTCGCCGGAACGGCTGGTCTCGCGGTGCACCTGGTGGAGGACGCTGCCTTCTCCGGGCTGGTCTCCGCGCAGACCCCACAGGGGATCGTGGCCGTTTGCAGGTGGGCGCCAGACACGCTTGCCGGCTTGATCGAGGCTGCGTCCACGGGTACCCCGCCCAGCGCCCTGGTTCAGGCGCCCCAGTGGCACGCCGGGGCCGGCACCGGACAGCTGGTCCTGGCCCACGAGTTGTCGGACCCGGGCAACGCGGGTGCGCTGATCCGCGTGGCCGATGCCGCCGGGTCGGGTGGGGTGGCCCTGTCCGACCGATCCGTCGACCCGACGAACCCCAAGTGCGTGCGGGCCACGGCTGGGTCGCTGTTCCACCTGCCGGTGGTGCCGGCCGGGGCCACGGTCGAGGCCGTCTGCCTGCTGCGGGCAGCCGGCTACCGGACGCTGGCCGCTGACGTCACGGCCGAGTCGGTGGACCTCTTCGAGGCGGAGCGGGTGGGGCTCGTAGCGGGTCCGGTGGCCTGGGTCTTCGGCAATGAGGCGCACGGCCTGCCCGACGAGGTCCTTGCCGCCGTCGACCACGTGGTGCGCATCCCGATCCTGGGCCGCGCGGAGAGCCTGAACCTGGCCACCGCGGCCGCAGTGTGCCTGTACGCGACCGCCCGGCTGGCCCAGCCCGGCACCGACGCGCGCCTGCCATGGACTGACCCCGGCGAACGACCCGGGAGTGCGTGCACGACGTGACAACGCCCGAGGCGCGGTCGGCGACCCCAGCGGGCGTCGTGGCCGTTCACCGCAGCCTCACTCGTCCGGTGGTGTGTCGGGTCCCTGATCGGCGTGCCGGTCCTGCGGCCCCTCCGGGGTCGGGGCGGACCGCTGGTCAGCAGCCTCCTGTCGCGCCAGGCAGGTGACCACGGCCGCGTCCACGGTCTCGAAGATGTTGTCCTCACCGAGCACCTGGAGCACGTGCCCGTGCAGGAGGTCCAGTCGCAGGCTCTCGCGCATCGTGGCGAAGACAAGCCCGATCCCCGCCCCATCCAGGCCGCGTTTGAGGTCCAGCAGCGCCGCCTGCGCCGCGGAGTCCGTGTCGGGGACCCCGGCCACGTCGAACACCAGCCAGCGCACCGGGTCAGGGGCCGCCGAGATCGCCGACCAGATCCGGGAGTTGACGTGCTGGGCGTTGGCGAACAGGATCCGGTCGTCGAGGCGGTAGATCACGATGCCGGGCAGGACCTCGGCATCCGGGTGGCTCTCCACGTTGCCGAACCGATCGATGCTGGGCACGTAGCCCTGCACGGCATCGTGGGGGTGGGCCACGCGCCGCACCACGTCGGCCATCGACAGGAACACCGCGATGAACAGTGCCTGCAGGACGCCGACCGTGAGGACCAGGACCGCGGTGACCAGGGCGATCAGGACCTCGGCGCGGCTGCTGCGCCGCAGGGTCACCCAGGCACTTGCCTCGATGATGCCCAGGGAGGCCACGATGATGATGGCGGCCAGGACTGCCGTGGGCAGGTACTGGATCGGCTCGGTGAGGAACAGCAGGATCGCGGCCACCGCCAGGGCATTGACAAGCCCGCCGACCTGGCTGGTGACCCGCATGGAGTCGTTGACTGCGGTCCGGGATCCGCTGGCGCCGATCGGCATGCCCGCGGTCAGGCCTGCGGAGATGTTCGCGGTGCCGAACGCCAGCAGCTCCTGGTTGGCGTCGACGGTCTCGGAGTTCTTGGCTGCGATGGCGCGCGAGATCAGGATCCCGTCGGAGAAGCTGACCAGGAAGATGCCGATCGCGGGCAGGATCAGCGACTGGACGTCGGCCAGGCCCACGGCCGGAATCTCCAGCGGGGGTAGGCCGGAGGGGACCGCACCCACCAGGGCCACTCCCTGTTCGGCCAGGTCGAAGAACCACGCGGCCGCGATTCCCAGGACGACCACGATCAGGGCCGAGGGCCACAATGGGAGGATCCGCCGCATGACGACCAGGACCAGGACCGACAGGAGGCCCACGACCAGCGTGGCCGGGTTGGCTGCCCCCAGATCGGTCAGGTAGCCCCACATCTCCTGCAGCGCGTTTCCATCGGCCGAGGGAATGCCAGTCAGCTTGCCGAACTGCCCGATGATCAGCACGATCGCCACCCCGGCGATGTACCCGACGAGGACAGCCTGGGACAGGTAGTCAGCCATCCATCCGATCTTGGCCAGGCGCGCGATCAGGAACATCACGCCGGTCATCACGGCCAGCATCGAGACCAGGGCCACCCACTTCACCGGGTCCCCGCCGGCCAGGGGTGCGACCGCGGCCCCGGTGACCAGGGCGACCGTGCCCTCTGGCCCGACCACGGTCCGCGGCGTGGAGGAGAGGAACGCGTAGATGAGCACCGGGGCGATCAGCGTGTACAGGCCCGTGGTCACCGGCACCCCGGCGACCTCGGCGTAGGCCATCGCCGAGGGGAGGGTCAGGGCAGCGACTGTGAGGCCCGCCAGGGCGTCGATCCGCAAGCGGGACCGCGTGTATCCCCGCACCTGGCCGAGCAGCGGCACGAGCCGGCTCGGTCCCCGAGAGTGGCGCGCTGTGGCGAACGCCGCCGCTCCGCCGTACTCGTCCGCGAACGGCACGAGGTCGAGGTCCTCGGGGTCCAGCGGTCCGTTCGGGCCTTCATGGCTCATCGGTGCCTCTTGGTCGTGGGGTCAGGGCGTGAGTATGGCCGCCCGTCGTCGTGGGTCGCTCGCTGTCGGGCGCCCACCCCCGCCTCCGCCTCCGGCTCCACACGTGCGAGATGGGCGGACAAGCGCCGAGCCGGCCACAGCCGCGACGCCGGTAGAGTTGCGCCCCAGTTGCCCGTTCCTGCCGACCGGAAGGCGCCATGTCCGCCCCCAACAAGTCCTACGACCCGGTGGAGGTCAGCGCGCTGTCCGATGAGGCCGTGGCTGCTGCCCGGGACGCGGCCCTGGCCGCCATCGCGGGCACCGCTGATCTGGATGCACTGAAGGCGGTCCGGCTCACGCACGCTGGGGACCGGTCCCCGCTGGCGCTGGCCAACCGCGAGATCGGCGCACTGCCGCCAGCAGCCAAGGCCGAGGCAGGCAAGCGCGTGGGCCAGGCCCGTGCCGGGGTCAAGCGCGCCCTCGAGGCCCGGGAGGTCGTCCTGGCCGCCGAGCGCGACGAGCGGGTGCTCGTCGAGGAGGCCGTCGACGTCACCCTGCCCACCGATCGACGTCCGCGCGGCGCCCGGCACCCTCTGACCACACTCATGGAGCGGGTCGAGGACGTGTTCGTCGCCATGGGTTACGAGGTTGCCGAGGGCCCCGAGGTCGAGGCGGAGTGGTTCAACTTCGACGCCCTGAACATCGCCCCCGATCACCCGGCCCGGACCATGCAGGACACCTTCTTCGTCGGGTCCGGCGAAGGTGGCGTCGTGCTGCGCACGCACACCTCCCCGGTGCAGGTGCGCTCCATGCTCGAGCGGCCGCTGCCGATCTACGTTGTGTGCCCGGGCCGGGTGTACCGCACCGACGAGCTCGGACGCCACGCACACCCCGGTCTTCCACCAGGTCGAGGGGCTGGTCGTCGACGAGGGCATCACCATGGCCGACCTCAAGGGCACCCTCGACCACTTCGCCGCGGCCATGTTCGGCGCCGGCCTGGTCACCAGGTTGCGCCCCAGCTACTTCCCGTTCACCGAGCCCTCGGCCGAGGTCGACCTGCAGTGCTTCGTCTGCAGGGGCGGGTCGGTGGGCGATCCGGCCAACCCGTGCCGGACCTGTTCCAGCGAGGGGTGGATCGAGTGGGGCGGCTGCGGGATGGTCAACCCACGGGTGCTCACCGCCTGCGGCATCGACGCGAGCCGGTACACCGGGTTCGCGTTCGGCATGGGCATCGAGCGCACGCTGATGTTCCGCCACGGGGTGACCGACATGCGCGACATGGTCGAGGGCGACCAGCGCTTCACCGCCGCGTTCGGCACGGAGGTCTGAGGCGATGCGCGCACCACTGAGTTGGATCCGCCAGTACGTGTCGGTGCCCGCCGACCAGTCCGGCCGCGACGTCGCCGCTCGGCTGATCAGCGCCGGGCTCGAGGTCGAGACCGTGGACGTGCTCGGGGCGGAGGTCACCGGTCCGCTGGTCGTGGGCCTGGTGCGCTCCATCGAGGAGCTCACCGAGTTCAAGAAGCCGATCCGGTTCTGCCGGGTCGAGGTCGGCGCCGGCAACGGTGAGCTCGTCGACGGTGTCGCCACCGACGAGCGGGGCATCATCTGCGGGGCACGCAACTTCGTCGAGGGTGACCTGGTCGTCGTGGCGCTGCCCGGGGCCGTGCTGCCCGGCGGGTTCGCGATCGCCTCCCGGTCCACCTACGGGCGGGTCTCCGACGGCATGATCGCCTCCGAGCGCGAGCTCGACCTCGGTGCGGATCACGACGGGATCATCGTGCTGCCACCGGCGTCGGCGCAGCCAGGTGCCTCGGGCTACGAGGTCCTCGGGCTTGGCGACGAGGTGCTCGACATCGCGGTCACTCCCGACCGCGGCTATGCGCTGAGCATCCGCGGGGTCGCCCGCGAGGTGGCGACCGCCTACGGACTGCCCTTCGCGGACCCCGCGCTGGTCGACCCGGAGTCGCTCCTGCCGGCACCGTCCGGCGAGCCCGCCCACGGCGCCTCGATCACGGACTCGACGGCGGCCGACCGGTTCGTGCTGCGCTCGATCGCCGGCCTGGACCCGAGCGCCCCGAGCCCGCAATGGATGCGCCGGGTGCTGGTCGCCTGCGGGATGCGCCCGATCTCGCTGGCCGTGGATGTCACCAACTACGTGATGCTCGAGCTGGGCCAGCCGCTGCACGCCTTCGACCGGGCGAAGCTGTCGGGCCCGCTGACCGTGCGCCGGGCTGCGGCCGGTGAGGTGCTCGAGACCCTGGACCATGTGCAGCGCACCCTGGACCCGCGTGACATCGTGATCGCGGACCCGCGCGCCGCGCTGGCGATGGCCGGCACCATGGGTGGGCTGGACTCCGAGATCGACGACGCGTCACATTCGGTGGCCATCGAGGCGGTGCACTTCTCCGCCGGGGCCGTGGCCCGGATGTCCCGCCGGCACAAGCTGTCCAGTGAGGCGTCGCGGCGCTTCGAACGTGGCGTGGACCCCGAGCTGCCGGCGATCGCCTCGGCGCGCGCCGCCGCGCTGCTCATCGAGTTCGGCGGGGCCACCTACGTCGGAGTGCAGTGCACCGAGGAGGTCCCGGAGCAGGCTGCGATCTGCATCCCGGCCGACCTGCCGGCTCGGGTGTCCGGGGTGTCCATCGGTGCCTCCCGCAGCACCGCACGGCTGGAGTCGATCGGTGCCGCGGTCCGGGCCGAGCGCACGGACCTGCTGGTCACCCCGCCGCCGTGGCGCCCGGACCTGACTGACCCCTTCGACCTCGTCGAGGAGGTCATCCGCCTCGAGGGCTACGAGAAGCTCCCGGGCACCCTGCCGCGCGCCCGTGCGGGCTACGGCCTGACCCTGGGCCAGCGGTTGCGGCGGCGGGTCGGCCGCTCGCTGGCCGCCTCTGGGCTGGTGGAGGTCCTGTCCTACCCGTTCCTCGGGCGGGGCGAGGTCGACGCCCTGGGTATCGAGGGCGACGACCCCCGCACGGCCCTGGTCGGCCTGGCCAACCCGCTGTCCGACGAGGCGCCCTTCCTGCGCACCACGCTGCTGCCCGGCCTGATCAGCGCGGCCCGACGCAACCTCAGCCGGGGCGCCGGCGAGCTGGCCCTGTCCGAGGTCGGGCTGGTGTTCCGCGGCCACGGCATCGGAATGCGAGAGGCCCCACCGCGACCCTCGGTCCTGGCGCGCCCGGACGCCGGCCTGGTGGCTGAACTGGAGGCGTTGCTGCCCGAGCAGCCGCGGCATGCCGCCGGCATCCTGGCCGGCGAGCGGGACCGGTCCGGCTGGTGGGGGCGAGGCCGGTCCGCGGACTGGTCGGATGCCCTCGGGATCGTGGCGGACCTCGCCGGCGAGCTGGGGGTGGACCTCGGCGTCAGCGTGGCGAGCGCTGCCCCCTGGCACCCCGGCCGCTGTGCAGCCATCTCGGTCGATGGCCAGGTGATCGGGCATGCCGGTGAACTGCACCCCCGGGTCCTCGGCGATGTCGGGCTGCCGGCCCGCACGGTCGCCTTCGAGATCGATCTCGATGCGCTGCTCGCGGCTGTCCCGGAGGCGATCATCGCCCCCGGGTTCTCGACGATGCCGGTGGCCAAGGAGGACCTCGCGGTGGTCGTGGCCGATGATGTCCCGGCTGAGGCGGTGCGCCGGGCGTTGGCCGTCGGCGGAGGGCCGCTGCTGGAGAGCGTGCGCCTGTTCGACACCTACGTCGGCGAGCAGGTGGGGGCAGGGCGGATCTCGCTGGCGTTCGCGCTACGGATGCGGGCGCCCGACCGGACCCTGTCGGCTGCCGAGGTGGCCCAGGTGCGTGCCGACGCGCTGGCCGCCGCGCAGCGGGACTGCGGTGCGACGCTTCGCAGCTGATCCGAGCGCGTGTGCGGGCGTCGCACCTAGACTCCCGCACGTGGCCGGCAACTCCGTCTGGGACGAGTTCGAGTTCGACCCGCGCAGTGCCCCGAACGGTGCGCTGCGTGCCTCCGACGCCGACCGGGATGTGGCACATCAGGCGCTGGGTCGCGCGTACGCCGAGGGCAGGCTCACCCGCGAGGAGTTCGACCAGCGCAGCGAGTCGGTGCTGGGCGTGCGCACATTGGCGGAGTTTTGCGCACTGCTGGCCGACCTCGTGCCCGTGGCGGGGGCTCCGGCGCGGGTCGGGTCAGGCGACGACCGGGGAGCGCTCCAGGCGCGCGCCGTGGCGAAGTACCGCTCCGACCTGCGCGAGGCGAGCTGGAGCTTCCTGTCCGTGTCGACCATCGTCTGGGTGATCTGGGCGGTGACTGGCAGCGGCTTCCCCTGGCCGATCTTCGTCACGCTGGCCATGGGGCTCAACGTCGGGCGGCTGCTGGTGATGCGCACGGACGAGACAGAGAAGCGACGGCTGGAACTCGACGGGGAGGAACGTTCGGAGATCGAGAAGCGGCGGCAGGAGCGCGAGCGCGAGCAGCACAGGCGGATCGAGGAGGAGTGACGACGGGGCCTCCGGCCAGACAATCGCGACGAGTAGCCTCCGCGGAGGTGCTTCCCGGGATCATCAGGACATCTGAGAGATGGAGCGTGGAACATGACTGGATCCGTTCCGGCGACCGCACTGGTGACCGGCGCGAGCCGGGGGATCGGCCGGTTCCTGGCCGAGGACCTGCTCAGTCACGGTTGGCGGGTCGCAGCCCTGGCGCGTGACGCCGACGCCCTGACCCAGTTGGCCGCCGGTGCGGAGCCCGGCCGGGTCCTGCCCCTGGTCGCCGACGTGACCGATGGGCCGGCGATGGCGCAGGCATGCGCCGCGCTCGGGGCGATCTGGGCGGTGCCGGACCTCGTCGTGGCCAACGCCGGCGTGCTCACAGCCGTCGGGCCCACCTGGAGCACGGACCCTGAGCACTGGTGGCACGACATCGAGGTCAACGTGCGCGGCGTGTACACCACGCTGCGCGACACTGTGCCGGCGATGGTTGCCCGGGGCAGCGGGCGGCTGGTGCTGGTGTCCTCGGGGATGGGCCGGTCTCCGGCGCCCTGGTCCTCGGCCTACGGAGCCAGCAAGGCCGCGGTCATGCACCTGGCCACCTCGCTGGGCGTGGAACTCGCCGGAACCGGCGTGAGCGTCTTCGCGATCAGCCCCGGGATGGTGCGCACGGACATGACGAAGTGGCCCGACGCCCTGCTCATGCACAAGCCCGACCTGGCGGACCAGCCCGCTTCGGCGTACCTGCCAGCCTCGGCAGCTGCCAGCCTCGTCCGTGATCTGGCCAGCGGACGGTTCGACGCCCTGTCCGGCCGGTTCATCCACGCCCGCGATGACCGTGAGGCAATGCTCGCGCGCGCCACCTCCTGACCAACCCCCGCAGACGCTTCCCCTTTGTCGATTCGCTTCCCGAATTCGGGAAGCGAATGAGCAGAAGGGAAGCGTCTGCGGGGGGCCCGGCGGGCGGGGCGGGGGCGGGGCGGGGGCGGACAGCGCCGGCAACGGTGTCGGGCCTTGGACCAGATAGTTGCGTGATGCAAGCAACTATGGTTCCCTTTCCCGATGACCGACACGATCTGGACCCCCGAATGCGCGGAGGACGCGCTCCTCGTCGCTTTCGTCGCGGTGAAGCGTGGCTTGCAGGGGTCCTCGGTCGGCGTCGATCCCGGATCGTTCCCGATCCTGCACCACCTGGCGACATCCGGGC
The DNA here is from genome assembly GCA_963781015.1 of uncultured Actinomycetes bacterium. Taxonomy (GTDB): domain Bacteria; phylum Actinomycetota; class Actinomycetes; order S36-B12; family CAIYMF01; genus Prado023. Next base: position 17,932 of record CAWAEB010000001.1, on the reverse strand, counting down.
CCACCCGCCAGGGACTCCTGGCTGAGGCGGTCGGTCTGGATGCCTCGACGGTGAGCCGACATGTCCGGGCACTGACCGACGACGGCCACGTCGTTGCTGGCCGGGATCCCCAGGACGGCCGCGCGTCGGTGCTGAGCATCGCTCCCAGCGGGATGGCTCACCTGACCGCCCGGCTGCAGTCGTACCAAGAGACCCTGCGCGCCGCCACCGCCTCGTTCACCGAGACAGAGCGTGTCGAGCTGATCCGCCTGCTGGCCACGCTCGCCGAGAACCTGAACCACCTCAAGGAGACCTCATGAACCCCGAGCCGAACGACGTGGGCGCGTTGGATGTGCCGAGCGGCTTGCGCGCGTCCGTCCCTGCCGCCCCGGCCGCTGCGGTTCCTGCGCAGCCCGTTCCCCCCACGGGCAGCGGACCCACAGCCCCCGGCGGTAGCCACTCGTACCTGAGCCACCGAGAGATCATCCAGGTGATGATCGGCCTGATGGCCGGGATGTTCCTGGCCGCGCTCGACCAGAGCATCGTCGGCACCGCGCTGCCCACGATCGTCTCCGAGCTCGGCGGCCTGGAGCACCTGTCCTGGGTGGTCACCGCCTACCTGCTGACCTCCACCGCATCCACGCCGTTGTGGGGCAAGATCTCGGACCTGTACGGCCGACGGCCGATGTTCCAGACCGCCATCGTGGTCTTCCTGGTCGGCTCGCTGATCGCCGGCTCGGCCGGCACGATGACCATGCTGATCGGTGGCCGCGCGGTCCAGGGTCTGGGCGGCGGTGGCCTGATGGCGCTCTCCCTGGCCATCATCGGCGACATCATCCCCCCACGTGAGCGCGGGAAGTACCAGGGCATGTTCGGCGCCGTGTTCGGCGTCTCGAGTGTCGCCGGTCCGCTGCTCGGCGGGTTCTTCACCGACGGGCCAGGCTGGCGCTGGATCTTCTGGCTGAACATCCCGATCGGCCTGGCAGCGCTGATCATCACCTCGCGTGCCCTGCACATGCCGCTGGTGCGCCGTGACCACAAGATCGACTACCTCGGTGCCGCGACCATCGTCGCCGCTGTGACCTCGCTCCTGCTCTACACCTCCTGGGCCGGTCCCCTATATGGGTGGGGCGCCCCGCTGAGCATCGCCCTGCTCGTCGCAGGCCTGCTGCTGGCTGTCGCCTTCGTGTTCGTCGAACTGCGCGCCGAGGAGCCGATCATCCCGATGCACCTCTTCCGGGGCCGGGTGTTCAAGTGGTCGGTCATCTTCGTCGCGATCATGGGCATGGCGATGTTCGGCGGGATCATCTACCTGCCGTTCTACCTGCAGGTGGTCAAGGGCTACACCCCGACCGAGTCCGGGCTGGCGTTGATCCCGATGGTGCTGGGCCTGCTCCTCACCTCCGTCGGGTCGGGTCTCCTGGTCACGAAGTACGGGCGGTACCGGATCTTCCCGATCATCGGTGCGGGGATCACGCTGCTTGCCCTTGGCCTGATGACACTGCTGACCGTGGACACCTCCTACGCCAAGTTCGGTGCTGGGGTGTTCCTGCTCGGTGCCGGTCTGGGCTTCACGATGCAGACCGTCGTCACCGCGGTTCAGAACGATGTGGCATTGCGCGACCTGGGCGTTGCGACCTCGTCGGTCACGTTCTTCCGCTCGATGGGTGGTGCCTTCGGCACGGCCATCTTCGGTGCGGTGCTGAACACCCAACTGGCCCATCACCTCCAGACAGCCCTGGCGGGTACGCCCGGGGCGGGCGCGGAGGTCGGCGGCTCGCTGTCGGACATCACCGCCATCGAGGCGCTGCCCCCCACGATCAAGGAACCCGTGCTGAACTCGTTCGTGCTCGCCCTGCACGACGTGTTCCTCACGGCGATCCCGTTCGTGGCCGTGGCCTTCCTCGTGGCGTTCCTGATCCCCGAGGTGAAGCTGCGCACCCGCAACGATGGGCCGGCCCCTGAGCAGGCCGAGCCGGTCCCGATGGCCTTCGAGTAGTCCGGGAGCCTGTCCCCCGTCCACGGCCAGCCACTCTTCGTGCTCCGATTCCTTGTACCTGCTCCCACTTCTCGCGGAGCGTCAGCCGGGAATCGGAGCACGAAGCGTGACGAGTATCCGTATACGCGTATACTCGCCGGATGGCCTTCACCGTGTCGATCGCCGGCGCCTCCGGGTACGCCGGGGGTGAGTTGCTGCGCCTGGCCGCGGCCCACCCGGAGCTGGACCTGGGACCACTGGCTGCCGGCAACCGCGCCGGGCATCTGGTGACTGAGATCCACCCGCAGATCGTCAGCGTGGGCGATGCACGGTTCGTGCCCACCGACGCCGACACGCTCGCCCAGGCGGACCTGGTCCTGATGGCGCTGCCGCACGGTGAGTCCGCGGCGCTGGTCGCAGCCCTCCCCGCGCACCTGCCGATCGTGGACCTCGGTGCCGATTTCCGGCTGTCCGACGGTGGTGCGTGGGACCGCTACTACCGCAGTACCCCGCATGCGGGCACGTGGCCCTATGGCTTGCCCGAACTGCCCGGTCAGCGCGAGCACCTCGCCGACGCGTCCCGGGTGGCGAACCCGGGCTGCTACGCGACCTCCGTGGTGCTGGGTCTGGCCCCTCTGTTGGCCGCCGGACTCGTTGAGCCGGCTGATGTCGTCGTCGTGGCTGCGTCGGGAACCTCCGGCGCGGGCCGCACGCCATCGGCGGCGCTGCTGGCCAGCGAGGTGGCGGGCTCGATGGCGCCCTACAAGGTCGGTGGCGTCCACCAGCACACCCCCGAGATGGAGCAGGCGCTCAGCGGGGCAGCAGGGGAACGGGTCACCATGCTGTTCACCCCGACCCTGGCCCCGATGCCCCGCGGGATCCTGGCCACCTGCACCGCCCGGACAGCGCCAGGCATCGGCGAGGACACCCTGCGCGACGCACTTCACGCGGCCTACGACGACGAGCCGTTCGTGCACGTCCTGCCGGCTGGTCGGCTCCCTGCGACGGCTGCGACGTTCGGCTCGAACAGCGTCCATCTCCAGGTCGCCGCCGACGCTCACTCGGGCCGCACCACAGTGCTGGTCGCCTTGGACAACCTGGTCAAGGGTGCAGCCGGCCAGGCCCTGCAGAACGCCAACCGGATCCTCGGCCTGCCCGAGCCGCTCGGTCTGCCCGTGAACGGAGTCGCACCATGACCGAGCAGCCCGCCCAGGGGTTCGAGGAGTTCTCCACGTTCGCCATCGGGGGACCGACGTCCGGCGAGGTGGCCCTGCCCGATGGGCGCGTGATCGCCGCGGGAGTCACCGGGCCGGCCGGCTTCCGTGCCGCGGGCGTCGCCGCCGGGCTCAAGGGATCGGGCGCACCGGACGTGGCCCTGCTGATCAATGACGGCCCGCGCTACGACGCCGCGGCGGTTTTCACGACCAACCGGATCAAGGCCGCACCCGTGCTGTGGACGCAGCAGTGCGCCCACGAGGGCAGGTTCCGTGCGGTGATCCTGAACTCCGGGGGTGCCAACGCCTGCACCGGACCGGCCGGCTTCGCCGATACCCATCACACCGCCGAGCGTGTCGCCGAACTGGTGGGCATGGCCCCGATCGAGGTGGCCGTGTGCTCCACCGGTCTGATCGGCGAGCCGCTGCCGATGGACCGGCTGCTCGCCGGGGTCGAGGCGGCAGCAGCCGCATTGGCCGCCGACGGTGGGGCTGCCGCAGCGCAGGCGATCATGACCACCGACTCGGTGCCCAAGCAGGTCTGGGCTGAGCAGTCCCAGGGGTGGAGCGTGGGCGGGATGGCCAAGGGCGCGGGCATGCTCGCCCCCGGTCTGGCCACCATGCTCGTGGTGCTCACCACCGACGCCGTCGCCGACGCCGACACCCTGGACGCGGCCCTGCGCGAGGCAACCCGGCTCACGTTCGACCGGATCGACTCCGACGGGTGCATGTCCACCAACGACACCGTGCTGCTCCTGGCCTCCGGAGCATCGGGGATCACCCCCGACCCGGACGTCCTGGGCAGGGTGGTCCGGACAGCGTGCGAGTCCCTGGCTCGCCAGCTGATCGGTGACGCCGAGGGATCCACCAAGGACATCCGGATCGACGTGGTCAACGCGGCCACCGAGGACGACGCCGTCGATGCAGCGCGGGCAGTGTCGCGCAGCAACCTGCTCAAGTGCGCCATCCACGGGCAGGACCCCAACTGGGGCCGGATCATCTCCGCCGTCGGCACCACCGAGGTCGTCTTCGAGCCCGATGCGATCGACGTGGCGATCAATGGTGTGCTGATCTGCCGTGACGGTGCAGCGTTCGGCGACCGGGCGGCCGTGGACATGTCCGCCCGCGAGGTCACCATCACCATCGACCTGCGCGCAGGCTCTGCCGAGGCGACGCTGTGGACCAACGACCTCACCGCGATGTATGTCCACGAGAACTCCGCCTACTCGACCTGACCGGTACCCCCGGCCCGCCGGGTGGGCACCCAAGGAGCCCAGATGAGCAAGTCCCGTGCGGTCCCCACCGCCGATGCGCTGGCCAAGGCGGAGGTGCTTGCCGAGGCACTGCCCTGGTTGGAGCAGTTCCGGGGTGCCACCGTCGTGATCAAGTACGGCGGGAACGCGATGACCTCCCCGGCGTTGCAGCGCGCCTTCGCCGAGGACGTCGTGTTCCTGCGGTTCGCGGGTCTTCGCCCGGTCGTCGTCCACGGCGGCGGCCCGCAGATCAACGCGATGCTGGAGCGTCTCGGTGTGGCCAGCGAGTTCCGCGCCGGCCTGCGGGTCACCACCCCGGAGGTCATGGACGTGGTCCGGATGGTCCTCACCGGGCAGGTGCAGCGCGACCTGGTCGGCCTGATCAACGCGCACGGCCCGCTGGCGGTCGGCATCTCCGGTGAGGACGCACACCTGTTCGCGGCCACCCCTCGCCGGATCGTGGTCGACGGCCAGGACCTCGACCTCGGCCTGGTCGGCGATGTCAGCGCAGTGCGTCCCGACTTCGTGGTGAGCCTGCTCGATGACGGCTTCATCCCGGTGATCTCCACGATCGGGGTGGCCGTTGACGGGCAGGTGCTCAACGTGAACGCCGATACCGCCGCATCCGCGCTGGCGGTGGCCCTCGACGCGCAGAAGCTCATGGTGCTCACGGATGTGGAGGGCCTGTTCGCCGACTGGCCCGACCGTGCCAGCCTGATCACCGAGCTGCGCGCCGCCGAGCTGGCCGAGCTGCTGCCCACCCTCGACTCGGGCATGGCCCCGAAGATGGAGGCCTGCCTTCGGGCCGTGTCCGGCGGGGTCGCCCGGGCGCACGTGATCGACGGCCGCGTGCCGCACAGCGTGCTGCTGGAGATCTTCACCAGCGAGGGGATCGGCACCATGGTGCTGCCCGACGAGGAGGTCGTGTGACCGCCGAGCCGATGACGGCTGCCCAGCGCTGGGCAGCCGTCATGAAGGACAACTACGGCACCCCGCCGATAGCCCTGGTGCGGGGTTCGGGTATCTGGGTCACCGACGACCAGGAGCGGCGCTACATGGACCTGCTCGGCGGCATCGCCGTCAACGCGCTGGGCCACGCCCACCCCGCAATCGTCGAGGCCGTCAGCGAGCAGATTGCCCGGCTCGGGCACACCTCGAACCTGGCGATCACCGAGCCCGCCGCTGCGGCTGGCCGAGCGGCTGGCCGCGCTGGTGGACCGCCCCGGTGGCGCCCGCGTCTTCCTGTGCAACTCCGGCGCCGAGGCCAACGAGGCCGCCTTCAAGCTTGCCCGGCTCACCGGCCGGACCCGGATGGTCGCTGCTGCCGAACGGGTTCCACGGCCGGACGATGGGTGCGCTGGCGCTGACCGGCCAGCCGGCCAAGGCCGACCCGTTCCGGCCGCTGCCCGGCGACATCGACTTCGTGCCGTTCGGCGACCCCGTGGCGCTGGCTGCAGCCGTCGACGACACGACCGCCGCGATCGTCCTCGAGCCGATCCTGGGCGAGGCCGGGCGTGGTCGTGCCTGCCGCAGGGGTACCTGCGCAGCCGCCCGCCGGATCGCCGACGGCGCCGGTGCCCTGCTCATCCTCGACGAGGTGCAGACCGGCATCGGGCGCACCGGGCACTGGTTCGCCCACCAGGCCCCGGGCAATCGGGGCGTCCGCCCGGACGTCGTCACCCTGGCCAAGGGCCTGGGCGGTGGCCTGCCGATCGGGGCGATGTCCGTCGTCGACCGCCCGGGCGTACCGGCATTCAGCCCGGGCATGCACGGCTCCACGTTCGGCGGCAACCCGGTCTGCTGCCGCCGCGGCGCTGGCCGTGCTCGACGTGATCGAGGCCGACGGCCTGTTGGCCAATGCCGTCGAGCGTGGTGCGCAGTTCCGCGCAGCCCTGGCGGAGGTGCCCGGCGTGCGCGAGGTCCGCGGGACCGGGCTGCTGCTCGGGATCGTGCTGGCCGAGCCGATCGCCCGCGCGGTGGAGGCGGCCGGCCGCGAGGCTGGCGTGCTGGTCAACGCCGCGGCCCCGGACGTGATCCGGCTGGCCCCGCCGCTGATCCTGTCTGCCGAGGAGGCCGCCCACGGCATCGAGGTCCTGGGCGCGGCGATCACCTCGGTGCGCTCAGAGGCCGAGCCCGCAACGGATCGCACGGACGAACATCCGCCGCGGGGTCCCCGATGAGCAGCCCGACGCGGCGGGCCTGCCCATGAGTGTCCCGAACACCAGGGCCGCCCGGCACCGACGCATCGTTGAGCTCCTCGACCGCGTCCCGGTGGCCTCCCAGGCATCCCTGGCCCGCCTGCTCGGCGCCGACGGGTTCGTCGTCACCCAGGCCACCCTGTCGCGCGACCTCGACGAGCTCGGCGCGGTCAAGATGCCCACCGCCGGGGGCGAGCTGGTCTACGCCGTCCCCGGTGAGGGTGGCGACACCCGGCCACAGGTCCCGGAACCGGACTCGGTGGCGCGGCTGGCGAAGGTCGCCCAGGACGTCCTGGTCGGAGTCGACAGCTCGGCGAACATCGTCGTCCTGCGCACGCCTCCCGGTGGGGCCCAGTACCTCGCCTCAGCGATCGACCGATCGGACTGGCCCGATGTCATCGGCACGGTCGCCGGCGACGACACGGTCCTGCTGGTCACCCGTGCCCCCGACGGGGGCGGCCCGGTGGCCGACGCGATCCTGGGCCTGATCGAGCGTCGTCGCTGAGTCGCAGCAATCGGGCCCGAAGCGCTGGGCCGCCGAACAGCAGCGTCGCCCGGCTCGTGCGGCCGCAGCGCCCCGGCCGGCTACCTGGCCGGCTGGTTCGGCAGCGTCACCCGGATCGTCGTGTCGCCCGGCCGGGAGTCGATGTCGATCGAGCCACGGTGGCGTTGCACGACGATCCGGCGGGCGATGTCGAGGCCCAGCCCGGTGCCCCGCCCGACGTCCTTGGTCGTGTAGAAGGCCTCGAACGCCCGTTCCGCGACCTCCGGCGACATCCCCGCGCCCGTATCGCGTACCTCCACGACCACGTGGCCCGGCCCTGACCGCGTGACGATGCGAAGGGTGCCCCGGCCCGCCATGGCGTCCACGGCGTTGTCCGATCAGGTTGGTCCACACCTGATTGAGCTCGCCGGCGTAGGCCTCGATCCGGGGAGTTCCGGGTCGTAGTCGCGGACGACGCTCACCCCGTCGCGAAGCTTGTGCCCGAGCATCACCAGGGTGCTGTCCAGCCCCTCATTGACGTCCACCTCGTGCATCGCGGCCCGGTCCACCTGGGAGTAGGACTTCACCGCCGCGACGAGCTCGGAGATCCGTCGGTGGACTCACCGACCTGGGCGAGCAGCGAGCTCGACCGTCAGCGTCTCGGCCACCCAGCTCAGGGCGGGCGTGAGAGCGCGATCATCGAGCAGGGCGGCGGCCTGCTCGCACCAGTCCGCGCTCATGCCCGCCGCGGCCAGCGTGGGGGCCAGGGCCCACGGATCCTGCACCTCGTGGGCCTCCAGCCACCCGGCGATCTCATCCTGGCATCGGAGAACGCGATCGGATCGATTGGTCCCGTCGGCGCCACGATCTTGCGCCGCAACACGTCGAGGGCCGCGAACTGGCTGGCACCCAGGCCGTTCTCGGCCATTCGCCCCAGTGATTCCAACAGGCGGTCGTTCGCCTCACGCAGCGACTCGACGGCCCGCATCGCCGCCGATGCCGGATTGTTCAACTCGTGGGCCAGCCCGGCCGCCAGGGTGCCCAGGGTCACCAGGGCGCTGCGCTGCCGTGCGCTCTGCTCGACCGTTCGCGCGGTGTTGAAGACCCCGTCGATGAGGTGGACCGCCAGCGGCAACCATTCGATCGCGATGGCCCGCAGTGCGGCAGCCGGAACGCGCAGGACCCGCCCCGGCTCCGAGGCTCGGCCGGTCGCCAGGTACTGCCCGGAGGCATCCCAGGCCCGGAAGCCGCCCGCCCAGCGGCCTGGGGCGTCGAGCACCCCCAGCACGGTCTCGTTGGTGCCTTCCCTTCGGATCAGGTCGATGCGGCCCTCGATGAGAACGAACCAGAAGTCCGAGTGATCGCCCTCGTGGAACAGCTCCATGCCCGGCGTGAAGGTGATCTCCTCGCCGGCGTCGATGAGCTGTGCCAGTTGCTGCTCATCGAGCTTCTCGAACAGCCCGATCCCTGCCAGTTCGGTGACCGTGATCATGTGGTCGCCAGGTATCCGTGGACATTGCTCACCGACATCGCTCCCTCGCCGACCGCTGACGCGACCCGCTTCATCGATCCGAACCGGACGTCTCCGGCAGCGAAGACACCGGGTACCGAGGTCTCGAGGGCGAACGGGGCGCGTTCCAGCGGCCAGATGGTGGGCACATCGTCGGAGAGCAGGTCGTGGCCGGTGACCAGGAAGCCGTGCGGGCTGCGCACGGCCTGCTCGCCGAGCCAGTCCGTGTGCGGTGCCGCCCCGATGAACACGAACAGCCAACTCGTGGCCGCCTCCGAGCGCTCGCCACTGTCCCGGTCGGCGATCGTGATCTGCTCCAGATGTCGCTCGCCACGGGCGGCGAGGACCTCGCTGCGCAGCCGGACCTCGATGTTCGGCGCCGCCAGGATCCGGTCGACCAGGTACTTCGACATCCCCTCCTCGAGGCTGGGGCCCCGCACGAGCATCACGACCCGGGCCGCATGTTTCGCCAGATTGAGGGTCGCCTGACCGGCGGAGTTCGCCGCCCCGACCACAAAGACCTCGTCGCCGGTCGTGGCAACGGCCTCGCTGGCCGTGGCGCCGTAGTAGACGCCCCGGCCCGTGAACTCGTCAGCCTCGTCGGCGTCCAGACGCCGATAGGACACGCCGGTGGCGACCACGACCGCCCGGGCCTCCACCTGGGTGCCGTCATCCAACTGCACCGCGCGCACCGGACCGCTCTGGGTGAGTCCCACCACGTCGTGGGCCAGGACCATCTCAGCGCCGAACCGACTCGCCTGGGCGACTGCCCGCTGGGTCAGGTCTGCGCCCGAGAGCCCCTTGGGGAAGCCCAGGTAGTTCTCGATCGCTGCACTCTGGCCGGCCTGCCCGCCGGGCGCCTCCCGCTCGACGATCACCGTGGTCAGGCCCTCGGAGGCGGCGTACACGGCGGCCGCGAGGCCGGCGGGCCCGCCTCCGACGATGCACAGGTCGTAGAGGGGCTGCTCGGCGGTGGTGCGCAGGCCGAGCGCTGCGGCCAGGTCGAGGGTCGAGGGAGTTCGCAGGGTCGGCTTGTCGGCGAGCAGCACCAGCGGGATGTCTGTGGGCTGCGCCGCCGCCAGCTCGACCAGGCGCCGGCCCTCCTCGTCGCGCTCGACGTCGAACCACGAGTACGGGACATGGTTGCGGGCCAGGAACGTCTTGATCTCATGGCTGCGCTCGGACCACCGGTCGCCGACCACCCGCACATCCGCGGGGCGTCCGCGGTTGGTGCGCTGCCAGGCGTCCAGCAGGTCGTCGAGCACCGGATACAGACGCTCGTCCGGCGGGTTCCACGGCTTCATCAGGTAGTGGTCCAGCCCGATGTCGTTGATCGCCCGGATCGCCACGTCGGTGTCCGCGTATGCGGTGAGCAGCACCAGCTTCGCCCCGGGTGCGTGCGACCCGGAGCTCCCAGCAGCTCGATTCCGGTCATGCGCGGCATCCGTTGGTCGGAGACGATCAAGGCGATCGGCCGGCCGCGGAGCGCGAGTTCGGCCAGCACGCTCAGGGCCTCGGCGCCTGAGTTCGCCCGCACGATCCGGTAGTCGGACCCATAGCGGGTGCGCAGGTCCCTGGTGATCGCCTGGGACACCATCGGATCGTCATCGACGGTGAGGATCGTGGGCTTGGTCATGAGCGTCCTCCGGATGGCACTGCGCCAGGCCCGCGGCCACGTGAGGGTCGGAGACTACTGCTCGCCCGGGGTCGACGATGGTCCGACGCCGGTGTGGGCGGCGCGCTCAGCCGTTCAGGCGGGCGAACATCGCCTTGTTGCGCGAGTGCAGCTTCGGGAACTCCAGGTACATCGCGTCGTAGGTGCTCCGGGTGGCCGGGTCGGGCCGGAACACGCGATCGACGGGCACCAGGTCGCGGACCTCGTCGCGGCGCACCGAACCGAGTGCCAGTGCCAGGAACAGCCCGGCGCCGCGGAGTCCGGTGACCATCGGGGCCTCGACCCGCTCGATCCGGCGATCCAGGACATCGGCCATGATCTGGCACCACAGGTCAGAACGCGCCCCGCCGCCGATGATGCGCAGGACGTCCAGCCGGCGTTTCGCGAAGCGCTCTGAGGCGCCGAGCAGCATCCGGGCGTTGAAGGCAACGCCCTCGAGCACTGCTCTGGTCAGCTCGGGGGTGCTCGTCTCGAGCCCGACGTTGTGGAATCCGCCCCGGGCATCGCGATCGTCCAACGTGCTGCGTTCGCCGGTCAGCCACGGCGTGAACAGCACACCGCCCGATCCTGGCGCTGCGCAGGCCGCCCGGTCGAGCAGATCCTCGTAGCTCGGGACGCCGTGCCCCACACCGCCCCAGGTGTTGCGGAACCATTCGAGGCAGCGAGCCGCGCAGTCCAGGTTGTTGATCAGGATGTACTCGGCCGTCGCCGATCCCCGCACTGAGGCCAACTGGAGAACGGGTCGGTCTTCTTGTGGGGCAGTGGGTCGCTGATCCATCCGGTCGTCCCAATGGACAGATGGGCCTCGTAGGGCAGCACGAGCCCGAGCCGACGACGGACATGTGCGTGTCCGTCGCGCCGGTCCAACCACCTGCGCCGACGCCGCGATGCCCAGCTCGTCGGCAACCTCGGAGCCGAACGGTGCCAATGATCGATCCGCTCGCGATCAGGGGTGCCAGCTTGTGCGCATCGACACCGGCCATGCGTACGAGGGTGGGGTCGTAGGCAACCCGTGCGAGATCCCATTGTCGGTCACCCAGGCGCCGTTCATCGACATGGCGGTGGCGGCGGCGATGCCGGTGACCCGCATCGTCAGGTAGTCGACGGGTTCCAGGAACCAGCGTCGCGGGCAGCGGCGACCTCTGGTTCGTCGCGGAGCAGGTGCAGGTCGATCGGCCAGTCGATCCTGACCAGTGGGGTTGGGGATCCCGCCGGAGTGTCGCAGGCAGGTAGCCAGGGCGCGCGGCGCGTACCCGGCGATGGGTCCGCCGAACGGCTGCTGCGGAATGCTCGACGCCCCGTGCGTCGTTCCACATCACCACCTCTCCCACGGGCAGGCCCTCGGCATCGACGGCACGATCGAGCCCCACTGGCTGGTGATCGCGACGCCGACCACGCGTGCCCGTCGAGGCCGGCCTCGACCAGACCCCGACGGGCATTGCTCGTGATCAGGTACCACCAGGCGTGTGCGTCCTGGGTGACGGCCCCGTTGTCGAAGGTCGTCTCGAGTGGCTCGTGGGTCCACCAGATGGGGCTGCCGTGCAACGTCACGAAGCCGACCTTCAGGCCGCTCGAGCCGAGGTCGATGGCCAGCACCAAGTCGTCGCTCGGCGCCGGATTCGCTCACGGCTGGACATCCTCCAGCGAGGGCACCGACTGCTGCTGGTCGAGCATGCCCTCCATCACCATCACGATGAATCCCTCGAGCTCGTCGGTGAGGCCGCCGGGGTCCTCCGTAGATCGCCCCGGACGCCGGCGGTCGGCCGGTCGCCTGTTGCGCGCGCGTACTCGACGGCCTCGGCAAGGTCGGTGGCGAACGTCGCCACGACGCCGGGCTGGGGCCGCCGTCCGGGCCACTGCGCATGCGATGGCGTTCGGGTACTGCTGGCCGTTGAAGCGCCAGCCGCGAGGACCCATGAAGTCGGCCACGTGGTAGATGTCGAACTCGTCAGAGGTGAACGAGAAGCAGAAGGTCGGGTTTCCCATCAGCCGCAGCTCAGGGTGCGAAGTTGACCACGTCCATCATCTCGGCCGCGGTCCTGAAGATGTCGCCGGCGATCTCCCGGTAGCCCTCCCGGCCAAGCTGCACCATGGCTGCCCAGGTCGCGGCGAGGATCCCCACCGAGCGGAAGCCCTCGATCCCCGGCGACATGTATTTGCCCCCCGACCAGCCGGCCCGGTGGAAGTACTGGAAGTTGCGCAGCGACCGGTCGCGGAAGAGGACCGTCGAGGACCCCTTCAGTGCGAACCCGTACTTGTGCGTGTCCGCCGAGATCGAGGTGACGCCCGGGATCCGGAAGTCGAACACGGGGATGTCGTATCCGAGCTCCTCTCCGAAGGGCAGGATGAACCCGCCCAGGCATCCATCCACGTGCAGGCCCACGCCATGCTCCTGGGCCAGCGTGCTGAGTTCGGCGATGGGGTCGATCGTTCCGTAGGGATAGTTGCTCGCCGAGCCGATGATCGCGATGGTGTTGGCATCGATGGCTGCGGCCATGGTGGCCGTGTTGACCAGGGTGGTGGTGGGGTCCACGGGCACGGTCCGGCACTCGATTCCGAACAGGTGGCTGCCCTTGTCGAACGCCGGATGCGCGGTCTCCGGCTTGACGATGTTGGGGGTCGTGATCCCCCTCGGTGCTTGGCGGCGTCCTCGCGGTAGGCGAGCAGTGCATGCAGGATGCTGCCGGTTCCCCCCTGGCCGTGACCATGCCGACCGGTTCGCCGTCGTCGACTGCCGAGGCGTGCATGAGGTCCAGTGCCATGGCGATCACCTCGCCCTCGAATCTCGTCGCCGAGGGGCACATGTCGCGCTGCAGGGCGCTCGCATGGGCGAAGTGGCTGAACGCCTGGGTGAGGAAGGCATAGTGCTCGTGGTCGCTGGCGTACATCGTCCCGGAGATCTTCCCGGTCTCCCAGAAGGCGCTCCTCGGCGGCCATGGTGCGCAACTCAGCCAGGACCTCCGAACGCGACCGGCCGTGCTCGGGCAGTCCGCGCAGCACGGGGAATCGGCCTGCGTACGGATAGTCGTCGGACATGGTTCCTCCAGTCATCCCGGGCGGCTGGGGCCGAGTGGCCCAGTCCGCGGACCTCCATCCTCCTCCGGGCGGGCCGCGGACTCGACCGGGAGGTAGCCACCAGGTGCGCAGTGCCGCTGCAGCCCTGTCCACGAAATCATGCGTATATGCGTATACTCGCTTCGAACGCGCCGACGAGCGCACTTCGTGACTGGAGAGCAAGATGACTGACCGCGTCGTACTGGCCTACTCGGGTGGGCTGGACACCTCCGTGGCGATCGGGTGGATCGCCGAGCAGACCGGGGCCGAGGTGATCGCGTGTGCGGTCGACGTCGGCCAGGACGGTGAGGACCTCGAGGTCATCCGCCAGCGCGCGCTGGACTGCGGTGCCGTCGAGGCCGAGGTGGTCGACGCCCGAGCGGAGTTCGCCGACGACTACTGCCTGCCCGCACTGCAGGCCGATGCGCTGTACATGGACCGCTACCCGCTGGTCTCCGCACTGTCCCGACCGCCGATCGTCAAGCACCTGGTCGCGACCGCCCGCACCCACGGCGCCACCGTGGTCAGCCACGGGTCGACCGGCAAGGGCAACGACCAGGTCCGCTTCGAGGTCGGCATCACCAACCTCGCGCCCGACCTGACCTGCATTGCCCCGGTGCGTGACCTGGCCCTGACCCGCGACAAGGCCATCGAGTACGCCGAGGCGCACAACCTGCCGATCGACGTGACCAAGAAGTCCCCGTACTCGATCGACCAGAACGTGTGGGGCCGCGCGATCGAGACCGGCTTCCTCGAGGACATCTGGAACGCCCCGATCGAGGACATCTACACCTACACCTCCGACCCGAGCGTGCCCCAGCCCGCCGACGAGGTCACGATCACCTTCGAGGCCGGCGTACCGGTGGCCATCGACGGTCGTCGGGTGTCGATGCTCGAGGCCATCTCGGAGTTGAACTCCCGGGCAGGCGCGCACGGCGTGGGACGACTGGACCTGGTCGAGGACCGGCTCGTGGGGATCAAGAGCCGCGAGGTCTACGAGGCGCCGGGGGCGATGACCTTGATCGCCGCACACCAGGAGCTCGTCGCGGTCACTGTGGAACGTGATCTGGCCCGGTTCGGCCGGGGCGTCTCCCAGCGCTGGACCGAGCTGGTCTACGACGGGCTGTGGTTCTCGCCGCTGCGCCGCGCGCTGCAGGGCTTCCTCGACGACCTGAACTCCTCGGTCACCGGCGACGTGCGGATGACGCTGCAGGGGGGCCGCGCCACGGTCACCGGCCGGCGCTCCGAGGAGAGCCTGTACGACTTCGCGATGGCCACCTACGACACCGGCGACACATTCGACCAGTCGCTGGCCAAGGGCTTCATCGAGCTCTGGGGCCTGCCCTCGAAGATGTCCGCCGCGCGTGACCTGGGGCGGCGCCGGAGCGTCGGGTGACCGCCGGCTCCGATGCGGGTTCCGACGCTGATGCCCAGGGTGCGCCGACCCGCCTGTGGGGCGGTCGCTTCAGTGGGGGACCCTCCCCGGAGATGGCCGCGCTGAGCCTGTCAGTGCACTTCGACTGGCGCCTGGCGCCCTATGACCTGCTGCAGACCCAGGCCCATGCCGGGGTCCTGCACCGGGCGGGGCTGCTCGACGACTGGGAGTTCGCGGCCGTCTGTGCGGCGCTGGACACCCTGGGCGAGCGCGTGACGGACGGCACGTTCCGGGCCACCCCTGACGACGAGGACGTGCATACCGCGATCGAGCGCGGCCTGCTGGAACTGCTCGGTCCGATCGGCGGCAAGCTGCGCGCCGGGCGCAGCCGCAACGACCAGGTCGCCACCGACCTGCGCCTGTACCTTCGTGACCAGGCCCGAGCCGTCGCGGCGTCGCTGGTCGACCTGGTCGCGGCCCTGGCCGACCAGGCGCACGCGCACATCGATTCACCCGCACCCGGGTTCACGCACCTGCAGCACGCCCAGCCGGTGTCCTTCGGGCACGAGTTGGCCAAGCACGCGCATGCGTTCGGCCGGGACCTGGACCGGCTGGCCGACTGGGACGTCCGCGCAGGGCTGTCCCCGTTGGGGGCCGGTGCGCTGGCCGGTTCGGCCCTCGAGCTCGATCCGCAGGCGGTCGCCACCGAGTTGGGGTTCACCGCGGCGATCCCGAACTCGATCGACGCCGTCAGCGACCGCGACTTCGTCGCCGAGTTCCTGTTCGTCGCGGCGATGGTCGGCGTGCACCTGTCCCGCCTGGGCGAGGAGATCTGCCTGTGGTCCTCACGGGAGTTCGGCTGGGCCACCCTCGATGACGCGTGGTCGACCGGGTCCTCGATCATGCCGCAGAAGAAGAACCCCGACATCGCCGAGCTGGCTCGCGGCAAGTCCGGGCGCCTGATCGGCAACCTCACCGGGCTGCTGGCCACGCTCAAGGGCCTGCCGTTCGCCTACAACCGTGACCTCCAGGAGGACAAGGAGCCGACGTTCGACGCCGTCGAGACGCTGCTCCTTGTGGTGCCCGCGATGGCCGGCAGCGTGGCCACGCTGCGCTTCGACACCGAACGGATGGCAGCCAGCGCCCCCGAGGGGTTCTCCCTGGCCACTGAGATCGCCGAATGGCTGGTCGGCCAGGGCGTGGTGTTCCGCGATGCACACGAGATCTCCGGGGCATGCGTGCGCTCTGCGGAGGCGCGCCGGGGTCGAGCTGTGGGACCTCACCGACTCCGAGCTGGCCGGGATCTCGCCGGCGCTCACCCCCGCAGTTCGTGCGCGCTTGAGCGCGGAGGCGGCCATCGCTGCCCGGTCCCGGTTCGGCGGCACGGCCCCGGCCCGGGTCGCCGAGCAGCTGGGCGGCCTGCGCGACCAACTGGCCGCCTGGTCTGCCTGGGCGGCCGACAACCCGGTGCCGCTGCCCGGCCGCTGACTCGCAGTTGACCCGCAGTTCGCCGACCCCCGCCCGCAGACGTGTGGGTGGGGGCTGGGGTCTGTCAGGCTCCGGTGCGGATCACGTAGACCTTGCGCAGGTCCTCGTGCACCGTCCACCGGGGTCGCCATCCCCGGCGGAAGGACACCCACATCGCCGGGTCCGACCTCCAGCACGGTGCCGTCGGCGCACTCGATCGTGGCCCGGCCGGCCAGAACGACGAAGACCTCATCGGTCTCCACATCTGTGCTCACGCCAGCGGTGTGCGCCCAGACGCCCACGTCGACCCCCGGGGTCACCGCGATCTCGGCAGTACCGACCTGTGGATCGCCGCTGATGGCCTGCGCCGGGTCGACGGGCTGCCAGGTCAGGGCCATCCGCGCAGCGGGTACCCGGCGCGCGGGGCCGCCGGTGGCGAAGTCAGTCATGGGGGCCATGCTGGCACCGCCGGGGTGGTCGATGCGGGACAATGCCGGCCATGAGCATCGAGCAGACCACCGCGGACCAGGCAGCCGCTGACCGGCGAGCGACCCCAGCGGGGTTCGCCGGTGCTGCAGTGATCGACGACCTCGAGTGGCGCGGCCTGATCGCCTCGACCACCGACCTCGTGGCGCTGCGCGCGGAGCTGGCCCAGGGCCCCATCACGCTGTACTGCGGCTTCGACCCCACCGCCGCCAGCCTCCATGTGGGTCACTTGGCGCAGACCATGACCGTGCGCCGGTTCCAGCTGGCCGGGCATCTCCCCCTGGCGCTGGTCGGGGGAGCGACCGGCATGATAGGCGATCCGAAGCCGACCGCCGAGCGCTCGCTGAACGAGGCCGACGTCGTGGAGGCCTGGTCCGACGGGATCCGCGCCCAACTGGAGCGCTTCTTCGACTTCGAGGGCCCGGCGGCCGCGCGCATGGTCAACAACCATGAGTGGACCGCACCCATGACGGTCATCGAGTTCCTGCGCGACATCGGCAAGCACTTCAGCGTCAACCGGATGCTCGACCGGGAGGCGGTGGCGCGTCGGCTGGCCGACCAGGGGATCTCCTTCACGGAGTTCAGCTACGTGCTCTTGCAGTCGATGGACTTCCTCGAGCTGTTCCGCCGCTACGGCTGCAGGCTGCAGACCGGTGGCTCGGACCAGTTCGGCAACATCGTGGCCGGCGTGGACCTGATCCGCCGGGTTGAGGGAGCCTCTGTGCATGCCCTCACCACGCCCCTGATGGTCAAGGCGGACGGGACCAAGTTCGGCAAGACCGAGGGGGGCGCGGTGTGGCTCGATCCTGCGTTGACCAGCCCGTACGCCTTCTACCAGTTCTGGCTCAACACCGACGATCGGGACGTGGCGGTCTTCCTGCGGATGTTCTCGTTCCGCTCTCGAGCCGAGATCGAGGCCCTCGACGAGGCTGTGGCTGAGCGCCCGGCCGCCCGCTCCGCCCAGCGTGCGCTGGCCCAGGAGCTCACCGAACTGGTGCACGGGCCCGAGTCGCTCGCCGCAGTCGAGGCGGCCTCGCGGGCGCTGTTCGGCTCTGGGGAGTTGCGTGAGGTGCCGGACGAGACGTTGGAGGCCGCGCTGCGTGAGACCGAGTTCAATGAGCTCGTGGTCGATGAGGGTCAGGCGGTGCCGGCGATCGACCTGCTGGTGGCCTCCGGCCTGTCGGCATCCAAGGGGGCCGCGAGACGCACCATCGCAGAGGGCGGCGCGTCGGTGAACAACGTCCGCATCGCGGGCGACA